>CAYNIJ010000025.1:0-2394 GCA_964397415.1 uncultured Ignavibacteriales bacterium | reverse complement strand
CAGCCGCGCCTCCCGCTCGTGTGCCGCTCGCCGACGCGCGGCGTCCCGCGCCCGTTCCGCTGCCGCCGGGTCGGCTTCCAATTCGGCCTTCAGCCGCGCCACTTCTGCCCGCGCCGTATCCAGGTAACCTTCCAGTTTCTCTTTCCGGCGGAATGATCCCGCCCCGGCGCTGGCGCGCACCCGGATGCCGTCCTGCGCCACCGGCTTGAGTGTGACCACCCCCGCCGCCATCAGGCTGGCGATGCTGACGCTCAGGAGTTCATCCAGTGCTTCGCCGTGATCCGTGCGAAAGTCGGAGACGGTGTGATGATGGACCTGTACCCCGCCACACAACCACCGGTACGCCTCGTGGGCTTCGGTCAGTCGAACGATTTCCCGCGCACTGCCCACCCCGTCGAGCGTGGCGTACAGCCACAGCGCCAGCAGTATCTCCGGCGCAATCGCTGATCGTCCCACGCGGCCTTCGACTGCCCGGATGCCGGCGTAGAAGCGCGTCAGGTCTTGCCGCTCGACATAGGCCCACACCAGTCGTGCACGATGCCCTTCCGGCAGCAGCGACTCCAGGTCGCTCGCCCGCAATTCCATCTGCCCTCGGTTCGGCCGCAGCACTCGTGCCTGTGTCTTGGTCATTGCCCCAGCCCTCCCATCATGGTGCCCTCTCTATACCATACGCAGAGAGGACATGGGGAGAGCGGGGAATTTTTCACAGACTCTCAGGTGTGGCGAAGTCCTCGGTCGGCATGACGGGATCGGTGCTCATTCATCATTTCGGCATGGTGACGCAGGATGCCATTAAGCGATCCGAAACGAAGGTCTACCCCGCCGAGAATCTTGCCCATTTCAAGAAGAAGTGGAACCGAACTGTGCGAGGCAATTGGGTTGAACGGCGCTGGACCAACCTCAAGAATAAATGGATCAGACGGTATGAGCGATTTCGCTATGGGCATACGCTGATCGAGAAGTATGACGGATAAGGATGATGATCGGGCGCTCGTTCGCATGTACGCTGCCGGTTCGAATCGCCGATAGGTTGTATCTGCCCAATGTACCTTTCTCGCAGGCGCGGTTCCTCTCTCATAGCCGCCGTTTCATCTGGATAGTCGTTCAATGTTGTCCCGTTTTGGTCAGGGCTCTTCAGTAACCGCAGGGCCATAATTTGGCTTGACTCACAATAACTTGTATGTTCATATCGTGAACGCAACGATCTGTTGGGGTTGTCCCAATGAACGTGCAAGGTCAACGGGATCTCCTTTTGCTCTCCGAAGTCGAGCGCGATGCTGGCGTGACGCAGCGATCGCTCTCGACGAAACTTGGTGTCGCTCTCGGCCTGACCAATCTGTATCTCAAACGTCTGGCCCGCAAGGGCTACATCAAGATCACCACTATTCCTCGCAACCGCATTCAGTATCTTTTGACCCCGCAAGGACTTGCGGAAAAGTCTCGGCTGACCTATCTCTACATGCAGTACTCGCTCTCGTACTACCGAGATATGCGGGCTCGGCTAAAGGAGATGATGTCCACGTTCGATGGCTTTCATGGTCAGCGGGTTGTGATCTATGGGACGACGGAGTTAGCCGAACTCGCATACTTGTCGCTTCGAGAGATGAATATCGACTGTGTGGGATTCATTGATGGGAATCCGCGCGAGTCATTTCTTTCTTGTCCAGTTTCTTTACCTGACAGGATTAGTCGATGGCAATTTGATCGGGTGTTGATCACTGATCTCGATCATGCGGCAGCTTGTGAAGAACAGTTGGTACAGTCGGGAGTGCCACGAGAAAAGGTACTGAGACTCGGCCTGCCCGAATAAAGCGTGGCGCTACCGCGCGTGGCTTGAATTTTGTGTGGCGCGTGCGATGTGGATCTGTAAGTGAAAGGGCGGAGCTGTCTCCGGCTCTGGTTCGTTTGGTTGAAGAGGTTTGTCTAGTTTGTTTGGTTCAGTAGAAGAGCAACCAGATAAACGAAACGAACCAAATCAATCAGACCAACTAAACAAACCAGATCGACCAGACAAACCAATATTCCTATGAAGTTAACTCGTTTTGAAGAGCTCGATTGCTGGAAGGAAGCCAGACAACTGACGCGGCAAGTCTACAAAGCCATCGAACAGAACTCTGCATGGAAACGAGATGCGCGCCTCTGTAGTCAGATTCAGAGCGCTGCAGGTTCGGTGATGGCCAATATTGCTGAAGGGTTTGTACGTCGTTCAAATAAAGAGTTCGTGCAGTTTCTGTTCATTGCCATGTCGTCATCTGCCGAAGTTCGAAGCCATCTGTATATCGCGGTGGACCAAGGGTATTTGTCCAAGGACGCATTTGAGTCGAATTACGCGCAAGCCGACAAAGTGGGGCGAATCATCTCTGGCCTCATCAAATACCTGCGCACCAAACAAAC
>CAYNIJ010000024.1:0-12166 GCA_964397415.1 uncultured Ignavibacteriales bacterium | reverse complement strand
AATAATTCCGGGGTTTTACCTGACTCCATCCGCTTCCAGCCCGACAATCACATCAGAGGTCATCAATTCCCCGACCGCCATATCCGCGAAACTGTGGCAGTCATGATACGCCCGACGGAAGATGTCCTTGTCCGAGATTATCCCGACCAGCTCATTCTGGTCATTCACTACTGGAAGGCAACTGACCTCGTTTTTGATCAGCAGATTCATGGCGGAGCGGATCTTGGTGTCGGTGGAGGCCGTCACCACCTGGCGCTGGGACTTGGAGTTCAGGAGCTCTCGTACGGTCATACTTTCCTCCTGGGGTCCGATTCCGGCAACCGACAGAGAGATGAAAAGCAGGTTGTGGCTGCCGTCGGGAAATGATATGTTTGGCTCGCCCTGTCCGAACGACAGGTCATTGGTATAACTAATATGAACGGAACGGCTCCGATGTCAAGACAAAAAAGGTCTATAATAGCCTGCTTGCTCCTTTTTGTCACAAGCCTGTCGCTCGCTCTCATGGCGCAGGATGATACCCCCGCTATCCCAAATGACCCGATTCTTTCTTACTACTGGAAACGGGCCGATGCTACTCTGACCAGCGGCGACCCGCACGCGCGCGGTATTTCGTACTCCTTTATCGCCACCAGCTATTACAAAGAGATTCGTGATGAAGGGAAGATCGCCTGGGTCGATTCCGTCAAACGCGCCTACTTCTATAGTTTCGGTAATCTTGATTCTATGGTCATGCGCCGTGAGCCTACTCGCAAGATCCGCGATGTCCGACTCGACTACGTAAACGTTTTCCAGGACGATTATTACCTCAACGACTTTCCCAACGACACCGGTGGAGCATCCATCGCGATCGGGTTCGATTCTGACACCACTCGCCCCGAAATTCCAACTGGAATCGCCGTGATCGACCGGAACAGCTATTTCCTCCGCTGGCTCTATCTACATTATCCGTCCGAACCGGGATTTCGACGGTTCACCCGTTCTTTCCGTTTCACGGTTCAGGATGGCTTCATCTTCCCGGATTCCATCTGGGAGGTCGCGACCCAGGACGGACTTTTCTATTCAACCAGTTATCGGATAGAGACCCGGTTCGATAGCCTGACAATTCACCGGTAGCCGCTTGCCGCATTTGCGCTTGCGTCCGGCATCACACCCGACTACTTTGACTGCGCTATGACCGACCAACTCGACGACCTCAAAGCCCGGATTCTCTCTCGGCCCGAACGGATCCCGACCCATATCGCTATTATCATGGATGGAAACGGACGGTGGGCCGCCCAGCGCAGTAAACCGCGCACCTACGGCCATGAGCACGGGGTAGAGGCGGTCAAGCGGGTGGTCCGCGCTTCGGGCGAGTTGGGAGTGAAGTACCTGACGCTCTACACCTTTTCGGTCGAGAACTGGCAGCGCCCCAAGGCCGAGGTCGATGCTCTCATGTCGCTTCTCGCCAAAACCACTCTCGACAATATCGATGAACTGATTGAGAAAGATGTCAAGCTGATCACGACCGGACGTATCTCGGGCCTCTCCGCGACACGCCGCGCGGTCCTTGGCGAAGCGGTCCGTCGCACCCGCGATAACAAAGGACTTGTCCTCAATCTCGCGCTCAATTATGGCGGACGGACTGAGATCCTCGATGCCGTCCGCGCTATCGCGACCTCCGTCAAAGCCGGCGTGATGAATGTTAACGATATCGATGAGAAGACATTTTCGGAGTTCCTCTACACCGCCAATATCCCCGATCCGGATTTGCTGATCCGTACATCGGGTGAAATGCGCATCTCCAATTTCCTTATCTGGCAAACGAGCTACACCGAGCTTTATATCATCGACACCCTCTGGCCCGATTTCGGCAAGCAGGAGCTGTTCGAAGCGGTACTTGCGTACCAGGGTCGTGAACGTCGATTCGGCAAAGTTGCCGGGGAGACCGAAGATGAGCCGCAATCTGCTTAGCCGCATCGCGGTCGCCGCGGTCGCTATCCCCGTCATTCTCTGGATCTGCTTCCAGGGATCGCTCTGGCTTTTCTGCATGATCGCGCTTTTCGCCGCGGTGGCGACCTACGAGTTCCTCCACGGCGAGGGCATCAGCCCGAAACGATTTCTCTTCTGGTTCACCTATCTTGCGGTTGCGGCCTGCTTTTTTGTCGCGTATAAGGCGGTCCCCTTCGATGACTTGACCCGCAACACGTTCATGCGATTCTCCTGGCTCATCTATCCGGTCGCCGGTGGCGCGGCCGTCGTGCCGTTCATGCTGATCACTGGGATGATCCTGGCGATGGGGAAGGAAGCTCCATCCGACCTCTTCCGCCGTTACACTCGGCTCGTCTGGGGAGTGGCCTATATCGGATGTCTCTACCCGATCGTTTATCTCATCGGCAATGATTACCTCGTCGCTCAGAATATCAAACCCGCGGTCAATGGCGACTTGCTGATGTTGCTTTTCGGCATTCTCTGGGTCGGCGACACCGCCGCGATGGGGATAGGGAAGTGGCTCGGCAAACACAAACTCGCCCCCGCGGTCTCACCGAACAAGACGATCGAAGGTTTGATCGGGGGATTTGTCGGCGCCATAATCATCAGCCTGATTGTTTATTACTGGAAATTCTCTCACCTGCCGATCCATCACTTCCTGATCATCCCCGTGCTCTGCTCGCTCTTTGGTCAGCTTGGCGACTTGGTCGAATCGATGTGGAAACGGTCGCTCGGGCTCAAAGATTCGTCGGCGATTATCCCCGGCCATGGCGGCGTGCTGGATCGCTTCGACTCACTTCTCTTCGCCGCGCCGGTGCTCTACTACTACACCCACTTGCTCCTCAAATGAGGTCGCTCGATTATATCTTCGCGGCTCGTCCGATGCTGCACCTTCCTGGATGGAGCATCTTTCTCGTCGCGCTGTACTATCATCACCAATTGTCCGGGGAAAGCTTCTCGTGGGAGGATTTTTTCGTAATGTGCGGCATAACGTGCATGACTGCCGGAGCAATGTACCTCAACCAGATCTTTGACAAAGAATCCGATTCTATCAATCGAAAACTCGGCTATGTCGCCAATGGCATCATCGACGAACAACAGATGATGCGCGCCTTCTTCCTGATCTCCGGCGTGGGGATAGCGATCGGCTACCTGATATCGTTTGTCACCGCCGCGATCTTCATCGTTGCGTTCTTGCTCTCCTGGCTCTATTCGGCGCCGCCGATTCGGCTCAAAGACCGCCCGTTCTGGGGTCTATTCGCCAATGGCTTTTCCATCGGGTTTTTGATGTCAATCGCCGTTATGCCCGACCTCAACTTGCACAACGCCGGACTCCTCGGCTGGGATAATCCGTTCTATTTCGGTATAGTAGTCTCCGCCGTCTACTGCCTGACCACTATACCCGATATTGCCGGCGACACCGCCACCGGCAAAAAGACTGTCGCGGTTGTCACCTCACCGCGCGTTGCCGCCTTATTGTCAATTCTCATGTACGCCATCGCGAGTCTGCTGGCATACCGATTCGGCTATCTGATGCTTTCGGCCCTTTCCGGGTTCGCGCTTCTTTTGGTTTTGCCATACCTGTTCCGCCCCTCGAACAAGCTGGTTCTCTTTGCAGCCAAACTCCCTATCCTGTTGCTCGGCCTTCTGGCCGGATACTTCTATCCGGGCTACCTTGTTTTTATGATTGTCCTCATCCTGTTCACTCGACTATACTACAAGCGTCGCTTTAACCTGAACTACCCGAGTCTACGATGAAGAAACACCACTGGCTTCTCCTTATTGCGATGCTCACGGTCGGCTGCGCGCCCAGCCCGCGCTTTACACAATACGCCTCGACCACCCCAAAAGAGATGAGCGAAAAAGCCGACTGGCGACGGACCGAGGACTACCTCGCCTTCGGTATGGTGATCCAGAAATACCTCGGGAAACCATACGCCGGCAATTCACGTTATCAACCAGGGATAGATTGCTCGCTTTTCACGCAGGAAGTGATGCGCGAATATGCCACTATCATGCTTCCGCGCACCGCGGAGGATCAGTATCGGGAAGGGATTGAGGTCTCCCGCCGCAACCTGCTGTACGGCGATTTGGTCTTTTTTGAAACGGAACGAGGACGGATCACCCATGTCGGCATCTATATCGGCTTCGGCGAATTCATTCACTCTTCGACCTCGCAGGGAGTCATTATCTCCGCTCTCAACGAAGCCTACTGGGCCAAACGATTTGTCGGCGCGCGACGTATCCTTAAGTAACGATCGGCCGACCCCATACCGGCACTCACCAACCCGTCTGAAGTAGCGGTCACTCGTGGAACTGAAACTTGCCAATCTTCCCGAATCCCCCGGCGTTTATCTCTTTAAGAACGCCCATGGGAAGGTCATTTACATTGGCAAGGCGAAGAACCTGAAGAACCGTGTCCGATCGTATTTTCAGGATTCGCACCACGATGTCAAAACCACCGCGCTTGTCTCGCAGGTTGCCGATCTTGAACTGATGGTCACCAACAACGAGATCGAGTCTCTCATTCTCGAAGCCAACCTCGTTCACGAATACAAACCGCGCTACAATATCCACCTCAAGGATGACAAGCATTTCCCGTATATCAAGATATCCACGAGCGAGCTCTACCCGCGAGTTTTTGTTGTCCGCCGACTACAGAAGGATAACTCCCGCTATTTCGGACCATACACCAATATCAAGTCTATCTACAAGACTCTGCAATTTCTGGCGCGGCTTTTCAAGATTCGAAGTTGCCACCTGGTGATCCCCAACCCGACCAACAAGAAGTACAAAGTCTGTCTCGACTATCACATCAAACGCTGCGAGGGCCCCTGCGAAGGATTTGTCTCTCCCGAGCACTACCGTCGAGGCGTCGACAGCCTCATCATGATGCTCTCCGGCAAATCCAAAGAGCTGATTCGTCAGTTGACTGATCAGATGGCCAAAGCCTCTGAAGAAACCCGCTTCGAAGAAGCGATGACCATCCGCGACCAGATCGAGCAGATCAAAACCATGATGACCCGCCAGTCGGTCGATGTCGGCGAGGTGGTCGACCGCGATGTCATCAACTTCGCGCGCGAAGGCGCGGTTACCATGGCCGTTGTCATGCAGATTCGCGAAGGCGTCCTCATTGGACGGCAGGATTTCTATGTCGAATCCGAATCCGCCGATAGCGACGAAGAAGTTCTGCAGACATTCCTGACGCAGTATTACAATCACCAGCCAAACCTTCCGGAAGAGATCGTCATTCCGACCGAAGTTCCCGACATGAAGCTTTTGCAGAGCTGGCTCAGGGAAGGGCGGGAGTCGAAGATCAAACTGATTGCTCCCAAGATCGGCGACAAGATGCCAATGTTGACTCTCGCCGCCAAAAACGCCCGGCTCCTGCTCGACGAAAAGCTCATTCAAAAGAAAATGTTCTCCGAGCGTATGAGCAAAATGGTGTTGGCGCTGAAAGACGAACTCAAACTCGCCAACTCCCCTCGCACGATGGTCTGCTTTGACATCTCCAACACCGGCGAGACCGACGCGGTCGGCTCCGGCGTCTATTTCGACAACGGCAAACCAAAGAAATCCGAATACCGCCACTTCAAGATCAAAGGTGTCAGGGGACAGGATGACTTCAAAATGATGCGCGAGGTGGTCGGTCGCTATTTCCACCGCATCCGTGAGGAAAAACTGACTCCGCCCGATCTGGTCATCGTCGATGGTGGCAAAGGTCAGCTCTCCAACGCGCAGGAAGAGCTTGAATCGCTCGGCTTCGCCGACCAGTCTATCATCTCGCTGGCCAAGCGTCTGGAAGAGGTCTACGTCCCCGGGCTGTCGGAACCGATCACTATTCCTAAATCATCACCCGCGCTCAATCTCTTGAAGCGAATTCGCGATGAAGCCCACCGCTTTGCCATCACCTACAATCGCAAGGTCCGCACCCAGCGCACTATCAAGTCCGCGCTCGACGATATCCCCGGTGTCGGCCCCGCCAAACGTCAATTGCTGCTTACTGAATTTGGATCGGTTGAACGCATTCGGAAAATGACAGTGGAGGAACTCTCCGCTATAAAGGGAATTACGCCGAAACTGGCCGAGACTATTCTGCAGAAACTCTCCGCCGAAACCACTTCCTGACAGACTTCGAAAAGTAATTGCCAGTCCGTCCGCCCCTCCCTATACTCGCACCATGACGCCATCCTTCGACAAAAAAGAACAGCGCGCCTATACTGTTACCGCAATCACGCGGATGATCAAAACCGCGCTGGAAGAGAGCTTTGTCGACCTCTGGGTGGAAGGGGAGATCTCCGACTACAAGCACCACACCTCGGGCCACCGCTATTTCAATCTCAAGGACGAAAACGCCACGCTTCGCTGCACTCTCTGGCGCGGTGCGGCTTCGGCGGTCAAATTCGAGATGCAGAACGGACAGCATGTCCGTATCTACGGCGAGATCTCGGTCTATGAGAAGCAGGGAAACTATCAGCTCAATTGTCGTCAAATAGTCCCTGTCGGTATTGGACCGCTTGAGCTGGCTTTTCGGCAACTACATGAACGGCTCCAGAAAGAAGGTCTGTTCGAAGAATCTCGCAAGAAACCGCTCCCCGAATACGCGACAAGAATAGGTATCGTCACTTCACCGACAGGCGCGGCGATCCGCGATATCATCCAGATAGCCCGACGCCGAAATGACTCCGTCGAACTTATTATCTACCCCGCGACTGTCCAGGGAGACGGGGCGGAGAAGACCATCGCGGCCGGAATCGACTATTTCAACACGCGGGACGATATCGACCTGCTCATCGTCGGTCGCGGCGGTGGCTCGCTCGAAGATCTCTGGTGCTTTAACACCGAGATCACGGTTCGCGCGATCGCCCGCTCACGCATTCCGGTCATCTCAGCGGTAGGACATGAGATTGACGTCACTCTCTCCGACATGGTGGCGGATCATCGTGCGCCAACTCCCTCCGCGGCGGCCGAGCTCGCTGTCTGGTCGAAGAAAGACTTTCAGGAGTTACTGCGCGGAACTATTTCGACACTCGCGGGAGAACTTCAGTACTTGGTGGAGCAGGCTCGCACGACTATGACTTCGATTTTGGAGCGACCCACCTTCCGCCGACCACTCGATAGAATTCGACAGCACCAGCAGACTCTCGACTACATGCGCAAGGGACTGGACAGCGCCGGAAAATACCATTTTGACGCCCACAAAAACCGGCTATCTTTGCTCATCTCCCAGCTAGAGGCGCTGTCTCCGCTCAAAGTCCTGGCTCGCGGATACTCGGTGGCGCGCAGATTGCCCTCCGGTCCGGTGCTGGTGGCCCAAACCGAAATATCGCCCGGCGATAAACTCGAGACAGTTTTGGCAAAGGGAAAGATTATCTCCGTCGTTGAGTCAACGTCGGACTGAGAGACCAACCTATGGCGACCAAAAAGAAATACGCGGACTTTGAATCCGCCATGAACCGTCTGCAGGAACTGACCGCCACCCTCGAATCCGGCGATGCCAAACTCGAAGAGGCGATCGAACTCTACACCGAAGGTCTGGAGATCGTCAAGTTCTGCGACCAGAAACTGGCCGAGGCGGAAAAGAAGATCAAGATCATTACCGAACAGAACGGCCAATTGGTCGAGTCGGATTTCGAGGGAGAGAAGTAGTGCCCCACACTACGGCCATCGACGGCAAGCGCTATCTCGAACAGAATCGCGTTCTGGTCGATCAGCTGCTTGACCGTTTCACGCCCTCCGCGGATATGCCGCCCAAATCCATTCATGCGGCAATGCGCTACTCACTCATGGCTGGCGGCAAACGGATTCGACCTATCCTCTGTCTCGCCGCGTATGAATATTGCACGCAGGGAAGAGTAACTGATCTGGAGAAAGTCTATCGGGCGATGGCCGGATTGGAGATGGTTCATACCTACTCACTCATCCATGACGACCTCCCGTGCATGGACGATGACGACCTCCGCCGCGGCATGCCGACCTGCCACAAGCAATTCGGCGAGGCGATCGCGGTTCTGGCCGGCGACGCCCTGCATGTTGTCGCCTTCCAGTTGATGGCCGAAACCGGCAACCCGCAGGTGGTCCTTGAATTAGCCGAGGCAATCGGAACAGCGGGGATGATCGGCGGACAGGTAGCGGATGTAGAAGCGGAAGGGAAACAAGTCAGCCAAGCTGATGTTGTATACATTCATACACGCAAGACCGGCGCGCTTATCCGGGGCGCGGTCAGGATCGGCGCTCTGTTGGCCGATGCCGACGCGGCAACTCTTAGACGGCTGACCACGTACGGCGAAAAGATCGGGCTGGCGTTTCAGATCATTGATGATATCCTGGATATCGAAGGCGACCAGAAAAAGTTAGGCAAGCAAGTCGGATCCGATAGTAAAAACCAGAAAGCGACCTATCCCGCGGCGGTAGGCATGGATCAGGCCAAAAAAGACGCGGGCCAACTGATTGATGAAAGTCTCGCCCTGTTTGATGATGACAATATGCTGACCTTTCTGGCCAAGTTCATCGGACACCGTGAGCAGTAAGACGAACATAGCGAACACATGAAAAATCTGCCGAACATACACTCTCCCGAAGACCTCAAGAAACTGAATCAGGAGGAACTTGTTCTCCTGGCCGAAGAAGTACGTCAGGAGATCGTCGCGGCAGTCTCCGAAACCGGCGGTCACCTCGCGTCCAATCTCGGCGCTATCGAACTGACCCTCGCGCTCCATTACCTGTTCGATTTCAAGCAGGATCGACTCGTCTGGGATGTCTCGCACCAGACCTACGCCCACAAACTTATCACTGGCCGTGGCGACCGTCTCAAGTCCATTCGCCAATACGAAGGCCTCGCCGGTTATGCCAAGCGGTCCGAATCCGAATATGACCATTTCGGCGCGGGGCATGCCTCGACCTCAATCTCCGCCGCGCTCGGCTTTGCGCTCGCGCGCGACTTGCAGGGGAAGGATCACAAAGTTGTCGCGGTTATCGGCGATGGTGCCATGACCGGTGGGCTTGCTTTCGAGGGGATGAACAACGCCGGTTCCCTTAAGAAGAATCTGCTCGTCATTCTGAACGACAACACCTGGTCTATCTCGAAAAACGTCGGCTCCATCTCCAAATATCTCACGGGCATCATGGCCGACGAGAAATTCCAGCGCCTTCGTACCGAGGTCTGGGAACTGACCGGCAAATTCAAACGCCGTGACAAGATCCGCGATACCATCAAGGGGATCGAAAACTCGATCAAAGGCTTCCTCGTCCCTGGAATGCTCTTTGAAAAGCTGGGCTTCAAGTATTTCGGCCCGATTGATGGTCACGACCTGCCTCTCCTCATCAAAACTCTCGAGGATTTGCGCCAGATTCACGGCCCCGTGATGTTGCACATCGCGACCAAGAAGGGGAAAGGGTACCTTCCCGCCGAAGATGACGCTTTCAAATACCACGGCATCGGCAAATTCGACAAAGTGACCGGCAAAGCCGCCGCGTCATCGGCGAACCTCCCCGCCTATACCAGTGTATTCGGCACCGTAATGTGCGAACTGGCGGCAAAAGACAAACAGGTTGTCGCCATCACCGCGGCCATGTGTTCGGGGACCGGATTGGTCGAATACTCTGAGAAATATTCTGATCGCTTTTTCGATGTCGGCATTGCCGAAGGACACGCCGCCACTTTCGCCGGCGGACTCGCCGCCGATGGCATCAAGCCGTACTTGATCATCTATTCAACTTTCCTCCAGCGCGCCTATGACCAGGTTATCCACGACCTGGCTATCCAGAAATTGCCGGTTGTTATCTGCATGGATCGCGCGGGGCTGGTCGGCGAGGATGGTCCGACCCACCATGGCGTTTTTGATATTGCCTACCTCTCCACGGTCCCGAACCTGACGCTCTGCGCTCCCAAGGATGGGAATGAACTTCGCGCCATGCTGCATCATACCGCAGACAATAAGGTCGAAGGTATCGTTGCCGTGCGCTATCCGCGCGACACCGTCCCCACTCCGATGGAAGACGACGTGCGACCGATCGCCTGGGGTAAGTGGGAGATGATGACCAATCAATCACCGGTCATGATCCTGGCTGTCGGCTCGATGGTTCATCCGTCGCTTCAAGCCGCTGAGAAACTCGCCGAACGTGGCCTCGATGTCGGTGTGGTCAACGCCCGCTTTATCAAGCCATGGGATCAGACGATGCTCGATCAGCTCAAAACGGATTCTAAGGTGATTGTCACTATAGAGGAAGGGCAACTTCGCGGCGGATTCGGACAAGCAGTTGCGGAACATCTTATGTCATCCGGTTGGGATGGCAAGTTCAAGGCGCTGGCGATTCCGGATGGCTTTGTCACCCATGGCAGCCGTGCGCAGTTACTTAAAGACGTCGGTCTCGACACTGACGGCATCACCAATTCACTGGAGCAGTTCCTGCAGCAGCAGGCGAAGTCCAACTCCAGCCTCTTCCAGAGGCTAATCCTCAACAATTTCTCCCGCCGCAAAGACTCCCTCAAAAACGTCGGCTGAACTTCCTCCAGATTACTCATGTCGCTCTTCGCGATTTGTTCACTTGATTTCTCATCAACATTCAGCCTATGTTGGGCATAGGTAACCTATGCGCTTTGGACTAATAGCCAACCTCACCCGTATCGGCGCCCGCACGGCGATAAACACTGTCCTCACCTGGGCCAAGCAGCACGGCCATGAGCTGATCCTTTCTGCAGATCTGCAGAAGGCAGTGACCGGCGACTACAGGTTCGTCCCGCAGGATGCGCTCGCCGCCCAGGTCGACATGATTATTTCAATGGGTGGCGATGGAACTATCCTCGGTACCGGCCGCTCAGTCGGTGCGTCCGGAACTCCCATTCTCGGAGTCAACCTCGGCTCGCTTGGATTCCTCACTCCCCGTACTCCAGATCAAATAGTTCCCAGCCTCGATGCCGTCGTCGCTGGCGAATACAAGATCGTGGAAAGAATGCTGCTGAAAGCGCTGGTGTATGGCAAGGAAGTGACCGAACTCTCCACCGCCCTCAATGATATCGTTCTGGATAACGGCCCTTCCAGCCGCGTACTCGATATCAGTCTTCGCGTGAACGGGGAAGATGTCGTCACCTACAAAGCCGATGGTCTGGTGATCGCCACGCCGACCGGCTCCACCGCGTATTCGCTCGCGGTAGGCGGACCGATCATGCACCCCAGTATGGAAGCGATGATCGCCGCGCCTATCGCCGCGTTTTCGCTCACAACCCGCCCCATGATCTTTTCAGCCAACGATATTCTGGAACTGGATGTCCTCAGTCGCGGCAGAGTCGCCAACCTGACGCTGGATGGCCAGATCATCGTTGGCGTGCGCGAGGGAGAGCCGGTAACAATTCGCAAGGCGGATTTCAAACTCAAATTCGTCACCTTTGCCGAAAACTCTTATTATCGTCTCTTGAAGAACAAACTGCATTGGGGAGTCCCGCCGGATTATCATTCCGACCAGGGATAAACTCCGTGTTAGGGGAAACGCGTTTTACTGTTTTGGTCGTCTGAGAGAGCCGGGGCAGGGGAGTTATTTGACGTGATCAACTTGTTTTCTTGCACGCATTTAGTCGCTGTTGGTATCACGGACTTTTTGTTTCCGGTCGCTCTGTCTGTTCTATCGTCCGTCCTATTTCTCGCCAGCGTGTACTTCTTAATTCCTAAGACACTTCGAGCGAGTCGCCTGGCCTTCCGTCTTCCATTTGTGGCTGGCCTTGCTCAGCTCCTCCTGTCGCTACTTCCCCTGTTTATCCACGAACTACATGGACGACATAGTTTGTACACGTGGACATTAATGTTCCTGAACGCTCCAGCTGCCGTAATTATTTCTCTCTTGCCGGCCTCCAGTCGATTCTCCCCAAACAGCGGAAGTGTGCTGGGTGAAGGGGTGTTCGTTGCCTTGTGTGTGGTTACATGGATGCTTATAGCTTGCGTGGTAGGATTGATCATTGATAGACGCCGACGCAAGTTTCATCGGGCTGCAGACAAGCTTTAGTCTAGCACGACAGTCTGTCAGTGATCTCTGGCAGGTGAGGTGGAATAGAGAACAAATTCCGGGATGAACAATCGATCACATTCATCTGTTCTACTTTTGAAAAAGCACTTGCGAGCTAGCATGCTCGCTCGTACTTTCTGGGCAACCAGCGGGAGTAACTCAGTTGGTAGAGTCACAGCCTTCCAAGCTGTTGGTCGCGAGT
>CAYNIJ010000023.1:0-13398 GCA_964397415.1 uncultured Ignavibacteriales bacterium | reverse complement strand
CGTCGCGCGTTATCGCCCAGAAGTCATACGAATTCCGCACGCTCGGCCTCGGCTATGCCAATCTCGGCACTGTGCTCATGCGCATGGGGATCCCGTACGATTCTCAGCAAGGGTATGCGTTCTGCGGCGCAATTTCTTCCCTCCTCACCGGCGGCGCCTACATGGCTTCTGCCGAAATGGCCAAAGAGCAGGGAGCCTTCCCCGCTTTCTATCGCAATCGCGACCAGATGCTCCGCGTCATGCGCAACCATCGCCGTGCCGCCTACAACGCCGACAAGTCCGAATATGAAGGACTCAGCATCAAGCCGATCGGCATCAACCCGAACTATCTCTCCGAAGATATCGTCAAGTCCGCACGCCAGGTCTGGGATCGCGCCGTCGAACTCGGCGAGGTCTACGGCTATCGCAACGCCCAATCGACCGTTATCGCTCCGACCGGCACAATCGGCCTCCTGATGGATTGCGACACCACCGGCATTGAGCCCGACTTCGCTCTGGTAAAATTCAAAAAACTCGCCGGCGGCGGTTACTTCAAGATCATCAACAACTCCGTGCCCGAAGCGCTCCGTCGTCTCGGCTACACCGACGAACAGACCGACGCCATCATCACGTACGCGACCGGCACTCGCACGCTACGCCAGGCGCCGTTCATCAATCATGAATCGCTCCGCGCCAAAGGCTTTGGCGATAATGAACTGACTCGCCTTGAATCCGCGCTCGAAAACGTCTTCGATATCTCCTTCGCCTTTAACAAGCATATCCTCGGCGAAGATTTCGTGCATCACCATCTTGGTTTTGCCGAAGACCAGACCGACCGCTGGGATTTCAACCTCCTGCGCGAACTCGGCTTCACCAAAGAGCAGATCGAAGCCGCCAACGAATATTGCTGCGGCACTATGACCCTCGAGGGCGCGCCGCACCTGCAGGATAAGCACCTCCCTATTTTCGACTGCGCCAACAAGTGCGGTCGCAAGGGAACCCGCTTTATTCCATACGAAGCGCACATCCGGATGATGGCCGCGGCCCAGCCGTTCATCTCCGGCGCCATTTCCAAGACCATCAATATGCCGGCCGAAGCGACCATTGATGATGTCAAAAAGGCCTATCGCCTCTCCTGGGAAACCATGAACAAGGCGGTCGCGCTGTATCGCGATGGCTCCAAACTCTCTCAGCCGCTCAACTCTGCTCTACTCGACGACGAGCATGAAGAGATTCACACGCCGCTCTCCGTCTCTGCCGCCTCGCAGAAGATGGCTGAGAAGGTTGTCTATCGCTATCTCGCCAAACGCCGCAAACTGCCGCATCGCCGCGGTGGCTACACGCAGAAGGCCGAGGTCGGCGGACATAAGATCTACTTACGCACCGGCGAATATAATGACGGCACCCTCGGTGAGATCTTCCTCGATATGCATCGCGAAGGCGCCGCCTTCCGTTCCTTGATGAATTGCTTCGCTATTGCTATCTCACTCGGCCTCCAGCATGGTGTGCCGCTTGAAGAGTTCGTCGAAGCATTTCTTTTCGCGCGCTTTGAGCCGAATGGCATGGTCGATGGCAACCGCTCCATCAAGCGCTCCACCTCGATCATCGATTACATCTTCCGCGAACTGGCCATCACCTACCTTGGTCGCACCGATCTGGCGCACGTCACCGAGGATGACCTCCGCTCGGATACCATCGGTACTCCCGGCGATGAAGGGATCGAGTTCGAGACCGAAGAACCGGCGCCGTTCTCGTCCGCTTCCCAGTCCGCTACCGCATCGAGAAAAGCTGAAGACATACATACAACCCACTTGACGCTCAACAAATCCGCCGACGGCAACGGCCATGGAAACGGCGGGAACGGCAAGTCCAATGGAGGAAATGGGCATGGTAAGTCGATGGACGCGACGGCTGCAGCTCCAAAAAGCAGCCGCACGGAGGCGGTGTTTGCATATGTCGCAACTCCAGATCCAGGTGCAGAAGGAGACCAAAGACTCCACCAGATCAGAAACGCGCGGCTAAGAGGATACGAGGGTGACATGTGTCGGGAATGCGGACAGTTTACGATGGTCCGCAACGGTACCTGTCTGAAGTGCGACACTTGCGGCTCGACCAGCGGCTGCAGTTGATCGCGTGGTGACCCGTCGGCATGCAGGGAAAGATGCCGATCCGGCAAACGATCTGCCCGGACAGGCCACCAGACACGTGTAGGGATGCCTGATTCGATTCGACCTCGTGAGCGTTCTGACCGGCAACAGCGAAGAAGACGCTGTCGTGAGTGTAAATCATTCGCCGGTTAGCTGACGGATCAATGGATCGTCGGGCAAACTGAACCCCTCCACGCCAGGGGTATGAGAGAGAGGGGTACACGGACGGAGATCGAGCAGCAAGGAAAGTGTGCTACCCTGGCATTTGAACCAACCGGCGTTGGGGTCTTCCCCCAGCGCCGGTTTGGTATTTATGCTGCAGTGCTGTTAAGCATCCTTATAGATTACCACCCACCCTCGCGTTCAACACACCGCCTCATTCCGCGCAGCCTGCCCCGGGCTTGAACCGGGGGCGGGAATTCAGTTTCCCTTTTTCGTCTAGGCTCAACCTCGCCTGCCTCGCGCCCTGTATGACAATTGTCAGTGCCTCTAAATGCGCACCTATTAATAGGGGCGGTATTTTTCTCACTCGCCCACTGGACAGCTCGACGCACGGTTCAGGTACGCAATTGCAACCATCATCCTATTGTCCCGCACCAGATCCTAACCTACACCATCATTCTATAGAATGAACTGAGTGACGTAGAGACTACTGTTGATTACCAACCACTTGACGGTTGCTGAATGCGACCAATTTCCCTTTCCCCTTGATTCCCATACGCATGATGGTTGCACCCAGCCACCAACCGCACCCTCCATATTTGAGCGGCAGACGTCCCCGTCTGCCCTTTCCACACCCTGTCATCTCCCCTTGACTCCACATTTGATTGCAGTATCTTTTATTATTAACCGCCGGGGAGTACGCATGCGTCCGCCTCTGTACATCGCTCTGACTCTGCTTCTGGTCCTTTTTGCCTGCTCCGACAAAAAGCCGACCACGCCGATCAAATATCCCGACCAAATACCTCCCGCCAGAATCACCTCACTTTGGATCTGTGTCGAAAATCCCACCTGGGCCGACCTCTGCTGGTACGCCCCCGGCGATGATTCCCTCTCCGGCAAAGCCACCGCTTACGATATCCGACTCAGTCGTGCGCCCATTACCGACTCAACTTGGGATTCTTGTACAATTGCCGCGCAATCTCTCATCCCGCGCGACCCGACCACTGGCGAACGATTCCGTCTTAATGGCCTCGATTCGGGCACCACCTACTTCGCCGCTCTGAAAGCCGTCGATGATATCGGCAACTGGTCCGCCCTCTCTAACGTGATCGCCATCAACGCAGTAGATTCTTTGCCGCCCCGAACCATCACGGATTTGACAGGAATTCTTCTCGACGACTCAACCTATCAACTGTATTGGACCGCGCCATCTGATAGCGACGTCACTGCCAAGGTCGGAAGCTATGAGATCAGGTATTCTCTCGATACGATAGATGAGAACAATTGGTCGTCTGCAACCCTTCTTGGGCAATATCCTACACCCCTCACTCCGGGCCAGACTCAGTCGGTGACCCTTACCTGGCCGGTCATTGATACGTTGCTCTATTTCGTCGTCCGTTCTCGCGATCTTCGCAGCAATCAGTCGGCGCTATCCAATCTCTATCTCGCAAGGAACCCTGGCGGGATCATTGTCATCCCTCCGGATTCTTCCATCGGCATAGACACGCTTTGGACGACCGAGTGTGGACTGTTAACCAGTCTTGTTCCATTATCCATGCTCGCTACAACCGATAACGGACTGGTAATCGCGTGCGGGTACTATGATGGAGTCAGCAACGACATAGTCGTACTGCGCCTCGACTCTCTCGGTCAGCAGTTGTGGGAAACTCGCCTGGGCGGATCAGGCCATGAGTATCCGGCCAAGATGTTGAGCCTGCCAAACGGACAGTTTCTTGTCGTCGGTTCCTCGTCATCCTGCACAGACACGACTTCGGATATTTACCTCGCTTGGCTCGATGCCAACGGCGCTGTTTCGAAAGAGGTATGTTTTGGCGCATCCGGATCAGAGTCCGTTGCTTCCGCCGCACTCTGCCCCGATGGCGGCATCGCCATAGCCGGCACTACGATCGCCGGTGTACCGGAAGCCTCAGGGTTCATCCTCAAAACGGATCAATAAGGAATCGAACTTTGGCGTCAACACTACACTGTCTTCAATTCATGCGGAGAAGCATATAGCAGACCTAATGTCACTTTCGGCGGCATTACAGTCAATTCCTCAGGTTCGATTATAGTGCTCGGACGCGCGGCTTATACCCCGTACGCCAGCGGTCACACTGGTGGATGCGATCCTGAGGAGCAGTGGCTGTTCTTTAAGAATTGGGACCATCAAGGGAATCTACTCTGGACGAGGACCTTTACTAATACAGGCTGGGGTGATCAGTTGTATGCCGGCTCAACGACCACACTCAATGATGGTAGCATAGCGTTTACATTGGTAGAGGCTAGTTACAATTGGGTTCCCCAAGTCTGTTTATTCAGGCCCGATGGTGGTCAGGGATGGGCGAATTTCCTTCCTGCGGAAACTGACTATAACGGGATCAAACTAGCGCCGGCCATCATATCCAACGGTGTGATCGTAGCGGCAAACCTCGCTGAATCGGTTTATCCCCCCGCGGATAACATCGGCATCATTCTGCTCAACAATCTCGGCTCCCAGCTCGCGGCGATGTCCTTTGGACAGGCCGGCAGTTCGGAGACAGTACGGGCATTGACACAAATGCCCAAGAACACCTTCGCCTTTGCCTGGACCAAACCGAGCGCCGTGAGCGGCCGCATCTTCGTCACCAAGGCCCGCATCACCACTGTCATTCATTGAAGCCCAAACAAAAACCGGCCCCTCACAGGGCCGGTAAAACATTCGCAAACGATTTTGCTCGATTCTACATCAAATTGTAAAACGTCCGGCGTCCCAGATACTGCGCATTCCCCGCCAATGATTCCTCTATCCGCAGCAACTGGTTGTACTTCGCGATTCGATCCGTCCGGCACATTGAGCCGGTCTTGATCTGCCCGGCGTTCATCGCCACCGCCACATCCGCTATCGTCGCGTCTTCTGTTTCACCCGAACGGTGCGACACTACCGCCGTGAATCCCGCTTTCTGCGCCATTGAGATCGCGTCGAGCGTTTCGGTCAATGTCCCTATCTGATTCAACTTGATGAGGATTGAGTTCGAGCATTTCTCCTTGATCCCGCGCGCCAACCGTTTCGGATTGGTCACATACAGATCATCCCCGACCAACTGCACTCGCTTGCCGAGTTTCGCCGTTAGCTTCTGCCACCCCTCCCAATCATCTTCGGCCAAGCCATCTTCGATAGAGACGATCGGATAGGTTTCACAGAGGCGCGCGTAATAATCTACCATCTGGTCGGTTGACAACTCTTTCCCCTCGGCCTTGAGCTGATACTTTCCGGACTTCGCGTCGTAGAACTCCGTCGATGCCGGATCCAATGCCAGCAGGATATCCTTCCCCGCCTCATAGCCGGAGTTCTTGATCGCCTGCATGATCACTTGCAGCGCTTCTTCATTGGATTTCAGATCCGGCGCGAATCCGCCCTCATCGCCAACGGCGGTATTCAGGTTCATCTTCTTGAGCACTTTCTTCAGATGCCCGAACACTTCCGCCCCCATCTGCAGCGCGTGCGCGATCGTCTGCGCCCCCACCGGCATGATCATGAACTCCTGCAGGTCGACATTATTATCCGCGTGCTTCCCTCCATTCAGGATATTCATCATCGGCACCGGCAACACCTTGGCGTTGCACCCGCCGATATACTCATACAAATAACAGCCGCGCGATTCCGCCGCCGCTTTGGCTGTCGCCAACGACACACCCAATATCGCGTTTGCGCCAAGCTTGGACTTATTCTCCGTCCCGTCCACTTCGATCATGAAATGGTCGAGCGTGTTCTGGTCGAACGGATCAAGCAGATCATTCAATATCGCCGGAGCGAGCACTTCATTGACGTTCTCTACCGCCTGCTCGACCGACTTGCCGAAATACTTTTTGTCGTCGCCATCGCGAAGTTCCACCGCTTCGTGCGCGCCGGTCGATGCTCCCGAAGGGACGATCGCCCGTCCGAGCGTGCCGTCGCTCAGACTGACATCAACCTCCACCGTCGGCGTTCCGCGGCTATCAAGAACCTGTCTGGCGTGAATATATTCGAATTCGCACATACCCTGTCCTTTCCTTCATGCGCTAGTTTTGCCCTCGAACATATTCTGACCGCGCATTTCCGGCAAGTGAAAAACAGGTGAGCGGAAAAGAGAATTGTCACTTACACAATGTGGTCTAATATGGTCGGTAATGAATGCTATCTATCAGTCGCCCATACTTGTTCCTCCGCCACAAAAAAGCGCCCGGCTTTCGTCGGGCGCGCTACCAAGGTGCTTAAAAAGTCAGCCGAATGTCTACGGGCACGGAACCGGCTTGCAGACATCCCAGCACACGATCGGCGCAGTCGTAGTGCAATACATCACCCAGATGCAGCATCTCGGACGAGCCTGAGCGGTCTCAGTGCTCACGATCGTGAATGCGCCGGCGAACATCACTGCCAGCGCCAACAAAACGATAAGGACTTTGAAACGACGAAGTGCCGTCATTAATGATCACCTCCTTTATCGGCATGTGACACTAGTCCGGCAAGTTGACTCTCGATCTGCTCTTTGAGCGATCGAGTCAGCTCACCCGGCCAGACTTGTGTCACCTGCCCATTCGGAGCTATCAAAACTGTTTGTGGGAGAAGATTCCCCTTGTATGCGTCCACCAAAAATTGATCCGTCACCGACAAAACCGGATATGGAATGCTATGCTCGGCCACCATCTGCCGAGCTTCCTCGATCGTCCCGGCACAGAACCCGATCATGCGGATATTCTGATCCGTCATCCGCTGATGGATCTCGTTCCAGTAGTCGAAATTTCCTTTGCATGCGTCACAGCCCGCGGAAAACCAGGTTAGCAGTGTATTGGGCTGCCCCACCCCATACTGTAACGAGACCTCAGCGCCAGTGATATCGGCGCCGCGGATTGCCGGCACGGTCTGCTCTGGTTGAAGTGTCTGAAGATACTGCAAGGGGTCATCCAGCATCGCTTGGAGTCGGCGATTCTGTACGATCAGGTAAATTATCTCCGCCCCCATCACCACAATAATGGCGACCAGCAGCCAATTGACTTTCTCCCGCGACACCATACATGGCACTCCGGCGCTGAAAGATTCGATTTTGTAATGTCTAAGCTGCAAAGCGTGGTGCGAATGGTCCAGGAAGGACCTGCGCCTAAAATGCGAAAGGGCCGTTTCGCTGTCAAGCTATTTCCGATCATCCCACCGCATTCGGTGGGTTGAGAAATGAACTTGACAAAAGTGACTGTTTCATCTATGTTTGACTATCTTTCATCCCGTTCCGGGATGAGTAATCATACGCGTCCAGAGTGCATCTTCGGGCGACACTCCTGGATCCAAGACAGGGTGTTTATGAAGCCGTCGCGCTATAACGTTTTCTTTCGTTCGAAAAACGGCGCCACCTTGGCCTTCAATAGTGCCAGTGCTGCGCTTGCCGAAATTCTGCCCGAAAATCTTCCTGCCATCCAACGCCTACTGAACCAACCGGACACCGTGCATTCAGATGAAGAAAGAGCCTTTCGCTCGGCGCTCGACGAAGGTCGCTATCTCGTTCCTGACCAACTCGACGAACTGACCGCGCTCAAGATCCGCAATCGTTCACAGCGATTCGGCAATCAGACCCTGATGTTGACTATCGCGCCGACCCTCGCCTGCAATTTTCGCTGCGACTACTGTTTCGAAAGCCAATCCGCGTTCCGCATGGACAAAGCTACCGAGAACGCGGTCCTGGATTTCGCCGCTCAGCGGATGGGTCGCTCGGAAGAATTGTATGTCACCTGGTTTGGCGGCGAACCGACACTCTGCCTTGAAACTATCGAGCGACTCCAACAGGGTCTTCGCGAGCTTGCCGCCGAACATCAAGTCTCAGTGCGGCCAAGCGCGATCATCACTAACGGATGGTTGCTCGATGCCGCTATGGCGACCCGCCTCAAGATTGCGGGCGTGGAAGAAGCTCAAGTTACCCTCGATGGCCCCGCGGAAATTCATGATTCTCGACGCAAACTGGCCAATGGACGCGGTACTTACCAGCGCATATTGGAAAATCTGAAGCAAATAGCCGGGATATTGCAGATCGGCGTGCGAGTCAATGTCGACCGCCTGAATATCGACTCCACACGTGGGATTCTCGATGACTTGCGCGCGCATGGCTTGCTCGACAAGGTCTTTCTTTATTTTGCTCAGGTCACTGCGTCGACCACGGTCTGCGCGGATATCCGCGACCGCTGTCTCTCTACCGAAGAGTTCTCCCACAGTCAGATTTCGATGTATCAGAAACTGATAGACAGCGGCTTTTATCAGATAGAATATCCCATGCTCGCGCCGGGTGGGCACTGCGGCGCCGACGTCGACAACGCGTTTGTGATTGGCCCCAATGGCGATCTCTTCAAATGCTGGGAAGAACTCTCAACCGATCACTCGCACACTATTGGCTCCGTCTTTCAGCCCGAGCCAAATGGCCCGCAGTTGGAAACCCTCCACACGTATATGGGATGGGATCCTTTTGAGCGTGCCGGGTGCCGAGAATGCGAAGTTTTCCCGATCTGCATGGGCGGGTGTCCCCGCCACGCGATCCATCAAGCTGACAAAACCGTGGGAGCCTGTTGCTCCTGGAAATACAACCTGAGGGAAATGCTGAGTTTACGCCATCAATGCGAATTGAAGAAAGAGGCGGCCGCTGAGTCGCAACCGGATTCAGGTTGCAGTGTGCGTGCTGAATGATTGAAATATGAGGACGGAGCACTAGCTCCAGGTAACGCAACTCTAACATTCTAAAGGAGGTGAACAAGTGAAGTTTATCGAAAAGAGCCGCAAGGCCGAGGCCATTCCGTGCCCGTGCTACAAGAGACTGTTCCTCATCTCTCCGAGATAATGAACCGTTGTTTCTAAGGTAACATCGGCGGATGCCGGACCGGTCTAACGGCTCGGCATCCGCCACTCAAATGTCCGAAGGATTTGATGATCGCACCACGTTCTGACAAGCCCAAGATGGTCGCCTGGGAGGCAACCCGGCAATGCAATCTTACCTGCCCGCATTGCTACAGCGCCGCCACCCGCAAACCACTTAATGAGTTGACCACCGAGGAATCGCTTAGCATCCTCGATCAACTCGAGGCACTCGGCGGTGAATGGCTTGGCTGGACCGGTGGTGAACCGCTCCTCCGCACCGACCTTGAATTGATGGTCAGGTATGCCGCGGACCATGGATTCACCCGTCAGGGCGTCACCACCAACGGCATTCCACTGACAAAGCAACGCGCTGTATCGCTCAAAGCCGCCGGCATGACCTCGGTGCAGATCTCCATCGATGGTTCTACCGCTGAAAAAAATCGCGAGATGCGTCGGGCCACACTCGAAGAATTCGAGCTTGTCCTGCAAGCGATACGTCATTGTCACGATGTCGGCTTGACCGTTGACCTCGCAATGCTTCTCGGTCGCTTCACTCTTGAAGATGCCGACCCGTTCCTCGAAATGGCCGATCGCGAAGGTGTTAAGTACGTCCGCTTCTGTGGCTTTGTCCCCGCCGGTCGAGGCAAACGCCCGGATATGGTCGAACGACTGATGTTCAACGGCCACCTGCCGGAATTGAAAGAGTTTGTCGAGGCCGCCGTCTACTGCGCGCAACCGGTCCCCATGTTTGACCCGGCCTTCGGCCCCACACCCCCGAACTACGAGTTCCATGATTGTATCGCCGGTATCGAGATGCTCTACATCTCTTGCACCGGCGATGTCTACCCGTGCACGTCGCTTTTGGACAAACGCTTCATTGTAGGCAATCTGAGAGAGCGGACACTATCAGATATCTGGAATGACCCCAAAATGACTGAGATCGCCAATTTCCCACGCGAGCAGATACATGGACACTGCAAGGAGTGCGAGCAGTTCTCCGGTTGCAAAGGCGCCTGTCGCGGCGTCACCTACGCTCACACCGGCGACCTGTACGCATCATTCCCCGTCTGCCTAAAACGCGCGTAGGACTGATCAAGATCACAGAAAAGGGGAGGGACATTCTGAATACGTATGCTGGGGGCTTCCACCGTTGGAAGGAGGTGAGTTCGTGAAGTTCATCGAAACCGCCAAAGGCACGAAGGTTGTTCCGTGTCCATGCAAGGGTCGGCTATTCAATATCCTGCCGCCGTGGGAGGACGAGTAGTAGCTGAGTGAGACCAGACCTGTCGTGGGTTACTACGACAGGTCTTTTCTAAGAAGCTATAAGGGTTTAACTCCCTGCTTCATCCAGCGTTCGACACGCTCCGCGATCTCATCTCGCACCCGTCTGAATTCAGACAGTATCTCTTCCTCGCTTCCCGTCGCTTTGTCTGGATCATCAAACGGCCAGTGCAGACGTGTCGCTTCTCCCGGGAACACCGGGCAGTTTGACGCCGCGTTATCGCAGACCGTGATGATATAATCAAAGCGTTGGCCGAGATAGTCATTAAGGTGATTGGATTGCTGGTGCGAGATATCTATTCCCAGCTCGCGCATCACTTGTATCGCCTTCGGATGAACCGCCTTGGGCTTCAGCCCCGCAGAAAACGCTTCTATCCGGCCATTGCCAAATTGCCGAAACAGCGCCTCCGCCATCTGCGAGCGACACGAATTGCCGGTACACAAAACGAGTATGCGCATAGGCAATGATTCATTCGCCATTATGAAACCTCTGCCGGCTGGGGCTTGAAATATCTACGTTGGAATCGTAACGCGACACTGACCAGCCCGATCAGCACCGGCACTTCAACCAGCGGGCCGATCACCGCGGCAAACGCCGCCCCGGAGTTGATACCGAAGACCGCGACAGCCACCGCTATGGCCAACTCGAAATTGTTCGAAGCCGCCGTGAGCGAAAGCGTCGCCGTTTTGGAGTAATCCGCCCCGGCTCTCTTCCCCAGCCAAAAGGAAACCAGGAACATCACCACAAAGTAAATGAGCAGTGGGATGGCGATTCTCACGACATCCATCGGGATCTGCACTATCAAGTTTCCCTTGAGACTGAACATCACCACAATAGTGAAGAGCAGGGCGATCAATGTGAGGGGGCTTATCAAAGGTATGAACCGCGTCTCGTACCAGTGCTTTCCCTTGAGCTTGATCAATACCCATCGTGTGAGCATCCCCGCCAGGAACGGAATCCCCAAATAGATGAAGACGGAGTTCGCTATCTGCCGCATGCTGACTTCAACTATCGCGCCTTCGAGCCCGAAATACGGTGGCAGCACAGTAATAAAGACCCAGGCGTACAGACTGTAGAAGAGCACTTGGAAGAGCGAATTAAATGCCACCAACCCGGCGGCGTACTCGGTATCGCCCTTTGCCAGCTCATTCCAGACGATCACCATGGCGATACATCGCGCCAACCCGATCATGATCAGCCCGACCATATAATCCGGATACCCGCGCAGAAAGATGATCGCCAGGAAAAACATCAGGATCGGACCGATAACCCAATTCTGCAGAAGCGATAGCCCAAGCACCTTAACATTGCGGAATACATCCCCCAACTCCTCGTACTTCACCTTGGCCAATGGAGGATACATCATTAAGATCAGGCCGATCGCGATCGGCACGTTGGTCGTCCCGACCTGGAATCGATTGATGAATGACTCCACGCCCGGCATCGCCCACCCGATCAGGACGCCGATCCCCATGCCCAGGAATATCCAGACCGTGAGATACCGATCCAGAAATGACAGTCTCCCCCCTACTGTCGGAAGCGGCTTGCTGGCGTGCCCGCGCGAAACTTCTGCATCCTTCACCATGGCTTAACTGGATTTCCGGCCGGTAACCGTGATGCTCAGCACTTCCGTTCCGGAGTTCACGAATTCCTTGATCTCCGCTTCATTGGCATAATTGCGAAGGACATCCTCGGGCAATTCCACCTTCTTGTTTGATTCAATACGAACATCGCGAAGTCCCGCCTTGGCGATGTAGTCCATATATGCCTCGGTTGTGGTGGCACCCGCGATGCACCCTATATAGAGTGCCGTCGCTGTCCGCACGCCTTCCGGCAGTGGTCCGGTCAATACCAGATCAGAGATCGAAAAACGCCCACCCGGTTTGAGAACTCGCGCTATCTCAGAAAATGCTTTCTGCTTGTCCGGAACCAGATTTAAAACGCAGTTGGAGAGAATGACATCGGCGAAGTTTTCTTCCACCGGAAGTTGCTCGATCTCACCCAACCTGAACTCGACATTCCTGTAGCCAAGCCCCGCGTTGTTCTGGTTCGCCTTTTCGATCATCGCCGGAGTCATGTCCACACCGACCACTCTGCCGGTCTCTCCGACCAGACGACGGGCGACAAATACATCGTTTCCGGCACCGGACCCAAGATCTACCACCGTCTCCCCTTCCTTCAGATTCGCGAACTGCGTCGGAAGACCGCAACCCAGACCAAGGTCGGCCTCTTTGACATATCCATCGAGGCTGGTGTATTCGTGGGGCGAGACATTAATAGACCCGTCACCACAGCAATTGGTCGGTCCGCAGCAGCAGCCATCGGACGCTTGCGCCAGCGCTCCATACTTTTCACGTACAACCGCTTTAATCTCGGAGGGATCGTTTGTTTTCATATCAACCTCATATCTCTAGCAGCACTTGCTGCCTTGTGGTATTGGTAGTGACTCTATGATCTGCTTGAATCGTTCACGCTGCTCGGTCAGCTTTTCCCAGTCGATGCAGTAGCACGACTTGGGGCCATCGATCTCCCCTTTTATCAGCCCAGCTTCCTGCAGTACCCGAAGATGCTGCGAGACGGTCGACTGGGCCAGCGGTAGCAGGTCGACGATTTCTCCGCAGATGCAGCTATTCCGTTCGGCGACCGCCCGAAGGATAGCCAACCTGGCGGGGTGAGATAATGCCCGGGCGAACTCCGCCGCCGCCACCAGATCCTGCCCAAACTCTTCCTTTTTGTTCTGTGCCATATGCCTCCTATATCGTATAATTACGATTAACGATTTAGATTGTCAAATGGAAATTGACGATTTGAAGCAAATTTGTTATAAGCCATTACTTTATAGTAAGTTAGTGGCAATAACCGTGGATGGTGGACGGGTTGGGGTTATCTTGAGTCTGTCAGCTGCCCTGACAAAAGTACTTCGGTCAGAGCCCGGATTTTCCGATAAAAAGGCTATATTCGCTCCATTTTGAGCGACCAAC
>CAYNIJ010000022.1:0-26065 GCA_964397415.1 uncultured Ignavibacteriales bacterium | reverse complement strand
GCCAGAAGTCGGAAAAGCGTTTCATTAACAAGCGTCGATTTGCCGGAACCGGAGACTCCGGTCACCGCGACAAACACCCCGAGCGGAATTTCGGCGTCGACTTCTTTCAGGTTATTCCCAGTCGCGCCGGTTAGCCTGAGAATATTGCCGTTGAACTCGCGCCGACGTTTCGGCGTTGGTATCTCCCGCGTACCCGAGAGATACTGCCCGGTAATCGATCGTTTGTTGCGCTTGATGTCATCGGGTGTGCCGCTGGCGACCACCTCGCCTCCATGTACTCCGGCACCCGGGCCGAGGTCGAGCACATAGTCGGCGGCCTCAATCGTGTCGCGGTCATGCTCTACCACCAGCACCGTGTTGCCGATATCCCGCAATTCACAGAGCGTGGCGAGCAGTTTCTGATTGTCTCGCTGGTGTAGTCCGATAGAGGGTTCATCCAGAATATAGAGTACGCCGACCAACCGTGAGCCGATCTGGGTGGCGAGACGAATGCGCTGGGCCTCGCCGCCAGAGAGGGTCGCCGCCGCGCGACTCAGTGTCAGGTAGTCGAGCCCGACATTACACAAGAAGCCGAGTCGCTCCTTGATCTCTTTCAGTATTTGCTTCGCGATCGTTTTCTGCCGGGATGTCAGATTGATATCGGTGAAAAACTTGAAGGCCGACTTGATCGACATATCGCAGACCGAGTCGATCGTCTCGCGGTCGATGATCACCGCCAATGCTTCCGGCTTGAGTCGCGCGCCTTTGCAGGCAGGACAACGCGAGACCGTCATATAATGCTCTATCCAGGTGCGGACATCGGACGACTCCGTCTGACGGTAGCGTCGCTCCAGGTGCGGAATCACTCCCTCGAACTTGGAGCGGTAGGTTCCGGAACCGGAGCCTTTGCCGGAGACATGCTCGTAATCGAACTTTATCTCTTCCTTGCCGGAGCCATACAGCACCACTTGGCGGACTTTTTCGGGGATCTGATTGAACGGCGTCGAGAACTTGAAATTGTAATGGTTCGCTACTCCCTTGAGCATGTAGCGATACCAGTTGGACATATCCGCACCCCCCCAGGGGTGGATAGCGCCATTGGCGATGGAGAGCGATGGATCGGGGACGACCAGATCTTTGTCTATCTCCATCTTCTGCCCAAGACCATCGCAGACCTTACAGGCGCCGAATGGAGAGTTGAACGAGAATAGCCGCGGGGTCGGTTCTTCGTAACTGATATTGCAGTTGAGACAGGCGAACTGTTCGGAATACAGCAAATCCTGATTTTTGATATTAACGAGGACTGTTCCTTTCCCCATTTTGAGCGCGGTCTCGACCGAATCAGCGAGGCGTCGTTTCGAGCTGGCTTTGACCACCAAGCGGTCAACGACCGCCTCGATCGAGTGCTTTTTATTTTTCTCCAGCTCGATATCTGTTTCAGTTTCGACTACTTCGCCGTTGATGCGAAGTCGGACAAACCCCTCGCGCTTCGCTTCATCGATAATGTCTTTGTGCTCCCCTTTTTTGCCGCGGATGAGCGGCGCGAGGATCATCAGTCGGGAGCCTTCCTCGAAACTGAGGATAGAATCAACGATCTGCTCGACCGTCTGTTGCGTGATCGGCTGACCGCACTTGACACAGTGCGGGACTCCAATGCGGGCAAAGAGCAGACGGAGGTAGTCGTAGATCTCGGTGACTGTTCCGACAGTCGACCGCGGATTCTTGGCGGTTCCCTTCTGCTCGATTGAGATGGCGGGAGAAAGACCTTCAATGAAATCAACATCCGGTTTCTCCATCAGCCCCAGGAACTGCCGGGCATAGGCGGAAAGGGACTCAACGTATCGTCGCTGACCTTCGGCATAGATGGTGTCAAACGCCAGCGACGATTTGCCCGAGCCGGACAGACCGGTGATTACGGTCATCGTGTCGCGCGGAATGCGGACATCGATGTTCTTCAGGTTATGCTCCCGCGCCCCCTTAATATGAAGATACTCTTTGTTTTTCTGATACCGGTCGCCGTTGCCAGCCATGCTTTTTGCTCCAGGAAAAGGTCAACCTGTAATATACCACCCCTCGGGCCGGTCACCAAGACCGATTCCGGTTTCCCGTGTCACATTTGTCCCCTGTGTAACATCAGAATTGCCAATCGGTTCTGGCGTTGTTGCGGCCCTGCCAAGCATCCATCCGCCTTGCGTTTTTCCGGATTTGATGTACTTTGCTCCGAAGAAAGAAGGACTATTATGGCTACCATACACGCATCATTGACCTGGGGAGGTGGCCTCAAGTTTACCGGGACCAGCGCCTTCGGGCATTCCATTACCACCGATATCGCCAAAGATAAGGGGGGCGATGAATCCGGTTATCGTCCGACGGAGTTAGTGCTATTCGCGGTCGCCGGATGTACCGGCGTGGATGTCGTCCGGATCCTTCAAAAGCAGCGTCAGGAACTGACCGGGCTGGAAATATCGGTCGAGGCGCGCGATACCGAAGAACTCCCGAAATATTTTGAAACAGTGAATGTCACTTACCGGTTCAAGGGGAAGAATCTGGATGTGCACAAACTGGAGCAGGCGGTCGAACTTTCTGAAAGCAAATACTGCACCGTGAGCGAATCGTTGCGCCAGAACGTAAAGGTGACAACCTCGATTGAGATCCTTCCTGACTGAGAGGTACCGCGAATGAATATGGAATTTGCCCTGACCAAAACGACCGCAAAATCTATGGATGATGTTGTCGCGGCGTTTGAGAAGATCGTGCCGGAACATCAGTTCCGGATCCTGCACACACACGATGTGCAGGCGACGCTGGCCGAAAAGGGGTTACAGCGCGACCCGCTGAAGATAATCGAGATCTGCAATTCCGGTTTTGCCCACAAGGCGCTGCAGATCAATATGGATGTCGCCCTGTTTATGCCCTGCCGGTTTACTGTCTATGTTGAGAATGGCAAGACGGTCGTCAGTCTCGGGAAACCGACTATCATCAGCCAGATACTTCCGCAGGCGGAGTTCAAAGCGTTGGCTGAAGATGTTGAGAATCGGCTTATCGCGATCATGAATGAGGCGCTGAAGTAGAAGGAGAAGTTCAGTTCGGCGGCGAAGACTGCCGACAATATCAATATGTGGAAACGACGATTGACACGCGGGCTGCTTTTCGCGGCGGTAGGTGGCGGATTGGGGTTGGCTGTCTCCTTTGCCTACTCCGCGTTTGGCTCCACCTGACAGATCATGTGCAGCCCATGGATCACGTCGACCATGGGGATCGTGACCGGTGCGGTCATGTCGTTTGAAGAAAAGCGGGAGAAATAGAATGCCGATATTTGAATACAAATGTGCCGACTGTGGCTCCAAGTTTGATGAGTTGGTTGGTTCACCCGAGGAACTGGTCCCCTGCCCGAAATGCAGATCCGAGAAGACCGAAAAGCAATTGTCGGTCTTTGCAGCCGCAGTTTCATCGGGAGGCGGCACGCTTCCCAGTATGCCTTCCTGCGCTCGCCCGGGGTGCGGGTCGGGCGGCTTTAGCTGAGCGAGTTAGTTTTTCGAGTGCGGTCGCACTTGTTGAATGACCACTCCTGACTTCCTTCGAATTTGTTTCACCTCTCTATATGCCACCGTACCCCACCATTCATGGGGGGGCTTCACAACTGCAATTTATCGCCATGTCACCCGCCTCATTCCGCACAGCCTGCTCTGGGCTTGAAATGGAACTCTGATTGAAGACAAGCAGACAGACAGCAGGGGGACCGCCTCTATGCCAGCCCGGCCAAGGCAAGTCTTGACTTTTCATAGATAATTAGGTATATGTTGTGAGCTTATCTCTTGGGAGGAAACAGGTGAGACTTACAACTCGTACTTGCCGTGACGCTATAATCATCTTGCTTTGCTCCTTTGTCATTATCGCCAATAGCGAAGCCGAACCATCCTCCAGTCAGGTCATCCGTTTTCCTGCTTACTGTGACGTAGCACACAACGCAGGGAAAGTTATGCTCCTCAAGAATAACGGAGGCGCGTTTCAGCCCTGGATGCACGGGGAATCTGATGCGTTCACCGGCTGTTCATACAACACTCCGCCACCAAACAACTTCTGGATGAGTATCGAGTATCCTACTCTATCCAGCATAGCATACGCTTGGAGCGGAGCAATGTGGATCGGTGGTGCGAAAGGCGCCGATACGGCTGTTTCCGTTGGTGCAGAGCCCGATACGTGGTACAATCATGAATTCTTCCCTGAACCAGAGCCTTTCGGCAGAACAACATACAGAAGTTCTTTATACCCGGACTCTTTCTATTACGAACACGCAGTTTCCGAACAGGATTTTATCTCTACTTTTAGTGATACGTTCACCAATAACGCGTTGGGCGGCCTCGAACCCGACTATTTTAACAGCAGACCGCACATCCCATTGGGTGTGTCAGTACATGAAGAATCCTACCAATGGGGGAACGCCTTTTGTGATGACTTCATCTTGCTGAACTATGCGATTGAAAACGTTGGGAGCGAGCGACTGAACGACATTTATGTTGGCTTCTACATGGAGCCGCTCGTGATGTACATGAATGACAGAGAGCCTGAATTGGGTGGATCATTTGGCGGCTTTCTTCAGACGTCGCCAGTGCCATTTCAGTGCAATCGAACCGACTCACTGGGCTTGGCTTGGTGGACCGACAACAATGGGGATCCTGTAGCAGGCAAGTTCGTTTACGGGTTGGAGGATCGCTCACCTACCGCCGGCTTCGCATTGCGATTTATGGGTGAACGGAAGGTGTACCAAACTGTCAGCTACAATTGGTGGACGTCCAGCTCGGACCCAGCAAGAGACTTTGGTCCGCGCACGCGACCGCCCGTCGGACAGTTGCCTCACGATTTTGGGATCGGAGGGGGAACTGGAACGCCGAAGGGCGATCGCAATAAGTACTACCTCTTGAGCAATACTGAAATAGACTACGACGTAGCTCACGCACCTGAGATGCAGAGTAGTCAAGAATGGCTTCCCCTTCCTCCGGGTGGCGCAGCAAGTATCGCAACCGGCGCTGGTCTTGCATTTCTTCTTTCGACAGGCCCCTTTAGCCTTGAGCCAGGCGACCGTTTCCTACTTCCAGTCTGTTTGGTAGCAGGCGAAAATGTCCTCACTGATCCAGATAATACGGCGCGTCTGCTTCGGGGCGAATATGCAGAGTATGACGCACATATAGATTTCTCACAGTTGGTTAAGAACGCGTTGGCTGCTGAATGGGCCTACGACAACCCGGGATATGATTCAGACTCCGACGGCTACGCGGGGAAATACACACTGTGTGGACTTGACTCCATCTTTGAGAATGGTGCATGGGTCATCACTGCGGCAGAAACCACCTGGTATCGCGGCGATGGCGTACCTGACTGGCGTGCGGCAACTGCCCCGCCGGCACCGCAGACGTGGGTAACACCGGTCCTGAATGGTCTGCACATACGTTTCAATGGCGCACGAACGGAAACTACCAGAGACGCTTTCACTCAGCTTGTTGATTTTGAAGGGTATAACATCTACATCGGAAGAGATGATAGGGCTGGTTCACTTTCAATCGCAGCGTCATACGATAGAGAAAATTACGATCAGTATATCTATGACGCCACTATCGAACCGGATGGCGAATGGGTTCTAAGGGGGACACCCAAATCGTTGGAGCAACTGCGTTGTCGTTACGGTCGCGGCACAGACCCTTGTGCCGACAGCCTATTCGACCCACTCCGTTACTCTCGTGATAATCCGTTGCGACTGCCGCAGTTTTTTGATTCAGTCTTTTACTTTGTTAGGCACGGTTTCAACGCCTCCAATGTTTCAGTCAATTCCCTTATTAAGAAAAGGTTTCCTGACCAGCCTAAGCCCGGGATGGGAGAAGAAATTCCTCCCGATGCACTAACCGAGGACGGATATCTGAAGTATTACGAATACGAATGCACGATTCAGAATCTGCTTCCTACCGTTGAGTACTTCCTCGTGGTAACCGCCTTTGACTTTGGCGCACCCGAATCCAAAACCGAGCCACTTGAATCAAGCAAACGAGCCACCATGATAAGATCCTATCCACTGGCCGATAGAGAGCAGTTGAGTGATGAACTACCACCCGTCTACATCTATCCGAACCCTTACATAGCGGATGGGAGGTATCGTGATGCAGGGTTTGAAGGGCGTGGCTCTAACCGAATACCAGACAGGGATCGCAGGATTCACTTCGTCAATGTTCCCTCAAAGTGTGTCATCAGCATCTTCACGCTTGATGGTGACTTGGTGCGCCAAATTCTTCACGATGCCGATGATGCTGACCCTGAGGCGCACCACGCTACCTGGGATATGATCAATCGAAACATTATGACAGTCGAGTCGGGTCTTTACTATTGGACCGTAGAAGGCCCAGATGGCAAGGCTCAAATAGGCAAACTGGTTATAATCAGGTAGATCGGCGACCTAATTCACCGCTCCCACTGGCTCCAAAGTTACCCCCTCCTTTTTCCTCGAATATCCTGACTATTCGGTAGTATATTCTCCTGTATCCGCCCGCGTCAGGGCGGGACGCTCGAAAGGAGTATCCAATGATGTTACCAGCTCACACTGCCACAGCCGGCGCCGCGGCGGCTGCCGCCGCGATTCAGGCGGCCAAAGCGGTCGGAACGATCGTCAAGATCGATCCATCGGAGTTCGCAAAGATCCTCGGCAAGCTCGAGAATGGTCTGGTGGTGCATGGAATCGGCGGGTTCTGGAAAAAGAAACACCAGTACCTGACCAACTACAAAGGGATCTTCTTTTTCACTGAGACAGTGGATGCGCTGTCGTTGTCGTACAAGGTTGAGGTGATCGAGGCGAAGAACATCTGGGTGCCGAGTATGTAGGCCAGAAGGGGTTGCTTCGTCGATGGCTCGCAACGCTCGCATGCTCCTCGCAATGACGAAGTCAACTAATTCGCACTTGTGAATCCCACCATAAATGGTGGGGTACGTTTTTCTAATGTCTGGGTGTAGAATTTACAAAGAGGCTATCATCGGGCTGAGCGGAGTCGAAGCCCGAATTCTTTGAGCCGCACACCCCCTATTGCCACGCGCAATTCAGACATTGACAACCAACCACTCCCCCGCATTTCCACCAACCAATCTCCTCCCCGTTGTCAAGCGCAATCGACAGCTCGAAAAATTCTCTCTCACCATCTGCGCTTTGGCCGTTGACAGCGCCGAACCGGTTGCCGTATTTTTCCGCCATGGAACAGTTCTTTCTTTGCGCCTGCTGTGGCGAGGAAAACGACATCACGATCGACCAGCTCGAAGGTGATAACCAGGAGTTCGTGCAGGACTGCTCAGTCTGCTGCCGACCCAACGTCATTATCGCGAAGTTCAATTACCACTCTAACGAGTTCGACCTCGAGGTATATCAGGAAGACGTAGGGTAAGCGATATGTCCAGGCTTCGCCTCATCGGCACTGGACTCTTCGCCGCCGCGCTGCTGACCCGCCTGGGGTTTTACTTCCTGACCGGCTATACAGCCGATGACGCTTTCATCACTTTTCGGTACGCTGAACAGATCGCTCTCGGGAATGGATTCGTCTACAATCTGGGCGAACGAGTTCTCGGGACCACCACGCCGCTTTTCACGCTGCTGCTCTCCATCTTTTCGCTTATGCGGATCCCCCTGGTTTGGGGGGCGCTGGCGATATCGCTGGTAGCGTCCGGCCTGACCGCGTTGGTTCTCTACAAGTTCGCGCGGGCATTGCGGTTCACTCACTTGGCGATACTCCCGGCCGCGCTTTATATCGGATTTCCTCGGTCAATCCCGGCGGAGATATCCGGGATGGAGACAGCTTTTTTTACTCTGTTGGCTATCTCTGCTTTCTATTTCCAGCATCGCAAGTTAGGGATCTACGCGCTTGGGATGGCGACACTCGCCTCGGTCACACGGCCGGAGGGGCTCGGCTTACTTGCGATGTTGTTGCTGTACAACCTCTGGCAGGATCGCACTGCCTGGCTACGGCTGATCTTTACGCCGCTGATGATCCTCGGCCCATGGTTGCTGTTCGCCTGGCAATATTTCGGGTCGGTCATCCCGCACTCGGTCACCGCCAAATTGGCATTGTATAGTCAGTTCGGCACTATGCCGCCAACCGAAGCGTTGGTTCACCTGCTTTATCTTGATTCGCCGTTTGGGTGGGTCATGCTGGTGCTGTTACTGATTGGTGCGTGGGAGTTGAACCGTTCACAGAACGCGGGGAAACTCGAACTGGTCTGGATAGTTGGGATATTCCTCTTCTTCTCACTCAGCAAAACACATCTCTTTCATTGGTATATCACGCCAGTCTACCCGGTTTTCCTGATACTTGTCGCGGCGGGGATAAGCGCGATTTACGAACGGATCCGGATTACGCCTTCAAGAGCCGGAAATATCGGTGAGTGGATAGCGGTCGTGACAGCAGTTGGCGGGATCCTGCTCTCCTTCACGCAAGTTGACCATTACCGCGAAGTGCAGCGGACTACCGAGCAGGTTCACCGCGAGATCGGGACCTATCTCTTCGCGCAGGCAGAGCCGGATGCGATTGTCGCGGCGGAAGATATCGGCTATATCGGCTACTATTCGAGGCGGACTATCCTTGACCGCGATGGTCTGGTCTCGCCGGTCGCGGTCGAATACAACCGGACCGCGCGATACTTTGATCTGGTGAGTGATACGCAGCCGACATATGTCGTGGCGTCTGTCGGCTCTCCGTTGAGTCCGTTTCTTGATGACCCCAAGTTTGTCGCCATGTATCATGAACTTAAGCGGTTTGGATATCGTACTACCGAGTATCGAGTCTACAAGAAGAATTAGCATACAGGAGTGACCATGAAAGCACCGGTGCAGATTCGACGGGCCCGCGAGAAGGATCTTCTCCCCGCCTTCAAGATGGTCGAAAAGTCATTCAACCACCTACGGAAAAAGCATTCAATGAAACCGATCAAGTTCCCGCTGCAGGAACTCCCTCCGGTGCAGAAGCATCTCTTTGCGACCGACGGCCACCGCGCCTGGTGCGCCTGGAAAGGGAATAAGATAGTTGGCTACACGCATGCTCTGGTCCGCGGAAAACAGTGGTATCTGGGATATCTGTTTATCGACCCAAACCTGCAGGACAAGGGAGTCGGGCGGAAACTGCTGGAGAAGGTCTATATCAAGAAGCCCGGCATGACCCATGCCCTCTGCACATTCTCCTACAATATGCAGGCGGTCGGGATCTACTCTCAGTTCGGGATGGTCCCGATTCAGGGATTGGCCTGGCTGGGTGGTAAGCCGGAAAAGTTTAAGATGCCGAAACCGACCGGCCTTCAGGTATCGAGTGACCTGAGCGCGGCCGATATCGCCTGGGTTAATTCACAGGAGAAGAAAGTCCGCGGTTACGACCGTGATGTGGAATGGAAATTCTGGACTTCCAATGAACATTTTGAGCCGTTCGTCTTCCGCGATAAAGGGAAGCGGGTCGCGTATGGACTGCTGTACAAGAAGATGGGGATCGGGCCGGTTGGTGCTATCAGCAACGAGTACATGGTGAAAGCGACCGCGGAGTTGATCCGTCGGGCCAAGCCTCCCAAAAAGGAGTCTATCTCCATTTGGGTGCCTACCTCAAATATCGAGCTGTATCAGTACCTCATCAAAGCAGGGTTCAGGCTGGGGGAGATTACGGTCTTTATGTCGGACAAGTCGTACACCGACTTCCAACGGTATGTGCCGACGCATCTTGCGATCTTTTAGTCACACCTGACCGACCGGCGGCATGCGACCAGCTGCCGCCGGTTTGGCCTACCTCACACGCAACGCCAGGCCATGTTCTCTGCGGCGGTCGTGTATTTGTTTACCCATGATTAAAACAGGGGAAAGTTTGTCGAAGTTCTTGTGGGGCAAAGAGAACAACTCCGGTTTGGTAATCCTCAATATTACATATTTCTGGTTTTTCTATAATTGAGGGCGTATATTTGGAGCGTGATTACCAAAAAGACTGAGTATGCTATTCGCGCGCTGTGGGAGTTGGCTCATAACCCCACTGATCTTGCGACCGCCAATCAGATCGCACATCGGCAGGCGATCCCGCCAAAATATCTTCCTCAGATCATTTCCGAATTGAGTCGGGCGGGATTATTATTGTCAGTGCGAGGGTATGGCGGCGGCGTCAAGCTGAGTCGCCCCCCACGGGAAATCTCGTTGCTGCATGTCATCGAGGCGATGCAGGGGAAGTTGACCATGTTCGAGTGCCAGGTTGGCAACTACGAATGTATCAATCTCCCCAACTGCGAACTGCAGTGCACCTATGGGAAAGCCCAGGCCGCCCTCGAGAAGGTGTTCCGGGAAACAAAACTCTCGGACATTCGGTTCAAGCAGCTAACGAGAGGACGCGATGGTCACTAAAGAAACTGTTCTGCACATTCTCAGCGGAATCGAGGATCCGGAACTCAAGCGGCCGTTGACCGAACTTGATATGGTCAAGTTTGTCGAGATCAACGGCGGCGATGTGACGGTTGGCATTACGCTTACGGTCCCCGGTTGCCCGCTTAAGGATAAGATCACCCAGGATGTCACTGCCGGCGTACGCCTGATCCCCGAGGTAACGTCAGTCAAGGTCGTGTTTGATGTCATGACCGATGAGCAGCGCGCGCGCTTGCGCGAAAAGCTCGGTCTCGGCAAAGCTCCCGGACGTGAACCTGCCACCATCATCAATTTTGCCAAACGCTTTATCGCCGTCTCTTCCGGCAAAGGGGGAGTCGGTAAATCTACCGTTACCACCAATCTTGCCGCGGCGTTAGCCCGCATGGGAAAAAAAGTCGGACTGCTTGATGCTGATGTCTATGGCTTCTCTATTCCCCGCATGCTCGGAGTGCATGGTCAACCGACCATCATTGATGATAAGATAGTCCCTCTCCGCAAAGGGGATAATCTGCAGGTCGTCTCGATGGGGTTTTTCGTTAACGAAGATGACCCGGTGATCTGGCGCGGTCCGATGCTGCACAAGGCGATCAATCAGTTTTTGACCGATGTCATGTGGGATGATCTGGATTATCTCTTCCTGGATCTTCCGCCCGGCACCGGTGATGTGACTTTGACCATCGCGCAAGCGATCCCCGCCGCGGAATTGCTGGTGGTCACGACACCGCAGGCGACTGCCACGCATGTCGCGGGTCGTGTGGCGAAGTTGGCGGAGCGCACACACTTGCGTGTGATCGGCGTCATCGAGAATATGGCCTATTTCGAAAGTAATGGTAAGCGCGAATATATCTTTGGCAAGAACGGCGGCAAGGAATTAGCGAAGCGATTAGGGGTTGATCTGCTGGGTGAAATACCGTTGCAGGTCTCGATTCGCGAGGGCGCGGATTCCGGACGACCGGCCGCGATCAATGGCGATGCGTCGCAGATCAAGCTGTTCGAAGAGATCGCGCGGGCGATTGAGCAGACGGAATAGCGATAACCGTTTGAGAATCATTCGTGTTATCCACACGGAAATGTAAATAGTCGGCGCGCCAGTCAGGCGCGCCTTTCTGTTTTCCACTATCCATTTTTTCTAAAGTTAAATCTCACAAGCGATTCAAAATTGTGTGAATTATTTGTGAGCGTCCGCTTGACGCCCTTCGAGGGGAACTGATTATTACCCCCACGATGAAATTGATTGATTCACATACTGTTAATGACTTGTGGACAATTCTCTACCGCACCGCTAACCCGTTTCACAGCAGTGTGGTTTTCTAAAAATTATTAACACGGACATGTTGACAACTGTGTGGGTAACGGTGGGCATCTGACCGCTCCGAAAGAGTAACCGGCTGCGTTTGAAAGGATTCCAAACAGCTACCCATGTTAACAACCGACCCAGGGAGGAAGACTGATTGCTCGAAATGAATTCGAATTCTCAGCAATGGACCGACTGTCTCAAGTACATGTCACGTCGGGTCAAAGAACAATCCTTTAACATCTGGCTGCGCAACACACGAGGGGAACCGAACGGCAACGGCGAGTTCAAGATCGCTGTGCCGAACCAATTTGTCGCGGATTGGATCAACAGTCATTTCCGCGATATAATTGAGGAATCATTTACGGAGGTTCTCGGGCATCGCTATCAGCCCGTCTATGTTATCACTGCGCAGCCGGAGGCGGTAGATCAAGTGAGTATCAACTTTGAATCTCCGACCCCGGCGCCTCTCCCGCCCGCGCCGAACCACACCCACCACAATCTGAATCGCCGCTACAATTTCGATACCCTCGTCGTTGGTGATTTCAACCAGTTTGCTTGCGCGGCGGCGCAAGCGGTGGCCGAAGAGTCTGGTACCGCCCGCTACAATCCCCTCCTCATTTACGGCGGCACAGGACTCGGCAAGACCCATATCGTTCAGGCGATCGGAAATTACATTGTCGATCAGTTCCCAACACGACGGGTGATGTATGCCACCTCCGAAAAATTCACTTCTGATTTCATCGCGGCGATCTCCGACCGGACGATCTCGGACTTTTCCAAGATGTATCGCGATGTTGACCTGTTGATAATCGATGACATCCAGTTCTTTACCGGGAAGGAATCGACGCAGGAGCAATTCTTCCACACCTTCAACTCGCTCTACCACAGCGGAAAGCAGATCATTCTGACATCTGACCGTCCGCCGCGGGAGATTAAAGGGTTGGAAGAGCGGCTGCTGTCTCGCTTCTCCATGGGACTGGTCACCGATTTGCAGGCCCCCGATCTCGAAAACCGTACCGCCATTCTGCTGAAAAAGCTGGAGGCGGAAGGGACATCGATGCCCGACACGGTTGTCACGTACATCGCCGACCAGATCACGTCCAACGTTCGCGAGCTGGAAGGCGCGCTGATACGGGTCCTGGCCTATTCTTCCATGAAGAAAGTGCCGGTCGATCTGGAGATGGCCCAGAAAGTCCTGGGGGATCTTCTGGACAAACAGAAGAAAGAAGTGACTATCGAGGCTATCCAAAAAGAGACGGCGCGTCACATGGGGGTTGAGATCGCGGTGATGACCGCCAAGAAAAAGACCGCCAAGATAGCGCTGGCGCGTCAGATCGCAATGTACCTGTGCCGTTCCTTGACGGATAACTCGCTGAAAATGATAGGCGCGGCATTTGGTGGACGCGATCATTCCACGGTGATTCACGCGTGCGACTTGATCTCACAGCGCATCGCCGCGGATAGCGCGTTTCGCGAAAGAATTGACAAGATCTCAGCGTCACTTTTGTATTAACAGTGGTTGTGAGTAAATGTGTGAGCACACTCTGGATAACCGGACAACGACTAACTCTGTGGATAACCATATGAGTTCCTCTTGGTCTATACACAGCCAATGTTGGGGAATTGAGACCCTGAGCCGATCAGGCAAACGGCTTAACGACAGCGTGAAAAGTGATTTCTTTACGCCGTTTATGACACCTGTTCACAATCTGACATCACTTATTACCAGTATTTCATATATATCTCAGGTAAGTAATAAGAGTATATGTGAAGAACACGGGAGAAATGCTTCATGAAGTTCTCATTGCCGAAATCGCGTCTGAGCGGCGCGCTCCAATCCATTCTCCAGGTGGTGCCGACCAAATCGACCCTGCCTATCTTGACCAATATCCTGTTTGAGGCGCTTGAGAATAAGCTGAAGCTCTCTGCCACGGATCTGGATATTTCCATTACCGCGACCGTCGAAAGCAATGTCGCCAAAAAAGGTTCGGTTGCTTTGCCAGCGCGAATACTCTTTGAGATCATTAGAGAATTGCCGGAAGCGGAGATAACTTTTGAGGCGGTCGGTAATAGAGTCGAGATGAAGATACCGAACGGAACCTATAAGATCGCCTCGGTGTCGCCGGAAGACTTCCCGAAACTTCCGACCATCAATACGAAGAAGGAAATTCGGATCGAATCTGCGGATTTCATCAGAATGATCCGCAAAACCACGTTTGCCTGTTCAACCGATGAAACCCGCCCGGCTCTGAATGGCGTACTCTGGCAGACCAAAGGGGATCGGACGCAGATGGTGGCAACCGATGGTCACCGGCTGGCCCGCATTTCGGTTACCAACAGTAAACTTAAGGCGATGACCGAGGATCTGATCATTCCGCCCAAGGTCTTGAATCTCATCCCGAAATTCGTTGATGATACCCAGAAAGAGATAGGTATCATCTTCGGTGAAAACAGTATCATCTTCAATCTGGATAATATCATTCTAACCTCTCGACTCATCGAAGGCCCGTATCCGAACTTCGAGCAGGTGATTCCCGCCAGCAACGACAAAAAGATGGTGGTGGCCAAAGATGATCTGGCCGGCGCGGTGCGGCGCGTGTCGATACTCTCCAATGCCCTAACTCACCAGGTCCGCTTTTCCATCAAGAAGGGTTCTCTCACCTTGGCAACCAACAATCAGGATGTCGGCGGCGAAGGAAAAGAAGTTCTGGATTGCGATTACACCGGTGAAGCGGTTGATATCGGATACAATTCGCAATATGTGACGGATATTCTCTCCCGCATCGACGGCGGAGAGGTGATCTTTGAGCTCTCCTCCCCGGTCGCCGCGGGATTGGTATACAGCCCGGAGACAAGCAAGGAAGATTTCCTCTGTCTGGTGATGCCGCTCAGGCTGGCTGAGTAGTGGCACTCGATACGACCGGTGGAGTAATGGAAACAGCCGGGTGAGCCAACGATGATCGTCGAACGCGCGGCCGTTTCCAATTTCCGGAATTTTGCGTCACTCGAGGTTCGCTTCTCCCCGGGGGTAAATGTCTTTTTCGGAGCGAATGGCTCCGGCAAAACCAATCTCCTCGAAGCACTCTTTGTTTTATGTCTCGGCCGCTCCCAACGGACTGCGGCCGATGCCGTTCTGGTGCGTCAGGGAGAAGAAGTCTACCGGATCGAAGGGGATATCAACCAGGATGGCCGGATCCGCACTATCGCGGTCGCCTACCAGAAGGGTGGGCGCAAGAAGATCACACGTGACGCCATCCCTATTCGAATAGCTGAGCTGTTCGAAACTGTCTGCGCGGTTTCATCCGGGCCGGAAGATTCTGACATTCTCTCTGGGGGACCATCGGTTCGACGAACCTTTCTCGATATCTACCTTAGCCAATACTCCCGCGCCTATCTTGATATTCTCAAAGATTATCATCGGGTGTTGGCGCAAAAGAACGCCGCGCTGAAGATACAGATGGATTGCTCGGCCTATGACGAGCTGATCATCCAGTACGGGGCAAAGATCATCCGGACCAGGCAGGAGTTTATTGGACTGCTTCGGGAGGTCGCCTCACGGCACTATGCCGCGATCGCCAACGGAGAAAAACTTGATATTAGCTATGAGACTTGTGTACCATCGGATATGACAGATCTGGCGATAATCGAGGGAGGGCTGGCCGCAGCCCTGACCAAAGGGGTCGCCCGGGAGCGTGCGACTGGCCAAGCAGTGATCGGACCGCACCGGGATGAACTGGCGATATCAATCGGTGACTACCCGGCCAGAAGCCACGGCTCACAGGGGCAATGGCGGACTGCCGCGGTGTCGCTGAAATTGGCCGTCTATGAGATGCTCCGCGAAAAGCGGAAGCTCGCGCCGGTACTTCTGCTCGATGAGATCTTCGCAGAATTGGATATGGATCGTGCTCATCGATTGATTGACGCGTTCTCCGGCTATAACCAGCTTTTTCTGACTACCGCAGTCGAGCCACCGGAGCCGCTTCGCAAGAACGGCCGGCGCTATCGAATCTCGCGCGGGCAATTGGAGGAGATCTCCTGATGGCCGGCCTGCGGGTATCCAACCTCACCAAATCTTTCGGTTCGAACAAGATTCTCGATTCTGTGTCGCTTGAGTTGGCGGATGGAGAACTGCTGGTCGTGCTGGGACCATCCGGCTGCGGCAAATCCACTCTCCTTAGACTGATCGCCGGACTCGAGGAGGTTGATTCAGGTGAGATACATATAGGTGAACGTCGAGTAGACCAACTGCGGCCACGCGACCGGAATGTGGCGCTCGTGTTCCAGAACTACTCGCTCTATCCGCACATGACGGTGGCGAAGAATCTCGCTTTCCCTTTGACAGTCGCCAAAGTCCCGAAAACTGAGATCAAAGAGAAAGTCGCCAAGGTTGCGGCGATGCTTGGTCTTGAAGAACGGCTGGAAGCGAAACCGAGCCAACTCTCCGGCGGACAGCGTCAGCGTGTGGCATTGGGACGGGCGATAATTCGTGAGCCTTCGCTTTTCCTGTTGGATGAGCCACTCTCTAATCTCGATGCGGATCTTCGCGCGCGCATGCGGCTTGAGATCGTCGCCCTGCAGAAGCAGTTGAAGAAAGCGATGGTCCATGTCACGCATGATCAGACTGAAGCATTGACCATGGCTGACCGTATTGCGCTTCTTGATAAAGGGAATTTGATCCAATTGGGGACTCCAGAGGAACTCTACCGCCAACCGGCGACGACCTTTGTCGCTTCATTTATCGGGCAACCCAAAATCAATCTGGTGGATGTTGAAATTGCGAACGGCTACACTCGGCCCTTCAACCTGAATGTTGGCACTCAGATCTCCGGCAAGGCAATTCTCGGAATTCGCCCGGAGGCGATTCAGGTTTGGTCTGATGAAGAATACTCCGGTCAGGTGGAATCAGTCGAGTACCTGGGGGATCAGTATTTCGCACGCATCAAGTTTGGTGACCTAGTACTGACCGCCTCGAAGATCGCGACTGAGCCGCAAGTCGGGCGGAATGTGACGTTTTCGTTGAAGCGTGAGGATCTATTGTTTTTTGATGCTGTCACCGGAATGCGGCTGGATGTCGCTCTCGCAATAGACCAATCAGCGTAGCCGCTGACATTTCGGACAGAAATGTGCCGACCGTTGCCCGATCTGAATCCGTTTGATCGATGTCTCACACCGTTCGCACGGCTCCCCCTCGTTTCCATATACTTTCAGATATTTCTGGAATGTCCCCGCTTTCCCATTCACATTTGAGTACGAATCAACGGAGGTGCCGCGCAACCGGATTGCCTTTTTCAACAGGAACTGGATATGTCCATGCAGTTCTTTCAGTTTTGCGGCTGAGAGCGAAGTCGTCAACCGACGCGGGTGAATGCGGCTAAGATAGAGCGATTCATCGGCGTAGATATTCCCCACTCCCGCGATGAAGTTCTGGTCCATCAGCGCCATCTTTATCTGGCGCGGCCGACGGTGCGCAATCTCCACAAATTGCACACTGGATACCTCCAATGGCTCGGGGCCAAGCTTTGCGAGCGCGGGTTGTTTCCAGAGCTCGTTGTTCGGAAACAAGCGCAGACGACCGAACCGTCGGAAATCATTGAAGCGGAGCTGCATCGTATCGGTGGCCGAAACCGGTTCAAATTCGAATACCACCAGATCATGTTTGGTCACCGGAGCATCGCGATGGATCCAGAAAAAGTGCCCGGTCATCTTGAGATGACCCCAGAGCGTGAGATCATTCGAAAGCTGGATCAGGATATTCTTCCCCCGGCGGGCGACGGACTCGATCCGTTTCCCAGCAAGCACTTCGGAGAATGATCTGGGAGCGAGTGACTTGGCGACCAGCAACGTGCTGGTGTGCGCGTTGCGGGTTTCGACCGAACGGATGGTCCGTCCAACAACGGTGGCGCGAAGTCCGCGGACAACAGTTTCAACCTCGGGAAGTTCAGGCATGAGGTGAATATAGTGGAAATAGAGAGGAATGCGCAAACCCCTCACCCGCCCTTCGGCCACCCTCTCCCTTTGGGAGAGGGAAAATTCCTTCTCCCAAAGGAAGAAGGTGGCGCAGGGCGCCGGATGAGGGTCTACTGCTTCACCACCGACACTTCGCCGGCGGAGATCACCATCCGCTTGCCGCCGTGATAGAGGATCAACGCGCCGGAGGGGTCAATATCGGTCGCGACCCCCTCCAGAATATTATCGCCGGACAGGAGTCGAACAGTCTTACCCAGCATGCTCGAGAATTTTCTGAGTCGACGTTGCGCCTTCTTTAGTCCGTACTTCTGGTAAGCGAGATATTCCTCTTCAAAATTGCGGAGGAACGCCCTCAACAGTTCGGCGCGATTGACGACATGTTTGGTCGTAACCCGGAGAGAGGTGGCAACTCGTCGGATATCCGGCGGGAAATCAGCCGCCTTCTGGTTGACATTGATCCCTACCCCGACCACCACATGATGTATCTTGTTTTTTTCGGCAGACAGTTCAGTCAGGATGCCGCACATCTTCTTGCCGGAGAGCAGGATATCATTCGGCCACTTGATGGCCACCTCACCGGGCACATACGGCTCCAGCGTTTCCGCCAGGGCGACCGCGGTCATAATGGAAAGCCCCGGCGCTTGTTCCGGTTTAATGCGCGGACGGAGAAGTATGGAAACGTAAATGCCGGTAGATTCGGGGGAGAACCAGATGCGGCCGAGTCTTCCTCTCCCCTGGCTCTGTTGTTCGGCAGTGACAATCAGCCCTTCCGGCGCGCCGGTTTCCGCCATTTGCGCGACCAGGTCATTGGTTGACTTCACCAGACGATAGGAATGAATATGTTTACCGATGAGCCGTGTCTTGAGACGATACCCAATTTCCGTCGCGGTCAACAGGTCAGGCGCGTGCAGAAAAGTCACCTGCTTGCTGGTAACTTTCAGCTTGTATCCCCAACTCTGTATCTCCTGCAGGACGGCGTCGAGTTGTTCTCGGTCGAGCTTGAATTTGGTTTGCAAGCGTGAAACCGGAACTGACTCTTTGGTCCGGACATAATGCAGGAGATGATCGGCTATTTCATGCACCAGGATGCCTGAATTGACAATATCGCGGAAGCGGCTCATCAGTCTACCTGCAGGGAGAAATCGACCACCGGCGCCGAGTGCGTGATTGCGCCAACCGAGATGAAATCAACGCCAGTCTGGGCGATCGGTCCGACTGTCTCGAGGTTGACATTGCCGGAGGCCTCCAAGCTAATGGCCGGGTCCAGCGAACGGGCAAGTTGCACCATGTGTGAAAGCGAATCGACAGTCTGGTTGTCCAGTAGCAGACGATCGACTTTAGCGGATATCGCTTCACGGAGTTGCGAGTCGTTGGTCACTTCGACCTCGATAAGTATCTTGCTTGCCTCCGCCTGAAACTGGAGTCTGAATTCGCGCGACTGAAGATACTCTCGCGCAAGCTGCACCGCGCCGAGAATCGAACCCGCGCTGGCGATATGATTATCCTTGATGAGGATCATGTCGTACAAACCCATCCGGTGATTCAACCCTCCGCCATGATGCACCGCCATCTTCTCAAGATGGCGCATTCCGGGGGTGGTTTTCCGCGTGTCGAGAATGCGAGCCTGAGTGCCGGCGGTTTTTTCGACAAACTTTGCGGTCAACGTGGCCACGCCGGAAAGATGAGCCAGAAAATTGAGGGCGACCCGTTCGGAGGCGAGGACAGTCTGGTTGAAACCATCGACCTCAAAGATCACTGCCCCCTTCTCAAATCGGTCGCCATCCTTGAAATGCGCGGTTACGCGGTTGGCGGAATCGACCACATCGAATACGCGCAACGCCGGGAGCATGCCGGAGAGTGCCCCGGGCTGCTTGGCCACCAGCCGGGCTTTGATCGGGTTCGGCTCCAGACAGGCGAGCGAGGTGAGGTCGCCCTTGCCGATATCCTCGGCGAGCGCCTCTTTGACCAGACGGTGAATTGATTCCTGCAGCAGATCCATGATGACATCAATTGGCAATCGAATCTTCTTACGCTATATTACGCCAATGGCGCGTAAAGATAAAGCCAAAAAGCGGATAGCCGTTATCGGATACGGCGGACAGGGACGGGCGATCGCCCTCAACCTGCGTGATTCGGGATGGGATGTTTCTATCGGCCTCCGGCCGCGCTCACGGTCTACCGCTCTGGCCAGACGTGATGGATTCAAGAATGTCGGTACAATCCAGACTGTCGTTGCCGGGGCCGACATCGTCTGTTTCGCCTTCCCTGATCATCTACACGGCAGGGTTTTCGACACAGATATTAAACCATGCTTGAAAAAGGGTGCCACGCTCTGGTTTCTGCACGGAACTTCGATTCACTTCGGTTTTGTGAAGCCGCCCAAATCGTGCGATATCATCATGGTCGCACCGCATGCTCCGGGGACCGCGGTACGCGAACTATTCCTGGGAGAACGAACGATCTCCGCCTTCTGGGCGATTCAGCAGAACAGGTCAGGCAAAGCTCGGCAGGCCGCCTTTGCGCTCGCAGAAGGATGTGGCTTTAAGCGGTCGAGGCTTGTCAAGACCACTTTCAAAGATGAAGCGATCGGCGACCTGTTCGGCGAACAGGCTGTCCTCTGCGGAGGATTAGCGATGCTGATCGGCGCAGGATACGAGACACTTCTGAAATCCGGACTTAAGCCGGAGCATGCCTATCTTGAGGTCGCCTATCAACTCGACCTGATCATCGCGCTCATCAAGAAACATGGGATGCAGGGGATGTGGGAGCGGATATCCGTGGCGGCACGCTATGGTTCGCTGCTGACCGGGCCAAAGCTGATCGACTTATCGGTGAAAAAACGGATGACATCCGTTCTCAAAGAGATCGAGTCGGGAAGTTTCCCGAAGAAATTGCAGTCACTCAGTTCGCAGGACATAGCTCGTCTGAATCAATCGTTAAAGCGACTCACGCCAAGCTCGTTTGACAGGGCGGCGGCCAGACAGCGCAAGCGCTCCCGCTAAATCCTCACTACTATCTCCTCTATTGCCGGTATCCTTCGGCGCGTCAATAAGATAAATCCAGACCGCAACCGGCATAAAAAACAGCCTTTCAGTCCATTTTATGACATCCCGGTGACAAATCAGCCTCAACATCCGCTAAGTTTCGCCCTGTGAATATATTCACCAAGCGAGACCTGATAATGCAATACGTACGACTTCTGATTCTGGCCTGCGCCTCCCTCATCCTCTCGAATATGTCGACAGCCGGCACTCTAACCGGTAGAGTGCATGACGTTGAGACCGGCAACCCGATATCTGACGCGATAATCCGCGTGGTCGAAACCAACCAAATGACCGCCAGCGACAAGAAGGGTATCTACCAGATCACCGGACTTGCCGACGGCACATATCATCTCGCCGCAACCCACATGGCGTATGACCCAAGTGACACACTGACGGTAACTGTCGCGGGGGAAACGGTTCATGACCTGACTCTCACCCCAATGCCCTGGGTCCTCAACGATGTCGTCGTGACCGGCACTCGCTCACCCCATTTGCTCAAAGAAGTACCGGTGCAGACCGAGGTGATCACCCAGCGTGATTTCCAGCGGACCGGCGCGAAGTCCGTTGATGAAGCACTGTCGTCCACTATCGGCACAACCATCTCCAACAATGATTTCACCGGTTCGGGCGCATCGATCCGCGGAATAGACAAAGATCGCGTTATGGTTTTGGTCGATGGCGAGCGAGCGGTTGGACGTGTGAATGGGACTATCGACCTGTCGCAATTCTCCCTGACCAACGTGCAGAAGATCGAGGTGGTCAAAGGGACCGGCTCGACATTGTACGGTTCCGAGGCGATGGGAGGCGTAATAAATATCATCACCAAACCGCCGGAGAAGGACACCAAATCCGGGAAATTCTACGCTGACTATGGCACCAACAACACCGCCAGTCCGTCCGGCGAGTTTAGCTGGGGTGGCGCCAAAGCCGCACTGTCCACTGGCATAAAATACTACTCGACAGATGGCTTCGACCTGTTGCCGGAGACACCTCACACCAATGGCGGGGATCAAATACATCGCTGGAATTTTGACACCAAGCTCACCAATTATCTCTCCCCGAAATGGCGTCTCACCACCACCGGGCGGTTCATGCATGAAAAGCGGAACTGGATCGAATCCGAGGAGTGGCCTGGTTTCACGCTGGTATACGATGACGAGGAAACCAACAAGCGATATGAAGGCTCCGTCGGATTTCAGTACATTTCCGGCGAAAAGTATTCGATGAACTTCAAGCTGTACGGGACTTTTTACGATCATATCTGGTCAAAGACCGACCAGGAGACCGGAACCTGGGTTGATACCTCGGAGACCGAAGATTCCTATTGGGAAGCCTCCTATTCGTCTAACTATGTCATCGGCGACAATCATGTGGCGACATATGGCGCAAACTATATCCAGCAGGACCTGACCTCTTCGGAATTGAGCGGCGAAAAGAAAGCGTCTACTTCCGGCGCGGCCTATCTGCAGTATGAATACGCGCCGCTCAAACGGCTCACCTTCCTTCCGGGTGTGCGCTATGAGAACCACTCGGTATTCGGTGGACGGTTCAATCCATCGCTGAATATCATGTACCAGCCGAATGACAATATCAAGTTCCGTGCGTTCGGTGGCTACGGATTCCGCGCGCCATCGATAAAGGAGCAGTATTTCATTTTCGACCACAGCGCGGCGGGATACATAGTCTACGGCGGGCAGGTCGATCTGCCGGATAATATCTCGTTCGATCCAAATCATCCGTACCGTCCGCTTGAAGAGGAGACCTCGCTGAACAGCTCGCTGTCGGTCGAGTTCTCGTACGGAACGATCGGATTGCATCGGTTCACCTATTTTTATAACCATCTCGATGACCTGATCGAATTCACGATGGTTGGCTCAAGTCCGACCTATTGGCGGGGCATTTACGTCTACCAGAATGTTGATAGAGCGTTTACGCAGGGGATAGAGTGGGAATCGCGCGTGCGGTTGGCCTCCTGGCTGGATATGTCATTCTCCTACAATTTCCTGGAGGCGCACAATCTGGCGAATGGCGCCGATCTGATAAATCGGCCGCCGCATACGGTCAAGGCAGTGGTCTCGGTCTTTGACGCAAGAACCGGACTGGGCGGGAGTTTCTGGGGAACCTATCAGTCGCACAAGCTCTGGACCTCGCGCTCCAATACCGGTGAGCAGGAAGGGGAAGCAACCTGGGCGCCCCACCGGACGACTTTGAATCTCAATTTCTTCAAACGGTTCTCCGGCGATATGGAAGCATTTGTCCGTATGGAGAATCTGCTCGACGAAACGGATGTGATATACGGATACTGGCCGGGACGACAGTTCTTCGCCGGTTTCCGCTTTGGACTGCAACTCACTGATAACCAATAGAAGGAGTGGAATTGTGAAGTCACTATTTGCGGTACTGGCCGCACTTGTCTTAATGATCGGCGTGATCGGCTGCTCGGACGACGACAATCCGACGAAGTCGAACCCGCCGACCAACACGGCTACCTCGACCTGGGATGAATCAGGTCAGTTCTGGCGCTCGACAGTAGACGCGTCGGATTATGATGTGTTTACCTACTTCTCATTCACGACCAAAGATACGACGACGACCGGCGTGCCGAAAGTCGCGGCGACAGCGTGGGATCTCGGATTCCGTCGCGAGGTCGTGAAGACCAACGGCGGCGCATCGTCGAACAATTCGGGCGATCTCCAGGCCGTGAGTCTTGGCGCGATCGATTTCGCTACAGTCACTGTCGCGGATACCGCCGGCAAAACCTGGGTGGAAGACCAGATCGAGTATTTCTTCGACGATTGGTATACTTACACCGGTCCGCCGCTGCACCAGCTTCTTCCGAATCGGAATGTCTATTCGATGCTCGATGCCAGCGGGCATCACTACGTGAAATTCCGGATCGATTCACTTACCGGCGCGGGAATGCCTCCCGATATGGGGACGGTTTGGCTGACCTACTATTACCAGTCGACCGCGGACGATCTGACTCTCCCCGGCCCGACAGTGTCAACACACTTCGCGGTGGAAAGCGGAATGGTCTATTTCGATTTCTCTTCCGGTAGCGTGGTGACTCCCGCGACGCCGAGCAATTCGACCGAGTGGGATCTTGGATTCTCCGCGTACAATGTCTTCCAGAATAGCGGTCCGAATGGCTCCGGTGATTGCAAAGGATTTTATGCCTACACCGAGTTGACCGATCCGACCGATATCGATGGATTCACCTCTCAGCCGGCCGGCGCGCCGCTTTTCCCGGATATTCCGAGTTCGGCTCTGACCGATTGGTATAACTACACCGGTCCGCCGCTGCACCAGTTGCTGTCGAAGGACAATGTTTACCTGCTCAAGACAGGTGACAAGGTCTACAAGATGATGATCGAAAGTTACTATGCGAATGTTGGTGGAGTGCCGACCTCGGGTCACTATACCTTCATCTGGAAAGAACTCTAATTCCTTTGTGTGTTTGGTTGCGTTCCCCCGGTGTCGTCTGGCATCGGGGGTTTTCTTTGCCGTCCGTCCAGGCCGATTTTCTCCTAATTTGTTAGGATTCAGTCAGATGACGCCATGCATGCCCCTCGGCTGTGCAATTGATGAACAGCCTTGCACAGGCAAACGGAGGCATCCTCTGGTGACCATTCTCCAACCGATTATCTTTCAGCCGACTACCGCGGCCGCTGAAGCCAATTCCCTGATTTCGGGCGGCGGCACACTCTTTGCTCTTTGTCTACTCACGACATGACGAAATAACCGTCACTGTTGTTAGACCAAACCCCTGATTGACCACCAGGGGTTCTTTTATGCCTGTCGCACATGGTGCTATCCCTCTTTCGGTAAAAGAGTTGACCACACCCGCCACGCCCGATAGATTGCCCCCAGTACCATGAAACTGATCCTCCAACGCGCTGCAATCGTCGTTCTGGCTCTCGCCGGAATCTATGGTGGCTACCTGTTGTATGACACACTCCGGGTCCGCTCAATCCCGGAGAAGCTGGCCGCCATCATTCATGATGAGGATCTTCGGACCCTCACTCCCCGCCTCAAAGATCTTATTAAAGATGATTCACTGGTGGTGCGTGCGCGCGCCGCACTGGCGATCGGGCGCATCGGCGACAAAAAAGGCGCGGAGATCCTGATGGACGCGCTGCATGATCCATCCATTCTGGTCGGTCAGAATGCGGCGTTCGGTCTCGGCCTTATCGACGACAACACCTACGCGGACAAACTGCTGGATGCCGCGGAGAATCTCCCCGGCGGCGTCGCGGCAAGCGCGGTGCTCGCGGCGGGACGTCTCAGCGACAGCAGTATGATCGAGACACTGGATAACCTGACCAGTTTTCTCGGTGATGCCTCCCCCGAAGTTCGAGAGGCTGCCTGTTACGGACTCTTTTTCGCCAAAGCGAATGACCAATTAACAGCGCTTGAGAATCTGCTCATGCTTGAGCAGGATAGTATGGTCCAGCGTGCGGCGCTGTTCACTATGGCGCGCCTCGGCGCCGATGCGCAATCCGTCTATACACGTTTTCTTGCCGATGCTGACGCCGGTGTGCGTTCGCTGGCGGTCCGCGGCATGGGTAATGTGAAAACTCCCGAGGCTCTGCAATTTCTGGGGATGGCGCTGAACGATGTCGACCAGGGAGTTGAAGCCGAAGCGATCGCCGCGCTGGCCAAGCACGGGTCGTATGAAGCCTCGAACTACCTTTGGCGGAAACTTCCGCAAATCTCCGGCGACAAACTAACGGTCGCCATGATCGACGCGCTGCGTCAGCTTAAAGCTGAACAGGCAATAGATGCTGTCACCAGTCTGACCACCCTCTCCCCGACCGACAATGTTCTGGCCTCCGGGATGAAATATCTCGCCACTGTCCAATCGGACCGTGCGGTTAATTTGATAGACTCGGTTAGGACAATGAAGCCATCGCCCTATGTTCGTGCTGCCTGTGTTGAGGCGTACGGGATGATGGAACGTGACGCGGTGCTCCCCCGAGTGGCACAGATGTTCGCCGATGAAGACCCGCTGGTCCGGTCGGCGGCATTTGATGTCCTGACCAAACTTGATTCGGCCAATCTTGATTACTATATCGGGCAGGCTCTCAATGATCAGGATGTTGTCCTGCTGGTGCAGGGGATCGACGCGATAATCGGGCACAAGCTGGATCGGTATCTGAAGACGCTCTCAGAGATAATGGCGCGTGGACCGGAAGTAGATGCTGATGTCCGTCGCACGATCATCGACGGCCTGCCGACCCTCTTTGCTGAGTTCGGCAAGGATTCCGCGCTGGTGCGACTGCTGATCTCTGGCATTCTCGACAAAGAGTATATCGTCCGGCGGAGCGCCGCGATTGGATACCAAAAAGAGATGAACGAAGGCAGTTGGGG
>CAYNIJ010000021.1:0-37581 GCA_964397415.1 uncultured Ignavibacteriales bacterium | reverse complement strand
TTCTTAACCTCCTTGAATTCATCGGCAGTTTTGTAAAGTCTCTTGGGATGGTCTTCCATGGCAACTCCTGTGTGTCAGAGGCCCTTTTTGTTCATTTTGGCCTTGCGGTTCAGGTTAAGCTGTCGCTGGAAGTCGTTGTGGGGCTTTCATTAAAATACCCCCGACAGGACTCGAACCTGTTACCCTCTGCTTAGAAGGCAGATGCTCTATCCACATGAGCTACGGGGGCATACGACTGCCAAAATACTACAGAAATTCTTTCTCCCTCGCAAGCGGTAACTCAGCCCTTACCACCGCCTCAACCAGGGATTGACTTCAACCCCTTTCCTCGCTATCTCTTACTGTCCCGACATCGATATCCGATGTCCGGCTTGGCCTTCAACCGTATCGGAGTATGATAGGTGTCTAAACGATTCATTGTCACCGGCGGTGCCGGGTTTATCGGCTGTAATCTGGTCAAAGCGCTTAATCAGCGCGGCGAGAATGACATCGTCGTAGTCGACCATCTCAACCATCCGGACAAACTGCTCAACCTTGATCGCGTCAAACATCGCGTCTTTTTCGACAAAACCGATTTCCGTGCCAAACTCAAGGCTGGCGAAATTGAGCCTGTTGACGGCGTCTTCCATCTCGGCGCCTGCAGTTCCACCCTTGAAACCAACGAAGACTACCTGACCGACAACAATTTCCAGTATACGGTCGACCTCGGTGAATGGTCGCTGCGAACAGGCGCTCGATTTGTCTATGCCTCCAGTGCTGCGACCTATGGCGATGGTTCACTCGGCTACAGCGATGATGACAGTCTGACGCCATCTTTGCGGCCGCTCAACGCCTACGGTCGCTCCAAACAGCAGTTCGACCTCTGGGCGATGAAGAATGGTCTGTTGAACAAGATAGTGGGATTGAAGTACTTCAATGTTTATGGCCCTGGCGAAGATCATAAAGGGGATATGCGATCGGTCGTCAACAAAGCCTATCCGCAGGTGATGACCAAAGGGGTCGTCAAACTCTTCAAGTCGCATCGGCCCGACTATCGCGACGGCGAACAGGTGCGGGACTTCATCTATGTTGAAGATGCTGTCGCCGTAACGCTCTTCTTTTATGACCATCCTGAGATCAACGGCCTCTTCAACTGCGGTACCGGTCAAGCGCGGAGCTGGCTTGATCTGGCCAAATCACTTTTTGCCGCCGCCGGCAAAGAGCCTCGGATAGAGTTCATCGATATGCCCGAATCGATCCGTGAAAAGTATCAGTACCACACCGAGGCGGACCTCGGCAAACTCCGCTCGGTGGGCTACAATGCGCCATTCATGTCAGTGGAAGCGGGCATCCGACGCTACGTTATCGACTACCTGCAACATCAGAGCAGATAGCTCCAACTGCTTCTCACGGTTTCCAACGCTGATTCGGAAAAAAAACGAGCCGACCGTCTGCCCGGATACGGCCGGCTCGATCACAGAGGGAGGAGGAGTTACCTGGACGAATACTGCCCAGGCGGCACTTTCTTGAAATCGCGTTTGTCGTCGTGACAACTATCGCAGGTTGGCGTCTGTCCGAACTTTCGGTCGATATGGCAGCTTTCGCAATCCAGCTCGACGTGAACATCGTCCAGCGTCAATCCGACAGTCGCATGTCTGAACGCGCCCGGTTTCCAGCTCTGATGACAGGCCGTACACTCGTTGTTCAGTTTGGCGATCTTCTTTCCTGTCGGATGGCATGACCGGCATCCCAGCTTCGCGTGGAATCGATTAAGCGGCCAGCCGGTCTGCGCGTGGACAAAGGCCGGCTTTTCTTTCAGGCCATGGCACTTCGCGCAGTTGTCGGTCGCGTGGCAGCTCTCAGAGCAGACCGCATGTACTTCTTTCATGCTTTTGCGCGACGCTTGTGTCTTGGCGAGATCATGGCAGTAGCTGCAGCCTTCTTTCTGGTGACAATCCACACAGCGCAGTCCAAACAACTCGACATGCTCTTCATGATGAAACGTCACGATCGGGCCCTGCTTATAGGGAGTCGTATAGACACGCGTGGTCGGAGCCTCGATCTTGGGGTGCGATGCACCCATGATATCGGTCTTGTCCGAGGGCGAAGCTAGCTTCTTTCCTTCGGTGGGTAGGTGGCAAACCACACACTTGGTGTCATGGCTCCATTCACGATGGCAGCCCAGGCATTGACGATGGTATGCGCCCTTGAGTCCCGGTTGACGAAGATTCGTCTCTTCGCCGCTCGGTTTATGGCACTCCTTGCATGGCGGGATCTTACCTTCGGGGCTGTAGTGGTGACAGGTCCCGCAATTGTTCCCCATTTGCGCCATGCCGGCGTGGAGCTTGTGGTTGAAATCGACCGGCTGATAGAGGTCGGCGATCTCATCCAGCACCATTGTATCCGGCGCCTCCGAAAGCTCGTGCTTTGCCTTCTTGGTAGTATGGGCTATCTGAAGCGATGGGCACGGCTTGAGACACATATTCTCGGGTGTTGGGTTTTTGCAGGTATGGCATTTCAGACAGTCCAGTTCCTGCGGATGCGTCACCGCCGTCGGCGCCGCCTGGACCGAAACGACAGCGCAGACCAGCACGATCGCCAACAACGATCTATACATAATGCTTTTCACTTGCATGCTACTTGTTCCTCTTTGCGCCGGCGGGCGTCATCTGCGCTCCGGCAGGCATCTTCGGCGAGTCGACCGGATGTTTCGCGATCACGGGGAAAGTGATGACAAAGAACCGATAGACCAGCACCAGCAGCGCCACCAATCCGATCGTCACCGACAATTCAACAAGCGACGGGAAATAGGTTTCAACTGAATACAGCGGCGTATACGCGACCAAAAAGACGTTTATGCGGTTGAGCAGCACGCCGAGGATAATGACCAGCGTTGCCGATATGAACAATCCCTTAACCGATTTGCGTACCTTGTCGATCGACAACAGCACTATCGGGAGAATCACGCCGCCACCCATCTCGATCATCCACATGAACGACTGCAGCGACCCCTCAAAAACGTACCCCCACGCGTTGCGCAGCGTCAGGTCGACGATCTTGGCAATGCAATACGCGCCGAGGAGGATCGGCGTATAGTTCGCCAGCGACGAGAGTACCTTCGTCTCCGGCGGAAGCTTGAATGAGCGAGAGGCGATGATCGACTCGAAAATCACCATCGGGAATCCGACCGCTATCGCGGACATCAGGAACAACAACGGCGAAATGCTGGTGTACCAGAGCGGGTGCATCTTGGTCGGCGCGATCACCATCAGCGTCCCCAGCGATGACTGGTGCAGACAGGAGAGTACGACGCCCATGATGATAAAAACAAAGACGAACCGGCTGAGTAGTCGCTCAGATAACGAAAGCACTGCTTCCGTCATCTTGTTGAATATTTTGAGTGGCCCGGGCCAGGCGACCCGGCCTTTGAATCGTTCGCATACTATCGGGAGGAACTCAATGTAGAGCACCGTCAGGTAGACCATCACGCACATACCAACTTCGAACAGCACCGAGTTTCCCTGCCACATTGACGGGAGCATCGGGTGCCATACATTGTAGTAGCGTCCAAGGTCCGCCAGAAGGCCGATCACCACAAACGTGTAGCCCAACATCGCCGTCAGCAATGCCGGGCGAAGGATCACGTGATACTTTTCTTTGTGGAATATCTCCGCCAGCGCGGCGGTCGTGAATCCACCGGCCGCCAGGGCCACGCCCGACGCGACATCGATGGCGATCCAGATCCCCCAGGGCCACTGATCATCAAGATTAGTGGCGGCCTGTAGCCCGAAAAACATTCGGTAGAGATAACCTAACATGCCAATGATCGCGACCGCGCCAACGATCAACGTGCCGCGTGTCCAGTACTTGACCATCATGGGCGTTGGGACTTCGTGCACTTCATGCGCTTTCATGACCGTCCTCCTCTTCGTTGTCGCCATGACGTTTCGTATACATGATCAACCCCAGCAGGCCATAGAGGGCAAGAGGGGGGAGGAAGGACTTGAAGATGCCATGCTGGATGGTTTCAGTTCTCTTCGGGATCTCCTCATGCGGGAGCTCGGGAAGCTCCGTCTTACTGAATTCACAAGTGGCGAGATATAGCCAGGCGGTCCCGCCGGCTTCCTGTTCGCCGTACACATGTTGCTCATATCGCTCCGGATTATTGCGGATCCGCTGATACGCAACTTCCAGAAGCTCACCGCGTGTGCCGAAAGTCAGCGCTTCGTTCGGGCAGATCGCGACACACGCCGGCTTTTTCCCCTGCAGAACTGTTCGCTCGTGGCAGAACGTGCATTTCCTGACCTGCGGGTCAAGCGCGTTGTTGTACTCATACGCCGGGACCTGGAACGGACAGGCCACCATGCAGTACCGACAGCCGATACACTTCCAGGCATCGTACGACACCGGGCCTTTGGGATCCTTCTGCAAAGCACCCACAATACAGGCCGAGGCACAGGCGGGATGGTTGCAGTGCATACACTGCACTTTCATCGTGTATTGCTTTTCCGGCTCGTTCGGGTTCTTGAAGGCGTTCACCACCGTGTACGCGCCTTTGTCCGGACGACGGTGCTTGGCAAAAACCGACTTGTCCTCGAATGCCTTCAGCTCCTGCGTCGGAAGCTTGTTCTCGTCGTTGCAGGCCCACTCGCATTTCCGGCATCCGATACAAACAACGGTATCTACCAGCACTCCCTGCATCGAATTGAAATCCGGTGCTTCGGTTTGGTCGCTGGCGGACGCCTTTCCCGCTATTAGGGCTGCCGACCCGGCCGCAGCTATCTTGAAGAAGTCTCGTCGCTGCAAATTCATCTGCCCATTCTCCTCAGAACTGTGAAAAAATTCACAATCACGGCTGTCATAGTGCCATTGTCGACATATTATACCATGATTCTTAGCCGGTGTCAACGCTACTCCCGACAAAAATAATCTTTTAGTGGGAAATTGTACAGATATATACCACTAAAACTATCCCAAATAGTCTATTATAGGACGTACGTTCGGAGAGATTCCCAGTGAAATCGTTTGTCATGCAACAAGTAAGAAGGTAGAGGCACGCGACGGGGCGAAACGGGCGATTAGATGATAATCGCCCGCGATTCTTCGAGATCTATTCAGATTTGAGGGCCATAGTCTAGCCGACCTGGCAAATAAAGGTCTTTAGATACGCTGACTCCGGGAAATAGATGGAAACCGGATGGTCCACCGACTGCCTTACGATTTGCAGCAAGTGAAGGTGTACATTGTTTTGAACCGACGCCCGCCGCAGGGTATGGCAGAAGTCATCCTCGGTGAAAAAGGCCGAACAACTTGAACTGACGAAAAGCCCTCCCGGCGATACCAGCCGCATCGCGGCTCGATTGATGAAATGATATGCTTTCCGCCCGGCCTCAGCGTCGCGTTGAGACTTGATCAACGCCGGCGGATCGATCAGCACCATGTTGTATCGATCCAGTGGATTGGCTCCCAGCCATTTGAAAATATCACAACACTCGGTAGTGGACTTGTCCGCGCACAGCCCATTGAGGGCAAGTTGCTTGCCGCACATCTGAAGCGCAGGTTCGGATGCATCCAGTTGATGTACTCTGAGCGCACCCCCAGCCATCGCCGCTACTCCAGCTGAACCGGTGTAGCTGAACAGATTGAGCACAGTGCGGCCACGCGCTAGACGTCGGATCTGGAGCCGCAGATCCTTCTGATCCAGATAAAACCCGGTCTTCTGACCTTCCATCGGATTGGCCAGATACTTGAGGTCGTTCTCGATGAACTCAACTTGCCCCGGATTTTCGCCATAAAGCAGCGTGCTCACTTCAGTCAGTTGCTCGTCGCGACGCGACACAATATCACTTCGCTCGACGATCGCTCGCGGCTGGAATGCCCGTATGAGCGCCTCGAGTATCACCGGTCGAAGTTGCTCTGATCCGGCGGTGGAGAGCTGGATGACCAGAACACTTCCGTACCGATCCACAACTATCCCTGGTAGTGAATCCGATTCTCCGAATATCAGGCGAAATCCAGTGGTCGGGGAAGCATCGCCGAACCCCCAGAGGAATCGTCTCATCTCCGCCTGTTTGAATTTGTGTACGAACCAATCGACATGCAATTCCGCGCGACCGAACTCGAAAACGCGAACCGCGATCGTGCCGTGGGCGGAGTAGGTGCCGGTCCCGAGAATCGTTCCCAACGGATCGGTGACATAAACGATCGAGCCATGCGGAATTTCTTCAGGACGGCGGGTCAGGGCTCCAGAGAAGATCCAGGGGTGGCGGAAGGAAATTGAGGCGAGTTTGTCGGGCTTCAGCGATAGCGACTGATACATAGTCCTTACCCTCAGCGTTGTCCGCGACTATGACGAGCGTAGGCTGTTAATGGCGAGTTGTGAGCGAGCAGGAAGGCCGGTTTCGTACAGGGATAGTTCCCCAGTTAGAATCGTCATCCTGGTCAATAGATGCCGGACTTTTCCTGTCATATCGGGGTGAGAGGATTTGAACCTCCGACACCTTGCTCCCAAAGCAAGTGCGCTACCAGGCTGCGCCACACCCCGTATTCTAACAGTAGGATACCCCGTATCCTCATAGAAGTCAAGGCACTTCTCTGGTTCGACTTGCGCCGCCCGGCGACCAAGTTTCGTCCGAATGCTTGTCAAAATCGTATAATTCCGTACATTAAATGTCTATGGCCAGAACCAACCTACTCGGATATACCCTGCCTCAACTGGAACAGGCAATGCAGCAGTTGGGGGAGAAGCCCTTTCGTGGACGGCAGCTCCACAAGTGGCTCTATCTGGACAGACAGTATGACTTCGCCATGATGACCGATTTCAGCAAACCACTCCGGTCGATGCTGGAAGAGCGGTTCGAGTTCTCTCCGCTGCAACTTGAGTATTCCGCCAAATCCAAGGACGGGACCGAGAAATATCTCTTCAAACTCCACGACGGCCGACCGGTCGAGACAGTACTCATTCCGGATGATGACCGCCGCACTCTTTGTATCTCGTCGCAATCCGGATGTCCGCTGGCCTGTCGGTTTTGCGCGACCGGGACTCTTGGCCTGTTGCGCAACCTGACAGTCGGGGAGATCATCGGTCAATTGCTTTACGTGCGGGACCTGCATGGCGACGACGCGTTTACCAACGTCGTCTTCATGGGGATGGGGGAACCGATGCACAACTACGAGACAGTGATGCAAGCGATCGATATCATGACCAATCCTATCGGGCTGAAGATATCCGCGCGCAAAATAACCATCTCGACCTCAGGAGTGACGCCCAAGATCCGCAAACTGGCTGAATCCGGAAGCAAGGCCCGATTGGCGCTTTCGCTTCACGCCGCCACGCAGGAGAAGCGTCGCAAGATCATGCCGATCGCCGAAACATTCGGCCTCGACAAACTGATGGACGCGATCCGCTTCTACGCCGAGACAACCGGACAGCGCGTCACCTTTGAGTACATCCTTTTTGACGGCTTCAATGATACGCTCGATGATGTCAAGGCGCTGGGGAATCTGGTGCGCGGTATTCCCTGCAAGATAAACGTGCTGGCTTATAACGAGGTCCCCGGGCTTCCTTTCAAACGCCCGACGGACGACAAGGTCGATTGGTTTGGCCGGATGTTGCACCCGCGGACTCCGGCGGTGACGGTTCGCAAGAGCCGTGGAAGAGATATTGATGCCGCCTGCGGTCAATTGGCCGCGCGACGGACTAACTGAATTGGAGGGCGCTCTCTCATGCGCGTGTTGTTTCTGTTCCTGATGTCGCTGGTAATGATCACCGGCGCGGTGATGGCCCAACCCGAGGTTCAGGTCGGTAAGATCGACCCGGTCAAAATCGTCTGGGGACCGCAGACCATCTATGCCGAGATCAGCAGCATGGCCGACTATCCCAAGTTCATCTCGGCCAGCGTCCGCATCGCCTTTGCTGGGAGATACCTCAATCCGAAACGGGTGTATCGCACCAATTTCTTACTCGAACCGTCGGTCACGGTAGCTATGCCGATCAAACTCGAGATCCCGCCGAATTTCGGCGAAGCCAAGATCACGATCGAGCTGTACGATGTGGTTGACACCCTTGACCCATACTTCCCCGACCAAAAGATCACCGAACAGCATTCTCGACTACTTTTCACGGTGCCCGATGAACTCTTCGGCTACATGCAGGAACGGATCACTATGCCTCCGTTCACGGATAACAGCCCGCTGTTTGATTCCGAGGTAGACCGGCTGGCATTCCTGATGATGCGCGAAGGGAAACGTTTACCCGAGATCGCGAGCCTGACCAAGATCGACTCCGCGTATCTCAGCCAATTGGCCTGGAAATGGAAATACTATCAGTTCCTCGCCGTAGCCAGGGCCGACAGCTCGCTTCGACCGGCGTTTCCGTTCATCACGTTGCCCGAAGCCGAAGAAATCAAACCTATCGCTGACAAGCTGGCCGAGCAATTGGCCGCTCAGATCGAGAAAAACATGGGCGGATTTGTTAAAGTGCGCGATAGTCTGATCGCCGCCGGATCGCTAACCAAGGACAGCAACAATGTCCTGCATGGCGGTACAGTTTTATACAAACCGTACCCGGTGGTCAACGCGCTGCTCCTCTGGTATTCGCTCGGTCGCGGATTTATCTCGGGGAGTGGAGTGATCGACTTCTACCAGGAGACAGATCCGTGCAATACGCTTATCTCTGCCTGGATGTATGCGGTGGTCGGTGGTGAGCACTTTAATGGCCACCAGCATGCCAGTTTCTCGGTGCAGTACGGCAATCCGGTGATTCAGTTCGCGGACACGATCCCGATCATCCGATGTCCCGAGCAGTATCCGTATCTCGACCGCCTGCAGCCGTCAGAGTGGACCTATACGCCGACCGGTGGACCTGAGTTCTTCGCCTTTGACACGACCCTGATCCATCCGGCGCTTAAGGCTCTGGGGCGCGATACCGACAAGTTGCTCCAAGCCTCCTATGCCGACCTGCGCACGGTTGTCGAAAAGTACGAGCCGGGGGCGTTCGTCGCCGGCGTGCGGTGGTGGTTCTGGAATCTCGTCAGCACCCGCACGAATGAGATACTGCTGGACAAAAAGGTTATCACACGGTACGGCAACGGCCACTATCGCTTGGAGGTGATCAAACTATGACCAAGTTCGCATGGATGCTGATCGCCACGTTGGCTCTTACGATCATTGCCGGCTGCAAAGACAAGACCCCCAATCGGGATTACATTCCGGTTCTCAAAAAGCGCGTCTTTCTGTTGCAGGAGGCTATCAAGACTCGCAGCCGTGTCGCGCTTGACTCCTTGTTGACCACCGAATACGCCGTCAACTCCGGCGCGGACTCCGTGGTGCAATTCGCCTATGGCGACAAACCGGAATTCCAGTTCGAGCGGTTCGGCCGCGTTGAGATCTTTTACACTGATTCGCGGGCGCGTGTCGATGGCCAGATAGTCGGACAGGATGGCTCCGTACTGACTGATGTCGTCCTCACGTATGAGCATGTCGGCGAAAAGTGGCTGCTGAAGCAGATCGGTCCCGGTAAACCGACCGGTGTAGACAGTCAGGATGCCGCCATCGATTCTTTTATCCGGGATAGTTTACGCAAAGACAGCGTGCTCAAAGGGCTGTAGGCGCAACGGTAGCCAGATCTGATTATAAAAAAGGCGTCCTCGCGGAGGACGCCTTTATTCTTTCCATCGAACCGGGTCACTTGGCAGTGAGGGCCGCGGTCCAATTCTGCACCAGCACGAAACTCGGCCGTTCACCCGCTGTCGCGATTCGATTCACCACAAACCGCTCCCCATCCGCCGACACATCAAACCTCTTGTCTGGATTAGCGCTCATTTCAATCAGGGTCTCAAACAAGGTTGTCGTCGCACCGACCTGAAGGGTTGATCCAAGTGTCACCGAGATCGCTTTGATCTCGTTGTTCCGATTACGGTAGAACAATTCCTTACCGTCCTTGCGCCAGACCGGCATTGTGGCCGTCTCGGTCGTCAGTTGCCACTTATCACCATTTCCATCCAATTGCCGAACGTACAACTGTCTGGTCCCCGACTCGTCACTGGTGTACGCCAGAAATCTTCCGTCCGGTGAGAACATCGGATTCAATTCCCAATACGGGGTAGTGGCGATCCATTCGAATCGCGGTGGTGTGCCCGGGTAGCAGAACCCGATATCAGTGTGCTCGCCTGCTTTTTGCTGTCGGATGAGCGAAAGAGCGCCGTCGCGCGAGGACCAATTGCCAGCAGAAAGTCCGCCAACACCGGTTTCGTCGAACTTGATGAACGGTTCCCCGTCGCCGTCAACACTCATCTTTTTTCTATACAGGCTCCACTTGCCCGCCTGACTCGTATAGATGATCGAATTTCCGTCCGGCGACCAGATCGGCCAAACATCCATTTCCTTGGAGAAGGTCGCACGCATGCTAACTCGTCTATTTAGGTCTATCGTCCAGATATCGTCGGTGCCTGTAACGGGATCGTTCGCCGCATAGACAAGCCTAGTCCCATCGGGAGACAGGCTGATATCTCGAAATTGCTTTCCCGTGGCGATCGTATCGATCAGGCGTCCACTACGATCCAGCCAGACCAATTCGGTCCCGCTCGTGCGCGCGGAGGGGGAATACACAAGGGATCCGCTCGCGCTCACACAGTAATCCGCTTTACCAGTCGCACCCGCCGGCATCACTTCCGCGATTGGCATTGGTTCGCCGACGTTCTTCGGATCCTTGGAATCGAACTTTCTCGCGGACAATATTTGCCCGTCAACCGCAAGGATATATCCAGACGGGTCAAACATCGCCCTGCCACTGGCGATGAACAAAGACTCCGGAGCATCACCGGACAAAGAACCAAGCATCACCGTGTGCCCCTCTTGGGCTCCGTCCGCTGCACCAACCGACAGTTTCAGGTAGAGAAAGTGTTCACCGTCCGGGAGAAACTCCGGCCAGGCCACACCAGCCCAATTCGTATCTTTCTCCGCGGGTACGGCGTCCGAGACCACGCCACCTGTCGAATTCACTCTGAAGATCGGATCGGACTGCGAGCCGTCCATGAGAATGACATCCTTATTCCCCCAAGTGCCATCAGCCGCGTTGCCGGGCATCTTGGCGATAAGCTGGACCGGGCCACCGCGTGCCGCTATCTTCATCAATTGACCATTCTGCATGAAAGCTAATTGCTTACTGTCTGGTGACCAGAAGGGACGGCGCGCCCCATCGGTTCCGGCCAACGGTTCAGCTTTGAGCGCATCCATTTGGCGAACCCAGATCTTGGTTCGTCCACTCGTATCCACCGCCTGAAACGCCAGCATGCTACCGTCCGGTGAAAGAACCGGCCAGTTCATACTCCGAATCCCCGGGTCGGCTTCGATATTGAATCGCGCTAAACGGGGAGGCTCCATTGTTTGGCCGAAGTGAAGAACCGACAGCACTACTGCCGCGACACCAAACAACGCGGCCATTACCCAGGCGATCTGCATATTCGCCTTCCGCCGCGCCGCTACCGGCGCCGGAATGCCTGCCAATGAGCCGCCTTCATTGATCCATTTCAATTGGTGCAACAAGTCGCGCGCGTTCTGCCACCGCTCGTCGGCGTCTTTGGATAAGCACTGCTTGATGACTCGCACCAATGCGGGGGAGATATCGGGCTGATATTCGGTCACCGAACGAGGTTCTTCCTTCATGATGGAAGCTATCAGGCTCGCCTGGCTCGGTCCGGCAAATGGCTTTTTGCCGGTCACCATCTCATACAGTACGACACCGAAAGAGAAGATGTCGGACCGCGAGTCCGCTTCTTTCCCCTCAAGTTGCTCCGGGGCCATGTACTGCAGCGTACCTACGATCGTCCCCTGGCCGGTCAGCGGCGTACTATGTGTCGCGCCGGTCATACCATTGACCACACCGCTTATCTGGAGTTTCGCCAAACCAAAATCCAACAGTTTCGCACCGTTCTTGGTCAGCATGATATTGAGCGTCTTCAAATCGCGATGCACCAGTCCCTGACGATGCGCTTTATCCAGCGCGTCAGCGATCTGTATCGCGTAGGTCATGGCCTCGGAAATTGGCAACGGCCCCCGCTCAAGACGAGCGGCCAGCGTCTCTCCCTGAAGATGCTCCATTACCAGATAGTCGATCCCGCCCTGATTCCCGATATCATACAATGAGCAGATGTTGGGATGATTGAGGCTGGATATCGCCTTGGCTTCGCGCTCAAAGCGCGTCTTTAATTCGGGATTCCCCGCGACATGAGGGGGGAGGACTTTGATGGCCACGGTCCGGTCGAGACGCGTGTCTTTCGCGAGATATACCTCGCCCATTCCTCCTGCTCCAAGCGGTGAGATGATCTCGTAGGGTCCCAGTTTGGCGCCGGCGCCAAGCGCTCCTGAATTCATTGGTGCCTCATGTTTCGGGTTTGGGTCCGTGACGGATTCGATAGACAAAACTGGTCCACAATATACCGTGGGACAGTCAGTTCCGCCAAACAAAAAAACGCCCCCCGATTCCTCGCGGACGGAGAGTACCGGAAACAGAAAGGCGCCCGAATCGCTCGGACGCCTTCTGCTACCAGTGCTGTGGGAGCCTGATCAGCTCTTGCTGGCCCGTTTCGTCTGGCCCTCGGTGATCAGGCGGGAATACTCTTTCGGCGCGGTCAGGATCTCGATCGCCTTCTGGACGGTCTTATCGGTCCGGAGCACGATATTCTCGTACACTCCGCGCTCACCGGCGATTGAGGAGACCACTTCGCGCTTGATCGCGCGCCGGATGTAGTCTTTCGATTTGTCGAAATCGTGCTGCTTCTCCTTCTCGACCAGGTTCTCGAGATTGGCGATAGCCGCACTGTACATCGAGTCATTCTTGCCGGCCTCGGCGGTCTTTTTCAGATCCTCGAGCGCCACTTGCATGGATGACTTGTAAGCGAACTTTTTATCGGCGATGAATTTCCGGAAATCCTCAACCAACTGGTCCGTCACCGTGAAGTCGGCCTTGATATCCGGATTTTTCGTCACGTACTCGACCGCGAAATCAAAGAACATCGATTTCCGCTCGAGATTGATCTCGATCGGCTCCCAGGTCTCCCGGTCCACTTCGATATCCGGGACGATACCACCGCCACCGTACACGATGCGTCCACCGTTGGTATAGAAGATCTCGCGTTCGACCACGCTCATGGTGTCGGCGGCCGCGCTATCGACTGCTTCCGATTCGGTCAGGTCAAGTCCGGCATGCGGATTGTCCTTTTCCTGGCGATCCGGCTTCTGTATGCAGCGCCCTGATGGCACATAATACTTCGCCGTTGTCAGCTTAAGCGCCATGGAGCCATCGTTGGAGATCGGGAATATCTGCTGAACGAGTCCCTTGCCATACGTTGTGTTGCCGATGATCAGCCCACGATCCCAGTCCTGCACCGCGCCGGCCACGATCTCTGAAGCCGAAGCGGTCCCTTCGTCCACCAGAATGATGAACGGCTTGTCAGGGAAGAGCGGGGGACGTTCTGATTTGTAGTGCCGTTCACTGTCGGCATAGCGGCCGCGCGTATACACGATCTCGGCGCCTTCTTTAATGAACAGCTCGGCAGTCTCTTTCGCCTGGTCGAGCAAACCGCCGCCGTTGGAGCGAAGGTCGAGAATAAGCCCCGATACATTCTGATTATTCAGATTGGTGATAGCCTCGCGCAACTCGTGGCTGGTCTCTTCCGCGAAACGGGAAAGACGGACATAACCGATATTCGATTCCGGCACCACGCCGGCGTAGTTCACTGATTTCAATTCGATCGTCGCGCGCTCAACGTCAAAATCCATCAAGTCGGCGAGACCCGGACGCTTGATCGTCAGCTTTACGCTCGTACCAGCTTTCCCGCGCATCAGCTTCGACGCGTCCGAGGTTTTCATCTCATGCGTGTCATGTCCATCGATCGACCAGATGATATCACCGGCACGGAGGCCGCGACGATACGCGGGCGTTCCTTCGATCGGCGAAATGATGACCACGCGGTCTTCCCGCTGATCGATCATCATCCCCAGCCCTTCGTATTTGCCGTGGGTCGATTCCATTAACGCGTCATAGGAGGATTTTTCCATCAACACGGAGAATCGGTCGAGATCGGTCAGCATGCCGACGATACCAGCCCGTATGATCTTGTCGACATCGACCTCTTCCATATACTGGTTGCGGATATTAAATGCGGTCTGCGTCAGCTTTCTGACATTCTTCATGAAGCTGTCGCGATTTTGCGTAGCAGAATCCGGCGCGAGATTCAATTCATTCAAATTGATCTGCACCGTGTCCGCCCAAAGGACCGGTTCGGATGCCTGCGTCAACTGTCCGGCATCGCCAGGTCCGGCAAGCCAGATCAAGACTAATGCAAAGACCGTCACGCCCAAAAGTTGGCTGGTATAGCGTAACATGAAACCTCCACAGACTGGTTATGGCACCAATGTACAGGCATCGGCGATTATGTCAAGTTCACGAACGAGGAGTAACTGAAGTCTATCTCGTTGTAGATTTTACTCTTATAGGGTCCATTCGGTTTCGTGATCGCGGAGCGATTCCCGGCGAATTTGATAACTGTATGACTCCCTATCGGTTACTTCGTACTTCCAAGATACGTTGTAACTTTCCACGGGTTGCTGTCGTCCGTATATTAGCCGAACAGACGGTAACAATAGTTTCTGTATCGGCTTAGGGGCCGTTGCGCAAGAGTCGCACAGCCAAAATTGTCCAAACGCTCAACAGGGGACTTCACCGTTGAAAGCTGCCTATAGAACGACGCTTCCCTTTGCCCTCCTGCTTAATCTCTTGTTGCCGGGCGCGGGTCATTTTCTCTGGCGCGAAACCCTCTTCGGCATCTTTGTCTTCCTCACCATGTTGCTGGCCGCCGCGCTTTTTGTCGTTCAATACCTGATTCCCCTGCCAAAACTGGCAATTTGGTTCTTACTGGGACTTCCCGTGCTTTTCTATCTCTTCACCTTTGTAGACCTGGCGCGAACCGTCAAAACCAAGCGCGGGAGATTCGTCGCAACTCAATACTCCGCGCTCGTCATTCTCGTCATTGGAATTGTCTATCAATTTGCGTCACCTTCCGCCGCGACCAACTTCGCGATTCGCAACTTCCCCGCGATATTCAAAGTTGAAGGAAGTCATCTCAGTCCGCTCTATCGTGCGGGAGAGATCGCTGTCGCCAACCGCCTCGCCTACACGGCTGAGATACCGTTCCTCAAACGACCTGTCTTGCACGCATTACCGGAGCGGTTCGATCTCGTTCGGTTCCATGATTCCGCCGACCAACCCGCCGTTGGCTTTGTACTTGGTTTACCGACTGAAGGGATCGCTGTCCTCGACGGCGCGTTGACCGTTGATGAGACTCCCATCGCTGTCACACTCCCGACCGGATTTGCCCTGACCGGGGAGTGGCCGTTGACAGTCGTCGAGGATTACTCTATTTTGGTCGGAACGTTTAACCTTGGTACGTTGAATGACCTGCACCAGGTCCGTTTGGATAAGGTCGTGGGTCGAGTTGGCAGCTATCATTAATGCAGATACGGTCTCTCATTTTCGACCTCGATGGTACCCTGATCGATTCATCTGATGGCGTCGTCGACGCGGTCAATTTCGCCTTCCGCCAGATGTCGCTTCCCGAGATCTCACCCGACATTATCAAACCGTATATCGGTTATCCTTTGAAGGGGATGTTTGCCGACCTGACCGATGCGTCGGTCGACGAACTGTATGCTCATTTCCAGACTCGGGCGGCTACCAGCGTGGTTGACTCATCAAATGTCCTGCCTGACGTAGAAGAGGCCCTTGTCGAACTGCACAGGCATGGCTATCAAATGGCTATTGCCACTACCAAGATCCGTATCCATGTCGACGCCATCGTGGCCAAATTCGGCTGGGAGAGATTTTTCGACGCCACCGTCGCGGGCAATGAGGTCTCCGTGGTGAAACCTCACCCCGAGGCGATTCATCTCTCCATTCGTCGACTCAAGGGTGCACCGGAAACTTCTCTCGTCATTGGTGATACAGAAAACGATATTCGCGCCGCGCAGGGAGTGCCGATTCGATGCGCGGCCGTACTGTCGCCGTACGGGGGAGAGGACAAAGTGACAGCACTCGCCCCGGATTACGTCATCCGACGCCTTCCGGAGTTGCTCCCTATTCTCGCCGCGGTGAATGCCGACGGGAGGGGCTGAATCTTGAACCTGTGTGTTCCGGCCACGCTGGTACGATGGCCGGAACCAGACCATATGGAGCTATACGATGGATCAACGCGTACAAAAACTGGCTCACCTGCTGGTTCATTACTCCAACGAGATCAAAAAGGGGGATCTGCTTAAGATCCAGGGTGAAGCGGTCACCATGCCGCTGATCAAAGCGATCTACGAAGAAGCCGTCAAGGTCGGCGCCTACCCTTATGTTCAGATCCGGGTACCGGAGTGCGAAGAGGTGATGCTTAAGCATGGAAACAACGACCAACTGTCGTTCATCAATCCGCTGGCCAAGTTGGAAACGGACAAGATTGATGCCCTCATCAGCCTCTGGGGGTCGACCAACACCAAGTATCTCTCAGGCGTGAAACCGGAGCGCCAGGCGTTCCAGCGCAAGGCGATGCGTCCAGTCATCCACAAGCTGTTCACCAGGATGGGGAACGGCTCATTGCGCTGGGTCGGTTCGCAATTCCCGACCATGGCCGATGCCCAGGATGCCGAAATGTCTTTGGCCGACTATGAGAATTTTGTCTACGGCGCGGGACATCTTGACGCCGCCGACCCGACCAAGCACTGGCTGACCGTGAAAAAAGAACAGGAACGCTTGGTCAAGATACTCAACCAGATCGATCAGTTGCACGTACGCTCCAACGACACGGACCTGAAAATGCGGGTCAAGGGGCGCAAGTGGATCTCCTGCCACGGGACCGAAAACTTCCCCGATGGCGAGATATTCACCGGACCGATCGAGAATACAGCTGAGGGGCATATCCATTACAGTTATCCCGCTGTCTATATGGGGCGTGAGGTAACCGATGTCCGCCTCACTCTGAAAAAGGGGAAGGTCGTGAAAGAGGAAGCTTCCAAGAATCTCGAGTATCTGACCGCCATGCTCAATATGGATAAGGGCGCGCGGTATGTCGGCGAGTTCGCTATTGGAACCAACTACGAGATACAGCGCTTCTCGCGCAACACGCTGTTCGACGAAAAGATCGGCGGAACCTGTCATATGGCGGTGGGCGCCTCTATCCCCGAGAGCGGCGGCAAGAACAAAAGCTCTCTCCATTGGGATATGGTTTGCGACCTCCGCAAAAGCTCGGAGATCACCGGCGATGGCAAGGTGATCTATCGGAATGGCAAGTTCACTATCTAAATCTCAAGCACATCGACCATGAAAAAGGCCGGCGAATTCGCCGGCCTCTTTTCGTTCATTTCGATTTGACTTAGGGGTTGATCGGAGGCGGTCCACCCGCGGTCAGGTGTCCTATCAGCCCAGACAGGTCTGACAGGTCAATTGCCAGGTCCGCATTGAAGTCACCTGCCTGAATTGTAATGGGCGGTGGATTGAGCGTTGTCATGAAGCTGATCAGACGGCTCAAATCGGTCAGATCGATTTTATTGTCAAGATTCAGATCAGACCGTCGAACAAAGCGCGTTCGAATCTCTCCGGTCACTCTGGTGGGCTCATACGAAGCGGTCGACGCGAAAAGCTCAAAGCGAGTGCCATTGTACAACGCTGTGTCAACTGCTCCGGCTCTGCTTCCCAGCTCATACGGATCAACGTGGTAGTAAAGCTTGAACACTTCACCTGAACCGGGAGAAAGGGGGAGTCCCGGCCCACCGATATTCGCGATCAATTGCACTGCGTACCGGCCGGCCCCCGGATCATACTGCAGGAAGTTGAGCGATTCAAAAGTCGATGTACGGGCGCCCAGTCCGAACGAATCAACAACCAAGGCGACCGAGCCTGTGTCAAGATCGACCGTCACCACCAACTGACTCAAGGTCTGCGTATTTGCCAGCGAGATCGACATCACGCCGCTCTGCCCGGCATACACGGAATCCTTCTCATACCAGACTGTGTCAGCATGCACCAGCACATACCCGATCTGCTCATTCGTCAGTTCGCCGAAAGTGGTCTGACGTTTCAGCGAAACATCGTACAGCCCCGGCGCGGTATATATGTGGGTCGGGTTCACGACGGAGGAACTGTCGCCATCGCCGAAGTGCCACATGACCGAACTTGCCGGGACAGTCGATTCATCGATGAAATTGACCTGCAACGGAGCGCCACCGATCTGAACGTCGGACGAGAACGACGCGCCCCAGCTATTGGCGGCGTCGGTGTTAATGATCCCCCAGCCATATATATTGTCCGGCGACGTCGACTTCGAAGCGGTCTCTTTCAACGCCGTGATGATCTGAGTCGGTGACCAGGTCGGGTGAGCTTCGATAAGCAAGCAGACCGCGCCGGCGATAAGCGGAGTAGAGAGAGACGTTCCGTTCGCAAAACCATACGCGGCGTCTCCCGACGCTGAGGCCCAGTAGGTGCTGACTCCCTGGGCGCACACCTCAGGCTTCATCCGGCCATCGGCCGTTGGTCCGCGAGAAGAGAAACTGGCGATAGTGCCAGTCGAGGCAACCGCGCCGCAGGAAAGAATATCATAGGCATCGGCCGGCGGACCGAGTGTCCCAACGCCTGGCCCCGAGTTCCCCATCGCGTTGCAGACCACAATGCCCAGTCCAGCCGCGGTATTCGCCGCCAGCGTGATAGTAGTCGTATTTCCGTCAAGGTCAGCATACGTCCACAGATCGGGATAACTCAGCGAGGACGTTATGACATCCGCGCCAATCGAGTCAACCCACTCCAGCGCCGCCACCCAGTTATCCTCTTCGGCCGAGGTCTCTGAGCGAACATCCTCTGTCTTACAGAGGATAAAATTGGACATATAAGCGGGGCCGTAGATGGAACCATCTCTGAACCCACCGGCTGTCCCCCAGCACCCCGTCCCGTGATTCCATTGCGAAGAATTGTCGGCTGGCTCATTGGCGGTGTTGCCGTCCTCGAACACGAAATCCCACTCGGCCAGCACGCGTCCCGCCGCATAATGATTGGCGAAGGCCTGGTGTGTTTTGCGATATCCCGTATCGAAAACCGCCAGGGTCACGCCCTGACCGGTATAGCCTTTATTATGCATCTGCGGCACAGTTATCTGGGCCAACTGAGTCGCGGCATTCCCATAGTTGAGAGCATCCGGCGAAAGCACGGAGCCGATCTCGCTCTTCGTTGGCGGGGCCAATTCCTCGCTGACATTCTCGCGGGTGTAGCGCGCAACCGGCGTGATCTTGCGCACAAAGGGAAGATTGGCCAATTGGTCGATCTGGTTATGCGGCACTTCGACTGATACCGCGTTCAGGTAGCGGGAGACGCGGCGCAACTTCGCGCCGGTCGCCTCAACCGATGCCAGATAATTCGCGCTGACCGATATATCCGCAAAGACAGGCTGTTCCATGCCGACCTTGGCGCGACGGTTACGAGTCCGATCGGTCAGATTCACCGATGCCGCCGCGGATTGAAATCCGCCTCGGCTGTCGAGACCTTTATCTGTGAAGAAAACCCAGACCTTGGCTTTTGCGGCATCGCGCTGTACCAGGAACGCTCGTTCCGAAGAACTGATGATCTCCGGCGAACGCTGAAGTACTACGGCTGACTTTTCCAAGGCTGGATTTGCGGGGGCAGCGCCCAGTGCGGACAACGCACTCAGCAATATGGCGGTTACGGAGAGTGAGGTAAGGATAATTACATTCCGCGAGCGTCTGGTCATCGACCAATCCTTTCGGTCACGAGGGGACCACATGTGGTAAGTAGTTCGCTACCAATCAATTTAACGAATTTCGCCGGTATGTCAATATCATTTGCCCGGCACCCTCAAGTATGGGGAATTCCCCACTTCCTGCCGCGTCGCGGGCTTGATACCAGCTGTCACTCTAACAACGAACGAACGGTGAATGTTGCTGAATAACAAGCATCTGCGGTTCGTTTCCCTAGTGCTTCACAGAATTTAGTCGGCAAGGCATAAGGTATGCTCTACTCCTCTCCGAAGCTTTCCCGCCATTGCGGCTGGTGGCAGATAACAAAGGATACTGATTATGAAGAGTGCATGTAGATTCAGGCAGATGTTCGGGTTCACGATGGTTGAAATGATGGCCGTAGTCGTGCTCATCGGACTGGCCGCCAGCATGGCGGTCCCCGGTCTGCAGAAGGCATACGAGCGCATGAAATACCGCGCCGCCGTCCGCGATGTCACCTCAACTCTACGACTCGCCCGCTCCACCGCGATCTCAACCAAACAGCAGGTCGCTGTTCAGTTGGATGACGCGACCAGAACTCTGACCGTCTTCGCCGATCTGGTCAATCCGGAAAGTTATGCGCTTGAAAGCGGCGATACTGTCATCTCCGTGGATACCCTGCCGCCGCAGATCGTCTGGCTCGGTACCGACTGCACTAATAATATAGTGGCCTTTGAGCCGAACGGCTCCTGTGGGTTCGAAGGAGGCGGAAACCTCTATTCGCTCGCTTACACCCACGATATGACCGCCTTCCACGCCACCAACATCCTGGCCGCAACTGGCCGTGTCGCAACAGATTGTTACTTTTACTAAGTCCTGGACTTCTTTCGTGAGCTGACCCCCGGTGAGCAGTGCTTGCCGGGGGTATTCTTTTCCCGTCCTTTTTCCTTTGTGCAAAAAAAGTTAAGGGGGAAGCCCTTATGTCCGATACAGAAAGCGAAAGCCCGCGGGCGGCCAGTACGGATGCTTCGGTCGCCGCCGCTTCAGTTAGCGAGAAAAACAATGCGCGCCGGTTAATTGTCGGGCTGGCACGCCGATATACGGAAAAGTAGTGATAAGGCGTTAAAGCGACAAATCAGACACTTCAAATAAAGAGTGGTGTATGTTCTCACGAAAGAGTAAGAGCACCGTCGGATTGGACGTGGGGGCCAGTTCAATCAAGTTGGTGAAGCTCGATCACACCAGGAATGGATACTCGGTGTCCGCTATAGGCATCCGCGAACTCCCTCCTGAAGCGATCGTGGCCGACGAAATTCGTGATCGCGAAGCGGTGATTTTCAACATTCAGTCGCTTATCGATCAAACCGATCCGAAGATCCGTGACGTTGTGGTATCGATCTCCGGACACGGTGTCATCACCGACAAGTTCACCATCGACAAAAAGACCGGCCCCGAAGCGGAGCAAGCTATCCTCTTCGAAACCGAACAGCGGGCGCCGTTCGATGTTGATGACGTGACCCTCGACTACCACATCATCAAGACCGATGACGACGTCAACAAGATGGATGTCTTGCTGGTCGCCGCCCGCAAAGAGTACCTCAAAATGTATCTCGGCCTCATCGAGGATTGTGGTCTCCGTCCGGTCGTGGTGGATGACGACGCGTTCGCCATTCTCAACGCCTACGAGCACAATTACGAGCTCGATCCCTCTCGCGTCACTGCTTTGCTCAACATCGGCCACGACGTGACCAATATCACGTACGTGGCGGAAGGTCTGTTCAAGGCGACGCGTGACGTTTCGGCCGGTACGCGAGAGGTCTTCCAGGCGATCCAGCGTGAGTTCCGCCTCAGCCCCGAACTGACCATCAAGGCGATGAAGGGCGAGATGGGTGACTCCGTCGACCAGGATATGCTGCGTGCCACCATCGAATCCGCAACCGATGAACTGATCGCCGGCGTTGAACTGGCGTTCTCATATTTCAAGTCACAGTCGAAAGTCGACCAGATCGATTGGATCGTCCTCTCCGGCGGCGGCGCGCTCGTGCCGTATGTCGCGGAGCACCTCCAGTCGAAACTGAACATCCCGCTCGAACTGGCCAACCCGCTTCGTAACGTCGATTACGATCCGGAGCTGTTCCAGTACCTCCAGCCGGAAAAGATCGCCCCTCTGTTGGCGGTCTCGGTCGGCTTGGCGATGCGGAAAGCGAGGTAGAGGACAATGATAGAAATAAATCTACTTCCCAAAGATTACCTCAAGCGGTCCAGCAATTTCTCTTTCGGTAAGAAAGAGATCTACGTGGTCGCGGGGGCGGTCGCCGTGGTCGCCTTACTGGCCGTGGTCACCCTCTACCAGATGCGCCAGGTCGACACGCTCGAAGCGTCGATCCAAAAGGCCGGCGAACGCGCCGCCATGCTGCAGCGCGATATCAAGCTGGTCGATGCCCTGCTCGATGTGAAGACCAAGATCAGCAACCGCCTGGGCGCGATCGAAAAGCTCGATCGCCATCGCTCGGTCTGGGTCCGCCTGCTTCAGGAAGTTGCCGGTAACGTGCCTGACTTCGTCTGGCTCGCCGAACTTCGCGAGAAGGCGCCCGATCGCAGACCCGCGTCTGAACAGAAAAAGAACAATAAGCCCGGTGAATCCACCGCGCCGACCGAGGCGCCGGTCGACAGTCTGCCGTCCTTCGTGTCGGCTGAGGTCGAAGGACACGCGTTCACCCTGAACGCCCTCGCCTCCTTCATGATCAATATGATGCGCTCGGATTACTTCGATAAAGTTGAGCTCGTCTCGACCAAGGAGATCAAGTTCGCCGGAAACGAACGTGCCTACAACTTCGTCGTGAGCTGCAATATCCATTATTTGAGCGACGATCAACTGCGCAACATGGTCGCTCAGGCCGAAGACGAGGAAAGCTTCAATGAAGCCGACTTCGAAGAAGCCGTTAGTCAACCCAGCGTGCCGACTCCTGCGTCGGCCACTCAGGAATAAGGGAGCAGACAAATGGATCTGAAAGATTCAAAAACTCAGAAGCTCGTGCTGGCTGCCCTCGCCTTCCTGGTGATCTGCTATTTCTGGTACACGCGCCTCTACAGCAAGCTGGATGAGGAGATCGCGCAGAAGAGCCAGGAGTTCGAGACGATCACGACCAACCTGAAGAATGTCGAGATGAAAGCCAAATCTCTCGAAGCGCTCCAGGTCGAGTACGCGGATCTCATCGAACGCTACCACGAGATCGAAGCGCTGCTTCCCGAAGTGAAGCAGATCCCGTCGATGCTGGTGCAGTTGCACACGGCTTCCTCGCTGACCGGAACCAAGATCGTCCGGATCCAGCCGATGCCCGAGCGACCGCAGCAGTTCTATAATGTAGCGACCTTTGAGGTGGAAATGTCCGGGACCTACCATGATTTCGGCGCTTTCCTCAGCTACGTCGCCAACTTCCCCTTCATCGCGAATATCACTGGCGTTGATATCAAGGCGCTCAATATCGCGATCAATAGCCAGCAGCAGCCGGCGACGGACGAAGGGACAAGGTTGGAGGTCGGCCGGAAGAAGGAGACCATGACGGCCACCTTCCAATTGTCGACTTACTATGTCAAGGAAGAAGAGCGGCTCAACGAGCTGGTGCTATAGGAGATGATGAGACCATGAAAACGTGTCTACCAATAACTATACTGCTGGCGCTCGTTCTGGCGACATCCGTCTCCGCCGCGCAGGTCGGTTCCATCCGCCTCGCGTATGAGAATGGCGCGACCGTCGCGCGTATCGATGTCCAGGGGCCGTTCCAGTTCACGCACACCACCGAGGTCCCCAAGGATGGTAAGCCGGATCGACTCATCGTCGATATCGTCGGCGCTTCCCACACCTGGGGTCCCAAAGAATGGGCGTCACTGCCGCAGTGCAGCGTTACCAAGCTCCGCATCGGGCAGTATTCGTCCAAGCCTGAGAAGGTCGTGCGCGTGGTGTTTGAATTGACCAAAGCTCCGGTTTATCAGGCGGATTCTGATGGCAAGACCATCACCATTCGATTGACCGATGCTTCCGCCAAGCAATTCGCGGCTTGGTCTACCGGCCCGGCGCCGACCACGGCTCCGGTTGTACCAGCTACCGCGACGACTCCGGCTCCGGCGGTGAAACCGAACCCGGCTCCGCAGACCTCAACTCCTGCGGTCGCGGCCGCTCCTAAAGTCGAGAACAAGCCGGCTTCACAGCCGACCTCTCATTCGACTCTGGCGCAGCAGCAGCCGGTGACGTCTAAACCGACAACTCCGGTCGCTCCGGCTTCCAAGCCCGCGGCGACAACTACTCCGGCGGTCAAACCGGCTCCAGTAGTTGCTTCGAATGAAAACAAACCAGCTACTCCGGCGAACACTGCTCCGGCCAACAAGCCGACCACGGTTGCTCCGAAAGTGGAATCCAAACCGGCTCCGACAGTAGCGGCTAACAATACGACTACGACTCCTTCGACCAGCACTGCTCCGGCGACCAAGCCAGCCACGGTAGCGCCGAAGGTTGAGTCGAAACCGGCACAGACCGTAGCGTCGGCTCCGGCCAAGCCGGCGACCACTCCGTCGCAGACTGTTCCTCAGCCGACTGCCGCGCCGGCGGTGAAGCCTTCTGTTACTCCCGAGACGAAGCCTGCTTCGCCGGTCGTAGCGCAGTCCACGCCGAAAGTGGAAGTGAAGAGCACAACTCACGAAGTCAAACCCGCGGTCCCCGCAACTTCAGCGAAGCCGGATCAACTGGCCAAAGCTGAGCAGTTCAAGGGTCCGGTGACGGCTCCGGTCACACCAGCCGAAAAGTCCGCTCCGCAGACTCCGGCGGTCAAGTCGGCAACTCCGGCTGTTGCGTCGACTTCTAATGAAGCAGTCGCCAACAAGCCCGCTGACGTGAAACCGGCTGATGCTCAGCAGGAGAAACCAGCCTCGGCGGATACCAAGGTTCCCGCGCCGGAAAAACCGGTTTTTGCGGAAGCTGATGACGCGACCGGCGTTTCGACGCCTGCCCGCCAGACGGCTCGCTTCCGTCGCAGCGCCACGGCCAGCTCGCGCATGAAGTCCTCGCTCGTCGCGGAGTTCCCGCAGCGTCTGGTGATCAAATACGAAAATATGGGCTTCCGCGATCCGTTCGCGACACTCATTGATGATACGCGCACGTATGACACGCCTATTGAGAAACGCCTGGCCAATGTCGAAGGACTGCGCCTGGTCGGTATTCTCGAGAACGCGAGTGGCGACAACCGCGCGCTTTTCCAGGATAAACGCAACTTCTCCTATATGCTCAAGGCCGGTGACAAGGTCGAGAAGGGCTACGTCCTTCGCGTTGAAGCCGACAAGGTCTACTTCCAGATCTTTGAGTACGGATGGAGCAGAACGGTCGCGTTGACCTTTGATAATCGAGACTAACGAAAGGCTGGTGCTGATATGGCTTTGATGAACAAACGAATCTCAGTGGTCTGCTGGCTGACCGCGGCCCTGGTGACCCTGCTGGCTGGGCTGGTAGTGTCACAAGAGGCAAAAGAGTCAGCGCCGCCGATGCGGAGTATCGAATTCCAGGCGGCCGACATTCGCTACGTCTTTAACTCCCTCGCCGATGAGGGCGGTATCAACATCGTCGTCGCTCCGGAAGTCACCGGCAGCGTCACGATCAAACTCCGCGAAGTCACCTGGCGCACTGCCATGGATATCATCGGCAACACCTACAATCTCGCGGTTGTTGAGGAAGAGGCGGGCTATTTCCGCGTCCTCCCGCAGGATCAGTATCGCAAGGAAGTGACCGAGCGCGAGAAACACAATCAGGAGCAGCGTCAGATCGCCGCTCTGGAAACCCGCATCGTGAAGATCTCCAACTCGAATTCGGATGATGTCGAGAAGGCCGTCAAATCGCTCATGACCGAACGCGGCAAAGCGACCAGCGACCCCCGCTCGAACTCCATCATCGTTCAGGAAGTCCCGACCAATCTCGATAAGGTTTTGAGCTATATCTCGGAATTGGATAAGCCCGCCCGTCAGATCAAGATCTCAGCCCAACTAGTAGAGATCTCCTCGGATAACCTCCAGGAGCTCGGCATGCAGTGGATCGCGGAAGGGACTTATACCACTGAATCAGGTCGCTCCTACCAGCAGGAAGGCGGCGTGCTCGCGGATCGTACTTCCGACGTCGTCGGCAAATACTCGGTGACCGCCCTGCAGCATGGCTGGTCGGTCGAAGCTATCGTGACCGCTCTGGTGAAGGATGGCAGAGGCAAGATCATTGCCCATCCGGAGATCACCACGATCGACAACACGGAAGCCAAGATCCAGATGGGGCAGAAAGTCCCGATCAAGCAGTTCGACGAGTCCGGTAACGTCGTCACCCGATTTGAAGAGGTCGGTACCATCCTGACGGTTACGCCGCACATCACCGCGGAAAACCAGGTCCTGATGCATCTGGCCCCGGAACGGTCGACCTATACCTTCGACCCGAACGGCGTCATCATCAATACGAGCAACGCGGAGACCCGCGTGATCGTCTCCAATGGTCAGACCGCGGTTATCGGCGGCTTGACGACCCAGGACGAAGTCGAGTCCAACCTCGGCGTTCCGGTCCTGAAGGATATCCCGGTCCTCGGCAATCTGTTCCGCTACAAAAACAAGCGGACCGAGAGCCGCGACCTGGTCATCTTCGTCACCCCGACCATCGTGGACGAAAACCTGGCTATGAAGCCGTAAGTTTTCCAGACATAGCAAGATCGCCCGAGTTCTTCGGAACTCGGGCTTTTTTGTGTCTAAATCCCCGGCCGAATCCGCCGATAATCATAGAGAAAACGGGTAACACCGATTCCTACGAATATAAACAGGTTTCATAGCTATAGGAGACGTCATGTTCAGCAACAGACTTCGTGGCGTATCGTTCTTTTCTCTGGTCTGTGTCATGCTTGCAGTCATGCTGCTAGCCGGATGTAGCTCGACCAGCAAAAAAGAAGAAACGCCCGCCAACAGCACAATGTCATTGAGTGCCAGCCCGACCACGGTCAACACTGGCGCTACGTCAGTGGTTGAAGCCACTATCCTCGCCGGTGGAAGCGCCGTTGCGGATCAGGTAGTGAACTTCAGCGTGTCACCGTCTACCGCCGGCTACTTCACGCCCGCGACCGATACGACCGATGGTTCTGGCATAGCCGCGACCGTCTTCACTGCGACCAATTCCGGTGCGCTCACTATCACCGCGACCGTCTCCGGCTCGAGCCTGACTCGTACCGTTGGCATGCAGGTTGAAGAAGGCGGCCCGGCGACCGGTACCGGTAATGTCACCATCGCCGTCACGCCGAGCCTGCTTTTGGCCAACGGCGCTGATACCGCGCAGGTCCGCATCACGGTCCGCGATCAGCTTGGCCAGTTCGCTCCGGACTCTACCGTCGTCAAGATCGTCGCCGGCGAGAAGTTCGTCGATGTCGACGGCAACGGTTACTGGTCTAACGGCATCGATTCCCTCGTGTACGATGCCAACGCGAACGGCAACTGGGACGCCCTTGGCCTTATCCCGTCGACCGCCTACGTTACCGGCGGCGCTGGACAGGTCACGGTCAATTACATCTCCGGCAGTGACGCGTTGACTGTGTACGTTCGCGCGACTGTCGATGGCGCCGGTATCACCGGATTCGGTGAAACGCCGCTCCAGCTCTCACCGAACGCGTCTATCGCCTCGATCTATCTTTCTTCTGATTCGATGAATCTCGCCGTGAAGCAGACGGGTGGTATCGAAACCTCCCTCATTCGCGCGCTCTGTTTTGATCCGGGTGGCAATCGCGTCCCGGAAGGACTCGCGGTTAATTTCATCATTACCGACGGTCCTGGTGGCGGGGAACATCTGGCCAACACCGGCTACGGTCCCTATCAGGCCGTGACCAATGGTCAGGGTATGGCGACTGTCTCTATCCACTCCGGCACGCGCTCCGGTACCATCCGCGTTCGCGCCTGGGCTGACACCGTCCTCTCCAACGCGACGCAGGTCATGGTCTCGGCTGGTCCGCCCGCGCATATCGTGGTCGGCGCTGATACCTGTAACGTCCCGTACTGGAATTACGTCGCCGGTCAGAACCGCATCACCGCGGTCGTCTCCGACGTCTACTTGAACCCGGTGAATGACTCCACCGTGGTCTACTTCACGACCGATGAAGGGACGATGAAGTCTCACGAGAAGCGGACTGAAAACCACGATGGAATTGCGTATTCAGTCTGGTTTTCCGGTAATAATGTAGATACCGCCGATGGCATTGTGAAGGTTATCTGCGAAACCAGCGGCGGCACTGTCGCCGACACGTCCTGGTTCTACAACACCGGCACTGGTGGCTTTGTGGAGATCCCAGTCTATCAGACTTCCATTCTGGCTGACGGTCGAAGCAAATTCGAGGTTCTGGTCCAGGGTTGGGATATAAACCATAACCCGATGCCGAACGGCACCCCCGCGTATGCCCGTTCAAATTTCCTGACAGTCCGCGATGCGGGATTGACTGACGGATGCAATACGTCCTCTTCTGTGGCGGAAGTCTCGTCGGTCAAGTTGGACCAGGATTACAGCATGGCCGGCGGTAACGATAACGGAATTGGCGCGATCGATCTGGTAACCTACCGGGTTGGGTTTGCTACTGCCAGTTTCCCTTGTTCACTCCTGACCGGTTCGGCATCACGTTCGTCGTCTTCCTTTACTGGACCGTCGACCGTCGTGCCAGGCACATCAGTTGAGTATGCTGTGGTCATCCAGGATCGCTGGGGCAACCCGCTGGGCGACCATACGCTCGTTATGAGCGCCACCGGCGGAGCCGTGGCCGGTGCGACTCAGGAAACAAACAGCTACGGTGAGGCCTACGGCTTCCGTTGGACCGCTCCGGCGACCGAAGGCTCGTATACGCTGACTATCACGGATACGGATCCGCGTGGTGGCATCACTCTTCAGCTTTCTGTTACGGTACCCGCTCCTTAATTAGTCAGTAAGCTCGATTCTTATACCGTTCCGGCAGGGAGTTCCACTCCCTGCCGGTTTCGTTTGGGGGAGAACGGTTTAGCAGATTCCTCTTACTGTCGCCCCCGCAATCACGTATATTTCTCGCTATGGCACTCCCAATTGGCGTGGCAGCCTCAAAAGCAAACAATCTGATGGAGCTGTTCGCCGCGGCCGGGGCTCAACATCGCTCCAAGATCGCGCTCAAAGCCGAAGGTGGACGAGGGGAGACCTACACCTTCGAACAGATGTCCGTCATGATATCTCACCTCGCCACCGGACTCCGCCAACCTGAGTTTGCCTCTTGTAAATCCGTCGGATTGCTATCAGAGAATCGTCCTGAATGGGCCATCGCGTATCTCTCGATTCTCGCGGCGGGGAAGACCGTTGTACCGATTGATGCCAATCTCAAATCACCGGAGATCGCCTACATCATCTCCGATGCCTGCCTGCAGTTGGTCTTCACTTCAGGAAAATACGAGGCGCAAATAGCTGAGCTCTTTCCCTCACTCAAGCTCTTTTCTTTCGAGGCCGGCTCGACCTATTCCTGGCGCTCGTTACAACACGATGAAAACAGCAATCAAACCGCCTTCAACGAAGTAGCGGCCCTTATCTACACTTCTGGCACAACCGGCGCGCCGAAAGTCGTGCAATTGACCCACCGCAATCTGCTCGCTAATCTCGAAGGCGTCGAGCAAGCGCTGCAGTTTGATCACACTGACGTTTTTCTTTCTGTGCTCCCTTTGCATCATACTTTTGAGGCGACCTGCGGTTTTCTTACTCCGCTGATGAGCGGATCGACTATCGTCTACGCTCGTTCGCTCAAGTCGAAAGAGATCCTCGAGGACTTCGCGCTTAACGGCGTCACACTGATGTGCGGCGTGCCACTGCTTTACGAGAAGATGCACTCAGCCATAATGCGCCGGATTCAGGAAGCACCCGCGCATCGTCGGCTGCTCTTCAAATCTCTCTATGCCGTTTCGTCGCTTGGGTGGAAACTTGGTTTCCGCGGACTCGGTCGTTCACTTTTCCGCCCGTTGCGAGAGAAAGCAGGTTTGCACACCTTGCGTATGCTGGTCTCCGGCGGAGCGCCGTTACCGCCATCCATCGCCTGTTTCTTTAATCTGATAGGGATCACTTTTCTTCAGGGGTATGGTATGACCGAAGCCTCGCCGGTCATTTCGGTGAATCGCCCTGACGACATACAATTCGGCTCGATCGGATTGCCGCTCGAGAATCTCGAAGTTCGCATCGACCAACCCGACGAAAACGGCGTGGGAGAGATCCTGGTCAAAGGTGGCTCAATTTCTCCGGGCTATCTGAATAATCCGGAAAAGACCGCCGAACTCCTCGCCGATGGCTGGCTCCATACCGGCGATCTCGGGTGCTTTAGATCCGGCCATCTCTGGATCACCGGACGTCGCAAGAATGTCATCATCTCCGCCGCGGGGAAGAACATCTACCCGGAAGAGCTCGAAGAACGACTGGTCGAATCACCGTATGTTCTCGAAGCCCTGGTCTTCGGACGTCGTAAAGATGCCAAGCAGGGGGAAGAGGTCCGCGCCGCGCTCGTCCCCGACCTCGAACAATTCCGCTCGGAGTTTGGCCTTGACCCGGCTGCCCCGGATATGTCGCGCGTCAACGACGTTTTCGCCAAAGTTGTAGCCGAGGTGAACCAGCAAGTCGCCGATTACAAACGCATCTGCGGATTCACTGTTCGGCTCGAAGAATTCGAAAAGACCTCTACCAAAAAGATCAAGCGATTCGTGTATAACAAAGACTGATCGACCGGAAAGAATATTACCGCAATGCTGATACAAGCTGTTTCGAGGTTCGATGGAGGCATTCGCCTGTTGGACCAAACCAAGTTGCCGACCGAGGTCATTTACAAAGACCTGACCGACTATCGTGAGATCATTGTCTCCATCAAGAAGCTCGAGGTGCGCGGCGCTCCGGCTATCGGTATCGCGGCGGCGTACGCTCTGGCTATCGCGGCCAGGCAGGCCGCCATCACCAGCCTCACTGAGTTGGGCAAACTTGCTGAGGAGATAAAGGCCGCGCGTCCAACCGCGGTCAATCTCATGTGGGCGATCGACCGGATGATGTCCGCCGCGACCTCGGCCGCCCCAGGTTCTAACCAGCAACTTGTCGACCTTCTTTGGCGCGAAGCGGAAGCTATCCACAACGAGGATCGCGAGCTGTGTCGCAAGATCGGAGAATTCGGCGCCACCCTCATCAATGATGGCGACACCATCCTGACTCACTGTAATGCCGGCGCGATCGCGACCGGCGGTATCGGCACCGCTCTCGGTGCGATCTACACCGCGCACCAGCAGGGGAAAAAGATATCGGTCATCGCTGACGAAACCCGTCCCCTCCTTCAGGGCGCCCGCCTGACCACCTGGGAGCTTCAACAGGCCGGTATCCCGGTCACTCTCATCTCGGATAATATGGCCGGGATGATGATGAAACAGGGGAAGATCAGTCTCTGCATCGTCGGCGCCGATCGGATCGCCAAGAATGGCGATGCCGCCAACAAGATTGGCACTTATTCAGTCGCGGTGCTGGCCCGCCATCACAACATTCCGTTTTATGTTGCCGCCCCCTATTCGACTTTCGATGATTCTACTCCTAATGGTGACGCGATCGTCATCGAAGAGCGCAACCCCGAAGAAGTGACGCACGGCTTCGGCAGGCAGACCGCGCCGAACGGCATTGCGGTTTACAACCCGGCCTTCGATGTCACGCCGTTTGAGCTTATCACGGCCTATGTCACCGACCGCGGTATTCGCCCCGGAGGCAGGAAATAATGGACTCCCGCGGCCTACCTGCCGATAATGGACGATAGGGAGTACGTGACGTAAGCCAGATGAAAGCGAAAAAGACCAGACTTCGCGCCGTAGCGCTCAATTACGATCTGTTTCAACTTGAAACGCTGACCCCTCCAGCGCCGGCGACCCTCTATACTAAGATCATGCAGGATGCCGCCCGGGTCATCCAGATCGAGACACCACCGGTCACTAAAACACCTACGGAACTCCCCACCGTTGCGGAACTGTACCGCATCTATGACGAGCTCAATTTCCGCTACTGGAATGGCAAGCTCCCCGCGGTTACCATCCAGTATTCCTCGCGCATGCTGTCGGCGGGCTCATACACGCCTCACAACAAGCTGATCAAGCTTGGTCGCAAGTATCACCAGCTTTTTCCAGCCGAAATCGTGGACACGCTGAAGCACGAAATGATCCATATCCTGCATTTTTATCACGATGCCGCGTTCAAGCGCGAAGCCGAGCGTGTCGGAACCACGGTCAAAGCGACCTACCATCCGTCGCTGCAGCGACCGCCGAAATTCATCTACGTCTGTCCATCCTGCAAACACGAGTATCCCCGCCACAAACGTCTCCGGATGCACTCGTGCGGAGCCTGCTCGCGCGGCAGATTCGACCCCCGATTCAAGCTGCAATTACGGAAGCCGTGACAGTTTCCCCTGATGCGCCTCAGCATGCTTAGACTCTTCCAGATTCTCATCGCCCTGATGCTTGTTGCGGCGGTCGCTTTCACGCTTACCAACCCCCTCGGCGAAGATGGCCCCGCCATATACGGCAGCAATGGCAAGCGCTACGCCGCCAAACAGCAGATCGGCTTCCCGATCATCATGGAAACATCTTCTCTTGCCTACGACGACAGCTCCGGCACGTTCTACACCACCGGTGACAAGAGTCGTCCGCACATCGTCCAGTTTCGGCTAAAGGGGCGGAAAGTAGAAGTTATCCGCGCCGATACAATTTCAGGCATTCGCCGCAATTTTGACTTCGAAGGGATAGAGATCGTCGCTCGTCGCGGCCAACCGCGCTATCTGCAGATATCAACGGAAAGACTTCGCCGAAAAGACTCGGTACTAAACCCCGCCGTGACCCTTGACAGTTTCAAGTATCTGCCGGATATCAGCATCGCTTTAAGACCTGAAGGAATGGGTCAGAACAACAATCTCGAGGCAGTGACCTACATTCCCAAGTTTGACCTCCTGCTATTCGGCAAGGAGCGAGTCCCTTTCGGACTGTACGGCCGCGAGAACGGGGGAGAGCAGTTCCGGATCTTTGGACAGTCCGACTTTCTGAAAGTGTATGAACGGTGGGTCGATTCCGTGATGTCCCCGATTGTCCCGGTCGACCGTCTGGCCCTCCTCAAAGGGGTCGCCATCTCCGGTCTCGCTTATGATTCAGTCACTAATACCGTCCTGGTACTCAACCGATTCGGGCGTTCGATCATTCAATTGCGCTTGACCAAAGACTCCAAGTATCACTGGGAACTTGTTGATGTCTGGCCGTATGCGGGAATAGACGATGCCACCGCAGAGTCCGTCTCTCCGATCGCTTTGGTCTACGGCTTAGCCGAGGGTCTGGCCATTTTCGGGCAGGGGGATGACCGTGCGCTGACAGTCATCACCGACCCAGGGCAGGATGGTCGCCCCACATTATATGTCTTCCCGATTCCCCGCCGTCTTCCGGTAACTCCCTGATAAACTGACTTTTATCCTTAGCGACCCGGCAGTTCGGAACCAATACCAGTCAAAAAAAGTTCTTGGACTGCTTGACATTTGGCCACCACCCCTTATACTTATGGTCTTTTGTTTTAGGGATTTCCGAGAAAACTCTAAGGTTAGAGAGAAGATGAAGACATTCTTACCGAAAATTGACCCGGCCAACCGGCGCTGGTATCTGGTGGATCTCGGCGGCGTGACCCTTGGTCGCGCGGCTGTTCAGGTCGCCGCCGTTTTGCGCGGCAAGACCAAGCCGATCTTCACCCCGCACATTGATACCGGAGATCATGTCATCGCCGTCAATGCCGGCGGTATTCAGGTGTCCGGCCACAACAAACCTGGCCAGCTTACCTATTATCGCTACACCGGCTATCCGGGTGGACTTCGCGCCACTACGTTTGCCGAGCAGATGCGGAAGCGTCCCGAAGACGCGTTCTCCCATGCCGTCTGGCGCATGATGCCCAAGACCAAATTGGGGAAAAAGCAGTTCACGAAACTGCATGTCTATGCTGGTCCGGAACATCCGCACCAGGCTCAGAAACCGGAAAAATTGGACCTTAAGTAAAGCAAGGTTATGGAACAACATTCGTTTGGTGCAACGGGTCGGCGCAAAGAAGCGGTCGCTCGCGTTCAGCTTGTCCCGGGCAAAGGGACCTTCACCATCAATGACCTCCCGGTCATGGACTACCTCCAGCGCGATATGCTGGTCAGTCTGGCGCAGGGTCCGCTCGTGCTCACGGAAATGCTGGGACGTGTCGATATCGTCTGTCATGCCAAAGGTGGCGGCAAGGCCGGTCAGGCCGATGCCATCCGTCTGGCGGTCAGCCGCGCTCTGACGCTGCTCAACCCGGATCTTCGCCGACCGCTCCATGCCAATGGCATGATGACGCGTGACCCGCGTTCGGTCGAGCGTAAGAAATACGGACGCCCGAAAGCCCGTAAGCGCTTCCAGTACTCGAAGCGTTAAACAAAAATCTCATCCCCCGTCCGTCGCAAGCGGATGGGGGAAATACACAACTTCGGCCGACCTGCTGGATGGTCCCACCGCTACGGGAGCCAGAACAGGAATGACGCCGGGGTGACGAACAACCAGAATCTTTAAGAGGATTCACATGCTTACACCCAAACTCCGCGAGTTCCTCGAGGCCGGTGTTCACTTTGGTCACCAGACCCGTCGTTGGAACCCCAAAATGAAGCCGTTCATTTTCGCTGCCCGCAATGGTATCTATATCATTGACCTGCAGAAGACCATCAACGCCCTCGAACAGGCCAAAAAGAAAGTCCGCGAAGTTGTCTCCGCCGGACGTCCTATCCTGTTTGTCGGAACCAAAAAGCAGGCGCGCGAGGTTATCCTTGAGCTCGCTCCGAAGTGCAACGGCTTCTACGTCACCGAGCGCTGGCTCGGCGGTATGCTGACCAACTTCAACACCATCAAAAACTCGATCAAGAAGCTCAAAGATATCGAGCGGATGCGCGAAGACGGTACGTTTGAGAAGTTCACCAAAAAAGAGCGTTCCGGCATGGACAACGAGGCTGAAAAGCTGAACGAGATCCTCTCCGGTATCAAAGAGATGAACTATCTCCCCGGCCTGGTGATCATCGTCGACGCCAAGAAGGAGAAGATCGCGGTCTCCGAGTGCAAGAAGCTCGGTATTCCGATCATCGCCATTCTCGATACCAATGCCGATCCGGACCCGATCGATTTCCCGATCGCGGGCAATGACGACGCGATCAAGTCGATCCGCGTCCTGTTGCGCGAACTGGTTGATTCAGCCGCCGACGCTCTCGGCTCGATGCCGAATATTGGCGATATCAGCGTGGAACCGGATCGTGTCACGCCCCTTAAGACGTATGTCTCCGAAGAGGATTCACGTCGCGGCAAGCCGTCTGAGCAAAAGTAAGGATTCAGGACAATGGAAATAACTGCACAACAAGTCAAAGAACTGCGTGAGAAAACCGGCGCCGGCATGATGGATTGCAAAAAAGCGCTGGCGGAAACGCAGGGTGATGTAGAAAAAGCGGTCCATCTCCTCCGTGAGAAGGGGATCGCCAAAGCCGCCTCCAAAGAGGGACGCGCCACCTCCGAGGGTACCATCGCCTCATTCGTCGGCAACGGCGACAAGCTCGGTGTCCTGGTGGAGATCAACTGCGAGACCGATTTCGTCGCTCGCACCGATAAGTTCAAACAGTTCGCCGCCGATATCGCCAATCACGTGGCGACCAAAGCGCCGAAGGATCTTGATGATCTCAACGCGCAGGCCATGCCGAACCATGACGGCAAATCCGTTTCGGATTATGTCAAAGGATTCATCGGCTCGCTCGGCGAGAATACCCAGATAAAGCGGTTTGTCCGGATGGAGACCCCGGGCTACCTGACCACGTACATTCACCCCGGCGACAAGTTGGGTGTGCTGGTGGAGATGGAAGCTTCGGCCAAAGTTTCCGGCAACCCGCAATTCAAGCAGTTTGCCCGTGATATCGCCATGCAGATCGCCGCGACCAATCCGCAAGCGGTCCGTCGCGAAGAGATGAATCAGGAACTGATCGCCTCTGAGCGCGATATCTATCGCAAGCAGGTGCTCAACGAAGGGAAGCCCGAGAAGATCGTCGACAAGATCGTTGACGGCAAGATCGAGAAGTATTACACCGAGGTCGTCCTGATGGAGCAGCTTTTCGTCAAGGACAACGACAAGACCATCGGCGATGTCGTCAAAGAGGCAGTCGCCGCGCTCGGTGAAAACGTCGCGATCAAGCGGTTTGCCCGCTTCCGTCTGGGCGAATAACCGATGGATACTGATTCACCAAGACCCGCCTACAAGCGGGTTCTCATCAAGTTGTCCGGGGAGGCCCTCATGGGCCCCACGGACTACGGCATTCATACTCCCACTGTCGAATTCATCTGCCGTCAGATCTCCGAAGTCAAATCGCTCGGTATCGAGCTTGGCCTGGTTATCGGAGGTGGTAATATATTTCGCGGCATGAAGGGGGCCGAGCGCGGTATGGATCGCGTCACCGGCGACAACATCGGCATGCTCGCGACGGTGATGAATTCCCTCGCGGTGATGGATATGCTCGAGCAGATGGGGGTTTACACCCGCGTCATGTCCGCGGTGAAGATCGAAGCCTTCGCCGAGCCGTATATCCGCCGTCGCGCTATTCGACATATGGAAAAGGGGAGAACGGTCATCTTCGCCGCCGGTACAGGCAATCCCTATTTCAGTACCGATACCGCCGCCTCGCTCCGGGCGATGGAGGTTGGCGCGCAATTGATGGTGAAAGCGACCAATGTCGACGGCGTCTATTCCGCCGACCCGAAGAAAGACAAAAACGCTGTCTTCTTCCCGAAATTGTCATATATGGATGTCCTCACCAAAGAACTCAAAGTGATGGATTCAACCTCGATCTCACTGCTCAAGGATAACAAGATCCCGGTCCGGGTCATCGACCTGAACAAGCCGGGGATCCTCAAGCAGGTGGTCCAGGGTGAGAATGTCGGCACCCTTATCTGTTAAGGCCGACAGGGCAAAGGAGCATCGATCATGATTGAAGAGATCCTCAAACAGACCAAAGAGAAAATGCACAAGACGGTGGAAGCCATCCACCGCGAGCTGGGCACGGTCCGGACCGGCAAAGCCTCGACCCACCTGCTCGACACCGTGCGCGTTGAAGCGTACGGCACCCAGATGCCGCTCAACCAGGTCGGCACTGTCTCCGCTCCCGAAGCGCGCCTGCTGACTATCCAGGCGTTCGACAAAACGGTGGTGGGAGATATCGTCAAAGCGATTCAGAAAGCCGACCTCGGCCTCAATCCCCAGCCCGATGGCACGCTTATCCGCATCCCGATCCCCGCGCTCAACGAAGAGCGGCGCAAGGAACTGGTGAAGCATTGCAAGCATATTGCCGAGGAAGGGAGAGTGGCGATCCGCAATATCCGCCGCGACGCCAATGAGCATCTGAAGAAGGCGCTCAAGGATCACAAGGTCGCCGAGGATGCCGAAAAGGATGGCATCGACAAGATCCAGAAGATGACGGATGACTACATCCATCAGATCGATGATCAGCTTTCGAAGAAAGAGAAGGAGATGATGGAGGTCTGATTCTCCGTCGTCATCTCAGATATCAGAAACCCCGGTGTGAGCCGGGGTTTTTTGTTACTGAAAGTGTCAGTCTGGTCATGCGAGTATTGACCCCGATCTGTCACCCCGGATAGCTCCCATTGATATACTGCCACAAGTGACGGTTCTCGAATTCGATATTCGTGATCTGCGTTTTGACCACATCGCCGATCGAGATCAATCCAACCAACTTATTCCCACACACTATCGGC
>CAYNIJ010000020.1:0-40679 GCA_964397415.1 uncultured Ignavibacteriales bacterium | reverse complement strand
CCCTCCGCGATTTCGAAGCAACCCCTTAAATCCCCCTCTTCATCCCGCCCCGAACATCTCAAACCACTTGGATAAATCGATTGATTTTGCGCGGCAGACGTCCCCGTCTGCCCGTCTTCATTCACCAAATCCGCTTCCATCCACCGCCTCATGCCGCGCAGGCGGGCATCCAGCGTTATTGATCCCCCCCTTGCCCCTCAGAAATTGTAGGGCGGGTCCGTCTTCGAACCCGCCTTTTCTTATGACTGTCATTGCGAGAAATCGCGGCCACTCCCCGTGTTACAACACAACTCCCCCCTCCGCGATTTCGAAGCAACCCCATAAATCTCCCTCTTCATCCCGCCCCGTCCATCTCAAACCACTGGGATAAATCGATTGATTTTGCGCGGCAGACGTCCTCGTCTGCCCGACTCAATCACCAAACCCGCTTCCATCCACCGCCTCATGCCGCGCAGGCGGGCATCCAGACTAATTCATCGCTCTTTTATTAGCGTGCACTTGCCTCCCGCCTTCAAACCTCCTATTATTCTCATAAGGAACAGTGACCAATGGGACGATTATCACCCCACTACAAGTGGTGGGCCGCCCGACCGTATTTGCAGGCAGCAGTGAAGAATATTGATAGGGGAAGCTTATGACGATTCTAAGGGCAGTAAAATTATTGCTATTGGTTGCAGGCTCGCTGATAATTCTCGTCTTAATTGCGATCATTGCCTTTAGAATGTATCTAAAATCCGTGAGGTACATCTCGCCGAAAGATGCTACTGAGTATCTACAGTTACACCGTGCAGACATGGAGTCTCTAGTCGACGAATTCGACAGCATGAATCAAGTCTATTTCGTATCCCCGGGCCTTTTCGATGCTGTTCCCATTTCGGTTATGACAACTGACAGTGTCAAAGTGTACTTTGTTGCAAGTCCAATTGAAGAGGATGAACGACCAATCTGGTTACAGCCATTTGATAGCATTCGCGACAATCGGTCCGGACTAAACCTGAAAGAAGTCCTCGACAGTGCAGGTGTTGATAGGCAAGAATTTGCACGAATTCTCGAACTGCTTATACGAAATGAACTATATGGTGTCGAGCAAGCCGATGGTCGTGTTGGCGTAGACATCCGCATCAGAGAATTGACAGGCTTGGCTTATCGTCCAAGAGGCACAGTAGGCTACTCACCGGCAGGACTTGACTCAGCAATTCAGCTTGAGAGTGAATGGTACTGGTTCTTGAAGCGATAGAGATGCATAGTCCACACGGCCGCGTCACACTCCCCCCCCCACCCCCCTCCCCCCCAACCACTTACACTTTTCTTCCCCTCGCCCTTGACACCGCCCCACAATCCGCTATTTTCCCGCCAGCTAAAAAAAACAAACCTTTTTAAGTGATCCCGCGAGGTCACAAAAGGAAACCGAATGCCCCTGTCAGATAAGTCTGATCTGCTGCTGGATGATACCAAGATCCAGCGGGCGCTCACCCGCATTGCGCACGAGATCCTCGAGCACAATTCCGGCGCCGAGTCGCTCGCTATCATTGGCATCCTCACCCGCGGCGCGTTTCTCGCCAAACGGATCGCCGCCACTATCGAAAAACTCGAAGGCGTCAAAGTCCCGGTCGGCCTGATGGATATCAGCCTCTACCGCGACGATGTCCGCTCCAAACATGACCAGCCGATCGTCCAGCGCACCGATATCCTCTTCGATGTCGCCGGACGGAATATCATCCTGGTCGATGATGTTCTCTTCACCGGCCGCACTATCCGCGCCGCCTTGGACCAGATTATCGATTTCGGCCGCCCGAAAACGATCCAGCTCGCCGTCCTCGTCGACCGCGGCCATCGCGAGCTCCCTATCAAGGCGGATTATGTCGGCATCAATATCCCGACCGCCAAATCCGACCAGGTCGTGCTCGAAGTGAAAGAAAAAGAAGGCTCCGACCGCGTCTATATCGTGAAAAACCACGACAAAGCCGCGAAACCCGCCAAGCCTGCCAAAGCCACCAAATCACCCGCTGGAAAGAAAGGGAAAAGCAAATGAGCCAGCTCTCCTCCCGACATCTTTTACAGCTCGAGGGCGCGCCGAAATCCGATATCGACCTGATCCTCGATACCGCCGAATCATTCCGCGAGGTCCTCGACCGCGAAGTCAAAAAGCTCCCGACCCTGCGCGGTATCACGGTGCTGAATCTGTTTTATGAACCGTCCACCCGCACGCGTATTTCATTCGAGCTTGCCGAAAAACGACTCTCCGCCGACACGGTCAGCTTCTCCCCTTCCACCTCATCGGTGAAAAAGGGTGAATCGCTGCGCGACACGGTGCAGAATATCGAAGCAATGAAGATCGACATGGTCGTCGTCCGCCATGCCTCAGTCGGCGCCCCGTATTACCTGACCCAGTGCATGGAAGCGAATATCATCAATGCCGGCGATGGCACCCATGAGCATCCGACTCAGGGGCTGCTCGATATGTTCACGATCCGCCGGAAATACGGCAAGCTCAAAGGGCTCCGCGTGGTGCTCGTCGGCGATGTCAAACATTCCCGCGTCACCCGTTCCAATATATGGGGGCTCAAAACGATGGGCGCCTCGGTAGCCGTCTGCGGCCCGCAGACGCTTCTCCCGGTCGATGTCGAGAAGTTCGGTGTGGATGTTTACACCGATCTGAACGAAGCGCTCGATGGCGCTGATGTCGTCAATATCATGCGCATTCAGTTGGAACGGCAGCAGGCCGGCCTCTTCCCTTCCCAGCGTGAATACACCAACCTCTTTGGTCTGACCAAAGAGCGCCTGAGACGCTTGAACAAAAACTACACCATTATGCACCCCGGCCCGATGAATCGCGGCGTGGAGATCACCTCCGAGGTCGCCGACAGCGATCGCTCGGTCATCCTTGAACAAGTCACCAATGGACAGGCGGTCCGCATGGCAGTCCTCTATCTGCTCTCCGGCCGCAAGGAAGAAGGGGGTGCGGCATGAGCAGCAAGAAATTCGATTTCGTCATCACCGGCGGACGCGTCCTCGACCCTGAAATGGGCTTCGGCACCGAAGGCCACGTCTTCATCAAAGACGGACTGATTTCCTCTGTCGAAAAAGATTCCGCCGAAATGCAGCGGACCATCAAAGCCGCTGAGAAATCGCAGATCATCGATGCCAAGGGGAAACTCGTTGTCCCCGGACTTATCGATATCCATGTCCACCTGCGCGAACCCGGTCGCGAAGATGAAGAAACCATCGAATCCGGTTGTCAGGCCGCCGCGGCCGGTGGGTTCACCGGCATCTGCTGTATGCCCAACACCATGCCGCGTATCGACAATCAGGAGACCGTCAAATTCGTGCAGGATCGCGCCGCCAACGCATCCGCGCGCGTTTATGTCGCCGGCGCTATCACCAAGAATATCGATGGCAAGGAACTCTCCGAGATCGGCGACCTGGTGAAGATGGGATGTATCGCCATCACCGATGATGGCCACTATGTCCAGAACCCGGATATCATGCGCCGCGCGCTGGAATATTCCAAGATGTTCAATCTTGTCGTGATGCAGCATGCCGAGGATCAATATCTCGTTGGCAATGGCGTGATGAATGAATCCTTCGAATCAACGCGCCTCGGTCTGCGCGGCTCACCTGCCGTCGCCGAAGAGATCGCGGTGTTGCGCGATATCGCTCTCTGCCGCCTCACCGGCGCGCGGCTCCATATCCAGCATATCTCAACTCGTCGCGCCATCGATGCGATCCGTCAGGCCAAACGCGAAGGCGTCAATGTCACCACTGAGGCCTGCCCGCATCATTTCGCGCTCAACGACACCGAGATCGGCAAAGCGTACAACACCAATCTCAAGGTCAACCCGCCGATTCGCACCGAAGACGACCGCATGGCCGTCATCGAAGGACTCGTCGATGGTACCATCGACTGCATCGCCTCCGATCATGCCCCGCACTCTGCCGAAGAGAAGGATTGCGAGTATGATCAGGCGCCGTCAGGGATGATCGGCCTTGAGACGACTCTCGGGCTGGTGAAAACCTGTCTGATTGATAAAGGCTATCTCGACTGGACCGATGCCATTCGCAAGATGTCCTCCAACCCGGCGCGCATCTTTGGCGTGCAGGGCGGGACACTTAAGAAAGGCTCGGTGGCGGATATTACGATCATTGATCCGGAGAAGAAGTGGACGGTGAAAGGTGACAAGTTCCGCTCGAAATCGAACAACTCGCCGTTTATCGGCTGGAAACTGTCCGGCCAGGTGAGCCACACGATCCTCGGCGGCCGCATCGTCTTCGAGCAGTAGCCGACCGACTCGATCCATAAATCCGTAGGGCGGGTCCGTCTTCGAACCCGCCTTGTTTCTAACAATTGACCGGCAGACGTCCTCGTCTGCCGTAGCCGATTACATCTCATTTCCACCTGCTGGCGTAAAGGTCAACTGCAAAGTATAATCGACGTCATGCTTGCCTTCAGTAATATGCGGAAGCATATTCTTGAAATTGTAAAGAGTTAGTGCATCATCTATGGTCAATTCAAGGCGGTACTTTCCTGGCAGCATAAAACGATTACTTGTGTATGAATTTGACGTTGGCTGTGCCAAGATCCACTCCCCCATACCAAATGGTGGCGTCACCCCATCATCCTCATTGAACATACGGACATCTATCTTGCCATAAGCCACACTGTTCCCTTGTGTCGGATTGTACACCGGGTAGAAGTCTCTGACAGTTGTGCCAAACTGCAGATTCATGTGCGAAGTACTCCCGCTCACTTCAAAGAGGACGATCACTTTCCTTTTCACATAGACATATCCGGCCTGATCATCCATGACCTCATTCGCCTGAGCGAAATGATTTGCGGTGACACCAAAAACGTATTCCAGAGCAGAACTGTCCACAGAACTGGTTATACTCCACTGATGCCTGGAATCCAGCGACACCTGGCACGTTGCGCCACCATCGGATTCACACGGACCGGCCAACCCGGTGAAATTCGCACCGCCCGACCCCTGTGTCGGGAGCGCAACCGTATCTGCCTGCAATACCGAGTCGCACCATTGATAATCTCCGGTCGGCGAAGTACTATTCCAATTCACTACGTAATGCTCGTAGGAATATTCCATCGTCTGCTCCAATACGGTCACCTGTGCGTCGGATATTACGGTCGGCGCGATCGTCACTGAATCAACCAATACGTCATTCAACAACGCCTCCACGTGTATCTCAACAGTCGGTTGTGTCCCGTCGGCGCTGATCTCCGTCGTAAATTCGCCATTGGCGTCGGTTGTCCCTTCCGTCGGCGAGGCTGACCCATCCAGTACATCCACAGTGATTTTAATGCCCGGGGCGTCTATTACTTCAGAGACTGACGGCTTGCGAACGACCTTCGCCGTAAGCAGTTCCGGTTGAGTCGTGTTTACCTCGCTGGCTATGTTAACGGTGAGTTCAAATTCCCCAAGACAGGGCAGACACAGTTCGGTCCGTCTCGAAACACTCCCGGTATACAGCGGCGAATAAGCGTAGTAACAGAGAATATCCAGATCGGAGAGTTCTGTCTCATCATACTTGATACTCTGCCCCTCTATTGTCTGCGTCACCTCAAGCGAGTAATGGGGCGGTGAGTTGACATCCAGATCAAAACGCTGCGGATCATAATCGATCCACAGCGAATCGATCGTCGTCGTGCCGTTGCCGTTCAGGTCATAGCGTGAATTGTCGGAAAGACTGATCGTCTGGTTATTGTGTCCTGCGTCCAGAGCCCTGATCTGATCAAAATAGACCTGCAGATCATTTTCATCGAACGCGCTGTTCCTCCCGGATACGGGGGTCGCTCCTGCGACATCCAACAGCTCGCGGCGAACCGGGCAGTCCGCTAGGCTGTGATCGAGCGACGTCACGCACCCGTACGCGTCGACACGTCCTGGAAGGATCGGGTCGTCCTCTCTGTAGTTGCTCGTAATGATCGAGATCAGTTCGCTGACTGTCAGTTCAGGCTTGAGGTTCCATAAATACGCGGCCAAACCCGCGATCTGAGGAGTCGCCATCGATGTCCCACTGTACTTTGCCCGAAGTGTCCCGGCATCCAGACTGCAGTCGTTCGGATTCAGGGTGACATCCGCTTTCGCGCAGACATTGTAGACTTCCTCGCCGACCACCCGTACATCCGCCGGCGCGCATGAACTGGAAGCCTTTGCCCCGCTATATTCGCTGTTCCCGACGATGATAACATTCGTCAATGGATTTTGCGCCTCTGGAACAAGCGAATACATCTGCTGAGCGTACATGACTAAATTGGCTACTTCCTGCACTGTGTGATCGCCGATCGGTGCCATCTCCTGAGGAGTGGCAAAATGAGCCGCCATCGTGAAGGGAGAGTTCCAGTGCGAATACCGCGTGTCATCCGTTTCTTGACCCCGGTTGCCCGATGAAGTGCAGTGCAGGAAACGATTCTGATCGGCCGCGACAGCCACTCGCCAGTCGATCGCTTCATACGCTCGTTGAAGTTTGCTCTTACTCGAAATCGACTGATTCGTCCCCAACGAGGTGTTGAGTACGAACCTCCCGGTTGGCGGAAGGTGATCCCAGATGTTCTGGATCACCGCAGGGAATAACTGCCCCCCGACCGTAAGACACTGCAGGTCAATGAGTGTAGTATTCCCGGGATGCGCCCCCGTTCCCTGATCATCATCCAATGAAGCGGCAAGAATACCACTTACGTGGAACCCATGGTTCCCCGGCACCTTTCCACTGCTAAGAGGCACGTCTTCGTAAATGCCCGTTGAGGTGGTAAGAAATCTCTGCGCTGGTATGTCGCCGTGCGGCGTTGCGGAAACGAATTTGTCGGCCACCAATACAGTCACCCGCTCGGCCTGACGTTCAGCCAGACCGCGCGCATTCCAGGCGGCCGGCATTTTGATCCGCGACAGATGATCGAACGTCGCTGACGCTGTGCCGGGTTCGATGACTACTCCATCCAGTCCCACCGCGTAGGCGGGGAAAACCGCCAAAAAGGCGCCCGTCGCCATCAATCGTGTCGCCACCGTATCCGCCTCCGCGCGATCACTTACTTCAGGAATACGCAGTGCCATCGTTAACCACCCGGGGTTGGCAAATGTCACCACCGCCTGCTCCTGCGCCAGGGCGTCGTTCAGTTGTTGGAGTGTTGCCTGCGGATGAAGCTTGGCGTCTAATCGCGTCCGCATGAATCCGTCATCATCCATCTTGTCTTGCGGAGCCGGATGACTCGGGATCGTCGGCAGTATCTGAAACGCCGTATCGCTCGGGTTTCCGGGTATCTGAGCCAATCCACCGGTATCCAGCACCACCGGATTATCCGGCGGTTTCGGAGCTATCGGGTTGTCATCGGAAGAACAGGCAAGCATAATTGCCGCAGACAGTAACAGGAGCGCAATGCCCAGACGCACGATTACCATGTGGGGACACCTTTATTGTATTGGTTCTGAATGATGATGACCTGCCCGCGACAAGCGGCTATAATATACTAATATAGTCCAAAATGTCAATTCCCCCATTTAGACCGTTGCGTCGGGTCTCGCTTCGAAGCCGCCTGGCGCTACACTATTTTCTTGTTTGCGATAGTCGCGCCCCGCTTCGAAGTGTGCCCCGATGCCTCTTCCTCTTCAAATCCGTACCCCACCATTTATGGTGGGCTTGACAATCATCGACCGCTCAAGCATCGTCATTGCGAGGAGCATGCTCGCGAAGCGAACGGTCGACGAAGCAACCTCCAACGACTAGCCGCCTCATGCCAGCGAATGCTGGCATCCACTTTACAACTGATTCACCGTGAGTTCTTAAAATCTAATTCCCTGTTCATTGTGGGCTCGAGAATCTGCCCCACACATCAAAAAACCGCCGGGGGGAGCGACCCGGCGGTCTACATAGACTATCCTATAGCAGAAGGGGAGGAGTTGTCACCCAGCTCACGAAGAGCTGTTCATCCGGCTGTTAGCCCGGATGATACCCTAGAACGCGCAACCCGGATGCCCGCCAGACCATAATCGTAACCTGCTTATTCCCAACCACTTGACCGACTGGGTAAAAAATCCCGTTGAAAAACTCAAAAGATTGTATAGACTCCCTCCTATACGTAGCCGCGACCGCCCACAAATAATAAAGCCGCCGGTAGGGTAGTTGAACCGACGGCTTGTGGAGGAACCAAAATACAGTAGCAGTTGCGCTACGAGTTGATCAGGGTGGATCAACGTTTGTATGTCGAACTATCTTGCGTCTAGCGCTCGCCTCGCAGTCTGCGCAGATACGCCGGGATAGTACGATCTATCTCTGAGAAATCCGGCACGCGATGTTTCCCCGCGTTGCCGTGTCCATTTCCATTGCCGTTTCCATTTCCATTGCCGTTGCCGCGACCAAACGTCGTCTCCGGCTTGTATTCCGGCACCGATGGCGCCACCGCCATCTCTTCTTCCACTTCCTCAACCGGCCCGGTCACGCCTTCGCCATCCATCGGGGCGTAGTAGTGCGGCATGTCAAACGCCGGCTGCGCGGGCGGCATCTGCGGCACCGCGGGAGCGGCAGGAGCGGTCGGCTCTGACGGAGGGTTCGTCGCGGCCTGCGAGAACAATGTCATCTCCTGTGCGGGCATCGGCTGCGCCACCGGACGAACCGGCTCCGCCTTCTTTTCTTCCACCACCGGCTGCTTCGCTTTCGGCATCTCCTCACCGAGGCCTGTCGCGATCACCGTCACGCGCATTTCATCATTCATCGTCGGGTCGATCACCGCGCCGAAAATGATATTCGCGTCATCGCCCGCTTCTTCATAGATCAACGAGGTCGCAGTATTTACATCAAACAGTGTCATATCTTCGCCGCCGGTGACATTGATCAACACACCGCGCGCGCCGCGAATCGAAACATCCCCCAACAGCGGCGATGAAATCGCCTCGCGTGCCGCTTCAGTCGCTTTGTCTTCTCCCTTGCCCGAACCGGTCCCCATCAACGCGTCACCCATCTCGCGCATCACCGTACGCACATCGGCGAAATCGCAGTTGATCAATCCGGGGATCGTGATCAGGTCGGATATTCCCTTGGTCGCCTGGTGTAGTACCTCATCCGCCGTCGCGAACGCGTCCGCCAGCGTCGTCTTTTTGTCGACTATCGACAGCAATCGCTCATTCGGGATCGTGATGAGCGTATCAACTTTGCTTTTCAGTTCCGCCAGCCCGGACTCGGCGCGGGTCATGCGCGGCTTCCCTTCGAATTTGAATGGCGTCGTCACGATCGCCACAGTCAGCGCGCCCGACAACTTGGCCAACTCAGCCACAGCCGGAGCGGCGCCGGTTCCGGTGCCACCACCCATCCCGGCGGTGATGAAGACCAGGTTCGGAGTGCCGATCTCGCGCATCACCTCGGCGCGCGATTCATCCACCGCCTTACGGCCGACATCCGGATTCGCCCCGGCGCCAAGACCATTCGTGATCTCCCGACCGATTTGAATTTTCTTTTCCGACAACGACTGATCCAGCACCTGCGCGTCGGTATTGATGGCGATGAATTCCACGCCCCGCAGGTTGTTCTGGATCATCCGATTGATCGCGTTGCCGCCACCTCCGCCCACACCCACTACCTTGATGTTGGCGTAGCCGACATAATCGGCCGCCAGGTTGAACTGATGCTTGTTCTCCAGCATGTTTGGTTCCTCTCTACCTCTAACCTGAATCCTGTTTCCTAAAACTGTTTCGTGATCCAGCTCTCGATCCGCTTCCACCACCCTTTGACGGCGCTTCCCGAGATAGCTGCGTTCGCCTCATTGGCGAACCCGTATAACAACAGTCCGTGCGCGGTTGCGAAACGGACCGTATTCAGTTCATCCGGTATATGCGTGAATCCTTTGACCTGACCGAGCCGCACCGGCACATCAAACAATTGCTCCGCCAGCTCCACCGTCCCCGGCAACATCGCCCCGCCTCCGGTCAACACCATGCCCGCCGCGATATTGTCACTCCGCCCGATCTTCTTCAACTCGCGCGCGACCAGCGAAAGTATCTCTTCCATTCTTGGCTCGATTATCGAGGCCAGCACGTTGCGCGATATCTCCCGGCTCCCCTTTCCCCCCATTCCTGTCACCACCACCATCTCTTCCGGATCGACCATCGAGGCCAGCGCCGCGCCATATCCAAGTTTCAACTCTTCCGCCTGATCAAGTGTTGTCCGAAGTCCGATCGCGATATCGTTCGTCACGTTCCGTGACCCCAGTGGTATCGCCGCGGTCGAACGGATCGCGCCGTCGTAGAACAGCGCCATATTGGTGATATCACCGCCGATATCGATCACCACCGCGCCGGTTGTCATCTCACGTTGCGTCAAATGAATATTCGCCAGCCCCAGCGACTCCAGCACGATATGGTCTATTCCCAACCGGCAACGTTCCAGTGCGCGATAGATATTCCGCGCCGTCGTCACCGAGGCTGTCACGATATGCGCTTCCACCTCAAGCCGCACTCCGGACATCCCGGTCGGATCCTTCACCCCGGTCTGGTCATCCACCGAAAAATCCTGCGGGATCACATGGATGATCTCCCGGTCGACCGGTATCGCCACTGTGCGCGCCGCCTCGATCGCCTTCTGCACATCCATCGGCGTCACTTCTTTATCCGAACGGCTCACCCCGACGACGCCATGGCTGTTGATCGAACGGACATGCTCTCCCGCGATTCCGACCGTCACTCTGTCTATCACCGTGCCGGAGACCATCTGCGCGTCCTCGACCGCCTTCTGGATCGAACGCACCGTCTTGTCCATGTCGACCACCACACCGCGACGCAATCCCTCCGCCGGTGAGATGCCATGTCCGATCACATAGATCCCGCCATGCTCATCCCGCTCACCCACGAGCGCGACAACTTTGGTCGTACCGATATCCAGCGCCGCTATGATCTTTTCATCAGCCACGGGTGGCGCCTTTCGCTGGAGCTTTTCCGCTCGTGCTTTTCTTCGCGGGAGCCGACTTGCCGTTCTTACCGCCGGTCGATTTTGACTTCGTGCCGGTACTCGTTTTCTTTTTGCTCGAAACCGAAGTGCTTTTCTTTGATGTCGATTTCTTTGTCGCTAGATTCGTTGCGCCGTTTTTCACCGGAGGCTTTTTCACCGCGGCGGGCGCGGGCGACGTTCTTTTCGCGGCCAATTCATTTGCTATTGATGCCTGCAGCATATCCGCGTCGTCAAAGATCGCCGCCTTGTCGTTCACTTCCGATGTATCTATCACCGGCTTCTCTTTCGGCGGCACATACCCCTGACGGATTATCAGGTCGGCGTAAGTCAGGTCGAACGAGGTCACGCTATCGGTTTCCGGACGGAATGTCATCATGAACTGGTCGAACGCGATATATCTGTCCAGGAACTCTTCCGACCGCATCTTCAACCGATACGCCTTGTTCGCCAGCACCAGCGTGACATACTCGGTGCGACTCAGGTCGATCTCTTCGATATCGGAGTAAAGTCTTGGCTCGGTCTCTTTCAGTCGACGCATCTGATTCAGTATCTGCATCACTCGCCCGTCCGGCGGGAACTCATGCAGCCGTTTGACCGTCACTCCCGTGAACAGTGGCGCATTCCAGTCTATTCCCTGCAACTCGCATGGCACCACGCGACCGGATTCTTCCAGCCCGTACATGATCCCGGTTTTGATATCCAACAGATAACAGACCGGCTCAAGCTCATTGGTGGTGATTCGTAGCGAGTTCGGAAGCTTGTAGTCAATATCCACCTTGGTTATGCCACGGCGCGTCATCAACGCGTCCGCCAGGCTGTCCACCGGCTGGAAGAGGATCGGCCTCGTCGCCTTCAGCCCGAGGTCCTCCACCTTCCGCACTTTTTCGCCGTTGATCGTCACTGCCTGCAAGACACAAATATCCGTGTACTTCACCAGCGCGACCGCGGTAGCGCCGCACAGGATGATCATTCCCAGCAGTACACGAACTTCTTTGCTGAACATGACGAGCGTCCTTGCTCACGACTCCCTTACAGAGCCTTGATCCTTTCCACGATCATGTGCTTGATATAGGTGATCGAACCCGCGCCGATCGTGATGATCACATCTCCCTGACGCGCCATCTTCTCGATCGCGTCCAGCGCGTTCTCTTTCACGCCGACATACTGGAACTGCTTTGCGCCGAGCTTCTCCGCCTCACGCTTGATTATCTCCGAGGTCACACCCGGCACCGGCAATTCGCGCGCCGGATAGATATCTGTCAATATCACCTGGTCGGCGATCGACAATGCCTGCGCGAACTCTTTCACGAACTGCTGCGTCCGGCTGAACAGATGCGGCTGGAAGATTGCTACGATCCGACGATCCGGATAAACATCCTTCGCCGCGCTCAACGTCGCTTTTATCTCCGTCGGGTGATGCGCGTAGTCATCAATAACCAGAATGCGATTCACCTCTGCTATCTGCTCAAACCGACGTCCCACTCCGCGGAACTCTCTCAGCGCGTCAGCGATCGGCGCGAATGGTACATCCAATTCGCGGCACGCCGCGATCGCCGCCAGCGAGTTCGCCACATTATGTTTTCCCGGAACCCGCAAAATGATATCACCGAGCAGATCAGTCTTGTGATAGACCGAAAACATCGTCCGGTGCGGCTCGAGCCGAACATCCACCGCGCGATAATCCGCGTCATTGCTGAATCCGAAGGTCGCGTACGGACGGCTTATCTTGTCGCGGAAGGACTGGATATTCGGATCATCCGCCGAGATTATCGCCGACCCGTAAAACGGCACGCGATTGATATAGGTCAGGAATGACCCCAGCAGATCTTCCATCCCGTTGTAGCACTCCAAATGATCCGGCTCGACATTCAACACTACCGCCATCGACGGAAACATCGCGAGAAACGACTTGTCATATTCATCTGCCTCGGCCACCAGATAATCTCCGGTCCCAAGCGCCGCGCCCGTTCCCAATTCAGCTACCACACCGCCGACGATTAGCGTCGGCATCAAGTTCGCGTGTTGCAGTATCCGCCCTATCATTGAGGTCGTCGTTGTTTTCCCATGTGTCCCCGCCACACCGATCGAGAACTTCAGCCGCATCAGCTCACCCAGCATCTCCGCGCGCTTGATCACCGGGATCCCGCGATGTCTCGCTTCCTGCACTTCCGGATTGCTCGGATTGATTGCCGATGATATCACCACCACGTCGATCCCCTCGACATTCTCCGCCACATGCGCGTGCTGGATCTTTATCCCGATCTTCGCCAGGTATTCGGTCATTTCGCTCGGCGTGCTGTCCGAACCGGACACCTGGTACCCCAGGTTGACCAGGATCTCCGCGATACCGCTCATTCCCGCGCCGCCTATTCCGACGAAGTGCAATTTTTTGAAGCGACCGAACATTACTTTATCACTCTGAAACCGGTTAACGGCCTTGGTTACTGTCAATTCTGAGGTCATCTGTCGCTCCCGGCTGAACTGCCCGAGTTACGAGGTTAACAATGTCGTTGGCGATGATATCTACAGCCGGACTTCTCTTCGCGTTCATCTGGCGCATCGTCTCACGCATCTGCGCCGCCCTTCCCGAACCGAGCAGCGCGATCGCTTCGGCCAACGGATCTTTCGACCCCAACTCATTCTCATCGATTACGGTCGCGAATCCCTGCCGCGCGAACTCTTCTGCGTTTTTCCGCTGATGGTCCCCCGCCGCGTGCGGATACGGAATCAGCACCGATGGCAGCGCGCATGCCTCAAGTTCTGCGAGCGTGATCGCCCCCGCGCGCGCGATCGCGACATCCGCCGCCGCGTACACCAGCTCCATGCGTGACTCAAACGGGAAGAGGGCGTGACTTTTTGCCTTTGCACCCGCCGCGTCGGATACTTCCGTGTAATCCCTCTTGCCCGTCTGCCACACTAATTGATATCCCTCAGGCACTTTCGAGTTCTGCAATCCTTGCAGCACCGCCTGATTGATACTCCGCGCCCCCTGACTTCCGCCAATGACGAGGATCGTTTTTTTGTTCGGGTCCAGCCCGAACGTTTTCAATGCTTCTTCTCTATTCCCCTTGGAAATACTCGAACGTACTGGATTCCCGGTGTCGATCATCTCTCCACTCGTCTTGAGTAGCTCCGCCGCTTTGCCGAAGCCGAGATATATTCGCGTCGCGTGTGGCGCCAGTTGGCGTGTCGTCACTCCCGGGAAAGAGTTCTGCTCTTGCAAAACCGTGGTTATCTTCTGTCCGCTCGCGGCTCGAAGTACCGGCCAGGAAACATATCCCCCGGTCCCGACCACTACATGCGGACGGAATGACTTCACCAGCGATCGCGCCTTCAACATCGCGCTGATTATCAAGAACGGCACCGCCAGATTCGACAGCGTCAATGACCGCGCGATCCCGCGAATGTTTATCAGGTGCAGCGGATACCCCAGGGTCTCCCGCACGCGATACTCAATCCCGCGCTTTGTCCCGACAAAAATGATCTCAACCGCCATCTTGGGAGAGAGCAACTCCTTCACTTTGTCCGCGATCGCGATCGCGGGATACAAGTGTCCGCCCGTGCCGCCACCGGCAAATATCAACCGCGCGGTGGTCATGCGCGCACCACCCGTCGAGAAAGATTCAATAGCACGGCAATTCCCAAACTCGAGAACAACAGCGATGACCCGCCATACGAAATGAACGGTAATGGCAATCCCGTCACCGGGAGGATCGCCGTCACCACGCCGATATTCACCGCCATATTGATGAAGAGCGCCCAGGTGGTCCCGGCCGCCATCAGATATCCAAACTTGTCCGGCTGTGCCGCTGCTATTTTGAATCCGCGCCACAACATGAAAAACAGTCCGATCAAGAGGATCACCAGACCAATGAACCCGATCTCTTCTCCCGTCGCGCTGAAAATGAAATCGGTGTGCGGATACGGCAGGAAGAACAGTTTCTGTCTCCCCTCACCAAGTCCGGAGCCCAGAAGTCCACCCGCGCCTAATGTCAGCGCGGACTGCTTTACCTGATAGCTCCCCTGCAACGGATCAACCACCGCCGCGATATGGTCCAGAATGCGCGCCTTCTTGTAGCCGATCACAAACACCACAAACGATGCTGTCGCCACCAGTGGCAACGCCGCCGCGAGAATATGTTTGATCCGCAATCCTGCGAGGAAGAATATCCCCAGCGCCGTGAAGAAGACGAGGATCGTCATCCCGAGATTCGGCTCCAACAGGATCAGCGCTAGACCCGCGCCAAGCAGCGGCCCATATGGCAACATCAACTGCCTAATTGAATTCAGGTCGCGTTTCGGATTCGACAGCGAAAACGCCAGGTAATAGATCGTTACGAACTTGAACAGCTCCGATGGCTGCAACGTCATCGGGCCAAGCATCAGCCAGCGATGCGCTCCGTTGCGCGCAGGCATGACAAAGACCAGCGCCAGAAGTAGAAACGTCACGAACAGCGCGGGCACAGACAGCGCCGCCCACTTCTGCAGATCCAACCGAAATACGATGAACATCATTATCAGCGACGCAATCATCCAGACCGCTTGCTGCTTGAGAAAATGGAAATGCGAACCGAAACGACCGTCCGCCATGATCGATGACGTTGAGTAGACCATGATCAGTCCGAACGCGACTATCCCCAGATAAAGGAACAGCAGCGTTTCATCAAAACGGGATTTAGCGACCGACTGATTCACTCTTCTTCTTTCCGTTCCTCAGCGAGGCAACTGTCTGTTTGAAGACCTGCCCGCGATGTTCAAAGTTCTCGAACATATCAAAACTGGAGCACCCCGGCGACAACAGCACAGTCTCTCCCGGATGCGCCATTTCAAATCCTTTATGCACCGCCTCCTCAAGGGTGGCGGCAAACGACACCGGGAATGCTTTCCCCAGATCGTTGAATATCTTTTCGCGCGATTCTCCTATCGCGATCACGCCTTTGATCACCGGCTTTCCCGCCTCGATGACTGGCGTGTAGGGTGCGCCTTTGTGGCGACCGCCCATGATGATGTAGGTCGGTGTTCGCATCGACCGAAGCGCCACTACCACGGAATCAACATTCGTCGCCTTCGAATCATTGATGAACGTGATCCCCGCCACCACACCCGCCTTCTCCAGCCTATGTTCCACTCCGGGGAATGACTTCAATGCCTGCGCCATCGCTGCGGTCGGCACATCGAGTGTCATAGCCAGAGCAACCGCCGCCGCCGCGTTCTGCAGATTATGCGGCCCCTGTATCGTGATCTCGTCGACCGCTATCACTCGCGTTTCTTTGCCTTTAAATCGTATCCAGAGCGCGCCGTCCCGTACGAACGTATTCGCCGTCGCGTCATCTTTTATCGAGAACTGCAGTCGCGTTGCTTGTGTCGGCGCTGGATCGGTCATCAGGATCTCATCATCTCGGTTGATGATGAAATAGTCACCCTGCCCTTGGTTCTCGGTGATGCGGTACTTTGCCCGCTTATATCCGTCCATCGAACCATGCCGATCCAGATGGTCCGGCGTGATATTCAGTATCGCGCACGCGTTCGGTCGGAAATCCGCTACTGTCTCAAGCTGGAAGCTGGACACTTCAACCACCGCCACACCATTCTCCGGAACCTGGTCCGTTACATCGGTGAACGCCACCCCGATATTCCCGCACACAAACGTCGGGATCCCCGCCGCCTTGAATACTTCGCCGGTCAATGCCGTCGTGGTCGTCTTTCCATTCGTGCCGGTGATCGCGACGATCTTCCCTTTGCAGAACCATGCCGCGAATTCGAGTTCCGAGAAGATCGGGATATTCGCTGTGCGCGCGCGCTTCAGGATCTCCAGCGACAACGGCACACCGGGCGACACCACCAGATAATCGCATCCCAGCAGGCGGTCCGTATGACCGCCCGTTTCGAACTCGATCCCGTCTTTCTGCAGTCGCGCGATCTGCTCGGTCAGCAGTTCGGCGCGGGCATTATCCGAAATGAACGGCTTCCCGCCTTTGCGTTTGGCCAGGACCGCCGATGCCACGCCGGAGCGCGCCATCCCAATTATGCCGACCCGTCGTCCTCTGATTTTCTCTTCTAACGTCATCGTATTTTCAGCGTCGCAAGCGTCAACAACGCGCACAACGCTCCCATGATCCAGAACCGGATCACCACTTTGTTTTCATGCCAGCCGGAGAGTTCGAAATGATGATGCAATGGCGCCATCTTGAACACCCGCTTCCCGCCGCGATATCGATATGACAACACCTGGATGATCACCGACAGCGCGGTCGCTACGAACACGCCTCCCACGATCACCAGCAAAAGTTCTTTCTTGAGAAGAATCCCGATCGCCCCCAGCGCTCCACCCAGCGCCAGCGAACCGGTATCCCCCATGAATACCTGCGCCGGATGTGAATTGAACCAGAGAAACCCCAGCGCCGACCCGAGCACCGCCCCGCAAAACACCGTCAACTCCCCTGTCCCCGGCAGGTAATCTATCTGCAGATAATTCGAATAATCCAAACGACCGGTTACATAAACGATCGCCGTGAACGCCATAAAGCAGATCCCGATCAACCCGATCGCCAATCCATCTAGACCATCCGCCAGATTCACCGCGTTCGAGGTCCCCGTCAGCACGAACACGATCCACGGGATATACATGATCCCCAGATTCAGCACGAAATTCTTGAAGAATGGTATCGACGTCGTCCCGTCGTATCGTCCTTCCGGCGACAAGTAAACCAGCGAGAGCGCGAAGATCACTCCCAATACTATCTGCCCCGCGAACTTCTTCCGCGCGACCAATCCCGATTTCTGCTTCTTTATCGCCTTGAAATAATCATCCAGATATCCCAGGCCGCCGAGCCAGATCGTCACCAATAGACACATGAGCACATAGAAATTGCTCAGATTCGCCCAGAGCAGGGTTGGCACGATTATCCCGGTCAGGATGATTATCCCGCCCATCGTCGGAGTGCCCGCTTTTTTCTTATGACTCTGCGGACCGTCCACGCGTATCTCCTCACCGATCTGTTTTTTCTGAAGCCACTTGATGAAAATCGGCCCGAACACGAGACATATCAGAAGTGCGGTTATCGTAGCGCCCGCGGTCCTGAACGTGATATACCGGAACAGATTGAATCCACTGAAATATTCGGTCAACGGCACCAGAAGATGGTAGAACATTAGTGCGCCCCTCCCTCACCGGTGAAAGCGTTGAACACTTTCTCCAGACCGACTCCCCGCGACCCCTTGATATAAACCAGATCCCCCTGCTTGAACTTTCCTTGCAATGCCGTCGCCGCCGATGTTGCGTCGCCGAAATGCTGCAGCTTCTCTTTGCTCACCCCGGCATCCGCCACCGCCGAAATTATTGACATGGCGAGTGACCCGACTCCGACTGCCAGATCAAAGGTCTGTTGCGCTAATAGCGCGCCTATCTGTCGATGATACTCCTGCGCCTGAGCTCCCAACTCCAGCATATCACCGAGAATGATTATCTTTCGTCCGGAGGTCTCCATCGCCGCGAATGACTTCAATCCGAGTCGCACCGACTCCGGATTCGCGTTGTAACAATCGACAATGAACTTCACTCCGCGATGTGTCACCGCCTGTCCCCGCATCGGCGCCGTCACGAACTGGATCGACTCGGTATCAACTGAATCAAAACTGTACCCCAGCGTACGCGCCACCGCGTAGCCGGTCAGCAGATTGTAAACCTGATGTTCCCCGAATAATGGCAGACGGAACCGATGTCCTTCGATCGTCACGATCGCCGTTCCGTCGCTCTGTCGCTGTATCTTCTCCGGCTCAAACGTCGCCGGATGGTTCATGCCGAACGTCACGTAGTTGTCGCGATAGAGTTTTATCTCGCGCGTCAGCACCGGATCATCGCCGTTGATTATCACCTGGACATCCGGCGAAGAACTTGCCACCATCTCCAGCTTTGCGCGCGCCACTCCCTCGAGTGAACCGAGGAACTCCAAGTGCGATGCTCCGATATTCGTTATCACCGCCACATCCGGCCTGACTATCTGCGTTAGTTTAGTCATCTCTCCCGGACGCGATATCCCCATCTCTAGCACCGCCACTCGCGTCTCTTTCGGCATCGCGAATATCGCCAGCGGCATCCCGAACAGATTATTCAAATTCCCCGAAGAGCGGTAGACATCCTTGTCTACGACGCTCAACAGGGTGTATGTGATCTCTTTGGTTGTCGTCTTGCCATTGGAGCCGGTGATGCCAACCACTTTCGCGTCGGTCTGGTCGCGATACTGCCGCGCCAGCGACATCATCGCCTCGTGGCTGTTCTGCACCATCACCACCGCGACATCCGGCGCCACCGAGGAATGTTCGTAGGAGACTTCCGTCATCAATCCGGCCGCGCCGCGCTCGATCGCCTGCGCGATGAAATCATGTCCATCGACCCGCTCACCTCGCAACGCAATGAACAGCTCGCCCGCCTTGAGCGTGCGACTGTCTATGGAGACACCTGTAAAGGCGCGCTCTCCATTGCCGCTGGACCTCAATGTCCCGCCTGTCATCCGTGCAAGCTGATCAAATCGCAAACTGATCAACGTCCCTCTGTGGCCAATACGCCAGTGTAGCCGAGTCCCTCGAGCGCCCGCTTTGCTTCGGTCGCGTCGTCGAACTCATGTTTCACTCCCTGAATCTCCTGGTACCGCTCGGCTCCCTTGCCCGCCAGCAGTACGACATCCCCCGGACGCGCCATCGCCAAGATCGCCTTGATCGCCTCGCGACGGTCCGCCTCTATCTCGAAATTGTGCCCCTTCAATCCGGGCTTGATATTCTCGATTATCTCCAGCGGATCTTCGGTCCGCGGATTGTCCGACGTCACCATCGCGAAATCCGCGAAGCTGGTCGCCGCCGTCCCCATCAATGGACGTTTCCCTTTGTCACGGTCTCCGCCACACCCGAACATCAACAATATCCGTCCGCGCTTCATTACGCCGCGCGACGCTTCACACAGTCTCTCGATCGCGTCCGGCGTATGCGCGTAGTCCACATAGACCGCGAACGGCTGACCCATCTCTACATAGTTGAACCGCCCCGGAATTGGCGTCGCCTCTTCCAATCCCTTCACGACCGTATCCAGATCGATCCCGCTCGCCAGTCCACCGGCCGCGGCCGCCAGCGCGTTCATCAGATTGAACTGCCCCGGCAACATGAACGACACCGTCCGCGTCCCCATCGGCGTCACCAGATCAAAAATCGTCCGGTCAGGTTTGATCTCGTAATCACCGGCGCACACATCCGCCTGCTTGTTCGAGAGCGAGTAGGCGATAAACGGTCCCTGCAATTCGCCGAACAACTGGTGAAATTCCGGTACATCCAGATTGATCACCGCGTAGCTCATCGGGCCGGACAGCTTCTGCACCAGCAGCGCTTTCGCCTGGTAGTAATCTTCCATCGTCCCGTGGAAATCGAGATGGTCCCGCGTCAGATTCGTATAGACCGCCACACGATAATTGATATTATCCACCCGGTGCAGTGCCAGCGCGTGCGACGAAGTCTCGATCACCGCGTTCATGCAGTTGTTCTTCCGCATCAAAAACAGCAGCCGCTGCATGTCCAGCGACTCCGGCGTCGTGCGATACGCCACGAACTGCTCTTCTCCGGTGTCATACAGGAGCGAGGTCACCAGTCCGACTTTCTTCCCGCGCGCTTCCAGTATCTTCTTTATCAGATTGCAGGTTGTCGTTTTGCCGTTGGTCCCGGTCACGCCGCACACTTTCAGACGCATTCCGGGATAGCCGTAGAACCGCGCCGATACATCCGCCATCGCTTTCCGTATATCCGGCACCTTCACATGGATCGCCACACCCTCCGCGCCGTCGCGTTCCCCCATCACCGCCACCGCGCCGTTCTCCAGCGCCTGCGGGACATACGTGTAGCCATCCTCTTTGAACCCTTTCACCGCCATGAACAGCGACCCCGGACGGATCTGCCGCGAATCATATTCGAGATTTTCGATATCGATCTCACCATTCCCGGTGATGATCGCTCCCTCAACCTCTGCCACCAACTCGTGTAGTTTCATGCGTCCTTTAGATCGGCTGACACTCTACCTGCAATGGAACTGCGGGATCGAATGGCTCGCCTGCTGCAATGGAGGTGGAGACAACACGTCCCGTCCCCCGGATATGGAATTTCGCGCCGACATGCGTCAACAGCGCGCTCACTTTCTTCACTGGTAAGCCCGTCAGGTCGGGCATCCGCATCACACCGTCCGCGGGATTGGTGACGAGGGCGACTACTTCGTCGCCCTCATCCACTTTTCGGTCGGGCGGAGGGAATTGCCAGACTACCGTCCCCTCATCGGCGGTGGTACGCAACTTTATCCCTCGCACATCCGCGAGCTGTGTTGCAGCTTCAAGATCCCGACCGACAAAATTCGGAAGATCCACTGTCACCCGCACTCGTCCTGACCTCGCCGCCAGCGTCCTTTCCGGCAGCGTTATCAGGTCAGGATTTAGCACCGCGTATCTTTCCACAATGCGACGGAACGTCGGCCCCGAGGTCAATCCACCATAGTGCATCGGCTGCGGGTCGATCAATATCACCGCCCCCGCCACCGTCGGATTTTCATAAGGGAAAAACCCGCCGAACGTCGCCGCGTATTTATTCTGAAAATACCGCCCCGTCTCCAGATCCGGCAACTGCGCCGTCCCGGTCTTCCCCGCGATCTCCACCATCTTCGAATTCACTGCCTTGGCCGTCCCCTTCTCCACCACGCCACGCATGAATGCGCGCAACGAATCGAGCCCCTTGTCGACCACGCGATGTAGTACCTCGCGTTTCTGCTCCTCCACCACATACCCCTGGTCATCCACATACCCAAGGATCAGTCGTGGACGAAGCAGCTCACCATCATTGGCCACCACTCCTATTGCCGATGCCAACTGGAGCGGCGTCACCGCCACGGCGTGCCCCATCGCCAACTGTGACACCGTGAAATCATTCCATTTCGGCGGCGTGAAGAGCTGTCCCGAGGCTTCGCCCGGCAACCCGCATCTCAGTTTCTTCCCAAATCCAAACTTCTTGTAGACATCAAACATCTCTTCCGGGTCGACCGTGATCGCCCACTTGGCGATACCGATATTCGAGGACACCTCGATGATCTCGCGGAATTTCATCAACCCATGCCGCTTGTCATCATGCAGTACTCGCTTGCCGACCTTCCAGGCACCGTTCTCGCAGTCGATCAGCGAGCTGTAATTGACATCCCGCTTGTCCAGCACTCCCGCCGCCGTGAAGATCTTAAAGACCGATCCCGGCTCGTATTGATCGCTGATCGCGCGCAATTTGGTCGGCTTCTCCGGATCCTTCTCCATCGGATCATAGTGCGCCATCGCGAGGATATCCCCGTTCCGCGTATCGATGAACACCGCCATCCCCTGCTTGGCGTTGAAGCTGTCCACCGCGTGCTGTAATTCCGATTCGACAATATCCTGCAACCGCCAGTCAACCGTCAACACCACCGACTTTCCGGGTGTCGGCTTCACCAGCGCCGCTTCTTCCACACGATAGGTCTTCCGCAGTCCGTCGCGGCGAATATCAGCGTACCCTTCCCTGCCGGTCAGCATCGAGTCATACGCCAGCTCAAAACCGGATTGCCCAAGATTGTCGATATCCGTGAATCCAAGTATCTGCTTGCCTACCAACCCGAGCGGATACGCGCGATGACTATCCTCTCGCAAATGCAGCCCCGGCGGATTGTCCGCCGCTATCTGCTTCGCCTCGTCATCCGCCAACCGCCGCTTTATCCACCGGAACTTCCGCGGCTCCAACTTGAACTTCTCTATCGCCTCGGCGCGCGTTAATCCGCCGATCTTCGCCAGGTAGGTCGCCACCGAATCCAACTCCGCCAGATCATTCGGGAAAGCGTACAGCGATGACACGATCACGTTCTTCGCCACCAGCGAACCATATCGGTCGTATATCATCCCGCGCTCGGCCGGGATCGTGATCGTCCCCGTCGATTGCTTCTCCACTATCGCCGCGTATTTGTCCCCGAGATACAACTGAAGGTGAGCCAGCCGCGCCGCCGCCACGAGGAAGAAAGAGATCACCAGCGCAAAGATCACGCGAAGACGAATATTCTCCTGCCGCGTCCGTGTCATCGGATGTCCTCCCGACTGGCGATGGAATCGAATTTGAGCGGTCGAAGCTCATTCGATCTGGCGCTCGCTTCGCTCATCACCGGCATGAAATCTGCCACTCGCTTGATCGATGACATCACTGCCGCGAACTCATCCGTACTGTCCCGCTGTACCGGCTTCTGGCTCTGCATCCGTATCGTAAACAGACGGTCCGCCGCGATCGGCGCCAGTCCCAGTGATTCCGCCGCGCAAACCGCGATACGCGTCGCGCGCGTCAGACCGGCGATATCCATCTGCGCCTTCTTCGTCTCATCCAGCATCAACGCGTTCTGACCCTTGAGCGCGTCCACTTCCTGCACCAGGTGGATCACCTGTACCCGCTGCCAGATATGAATGCACGCCACCAGCAGCAAGAGCGTGCTGATGACCGCCAACCCGAAATGCCGGTGCTGCCTGACCCGCGTCAGGAACCCCTGCTGAAACTCGACTGTCTCTTTGAATTTCCGTACCGAATCGGCCATCTTACAACCTCTCCCCCACACGGAGCTTGGCCGAGCGCGCGCGCGAATTCGCCGCGATCTCCGCCTCGTCCGGCTCGATCGGTTTTTTGGTGATCAATTTCATAGTCGGCGTCCGGTCACATACACAGACCGGCAACTGCGGCGGGCAGACACACGGCGGATTCGCCTTCTGCTGCATGAAATGCTTGACTATCCGGTCCTCAAGCGAGTGATACGAGATTACCGCCAGACGTCCACTTGGCGCGAGCAGATCATACGCCGCCGGAAGCACCGCCTCCAACTGCTCCAACTCACGATTCACCGCGATACGGATCGCCTGAAATACGCGCGCGATCGATTTGACCTGGTGGGGGGGATGTATGACCGACGATACGACTGAAGCTAGCTGCGTGGTGGTCCGAATCATCTCTCGCTGTCTTTCCTTGACGATCGCTCTGGCCAACCTGGCGGCCTGACGCTCTTCTCCGTACGAGCGCAATATCTCGGTCAACTGTCGCTCGCTGCTCCGCTGTATCAGGTCCGCCGCCGTCACGCCTGTGGACGGGTCCATCCGCATATCCAGCGGACCTTCCTGTCGAAACGAAAACCCGCGCGACGCATCATCGATCTGTCTCGACGATACCCCGAGATCCAGCAGGATCCCGGTAAACGCGCTCTCCGAAAACTGCTTCGCCACTTCGGCCAGATCGCCGAACGAAGCCTGGATGAATTGATATGATTGTTTGAAGTGAGAGAGCTCTGAAGTTGCCCTGCGAATCGCCTCGGGATCCCGATCGATCCCGTACAACCTCGCGCCGTCGCCCAACGCCGCGGCCAGCCTCTTCAGGTGACCTCCGCCCCCCGCGGTCAGATCGAGATAAGCACCGTTCGACCCTGTGATCAGTAACGAGACCACGACCTCAGCCAACACTGGCTGATGATACTCATCAGGTACGCTCGCGGTCATCGCCCATGAACAATCGTTCCGCTACTTCCTCGTAACTGCGGGTGTACTGCTGCTTGTAGTACTGGTAGCGCTCAGGATTCCAAATCTCTACCCAACGATTCACACCGATCACCAACAGCTCTTTCTTTAATCCCGCTTCCGTCAGCAAATGCGACGGCACCAGGATACGCCCGTTCTTGTCCGGCGACACCACACTGGCCGCCGCGTAGAACTCGCGACTGAAGAACCGGAAGTCTTTCTGTGTGAAACTGAGCGATGCCAGGCGATTCTGTATCTCTGCCCACTCCGACTCCGGGTAGAGCGTCAAACAGCCATCCAGACCTTTGGTCAGAATGATGTTGCCGTCCAACAGTGCCTCCTCAGACAGCCCCTTAACCGACCGCAGCTTGGCAGGCAATGCAAAACGCCCCTTGTCATCGAGGGTCGTTTGGTACTGTCCATAAAAGCCGGTCAAGAGATTTCCTCCACTTTGAGCCACTGTAACCCAGAACCGCCTAATTTTATCACTTTTCTCCCACCACTGTCAAGACATTTCTTCCCCTCCATTAGAAAAAAGTTCAACCTTAAACCTTTATCTGACAGCGAGAAATAACCGATTGAAAACGTAAAACCGGCGAACCGATTGCCACTTACCATCCAACACAAGTTTACTAGTTATCCACAATTTTTCTGGCCTCCTCCGGAGAGAACTGTGGACAGCCTCCCCCACCTTGTGGACAGCATTGGCCTCCTCAGATCGATCTCACTCCAAGGCGCCATGTGGATAACTCCGCAATTTATTTGAAATAAATGAGTTAAAAACCGCTTCACCGACTCGCCGGCTCCCCAATCAGTCGGCAAACCGCATGCACTCTAGTGTCGCGGATTCAACCTGAAACAGGGGTACACGGTGAAGAGAGAGGCTTTGATTTTCTTGTTTCTGCTGGTCACGGGAGCGACCGGCACTTTGGCATCGACCCTTACGATCGATCCGCAATCTGCGCGCCCTCAAAGCGCGTTGAAGATTTTTGAATATGAAAACTGGCCGACCATCACGCTCGGTCAGAACGGCTCATTCGCCGCTCAAAGATTTCTGGTGAAGTTAAACGAAAACGAATCACTCGCGGATATTCATATTACCTCCGCGAATCAACTGATGCTCGGCGCGCTTTCCTTCATCGATGACATCCCCACCACCGATGCAGACTCGTATGATCTCTCGGTCATCCGCCAGGGGTATCCCTCTCTCTCTCACCCCGGCATCGTCATCGGCGAACAGTCTGATTTCGGTCGACGCTTCGCTGAGATCGTTCTTTTACCCTACTCCATTTCAAATGACCAACTTTTCCTGAATGAAAATATCACCGTAACCGTCAACGGCCGTGATCTGGCGCAAAGCGAACTTCTCTCCATCGACTTGCGATACACAACGCCGCTCTCCGCGTCATCTTCCGATGTCATCTCTCCCAACTACCTGATCATCACATCGGAATCTCTCAAATCGGCGCTTGAGCCGCTCAAGCAGTACCGCATCGCGACCGGCTACAATGTTCAGGTAGTCACTGTCGAAAGCATCTACGCCTCCACCACCGGAGTAGACCACGCGGAACAGATCCGCGAATTCCTCAAGCTTCATTTCGCTACTCCCGGCGGATATTTGCTTCTCGCCGGCGATGAGACAGTCGTTCCGATCCGCTTCGCCTATCACTACACGAACCATAGCGACACCGCCATTTCGCCCGTCAACCTGCAGATCTGCGACCTCTACTTCGCCGACCTGACCGGCAACTGGGATCGCGACCTCGATGGCACTTTCGGTGAACGTCTCGATGATGCCGCCGACATTACTCCCGAACTCAACGTCGGGCGGCTTCCGTTCAATCGCGCTGAGGATTTCCTCGCCTATACCAGCAAACTGATCGGATATGAAACCAACCCGGGCGCGGACCGCTCCTGGCTCACTCGCTCGATCTTCTACTCCTCCGATCAGATGCGCGACCTCAACGAAGGCCAGCATAATCAGATCGCCTCCGCCTATCCGGAGACGTTTCTGCTCGATACTATCTCCGCCGTCGAGGCTGAGCGCGGCGATGACCCCGCTCCCTCTAACCTCTCTCCCTCCGAACTCGCGCCCGTCAATGAGCATGGTTTCGGTATCGTGAACATTATCGCGCACGGACGCTCCGATGGCTTCGTCCTCAAATCCGCCAACTACAACGAATGGCCCAAAACCATCATGCTGACCGAACCTGTCGGTGCTCACGGCTATCTTGACGATATGACCGCCGAAGGCAAACCCACTTTCTACTATTCGCTCGCCTGCGACAACACACAGTTTGATTGCGATCAACCCTATTTCGGCCAAACCGCCCCCAATTTCTCACAGGCGCTGCTAGCCGACCCGAATGGCGCAGTCGGCTTTGTCGGACATTCCCGATGGGGATGGGTCGGCTCAAGCTACCTTCTGCAGAAGGCGTTCTTTGATTCACTCTTCGCCCATCCGGAGCGACCCGCCGTGCAGGCGATGTATGGCGCCAAAGCCGCCATCTACTTCTATCGTGATCTTGTCTATGGACTGAATTACCTCGGCGACCCCGCCCTGAAGATCTACCAGACTATCCCACTCACCCCCACTATCGCGGGCGAGCCGGGTAACCCACAGACGGTGACAGTCACCGCCAACGGTCAGCCGCTCCCCGATTGTCATCTCGTCCTGTCGCTTGCCGACAGCAACCTCGAGACATCGATCACTGACCAGTCCGGCCGCGCGACCTTTGTCACGCCGCTCAGCCCGTCATTTGTCTATTCTATCGCCGCAGTCAAACCGGGCTACTCGGTCAACCGATCCTACCTCTCCGGTTCGATCGTCACCGATGTCGACGATAAAGATCTCCTGCCCGGGCAGTTCTCCCTCGCGCAGAATTACCCCAACCCCTTCAACCCGTCGACCCAGATCCGCTTCACGCTTCCGACCCGTGCAGAGGTCTCACTGACCATCTACAACCTGCTTGGACAGGTCGTGGCGGAACCCTTGAATCAGCAAATGTCGGCCGGAGAATATAGTGTGAATTGGGAAGCCGGCGACCAGGCGGCCGGAGTCTATCTCTACCGATTGACTGCGGGAGAATTCTCTGAAACGAAGAAGATGATTTTGCTCAAGTAGCCTTGCGGCCCGACAGCAGATATGCTGGAACAACGCCGACCAGAAGCAGCAGCCCGGTCAGCCAGAGCATCGGCGAAAGATATATCGGCGTGTATTTGGCAAGATAACGATACATCGACCTGTGCGACTCCCACTTCATTTTGAACGGATACCGCCCGGTCGAGCCCCCCACATAGTGCTCGATCACGGCGCCGGGATAATACAGTAGCTTGTACCCCGCGTCGCTGACCCGCTTACAGAAATCAACATCGTTGAAGAATATTGGAAACCGTTCATCAAATCTCCCCACTTTCTCTATCACTTTGCGTCTGATCAGCAGCGCCGCGCCCATCGGCTGGTCTACCTCCAGTTCGCTCTCATGATCGAACCATCCCATCTTCCACCCGCCGAACAGCCTGCTCTTCGGGAGTATCTCTGACAGAAAAAACAGCTTGAACCAGACATGCCTCAGTTTCGGTAACGCCCGCGCCGACTGCTGTGTCACGCCGTCAAAACCGACAAACTTCGGCCCAATGACGCCAATGCTCTTCTCCCCTTCTATCCGCTTCAACAGCGCCTCGATCGCCCCGCCTCGCACGCGAATATCCTGATTCAACAACAGGACGTTCTCCCCCTTGGAAACCTCAATCCCCTGGTTAACCGCCTTCGCAAACCCGAGATTGCTTTCATTCTTTATCAATTTGATCGATGGATATTCCTTCGCGATGAACTCCTCCGACCCATCTGTCGACCCATTATCTATCGCTATTACTTCATGGGAGATGGACTGCAGATCCGCCATCAATGTCCGCAGACAATCCGGAAGGAACTTCATCCCTTCCCAGACTATCAGCACGACTGACAAACTCGGACTGCTCACTTCAATCTCCCCAGAAGTTCCGCGTACTGCTTCGCCTTGTTCGTCCAGGCATGCTCTTTCGCGTACTCCGGAAGCGGTCTTATCGCCAACTCTCCCGCCTTCCACTGTTCCACGAGTGACACCACGCAATCCACCCCTTCAGCCTGATTGGTCTCCTGCAGAATGAAATGCTCCGCCTTCTCTATCTGCCGGGCCAACTCTCCCGACGGCGATGCGTACGCCAGTACAGGTCTTCCCGATGCCAGCATATCAAAGACCCGCGAGGTTGTCGCCCCCGCCAGATGTCCCGCTAGCGATGCGTACATCAGCGAGCATTGCGACAATATCTTCACCGTCTCTTCCCGCGGCTTGAAGCCGTACATCTTGACCGACTCCAGCAAACCGTATTTCTCTGCCAGATTTGTCAGCCACTCTTTATCTGTATCCCCCACCTGCAACAACTCAATCTGCTCGCGTCTCACTCTCCCCTGTCCAATTGCCGCGCTCACCACCCGAAACAGCGGCTCGACCGGCATCTCGTCGGAGTAAGTCCCCAATAAACCGATCGAGAACTTCTCACCTTTCTCCGGCACTCCCCACCCTTTCGCCACTTCGGCATCAAACCCGTTCGAGATCACCACCCCACCCTCGATATACTCCGCCACCGCGCGATTGACTCCGACTATCGCCGACGCGTTCCGCTCTATCTCCTTCTTCAGGGCTATCCCTCGTTCAACCATTCTTGGCTGACCATATGCGGTTTCAATCGGCGCCACCGACCACAGGTCCCGGAAATCCGCCACCCACTTTATCCCGCACTCGCGCGCCAGTCGCATCCCGACCAGATGCGCCGAGACCGGCGGCGAGGTCGAGATGATCGCGTCGTACGGATTCCTTTCATGCAACCTTTTCCCCAACCGTACCGCCGCGTTCACCCACCCGATTTTTGAATCCGGAAAAAGCGACTCCCCTACCTTTGCCCCTCGCGCGATCGTTTTCGGATTCACTTCCCGTATCCCCAGCAGATACATCAACCTCTGCGGGTCTCGACTCCCCGCCCGATGTACTTTCTTCAGATCCAATCCCTCCAGCAACTCCGGCGCGTACTTCCGATACGCCACCGGCTTCACCGTCAGAATCTCGCAGTCCCATCCATATGCCGGCAGATGTTTGAACAGATTCAGTGGACGGCTCACCCCGGCCAATCCTAATGGCGGGAAATAGTAGCAGACCAAGAGCACGCGCGGCATCGCTACTTCGCCCTCTTCAATTCGCGCATCACCGCCACCACCCGCCCGACATTCTCCTCGAACACCGCGCTCCTTTTTATCCGCTCAAGATTGTTGCGCCGCATCTCATCAAGATCATCCGGCGACGCGATTATCTTCCGTATCTGGTCCCGCAACTGGCGTTCGTCTGGAAGCTCGTACACGAACCCATGCCCGACTCCCAGCCACTCTTTTACTCCCGGGATGTTCGGCGCCACCGGTATCAATCCTATCCCCATCGCTTCTATCAATGACACCGGCGATGAATCTGTCGATGCCGCCGACAAATAAACATCATGCATCGCGAACAACTTCATCAGATCCGCACGCTCCAGCCGATCGTAGAACTTTATCCCACTCGTAAATGTCTGGTCAACTATCAGTCGGAACAATCCCGCCTCCGGCCCGAACGACGGAAACGTTATTGTCACCTCTCCACTCTGCACCAACGGCGCAAGCGCCCTCAGGATGAACTCATTGTTATATACCGGCGCGTGCATCCGCGGCACTAGTATCCGCAGCGGCTTCCCCCGAGTGTAGTCAGTCTTATGGAAATTCAGGTACTTCCGTTCTATCCCCCATGGCACCACCATCGACCGTTTCACCGGCATTATTTTCTCTGCCTCGGCCACCAGATGATCCGAATCCCCGATCACCACATCCGCGTCTGATAGTGCGTACGCGGTCTTGCGACGGTGGAATATCGACTTGTGCGGCACCACCAGGATATCCGACCCCCAGATATGCGTGACGATCGGCGCGTACTTTTTCGCTCCGGCTAATGCCGCCGTGAACCCATATCCCGACACGTAGTGCGGATTGATAACATCCGGCTCAAACCGCTTTATCACCGCGTTCACCTCGGTCGATGCCAGCACGTAGTGCAGCGACCTGAACGGCCCACGCCTGCGAAGTTGATGATATGTGATCCGGCCATGCTCCAATGACGCGATCAAAACAAAGCATCCCTGTCGACGAAGCTCTGAAGCGTAGCGTTCTGTATGGAATGATGCTACATCCGCCAGCAGTAACACCCGTAACCGCTCGGACATTAGAAGATCCTCCCGAGCGTACTCTTCTTCACAAAGCAGGGATACGCCACCGACCGTCCCCCCCACTTCTCTTTATAAACCCTCACCCCTTCCGCGTCCGGCGGACTCGCTCCCATATTGAGATACCGCGCTCCCGCCTTCCGCACCTCACGCGCGGCAGTATAGGTCATCAACTGATTCGCCTTTAGCGACGAATACTGTTTATCGAAATATATCTGCCAGTTCAGCGCGGTGTCGTTTTCGATGAAATAGATATGCGATGCTACCGGCTCCCCGTCCTGACTCACGTAATACCAGCGCACGCGATCATCCTTTGTCGAAAGATTCGCCAGCGCGCCAAAAAAATCATCCGGATACTTCTGCGTTCTCCCATGCCGTGTCTCCGTCCCCTTCATCAGATCCAGAAAACCAGACATATCCTTCGTCGGGTCAAACCCCGCGACCGTCACTCCCTCTCGTTCCGCCTTCCGTATCTCCGACCGAAGTGTCCCGTCCGGCGGCTCCCACCCCTCCGTCAATTCCACCAGAAGCGTACTCTGCATCGTGACTGACATCCGCACCATCTCCCCCAACTCCCTGAAGTAGTCCGTCAGGTAGATGCGGGCGTATCCAAACTTCAACAACGTCGCCAGGAGCGTCTCTTGGCTGTCGAGCATTGTCTTTCTACTGTCTGGGCGAATGATTCGAAGATACAGTCCATCCGGCGCCGCTTGAAATCTCGTGAGCGGTTTTCCTCGGAACTCCAGACCCGGCAACATCGCGACTATCTCCCCATTCTCCTCCATTACCCATACCACAACCCGTCCCCCAACTGTTTCCCACAGCCGGAGAAATGGTATCGAGCCAAGCACTGTTCTGGTTTGGAGCAGGGCCGACGATTCCGACGGCAGCTCCTCCGCCATCAGACGTTCGATCTTCATCGGTTATTGATCAGCAGGATCTTCCCGCGCGCCGATACTCCGGTCGCGTCGGTCAGCACAAAGATATAGACGCCGGATGCCACCATCTCCCCCTTGTCATTCCGGCCATCCCATGAACTGGTATTGATATTGTCGCGCACCACTATACCTGTCAGGTCATGGATCGTCACCGTATACGGGCGCGAAAAATTGAACGATACCTTGTCGTTTGCGTCATCCATCACACACGGATTCGGATAGGCAAACACCGAATCCAACGATGCTGTCGGCTCCCCGACCTCAGATAACAGCACCGATATCCCGGTGCTTGTCCCGAAATAAACATCCCCCGTGAATCTGTCCACCGTCACCGACCGGACATCATTGCTCACCAGACCAGAGTTGAAGGTCGTATAGGTCGTGAACTGTCCGCTGTTCCGGTCACGCCGCGCCGCGCCATCTTTGGTCGCGACATACATATTCCCCCGTCCGTCAAAATCGATATCCGTCACATCCGAACTTATCCCCTCCGGCAATTCGACATCGACAAAGAAATCTATCCCGAGATCGTACCATGACAGCCCGAAATTCGTCCCGACATACAACTGGCCATCCGGCGAAAACCGCACACACCGTATCGCGTTTGATTTCAGGAATCGATTCTCTTTCGTGTAATGCGCGACCGAAATGTAGTCATCCGTAAACCAATCCCCCGTCCCCGCGTTCTGGCACCAGTATATCCCGCCCCCTTCTGTCCCAACCACCAGATTCCCCGGCGTGCAGTCGATCGAGGTCACAAACGTGTCCACCAATCCCTGCGGCGTGCCGATCGAATCCCACGCCGATGGATCATCCGCTTCATTGATCCGGCAGAACGCGATCGGGTGCCCGTTTAACGCGCGATAGCAGGCCACAAACAAGTACTCTCCATCCGTCGCAATCCCCGGCACCACCACATACGAGCGTCCACGCACGCCATCATTGTTTCCGCGCATCGTCGAATTATTCTCATCGAAATTCTTCATTGAGTCGCCGACTATCCGCCACATCCCGTTACCAAACGTGCCGAACCAGAAATTACCCACAGAATCAGCGATCAACGATATGGTCGGTTCCGCCATCGTCGGTTGCAGTCGCTGCACCCAACTTCCGTCCTGGTATTGCCCTATCTGCTGGATAAACAATGCCGCGGTTACCACTCCCGTTCGATTTACCGCGACCTCTTCTACCGTATTCCCCGGCAGTCCGGTAAAACTGTACGCCGCGAAACTCCCTGATTGATTCTGATAGATACTGCGATTCACCAGGTCAACCCACCGATACCCGCCCGTATTCAGTCCACTCGTCATATTCTGGCTGGGGAGTCCCGCCAGGTTCAACCGCGTGTTCACGCCGTTCTTCACTATCGCCAGCCCGCCGCTGTAATACATGAAGAGTGTGTCATTCTCAACCTTGAGGTCATTGAACGTGGAATCCACGCCCACACTCAACTCCGTAAAGAGCGTGTCGCCGATCTCTCTATCCAGCCGGAATGCCGACCTGTCTGTCGCCACAAAAACGTCCGATTCAAACAGCGCCAGGCGGTTCATCGCGCCGCTTCCCAATTGCGGGAAATCATCCGGCCCAAACACCGTCCAGTTCGCCGGCGCTTTCAACGCCACCGGGTTGCTTTTATCCGCCACCGCCAGCCCCGCCGAGGTCGCGATCCAGATTGAATCCCCGTTAATCGCGATATCCTTCACTTCCGCCCCCGGATTCAGATCTCCAAATTGCGTGTACGAATCCTCTATTTGACCGCCATCTTCAGTCTTGGAGAAAAGCACCAGCCCCTTGGCCGTTCCCGCCCACAGCCTATCGCCATCATCCGCCAGCGCGTATATCTGGAATGGCTTCCCGTCATTATCATAGAATGGATATATCTCCGCCCCATCTGGTGACATCATGGCCAATCGCCCCATCCCCGCCACCCAAAGACGCTCCTCCGCGTCCTTGATCACGTCATATATCGATGTCGTCCCCAGACCGTTCAGATTCGTGAACATATGCGGAGTGGATGTCGGATCCGATGCTACCACCAATCCCCCCGATGCCGCAATGTAGATTGAGTCATCGATCAGCTTCATCCGGTTGACATCCGAAAACGATGTCAGCGTGACCCAACGGTCCTCCGCCACACCATCGCCCGCCACCAGACAAACGAATGCGAGCAGTATTACCGCGATGAACGTCGATATCTTGAAAGCGCCCATAACCCGACCAAGATAAACAATAGCGAGAGCATTGTCACGAACGCGATTCGCCCCGCGATATCCCCATGCCGGGTGAAGAAACTGGTCTCATCCAGCAAATTGATCTTCCCCGTCAGGGCCGCCACCGCGTTCACCGGCAGATTCTCCCGGATTCTCCCGTACGGATCCACCACATACGTCAGCCCGCTGTTCGCCGCGCGTGCCATCCAGACCCGATTTTCCACCGCCCGCGTGACAAACATCCGGCTGTGCATATGGATCCCTATCGAGGTCCCGAACCAGGTGTCATTCGTTATACCCACGATGAAGTTCGCGCCATCCAATATCATCCGGCGCGTCACCTCCGGAAAGGTCGACTCAAAGCAGATCAGCACCCCGTACTGCGCGTCCGGCAGTGTGAACAGATGGAACGAGTCCCCCGGATAAAAATCCGACCACCACTCCACCCCCATATCCTGAATGAATTTCAGATGCTCGAATATCACCTTCGGCCGCATGAACGGCATATGCTGCTGGTATGGCACCTGCTCGGAGAACGGCACCAGCTTCACCTTGTCATACCGCTGGTCGATCCTCCCCTCCGGATTGAACTGGTAGCAGGAGTTGTAATAACGTATTTCGTTGTTGACCGTCCCCGACCCTATCGCCCCGACCAGATGATATTTCCCTGTCTCTTTCGCCGTGGCCTGCACCATCCGGTTGCATCGACGGTCCGTCGCCACATAGCATGGCACCGCGCTTTCCGGCCAAACCACCAGCTTCACCGGTTCCGTGATGGTCCTGCTCAGCGAATCATACAGCTTAGCGCTATATCCCTCGTTCTCCAACTCCCACTTGATATCCAATGGCACCGACCCCTGTAACATCGCCACCGGATATTTCCCCTCCTTCGGATATGCCTCAAACGATGCCCACCCCGATGCGATCAGCAGAACAACCAGCACGATCGCGCCAAACGCCGAGGTCAGCCTCCGCTCCGCCGACAACTCTTTCCGGAATACCTGCCAGACCAGCACATTCCCGAATACGACCAACAGCGACAACCCATGCACCCCGATCACCGACACACTCTGCAAAATGTACAGGTAGTACGACTGTGTGTACCCTATCTGCGACCAGGGGAACGCTATCTGACCGAGCGTCCGGAAATACTCCAACCCGACCCACAGAAACGGCGCCGCCACCATCCCTACCCACGGCCGTATGCGGTACAGCGCCGAAAACGCCACCAGGATCGCTGTATAGTAAAACGCAACGATCGTCATCGCCGCTAGTGTGCCGGGTAATGTGACCGGGAATATCCAATAGAGTGTGAATACCATTAAAAAGAAGCTGTAGAAATACGACGCGGTGAATGCCTCCCGCCCCTTGAGCCTGCTGATTATCCAGAATGGCCGGATCAGCGATACCCACGCGAGGAATCCGAAGATGCCGGGGTAATACGCCAGCGACAGCAGAAACGCCCAGACCATCAATTCCAGTCTGCGTTTCCGAATCTCGATCTCTGGCGGAAGAAGAAACCGTTTGAGTTTGCTAAACAGCGAGGTCAGAATCCTATCCTCTGATGATAAGTGACTTGCCCGTCATTTCCTTTGGCTGCGGCAGCCCCATCATATCGAGTACCGTTGGCGCGACATCCGCCAATATCCCCCCCTCGCGAAGTCGTATCGATGGCCCCTGCGTCGTCTGGTCGAATGGCATCAACACGCCGCCATCCCCCACCGGACGATTCCCCAATTGACCGGTCGGATCATACAAAATGCACGGCACCAGATTGGTTGTGTGTGCTGTCCACGGCCCGCCCGTCGCCGGATCGATCATCATCTCGGCATTCCCATGATCCGCCGTCACGATCGCCACTCCACCCACCGAGCGCACCGCTTCCAGCAATCGCCCGAGCTGTATGTCGACCGCTTCCACTGCGGTCTTTGCCGCCTGGAATGACCCGGTATGTCCCACCATATCGCAGTTTGCGTAATTTATCAGTATGAACCCATACTCGCCCGACTGGATCCGGCGAATGCAGTTATCCGTCACTTCGGGAGCCGACATTTCCGGCTGAAGGTCATATGTCGCCACCTTTGGCGACGCTATCATATCCCGATCCTCGCCCGGATACGGATCCTCTATCCCGCCATTGAAGAAAAACGTCACGTGCGCGTACTTCTCTGTCTCCGCCGTCCGGAACTGCTTGATCCCATGTTTCGACAGCACCGCGCCGAGGATATTCCGCAGCCGTATCGGATGGAACGCCACTTTCGCTTCGAACATCTTCGTGTCGAAATTGGTCATCGTGATCAATTCGATCTTCGGCGTCCCCGGATGCGGATACCCCTTTATCTCGTGCCCCAACAGCATGTACGAAAGTTGCCGCGCGCGATCCGAGCGGAAATTGAACATGATCGCCACATCCCGCTCATGCAACCGCCCCGCGTCCGGATCCCCCAGATCTATCACCGCCGGAATGACAAACTCATCCGTCACTTTGTTGATATACGATGCCTGCAGCACCGCTATCGGGTCAGGGAATTTCGGCCCCTCGCCATACATGATCGCGCGATATGCTTTATCCGTTCTCTCCCACCGACGATCACGGTCCATCCCGTAATATCGCCCGCCGATCGTCGAGAATTTCCCCAATCCTATCTCTTTGAATTTTGCCAATATCTCGGCGACATATTTCTGCCCCGAGGTCGGCGGCGTGTCACGCCCATCCGTGAACGCGTGCAGATACAGATGCTCCACCCCTTTATGTTTCGCCATCTCCGTCAACGCGTACAGATGATTCAGCGATGAATGCACACACCCATCCGAGATCAACCCGAACAGGTGAACCGCTTTCCCCTCCTGCGCCACTCGCTCCATCGCGGCGGTAAACACCTCGTTGTCGAAGAAATCCCCGTCCTCGATCGCTTTATCTATGCGGGTAATATCCTGGTAGACCACTCTCCCCGCGCCGAGATTCAAATGCCCTACTTCGCTGTTCCCCATCTGCCCGACCGGCAGTCCCACCGATGGCCCCGAGCCATCGATCTTGGTGAACGCGCAGTTCTTCACCAGACGATTGTATGTCGGCTTGTGCGCCGCCGACACCGCGTTATCCGGTGTTGACTCGCGAAGGCCGAATCCATCCAGTATGCAAAGCAGAACGAGCATGCGTTTATATCAGTCTGACTTTTCTCTCGCCCGGGACTATCTCACCGATCCGATACGCCGTCTCGCCGGCCCGGGACAAACTATCCATTATACTATCGGCGTCCGACGCTTTAACTACCAGCACATACCCGATCCCCATATTAAACGCGGAATAGATATCGTTTTCGTCCAAATTCCCTACTCTTCCGAGGTAACTGCAGAGCGGAAGTACCGGCCAGCTCCCCTTCTTCACCGATGCGTCGCACCCTTCCGGCAATATCCGGTTCAGATTCCCCGGTAACCCTCCGCCGGTGATATGTGCCATCCCGTGAATGTCATACTTTTCTATGAGCGGGAAAATCAGCGGCGCGTAGCACCGATGTACCTTCATCAATGCTTCCGCGATCGTCATCTTCAGTTCCGGCACAAAGTCATCGACTTTATGCTTGGCGATATCAAACGCCACTTTCCGCGCCAGAGAATATCCATTCGTATGCAGTCCATTCGAAGTTAGCCCGATACAGACATCGCCCGCCTTGATCGTCGAGCCATTGATGACTTTCTGCTTGTCGACCATCCCGACAATGAACCCGGCGATATCATACTCACCCGCCTGGTAGAAATCCGGCATCTCGGCCGTCTCACCACCGATCAGCGCCATCCCTGCGTTACTGCATCCACGCGCCAGTCCTGCGACGATATCCGCGACTGTCGATACTTCAAGTTTCCCGGTCGCGATATAATCGAGAAAGAACAGCCCGCGCGCGCCATGCACCAGGATATCGTTGACGCAGTGATTCACCAGATCTTCGCCGACCGTGTCATGTTTGCCGGTCATGAAGGCGAGTTTCAGCTTGGTCCCGACACCGTCCGCCGATGACACCAGTACCGGCTCGGTCATACCTGCGAGGGGAAGTTTATAGAATCCACCGAATGATCCGATTTCGGAGAGGACATTGGGGCCGAAGGTTGCTTTGGCCAGTTTTTTGATGCGTTCGACCGCTTCTTCGCCGGCCTTAACATCAACGCCCGCTTGGGCGTAGGTCATCTTGTTGGGGGTAGTATGCTCAGCCATAGCCCGCAATCTACCGTGCGCGCCCCCCTAAGTCAACATCGGATAGAGAGATGGCCTTTCCCTATGAATCCGATTCCGTCTCTTGGGCCAGGAGTCCTCACCGCCGTCATTGCGAGGAGCATGCGAACGAAGTGAGCGGCGACGAAGCAACCTCGTCCCCTTCCGCCACACGGCACCGTCCCTTATTACGGCCAAACGACCGTCACCTCATTCGGGCCAAGCATTAACAGAAATCTCTGTTCTTTGAACTCACCGGTCGACGTATCTCGCACATGAACTGTCACTGAATCGGAGAAGATAAACTGACTGCCCTCATATGGGTACATTGTGTCTGCCACCAATAGTGTCGGTAGATCAAACAGGCTCGGGAAAAGTCGAATGTCGCTGACAACCAATGCGCCATCGGAATCCGTCTGACCAACAATTGTTCGCGCAGGATCGTCTGACCAGAAAATGCCAAATGCGGTATCTCTCACCACCAGACCCTCAGCCTCAACCACTTCCATTTCGAAGCGGTACACGGTGGAGAAGAGTGAATCCGGCCTCCAGACGAACGGCCGACCTGTCCAGGTGTCAATGATTGTCTCATCTACCTGGCGATTCGCCGGGTCATATATTTTGATGTCAACTGGTCTCATTATCGATTGATAAAGCCTGTAAGTGAAAACACTGTCGGATAGATCGCTGTCCCAACTTCCTATCTGTTGTTGATGTGCTACACGTGTCAGGTGCAGAGGTCGTCCCATGTCAGCAGCTGCATCGATCGCAACTAGCTTGCCGTTACACTCAAGCACTTTTCCCCCCAGACTATACATAGACTGAATTAGAACATAATAGAATCTGTCATCGAATCCGGACAACGCAAAAACGTATTCCCCGGCACCAGGGGCAATGAGTTCGGGAGGATTGAATCCATCCTTCTCGTACGTTACTAGCGCCGCTCGTACCCCCGATCGATCGGGGAACGACAGCACTCCTGAGAAGTCATCATACGTGTAGGTCGCTTCACCCTGCCTGAAGGTACGGCCGTCTGGTATGGTATCCCAGAAGTGTTTGCTGAGGGTGTAGAAGTAATCCGCGACCGTAACTCCTTCAGTAGCTGGCACTACATCGCCGTACATTTCAACACAATTGTCAACGTCCGCTGAATCAGGCTGCGGCGAACGCGCAATGTAATATCTAATGTGGATCACATCGGATCTCGCGAAAGGTACTCCATCACAGTCCACGTCGCCGTACAGATGCGAATCTATCTTGCGGGGAGCAAAGGCAACACTCTTTGGTTGCGAATCAGCAGGCTGAGAAGAGCTCCCTTCGGCTGACTGCTCCGCTGCTACAACTACTGTATCCGTCCAGGTGCTGACCTGCAACCCCTCCACCGGCGCCCCCGTCGAATCCACCACCGCGATCTTCAACTCAAACGTCTCCGCCGGAGTCGGCTTGGTAGGATTATCATCACCACAACTTGACAAAAGAAACAGAAGAAGGACAACCGAGATAAGGAGTCGTCGGATCAGCATCGAAGTATTCCCCGCTATAAATTCGCGATTAGCACAATTCGCTACCTAACATAGACATTTCCGGCGCTTTTGTCAATCCCGCTTCCCCGTCCCTCATCCGGCGCTCCGCGCCACCTTCTCTCATAGCGAGAAGGGATATTCCCCTCTCCCCCTGGGAGAGGGTGCCCCGAAGGGGCGGGTGAGGGTCCCCGGGAACTACTTTAACATTAAACTGTTCTACCCTCCAGAAAACAATAAACCAAGCGAGGTATCACATGATCACGCTCCGCAGATCAGAGGACAGGGGGCAGGCCAATTACGGATGGCTCGACACGAAGTACACCTTCTCCTTCTCCGGCTATTTCGACCGGAACCACATGCACTTCCGCGCGCTTCGCGTCATCAACGATGACAAGGTCGCCGGCGGCGGCGGTTTCCCGGAACATGACCATGACAACATGGAGATCATCACGTACGTCACCGCGGGCGCGCTGGAACATGGTGACAGCATGGGAAACGGCTCGGTGATAGAGCGCGGCGATGTACAGCGGATGTCCGCCGGCTCCGGCATCACCCACAGCGAGTTCAACCACTCGCCGCAAAAGCCGGTGAAGCTGCTGCAGATCTGGCTTTTCCCGGAGACGAAGGATATCGAGCCGAGCTACGAGCAGAAACATTTCTCCGATGACGCCAAGCGGAACCGTCTGCTTGAGATCGTCTCCGGCTCGCCGACCAATGGCGCGATGAAGATGCACCAGGATGCAACGCTCTATGCCTCCATCCTCGAGACCGGCCAGACCGTGACCCACACGCTCAAACCGGAGCGTTACGGATGGCTGCAGATGATCTCGGGAAGTGTGACGCTCAACAGCGTCGAATTGAAACCCGGCGACGGCGCCGCTATCAGCGAAGAAACGTTGCTGACCATCACCGCCAGCGACACCGCGGAATTCCTGCTCTTCGACCTGGCGTAGTGTTGAAGGTCATTCTTGTAGGTCAGGAACCTTGCTCGCCGAAGGCGA
>CAYNIJ010000019.1:0-42191 GCA_964397415.1 uncultured Ignavibacteriales bacterium | reverse complement strand
CCTACTGCTGCCTCCCGTAGGAGTCTGGGCCGTATCTCAGTCCCAGTGTGGCCGATCACCCTCTCAGGCCGGCTATCCATCGGAGCCTTGGTGGGCCGTTACCCCGCCAACAAGCTAATGGAGCGCGGACTCATCTATACACAACAGGTTGCCCCGTCTTTGACATTCCGGTGATGCCACCAGAGTGTGTCATCCGGTATTAGACCTCCTTTCGAAGGATTATCCCGGATGTATAGGCAGATTGTCCACGTGTTACTCACCCGTTCGCCACTTTACTTACCCAACCGAAGCCGGGCTTTCTCGTTCGACTTGCATGTATTAGGCACGCCGCCAGCGTTCGTTCTGAGCCAGAATCAAACTCTCCATAAGTATTTTTAACGTATTTATGCTGAGTTGAAATGCTCGTATTAAAAACGCTAATCGTTTTTGTTCAAGATTTACAAAGATCCTTATGCGACCCGGGTCGGGTCGCGGACCCGCGACACGATGCGCCAAACATCGTGTCTCTAGCGTGGCTATTTAGTTGTCAAAGAACATCTTCTCGAAAAAAAACTGCCTGACCATTTGTCTGGCAGACTTGGAAGATATCTGCTCCCGAAACCCCTGTCAAGGAGTTTTAAAAACTTTTTTTCGTGGAGGGGGAGGTCTTACCTTCCAAACGATAACCGATTACCTGCTCCATCAGGTCGCGACCCTGTCGGATCGCCTAGGTCGTTTATCGGACGCCCAGTATAGTATCGGGGCATCGGCCTGTCAAGAGTCTTCATCATGAATTTCTGACAGACTTTTCATGTAATTTGAGCACGGACCATAAAGTTCCCGGAGTGCCGGTATTCAGCCGGCAAACGCGAACGTAAGCATTCACGAACTTGCGTAGCGGCCCGCGTATCTCGTTGCCATATAGAGCAATGAGGCCGAGCCGGAATCGCGTTCATTGCCCTATTCGGTACACTTTTATATTGTAAGAATCCGACCCGGCTATAAGATTGTACGCAGGCATGGCCGATTATGAGGTCACTCCAGGCAGAAAAAATCGGGTCGGCGAGGTTGGGGGACCGGCATTCAATCAGTAATCATGAGTAGATTGACCGCTTGACCGCCTCTCCCTTACTGCCGACAGCTATACTAGTGGGATCAACAACAAACAAAATAGACAGGTGATATCATGAAGACTCGATGGCTGAGGATGGTCGGTGTTGCGATGGCACTGTTGTTAGTCGCGGCCGGTGCCGCATGGGCAGTCAGTCCGGAAGTGCCACGATTCATTACATATCAAGGAAGGCTGACGACATCGGGAGGTGCCGCGGTGCCCGATGGGAATCACGCTATAACAGTGAAAGTCTGGCGTGACGCAGTATCGACCAATCCACTCGATCTGGTCTGGAACAGTGGGGCGATGACCGTGGCGACGGTCGATGGCTTATTCACCGTACGATTGGGTGAGGCACCGCAGCCGTCAATCAATCCATATGATTTCCTGGATACGACGAGATTCATAGGGGTTACCGTAGGCGCGGATCCGGAGATGACACCGCGCATGCGCCTTGGGGCAGTGCCGTACGCCTGGACCGCCGGTTCTGCATCGATTGCGTTGACAACGTATTCTGGCGGTGTGGGGACGGATCAGATTGCGGATGGAGCGGTTGGGGTTATCGACTTGGATCCCGCGACGGTGCCGGCGATCGGGCAAACCTTCCTGGGAGGTTCAACCGCCTCAACATCGACCGCGACCATCGCGCAATTTACGGTGAATGCCCCCGGGCCGGGATATCTGTATGTAATGGTGTCGGGGCAGTGGTGGCTGGACGCAGACGCGACGTCGAGTTCATCGCTGTACTCTTACTTCTACATGGGATTGTGTGACGCTCCCGCGAATTCATCGACCTGCGAAGGGACGTACGATGACTACAATTTTGTCGATCCGGACAACGCCTCATCGGGCAACTCGACCCATGGATTCACGGTCACTCGAGTGGTACCGGTGGGTTCCGCCGGTCCGGTCCCATTCTTTCTCAACGGGCACGTGACGGTTTCGGGCCAAGCAGTTTACTTATATGGTGCGGTGACGGCTACCGCGATGTTCTTCCCGGCGGGACTTTCGGTCACAAATCCGGCAGCGGCGGTACCTCAATCACAGCGGAGCGGGCAATAAATAGGGGATTTGTCAGGATTTCGTAAGGAAAAGCCTTGACGTATCCTATGAAACTTCTACCTTACGGGAAAGTCGATAAGGGAACTCCATTATGAAAAAACCGATCCTCACTCTCGTCCTGGCCCTCGCCCTTGTCTTAAGTTTGGCCGCGCTGTCGCTGGCCGAAAAGCAGACGGCGGAGCGCGACTCCAAGGTGGTTGCTCCGAAGAAGAACGCGGCTCCGGTGAAACGCGATGCCGTGGCTCCTGCCGAGCCGACAGTCAAACCGACTGAGACTCCGGCGACCACACAATCAGCAAAGCCGCAGCCTGAGACCACTCTCTCGCCGGTAGAGAACAACCCGACCCGTACCGAGACCGACGTACAGGCAGCCGCGGCGCAGCCGATGGCGGGTGAACAGATCAAGTGGCAGGTGGTATCCGGTGGTGGCGTGAAGTCGAGTTCGCCCGGATATATTTTGGGCGCAACAATCGGTCAGACCGCTGTCGGGAAGACCACCACTTTGGGTTATACCTTGCAGAATGGATACTGGCAGGACTGGGATTCCTTCGTGACCAGTTGCTGTATTGGGACAACCGGGAACGTGAATAAGAGTGTGGCGGAGACACCTGACCTTTCGGATCTGTCAATGTTGATCGCGTTTCTGACGGTGACTCCGAAGCCGACTCTTCCCTGTTTGCCCGAGGCAAACGTGAATGCCTCGGTCGCGGCGACGCCGGATCTTTACGACCTGTCACTGCTCATCGCATTTCTGACGGTGACGCCCAAGCCAACATTGCCGAACTGCCCGTAGGTAATTTGTGTAAGTGATTTTGAGGGCCGTCTTTGCAAGGCGGCCTTTTTTCTTGCATAGAGCGACAACTCCAGCTTTATTGAAGTGGTACGACATCAGTCGGTAAGCAGTCTTTCTCCCTCACCCTCTTACCGCAATCAGAAATATTCAGAGGTTAGCTATGCGACAAAAGCGCATCTGGGTCCTGCTCATGGTCTGTGTCCAGGTGATGTGCGAAACTGGCTGGTCAACCAGTTCATTGACACCGCCACCGAACATCCGCATCACGACGATTCCACAACTTAACAACGAAGAGCAGGTGTTCATCTGCCCGACAGACTCAAACGTTATCATAGCCAATTGGCGGGATTTCCGGACGGGGTACCGTCAGATCGGAGTGGGTCGTTCGACCGATGGCGGACAGACGTGGACGGATTCTCTGATCTCCGTCGATATGCAGTACTTCAATTTCAGTTCCTGGCAGTCGGACCCGACGATGGCGGTAGATCGGCTCGGGAACTTCTACATGTCGGCGCTGGACTTTTTGTCCGCTGGTGGGCCGGGATCATCGGTGATAGCGTTCTACCGATCGTTGGATAAGGGAGTTTCGTGGGAGGGGCCGTACACGCCGGATCCGCCTCCGGGGTCAGCTTTTGAGGATAAACAGTTTATCACCGTCGACAGAACCGGGGGGCCCTACGATGGAAACCTGTATTGTGCATGGGCGCGGTTCTATGACGGGCCAAACCGGATAATGTTCGTGCGGTCGACGGATGGCGGGGTTACGTTTGATGATTCCGTGATGATCGGGCCGCCCCAGGGGTCGAGCGCTTGTGGAACGGGATATGATGCCGGGCAGTTCGCATTACCGATAGTCGGGGCGGATGGCTCGGTGCATGTATTCTGGATGGGGAGTTCGCTGGATTCAGGCGCGATTTGCACGGCAGAGACCATGATCAAGCATCGGATATCCACGAACGGCGGCGTATCGTTTGGGCCGGAGCTTTTGGTTCAGGAAGTGACCGGATATATGATGGCAGCAGGTTCGGTCAATACTTATTCGATGCCGGTTGGGGATGTGGATATTTCAGGTGGCGCGCACCACGGGAATATGTATCTCGCTTTCAGCACTATCGGGCCGGATGGGGGATTGAGCGATGTCGATTTCATCAGGTCAACCGATGGCGGGTTGAACTGGTCCTCTCCCCTGCAGATCAACGATGACCCGCAGACGAATTTGAACTCGAATTTCCATCCGTGGATGATCGTCAATGAAGACGGGGTGATCATCTGTGTGTTCTATGATGAGCGGTTTGACCCGAACCATTACAATTTCGACCTTCTGGCGGCGTATTCGTTTGACGGCGGCGTGACCTGGACATCAAATCACCGGATATCATCGGCGTCGTCTTCGCCGGGAAGTGCCAAGGACGTGCCATCAGAGGAACCGATAGTAGAAGTGCCCATCAAAGACCAACCGGCCTTGGTGATGAGCCCGCAAGCGGGGAAACTCGGTGAGTATATCGGGGTGACGGCATTTCATGACAAACTCAACGCGGTTTGGACTGATACACGAGATGGGAACCAGGAGGTTTATACGGCCAATTGGTATATGCCAATGTTGGAGCCAAGATTGCTTTCGCCGGCGAATGGGGCGCTCGTGAAATCAACTGTCTCGCTGGGGATCCTGCCGCCGCAGCTCAAGTGGTCGACAAGCTGGAAAGAGACCGATGACAAGTATCAGATAGAATGGACAGGACCGGGCGGCAGCAGTGGCACGTGGAACACAACGACCAACAGTTTTTCGGCTTGGGCAGGCGATCCGCCGATGCCGACAGTCTACGCTGATGGGTGGTATCAGTGGAGAGTACGGACTATGAATATGGCGGGTACCGATAGCTCGGCATGGTCTGAGTACTGGATGTTCTACCTCGACGCGACGCCGCCGACTCAACCAGCGCTGATCAGTCCTTCGAACGGTGCAACAGTGAACGACCGTACTCCTCTTATGGACTGGACGAACGCGATTGACAACTTGACGGTGACGTATGACCTATACCTTTCGACGGACCCTTCGCTTACCGCTGGCCCGGCAACGACCGTGTATTCCGGTTTAACCGCTTCGCAGTACCAGATCACGTCGGATCTTCAACTCTCTCCATACTTCTGGAAAGTGGCCGCAACCGATGCGGTTGGCTGGATATCAAGTTCGACGGTGGGAAGTTTTGTGGTGGATACTTCGTGTTGTTCCGGCGTGACGGGGAATGTCAATGACGGGCCTGTCGAGCAGCCGGACCTTTCGGACCTGTCGCTTCTGATAGCGTATTTGACCCAAACGCCACGACCACCTCTCCCCTGCGTAAGTGAAGCGAACATTAATGTGGGCGGGTCGATCGACCTGAGTGATCTGTCGATTCTGATCAATTATCTAACGGTATCGGGGCAGAGCCTGCCGGCCTGTCCCAGCAACTGAAATTGGCAGGGACGGCGAAAGAAGGATTTTGACGCGATCAGGAACATTTGGAGTTCGAATGGTTTTTCTGTATACTGTAACAGAAACGATGGACTTTTTGACCGACAATTAGAGGTACGATGTTAACAGTATCTGATCTGGCCAGCCAGGAACTTCAGACGGTCTTCGCCAGCGACCAAGGGAAGGGTCATCATCTGGTGATCTATTTCCAGGGCGCTGGCTGAAGCGGTCCCTCATTGGGTTTGGCTCTGGATGAGTCAGTAGAAGGTTTGATGAAGCTTGAGGCGAATGGGGTGACTGCCTATATCGATCCGGGGTTGAAAGATTTCCTGGAGCAATATGGCAGTATCAATATCGATTATGTGAAGCGGCAGTTCGGGGGCGGGTATGTTGTATCGGCCGGCAAGCCGGGCGGCAACTGCGGTTCGGGGTGCAGCTGCGGCTAAGCATAGATAGACCAGAAATCAGAAAGCCGGTGGCAACACCGGCTTTTTTGTTGGGGCGCGGGACGAGTACCCTCTGGTCCGGGGACGAACTAGGTGGTATGGAAACAGCTTGACTGGAGGCGGGGTTAGGTATAGTATTGTGGTTCTTCGGATATGCCGGGGTAGCTCAGTTGGTTAGAGCGCCAGTCTGTGGAACTGGATGTCGGCAGTTCAAGTCTGCCCCCCGGTATTAAGACATTTGGAGCCACTCTCCCCTATCGCCCGCGCCAGCAATCCAGCAGGCTTCGCTTCCGCTCTCAACCGCACAAACTTAAGCCCGTCGATCACTTCCGGAGCCAGCGTAAACTCACCCACCAGCGGCAAAATCATAGCCTTAGCCGCCATCGGGTCAGTGGTGGCAATAGTACCGAGCCGCTGGACATACTCGCGGACCTTTGCCTCGTCAATTTTGAATGACTTCGGGTCAAACTTACTGTTAAGCAACGTCTGTTTGCTCTTCACCTGGTTGAGATCCTCGGTGACTTCGCGCAACTTCTCAACCAGAACCGGGATTTCGCCGCCTGCACTGATCGCCTGGACAAGGTTTTCTTGAGCCCTAATCAGTTCCGCCAGCCGGTCAGTGATCGCATTCGCTTCCGAGCGGATGACTTTGACCTTTTCCTGAATCTTCCGGTTGACCTTTGCCATCAGAACTTGCAGGACCGGCGCGCTCATGATCTCGCCAATGAAGTCCTGCAGGATTATCCGCTCGACTTCCAGGCGCTTCACTCTGAAGTTGTTCGAACAACCGGCCTGACCGGCCTGCCAGTTACGGCAGCAACCGAATGAGGGGTTCTCTCGATCGGAGCCGGTTACGATCACATAACTGGCGCCGCACATGTGGCATTTCATCAGACCGGAGATCAGGAAGTTTGATTTCGGCTTCGGCTTGCCCTGCATAGGCTGGCGCTTACGGTCTGCAATCAACCGTTGCGCGCGCTCAAAGATATCGCGTTCAACTGTTTTTAAGTCCTCTCTTAATTCCAACATCCATTCAGGCTTCGGTTTGAATACTCGTTTCTTGCGGCCAGTGTCCGGGTTCTTCACTGACTCGCTACAACCAAAGTTCCACTCGCCAATATACTTCCGGTTCTGCAAGATGTTTCTCACTGTGTTCGGTACCCAAACAGCCTTCCGGCCAGCCTTGATTGCTCGGGCATTGTGTGGCGGCTCGATGCCTCGTTGGTTCAGTGTCGCAGTGATCTCCCTGGGCGACAGGCCGGAAATGTACAAATCGAAAATCTCGCAAACTACCGCTGCCTGTCGCGGCTCGACTTCATACTTGCAGCCCTTGACTTCCTTGCCGCTTCCGACTGGAATGCTGATAAAGCCGTATATCCGGCCGCCTGTGGCATAACCATTCAAGTGCTGGCTCTTCATGCCGCGCGAAGTCTTCTCTGCAAGGTCGGCCCTATACTGATCGTCAATGAGACTGTGGGTATTGATGACAAGGCGCGAACTCTTGTTGGCGGAATCGATGCCCTGGGCGACAAAGTACAGGCTCACGCCGTAAAACTTCAGCAGGTCAATGATCGACTGTGAAGCGCCGAACTGGCGCGAGAGCCGGCTTGTGTCGTCGATCAGCACATACTTGAACAGCCCAAGCTTTGCGGAGCTAAGTAACTTATCTAACCCGCTGCGCCCTGCAATCGTCGCGGCAGATTTGGCTTTGTCGGAGTAGATATGTTCCGGCAGAACAGTCCAGCCGCGGCTGTCCGCGAACCTTTCGCAAGCGCCGATCTGCTGAGGGATAGACCGCTCGTTCTGATTCTCGGTTGAGTACCTGGCATAGATCGCGCAACGCATGATTGAATCTGCCGAATCTTCTGCCTCGGGTTCAACAAAAAGTTTCTCTCTATATCCCCCCGTAAAATACCGGTTACACCGGTTACCGTCTGTTATGTCGTTGCTTTTCATATAGTTTCCGTAACCACTTTGGTAACCACTACGTAACCGGTAACCACTTCTCGCTTGTTTGACGTTCCCAAAGCTCCGTAAGTCTGGCGATATGGAACTGGTGAAGCTTGCCGCTTTGCCTGGTCTGCCCCTTGCTGCGCCAGCATGGAAGCTCGGGCGACAGTGACAATCGGTTGAATTTGCGGCTCAATGAACTCTGGCTATTGATCTGCGAAAAGTCGTCTGTGTCCTTAAAATACTGATATACGTCTCTCTTGGTGTACGATATCCAGCCCTCTTCATCGACCGCGCGCTCCGGCAGCGGAGAATGCGAATCAAACATTTCCAGCAGCGTTCTAAGTAAGATAACCGAGCGGTTTTCGGTTTGATCGCGGCTCGTTTTTGTCCGGCCGGTTGACTGACTGAGCGCCGCCATGCTGTCTCGAAGCGCTGAGTCGCCGTTTCCGGCGTCGATGCAGTCCGCGAGAATGAAGATCGGCGTCCAGAGTTCCTCTTCCCGGTTGGTCAGGTGTTCGGGCAGCGCAAGGTCGTCTGATTGGTACAGGTCAGCAATGTCGTTGGCGAACCGCAAGGCGAACAGGTAGCAGCGATCTCGGAGGCTCTCAATCCTCTTTGTTTCCATCCGCTCTCGATACTTCTCTACGGCTTCGCTGTCGCGTTTGCGGACAAGCTGCAGCGGTATGGTTCGGCTCTGCAGCACTTCGTCCAGTGAATTGATCCCGGCAAACATCTTCGGCGAATAGAGCCGATAACTCTGAGTCTCGAAGTTGCGATCAGCCTTTTGCACCTGCCGCTTAACCTTGGCGTTTTTCTGGTAGCCCGCGTTCAGGAGCGTGAAAATCGCTGAGTTCTTGTCTTTGTTCCAGCTTGTCAGCGCTTCGGCTTCGTCAATGAACAGCGTCCGCACTGTTTGAGCGACATCGCGGAAGAGTGAAGCTTCGGAAAGGTTGATGCAGACATCGCCGCCAAAGCAGATCGGCGTCATGACTTGCATTAGGAGTGACTTGCCGCTTTGCTTGTCGGCCAGCAGTGAAACGTACGGATAGGCCGCGAAGACTCGATGGACATAGGTGCCCATGCACCAGAGCGCCAAGAATTGCGGGATCTTCGGGTCAATGAAGTAAACGAATCGGCGAATATGCTGGCAGATATCGTCAAAGAGATCGACGGCTGACTCTGAGTGATCATCGCGAATGAAGGATGCCACTGCCGCGTTGGATAGTGCCCGCTCTTCCTCAAAGTCGAATGGCTCAAGCTTGACTCCGAGAGTCGCCGCTTCGCTGTGCCGGAAGTATGAGCGGTCCGAGCGGATCAGATACGGCTCGCCCTTCAGTCTGATCGTGAAGTACATTTGGCTGTCGTGAAAGTCCTGCAGCGGATGGATGGATTTCATCATGCCCTGGTGCATCAGTTCTTCGGCGAATGCGTCCGGTGAAAGCTTTGGCGTCGCCGCCTCTACCTTGTCTTGTCCCTTGCGTTCTGTGATTAGTGATCTGAGGAGTGCCTTGCAGTCATCCGCGAAGCCCCTTTTGCCAGGATCACCGTTGGGGTAAAACCAATTGACCGACTTTTCTACCCAGGCGCTCCGCTCCGCTGGATTGTCGATGGATGCAATCACGCGAAAGACCGGCTGAATCTTGGTTGCGCGTTGGAGTGGTTCTATATCTGGCGGGATTGCCTGAATGAGCCGCTCGATCTCCGGCAGGTCCGAAGTATCGTTGCCTAAGTGGTCAAGGCTGAATTCAGATAGCGCTTGATGCTGAGAGACTTTCATTTTGTTTGCCTATCCCCGACTTCTTCATTTTGTTCACTGTCGCCTTTTCAAAGGCGATCTCCGTATCAAGCTCTTCGAGTTCATAGTTTAGCATTTGCTCCTGAAAATAGAAGTCTGCAAGTGGAAGCTTTGACTCTTTGGCCGCCCTCCGAACTGACCGCAACTTATCTTCGAGTGATCGTCTTTTCGTTTCGAGGCTTTCAAGGTGCCGCCTTGCCGTTGTGTACTCCGGGCTGGCTTTGGCGCGCTGCGATACTCGCGGCTCGAATTGATGCACTGGAAAATCTGTCCGCTCCGGCGCTTTTCTCTCTTCGTATGGTAACCCGGCCAGGTGAAACAAATGGCGAACCGAGTCCTGGCGAGACATACCATGCAGCGCCTGGATCAGGTCAAGAATCCCGCCTTTCGCGCCGCATGAATGGCAAAAAAAACCATACTCAGTGAAGGAAAATGCTGTCTTATTGTTGCCTCGGTGGAGCGGGCAAGCGGTTCGGTTGCGCCGCCCGATTGGAGCGCCAGCGTCATTGAGAATATCTTCGATGGTGACGCGGGACAATGCAAGCTCAAGGCTATTCATAGGCACCTAAATCCTGCAGAATCATTTCGGCAATGATGTCCGCGGCAACTTCGAGCGATCTGTTCAGCGGTTCGGGAATACTGTTGCGAGATGTCGGATTGGATTGCTTGGGACTTATCCGGTTGGGCTCAGAACGGATGGCTTCTGCACTGAGCCTTTCCGGTATGGAATTGCCGATTGGCTTAGTCTCGGCTCCATGTGATCTTCGGTTCAACATCCCTTGTCGAATCCGCGGAACGGCTCGACTGGCCCCTGAATTCAGCACCGAGGGTTAGGGCCAGTCGAGTGTTCCGCAAGTCTTAACTTTTTCCGAACTGAGAGGTGCTGAATTCTCTCTACGGAAGCAGGATTCAGTTTTTTCGGGGTAGGAATGGAGTGCGATTATTGGCGGAAAGGGGTGCCAGCAAGGCACAATTGGCGAGTGATTTTAAGTCAATTCGTTACTTCTCAAAGGGATATGTTATTTCTCCGCGTTTCTTGAATGGCCAAGCAACTGTCCAATTGGACCGTTTGTTCTTCTCTTCTACATGCCCGATAAACTTCCAGAGTGCCTTGCCAGGTTCAGTTGCTCGAAAAACAGAACTCACTTTGTCGCTGGTTTTTTTCGCTTCACTCAGTGCAACGTCTGGCGATAATCCAGCCGCACCTGATTCGGCGATCATTTTGAACAGTTTTTTCTGTGCGGGGTTAGGGTGAATCTGTTTGCCGTCCAGGTAAAACCCGGAGTAGTCTTCTTCGACTTCAAGTACACCATGCGGCGTATGGTAAAGCCTTACCATGTCAGATCTCAATTCTCGCAAGCTGCCATACAGTGCATGCATTTCATCGTATGCCACTGTGTGAATGTGGTTCGCTTCAAAAAGCGCGGCCCAATGCAACACTCTGCCGAAGTACAGCGGAACATCAACTCTCCGCGACTCGGAACTGTACCTAAGGTCAATAAACGTAACGCTCGAAATTGGCTTTCTTTTCATCTCCGGGTCAGTTGCTCTATCCAAAGAAAATTGGAAGTCTTCAACCGGCACATCGAACCATGCGGCAAGAAATTTCCGAAACTCCATCAAGAAGTCATCACCCATGCGAACTAATTCCCACGAGGCAACCGAAGCGTCCATGCAGGATTTATAAACCGATCTCGCTGGAATAAGAATTGACTCTATTAGTTCAACTGCATTTTTCGGTGTGTAGTACATTGCTATCCCCAATGTAATCAGTGTCCGCTATGGCGGATTTACGGTTTCTGTCGCGTAGACTGTGCTCGCCAACCTACTTCAATTGTTTCCGGCTGTTTCGCCACCAGACTTCTATTTCCAAGAAGTCTTTTCCCACTTGCACGCATCTTCCCGTAAAGACATCTTCTCCATAACCAGTTTGAAATAGGACGCCTATTCTCATCCATTGCCAATCCTCAATTGACCTACACTCCCAATGTCCGGAGTCAATCTTTGCGGGAATAGGTGGGCAAGTGTCTATGTAAAAGATCACAGTGATATTGCTGTCGCTGTAGGGGTCCATTGCTACAGCACTTAACTTATCACCCAGAATTGGTCGCATTACCTCTTCCTGATTATTCTCCGAATGCCAGAAAGGCAACCTGTGTATACCGAGATATAAGCCAAATGCTTTTATCTGTTCGATTGTGTCGCGCAGAGCACCCAAATGATTACTCGAGTCAATAAGCATTCGACCAAGACTGTCATTAGAAAGCGCAAGACTCATGATCTTGGCCTGCATGCTCGCCTCAGATTCACTTATTGACTTTCGCAGTTCCTGAATTTCAAAATTCCGCTCTGCGAGCTCCTTATCTCTATCCGCTATTCGATCTGCTGACTGCAAATGTACGTTTGCCACGGCTTCCCGGTGAATGCTCTCTAACTTCGGGTTTATCAACTGAGAATACAGATACCATGCGGCCGCAAGCGCCACCACAAAGCCAGTCAGGAAGTAGTAGATCCTGTGGCGGCGACCAAACCACTCGTCGGTTTGTGCAATTATTCCCCGAGGCTCGAGCGACCAGTTCCCTTTGTAGCGTTTGTGGGCTGCCATTGTCTCCCCATTCTTTTCTTATAGTTTTGAATTCTGCCGCTTCGGCCCTCTGGTTCCGAGCCTGGGCGTTGCTTTCAGAAAGCGCTGATAATCCCTTTCTCGGACATACCAGCGCCTGCCGATCTTGGTACCGGGCAAACGTTCGCCGCGAATCAGTGCGCGAATGGTGACCTCAGACACGCCATAGGCGGCCGCTATCTCTTCGATGGTGTAGAGAGTCTCTTTACCGATGCTGATCGGTGATGGCATTTGCCCTTCCCTGTGGTCAATTTGCTTTCGCAATATTGTCACTCCCGCCGCCCAAGAGCAAGCCTTCAATTTTCGCCAGCGTGTCAGGCGTCGCGCGTTCGAGCGCCACTGCCAGAGTCGCCAATTCCAAGCCCTTTTCGGTGCCATGTTCGGCGATCAATTGCTCGATCGTCAGGCCGCCGGTGTTCGCGTTGTTGCTCTGCATCTTCGTTCCTTTCGCTGTGGTTTATGCCTGTGTCGCTGTCTGGACCTGCAGCAGCAACCGTTCGCGCCGCTCGGGTGACAGTGACTTGAGTGCTGAGATCAGTAGCGCTTCCGCTTCGCTCGATTCGATGCCAGCGTCAACCGGAGCCGCCTGGGTGCTGTCCTCACTGAACAGGAAGGCATCGACGCGGCTGGCCGCTTGGCCGCCAGACTTCGCGGAGTGCATATAGATCATGGAAGTTGTCAGGTTTTCATGCCGCAATAGCGCCTGGACCGATTCGACATCGGCAAAGGTCGCATTGGCGGGAGTCGCCAAGGTGCCGCATGTATGCCGGAGCGAGTGCGCCGTCAAGCGCCGACTGTTCAAGCCGAATCGTTTCAGGTGTTGCTTGCAGATTCGCGATATTGACCGCGTAGTAAGGCGCTGGCCGCTGTTGGAGTCGGCAACACTGACGAAGATAGGCTCTGAATCGCTCGATGCACCACGCGCCTGCAGATAGGCCATGATCGGCTTTAGAACCGGCTCCGAGAGTGGAATCTGTTGGTCCTTGCTGTCTCTCCCCTTGCCATGCACCTGCAGGATATGCTGACCGGCTACCAGGCGAATGTCGCCGATATTGGCGCGCCTGATCTCGATGGTCCGAAGTCCGCGCGATATCGCCAGAACCATGAGGGCATAGTCGCGCATTCCGGCCAGTGTCAAGCGGTCGATGCCCGCGAGTAGATCGCGCGCCTGTTCGGCTGTCAGCGGGTCTTTGTGGAAGTCCTTGGAGCGCTTCGGGAGTTTCAGGCTGGCCGCGGCATCGGTGCAGATACCGGCCCTTGCCGCCCACTTAAAGAAGAGCCGAAGCGAGACAATGTAAATTGCTATTGTGTGGGCAGATAGCCGCGCCGCTTCGAGCGATTGCTTATAGGCGATCAGTTGCGCTTTGGTGACCGGCTGGACGCCGCACGCCTTGAACCATTCCAGGAAGCGCTGCAATCCGGCTCGATATGTCTGGCGGGAAGTCGATTTAATATCATGGCTTGCCAGGAATCGGTCGATGAGTTCGGCCGCTTCGATTGCGCGGGCCATGGCTCCGGCGCTGGCGAGATCGGTTGTCGTGTTTTCCATCATATCCCCTTGGTCTGAGGATAATATCGGAAGGAATCAATACTTTCGCAAGCGAAAGTTTATGATTTTTGGGACCGCTCGCGTTCCGTTGTATCGCTGCCGCGGAATGTGATACTCCGATTACCCTATGAGATATACGCAACAGACCTTCCCGCATATCCTGACAGCAAAGAAAAGTGAATCACTTTATGGTCAGAAAGGGTGTCACAGGCAGACACCGCGAGAGGAGAGTCCTGAACTACACTTGCTCATGAAGTAAGCGCCTTGTGCCGATTCACTCTGGAGAGTAGGTAAACAAAAGCCCAGACTGGTTTGCACAATCTGGGCTCTTGATCAAAAAAACTTAGCGGCCCTTTCGGGGACGCAGTCCGGACGTGGTGAAATTGGTAGCCACAGCGGTCTTGAAAACCGCCGGTCACGAGCCTTGTGGGTTCGAATCCCACCGTCCGGACTTATAATAAACTGTCGGCAGAGTTCGGTCAACACTTTAAGCCCCTGCAATTGGGGCTCCCGAGTCACTTACTCGCTCATGCTTTGTGACTCGATCAACAGAATCGCCTGACCGCCAGCGAGTTGCAGCACTGTCTCGGGGTCAACTTCCGGCAGATTGCGGCAAACAAACCTGACCGCCTGGTCTACCTCTTCCAGCGAAGTCTGTTTGCCCGGCTCGAATGGCTCAATGATGCCGCGGAATGGCCGCTCTGTCGGCGCTGCGCCTGATCGCCACTCTGCCAGTAGTTCTTCGGCGATCTTCCGGTTCTGCTGGCGGCAGACTTCGGCCTCATTGGGAAACATTGCCGCGACGATATCGAAGACCGAAAAGAGCCCGGCGTTCGGGTACATGGCCTGATAAATGGTGATCGCTTCCTTGCGCGCCTTGACCGGGATCTGATTATAGGCGTCCAGTTGTGGGGTGCCATTCTCGATCTTGACGCCAAGCTGGCGCTCGACTTCGGCCAGCCGCTTATGCTTTGAATTCGCCATTCTGATCAGCCCTTCCCTTTCTCAATGGCCGCCTCTACTTTGGCAAGCCTGTCCTCGATGTCGCCGACTTCCCGCGCCCGTAGCAGGATCGCGGACAGATAGCCGACCGCATTGCCCAGGCGGACATCCAGCTTTCCCTTCCTGACCGCGTTAATGGTCTGGGCCAGTAACTCCTGAACGTCCGCGACTGATTCCAGCTTGGCATCAGCCTCGGAGTCCGGCAGCGCTGTCCGCTTGTTCGACCGGCCGCCTTTCTGTCTGGCCTCGAACCGTTGCGCGTCCAAGCCTGGGGTATGGATAAAGCAATACTCGCTTCCGGCGATCTGCAGGCCGCCGCACTGTTTGCCTGTCTTATTTGAGTGTAAGCACTGTGCCATTTTTCACTTCCAGCATCTTGAGTTTAGCGACACTGACCGCCAAAAGGCGGGACCGGATTGGTCAGCGTGTTGATCTGTCGCCGCGTCCGCTCTATTTCCTGTTCGATGGAGTCGATCTCTTCCGGCTTCGCCAGGTCCATTTCGAGCGATTGCCGCTCTCGTACCAGCCCGCGGAGCCTCAGTTGCAGAGTAGACAGTTGAATCTGTCCGGGTTCAGTGGCATTCATTGGCTTACTCCTGTGCCGCTTTCGGCGTCAGCTTGTCGGCCTGTGGCATGGTGATCGCGTCGATCAGCCCGTACTCGATTGCCTCTTGCGCCGACAGTGGATAATCCCGCTCTAAATCCGCTCCTATTTTCTCGATCGTCTGCCCGGAGTGGAAGGCAAAGAGCCGCGTTATTTCCGCTTTGCACTTCTGCATTTCCCTGGCTTGGATCTCAATATCTGTCGCCTGGCCGATATAATAGCCGCTCGGTTGGTGGATGATTATGTCGCAATGCGGCAAGGCGAACCGCTTGCCCCTGGAACCGGCCGTCAGCAACAAAGCGCCCATGGATGCAGCCACTCCGAGCCCGATAGTCCTGACACTGGACCGGATCGCCTGCATGGTGTCATAGATCGCCAATCCAGCCGCGATTGAGCCGCCAGGTGAATTGACATACAGGTCAATATCCTTGGTGCTGTCGGCCGCGTCCAGGTAGAGCAATTGGGCAACCACTGATTGCGCCAGGTCATGGTCGACCGGCCCGGCGACAAAGATGATCCGGTCCTTGAGTAACCGGCCGTAAAGGTCATATCGCTTTTCCTCAATGCCGTCGAATTCGCTGAGAATAGGGACGTTTGCCATTAGCTCTCTTCCGATCTGTGGAATCCAATTGGTGCCATGCGGCCGCGAACTCCGGTTTTCGATTCACTCCGAACCTGTAGCAGCGCCGCTTCCAGCGCCCGAGTGACTATCGCCAGAACCAGCGGAGTAAGCTGCCCATTGGTCAACCGGCTGACTGCTTCGGCTTCTGTTACCGTTTCGTAGCTTTGCGCCCGCTGTTGCATTTCCGCGACAATGGCTTTCGCCTCTGCCAGCGGATCGTTTGGGTCTGTAAACCTCATTTCTCTTCAGCTCGTTCTGAAGCAATCCTTCGCTGATACGAACTGACGTCTTGCACTACGCGATTGATGACCTTCGCGCGCAATTCCGCCACTCTCTCGATCTTCTTCTGCGCTTGGGACAGCTCGAGCCGCTCCCATGTATCAAATAGCTTATTTAGGGAGGCCAATAACTCATCCAGTTTCATGTCAATTTTCGTCATTGCAAATCTCTCTTTCTTTCAGGAAGAGCCCGCCGGCTAAAACGGGCATCTTCCCTTTTCCACCAACAGAGGAGGAAGGTCAATCGCTCTTGCTCCGATTCAGAACCGCCAAGGCTTCAGCCACAGCCTCGGGCTCAAACTGAGCAAGGAGCAAATTGAATTCATTGGTTGCCCTCGCTACCGCGTCGCTGCGCGACTGAGTGCGAGTCTTAATCTCCGTTTCATCTTGCAACCGGAGCGCCTTGCGCCATTCCCTTACTTCTTTGGGGACATATCCCGGGAGGCGTAACCGGCGCTCCGGCTTATCTTCTCCTTCCAGCAGCATCTCGACCTGACCCGCCGATATAATGCGCTCGGAGCCGTTCCACTGGCTTCCAATGGTTGGTTCCAAGCTGCAGGTCCGCTGGACAATGATCTCATGCGGGACATCGACAATCGCCGCCACTTCTTCGAGTGTGAACGTATCGCGGCCAGGCGGGATCTTGCCGGAGTGTTCGCGCCGAAACAGATAGGTGTACAGGTCAGCCGCGTCTGTCGTGTCGCCTATGCGAATCGGCATGATCTCACCAAGGCTTGCCGGTGAAGCGCAATGCCGCGAGAATGTCTCGACATCCATGCCGACAAGCGCCGCCGCCTTGGCAATAGGGATATTCCCCGCCTTGAAGTCGATCAGACCGTCCGGGCTCTGCTCTTCTGACTTTCTGAATAGTGTACCAAGTAGCATGTTATTCGCCGCCTTCCTGGTAGGCTTCCACCGCCACGCGCGTGAAGTTGTTCGGAGCCGCGGCCAGCAGCGTCAAGCCAGCCTGTTCCTCGACTTCTCGAACATCGCCAGCGCGAAACGGAAGCTCGTTGCCCATGTGCCATTCACTATGAGCCTGTGATGCCGTGAATCTCAGCCAGATCGTGTTCATTGTTTTCCTTCCTCTTTGTTAATAGTTAGAAACCGTCTCGACTGCCGGTCAAATGTACCGGCCGAAGCTGAATGCGTGAATGGTTGTGCTTCGATGCCTGCTCGATCACCGGCAGGATCGTATCCTTGACGAATTGTTCTGAGGTGACAGGACCATTGAACTGCAGGACAATGGTTGTTGGAGCGGCCGCCATCTGCGGTTGTTGCATCCAGTGACCGTTTGGCATACCGGTCGCCATTCCCTGAGTGATCCCCCTGGTGATCAATTCCCCCATCCACCTGACTTCCCGAGTCAGCATTGAGTCATTGTGGCGATCATCGAAGGGCAGCAGGCCGCCAAGAAATCCGAAGAGACCGCCACCGGTTCCTACACCAATCGCACTCAAGGCCGCTTTCAGTCCAAGCGCCTTAGCGATTGCTTCGGCCAGCATGTTGATAACCATATCCGCAAGGATTTGCTTCACTCGCTGGCCCATGTTTGCGAATGCGTCACCTATCGACTTGCCTTCAGCGATCCATTCCCGCAACGGCGAAAGCACTTGCTTGGCTGCTCCGCTGATCTTGTTGAATGCTTCTTGCTGTTTCCGGGCTGTCTCGTTAAGGGTCGCCTGATAGTCGGCCAGCGCTTCCTGCGCTTCGCGCCAAGTTGGCCCTTGAAGTTCATCACCTTTCGAAACGTCCGTTGTCAGCCTCGCCAGACCGTTTATGGAGATCAGTTCATCTTTGACTTCGCGCAATTCGCCTTTATAAATCTCGATATCCTTGATCGCTCTATCGTCTTCCCCGAGAAACGCCTTGGGTAGAGTCGCCTTAACCCTGCCCATTGCTGCAGCGAATTCAATAAAATCATGTATCTTCTGATCGTCGATAGCGCTGAACTTACCGCTCAAGTCGGACGCATCTCCAATACTATCATTGACTGCTGAGGCGGCTTTGGATAGATCGTTCAATGTCTCAGTTACTCTACCCGCTGACTTATTGACCCCCGCCCATAAGTCGTTCTCTGGTTTAGCCGCTTCCGCCGATACTCTGAGCCACCAATCGATAAACTGCATGGCGGGAGCGGCATTGCTCAGGAATCCCGTGCCAACGGCTTCCTTCCATCTTTCCCAAGAGATAGAAAGGTCGGTGGTGATTCTTTGGTAGCCACGAAGCTGCGCTTGCGCCGCACCACTCACTTGATCGTTGATGAGTTTTATTTTTTCGGCTGCCGTGCCCGCTCGATCTATGTTGATTCCGAGAGATGCGGCTAATCTGTTAAGCTGCATCTCGGAACCGTTCATTCCCTTTATAAGTGAAACGGTTGTTTCCTCAAGAGACGCATTGGTAGTGCTGGATATGTCAGCCGCAAGTCGAACGATCTTGTAAGACTCCGCGACATCGTAATTAGCCATGATCAATCGGTACATAGACCCAGAGATTAGCTCGTCCGATATGCCGGTTTCCCGTTCGAGGGCATCCGTCATATCCTGAATCTGTGGTAGAACGTAATCTACAGCCTTTCCCTTGAGTCGAAGCGCGGCCGTGACCTTGTTCCACTGCTTTTCCTCTTCCAATGCGGCTTTGGTCACTGCAGTAATTGACGAAGTGACAGCCTCATAGGTAAGGTAAGTAGCAGCAACAGCCTTGACCTGCTTATCGATCCCACCCAATGTCTTCTCGACTGTCTTGAGTGCTTTTGTGGCGTCGTCTTTGGCGCGAATGAGGATGTTTACCAGTTCAGTTGTAGCCATTGGGATTACCTGCCTTTCCCGGAAGATCCCACATGAGGTTCGCGGGGTTCAGAAGAGTGTTGAAGTCAGCCACTTGGCCGTTGCGGGTCAGCGCCACCGTAATGATCCGAAGCTGAATGCCAAGGTCTGATATTCGCTCCAGCGTGTCCGCGGTCTGGTCCTGTGGTACGCCGTCGATATGGACGAAAGGCGCTATCAGCCGGATCAGGCCGTTAATGTCGCCAGGGTTAAGTGAAGTGATTGGCTTGACGATTGAAACGAAGTCGCCATTGGTCATCATGTCGATGGTGACCTTTTGGCCGTCGAAGTAGATATCTACCGACTCGCGGCTTAAAAGGGGAAGTCCTGTCACTACTGCATGCTCATATCCGCCACCCGTGAAAAGTTGCCTGTTTCGGCCAGGTAGCCAACCCTGCCGTATGCCATGCGACCGGCTCCGAAGCCAGCCGCCACTTCCCCGCCAAAGCGGTCAGTGTCGCTAAAGTCACCATACTGGACAGCCGCCAAGTCGGGCATTTCCAGCCCGTAAACGAATTCGAAGCGGTTACCGGTTACGTTCTGGTTACCGAAATGGTTACGGTTCGAGCCGCGCAACTCCTTGGGGGATAGGGCAAATGAGTTGACGCGGCCCGCCGTAACCGCTGTAACCGGTATTCTGGAGGGGTATAGGGGAAAATATATTTTTGTGGTCTGAGGGTAGATCATGCTGCCCTCAGAACTTTCTCAATTACGAGTCGCTCGGACTCCAAAAGCTGGAAAATTGCCCCCCCGGTATTTGTTATGTCCGGTCTCTCCCCCAATCAGTTCAGGCGAGTTCTCCTACCGTTTGCTTGACCACTTCCGCGAATTTACGGGCGCCAATCTGCGTTTGCTCTGCGGTAGTCGCCGAAAACGAGATCCTGACATGCCCTTCCCTGCCAAATGTGCCACCAGGGATAATGGCGACATCGTTTTTCAAGAACAATTGCAGCAGGAAGTCATCAGTGTCCTTCACACCGTTCGGGATGAGGTGTGAGACATTGGGGAAGAAGTAAAACGCGCCTTGTGGTTTGGCGAGGGCCGGAAACGCCGTGGCCAGTTCGGCATACAGGATGTCGCGGCGCTTCTGCAGTTCGGTGCGAAGAGACTCAAGCCAGGCGTCGCGATTGGTTTTGTCAGTCAAAGCGGCCGCATAGGCATCCTGAATAGGAGTCGCGATACCCGCCGTCTGGCTGTAATCAGCGCGAGAGAAGAGATCACAGATGAAGGGGTCGCGACAGGCAACATAACCGGCGCGAAGACCAGTCGCGGCAAAACTCTTGGACATGGTAAAGACCGCGATAGTCTGTTCATTTTCAAATTCGAGCATGCTGGTATGGCGAACGGAATCATAGAGAATCTGGTCGTAAGGTTCATCAGAGATGATCACTACGCCATGTTTGCGGCAGAGCTGGTCGATGAGTTTGGTTTCTTCACGAGTGAATACCTTACCGGTTGGGTTGTGTGGGGAGTTGAAATAGAATAAGTCGACCTGGCGAAGTGCATCCTCGAGGCGGTTGGCATCGAAGGATATTCCCTTCTCCGTCTCTTCAAGCTCTATAGTGTGAAACTCGGATTCAGCGTACGGAAAGATGTTGCCGGTGAGACATGGCCAGTAGGGGCTGAAGCCGAGGACTTTTTTGCCGCGGAAAAGACCGAAGGCGAGTTGCAGGCCCTCCTGTCCCCCATGCATGGCGACGATTTGCGACTTTTCAAGATGGATGCCTGACTCGGCGTGATAGGCCTGCACCGCGGCGATGAAGTTTGGCTCGCCACCTGATTTGGGATAATTGGTTCTTCCTTTCGCGAGAGAGGCGGCGATAGCGTCTCGAATATACTGCGGCGTGGCGAAGTTGAGGTCGCCGCGCTGGAATTTGGTAATGGATCGTCCGCCGGTCTCAAGACGGCGTACTTCCTCGCTGATGGCGACAATGGAGGACAAACCGAGGTCGGTGTACGAGTGGTGAAGTTTGTGAGTATGCATCCCAGACATGGCAGTATCCCTTCCGCGATTGACGTATGATTGAGCCGGCTCCGAATCGTAGACAATATAAGTCGGCGCTCGGAAGGTGACAAGAGGCGTGAACACGTTGAGACAAGATTTCCGCGGCCTCGTGACAAATGTCACGAGCAGAGAATGAGGAGAGAGCGCAAAAGAAAGAGCCCGCGAAAGATCGCGGGCTCTCTGCTATCAGTGGATAGACTGAAGTCGAATTAGTACAGCATGCCTTCGTCGCAGTGGCCGGGGCCAACGAGACCATTGTTGTACATGTCGAGCATATCCTTCCAACCGTTGACCATACTACGCTGGGCGCGAGAGAGGCTCTCCCAGTTGGTGTAGTCATACATGGCCAGGAACGCATCCGCGGCGGCGATGGTGGCGGCGATGTCAGAGCCATCAGCACCGTCGGCCATCGACAGCTTGGCGCCAAGCAACTGAGCATAGAGCTTGGTGATACCGTTAGAGGAAGTACCATAATAGTCCTGGCTGAGGACGCGGACGGCCTGGAGAGCTGAGGTGACCTGCATGGACTTGGCGCCGCCAGCGGTACCGAGCCAGATCGGCAGGTACTGAGTGACGACATCAGCCTGCGGGCCGAAACCGGCGTGGGTCTTCCAGTAACCGATGGTGTGGCTGCAACCGCCCTGTTCTTCGGGCTTGTAGATTCCGGCATCCCAGGTCAGATCGATCTCACCAGCGTCAAGCGTGGTGCATTCGGTTTCGCCGGTGTTAATGTCGGCATCGGAATCAAGGGCATCGTCGCCACCCTGATTCTGGGAAGTGAAGACATAGTCAGCCGGGAGGTTGCTAAACTTAACGTAGTAGCCGCCAGCCGGGAGATTGTCGAAGATATAGAGGCCGTCGCCATCGGTAAGCATCTCGTCGAGCAGGACGCCTTCGCAATTGAAGAGCTGGACGGTGACACCGGAGACGCCGGTTTCGCCGTTGTCCTGAATACCGTTCATGTTGTCATCGTACCAGACGAAGTTTCCAAGAGCGCCGAGTCTCTCTTCAATGGTCGGCACGGGGAACATCAACAGACCTTGCTTTTCATACGGGGTACCGGCAACGTTACCGAAGGTGATGATACGGTTGGTACCGAAGTTCCAGGTAGCATCGCGCTCGTTGATGAAGGTGTCCATGTCAATGTAGACAGTGTCGCAGCCTTCGTTGGTGCAGATAACCACGAACGGATGGTTCGGATTGTCTGAGTCGCTGGAGACGACTTCGGTACGCAACGACAGGTTATCCTGGTCAAGCAGGAGGCCGGAGTTGGCGTAGGAGCCATCACCCCAGGCGGTGACGAGCGACGTGATGTCGATCATCTCCCAGCCCATCGCGTCAGCAACAAAAGTTGCTTCGACGGCCGGCGAATAGGCGCCACCGAAGTTGGCCCAGGTGACGATCATTTCATCCCACATTGAGGTCACGCGATGGATGCGGACTTCCTGTGAGGACGGAGAGAGGACATAGAGGTGAAGAGTGGCGGACGTGATCTCATTCACGGCGGCCGAGGCGGTCAATCCGTTAGTCGCGCGCTCGGATGACCCATTGAACTCGCTATCGGAAGCGGATGAGAGCGGGGTGTTCGGCTGGTTAGAGCAGCCGACGACCACCATCGCGAGCATCGCAACCACCAACAGCATTTTGGACAGTTTGAACATGTAAATGTTCCTCCGTTGTGCCGGTTTTTGGCCGGTCAGATTCAGGTTTGTTTTCGTGGAGACGTTGGTTCAGGCCGCGACAGTTACTGCCACAGTCTCTCGTAGTATTGACTAGTAAAAAAAGCTCGAAAATCAGAGGACGGTTCGGTGAATAGTTCACCGACTGCATCTCAAATATAACTTCCTTTCAGAAACTGTCAACCCTCAAATCGTGGACTATTCATATCCGTTATACCGGAATGCACGAATTGTGCAGAAACCGGACATAGCTTCTCGTAATTAAATTGGTGATATTCCTCAAAGACCATATACTTTAGCAAATGCCGTACCGATGCCGGATTTATCGAACTCAAAGTCAGCCCGGTACTGGAAAAGGAGAAATCAGTGGATCCTACATATCAGCGACTCGGAAGATCCAACTTGAAGGTTGGGCCGTTGGCGTTTGGGGGGAATGTGTTCGGATGGACGGCGGATGAAGAGATGTCTTTCCGATTGCTGGATGAATTTGTCGATGCCGGTTTCAATTTGATCGATACCGCGGATGTCTACTCCAACTGGTACAAGGGGAATGTTGGTGGGGAGTCGGAGCGGATAATCGGCAAATGGCTGAAATCGCGCAAGAATCGAGATAGGGTGATCATTGCCACCAAGGTAGGTCACAAGATGAGCGAGACAGAGTTCGGATTGAAAAGAGGGTACATTCTGCAGGCCGTAGAAAGATCGCTGGAGCGTTTGCAGACAGATTATATAGACTTATATCAGACACACAAGGATGATGAGGAGACCGAAGTTGAACAGACCTTGCAAGCTTATGCAACTATTGTGCACCAAGGGAAGGTGCGTGTGATTGGCGCTTCAAACCTTTCGCAAAACCGGATGCACGAGTCATTGGTGGCTAGCGAACGGATGGGTCTCCCCCGCTATGAGTCGGTCCAGCCGAGATATAATCTCTATGACCGGGCCGATTTCGAGAAGGAGCTGCAGCAATTCTGTTTGGAAAACACCCTTGGGGTTATTCCCTATTTCTCATTAGCCAGCGGGTTCCTGTCGGGGAAATACAGGTCAGAGGCGGATCTGTCGACCAGTTCACGACAACTCCGCATCAAAGATTATCTGAATGAGCGTGGGTGGCGAATAGTTGATGCACTGACGTACGTGGCGGAAGAGACAAAGACGAGTCCATCGCAAGTCGCAATAGCCTGGTTGCGGGCGCAACCTAGTATTACAGCTCCAATCGCCAGCGCGACAAATTCGCAACAGTTGAAGGAATTGATCGCCGGGGCGCGATTAACGCTTGCGGCGGACTATCTGGATATTCTTGATCGCGCCAGCAGTTAACTTCTCCCCTTCTCTACGGACAGGATGGGAGAGTCGGGCGCGGCGTGATGGTCAGGTATCCGACCAGCAGAGACAGATCGGATAGGTCGATGGTACCTGTACCGGAGACATTGGCGGCTTCCTCGCATGGGAGAGTTGGTCTCGGCGTCATAGTCAAATAGCCAATCAACATTGAGAGATCGGTCAGATCGACTGTCCCCGAAGAGCTGACATTCCCTCTCACTCCAATACAACAATTCACCGTGCAGTTCGAGACAGCGAAAGTCGGTGCCATGCGCGTGAACGCACCGGAGCCATCGGGACATCTCCCCCAGCTTGAGTCGGTGACTTGAGCGCCAAAGACCACAGAATCAATCAAGATCAGAGAGGAATCTGACAGAACGATTGCTTCGCCGGATTTGGAGAGCGCAAAGTTGGCGTGGAGCCCGGCCTGCGTAGTATCCTGGTCCGCCCAGACGGTGAGATAACTGAAAGGGGCGATAGATGTGTCAGGGAAGATCCATTTGCCGAATTCGGTGATCTTGTCGGAGAGATGGCAGTTCTTCAAAGAAATAGGAGCGGACGTCGGGTTGTGTAGCTCGATCCAATCTTCGAACTCACCATTCTGGTCGGCGACCGCGGAGACGTTGTCAGCCATGAACTCGTTTATCTTAACTGCGGAGACAGTGGGGGTAGCTACAGTCAGAACCGAGTCATCGAACTCGGCGCGCGGAGGCATATACGCCGCGGAAGTAGCATTCTCGGCATAAATGTAATAATGAATATCGGCGGTTCCGGCGGTGACGGACACGCCGTAGATACCATCAGAGGCGGAGCCATCATTGTGGTTGCCATCATCGAACATGGTGACAGTGGAAAACAGGTCAACGGGTTGGTCGCGATATTTAAGCGCAACCGAAGTAGCATTGCTGACAATGGCGGTGACCCATCCCGTCGAACCGGCGACGAGCGGAGTGGCCGTATGATTGACTTGAGTGATAGAAGGAGCTACGGCGGCAAAGAGCGGCACGGTATTTAGGTAATTGAGACGTGCAGCCATGAGTTGAGTCAGTCCGGGGGTCGCACCGACGTTGGTGGTGATGTTATTGATGAAGGCAGTATACGTCGAGAATTTGTTCGGATCGGCCTGTACGTGGCCGTCGATAATGTCTTGCAGTTCGAGCGCGCGCGTGTGGTACCAGCCTGTGGCGACCATCTCTGACATGATCGTCTTCATGTGAGCGATATAGCGCTTCTTATAAGTCGAGTTGGAGAGAATCTTCTCGATAATGGGATAGTTGTCGTTCGTTTCGTTGAGAAAGGGGCTGAGTTGCTGCATTTGCGCCAGGGATAGGGCGGGACCACCGATGATCTGCGAAAAGCCGCCCATGATCATATTCAGATCCCAGATGATAGGATTGAATCGACTCGAGGCATCGCGATAGAGATAGTAATTGTGGGCAAAATTAATGGGGCCATCAAGATTAACGAATAAGTTGCTATAGGCAAGGAACCAGAGGTGGCGGTCGATATCGAGAACCTTCTCTACTTCGGCTGTCGTGTTGTTAAGCGTGTCAAGGAAGTCGATCAGTTCCGACCAGCCGTCGTTGGATTCAATCTCGAAGCGATCCATGTAGGCGGTGGAGTCTTCGCCATCGTAGCCCCAGACAACATAGACATCCCCCGGCCCACCGGCGACCTCGCCTTTAAAGCGGACGCCGTTGTCATCGTAGAAATGGGTCCGCATAAACAGCTTGTCAACATCTTGCACTGAGACGTAGAGGCCCATCAGGGTGCCGTTGACGTACACATTGCAGTAGTTGGCAAGGCCCGCCGGCATGTAATTGCGTGCCATCTCGTAGGTGAGAACTTCGCGCACAAAACTTGGGTCAAACCAGACATTGGCAAGTTTAAGTGTGCCGTATCCCTGAATAGTCTGATTGTCTCTAATATAGTCGAGCTTGATATTGAAAGGGTTTTTGGTCCGATTGGGATTGTAGGTGCTGAAACCTTTGTAACGAACGCCGACGCTGTCATACAGGACACCGTCGATAGCGACACTGCCCAAGAGACGCTCCTCCCCTATCGCAAAAAGACTATCCAGAATGCGATCCCAGTCTGATTGCGCGAAGGTTATCTCTATCGTATGCACAGTATTGACGTCATAGAAATCCTGGGCAAGAGCCGGGAGAGTCAGGACTGAGGTTGCCAGGACGAATAGAAGCAGCTTCTTCATCACTTGCTCCATGGGGTGACAGATTAGCGCGGATCGGCGGTTGAGATCCGACTGCTCCAATATAAGCGGTTGACACATAGTCATGCTGTCAAAAAACAGTGACCGATTGTTTCGGTTAATGGTCAAAAGGTCCAGATCTTCTGGATTGCGGGCTGGCCGTATTCGGCACCACCAGTATGGACGACCAAGTTCGGGGCGGGAGAATAGGTCGCGGGCCAATGGGAGTGCCCACAGAGGACGGTGAATCCGGTGGATGGATTCTCCTGAGCGACACGAGTGAGCATCTCCCCCATGCTTCTTGATGAGAAAAACGGCTGGTAGTCGTCGCGGGAGAGCATGCCGTTGTACTGGGAGGATTCGCGATACGGCGGCACATGGGTAGCGATGAGGATGTGAGAATATTCCGCAAGGGCGGAGCGCATTGTTTTCTCGAGTTGAGCGGTGGCCTCATCGGCCAATCGACGCATGACCTCAAGCCAGTGCCGGCGTACCTCGGGGTCAAGTCGCGGGATTGACTGGTCGGGGCGGCGGAAGTCTCGTATGAGCAGAAAATCGTTTAGCAGCACAGAGGAGTGTTCGTAATCGCCGTTGCGGCCATCGGGCCAGCCATCGTGTCCGATCAGGCAGATATTCGGCGCGAGCTGTCGGATGTGCCCATTGGTTAGGTAGACCAGATTCTGATTCTGTTGCTCGAGGCGGGTCATCTCGGTGCGGACTTGAGCTACCGAGCCGCGATAGAAATCATGGTTACCCAGAACAAAGAAAACGGGACAACCGAGCTTGGACGCGATCGCGGCCAGATAAACGGAAATAGTGTCAGCCTCGCCGATGTCGCCGGTCAGGACGAGGGAATCGGGCCGGCTGTCAGGGAGGGACTCAAGAAACGCGGTGATCTCGGACTGGTTGAGGAAATTGAGGTGAATATCGGTGAGCCACGCCAGTCGCATGGAGAACAGAGTACAAATTCAGGAGGCGAAATTCAATGGAAATCGTTCAGCGCTCCGGCGGTACCCAGATAGCATATCATTGACAATTCCGTCTTTTTTGCTATCTTGAATGCATGAAACTCGCATCCCCCTTCCCTATTCGGCCTGACCACCTATGACCTCACCCCGATCGCAGGTATATTTTGGTTTCAAACGAATCGCCGCCGGCCTGTTCGGACGCAGCGCGGCGGTGCATAGGAGAGAATGCAGATGAGAAGATTACTGATCGTAGTCGCGGTGCTGCTGGTGACGCAGAGCGGTCTGTCGGCAGCGGATCTGTACAAGGTAGCGGTTAACTCGCCGCAGGAAGCGGCGCGACTGGCGGCTATTGGCGGTGAACCAATTCTAAGGGTATCCGACGGATTTCTGGTACTGGTGGATCCAGACCAGAAGGCACTACTGGACGAGAGTGGTTTGGGGGTAAGTCTCATCCGGCAAGGGGTAAGTCGGGAGCAGTTGGCTTTGGATAATCGGATGGATCGGGTGAATGTCGCCAAGTATTCGCTGGTATTCGAGGAGCACGGGGTGCGGCTATATGTAGTCGACAGACAGATTCTGGCGAGTCAGGCCGGTGATTTGACGCCTGACCTGCGGCCGGTTCCAACCGGGGGCGTGAGCCTGCGGATGGAGGCGCCAACGAGATCGGCAGAAGAGATGCTCTCTTCCTTAACAATAACAAGCGCTCCGCTGGATTCACTCATCGGGCTGGTGTCACAGGACACGATATACTCAAAGCTGTTGACACTTCAGGCCTTCGGAGCCCGAGTGGCGGGAACAACGCCGAATATTACGTCGCGCAACTGGATCTACAACCAGTTGGTATCGTTCGGGTATGATTCGGTAGTATACGACAGCTTCACGGCCTCGGTGTCGGGCGGCACGAAAATGTGCTACAACGTGATGGCAACGAAGGTGGGGGTGGTTCACCCAAATCACTTTGTGATCGTCGGGGCACACCGGGACGCGGTAACCAGTTCTCCAGGGGCCGATGACAATGGGTCAGGGACGATCGCGGTGCTGGAGATAGCGCGCGTGCTGAAAGATATACCCACAGATCTGACGGTGATTTTTGCGCTGTATGACGCCGAGGAGTACGGTCTATACGGATCGAATCACCATGCGGCGGAGGTAAACGCGCGAGGGGATTCGCTGGTTTATATGTTAAACATGGATATGATCGCGCATTACCAGAACTCAGCCGACGCGAATCTTTATCACGGCACCAGCACCGAATATTCGCAACTCTGGATGCAGTTGGCGGATTCGCTGGTCGGAATTACCGGCCACCTGGCAGGGAGTTCATCGGGGTCGGATCACTTCCCGTACTCGCAGTTCGGGTATCCCGTGACCTTCGCCGCTGAGTACATCTTCTCGACGGTTTATCATTCGGCACGGGATTCATCGACCAACATGAATTTCGAATACATGACGCGCATGGTGAAAGCATGCCTGGCGACCGGGTACACAGTCAGCCAGACCGCCGGTCCGAAGCCGTCGCTGGCATTGCAGCTTGAGGAGGCTGCTCCGGTTATGGTGAATCCGGCCGGGGGGACATCGTTTAATGTGAGTATATCGTCGGCGTATGGCGGCCTGTTGGTCACGGGATCGGCGAAGTTGCACTACTCGGTAGACGGCGCGGAGTATGTGGAAACTCCGATGGTGCATCTGGGTGACAATCTCTACTCGGCCGTATTTCCGGCGATAGCATGCGGAAGCGATGTGCTGTACTATGTTTCGGTCGAAGAAGAGACATCGGGCGTGACCACGATCCCGGATGTGGCGCATCCGTTGTTGGCGATCGCGGGAACATCTATGTCGGTGGCTTGGTCTGACAACGGAGAATCGAGCCTGGGGTGGACAGTAACCGGCAACGCGGTGGATGGACAATGGACGCGGGGTGTGCCGGTTGGGAATGGTGAACGGGGTGACCCGAAGTATGATTACGATGGTTCGGGGAGCTGCTGGCTAACGGACAATGTGTACGGAAATTCGGATGTGGATGACGGGACAACTTATTTGCTCTCCCCCACACTCGACTTGTCACCGGGAAACGCGCTGCTGACATACGCGGTCTGGTTCTCCAACAACTTTGGCGCATCGCCGAATGAGGATGTCTTCAAGGTCTGGATATCCAACGATAATGGTACGGTCTGGAATCAGGCAGATGCGGTGGGACCGGTGACCGATGCCGGCGGTGGGTGGCATTTGAGATCCTTCTGGATCGGCGATTGGATCGTGCCAAGCGCACAAGTCAAACTGAGATTTGAGGCGGCCGATCTCGGCTCGGGCTCTGTAGTTGAGGCGGCGATCGACGCGTTGACGATTCGACGTTTCGAATGTGCGCCTCCCTCCTGCTGCGACGGAGAGACGGGAAACCTGAACTTGAGCGCTCTGGAGACTCCTGATCTTTCAGACTTGGCGCTGCTAATAACATTCCTTACGACCTCACCCCAGCCAGTGTTGCCCTGCCTGGAGGAGGCTAATGTGAATGGGATAGGGCCCTCGCAGCCGGATCTCTCTGATCTGTCGCTGCTGATCGCGTTCCTGACGCAGAGTCCGCGCCCGACCTTACCGTCTTGTCCGTGATGAAGGATTGAGAATCAGTGGTTAAAAAGGGGACGGCGGAAGCCGTCCTCTTTTCATTGACGCAAGGAAAGTAGTCTTGCGCGGTCACGATTTGTCGAGAAAAACACTTGGCAGGAACAGAGTTAGATTGTATCTTGTTATGACTGACAATTAAACACCCCACTCGCCTATCCTCACGGGGCGTGTACACCATACAGAAGGAAAGAAGACATGGTCGCATTGAGATGGGGCCGAAACGGCAGTAGACCGTCAGGCAGTCGCGTACTTCTCACATTAGCGGGGATGGTCCTTGCCGCTGTGATAGCGGTGATTCCGGGCCTCGCGATGGCGCAGGACAATTCCACAACGACGGCCACACAAATGCCTGAGAATGGCGACTGGTGTGGTACGCAGAAGTTGTGGGTTCTCAAGGCCCAGGCAAGCACCAGTGAGGCGATGGCCTGCGCCACCCAAGGACCGTGCGATGTTGCCGGGACGCGCAACGTTTTCATCCCTGAACCGAATCAGTCGATGACGATCATCAAGCTGATGTTCCATATCATCACGCTGGACAACGGCACCAATCCATCAACTACGCCGACTATGATCGCGCAACAGGTGGCGAACCTGAACGTGGATTACGCGCCGCTACGTGTTTCGTTCGAATATGATTACCAGACGCACGCTTCGACGGAGTTTCGATCATTGAATGAAGGCGAATTCGACCTGATGAAGGAAGCATACGCGGTGATGCCGGATTCCCAGATGAACGTGTTCGTGTCGTACGTGGAAGCGTCGTATTCGTACGGGACATTTCCATGGGATGGTGACGCATTGACGAAGCGCGGCGGAATCGTGATGACGACCGGACATTTCAGTTCAGTACAGTCGACTCTCGCGCATGAAGTTGGACACTGTCTCGGGTTGTGGCACACGCATCACGGAGTGAGCGAGGTCGGCCAGTGCAGCCAATGTTACGAGAACGCGAATAATCCGAATGGGGACGTAACGGGCGACTTCTGTGAAGATACTGATCCGACTCCTTTGAGTTATGCATGTGGTGGACCGGGTGGGACCGACCCCTGTAACGGTATGGCGTGGGGAGCGACCGATCCGCAGAACTACATGGGTTATGCCGGTGAAGGATGCTGGTCGGAGTTTTCGCCACAGCAGATGGGACGGATGCACTGTTGGATAAATGACCGCCTGATGGGGTGGACATCGGGGGTGCGGTTCAACTATTCGAACACCCTAGGCGAGGCACCGCTGACAGTTGATTTCGAGGGGATCACGGCCAAAACGGTGAACAATTGGGTTTGGACGTTTGGAGATGGCCAGACATCGAATCAACAGTCACCGAGCCACACATACAACACACCGGGCCGGTATGATGTGCGGCTGAATATTCAAGCGGTCGAAGGAACGTACGAGGCGATCCGTCGGGAACTGGTCTGGGCGTACAAAGATACGATGAAAGTCGGGACGGTCACAGTGACGCCGGGGATCTCACAGCGTATCGATATTTACGCGCGGAACTACCTGCCGGTTCAAGAGATCCTGCTTCCAGTAAGTTGGGATGGTCCGGCTACGGTGACGTTCGATTCAGTTTCGACGGTGGGCCTCCGAACGAACTACATGGAGGTCCAGGAATATTCGCACTACGACGACTACTCCAAAAGGATAACCTATCGGCTGGCGGTCTCTCCAAATGGGAATCAGGCAGCACTGGCTCCCGGGACCGGGCCTGTGCTTTCAGTTTATTTGAAAGCGGCACTGGGGACAATGGTAGATAATCCCGTTACCCTAATCTCATATTCCACAGCGTTTCAGAATTACGCGCCGACATTTACAGTTCTGCCTGGTTCGTACCTGCCGGCCACGGTGGCGGGCCAGTTGAAAGCATGCCTGGCCGGAGATGTAAATAATGATACGTTCGGGCCGGATGTGACTGACCTCTCGTATCTAATTGGATACCTGACGGGTTCGGTGCCGGTGCTACCGAATCCGCCGACCGCGAATGTGAACGGGACGGGACCAATCGACATTTCCGATCTTTCTTATTTCATTCTCTACATGGTGGCGGGAGGGGCGGCGCCGGTCTGCCCATAGACCGCGAGACACATTGAGGCGGCAGTGGCGATTAATCGAACTGAGCTAAGCTGGCTGACTCGCGACAACTCTTTAGGACCGGTCCTGCTTGATGGCGGGACTGGTTCTTTGTTATTAGAACGAGTCGATGGCGATGTGCAGTTCTCCCCACTCTACAATTTGAGTCATCCGGAAATGGTGGTATCGGCGCATCGGGAGTTCATCGCGGCAGGATCGAGGGTTATCGCGACCAACAGCTTTTGCGCGGCGGAGCCGTATCTGTCGCAAAGCAAATTCGCGTCGAGTATCGCGGAGGTCAACGAAGGTGCCGTGCGGTTGGCACGAAAGGCAATCGAAGTGGCGGGTAAATCGGGAGTGATGATCGCGGGCTCGGTTGCGCCACTCCCTTCTGGCGCGACGGAGGATGAAGAGAAACGACTATTTGCCGAGCAGATGATCGCATTGGTGGATAGTGGGGTAGAGATGTTGCTGTGTGAGACATTTCTGGATGCAGAACAGGGATTGAGGGCGGTCGAAGTTGCCAACGAATTGAGCCATGCAAAGGGGAAACGGCTGCCGGTGGTATTGTCGATGGTTCCGCCGATGGACGGCAGTATCCCGGAGGCGTGGAGAGCAATCGCGGACGCACTCGCGGATGGGAGGATCAGCCTGTTTGGGCTGAACTGCGGAACTGGGTTTGATGTGATGAAGCGATGCCTTGAGCAGTTGGATACCGAGAGATTTGGTCCGTTTTGGGTGAAGCCAAGCGCTGGATTGCCAGATTCGAAGGATGGCAAACAGAACTATCCGGTCGGTCCGAAACAGTTCGCGGACGAGATTATGGCAGTCGTGAAAAGATTTCCGGTTGTGGCGGCAGGTGGATGTTGCGGGGCCGGGCCGGACTACATTGATTGTCTCAATCGTGAGTTAGCGACACATCTGCGTGAAAGTGCCTGCACGAACAGGTCGATCCAGTCGTCTTGAGAATGATATGCCAATCCCCTTTGCGACAAACAGAGTGAGAGCAGCAATTCCAGTTCGGCTGCTAGCCTTCCTGGTAGCGACTCTAGTGATCTGTTTTGGAGTCCAGGGGGCGGAGCCACGCGGGTATATACCCGGTCGTTTCATTGTCAAATTCAATTCAGATATGGCCGCGGGACAGGTTCGTCAGTCGCTGGCGACCGGTACAAGGCTGGAGCCGCTCTATCCATCGCCGATGAAGGCTTCAGCTTCGGGAGAATCTGAGTGGCATCGGTATTTTGTGCTTTCGACGGACAGCGTATCGACAGCAGACGATGTACGGAATTCGCTCGGTACGGGGATGATCGAATATGTGGAGCAGGATCAGTACATAGATTTTTATGATTGGCCGAGTGAGCCGCTCCTCCCTCATCAGTGGTACTTGGTAAACGACGGGCAGGAGTATTTCGGGATAGAGCGAATTGAGGGGTATTTCAACGACCAGTTAGTGATGAAATCGGGGAATCCGGATGTGGATCTTCGAATCCGGTCCTTTTACGATACGCCGCCATCGGATACACACGCGGTAGTGGTGGGAGTGATCGATACAGGTACAGACCCTATACATCCGGAACTTCAGGGAAGATACTGGCGGAATTCTGGAGAGATCGCCGGCAATGGCGCAGATGATGACCATAATGGATATGTGGATGATACGATCGGGTGGGACATGTCGGGGGATACCTCGCGATTCCTAGATATCGTTGGAGATAATGACATCACGGATATCCATGGACATGGGACGCATATCGCGGGGATAGTGGCGTCGAACGCGGACGGGGTCGGCATAGTCGGAGTAACGCCCTGGGCAAAGATCATGACGGTGAAGATACGCCCGAACGCTTTTCTTTCGATCGGCACGGCAGGGGTCCTCTACGCGATCAACAACGGCGCGGACGCGATAAATATCAGTTGGGGAACACCTTTCCAAGCGTTGATACTCGAGGACGCGCTGAAATACGCACGGAGGAATGATGTCTTTGTGGCGATCGCGGCGGGAAATAGCGGCGACAATACGCGAGCGAATCCGGCGGCTATCGATTCAGCGTTTGCGGTGGCGGCGGGGAATTCGCGCGGGTATTTGACCTGGTTCTCGACTTGGGGACCGTTTGTCGATGTGGTGGCGCCGGGAGAGGATATCCTCTCGCTGCGAGCGACAGGGACGGATATGTACGGCACGGAGGCTGGCGAGCCCGGCGTGAGGATAATCGGGCCGGATTCTCTGTATTACCTTTCCGATGGAACCTCTATGGCGGCTCCGGTGGCGGCGGGAGCAGCGGCATTCATCAAGTCTTTTCGCCCTGATCTGACGGTCGGACAGATTGAGGATCTACTTCGGTTGGGGGCTGATGATATGACCGATCCATTGGAGCGTGGAGACACGCTGGTTGGCCCAGACACAGTATGCGGATTCGGATATCTGAATCTCGCTCAGTCAATGGCGCTGCTGCAGAATGGCTCGATAACGCTGACATCGCCACATCAGATGCAACGATATTCTGGTCCGGTTGAAGTGAAGGCAACACCGATAGCCGGGTATAGCGGTGACTGGACGTTGGAGTATTCGTTTGGGATGTTGTCGGAGGATTGGAATTTCCTGGCGCAATCCACAAGTCCGGCAGCGGAAAGCCTGATCTACCTGTTTGATGAGCCAAGCATGAACGGCTGGGTCAATTTGAGATTGACGGATGGGGGCGGACACTCGGTGGTACGGCGATTCAGATATGTCAACAGCGACTCGCTGGCGTTGCTCTCCCCTGTCACGGGAGATACACTACGTTACTCGGCAGAAGTCACCGCGGCGGTCTTTGGAACAACCTACGACTCAGTGAGAGTCAGCTTCAAGTCGACGGGTTCTGAGCAGTTACTTTACCATGGAACACAGGAGTTCTTCGACACGGTGGTCACGAGCTGGAACGCATCGGGACTAAAAAGCGGCAATTACACGTTGTATGTGCGCGGGTATTTTGCAGATACCGTACGAGTGGATTCCGCGCGGATATATGTGGCGTCATCGTTCGCCGCCGGCTGGCCCCAGCCACAGCCAACGCGCGGAGCGCAATCAGTTGTGATCGCGGACCTGGAGCATGATGGCCAGAAGGAGTTGATCTCAACCAGCGCATACGGTTTGTTCGTGTATGGAGCGAATGGAGAGATGCGGCCGGGATTCCCGGTGCTGCCAGACAAAGATATGCGATGCCTTCCGGCAGTATACGACGTGGACGCCGATGGCGAGGATGAGATCATAACAATCGCGATGGATGGGATATATATATTCAATCCAGATGGGAGTAGCGCCGTCGGTTGGCCGAGAATGATGGAGACCGGGCAGTCCACGCTCTTTGGCGCACCTACTCCTTCGGTGGTGACACTGATCGAGGGGCAATCGCCGGTGATAATGTTCGTGGATGGGTTCGGCGATGTGAAAGCGTACCGCTTGAACGGAGAGCCGTATTTCTATTCTCTGGGTGGTTTGTATGCGCACTTCCCTCCTCATCCAACGCCGGTTTATTTCTTCGCGGGAAATTCCGTTTCATCGGCGGACATGGATGGCGACGGAACATATGAGATTCTGGTCAATTATTGCGGGCTTGATCCGTGGTCGGGAGTCGCGGTGTATGAAGGGCGGACGGGCCGCCCGGCCTTTCATCAGACCTCGGCGCTGGCTGTCAACGGGATGTTGACCTATGGGATGGTGCTGTGCGATCTGACCGGGGACAGTTTGCCGGAGCTGATCGTGACGGGACAGAATGAAGCGTTTCAGCGAACAATCTGGGTGAAGACTAAATCGTCTGGCGGAGGTCTGGTCGATCTGGCCGGATTCCCCAAAGTGCTGCCTGACTACGCGGGATGGATCGGGAATTACCCGACAGTAGGAGATCTGGACCTGGATGGAGTGCCTGAAATAATCACCACTTTCTACGAGTTTGATGTGGCCGCGTTGGTGATCTTTCGCGCGAACGGTCAACCATACAATACGGTCAATGGCGGGCCGCCGGGAGAAGTGTTCCGCGGGGCGGCAACCTTCAGCAATCCGATCGCCGCTAATCTCGTTGGGGATGATCACCCCGAAATAGTGCTCAGGGGTGGATATATTCTGCCCGGAACCGGGAATGAGACAATCTATATGTTTGACTTCACCGGCGCGTTAGTGCCGGGGTATCCGATAGTCACTCCGGCGAACAAAAGGGTGGTGATATCAGACAACTTCTCCCTCGTTGTCGAGGATCTCGATTCTGATGGGTTGGTTGAGCTGGCAATGTCCGGGGACGGTTCAGAGATATATGTCTGGGATTATGATGTGTCGTCGGATAACGGAAAGAATCGAAGCAGGTTGTTCTACGACATTCGGAACGGGAATATCTTCCCCGGAGCGAGGGTCGCAACCGACACTCCCGAAGATGAGCCACAACTTCCGCATGCATGGCGACTGGAGCAGAATTATCCAAACCCGTTCAATCCATCGACAACCATTGGATTCAGTTTGCCCAGACAATCGCACGTAAAGCTGGTACTGTACAATTTGCTAGGGCAGGAAGTACGGGTGCTGCTTAATGACGTGAGGGCGGCAGGGAACCACAATGTGGCCTTTGACGCAAGCGGTCTGGCGACCGGGCTGTACCTGTATAGACTGGAAGGGGATGGATTCAGAGCGACCAGAAAGATGGTGTTGCTGAAATGAAGGTGTTTCTGCTGTGCGCTCTCATACTGCTGGCCGGCGCGGTACAGGCAGAGATCCCGGATGTTCCGGACTATTCTCTTCGGTGGTCCGGCTACACCGGTGTGTCGGTAGTGGATAGTTACCTGGTTTGTGCGACTCATAGCGGATTGGTTGTACTTGAGCGAAAAGCGACGACGGAACTTGCGTACGAAATAGTGACGACGCTCCCGATGCCAGTCGCACTGGTCTCGCAAAAATTGAGTTTCCCCTATTTGATGGTGCGAACTCAGGCTGAGCAGATAACTTTGATCGATCTGTCGGCTCTCCCCTCGATCTCGGTAATCGCCACATTCGACATCGCCTTTCCGTTCGAAGATTATGAACTTCGCGACAGCACGCTGTATGTCACGATGGGATTCGACGGACTCTGGCGGTACCGCCTGCACGACATGCAGAACGCGGAATACCTGGATTCGAGTATTGTGGGAATATACTACAGTCAGATGCGGATGACCGGCGATACGTTGTTCGCACTGGACACATACAACGGGGTGCTCAGGTACTTGTTGTCGGATACGGCGGCGCCCCAGTTCCTTGATTATCTGTATGTACCGTTTCAAGTCAGTTCATTCACGGTGGAGGACAGCACCATGGTGCTGTTGACCTCGCGCAGCAGTTTCCTGACAGCGGATATCGCGATCAGCCCACCGGTGATAACGGATACGTTTGAGACGATCACCGAAGCGACAAGCCTCTTTGCCACCGGCAATATCGTCGTAATGTTCGATACCCTAGTGGATATGATAGAGGTTATCGACCGATCAACGGGGCGGGATATTTTTGTGCCCGTGGAGGAGTTTCCCCTCAACAAGGATATCGGCGTGGCGTATACGGCGGAACCGCTGGATTATCTGATCTACGCGTCGTCGAACGGAAATCTGGTGGCGATCGAGCTTCAGTCATTCTATTTCGGGCCGATAACGCCGATCCAGTTGGTGGATCAACGGGGCCCCATCGCGGGTCTGGTACTGCATCATAGTAAGCTGTTCTACGGTGGCCCGTGGAATCCGCTCGACATGCAGATGCTGGCTACCGACGGTGAACCGCTCGGTTTGACGTCATTGTACAGCGGGTTGACCGATGTCTCGGGACTCGAGCAACAAGGGGATTCACTGCTGGTGATGTACCCGCAGATACGTCGGTCATTAACATTGGAGGTACAGCCGGACACAAATATCTTCCGGGGGACGCTGTTTGTGGATACATCGCGGTACCGCGCGATGCGATTGAATCCGCAAAAGATCGACTCCATGCGGTCATACTTCTTGATAGGTGACACACGGGTGGATGTGTATTCGATAAGCGATTCGGGGGAAATCTCGCTCATCAACTATATAAATGTAGTGGGACGCATAACAGATGTTGAGATAATTGATTCCGTGATCGCGATTACGTCGACCAAGTTCGTACGTTTCTACCGACTCTACAACAATTTCGCGATAGAATTTCGAAGTCAGCTCAAAACGGAGCAAGAGATCACCGAGACGCGCCCCCACATGGGAAGATTGATGGTGTTTGAAGGGGGAAATGTTCGGATGGTCAATTTGTCAGTGCCAAGCAGTCCAGTGATCGATACCTCGGTGAGGATAGACCGTCGTATCTACGCGACAGATATAGACCAGCAGATGATGTACGCGGCATCGGACAGGGATATTTCGATATTCGATATGACGCTGCCGACGCTCCGACTAATGGATCGCGGGGGGTTGGGCGGATACTTCATTACAGCTGAGAATGGGATAACGGCTGTGTCAGACAGTTTCTCGATAATGATCTACGATCTGAGATCGATTCAGACGGATGTGGCGGACGAGGAACCAGTAGTGCCGAGGGAGTTTGCGCTGTCGCAGAACTATCCGAATCCGTTCAATCCGTCGACAACTATAGCCTACAATTTGCCGCATCGGGTGAAGGTTCGACTCGAAATCTACAACCTGCTGGGACAGCGGGTGGCCACGTTGATCAATGAAGAGCAGTCCGCGGGGAAACATATCGTGCAGTGGCATTCGGGTGAAAATCTGGCGAGCGGGATCTATTTCTATCGGCTGGAGGCCGGAGAGATACGAGAGACCCGCAAAATGATCTTGATGAAATGAGCGGAATAGCCATGAAATTCCGCGCTCTCTTCTCCCCTCTTCTCATACTTCTCCTGGTCATTGTAGCCCACTCTCAACGTGTGCACGGCACGACTTGGGTGGTGAACAGTTCAGGGGACAGTCATGATCTGGTTGCAGGTGATGGGATTTGCGGGGACCCTATGTCGCCGGATTCGACATGCTCAGTCCGCGCTGCGATCGAAGAATCAAATAGTAATTCCCAACCTGATACGGTGCTGGTGCCGTTCTCACTCTCCCCGATTCGACTGACTCTTGGAGGGCTGACTGTTTCTGACGCTCGGACCGTCATAAGAGGATTGGGAGGCCCGGCGATCATAGATGGCGCGGGACAGCCGACCGGATCGAATATTCTGACGCTCCTATCTGGGGGGAATCGAATTGCGGCGTTGATGCTCCGTCGATCGCCTTCGCACGGAATCATCATTGAAAGTGACAGTAATCTGATCGGTGGTACTGGAAGCGGTGACGGTCTGACCGTAGTCGGGTCCGGATTCGATGACCCATTAGCCTGCGGGATCTTGATAAGGGGATCAAATGCAAGCGGCAATGTGATAGAAGGAAATTCTGTCGGGATGTTGCGAACAGGTGGAGTGGTCATCCCAAATGCGCGCGGGGTTGGCGTAACAGGTGGGGCGCATGGAAATCGAATCGGCGGAGCGACAATCGCGGCGAGAAATGTCATTAGTGGAAATACGGTCGATGGGATCGTCATCGAGCATGACTCACATGACAACCTGATAATCGGAAATTACATCGGCCCAGATCAATCGGGGATCAAGGGACCGGGAAACGGCGAGAATGGGATCACTGTGCGTTCGGGGAGTCACGAAAATATCGTAGGAGGTATCGGACTCGCGTCGCGCAACTACATATGCGGGAATCGGGCGGACGGGATCAAGCTGAGCGGTCTGGGAACCGAGTCGAATCGGATACTGGGTAATTCCATTGGAATGGATATCACTGGATACGTGGCGATGGGGAACCGCGGGAGTGGGGTTGCGATCGAGCGGGCATCGGCGAGGAATGAAATCGGTTCCGCGGATTCGGGAACGATCAATATCATCTCGGGGAATCTGGGGCACGGGATAGTGATAACCGGCGCGGGAAGTGACGGGACGATCATACGAGGAAACTACATCGGGTTTGATTCATCGGGGTACGGGCCGATAGGAAACGGAGATCTATTTGCGGCGGGGATATATGTCGGTGAGTCTGTACGCGGGACAGTGATCGGAGGAGCGATTGAAGTGGAGCGGAATTACTTCGCGTACAATCTGCTCGGTGGGATATATCTGGATGGCGCGGACGAGACATTGATCCGTGGGAATTACATCGGCGTGAGCATCTTCTCGCTAAGCGCGGGATACAACGGGAACGGGGTCGTGCTCAGAAATGGAGCATCGGGAAATCAGATCGGCGGGCGTCTGCCTGGTGAAGGGAATACCATCTCAGGGAATCTTATGGACGAATTTCCGTTTGGCGCCGGTGTGCTTATGGCAGATCCGGGGACAAGTGGAAACAGGGTATTCGGAAATATGATAGGTGTTGACGCAAGTGGTTCACGGCGGATGCCGAACGCGTCCGCGGGTGTTGTGATTTGCGAGGGAGCGAGTGACAACCGGATAGGCGGGCCGAATCCCGGAGAGGGGAATATCATCTCGGGGAATGGGTACGCGACGAATCTGGTATCCATCGGGCGAGGAGTACATTTGTACGGCGAGGGGACCTCGAACAATATCATCAGCGGGAATTTGATCGGAGTGGGGAGTGACAGTCTCTCCCCCATTCCTAATCTGGGGAATGGAATCGGGCTGTATTTCGGCGCGCATGATAATGTAATCGGTGGAGAGACGGAATCAGACGGGAATCTGATCGCGGAGAATAGATGTCACGGGGTGTACCTGCAGTCGCACGATACCAAAGGGAATCTGATCCGTCACAATAGAATCAGAGAAAACGATAGTCTCGGGATAGCTATCCGGCAATTGGCCCAAGTGCAGGTACAGCCACCGGAGCTAATGTCGTATGTGGCAGGTGAAGTGCAGGGCCTGGCGGCACCGCCAACGGAGGTTGACCTAGAGTTGGTGGGGGTGGATCCCTCGCGCCAAGGTGAAGGGGGGCTACGCCCACGGCGCCACCGATCCCATTGGCTTGCGCGCGGTCGAGAACAAAGTGCACATCCGCGACTTCCACGCCACGCTGCTGCAGCTGCTGGGACTCGACCACGAGCGGCTCTCCATCTATCACAATGGACTGGATGAGCGGCTGACCGGTGTCGAGCCCTCGCACGTGGTGAAGGAACTGCTGGGCTAGCGCGCCTGCCGGCGGGACCACGCGCCGTTTCCGAGAGAGGCTCTCCGGCTTCTCTCCTCGCCTTGGAATCTTATGAACGGTGCCCCGCGGGAGTCGGCTGAACATTTCTATTCGCTGGATGTGCTGCGGGGCATCGCCGCCCTGAGCGTCGTCTTCTGGCACTGGAAGCACTTCTATTTCGTCGGCACCATCCTGCCCGACGACCTCGACGAAACCCGGCAGCCGCTCTACGCGATGTTCCGCGTCCTCTACAACCACGGTGACAAGGCCGTCGACTGTTCTTCGCCCTTTCGGGATTCATCTTCTACTGGCTCTATGCGCAGCGGATCTCCGATGGGCAGGTCCGCGTCGGCCGCTTTGCCTGGCTCCGTTTCTCGCGGCTCTATCCGCTACACCTGGCGACGCTGCTGTTTGTCACCGCCGCTCAGGCCCTGATGCTTCGCACGCAGGGGAGCTACTTCGTCTACCAATACAACGATCTCCTGCATTTCCTGCTGAATCTGACGATGAGTTCGGCCTGGGGATTCGAGAAAGGTGCCTCGTACAACGGCCCTTTCTGGTCGGTGTCGGTCGAGGTGCTCTTGTACGCAGTGTTCTATGCGGTCTGCTGCCTGTTGCCGGTCCGCTGCTTCGTGGTGATTCCGCTGATGGTGTTCGGGCTGTTCTATGCGAACAAGCATTGGTGGTTGTTCGGCCGGGGACTGGGCTCGTTCTTCATGGGCGGATGCATTTACCTGCTCTATCTGACGCTGCTGCGCAGCAAACACGTGCGCACGATCACGCGCGCGGTCGCGGGACTGGCCATCCTGTGCTGGATCGCCTCACTAATAATCGCGCATTTCCAGATCGACCTGGCGACACTGGCGGTCCGTTCGGTCCCTGCCCAGACACGCTGGGAAGATATCCTGTACCGCGGCCTGCGCCGAGCGCAGCGCGAGTGGCCGGCAGACGTGCTCTTTCCCCTCACGATCCTGGCGCTGGCGCTGGTCGAGAAAGAGCGCGGCACGCTAGGCAAACGGGCCGCCTGGATCGGGCACCTTTCGTACTCGAGCTATCTGCTGCACTTTC
>CAYNIJ010000018.1:0-58380 GCA_964397415.1 uncultured Ignavibacteriales bacterium | reverse complement strand
CTTCTGGCGCGACATTTTTACAATAGCCGCACCCCTGCGCTTCCCTATAAAAAGATCGAAGGAATTGAGTTGATCGATAAGGTGATCGATATCGATCAATCCCCTATCGGTCGGACACCCCGTTCCAATCCGGCCACCTATACCGGTGTCTTCACGCCGATACGCGATCTGTTCGCGACACTCCCTGAAGCGAAAGCGCGCGGCTATCAGGCGGGGCGGTTTTCGTTCAATGTCCGCGGTGGACGGTGCGAGGCATGTGAGGGAGACGGCATCATCAAGATAGAAATGCACTTCCTCCCCGATGTCTATGTTCCGTGCGAGGTCTGCAAAGCGAAACGCTACAATCGCGAAACGCTCGAAGTGGTCTACAAGGGAAAATCGATATCCGATATTCTCGATATGACCGTCGATGAAGCAGTTGCATTTTTCGAGCATATCCCACGCATCAAAAAGAAATTGCTGACACTCGCCAATGTCGGCCTCGGCTATATCAAACTTGGTCAGCAGGCAACCACACTCTCCGGCGGCGAGGCTCAACGTGTGAAGCTTGCGGCTGAACTCTCCAAGATGGCGACCGGCAAAACTCTGTACATCCTGGATGAGCCAACCACCGGTTTGCATTTCGAAGATATTCGCATGCTCCTTGAAGTGTTGCAGGAGCTGGTCAATCGCGGGAATACCGTGCTGGTAATTGAGCACAATCTCGATGTCATCAAGACCGCCGATTGGATCATTGATATCGGCCCCGAGGGTGGCGATGGCGGTGGGCGGATAATCGCGGCGGGCACACCCGAAATGGTGGCGAAAGTGAAGGACTCCTACACCGGCCAGTTCCTGAAGGATATCATCAAGCCTTCGAATGGCGAAAAGGCTACGGCAAAGACCATGAGCAAGTCGGCATGAGCGAAGATCTGAGGGGGGAACTGCACCATGTCGAATTGTATGTCAGCGACTTGAATCGCTCGAAAGCGTTCTGGGGGTGGTTTCTTTCACTTCTCGGCTACGGCGAATACCAGGTCTGGGATAAGGGCGTCAGCTATATCCTCGACTCCACCTATATTGTATTCGTTCAGACCGAATCGCGTTTTCAGGATATCACGTATCACCGTTGCCGTACAGGTCTCAATCATCTTGCGTTCCATGCATCGAGCAGGGAGGAAGTTGACCGCATCACCGAGCAATTGCGCGCGCGTGGAGTGAGCATTATTTATGAGGAAAAGCATCCGCACGCCGGCGGTTCAGATTCGTATGCAGTTTTCTTTGAGGATCCGGACCGGATCAAAGTCGAATTAGTTGCGCCCTGACCGGCGGTTACTTCAATACCAGAAGCGCACGCGTGAAGGTCTGACCCTCGAACGTCGCAACAAGCGTATAGATTCCCGATGCCACACTCTTCGTCTCCCACTCGACCACCCGCCGCATCTGCGGCGACTGTCCGCTGGTCAGAGTTTTCACCACCGCGCCTTTACTATCCAGCACTTGCACTTTGAGGCCGCCGATTCGTGGAATGTCGACCGGGATCAAGTATCCACTATCTGTTAGATAGGGCGGCAGCAAGGCAAAGTTCACGGGCAAGCCGTTCTCGCCATCATCGGGCGAGTCAGTGGTCAGATCCAGAGAATAAAGCTCAACCCGTTTGTCGCGAATGGTCATCAGTTGCGGAAGACTGTCAACCAGCGGATAGACCCATCCCTTCACTCCCTCCGGCACCTGGCTGAGATGTGTTATGACCGTGCCATCGGACTGGCGGAACATGTCCAGACCGGTAGAATCAAACGCGAAGAGGTAGTCGGAAAACCCCGGGATATAGGTGTAGTCGTAATGCGGCCGGGTCAGATCCCAGGACCAGATATGCTCCAGCGTGCCGACACTGTGCATCATCATCGAGGTCAAAGTCCGGCGCGTTTGCGTGGTCGTATCATCGCCACAATGGAACTCCCGAACCGCTTCGGTCAAAACATCAGACTGCGCCTTGAGCGACAGGTCATACCGGTACAGTTGCAGCGATGGGATCACGGAGTGGAAATTCGGGGGCACGGCGCCGCAGGGATTAGGATAGACCAACCCAAACGAACCGACCTTTCCGGACGAATCAATCGAAAATGCCTGGGCCGCGGAATTGTATCTTCTGGTGATGGCGAAGGGGAGATTCTCGCAGGAGGATGGCTCCGCGTACAGGATGCGACTTTTATCTACCAGCGTCATCAACTGCGCTCGCCGCACGGAGCGATTAAGCGTCCACTGGATCGACTTCGGAAACGAGCTATACAGACGTGTCAAGCCGGTCAGTCTGCCATCGCCAGTGCTGGTATCTGCGGAGATAAGCAGTTCGACGAATTTGTCGCCATTCAAATCAGTCAGGGTGAAATAGCTGTTCGGTACGCACGACGTTGAGTTTGCCAGACGCAGACTGACACTCTGAGAGTCGCGATAGTTCGATCTGCCATCCAGCAAAAGCACGCGGAATTTCCGCTCGCCGATCAACCCCACTATCAGATCCGGTACAGTGTCTCGATTGACATCAGCGAAGTGAATATCACGGCAAATCTCTCCCGCTTCCGTCACTTTTCTGCAGAAGATCACTTCGCCGGTTGTGGTAGAAGAGAGAACGACGGCGTCGCCATCGGTCGCGAGAAACAGCTGCTCGTCGCCAGAGACAGAACGGACGAACTTCGCTTCGGTGGGTGATTTGCCGAGCGCGGGTATATCAAACGCCCGCTCAAAGCGGAAACCGATCCCCGCTTCTGTCACCAAAGGCAGATAGAGCGCGAGCAAACAACCGACAAGCACAAGGCGCGCGTAGTCCGATAATTTCCACATGCGGTAAAGATAACCTGTGGCGTAGAAACTTCCAAGTCTTCAGCGCATCTCTGCGCTTAACCGGGTGCGCTTGAGCGCGACCACCAGGAGTGGGATAACAACTAGTTGCGCGAGCATCCCCGGCAATCCAGTCGCGACCGCCCCTCCCGCCGAGAAGAACTGCGCCGCCGTGTACGGGAGTTCCATGAACTTCCCTAACACCAGCAATCCCAATGCGAACATCAGCCGCCCGACAACCATCGCTAAAACAAGCGCGAGATAGACATTTATCCTGAGATGACGATAAGTGATCCCCGCGACCAGCCCATAGATGGGAAGTTCCAGCGACATCAGCGGTACTGCGTAGGTCGGCGGCATGCCGGTCAGAAAGAAAGAGAGCGTGGGAGCCAGCAATCCTACCACCAGCCCGGCGATCGGTCCGGCGATAAAACCTGCAAGTAACACCGGAAAGTGCATCGGCAGGAATACCCGTCCGGCTATACCGAGCGCGTGAAAACCGATCGGGAGAACAACCGCAAGGGCGAGAAAAAGCGCGGAGAATGCTATGAATCGTGGCGCGGAAAGACGCGAACTGCCGGAGAGGTCACTTTCCATTGGTCGCTGAGGCGACATAGAGACTGGGGTGGTCATCTATCTGGATATCGGAAAAATTGCTTTCTTCAAACATCTGGCGCAATTTTTCTGAGGCAGGGAGCACATCCTGGTCGACCACCCCGCCAATGCGGTGATGGATCGCCGCCAGCTCCTTCGATGACTGGAGATGCATGATATACATTTTCGCCCCCGGCTTCAACACGCGATGCGCTTCATCCAGTGCCTTCTGTTTGTCTGCAAAGTGCGCGAACGCGGAAAACGAAACCCCCATATCAAAGACAGATTCTTTGAACGGCAGACTCGACACATCGGCATCGACCACATTGACATTGGCAAACGGGAAATTGCGGTGCGCCTTCTCGGCCATCTCGATCGAAAAATCGACCCCGGTGACCGAACCATTATCGGCGACCCGGCGGCGCAGCAGGTCGAAGAGGATACCGGTGCCACAGCCAAGATCCAGGATCTCCATGCCCGGTTTGACCGGCAAGCCGGCGACCAGGTGGGAAAGCCGTTCCAGATCCTCCGCGGTAAACATCAGATCCCATTCGGCGGCGAGTTTGTCGAAAAATTTCTGGTGCGGGTCGTGCATAGTGTCGTCAATAAGTCCAGATTCGACCAACCTGTCAAGCGCAATTGCCCCTCGTGACCGGTTCGCGGTTTTAGTTGATTTTCAACCATTTCCGCCGGTGATTTAATTCACAAAGAATCCCTGAATATTCAGCCTGTCACCAAGTAATAGGCTGTGGTGGGTGACCACCTCGTTCTCTCTGAAAGGAGTCTCTGTGGAAACCATGTTTTGGATATGGATGGCGGCCGCAGCCGTGTTTCTGATCGTCGAACTGCTCACCCCGACACTCATATTCGTTTCATTCGCCATAGCCGCGGCTGCTGCCGGGGTCTATGCCCAGCTCAACCCGACTGAGTATTACTGGCAGATCGGCATATTCATTATCGCCACGGTCGTGCTGTTGCCGTTAAGCCGCAAGGCGGCCAAAAAGCTGATCAAGCCATCGGATGACTCCAATGTCGATGCCATGATCGGCAAAACCGCGCTCGTCACCGCCGCGATCGATCCCGACAACGGCGGCAAGGTCCGTTTCGAGGGTGAGATCTGGCAGGCACAGTCGGATGAGGCGATCGAAGAGAATACCAAAGTCCGGATCATCGCAGTCACCGGGACCCGTGTCAGGGTTCAACGGGCTGTCTGAATAGAGAAAGTCACGAAAGGATACATCCATGAATACCGTCAACCCGGTTGTCATTTTCCTGCTCGTCACCGTCGTCCTGGTCTTCATCATGGTATTGATGTCGATCCGGATCATCCGCCCGTTCGAACGCGGACTGGTGGAGCGTCTCGGCAGATACCAGCGCACCCTTGGACCCGGCCTCAATCTGGTCGTCCCGTTCATGGATACCGTGTTGAAGGTCGACATGCGCGAAGTGGTGATCGAGGTCCCGCCGCAGTTGGTGATCACCAAGGATAACGTCAATGTCGAAGTGGACGCGATCATATACGCGCAGGTGACCGACCCGGCCCGCTCGCGTTACGAGATCAGCAACTATATCATCGCGGCGACCAAGCTCGCGCAGACAAACCTACGTAATGTGATAGGCGAGACCGATCTGGATGCCTGCCTCTCGTCGCGCGACAAGATCAATATGCAATTACGCGATGTGATGGATACCTCCACCGATAAGTGGGGTGTCAAGGTCAACCGTATCGAGCTCCAGCGTATCGACCCGCCGATGGATATCACCGAGGCGATGAGCCGTCAGATGAAGGCTGAGCGCGACAAGCGCGCGACCATTCTCGATGCTGAGGCCTCGCGGCAATCCGACATCACCCGCGCCGAGGGTAAAAAGCTGGCGCAGGTGCTCGATGCCGAGGGGTACGCCGCATCGGTGAAACTTCGCGCCGATGCAGAGAAATATCGGCAGGTGACGGTGGCCGAGGGTGAGGGACAGGCGATCACGACTGTCTTTAATTCCATCCATGACGCCAAGCCGGATGCCGAACTGATCACGCTGAAATATCTGGAGATGTTGCCGAAGCTGGCCGAAGGAAGCGCGAACAAGATCTTCATGCCGTACGAAGCGAGCGGGATCATCTCGGCGCTGTCGGCATTTGTGGAGGGTGTTCGCCCTACAAGCGGCACCCCGACTGTGCCGAAAGTAACGCCCCCGACCCCTCAACCCCCCGCGGCGATGAAGGGATAGAGCTTGTATATGTAGGGCGGGTCCGTCCTCGAACCCGCCCTTGCGTTCCACGCAGCAATGTAGGTCAAAACCCTTACCCGCAGGGTCGGCGGAGCCGAGGTTTCGACTTTCTCATTCCCCGAGACTCACCTTTCTCTCGCATCCCGCAAGAAGGCAACCCCAAGCAGACATGGCATTATCCACGGAATCGCCGGTATCCCCGCTATCCAGCCAGGGATCAGGTACCAATGCTGAAAGACCACATTCGGATCAGGGAACTGCAGGCCCCGCGCCGCCAGGCAAGCTAACGCAACGACGCAGATGGTGAGGTAAGCCCACACTGCTTTGCGTCCAAGCATTTGAGTGCGGCCAAGCGACATGACAATCATCGCTGTCGCTAGATAGGTGAGGAATCCGCCAAAGAACAGAAGTGTGTCAGTCAGGCCGGAGAGAGCGTTGATCCAGACGGAGATATTCTCCTGAGCGGATCCTGCGAACAAACGTTGCGCTTCGTACATGATCGCTCCCCAGATCAAATACAATGGAGTTGCGAGGCCGATCGACACAGATCCCAATGTTGAAAAAAAGCGTTCTTTCCTCTCACTCACCACTTGCCGTACCATGATCAGCCCCCCGGCAACGGCTATTGAGTTTATCATCAGGATCAAATATCGAAATTGATTCTCGGCGTTCGTCGCCTGATCGGGACGACCATATCCCGCCAATAATGTGAAAAGTCCCCAAGGTGCTATCAAAAGCATCCCCGCGGCCGCTGACATTTCTCGCGAGTCATCTTTGGACCTGATAGACGACCCGCCCAATGCCAAGGTGCTGGATGTGATGAGTATCAACAGCAGTCCAACTATCGCGTAATAGAGCCATTGCGGGTAGGTAGCGCGGACACCAAACATGACAGTAATGACTATCAGTGTGATGCAGAGAATGACATAGCTGACCCGACGTTTGACTTGATCTGCGGGCATAAGCTCTTGCTCCGTTCTGGGTCATGGGAGAGTGGAGTACTCTTCCGGTTGACACCAGATCAAAACATACAAATCTATCAGAGACTACACAAGTCTATGATGAACAACCTTGTCGCTGTCCCCAAAATCTGACTTATCGGTAATGGGTCAGTCTGCATTTGACGGCCCTCACCCGCCTCTTCGAGGCACCCTCTCCCGCAAGGAGAGGGGATTTCCCTTCTCCCTTTGGGAGAAGGTGGCGCTGAGCGCCGGATGAGGGAAACCGATCACAAAACCGAATAACTACTGTCTCAGCTCAAACTGACCCACTACCGACTTATCCCCCCATTTGACTTCTCTCCCACAACTAGTTAGCTTAACCACCGGATTACCGGCGAAATGCAGATATATTCCACTGTAATCTCAGCCACTTGGCCCCAGTGTGAACCTGGGCTACTTTTTCATCCAATCCCTACTTCAACAACATCATCTTTTTGGTTTGTATCAGATCGTCGGCAATCAGACGATAGAGATACACGCCGCTGGATACACTCGCGCCGTCATCAGCGTGACCATCCCATGCGACAGTGTATGACCCTGCCGCCATATTCGTATTAACCAGCGTTCGCACCCGCTGGCCCAACTGATTGAATATCTCCAACTTGACTTGCGAGCGAGTCGGCAAGCTGTAACTGATCATCGTCGAGGCGTTGAACGGATTAGGATAATTCTGACTCAGCGCAAAATCCTTCGGAAGGTTATTCGAAGGATCCGTCACATCGGTTGGGTGGGCATTAACATAGATCGTATCATCGAGTGAGCCATCGTTGCCGCGGTCGATCTCAACCCGGATAGGCTGTGTCAGATCTGCCCAGTCGGGCCAGAGCGTATGGCTTGCGTTGGCCTCAAAGGTGATGCCTTCGACTCTGACCGAGTTTCCTCCAGCAGATGAGATCAGCCGAAGGGTCAGGTCATACGAGTCTTCCGGCCCCGTATTACGCAGATAAAGGTAGTCTCCGCTGACTTGATAAACGGAAGAATCATTTTCAGTCAGATCAAAGTCCTGCACCGTATAGACTTTTTCCAAATCCGGCAAAACATACGCGCCCTGCAACGTATATACTTTGACCTTCGGGTCATGGTTCCACAGCCGCATATAATAACTAAAGAAGAAGCGTTCAGTATCGGAAGGAACCACATTTGACCGGCCCAAATTGTATATGGACTCTTGATTGATAATTCCGAAATCTGCGATTGAGTCGGTGATATTCGACACCGTGACTTCTATTTCCGTCTCCGGAAACCGGTATCCGTACGGGCGCGAAAAGTACCCGTTTTTCGCTACCAGGGGTTGGGCACCAAAAATGGAATTGAAAATGGTGGTATCCATATACCCCAGACTGTCTGTGCCGGCGCGAATCATTACTGAAGCGTCGGAGAAACCATAAAGGCCGGTGTAGTCGTCGGCGCTTTGCGCACTCGGGTCTGAATTTTCACGTCGGGGCGCGATTGCCCCTACTACCGCCTGCTGGAGATACAAGCTAAACGGTTCAAGAAACAGGCCTGTGCCGTACGCCAGCCAGGGAGATGGACCTGTTGGTGGGTAGCGCCAGAAACCATCTGAACTGCGGATGGCTATCATCCGTGTTGAATCACCGGGATGGTTGCTGTCATAAATGTACAGAAGGTAGAACACTCCCCCCAAAAACGGAACCGAGTCCTTGATCAGCTTGTACGGCATGACCGAATGTCCGCCGCCGCGTGAGTTGTACATGCTAAGAAAGACGTCGTTGCTCCGGTCTTCATCGAGAAATATGTTCTTGAGGTTCTGTATCCAGGTCTCGTTTGGATTCCTGAGCGCCACGTCTTCGTAGTCCTTTTGTGCTTTGGCGAACTGGGTAAACATCAATTGATTTACAATCTCCCGGCGCTCATCGGTCAAGGGGGCCGTATACAGATCAGTGAAGGTGCCGAAAGTCGGGAAGCGCTGGAGCAGTTGATCCTTGCTGCCGAAAGCCGCGGCGCTTGTTGCCGCTATCCCAAGGCAGGAACCGATGTGCTCGCTGGCCCGGTTCCGCCAGAAACTTGCCGTTGAATACCAGTAATCGCTCTCAAGACCTGTCGGCGTGTTGGTGGCATAGCATGTATCAGTCCCGAAGGTCTTTACGAACAGCGGCCAGTCGATGAACCAGTTAGGTTGAGCCCGCAGACTCCCGACGAAGAACGACGGGTATTTGGCGCCGGTATAGGGATCCGTTCCTGATTGGTAATTGAATTGGTTCCACCAGGACGATGGCCACCAATTCTCTGTAGTATTCCCCTGACTAAATCCATGCGTCGTCACTGAAAACGCCTCATACTCGCCGTCATCAGTGATGCGTGTCAGAATATATCCTTTGATCTTGAAGTCGGCGCCAGTGTCGGCAACGTTCGGATCGTCGGAATCCTCAATGACTATTCTGCATTGCCTTGACAGAAGTGAGTCGGGGATCTCCCAGACGTACTTCTCGGCAACCGCGGGAACCTTCTGAGCAACGGGAATTTCAACCTGACCGAATACGTCGTAGTAGTGGAGAATGACCGAGATATCAACCGAGTCGACATTCTCCGACGTCCACTTGATGGTGTCACTCTCGCCGGCGATGAACAGTTGATCCAATTCGGGACTTACGATCGTGATCGATGTGTCCGGCGGGCTCAATATGAACCCGCGAGTCAGTCCGTTGAATTTACCGATTCCGGTTATCTGTCCTTTGCTGTTGATGTCGTTGGCGACGATCAGATCCCACCCGCTCCCCGGCGGAATAAGTGAATTGAGCTCATGAATACCGTTAACCGGATCAAAGATAATTGCGTGTTGCATGTTGTCTGCCCCATAGGCCTGACCAACAGCTATTCCAGAATCATTGATGGCCAGAGCTTCACTGCCACGTCCGCCGAGGGTCGGAATAACCGTCCAATTACCGTTGGTCCATATGAATCCATTCCAATTGGTGCATTCTACGCTGGTGCATGCCCAGCCGGCCAATTGTCCCGCATTATTGATGTCATTCGCTTCAGCATACCCGCCTCCCATATCACCGAGCAGAATAAGCGAGTCATTCCTGAACAGCGCCACTTCACTGTAGCAATCTTGTGTACAATCAGTGTACCAGTACCCGGCGGCAATGCCGCTGTCGTTAATAGAGAGCGCTTCCGAGCCCCAGTAGCTTGTGGGCAGGAAGTCAAATATGCCGTCTTTGTATATGTACAGGCTGTCGTAGGTCCACCCGACCACTTGACCTGAATTATTGACCGCATTAGTTGATCCCAATCCGAGGTCAATGCCGTTTAGAAATCCGTGTGTACCGTCCGGTTTCGGACCATATCCGATATAATGACCGGAGTCGCTTATCCCTTCCGGCGTGGTGCGATTGTAACCGTGGAAGTACACTTGCTGCGGATACGGTTCCCCCGGCCGCCAGATGCACATGATGTCGGTGGTGTACTGCGCCGAGCCTGCGCCCACCACAACGCCGAGATCATTGATATCGCTGCCGTAGCTGAAATTGCCGAAGTTGGTGGAGGGAGGATCGAGGCGGGTGATGGTATACACAACCTGACCGGCCACAGGCATGGCGAAGAGCACTGGCAGCGCGAGCAGGCTCCATAGGTAGTGAAGAGTTCTTTTCATAGAGGCTCCCAATAGGGACGTTGACAAAGCACCCGGCTGAGATCTTTCGCGACGCTGCAGCATGGCAAAGTGAGAAGTACGAGTCAGAATTTGAATAGGATCGGACTGCAGTTGTCTTTAACACGTTTCCCTGCGGCTTCCCCGGAACGGCGGCAAGGACGATCAATCCTGCATATATAGACAAGATAGGTCCAAATTGAGATTTGACAAGTCCTCATTTGAGGCGTCCCTGGCTGCACCACCGGAGACCCCAACCCCCATTTGACTTCTCTCCCCCAACTAGTTAGCTTACCACCGGATTACCGGCGAAGTGCCGATATATTTGAAAACTGGAGATTGGAGATAAAGTGGACGTACGCAAGCCTGCTGTCGCCGGAACATTCTATCCGGCCAACCCGGTCGAACTGACCAAAACCATTGCCCAGCTCTTTGCCGAGGTCGACAAACCATCCATCTCCGGCCGACCGATCGGCCTGGTCGCGCCGCATGCCGGCTACCTCTATTCCGGCAAGATCGCGGCCCGCGCCTTCAAACTGCTCGAAGGCGAAGAGTTTGATACGGTCGTTATCGTCTCCCCCTCACACACTGTTTTCTTCAAAGGCTCCGCGGTTTATTCCGGCGAAGGATACCAGACCCCGATCGGCGTGGTCGAAATCGACAAAGAGATGGCGACTCGCATCGCCTCCATGCACCCCTCTGTCTATTTCTCCAGTATGGGGCATGCCTCCGGCTCAACCCGAGGGGAACATGCGCTCGAAGTTCAGCTTCCATTTCTCCAGATCGTGTTGGGGACCAAATTCAAGCTGGTGGCGATCGTAATGGGGGACCAGGAGCCGGATTCGATTCGCGCGCTCGGCGGCGTTCTGGCCACTACTCTCAAAGACAGCAACGCTCTGTTGATCGCTTCGACCGACCTCTCTCATTTCCATCCGGAGAAAGCGGCGCGAAAACTTGATTTCGCCATCCAGACCGCTATCGAAAAGTATGACCCCGAACTTCTTATCGATACGCTTGCCTCCGGCAAAGGGGAAGCCTGCGGTGGTGGGCCGGTAGCCTCGGTGATGATGGCCGCACGTTTGCTTGGCGGCGCGGAAATGAAATTCCTTGAGTATGGCACCTCGGCGACAGTCACCGGAGATTTCGACGAGGTAGTCGGCTATCTCTCCGCGGCGATCATCAAAGAGGGGACACATCGGGTCGGCCCTCGCTTGAAAAAGGAACTCGGCTCTCCGGCCAAGCGGGATAAGTTTGATGAACTGACCGATGATGAGAAGCAATCATTGCTGACGATTGCGCGCGAATCGATTGCGGCGCGGTTGCGCGGCAAGAAGTATGACGTCCCGCTTATCACTACGCTCGAAGATCGGAAACAGGGGGTTTTTGTCACTCTCATGCTGGATGGCGACCTGCGCGGCTGTGTCGGACGGATCCAGGCGCGGGAGACATTGGCCGATGCAGTCGCCGCGATGGCCGAGGCGGCGGCATTTGAGGATCCACGGTTTGAAGAATTGACCGCGGACGAATTCGATAAACTGCATATTGAGATATCGCTCCTTTCCCGTCTTGAGCGGGTGAAAGACTTTGCCAGTGATATAGTGATCGGCCGCGATGGTTTGTTGATCAAGCTGGATATGCATTCCGGATTGCTACTTCCGCAGGTAGCAACGGAGCATGGATTTTCGGTCGAGCAATTTCTGGAGCAAACCTGCCTGAAAGCGGGCCTTCCGAAAAACGGCTAAAAAGACAAGTACGCCGAGTTTTATAATTTCTCGGGGGTGGTGTTTGAGGAAAAAAAGTACCCCCCCCCCCGCCCTTCGGCCACCTTCCCCAAGGGGGAGAAGGAAACCCCTTGGGTTTTGCAGAGTTTTTTCATTAGCAGCAAATACCCCCTCCCCCCTGGGGAGGGGGTGCCTCGAGGGGGGGGGGGGGGGACTTCTCCGATTATTCACTCCACCGGCACCTGCACGTAGTTCAACCCATAATCCGCCGGAAGCACATAATCGAGATAAAATCGAAATGACTCCGTGTGCAGGTCGTGGAACAGTACGATCACCTCAACCGTGAACTTTCCCCAGGTGTAAAATTGCTCTGTAAAGCCCGACACGCGGTCATCGTTATGACGGATCGGCTCGGTGAATGTCTCATGCAACCGATACTCCACCATCCGGATCTCATCCAGTACATCGGGCGGTTCATCGACAAAGATCGCCAGATGGAAGTGCTTCTTTTTCCCCGGGCGTTGCTTGTACTCGATCCTTCCCAGAGAATCGGTGACCAATCGATAGCCGAATTGCATGGCGCAATATAGCCTCTTGTCGGAGAGCATACAAATTTGTAGATTCGCCGCATGGCGAACAAGACTGTCCTCATCACCGGCGCCAACGGTTTTATCGGCTCCCGACTCTGCCTGACATTTCTACGGCAGGGGTTCAAAGTGATCGCCGGTATCCGGGAGAACTGCGACCGACGGCTTCTCGACGGGCTCGCCGTCCAATACCGATATGGTGATGTTACTGACCCCGCCTCGCTCCCCGCAATGGTGGCGGATGTCGATGTCGTGATTCATAACGCAGGCGTGGTGAAAGCGAAGAACCGCGAAGGGTTCTTCCGCGTCAATGGTCAGGGGACAGCCAACCTTCTCGCGGCTGTCGCGCAGCATAATCCGAATGTCACGCGGGTGGTTTACGTATCGTCGCAGGCAGTCGGGGGGCCATCAATCAATGGACGGCCGGTCGCCGAATTGGATACACCGCATCCCGTCACAACCTACGGCGAGTCCAAGCGGGCCGGGGAAGAGGCTACCATCGCGTACAAGGATCAGTTGAATGTGGTGATCGTCCGTCCGACCGGCGTCTATGGCCCCGGCGACAAAGAGGTGCTTAGCTTTTTCCAGATAGCAAACCGTCGGCTGAGAGTCTATTTTGGCGACATCACGCGCAAAGTACAGATGGTGCATGTCGATGATCTCTGTCGCGGCATTCTGACCGCGGCAACCAAAGAGAGTCGTTCCGGGTCTATCTATCATATCGCCGAAAAGCAGGCGTATACGATCAAAGAACTGGTCGATATCATGCAGGCGGCGGTCGGGAAGAAAGCGATGACGCTGAATGTGTCGGCCTCGCTCTTCCGGAGTATTGCCGCTATCTCCGAACGGACCGCGCGGCTCTTCGGCGCGACCCCGATGTTGACGGTCGAGAAATGCAACGAATTGCTGGATAGCTGGGAAGTTGATGTCCGCAAAGCCAAGGATGAACTTGGATTTGAATCGGCGATCCCCTTCGCGCAGGGTGCGTCCGAGACATATAGCTGGTACAAAGAGAATGGGTGGCTTTGATGGTTTCGTTTGAACTGCTGATGTATTGCACCGTGATCGGCGGCATCTATCTGCTGGTCATTTCGCTCCTCTTTGATTTTCTGGAGCGAAGGCTCGGGTTGACCGCCGGTATACCCAAGGAGATGCTCGAAGAAGAGGGGTGCCTCTGGACCGCCATGAACTTCTTTATGGAAGTTCTCTTCTATGTCATCATTCCAGCAGTCGCTTACAGTTTCTTCTATTTGATACTACCGCTTTCCGGCGCGAAAGCCGGCCTTGGCGCCGCGCTGTTTGCGTTCATCCTTGGAGCGGCGCCAGTCGGAATGCGCCTTTCTGTCCGGATAAAACTCCCGATGTCGTATATGCTGTTCATCATGCTGTCGCATATCGTCAAGCTGGGCGGCTCGCTGGCGATCATCGCCCACCTCTATACGCTGTAGCGGAGTCAGACGCTATGAGCGATCAAGATACCGCCGCTGATTTCGCCTGGGCACGTTCGCTTTTTCCGCATGCCGGGAATGTCTGCTACCTCAACACCGCCTCCTATGGTCCGATCTGCCTGCCGGTCAAACAGGCGATCGATGAGAATATGGAGATGCGGCTGACCTGTCGCAAAGACGACACCAAGCTCGCTATGACAGCCGCGGATGAACTTCGTCATGGCTACGCCGAACTGATCGGCGCGCAACCGCGCGAGGTTGGCATCGGCCTCAGCACAACATTTGGTATCAATATCGCCGCGTTCGGTCTGCCGTTGAAAACGGGCGATGAGATACTTCTCTCTGATGTTGACTTCCCTGTGAACATCTACTGCTGGAAAGCCGCGGCCGAGAGCCGTGGATATACGTTGAAGTACATCCCGTCGCGGAGTCGTATATTTGATGTCGATGAACTGCGCGCGGCGATCACGCCGAAAAGCAAGGTGCTGGCGATATCGTTTGTCCAATTCTTCAACGGTTTCAAGTGTGACCTTGTAGAGATAGGGAAGATCTGTCGCGAGCACGGCCTTTACTTCGTGGTCGATGGTATCCAGGGGATGGGGGCTGAGCCGGTCGACATGAATGCCGCCAATATCGATATTTTCGCGGTCGGTTGCCAGAAGTGGATGTTATCTCCGCAGGCGTCAGGCTTTTTCTTCATCAGTGACCGGATCCGCTCAGAGTTGACCATTCCCTTCGGTTCCTGGCTTGGATGCGATTGGGGAGGACAGTATTCAGACCTTCTGTATCACGACAAGCAGTGGCTGGACAGCGCCCGTAAGTTCGAGATGGGGTATTACGCGGTTTGGAATATTCTCGGGATGAAAGCCGCGCTGGGGATATTCAGGAAACTTGGTATAGAGAACGTGCAACGCCACAACCACGCCCTGCTTGATCGACTGATCGCCTATCTCAAAGGGAACGCGTTCTACCAGATCACCTCCTCGTTAGAGGAGAAACACCGATCGTCTATCGTCACCTTCACTGCGTCGGAGATTCCGAAACTGCATCGGAAGATATTGGATGCCCGCATCACTCTGGTTCACCGTGAGGGTTCCATCCGTGTCTCGGCGCATCTGTTCAACGATGCATCTGATATTGACCGCTTGATCGAACAGCTCGATCAGTACTCTCGCTCGTATCACACCTAAAAGCCGATCGACAACTGCATCGCGTACAAGTCAACATCCAGATCTTCATTCATGTCACAGCGATTCAACTGGGTCACTAGCTTGAGCAGTGCCTGACGGTTCAGCCGGTGGCCGATCCCGAATTCATACCGTTTGACCGGGTAATCCCACTTCTCTTCATCCCCTGAGGTTGTCGTCACTGTCCCCGGCTCAAAGAAGTCATACCGTCCGGCCAGGTACCACCCTGGGGCGAACTTGTATTTTGCTTCAAGGTAACCGGATGTCACCGATAGGTCCGGCAGGTAGGGATGTTCCCATTGCGCCCAATAACTCTCGGAGAATATTTCAAGATAACGGCTCGACCAATAGAGATCATATCCGGCGCCGGCGTTCATGTAATCCACATAGTCGTGACCCTCTGGAATGACGTCCCCGTAGACGTTGTCGGATAGATATGGGCCGAAGAATCCGGCCGCGCCGATCATAAAGCCGGGATTGAAGTAGTAATTGAGTTTGGTGGTCACCTGCGGAACATCCTTGGCTTGCTCTAGAGTTGGCAGTGAGACTGCGCCGCTGAGGAGAGCGAGAGAGTAATCCAGCTTGCCGACCGAACCATAGAATTCAGCGCCGGTATTCCAGCAGGCATCGTACACGACCGGCAGCCCGAGATTGTATCGAGTGTCACGGCGGGCAAGAAGTTGGTCGACCCAGCGCATCGAATCCGAGATGAACCCGACCAGATTTGAGTGATAGTTGAACAGGAGCGGTGAACCGATCAGCGGATTTTTGTCGCTGTACACGCGGGCGCCGAATGACCCGACCGTGGTCGGGATATACCCGGCTTGGAGATTCAAGTATTTTCCCGCCAAATTGGTGAACCGGATGTACGCGCCGTAGATGATCACCGAGTTGTTGTCGGTCATGAGTTGCAGGAATGCTGAGCTGTTTTCCGAGAGCGTGGCATCGAAAAACAGTCGGGTCCGGAGCGTATGAAACGGCGAGTGCTTCTTAAAGGTGATATTGGTGTAGTCTTCGTTATCTGAGTTCTTAAAGACGATATCAGTCATTCCGCTCACCGACACTTCCGCTGCTAACGTGCCTGCCAGCAGCAGAATTATTCCGCAGGCCGCAATTAATCTATACATGTTTACCTCACACTAGTATTGCATCATTGACGCGTGCCGAATTGGTCAGGGCACGGGGGAGAGCAACCACAAAGCGACTTCCGCGTCCAGGCTCCGAATACACCGATAGCATGCCGCCGTGGTCATCCACTATCTTCTTGGTGATGGCAAGTCCGAGGCCGGTGCCGCCTTCTTTATTGCTTGTTACAAACGGTTCAAAAAGCGTTGCCTTTATCGAGTTCGGAATCCCGGGGCCGTTATCGGCAATCTCGATTGAGAGCGAGCTCTCCGTCATTCGCCAGGATATCTCTACCTGGTCTCCCGGCTTGAGCGCTTCACGCGCGTTAGTGAGAATATTGTCTACGACACGGCGGAATCGATTAGGGTCAAGCGTTACTGAAATACTCGGGCCCTTGATAACCAGTAGCTGAATGCCGGCGGCCTGAAAGGCAGATGAATGGAACTCCCTTATCGCAGTGAAATACTCCAGTAGATCGACCGGCGCCAGGTTGAGTCGGCTTTCGCCTCGACTGTAATCAATGACATCACGCGCCAAATCGACCATCCGGTCAACTTGCCCCTGAATCGTGCCACAATAGGCTCCCAACTTGTCGTTGGAAGGATCTTTGCGCTGGATAAGTTCGACCGTTCCGCGTATTACTGCCATGGGGCTCTTGAAGTCATGGATGATACCTGTTGCAAGCTTGCCGATAGCCGCCAATCGCTCCGAGCGCAAGGAGGCATGGTGTGCCTTGTCGATCTCCTCACGGTTTTTGACTATTTGCCGACGCATCTTTTCGAATTCCCCCGTTAGATAGCCAAGTTCGTCTTTCGAGAGCGGCGTAACCTGAAACTCCATCTCACCCGAGGCTATCTTCTCTGCGGCATGGACCAGATTGGACACTTGACGACCGATCTGGCGAGAGGTAAAGATGTAGATCGCGAGCATGGCCAGCAATCCGCCTCCCGCCGCAAAAAGCAGCAGATAGGTGGTGATCTTGGATTTTATCGGCGCTATATGTTCGTCCAGTGAACCGATAAATGTCACGGAGGTAGCGTTGCCAAGCCCAGGGGAACTGGAAAGCACTAGCTCCTCATCATCGACAACCAGAGTGCTCAACAGCTGCTTGTCTGAGGCCAAACGAAGCAGTCGCCCGTCGCGATGAAGACGCGACATCAATGGCGAGTTGCTCTGCCCAATGATCTCACCGGCATGAGTGATCACAACATCAAATCCAGTTAGTTGTCGTAGGTCAGCCGCAAATCCCTCTGAGACCGAATTTCCCACGACAATCCAACCCAGCGGCAATCCGTCCGAGGTGGTCACCTGGCTTATCAACAACTCGTAAGTAATAGTGTCGGAGCGAAGGAGATCGTACTCAGACGCGTTGGAATTGAGTAATTGACGCGACTGCAACTGGCGTGCTACCTCCGCTGAAATACCCTGCGTGAGGTAGGTCATGTTCCTGTAAGAACTGAAACAGGCAAGAAAGTCGGCGCTCAACAATTCTTCATACGCGGGAAGTTCGATCGCGATCGTCCCGGAGTCCTCGGTTGCCAAAGTGGCGAGAAACCGCGGCGAGGTTAACACCGATTCGAGTTCGCGAATTCGCGTGTATCGATGTAAGTCTGAGTACTGCTGCAACACCACTTGCGCGCGGCTGAATCGTTGGCGAAACATCTCGACCAGTCCGGATTTGACCACGTGCGAGGTGATCACCTGCGAACCAATGATGAATGCCGCGATCACCGCGGCCAGAAAGAGGAGATAGCGTTGAGTCAGTGAAAGCGCCAGCTTCATTCGATCTCCAACTGGATCGGATCATTAGCTACTGACAGTGGTTCAGTTATCTCCGGCTGATTCTCCTGCCAGACATGCAGTGTGTAATGGCCGGGGCGGACATTGGAGATCGTGAAATGCCCCTTGTCATCGGACGTGACGCAGTACGGCGTTTCGAGCACATGGATATACGCGCGCATCGAGTAATGTATCTCACAAAAGACCTTGATTACGCCGGGCTTATCAAAGGTCACCTCAGCGGTTTCTCCTTCGGGATAGCGACCGAGATCGAACTTGCGAGGCTTGGAATAAGAAAAGACGTTGTGAAAAAACGGATCCTTGTTCGGGAAAGTCACGGTTGTTCCAACCCCCACCGCAAGCACTGGTGGCTGGAACATCATATCTTTCTGCGCCATGCTCGGCATGATTGCCGGCTGCGTAATGGGGGGAAGTGAATCTCCGGTCAGCCAGACGACTGAATAGAGTCCTGGATTGCAGGCGCAATTCGACGCGTTCTTGTCACTTGCGATGGAAGCGACGGATCGTCCGCGGTACCGATCCGCGCCACGAGTTGGCGACGGCTCCGCCGGTTTGCGCTTGACGACACCGGTGACATCGCCCGCCCATGCCGGACCAGCTATAGCGATCGCCAATCCAATGATTATGAGCTTATTCAGTTTCTTCATTAATAGAGTCTCTCATGTGAAGTATCGGGCAAATCCGCCAATGATTTAGCAGGTCCCGCGCCGCCCAACAATTAACTCTTTGTCTGTTTGACAGTTACGCCATCGAGAATGGTCTAAAATGGTGCATTTTAACGAGTTACATATGACACCGATTCTCAGCTCCGGTGCCACAATTTATTCCCGCATCTGGCTAGCCGATTGAAATGACAGCGACAAGAAAAACGGATATATTCACCACCAGATGACCATCGACACGACCTCAAAGATCCTTGTCACTGGAGCAAGCGGATCGCTCGGCAAACAGCTCCTCTATGAACTGACCAAACAGAGGTATCGCCCGATCGCGCATCTTCGCGAAAGCTCGAAATCAGAGTACATTGATTCGCTCGGTTTGGAAAAGCGATACGCCGATATCCGGATGCAGCCGCAACTTGAGAAATTGGTGGAGGGAGTCGATGCGGTCATTCACACGGTCGCGCTGGTCAATTTCCGTCGTGACCGCCTGACGCAATTCACCGGCGTCAACACCTTTGGCGCGACTGGGATGTACACGGCCGCGAAAAACGCGGGCGTAAAACGATTTGTGCATGTCTCCAGTGTGGCCGCGATCGGTGCGGTATTTCGCACCAATGGTGAGGATCTGGCGCATCCGAGCGAACTGGCCAACGAAGAGTTCGAATTCAATCTGCGCCATTTGCAGATCCCTTATATCATGACCAAGCGTGCCGCCGAGGAAGAGCTGATCAAGTCGGCGGCGCATGGCGGACCCGAATTGGTGATAGTCAATCCCGCGATCATCGTGGCGCCATCGCGCACCGGCGATGACCGCGCCAAAGCGATCAAACGATTCAACCAGATCGTCCTTCCCGGCCTGCACAACTGGGTCAATCTGGTGGATATTCGCGATGTTGCCCCGGCGATCGTCGCGGCGATGAATAAGGGGCGGAATGGGCATCGGTATATACTCGGCGGCGACAATATCACCGAACGTGATCTTGTCCTGCATGTCTCAGCGATGCTCAAGATCGCGCCGCATGTCTGGTCGATTCCGCGCAAGCTGACCGATTTCGCCGGGTGGTTCGCCGGCAAATATCATGATATCCGCTCGCGCTTTGGCTCCGGCCACAAGATCTCGTTTTATCCTGATATCGTGAAAATGCTGGATTATGACTGGGCCTATTCATCGCAGAAAGCGCGGGAGGAATTGGGGTTCCGCCCCCGCTCGCTGTTTATCACGCTTAAAGATCTTTTATCGAACGACTTCCGCGGCACCTATCTAAAGCCGTAGAGGTTTATCCGAGCACCGACATCCTGTAACTTGTGAGGCCGGAGATGACTAATAGAGTCTCTTCCTTTACCTTCGTGTTCCTTATCGCGTTTATATTTTTCGGTTCTTTGCAGATCGAGGCTAAGCCGCGTGCACGTGACTTAGGTATAGCCTTTGACGGAACCCCAGGCACGCACAATTCCATCACCGATATCCCAGGTGTTCTGGTTGGTTACAAGACACGCATTGAAGGAGAAGGAAAACTCATAGTCGGGAAGGGGCCCATCCGCACCGGTGTCACAGTCGTTCTTCCGCACGGTAAAGAAGGAGACTATTATCCTTGCGGCTACTTTTCACTTAACGGCGATGCCGACATGTCGGCAGCCCTCTATATCGACGACTATGGTATGCGATGGGGGCCAATCGGCATTACCAACACCAACAGCGCCGGCGTAGTACGCGATGCAATAGGGGAATGGAACTATCGGACATTTAGCGAGCACGGAGTAGAAGACATGTCGTTCGGGTATCCGATTGTCGGCGAAACCTGGGACGGTGATTTCAACGATATCAACGGATTTCACATCACTAAACAGGATGTCTTTGATGCTCTCGATTCCGCGAAGAGTGGACCGATCGCCGAAGGAAATGTCGGCGGCGGGACAGGTATGTGGTTGTATGGATTCAAAGGGGGAAATGGGACCGCCTCGCGACAAGTGACCATTGGCGACACGACCTACACAGTCGGCGTGTTGGTGCAAGCGAATTTTGGACGACGTGAAGACTTGACCGTTCGCGGCGTTCCGGTCGGCAAGGAAATAACTGATCTCACGCCGGTGATCGACGAGGAATGGACCGACGGCTCCGTCTTCGTGGTGATAGGGACCAATGCACCGATGCTGTCGCCGTACTTGAGACATATGGCTAAGCGCAGCGCACTTGGGATGGCTCGCACCGGAACGACTTCCGGCAATGGTTCGGGGGATGTCTTTCTGGCATTCTCAAGTTCGCCATTCGAATACGACAGCAGTTATACGACCATGACCCAGCGATCGATCACCAAGTGGAATCTGGACAAACTGTATCGCGCGGCTGTGGAAGCAACTGAAGAAGCGATCATTAATGCGCTGGTGGGCGCTGAGACAATGTCCGGCGCTAACGGCAACACGTTGTATGGCATGCCGCATGACCGTCTGCGGGAAGTGATGAAGAAATATCAACGGCTGGAAAATTGACCTATGACGCGATTCAGCAAGGTTTCAATAACATCAAAATCTTGGTATCCAACTCTGCTGGGAGGGATCATCGGCGCGATCACGCTCTGGCCGATGTCGTACCACTCGCTGAACAATTCAACTTCCGGTATCGCTCTGGGATGGGCTGTCTTCTGCGCCATCGCCGGGCTGTATCTTGGCGCCACGAGCGACCGTGAGGTCTCCAAGCTCGCACTCTTGGTCTGCGGGGGAGTGGCGTGTGCGCTGGTAGTACGGATAATTGTCGACTGTGCGATCGACCCGACCAACCACAACCTCTGGCCATTCGAGTTCGTCTGGATGATGATCGTCTGCTTCCCGTCAACTTTAGTCGGCGCCTTCCTAGGCCGACGGCTTCTGGCGAGATAGAGTATCCCATCCGATTGTATTACATTTGTCAGTACTCCTCAACGTGTCCCCATTAATAGAGGAGGGCCATTTCCCTCACCTCTCTGGGGACAACAGCTCACATCAGTAACCGACTGACCTACAACAACCTGATTGTGGCGGCTTGTCATAGCCCCATATCACATCCAAAAACAGACATATTCCCTGCCTGATTTCCGGTAGACGTAACCGGTCCTGCCTCATACATTAATCTCATGAAACCGATCCCTTACCAGCAGATGGTCCGCGCCATGCAGACCAATGATGCCTCGTTTAATGGCCGCTTTTATGTCGGCGTCCATTCGACCGGTATCTTCTGTCTCCCGTCCTGTCGCGCGCGCCTCCCGAAACTGCAGAATGTCCGCTTCTACGGCACGCGTGAGGATGCTATCGGCGCAGGCCTTCGCGGCTGCAAACGCTGCCGCGCGGAGTCTTTTCCGAACAGTCTCCCACCCTGGCTCTATACGTTGATCCATCATATGCATCAGCATTGCGAAGAGCGGATGTCGGAGAAGCGATTGGTGGAGATCGCGGGAGTCGATGTCTCCACTATTCGCCGCCATTTCAAGGAGTCGCTTGGCATGACCCCGCTGGCGTTTCATCGGAAGCTACGACTGGAACATGCACGCGCCCTGATTGAGAGTGGCGAAAGGTATCTCGATGCTGCCTATGCCGTCGGGTATGAATCGCCATCCGCGTTCCGGGATGCCTTCGTCCGCCAGTTCGGCAAAACGCCGGGAGAGTATTATGCCCAGCACTAGCGCGATGTCGAACGAGAAGATTGTCTGTTGTGATCTTCCCAGCCCGCTAGGTGAGATGACTGCCGGCGCGAGCGAGAATGGGATCTGTTTTCTCGAGTGGCATGACCGTGGCGGTCTTGACCGGATCAAAACCCGGGTTGAAAAACGATACCGGAAAGAGGTTGTCTCAGGAGAGAATCGGCACCTCAACAGACTTCGCGATGAGTTGGCACTTTATTTTGACGGCAAGCTCTCTGTATTCACGGTCGAGTTGGATACCGCAGGGACCGAATTCGAGCGGACAGTCTGGAAGCAGCTCCTCAAAATCCCGTATGGCGAAACCCGTTCCTATGGTCAGATGGCGGTAGACTTGAACCGTCCCGGCGCGCAACGCGCGGTCGGACGAGCCAACGGCGCAAACTATGTCTCAATCGTTATCCCGTGCCACCGAGTGATCGAAGCGAACGGGAAACTTCGCGGCTACGGTGGCGGACTCTGGCGCAAGGAATGGCTGCTGAAACTGGAGCAGTCACAGCGGACTTTGGCACTTTAGATCAGAGTGATTTTGCCATTTCGGTCATCATGATAGTCCAGGCGCTCACTGATCCATCCAGATACTCCGCGTACTGCGCAGGCAGTTCGTGAGCCAGTTTCACCAGACAGCCAGAATCCAACGGCTCGATATCGATGATCACCCGACTGCTGTCGCTGGAATATTTCGGTACGATAAAGGTGAACACTATTCGCGTCGGACGGATCAGCTCGAGATACTCGCCAATATGTGCAACATCTTCACCGTCGCGACGCTGGGTCAAAGTGAATCTCCCGCCAACTCGGGGATCAATTTCTACTACGGTCATTTCACCCAATCCCGGACCGAACCAGAGCCGTGCTTTCGAAGGATCCAACCATGCATCAAATACTCGTTCGGCCGATGCGGCGAATTGGTAGGTGACCCGGGCATAGAGGAATTGTGTGTCAGTCATCGCTTTTCCTTTCTCTTTGTCTGAGTCTTGGGTTCGGTCCTGTCCTCAGCCAGCAGCAATTCATCCATCGCCTGAAGGGAACTCATCCAGAATTCTCGCTGTCTGGTGATCCAGGTGATCGCGGCATCAAGTGGAGCGGAATTAAACGAGAGGAAATGATCTCGTCCGACGCGACGACGATTGACCAATTTCGCTCGTTCCAGGATCCGGATATGCTTTGAGACGGAGTTGAGTGAGATAGCAAACGGTTTTGCCAGTTCAGTCACGCGGGCTTCGCCCTTGGAAAGTTGGTGCAGGATAGCCCGACGTGTTGGATCGGCGAGAGCGGTGAGTGTCAGGTCGAGTTCAGTGACCATCATATATTAACCCTTATGGGTGAATATAGGGTCTGAGGAACGATCTGTCAAGCGCTTGGGAGGTCCAAACATCCAGCAGGCGGATATCGGACCGTAGGTCTCCACTTATCCGGCTGTTGTTCAATGTCTTAGGGTGAGTGACGGGAATCTGTGAATATGAAACATATAATGAGAGTATACGTTATGGAAGATGCGGTGATTGGAAGCAATCGACCGATAGAGTATATTAAATCGACTGTACTCGGATGCTTCGCCAGGCGCGAAGCGGACTAGTACAGATAGGTTCAATCGCCGTACCCCACCATTTATGGTGGGCTTGGATGGGCTGATTGTTCTTTGACATCTGGAGAGTCTGCCAGGACTCTCTTGCACACTACAGAATTTGTCTCTCACGATATGGGGGTGACAGGTTTCGACGGGTGTAGCGAGGGGTTGTTGGCGTGCCGGGGTTGTCTGGGTCCCCGTTATCAAACTAGGCAAACCACAAATGGCGAAAATAACTACGCCATGGCCGCCTAACTTAACCGTTAGTTGATGGTCCGTCGTACTCGAGTGTATGTCTCCATGCTCGGGATACGGCGTCGCTAAAGGAGACTCGATGGTCTGGTGTCGCGACGGATCGTTTAAATAAAGCGGCTGGTGTTCGGAGTGGTCTGCGTCACGACAGCTTCAAATACGAGACAAATAGGCGGACGCTACGCACGTAGAGGACAGCTTGACGTTATATTCGGACGGGGGTTCGATTCCCCCCACCTCCACCAAATGTGGGTCCTACATGCTCACGATGTGCAAGAGTCTGAGAATACTGTCTTATTCCGGCTCTCGCTGAGGCCTGCTTCCAGTTCATTTTGTAGGTAGTGGTCCATGGACGCATGCAGATTCTCGAGCCCGGCCACTAGCTCGGTACCAAGTCGATTCTCATCGTTTTCGTGAACAAGAGAAAAGGCGACCAACAAAGTGGTCGCCTTTCCATCTACAAAGTCTCGGGTATGGGCCAGATCCATAATACTGAACTTCGGCCCATTCAGCACTACAGCTTCCGGTGCTGACGTTTCAGACGCGCACTACGTCTGGCGAAGTATGCGACGCCTAACAGAACGGCGACCGCAAACAGGATGATGGTTGTCAGATCGAGGTTCATACGATTCTCCTTTGTATTGAGGCTATTTAGCCACGTCCTGTAGCGTTCTAAATATATTGATCATGGCCGGACCAACCAGAACGATGAGCAATTCCGGAAAAATCAGTAGAACAAGCGGAAACACGAGCTTCACGGATACCTTGTTGGCCGCTTCTTCGGCACGTTGACGACGCTTAAAGCGCATGGAGTCAGCCAACACACGAAGTGACTTGCCGATACTGGTGCCGAGGCGGTCGGCCTGGATGAGTGTCACCGCCAGTGATCGCAATTCCTCGACCTCAGTACGATTTGCAAGCGAGCGGAGTACTTCGGCCTTCGGCTTACCGAGCAGAAATTCCTGGGTGACGATCTTCAGTTCTTGCGCCAGTTCCGGACAGCCATTACGCATTTCATCAGACAGCTTTTGAATACCGGCAGTAAATGAAAGCCCGGCCTCCACGCAGACTACCAGCAGATCAAGCATGTTGGGAACGGCCTGCCGGATAGCGTCTCGTCGTTTCGAAATTTTGTGGCTCACATAGAACCGTGGAAGGAGGGCGCCTACAACCGCGCCTGCGAGTGCCATGAGTACTATCTTCGTCATCGACAGATGCAGTTGCAATCCGAGAACAGTCGCCGCGGTAAGTCCCACCAACACGAGAATGAGAGAGGTGAGATAGTAGTCATAGGATGCGCTCGGTCGCAAGTAACCAGCGCGAGCGAGCCATTCGCGAGTACTCGATACATCCTGCACATTGGCCGCCAGCAGATCGACGCCTTTACGCAGTAAAGATTCACGAATGCTGTATCCGTCTTCTGCTGCCACACCGGCATTACCAGCAAGTTGCTCAAGACGAGCGCGAACCGGGTCGCGCCGCAGGGCTACGACATACAGAAGCGAAAAGATCAACAAGAAGCTGGCTATGAATACAATTGCTATGATCGCGGCTACCATATATGCACCTAATACCTAATGTTAATGATCTTTCGGATTATGAAGATACCGATGATCTGCATAATGATCGCGGTCGCCAGCAGGTACTGTCCCGCCTTATCATGAAGCATCATGAGGAAATAGTCAGGCGCCATCGTCAGAAGGATCGCGATCATGCCGATCGGCAACATGATCAGGACAAATCCGGAAAATCGCCCATGCGCCGTTTTCGTCCGCACTTCTCGTTTGAGTCGGAAGCGATCTCGGATGGTCGCGGATGCCTTCTCAAGCACCTCGGCCAGGTTTCCGCCTGTCCGACGATGCAGAACCAATGAGATAATGAGAATATCCAGATCATCGCTGGGGACACGATAGCGCAGCCCGGCTAATGCGTCGGCCAAAGGTACGCCGAGATTCTGTTCTTCGAAGACAACGGCAAACTCATAGGCAAGCGGATCGGGCAGTTCCTGTGCCACCATTTTTATGGCCAACTCAAAGGTGAACCCCGAGCGAAGCGCGTTAACGATCATATCGAGGGCTTCCGGGAGTTGCTCCTCAAAGTCACGGAGTCGCGATGCCCGCTTGTACATCAGATAGAAAAATGGCAGAGAGCCCAGAACCGGAGCAACTACAGCGCTTAGCAGGAGACTGCTGGTCAGGTAGTGCGATATCAAAAATGCAAGCATACCAAGCGAACCCATGGCCAGAACCACGGTCCCTGGATTCGATCTGGATCCCGACTGTACAATGAGTCTTTTTAGATACTCACCCAGCGAGAATTTGTGGAGAAGCCGGTCAACCAGCGGGATACTTGAGAGCTTATCTTCCTGGCGAAGGATGGAGACGGCCCCCGATTCCTGCGTGGTTGTTCCGGAGAGTTCATCCAACCGCTTTTTGGTGGCGCGAGACTGCCAACTGAAGCGATTCTGCACAACATAATAGACCGCGAGTGTGGCGCAGAAGACGGCAGCAAAAACCAATATGGCAATGTTCAGCAACATGGCGGACAGTCACCTCACGGATTAAAGATATCAGGTGATAGATGAACCCCAGACGCCTGCATCTGCGGAAGAAAGCGCGGACGAATGCCGGTCGGACGGAACGTGCCGATCATCTTCCCGTCGGCATTGATCCCCTGCTTCTCGAACAGGAAGATCTCCTGCATTGAGATCGTTCCCTCTTCCATACCGACGATCTCGGAAATGCTCGAGATCTTTCGCGTACCATCACTGAACCGGCTGATTTGGATGATAATATTGATGGATGATGAAACGAGCTCGCGAATGGCCTTCTCCGGGATCTCAATACCGGTCAGGAGCATAAGTGTTTCCAGGCGCAGCAGAACATCGCGAGCACCATTGGCGTGAATAGTGGTCAGCGAGCCATCGTGGCCTGTATTCATGGCCTGCAGCATGTCATATATTTCCGGCCCGCGGACCTCACCGATTATGATGCGATTGGGCCTCATACGAAGCGCATTACGGACCAGATCGCGCTGGGTGACCGTACCCCGTCCTTCGACGTTGGGAGGACGTGTCTCGAGACGCACAACGTGCGGCTGCTGGAGGCGCAATTCGGCCGAGTCCTCAATGGTGACTATTCGTTCGCCCTCCGGAATGTACCCTGACATGATATTTAACATGGTTGTCTTGCCGGCGCCGGTACCGCCGGAAATGAGAACGTTGAGGCGAGCCTTTACACAACCCTGCAGAAACTGCACCATCGGTAGTGAGATCGATTCGTTCTTGATCAAATCATCCATGCTGAGAACGTCGACGCGGAACTTTCTGATAGAGATCATGGGTCCGTCCAGCGATACCGGGCGAACTATGGCGTTCACGCGCGATCCATCATCTAGTCTGGCGTCGACCATCGGAGATGATTCATCCACGCGTCGGCCAACCGCAGACAGTATGCGATCAATGATCAGCATCACATGGTTGTCGTCTTTGAACTTGGTTTCGGTCAACTCCAGCTTGCCGTATTTTTCGACATACACTTGGTCGTAACCATTCACCAGAACATCAGTAACCTCGGGATCCGCCATGTGCTGCTCGATCGGTCCCAATCCAAGAGTCTCATTGAGAATCTCGTTGATCAGACGCTCCTTGGCGTCTGGATTGAGAAAGACCCCTTCTTCCTGGATAAGCACTTCGGCGGCGTCTCTGATCTGCTGGCGCAGCATTCCTCGGTCAAGCGAGGCGAGAGCAGAGAGGTCCAAGCGGTCGATAAGGCGACGATGCAGTCTAACCTTGAGTTCCTGAAAGACGTCGCGTCGCTGCATGACCGGTTCGGCTTTCGGCGCAGGTGTCTCGGCAGGTTTGCTATTCTGGGCCTTGCTGACTGCCGCGTTCTGCTTAAAATTGAACATGCCTCACTCTTCCTTGCTTAGTGGTGGCCATTGCGGCTGATCCGGTTGACAGCCTCGGCCATATCCAGAATACTCTTTGCCACGTTGGTCAATCGCTTTTGCGAGACCAGGGGTGTACCGGTATTGAGGGCATCGGACGCTGCTACATAATTATTGGGCAGGGTCCAGAAAGTTTCGTAATCGAGCGTCTTGTTGATCTCTTTGGTCTCTATGCGATCGATCCTGCTGACCCTGTTGATCACCAGTTTTACTTTTTCGGGGGGGTAGCCCAATTCACGGAAAAGAACCAATACCTTGCGAGCCGACCGCAATGCCGGAATAGTAGCAACAGTTGTCAAGAGAATGGTATTTGACAGATCAAGCGCCGCCATCACTCGAGGTTCGAACACATGCGGCACGTCGACTACTACATACGGGTAGATCGCTCTGAGTTGCTGCAGAACTGATTGTACTTGATGGCTGGAAACTTCATCCGAGGCGGCCGGATGCGGCGGCTCGGCGAGAATCGATAGTCCTGACGGATGAGGCGACATGCAGCTCTGCAGCTTGTCGCTGTCAACATGGTCACCCGACTCACAAGCGTCAATAATACTATAGCGCGGCTGCAGATCAAGAAGACTCGCGGCGTCGCCATGTTGTAGATTGAGATCGACCAATGCCGCTCTCTTCGCCTCACCCTGGGCCAGCGCAATACCCAGATTGACCGCCAGGGTGGTCACGCCAACACCACCGGTCTTGGAGAAAACAGAAATGAGTTTGCCCGGCTGACGACGTCCCGAGGCCGCGTCTCTGCGCCGCCGGCTTCGTTCCACTGCCTGATTTAGTTCGTGCTCATTGATCGGTTTAGACAGATACTCCTGCGCCCCGGCCCGCATGGACGCGATGATCAATTCCGGAGCTTTGCTCGACGAGAGTACGAAGATGGAAAGGTCAGGAAATTCCGCTCGGACCCGCTCGATGCGGCTGAGGGAAGAAGAATAATCAGCGTTTGCACTGAGCTCAACCACCAGAATATCCAGCTTCTGTTTTCGCAAAGCCTCAAGCCATCCGTCAGCGTGCAGGCTGGCGGTAGCAAGCTGGGCATCCGGAAGCCTTTCAAACTGACTAGCGGTTTCGGAGTCGCCGTTAAGAATTAAGATTGACAGCAAATCGGGCATCGGTTCCTCGTATTTGACCTACTCTACTAGCCGGGCGGTGAACAGGAAGCCTTCCTGGCACTCCGGACAAGCCTCGCCCGGAGAAACGTATCGCACAAAACGGGCTGTTACCGGAACGGTACTGCCACCGGCTGGTGGCGCTTCGATAAACAGAAACGCGATCTTTGTCACCTCTATGTATTTTGTCGCACCGCCGGAGCTGCTGTTGATGACACCGACAGTGGGGTCATACAATGCCACTTTGATCAGCCGAGGGCTGACCTCATGCGCTGAGTTTTCTATGGTCCCGGTCGCGGTATTGAAATAGGCGGTCGGATCGAGAGCAAACAGATCACTCCACCCTTGCCGCGTAGGGCCGACCATGTTACCCATTTCCAATTCCATGGTGTCGCCGATAGCCACGGTATATGGCTCACACTCGGAAATGTAGGTCCGATAGCAGTCAGCGCCATTACAGTCGGGGCCACCCCGGTTGACCGGACCAAAGCGGATCGGTTGGTACCACCCCATCCTGGGAGTGGAACCACCCGACTGATATTTCAGAGTGACCACTCTGCCCACATCTTCAGGCACCCGATATCCGGTGGTATTCGGGTCATAATACTCACCAACATCCCACAGACTGTCACCATCGGTATCATTCCACTGGTCTGGAAACATCCAGGGTCTCAGACAACTTGTGGCGCCGACGGGAGTTAGCATTGCGGTCGCGGTAGCTTGCATATTGCCGAGGTTATCGTGATCGGCCGACAAGACACGCATGAAATAGAGTCGCACCGGGTCGTTCGTCGCTTCCGTTCGATGAGTTCGGACACGGACACGGTTTCCCCCGGGAAAGGTCACATCGGCATTCGTGATCGTCACGTCCTGCTGAGTGATCTGTATGGCGCGATTCAGTCCTGCCATTCGGATTGCCTCGTTGGCGGAGGCCGTCTGGTCGCCGTTCGTTATGCCAAATTCAATGGCCGCGGAGAGGGCGGCCGCGTCGGCAGCATTCTGCAGCTGGTTCTTGGCCAGTTGAATCAACGACATATCAATGGCCAGTACCGCAAAGGCGAACATGGCCACCAGCGAAACGGCAACCATGATCATGGTTGCGCCACGTTGATCCTGGATCGGCTTCAGTAGTATCTTCTGCATGACCAGTAACTTCCGTTACGGTTTTTCTTCCTCAGACCCCGGCAACGGCGGGATCACTTCATTCGCCAACGTCTCGATAATTCGAGGAGTGACGATGATCAGCAATTCATTTTCCGAGCTGGTCTTTTGCTTCTTGGTGAAGAGCACGCCCAGTATCGGGATGTGTCCCAGAATCGGAACCTTGCGTTCTATCGAGAGAGTCTCGTTCGCGGTCAAACCACCCAGCACAACCGACTGCAACGAATTCAGTTCGACCGTTCCTGACGCGCGCCGGGTCCGGATCGCCGGAATGTCCCAACCGGCAAAAGAAACGGTGTTCGAGTAATCAAGACTGGAGACTTCGGGCGTGATCTTCAGGCGCACCAGATTCGAATCAACAATGACTGGCGTGAATTTGAGCTTCACACCGAATTCTTTCCACTCGATGGCCACGCTCATGCCGCCGCCTGCCGAAGCCTGGGTCGGCACTGGTACCGGAATTTCACCGCCCACGAGGAAACTTGCCTCCTCATTAGACAAGCAAACCAGTCTCGGATTGGCCAGCAGCCGGATAACGCCGTTTTCTTCAAGCGCCCGGATCGCCATTTGGGCCGTTTGCTTGTTGCCGATCCACTTAACAATGCCGGTGACTTCTTCTTGGGCGAAGATATTGCGAACCAGGGGGTCTGGAACGGTAACCTCTCCAACGTACGAGCCGAGCGACTTGTCGCCAGTGGCAACGTGCCTGTCGTCGGTGTCTCTCAACAGCAGGTCAAATCCGACATCGCTGAACTTGGTACGGTTGAACTCAGCCATCTGGACTTCCAGCACCACCTGTTGAGACTTGACGGCGCGGTCGACTTTCGTCTCGTAGGCCTGGTAACGTCCCGATTCACCCCAGATGTACAACGACGTAGTGCCTTCCGCCTTGCCGATCACGACTGCGTCGGTAGGAGTGATGGAGACCACGTCGATGACATTCTGATCGGCGATAGACATCGTCTTGATCCGTTCGGGGAAGGTCACGACAGCCGACTTCCCTTTGACGATACGAAGGACCTGCGGAGCGTGTTGGTCCTGCGCCACTATGCTACTCAGCGCCGGCAGAGCTATGAGAACTGCCAGTCCGAGACTCCTGAGCACTCTTAATTCTGTCTGTTTCAACTCTTCTCTCCTCCGAGAAACTCAGCGCTAGTTTGGCTTGGTTCCCGACACACTGCCATCTTTTTCATTGGTGATAGGAGGCGTTTGCGTATTTTGCTCGCCACCTTTGAACACGGTGACGGTATTATCAATTGGTTTGGGAGCTTCCGCGACCGGTTCCGATTTCTTTTCGGGTGATTTCACGTAGACGACTCTTGGAGACTCTTTTCGCTTTCTACCTTCAATGATCTCTTTGCGTGTGATTCCGGCAATAGTTGTGGTATCAGTATCATTGGGGTTGCGCAGGGCGAGGCTCATGCGCGACTGACGGGACGCGAGGGCCAAAGCCTGGGCACCCGCGGCGTCCACCAGCAGAGTGACCGCCTGAGACTGGATGACTTTGTCGCTCTGCTGTTCGGTCTTTTCGCCGGCGGCCAGCACTTCAACGTTCTGAAGCACCGTGGTCGCAATGGCGTCATTGTCAGCGCCATATCGATCGATCGAGGCGATAACATCTACGCGGTCGCCCGGCAGAACGAATCCTGAAACACCGGAAACCTTGTCTACTTGAATGGAAGCCGCTCTCATGTTGTCGGCGATACGAAGAGACAACCCACCACCCGCCGAAGAAAGCTTGGAGGCCGTGATCGGCTCATTTTCCATCAAGAATACTTTCGTAACCTGGCCGATCAGACTGTCTGTGATCGAGTAGTAGCCCTTTGGCAGACTTGCTTTCGGGTAGTTGACTATCTTCAGTTGCTCCGGCTTCAGGACATTGCCGAAAGTGAGATCCTGAACAGCCACAACAACCGGCATCATCTCCTCATTTGACTGTAATGGTCTGGATTTCAGGTAGGAGAAGATCATCAACGAGGCTATCGCTGCAAAAACCAGCGCCAGCCCAGCTGTGAGGAACAGGGTGGTTTTCTTCATATTTTCAAATCTCCACGAGACGTATTGTTTCAAGCCGTTGTGACTGCATTGACCGCTCCCTGTCTCGAATCCGGCGTCGCTACCCTTCGAACCTGAAAACGGTTTGTCCTCTCAATTCAATCGTGCCTCTCAACACTTCCGGAAGGACCGAACGACTGAGGATCGCAAAATCCGTGGTCACCAAAACTCTGACGCTGTGAGCCGCCGCATCATATTCGACCGTGATGGAACTCGGTTCGATACGGGCCGCCGCGAGCACCTGGGTCACGCGCGCCTGGACCGACAGGCTATCGGACATTGGACTAACCGCGGCAAGCCGCGCGCCTTCTCTCGATGCCGTGTTGAGTACGTTGGTCGTCATGATCATCCTGCCGAGTTCTGTGATGCCGAATAGCACCAACAGAAGAATAGGCAACACCAGGGCAAATTCGACTACCGCGTTTCCTCTGGTATTATCTAGTTTCGGCAATATTCTGATTTTGCGGAGGTTCATACTACATTTCCTAGTATCAGAAAGGTCAGAGTGCCGATAGCGATCGCCAGACCGTAGGGGAGGGTAATCGCTTTGTCTGGGTCAGCTTGCATGATCGCGGGTGTTCGAAAAATGAACAGACCCATGGCGAGGTGCCAGGTTCGACGCAAAGTATTGAATCCATCCTTGTGGTATAGGGCAAATCCCATAGCCAGGAGCCCCCCCGCAAGTGTGGTATAGAGAAAGACATTCATTATGGCGGACGCCCCCAGGAGTGATCCGAGAGCTGCCATCAGCTTGACGTCGCCGCCGCCCATCTGCCCAAAGGCAAACGGGATCATCATCAGGCCAAAGCCGGCGAATAGCCCCAGCAGACCAAATGACAGGCCGGGCCAGCCATTGCTCAGAACATGTAGAAGCAGTCCGAGAGCAATGGCTGGAAGGGTCAGTATGTTTTTAATGAGGCGCCAGCGGCAATCGGTGTAGGTCGCAATCGCTATGACCGCGATCACCGTCGGTACCACTGCTTGTTGAGCGTACAGGGCTGCATCATCCATAATCTTATCCTGTCATTCATTATCGGAAAGAAATGAACGAACAGTAGTCGTCCTCAATTCAGCTCATCCAGAACATTCTGGAACATGGCGTCGATAGGGGCGCCGATGATGCGTAGAGTGGCAATAGCCGAGATTGAGATAAACGACCCAAGCAGCCCGTATTCGATCAGGTCTTGACCGCGTTCATCGCGGACAATAATCTTAAACATATTACCTCGCATGGCCTGTGACGGTTATGCCCGGTCAGGCGCCTATTAGGACAGAGCGTCTTCGATGTCCTGATAGATGCCGTCAACCAACGGGCCGATCAGGCGAAGGGTCGCGATGGCGACGATCGAGATGAATGACGCCAACAAGGCGTATTCCACCATGTCCTGGCCTTTTTCGTCGCGGATCAGTTTGCTCAGCATGGATGCCTCCTGAAGAGATTAGAGTGAATATGGTTTGTTGTTTCCCCGCCTGAGCGAGGTCGCAACATTCTTGGTTTCCTTGTTTCGTGATCCTACATGCAGGCGAGATGCATGCGGTGAGACTCGAAGTGCGATAAGGTCAGTCCTGATGAGAGATCCGTTCAAGGCTTAGCATCTTCCGAATGCACTTCTTGCTCAACTGTTCCAACCTTCACAGGGGTATCAAGCAAACGGCGGGCCTTCTTGAAAATAAGTATGAAAGAAATGTCAACGTGATGAATAGCATTGAGAAAAGTTGACTGAAATAACGGACCGGCGGTTTGACGAAAGGTGAAAAAGTGATGTTCTCTGCAGAGCAAAACGGGTCACTGCACTAGCGAACGATCGGCTGAGTCGTCGCAATGTTCAGGAATTGCACAACGTCGCCGCACTCGGTATTGCTGCGATAAAGAGCGCCATCGGACAACTCAAGTACACCTTCAGCGCGAAGTATCAATTTCGAGAATCTATTTGGTCTCATACTGTGATGAACTGCGAGCACTCGACCATTTGAAGAAATGAAAGCGATATCGATAGGAAACCCCATCCCGAACGTGTGCACCCATTCACAAGGGGCGAGATAGATTCCTTCATCGCTGTTCAGACTGGAACGACCCAGCAGACCGCGTCGCCGCTCAGCGCTGGAGCATGCCCACAGAACTCGTGCAGCGACTGCAATCCCGCCTTTGGAGGCGTTCACCACCGAATAATACTCTCCTGAAGCTACATCCATTGTCCGTCCTTATTGTGGCGCCCTAAGCCTATTCTCCTTATCGGAAAATAGCCAGGAAGATTGGAGGGTCGTCCCGATTTCACTCACTGACGGGTTTGGGGCATATTGTGACAAGGTGGGCCGTGCGGTCTTCCATTCCACCGCGAATCAACCATTTGATTAGTACATAAGACGTCAGAATTGCTGTCGATCATGGTTGGAGATTTGACGTTGCGGCCGGTACCAGTACTGCTGTGCACCCCAGATCACGGGTGACCATAGCGATTTCCATTTGCCAGAAGTGTAATGAACAGAGACACCGGAAAAGACACTGCCCACCAGAACAATGGAAACTCGCTAGGTTTTGGAAAAAAAGCGTCACAGTTTCGTCACAATGGCACGTAAGCCATTGTCCCACAACGCAAGTTGGGGGTTCGATTACCCCACCTCCACCAAATAACCCCAAACAGGTTACTCGATTACAGAGGGACCTGGCATCGTGCCTCCATCCAATGGCCGTTTGCCGGGATTACCCGCACATGACCCGCATATCCGGCAATTGGCGATATCGTCTTTTCGTCGCGGCCAGACCAGGATAAGCATAGGTCACATTGGCCCACATTGTCATTGATTCTCCAGCGTCCAAGTGTTACATTTATATCAGAAGACATAGACCGATTTGAAGACGCGCATGACAAAGCAGCCCACACCCAAAAAGGGTCGAATGATTCACATTCGACTGGATGATCGCATTCACCGTCAGCTCAAGGTCTGTGCCGCCCAATCCGGGCAGTCGATTCAGGAAACTGTTGAGAAACTGGTGCGGCAGCATCTGCGACTGTCTGCAAAACAATAATCGAATCGAGATAAGTCCAACGAACCGCAATTGACGCGTCTGCGCCCGCCGTGTCTGTACATCATATATAATTGAAGAACAGAATTGAGAATCAGCGCCAATCACCCGCAATTCGGCTGTAGAAGTAAGAGATGAAACCAAGCACGCCGCAGGCACATGAAGCACGCAAAGTGTATGAGCTCTATTGGGAGAGCTATCTCAATGGGAATGAGAAGGCGTTTGCTTCGACAGTGGATGACGATTTCTCCGGTATCTGGACGGCGGAGTCTGAGGTCTTCGACAGTAAAGCCGACATGTTGCGATGTGTTCACGACACCGTTGGCCAGATCAGGGGAAAAGCAGAATTCAGGAACAGGGAGATCCGGTGGTCGGAGATTGACGGGCATTTCCTGATCAGCGAGGTGTCCGACCTGTACGTTTTTATCGACGCAACCTGGACTTTCTATTCAAGGATTCGAGTTTCGACACTGATGCGTGAGGTCAAAGGGGGATGGAAAATTCGCCATCAGCACGGCTCGCTCCCCGATCCCCGCGTTCAGGTAGGAGAAACATTCGCGCCGGAACAGATCAAACAGGAGAATTACCAGCTTCGGGAGGCGATCCAACGCCGCACGGTAGAGCTTGAGAGTAAGAATCGGGAACTGGCAGTCGAAGCCTGCCTGGAGCGGGTCCGGGCCCGTGCGATCGCCATGAAGAAGCCGGAAGACCTGTTGGGAGTCTGTGAAGTGCTCTTCAAAGAGCTGTCCGTTCTTGGATTTGACGCTCTTCGCAATGCGATGATCGATATCTATCATGACGATCGGCGGTACTTCCTCAACTACGACTATTCGGATCAGCTCGGAAACAGCATTACCAGAATTCCATACAACATTCACCCAGTTGTGGAACGTCACCTTAAACTGATCCGGGGTGCACATGATGCGTTTGAGGAGATAATCTTCACGGGAATAGAACTGGAAGACTGGAAAGAATTTCGACGTCGCAACGGGGAGCAGGAAGATCCCCGACTCGATCTCCATCCCGCGCTCTACTACTATTTCTACTCTATCGGACTCGGAGATATCGGAATTTCGTCATTCGAGCCGATCGGCGAGGCAAAGCGTGAGATACTCATACGTTTCCGCAATGTCTTTGATCTCGCTTATCGACGGTTCGTCGATATCGAACAGGCGGAAGCCCACGCCAGGGAAGTGAAGATAGAATTATCCCTGGAGAGAGTCCGCGCACGGTCACTGGCGATGCATCGAAGCGATGAACTGATCGAGGCCTCGGATGTCTTCTTCGAACAACTGGCATCGCTAGGTATCGAGGCGATCAGGACCGGTGTCGGTACTTTCAATGAATCTGAAGAGACGATCGAGGTCTGGTCCCGCTCGCAGTCGAGCGACAATTCCGGGAAACAGATCCTTGGCGAAGTCCCCAGAGCTGCGCATCCGTTCTTTGATCGCTGCTTTGAGGCGTGGAAGCGTAAGGAGCCATATTTCTTCCAGGAATTCAATGGTGATGAGGTAGAGGCGTATTATCGCCACATGGCGGGTCTCCTGTCATATCCGCTCACCAGCTCATTTTGCCCACGAGAAGTGTTTTATACCTTCTTTTTTGCAGAGGGATCCCTGAATGTCGTCAGGCAAGACCGCCTGAGCGACGATGAGATCATTATCATGCAGCGATTCGCCTCGGTCTTTGGGCAGATCTATCGTCGCTTTCTCGATCTGCGGATCGCCGAAGCCCAGACCCGGGAAGCCCAGATCGAAGCCGCCCTTGAGCGCGTGCGCGGCCGCACTATGGCGATGCAGCGAAGTGACGAGTTGATCGAAACCTCATTCGTGCTGTTCGAGCAGCTCGGACAACTGGGCGAAGTGGGCGAGCAGGTCTCGATAGGGATAATCGATGAAGATGCAGGCACGATGGAAATGTTTGCGACAAGTCACGGCAGTCGATGGAAACGCTCGACTCTACTTCACTATAATGAGCACGACGTGATGAAGAGTATTCACCATGCATGGAAAGAAGGGAAAAGGTCATTGGTCATCGATTTGTCCGGTGATGCACTGATCGACTATAATACCTGGCGGAAACAACTGAGAGACATTAAGGACGTGACCGGAATGACCTTCACGCATGAGCGCTGGGTCATCCACTCGGCGTTCTTCTCCAAGGGTAATCTCTCCTTTTCGACCAGCGAACCTCGACCACCAGAGATCGTCCAGCTCCTCGAGCGCTTTGCCTCCGTTTTTGACCTGACCTACACTCGCTTCCTCGACTTGAAGCAGGCCGAGGCTCAGACCCGGGAAGCCCAGATCGAAGCCGCCCTCGAACGGGTGAGAAGCCGAACGATGGCGATGCAGAAGAGTAGTGAACTCTCGGAGACGTCGTTTGTCCTCTTCGAGCAGTTCAAACAATTGGGAGAGATCGGCGACCAGATCTCCATTGGAACATTCAACGATGACCAGGAGACGCTGGACCTGTATGCCACAAGTTTTGGTAACCAATGGCAGAATCCCCGAAAGGTCCATTTCAATGAACAAGCCAGTCTTCAGAAGTTGTACATCGCCTGGAAGCAGCAGCAAAAATCTCTAGTGCTTGATCTGGTGGGAGAGGAACTTCGTGAATACAATAGATTCCGTCTGAGAGTCCGAGGCGGAGATCCCCAATCAGAACTACATGTGGACGCAGATCGCTGGGTTATCCATGCTGCCTTCTTCTCCAAAGGCGTACTGGCATTCTCTACAGATCGTCCGCGATCCGAGCAGGTGGTCCAGCTCCTCGAGCGCTTTGCCTCGGTCTTTGATCTTACCTACACTCGCTTCCTCGACCTGAAGCAGGCAGAGGCGCAAGCGCGCGAAGCCACTATCGAGGCGGCGCTTGAGCGTGTCCGCTCGAAAGCGATGGCGATGCGCACCAGTAACGATCTGTCGGCTACTTCCGGTCTGGTATTCACAGAACTTCGCAAGCTGGGGATTACATCGGTTCGGTGCGGCGTTGTGTTGTTGACCCAGGAATCGCATGAAGGATCGCTTTACTTCACCTCTACCTCCAAAGAAAGTGATACTCTGGCCCATGTGGGGACGATTTCTTTGACTGGGCACCCGTCGTTGGAAAAGCAGTACTCGCAGTGGTTGAAGCAGGAAGATTACCTAGTCACGCTTAGGAACGAGGAGTTGGTATCGTATTACGAGTGGCTACACCGCCAGAACCCGGTGCCATTTGTCTCGGACAATCAGGAGGAGAAAGTTGAGCACGGTTACTATCTCTATTTCTCAGAGGGACAATTCTACGCCTGGACGCAGGAACTCTACACCGACGAGCAGATGGCAGTCCTGCACCGCTTCAATGCGATCATCGAATTGACATTCAGACGATATCTTGAACTGCAGCGTGCAGAAGAACAGGCAAAAGAGGCACAGATCGAAGCGAGCCTTGAGCGGGTGCGAAGTCGCACGCTGGCTATGCAGCGGTCCGATGAACTGGCTGAAACCGCGGCTGTTCTCTTCAGACAACTGATTGCCCTGGGGATCGCGCCAAACCGCCTCTATATCACGATCATCAAGGATGATTCCGGCAACTCCGAGTTCTGGATCACCGATGAAGACGGAAGCAGAGTAAACTCGGGCTTCGCCACCCATCTGGAGAGCAACGGCACATTCCGCAAGATGTTCGCGGGATGGAAAGCGGGAAAAACCTCGACCACGATCGATATGCAGGGAGAAGAGCTGCAGGAGTATTTCCAGCAACTGGCGAAACTAAATGTACCCTTTAAAGAGGGACTCTCACAAACGCGCCGGGTCCAGACGATCGCCTACTTCTCGAGGGGATTCCTGGGAATAGCCTCGCCCGATGAACAGCCTTCAGAGACCGTCCTCCTGTTGGAACGCTTTGCAGCGGTATTTAATCTCACCTTCACTCGTTTTAACGATCTGAAACTCGCCGAGGCACAAGCGCATCAGGCCCACCTCGACTTAATCCAGTTGCAGACGGAAAAGAAACGCGCCGAGGATGCACTCTCCGAACTACGCGATACACAGGTTCAGCTTTTGCAGCAGGAGAAGCTCGCCTCACTCGGCCAGCTTACCGCCGGCATTGCGCACGAGATCAAGAACCCGCTCAATTTCGTGAACAACTTCTCTTCGGTCTCAATGGAACTGCTCGATGAAGTGATCCAGGAGATCGAATCATCCGCACCCGAACTCAAGAGCGGAGATATCCCGCTTCTGCTGACAGATATACGGACCAACCTGACCAAGATCATCCAGCATGGAAGCCGCGCGGACGGGATCGTCAAGTCGATGCTCCAGCACTCGCGTGGTGGGAGTGGCAAACGAGAACCGATCGATCTCAATGCGCTGGTGAAAGAATACGCCAACCTGGCGTTTCACGGCATGCGCGCCGGCAAAAACCCGATCAATGTTGATATCGTCTTTGATCTTCAGGATTCTGTTGGGATGGTCTCGGTCATCGCTGAAGATTTCAGCCGGGTAATCATCAATCTCTGCCAAAATGCTTTTGATGCCATGCGGGACAAGTTGATCGGAGAGGGAAATCAAACCGGCTCAACTTCATACCTCCCCAAACTGAAAGTGCGAACGCGGCTGGAATCCAATCGAGTTCTCGTTGAGGTTGGGGACAATGGCCCGGGAATTCCGGACGGCATCAAGGATAAGATCCTGCAGCCCTTCTTCACGACGAAAAAGGGAAACCAGGGAACCGGGCTTGGGCTCTCTATTACTAATGATATCGTCAAGGCTCATGGCGGCGTATTAACGATAGAATCCAATCAGGACGGCGGCGCGACGTTTGTGGTCGCCTTGCCGGTTGACCCCCACTGATGAGTATGCGAAGTAACGGAAAGTAATATAGATATGAAGTTTTTGGTTGTCGATGATGAACAGGATATTGAACTGCTCTTTCTGCAGCAGTTCAGGAAAGAAATTCGAAACGGCGAGCTGGAGCTGGTTTTCGCCTTCTCCGGACAGGAGGCGCTCGAGGTTTTGGAGAGTTCGCAGCCTCCCGATGTGGTTTATGTCTTTTCCGATATCAATATGCCGGGGATGACCGGGCTGGAGCTGCTGGAGATAATCAATCAGAAGTATCCGCACATCCATGTCAGCATGATCTCCGCATATGGCGAGGGTGACAATCACCGGAGGGCCATGGCCTCCGGCGCGAAAGAATTCTTCACCAAACCGATCGATTTCGGCAGGCTGAAACAGGAAGTTCATGCTCAAATCGGACAACATAAGTAGGGCCAGGTGATCGGGACGTTATGAGATTGTTCAAGATAATGGTGGTTGACGATGAACCGGATCTGAAGATGCTGATCCTGCAGAAATTCCGGAAACAGATCCAGGCGGAACTGTACGAGTTCGTTTTCGCCGAGAATGGCGAAGATGCGCTGAATCAACTTCAGGCTGCCGATGATATAGCGCTGATCCTGTCCGACATCAATATGCCGCGTATGGATGGACTAACGCTGCTCCAGCGGCTACAGGAACGTGACGACCCGGCCCTGAAGACCGTTATCGTATCCGCCTATGGGGATATGGAGAATATCCGGACCGCCATGAATCGCGGGGCGTTTGATTTCGTCACCAAGCCGATCGACTTCAACGATCTCCACCTGACGATCGAGAAGGGGCTGAAAGAGATAGTCGCCATCAAGGCCGCGCTCGACGACCGCAAGAGCCTTGCGGCTGTGCAGCGGGATCTCTCGACTGCCTCGCGCATCCAACAGACCATTCTTCCACAGACCTTCCCGCCGTTTCCTCACCGCAAGGAATTCTCCATCTATGCGGAGATGCATCCGGCTAAAGATATCGGCGGCGACTTCTACGATTTCTTCTTCATCGACGATACGCATCTTGGATTTGTGATCGGCGATGTTTCCGGCAAGGGGATAACAGCCGCGATCTATATGGCGGTCGCACGCACGATGATCAAGGGCATTGCGTCACAAGTGCTCGATCCAGGAGAATGTCTGGCTAAAGTGAATGCCATGCTGGTGCCCGAAAGCGACGCGAGTATGTTTGTAACTGTCTTCTATGGCGTGCTTGAAACCACTACGGGTATGGTCCGCTACAGCAGTGGCGGGCACAACGCGCCGTACATTGTGCGCAGAAGCACTCCCGCGGCCATTGTGGAGAGCGGTGCTGGCATCGTTCTTGGCAAGTTCGCGCCTTTTGATTTTGAGACGAGAGAACTCCGGCTAGCGCCAAGTGACCGCATTATTCTGTATACGGATGGTGTGACAGAAGCGATCAGCGGTTCTGGGGAGATGTACTCCGAAGAGCGCCTCTGTCGACACTTGGAAGGTCGACGTCCAGAAAGTGTTACCAATCTGGTTCAGGGGATAGTCGTAGATGTCCTGTCATTTATGGGTAAAGCCGATCAGTCGGATGATATCACTGTTGTTGCGCTCGAGTACGGGGGAGCGACTGATGGGCGTGGTTTCTAGCGACGTGGCCTGTCAGGGCCCCGTTCTTGAACATTGACACCTTGGTTCTCAAAACTCTTGCAGCGAGAATCGGATGACTAATATGAACTACAACAATGTCGAGACACTTCGGAACGCGTACGGAGCGTTTGGCACCGGTGATATTCCGGCAGTTCTAGCAGTCTTTGACCCGAAGATCGAATGGACCGAAGCGAAAGGTTTCCCCTATGGCGGAACCTACGTCGGTCCGGAGGCCGTGCTTGTCAATGTCTTTATGAAGCTGGGCACGGAGTGGAATGGTTACAGTGCGAAGCCAGTGGAATATATCGATGCCGGGGAAAGAGTGGTCGTGCTCGGACAATACAGCGGGAGTTACAAAGCAACAGGCAGGAGTTTCACGGCTGATTTCGCACATGTTTGGACCTTCAAGGATGGAAAAGCTGTGAAGTTCGTGCAGTACACAGATACTTTTCTGGTCCGCGAAGCTCTGTAGAACTGTACTGTCGATTTCTAGCGATGGCGAAGCGTCGAGGTAAGGAGTGACGCGGAAAAAGCGTCACAATTTGGTCACGGTGCCACTTAAGTCCTTGTGCCACAACGCAAGTCGGGGGTTCGATTCCCCCCACCTCCATTAATTTTTCATCGGCCATAACCCCTTGATATTCAACGTAAACCACTGAATAAGAAGGAGTTTCTTGTAGCCTTCTCGAGTGAATAACCACGAATAAACCGCAATAACTTACGACGGTCGTGGTCACGATTTGGTCACAAAGACCCATAAGTCCTTTTCCCACTATGCAAGTCGGGGCACGTCCCCCCAACCAAATACCCTCACGCTAGTTGTTTGCCCTCTTGGCTGACACCAATGTTGCGTGCGACTATTTCAGGATCCTGAGGCACTCCCATCCTGAATGACTCTGCTTGTGGGCGGAGCGACCAAAGCGCGCAGGGCGGAACAGCATTTCCAGACCATCATTCATCGTCGGTAATACATACATGGTGTCCTCGGCGCAATCGCAGTGCACAAAAGAAGTTGTTGCCAGTGTTGCCGTGGAATCCAGCGTTCGATCATAATGGCTGTTGACAGCGTGCACGTACGGTTGCACGCGATCGATATCATAGACTGCGATAGTGACCTCAGTCTGGACGACCTTGGTCAGTCGCTCAAAAGATACTCGAGCGCACTCATTCGCGAAGGTAGAGATGTCGTTCCCCTGCAACCCGGAATCCAAATTCTCAAAGGGGAGGAGGTCAAGATAGGAGAGGTGGAGATTTCCGGGAGAAGCGATGATATATCGGGCGTAAGAGGAGAGCGCCGAGATCGTGTGCGGCGTACCATTAAAGCAGGTGGAGAGCATTATAAGATCGAATCGTGTTGAATCTGGGAGAAAGTGCCGCAACTCACGGGCCAGATCGTCAACGATGAAGGGTCGATCTCGGTAGGATGCGTCGTAGTCTCTGCCGTTGATCTCGGGAATCTCATGCCCAAAATAGAGAAAGAACCTGGTTTGAGAGAGAGACTCTTCCGCGCGAAATCGATCGTATAATGCAATTTCCGGGGCAAAACGAGATTCTCCCTGATCGCGCCAGTATGATTCCCGAGCGAGGAGTCGCCCGTTTCGAAAGTAAAAGAATTCCCCATCGCGGCGGGGAAAAATGAACAAAGTATGCCTTCGGCGCTTCTCATGAAAAATGAATACTTCGGCCTCAGGATTTCGCTCCGCAACTTTTTGTGCGCCCGCGAGTGCTTCAAGATCTGCCCGGTAATCATTACCAGCAGTGTCATGAAACAGATAGCCACCGTCGCCATGGATCACAAAAATGAGTTTGTACTTTGGCGGTGGCAGGTTGTCTGCCACTGATCCGGCTTCGCCGGGAGTGGACGGCGGCCCGCCGCATGAAAAAAAGAGCAACCCAAAAAGCACGCTGAGATACACCCCGAGGGGGAGGCGTACAAGCGCGCTGTGGTCGAGTGAAGCCGGAGGCAATTCAGTTGTCTTGCCGAATACGGACAACTTTGACTCCCTCAGGCGACTACACAACGAGAATGATGATAATTACGATCAGGAGCGCTGCGACCAGACTGATCGAAATATTCTGGGCTTGCTCCATATCCTGCACAACGTAATCGGCAAAGAGATTCAGCTGCGCGTCGGGCACGGCCGTGTATCCATTCGTACCGGCAAGCTCGTCCTGCTTTTCCGTGAGGACTGCCTTGAACTTGCTGATACCGGCCTTGTCATCCTTCGAGATGAGCGGCGAACTTTGGGCAATGTCCAGCGCTTTGGACATCTTGACGAATGATTTCTCGAGAATCTCGCGCTTTTCCGAAGCGTCGCTCGTCGCCTTGACTTTGGATGCGGCATCGCTCAGGTAGTTCTGTAGTTTGTCCTGGCCTTGTGCAATACTCGCGAAACTCATGAGGCACAGTAGCACAAGTAATCGGACTGACGTTCGACCTAACATAAAGGCTCCTTTCCTAGGAATGCATTTTCGGTTTCCCGAATTGTTGGTCCGTCGCCGAATGTTCCGCACTACACATCTGGCCCGGAGGTCCAAGGGATATCCGGGAGACGGATACTATCTACCATTTAGTATATGTTGAATCCAAAATCTGACCATCGACCATAGGATTGAAAGGGGAGTTAATTCCTCAGGCTACGGAGCACTTTTAGTCTTGGAGAGGCTCCGCTGGCTATTTCCCAACGGGTTCTCATTACGTGGACGAATTTGACAGGTCAAATCGGATGTGAAGAGTGAGGAGGATTTCCCAACACGGTCAGAATCGGCTTACACTTACCAGTAATTCCTTGTACCACAAAGTGAAGCGTGGGGCGAGTCGTTTTTCCTCCACCAAATTCACAAAGATTCTGAGTCCTGGAGAGTCAACGCAGGACGTCGACTTTTTGCCAGATTCTTGTCAGCTTCAGAGCCAACCCAGGTGGAGGAGATTACGAATTCATCCATCTATCAGGTTTCCATGATCCATCTTGATTGGTGGCCAGCCGAGCAATCTGTATCACTAGCATTTCAGCTTGAAATTTGGGGTAAACTCGATTGGCGAACTGACGGAATTTTGAGTACATGCCGGGCGGTAATACGCCGGAACACTCCCCAGTAAATCATTCGGCTACAGTGACTCGGATGGCATTCCCATCACCCGACGCCACGACTCTTGGGTGCAGGATACTGCCATCGGAAGAACATGTTGCGACGACCGGCACAATCACCTATTTTGTCTACCTTGAAAAGGACTTTACTGTAAGCAGTATCAGAGGTTAGGCAATCAGATGAGTTCTCCTGCTCCCGATAGGTCGGCGAAAGACAATACCCGGCCAACCTTTCCCCGTCGGGCCGTCGTGACGGCTGGGATGCCGTACGGCAACAAAGACCTCCACTTCGGCCATATCGGCGGCGTTTTTGTCCATGCGGATATTTACGCCCGGTTCCTGCGTGACCGGATCGGCAAAGAGAATGTGCTTTTTGTCTCCGGAACAGACTGCTACGGGTCTTCGATCGTGGAAGCATTCCGTATCGCGGTGTCGGAGAAAGGGTTCACGGGAGATATTGAGCAATTTGTCCGCTCCAACCATGAGCTGCAGAAGAGATCACTGGCCGCGTTCGATATATCACTCAATCTGTTTGCGGCGTCGGCACTCGATGGCCCGGCCAAAACGCACAAGGAACTGTGCGAACAGTTGATGAGACAGCTGCATCAAAAAGGGCATCTGACCCAAAGGACAGGGCTGCAGTTCTTTGATACGGTGACCTCCCTTTTCCTCAATGGCCGTCAGGTTGAAGGAATCTGCCCGATCGATGGCTGCCAATCTGACAAGGGATACGCCGATGAGTGCTCGCTGGGTCACCAGTACGAGCCGAAAGATCTCATCAACCCCAAAAGCACCCTCTCCAGTTCGGTTCCTATCTTGAAAGAGGTCAGCAACTGGTATGTTGATGTTCCCAAGTTCAGACCTCTTCTGGAGGAATGGTTGCGGACGGTGGAAGAAGGTCCGCATGGTCGTCCGTTCGCGGTGAAAGCCATCAGAGAGTTTTTTGAGCCGCCGATCATCTTCGTCAAGAAGGATGACATGGAATCGGTCACCAAGATACTGGGGGCGAGCCATCGCTTCACCGAACGGACCAGCAAGAGTCAGTCGGCTGGTTTAGTATTCGAAAGTCTTGAAGAACGGGAGCGTGCATGCGCGACTCTTGTTGAAGCAGGGATACGTTTCCGGACAGGGAAAACGCTGGTACCGTTCCGATTGACCGGCAATCAGGAGTGGGGCTTGCCGGCACCCGTCCTGGAAAATGAACCGGAACGGACCTGGTGGGTTTGGCCGGAGTCACTCATCGCTCCTGTCTCCTTTTCGTCCTACTGCTATCAGAGTGGAATAGCCAAGAGCTCAGGTTGGGAAGAATGGTGGTGCGACAAGAACGCTGGGGTCTTCCAGTTTATCGGCGAAGATAACGTCTATTTCTATGGTCCGGCCGAAATGGCGATGTTCCTCGGCTTGCAGGGAAAAGAGCCGGTACTTCCTGCCCCCGAAGGAACGATGCAATTGCCGGTGCTAGTCGTGAACAAACATGTGCAATTCCTCAATAAGAAGATAAGCAGTAGCGGCCCAATTAAACCACCGGCCGCCACCGAGCTACTCGACTATTATACCTCGGATCAACTCCGGGCTCACTTCTTCGGACTCGGTCTTGGAAAACAGGGAGTCAGTTTCCGACCAAAAGCGTTTGATTTCGATGCCAAACCGCAGGACGCCGACCCCGTGCTGGTTGAGGGGAATCTACTCAGCAATGTATTGAACCGCTGTGCCAGATCCTGTTTCTATACGCTTCAGAAAGAATTCGGCGGCCGCATGCCGGAGAATAAAGTGAGCGAAGAGGCGTTGAGCGTTTCGCGACAGGCAGTTCTGACGTATGAACGTCAGATGCACGCGCATCAGTTTCAGCAAGTCATGGTCACGGTTGACAAGTATATTCGCGATATTTCCAAATTCTGGGCGAAAAACTCGAAAGCCGACGAGTCTGGAAGTATCAATCCCCAGTCTCTTGTGGATCTGTTCTATTATGTGCGGATCGCTACATCGCTGGTCCACCCCATCGCGCCGCGTGGCACTGAGCTGATCCGTGAGTACTTTGGTGTCGGGGAAGAGCTTTGGGCCTGGGAACGGATCTTCGATCCGCTGGATACATTCGTGCCGGACGTCACCAAACATGAGTTCGGCGTCCTCCCGCCGCACTTTGATTTCTTCGTGAAGCACGAATCGCAGATAAGCCAATTCAAGGCCTGAACGAGAGCAGGATATATCGTCAGCCCTGAAGCAACCCGAAATCGACAATGGACCCAATGGATAAGAATAAAGTTGTCACCCGTTTTGCGCCCAGTCCGTCGGGCTACATGCACATCGGGAATCTCCGCACCGCGCTGTACTCCTATCTACTTGCGAAATCGAATGACGGGACGTTCATCCTGCGGATCGAGGATACCGACAGAAAGCGGCTGGTTGAAAACGCTATTCAAATAATCTATGATACGCTCGAACTGGCGGGTCTGCATAACGATGAAGGCCCGGGGAAGGAGGGAGTCAACGGCCCCTACATCCAGAGCGAGAGACTGGATATCTACGTTGAACATGCCCGCAAGCTAGTCGACACCGGTCATGCGTACTACTGCTTCTGCGATAGCCACGAATCAAGCGAGCCAATGACCGATGAGGTTGGCTTCGGCTACAACCGACAGTGCCGGAATCTGTCTCCGGAAAAGGTGAACGATAAACTCAAGACCGGCACTCCTTATGTGATCCGTCAGAAAGTGCCGCTTGACGGCTCGACGTCGTTTCATGATGAGGTCTATGGCAATATCTCACGCGCAAACTCGGATCTTCAGGATATCGTGCTCATCAAATCGGATGGCTTTCCGACCTATAATTTCGCTCATGTCGTCGACGACTACCTGATGGGCGTGACCCACGTGGTGCGCGGATCGGAGTATCTTTCCTCGACCCCGCAGTATGTCCTCTTGTATGACGCCTTCGGATGGGAGCGTCCGCATTATGTACATCTCCCCTTGATAATGGGCAAGGGGGAGGACGGTACTGTCTCCAAATTGTCGAAACGTCACGGCGCGGTCAGCTTTCAGGATCTCGTTCAGGACGGGTACCTGCCGGAGAGCATTGTGAACTACATCGCTCTCCTCGGATGGAGCCCCAAGGACACGACCGAGGAGTTCTTCGATCTCGAGGAACTGGCACGGCGATTCCGTGTGACGGGCATAAACAAGTCGTCGTCGATCTTCGACTTCGAAAAACTGCTCTGGTTCAATGGGATGTATATTCGCAAGCTGTCGCCAGAGCGGTTCAAAGAGTTGGCGCTTCCTTACGTGCGGAAGGTCATCACTCGGGATATTGATATTGAGAAACTTCTGTCTTTGATTCAACCGCGCATCGAAAAGCTTTCACAGATCCCCCATCAACTATCGTTTTTCGAGTCGCTACCTCAGTTTGACTGTGAGTTGTTCGTGAACAAGTCGCAGAAGGCGACACTCGAGAACGCGGTACAGATCCTGCCGGCTGCTATCGACCTCCTCAGAGACATTCAGGTGTGGCAAGGCGCCGCTCTGTTTGAAGAGTTGAAGAAACTGAGCGCCACTCTTGGCCTGAAAGCAGGCGCCGTGATGTGGGCAGTCAGGATAGCAATATCCGGGACATCAGCAACCCCTGGTGGAGCGACGGACATCCTTGAGATACTTGGGCGGGAGGAATCACTGCGAAGACTGTCGGAAAGTTTGGCAAAAGTGAAAGCCAGTATAGGCTAAGCGACCATAGGTACCATCTCCGCGTTTTATGGTCAAATGGCGAATGACCATTCGATCGTTTGAGTAATTCCCCAGTTCAAATCGACCCCAAAATAGCCCTTGCGGATAATGGACTATATGTGTACATTATCTTTACACAAGATAGTGGGCTACTTTGGCCCGTCGGCCCGGAGACACTCGAGTATCTTTGCGCCAACCGAAACGCACTTTCCGATGGGTTTTTCTTCCGGCACGTTTCAGTGATCGTCTTCCCGTCGGTCTTTCCATTCACTTTCGATGATTCTTGATAAGTTTCTCATAAACTTCTGTGGTCACCGGCGCGCAGGTCTCGGCAGTACACTTATCATAGCTATGTGCCTGGCGGTTTTTTTCCCCGCAGTCGTTTCGGGTCAGGACTGGGGGGGAAGTATCTTCATGCAGCCGTTTCCCTCACCCTATCTGAGTGACTACGAACGGAACCCAACCAACGGCTCACTGACTATCACCAACAACAGCGGCGCGGATGCGGACGTGATACTGGAGCTCACGATCATTCGCGAGCAGAGTGGGATCCTCGCGCATGGCAGCAGCAATCCAATAACAGTCGCGTCGGGCGGTACTATCCAGCTCAATTCAGATCGTTTCGTTGACTGGGGTTCGGTTTCCTATGATGGGGCGTTCCGCGACGAGATACTTCGTACCGGACGTCTGCCGGAAGGTGAGTACTCGATCTGTATAGCCGTCCGGGATATTGCCGGGAACAGCCTCGCCAACGATATCTGCGCGACCTTCACCATTGTCTACCCTGCCCCGCCATCGCTGATCTTTCCGCTGGATGGCGACAGTGTGATCGGCCAGTACCCTATTTTCACCTGGACTCCGCTAAATGTTCCGCCTGGGTATCAGCTCTCCTATATTCTAACGATCGTCGAAGTATTGCCGGGACAGGCGGATCTTCAGGCACTGGTAGCCAACATCCCACAGTATGAAAACGACCGAATATTCACGACCAACTTCCAGTATCCGATGGACGGACTACCTCTCGAGGTTGGAAAGCGATACGTCTGGCAGATCCAGGCCGTCGACCAGAACGGGTTCCCGCCATCGAGCAATCAGGGGAGAAGTGAGATCTGGTCCTTTGTCGTCCGGAGTTCAAGCGATTCGGTCTCAGCATCCGGACCTCTGATTGTGGAGATAGCACCGGATGCGTCCGGCACACTGAGCGATTTCAATACCTCCAGTTTCGAAAGTGTAGCGGGTCGGCTCGATTCATACAATCGTACGGGCGGCACAGTGCAGATCCCGATGAAAGCTGATGATGGAGGTTCCCAATTCGACAAGGTCGTGCTGAATGCGGCCGAGCATGGTATCTTCATTGACCGGGACAAGAAATCGATCGCCGTTAAGGGTGAGTGGACCAAGGCGGGGCATACCTACGAGGTGATGTTCACCGCCTTCTGGGGCGCCGAACATGATCCGCGCCAGAAGAGCCTGACACTGAAAGGTCCGCTGTTATCGCGCGTGTTTCCTGAGGTCCTGGAAGGACTGGAGGAGGAGTATCTGATGTTTGCGACCGCAGATTTCGATCTGAAGGTGGCAGACCTCCCCGACAGCGCGGCGGATTTTTTCGGCGCGGCGGACGAGGTTGAACTTAAGCCGGGACTCAATTTTCTGGGTAAGTTCGATCTCCATCGTGCGCCGAATTTGGCGAATGTCATGTCCAAGCTCGGGGTGGAAGAGCCGTACACGGAACTTCGCGGATATATCACTAGAGATGTTGATTTCGCGTTCTCCACCGGAGAGAAGCCGAGTCGAGACATTTCCTGGGAGATCGCGCTAGTCGGCAAGGTCCCGATCACACGTTCACTGATAAGCTGGATGCCGGAGGCGGATGCCGAGCTGGAGATCGCGTGGGAGCGGGAGAAATCGACCAAGCCGGGGCCTGATTCGCTCGAGAAAAAGCTGACTCCCAAGTTAAGCCTGATCGCTAAAGTCACGTTCCCGTTCCTGCGGAGCGCTGCCCGACTGAACGATACGATCGAAGTCACCGGCGCTATCGCGCTTGAGTTTGAATCAGCCAGCAAGCCGGATGTCATCGCCTCCCTCGCATTCGATGATATCATTAATTTTCCTGCGTTCGAGAATGTCTTTAAGTTCCACGACCCGGAGATCGAATGGAATATCACGAAGGGGGACGTTACGCTGAAAGGGGAGTTTGACTTTGGCAAGTTCGAGAAAGCCGGCACGATAGAGGTCGAATTTGCCAAGAAGGACACGGCGAGCCTCAAAATCGACTCGACCGGACTACAGCCCTCGACCAATCCAACCACCGGCTCACCGGGAAGCGGCACACCAACGACTGGAACACCCGCGCTGCCGTCCAAGGTCAATCTCGCCGCGATGATGAACAAGGAACAGCCGGAGCCGATGTCCGGCGGGAAGAAATCGAGCAGTCGCGAGGTCAAGGTGACGGCCAAGTTCTCGCAATCGGCGCTTCGGTCACTCACGCCGTGGAACCTGGTCAAAACGGGGTTGAACCTCGCGGAGAATCTTGGTGCAGAGCCGGAGTTTCTGAAGGATGTTCCTTCACTGCAGGAACTCGCCATGTCATTCTCGCCGGGTCAACCTTCGTCCGCGGTACTCAGAGGTAAGACAGAATTCCAGGGATCCTCGACCGATGTCGTAGTCGCGCGCGCGGAAACACCCACCAAAAAGGGATTTGTCCTCGGTCTGAAACCGGAGAATTGGTCGATCAAGAAGTATGTGCCGGATTTCAGCATGCCTGGCCTGGATGATCTCGACCTCTCCAATGTCGCGCTGATATTCAGCAACGTCGAAGGTGTAATGCCTTCCTCGGAGATGACCGAAGAAGAGTTCTCATTCTATTCAGCGGCTTACGGCACCGATCAATTCTCGGCGATCATCAAACCCGGACTCAATCTGATCGCCACTGTTCCGGGAGAGAGTCTGGTGTCGGATGGTCCACTTCTTGCGATCATGAACAAACTGGGTGTGGAGCGAGGCAACGTCCTGTTACAGGGGAGTCTCAGCAGACATCTGAAGGATGCTTACTTTTTGGCGGAATTCCCGGCGATGCAACCCGAAGGTGCGCCGGAGTGGTTCAAGTCGGGTCAGATGGCCGTCGAATTCACCGGTCAGCCATCAATTGCTTTGGCTGGTCTCCTGACGGTGGTAATAGAAGACGACATAGTCTCCTTCCTGGTCAAGACCAAGGCAGGGCGAGAAGGTTTAGTGTTGTCAGGCGGTATGGTCTCGGAGGAAGGATGGGACTCGCCGTTTGGCGTGGATTGGCTGACATTAAACCGTGTGATGTTATTGCTGGGAGTCACCCCGGCCGGTTCGGTGCAGCTTGGATTTAACGCGGACATGATCGTGGGGACGAAAGATATCGATGTAGCGGTGCTGGTCGCGCTTAATGCCGCCTCCGGAGTACCGACCAACTTTATGTTCGACGGTGAATCAGAGGCTGGGTTCGCCATCTCTGACATCGTTGATCTGCAGACGAGAATGCTCGCCGCGTCAGGGCGTCCCGGAATTCCGATTGAAAATCTGCCTCCACTTGGTTTGGAAAACGCGAAACTCAAATTCGCTCCAAAGGACTCGCCGGAACTGGGTATCACACGAGGCATGGCGATCGGCGGCCTGCTCTACCTTGAGAGCGGCGCAGGAAGGAACAATATAGCGGACGCGCTTCTGGATATCAGTCTCGAAGGGATAATTGGGAAGGGGGGCGTGACCGCATTCGAGCTTGGACCACTGAAGCTTGATGAGGCGGATGTCGACCTGACACTCACTCGAGAGACACAACACTGCATTGTGCAAGGTCAGGCCAGCCTCGGCTTCATGAGCGCAATGATTGATTTGAACATATCGAAGACGGCCGCTCGTTTCGAGACTGAAGCAGAGATTTTTGATGCCTTTCGAGCGAACGTCAAGGCAAGCGCGGCTCTAAGTCTGGCGAAGACAGAGTTCTTTATAGAAGCCGGTATGCAAAATGACTTCAATGGCAGGATAGCCAAAGAACTGAGCGACGGACTGCTGAGTTTTGTGCGAGAGAAAATGGACGCAGCCGTCAGGTCGAGTGAAACCGCCACTAGGAAATGGGAAGTGGCTGTTGATGCCCGCAACCGGGCCCGCGGAGTCTGGCTAAACACGCCGCTATTCCCGCGTGATCAAAAGACCGCGCGACGTAATCAGTGGCTTGCAACCGTGGCTACCGCGGCACGGGCCAACGCTGAACGCATAGTAACCACCGGCGCCGCGCGACGCTGGACGTTGTTGCATGATCTGGCCTCAGGCGCTTCATCAGCCACCGATGGCGGCAAGCTGATAGTAGTCAATAGCGCTGATTTCAGTGCCGACCTGGCCAACCTGAAGGGTGGCGCGGTAAAACAAATGCATCTCAATCTGACCTTCCGGGGGAAGATGGTCGATCTCAATCTGGCAGGCTGGAATTTCAGGGAGATCCCCAGGAGCATTGCCTCATCGATCAGTGGACTGGCCGGGCAACTCGTGAATACGGTAGACTAGCAGGGGAAGTCCGGCGTGTATGAGATACTGCAGGTTCGCGCTCATCTTCCTGCTCATTGCGGCACCTGGCTTGCTCGCTCAGACGACACCACAGTCGGCAGTTAGTGCGCTGCAGGGAGAGGCGATCAGCTTCAGTGGTGAATTGGGAAGTTATGGTGAATTCTACAGTATTTCCGGTCGCGACGCTCGGCGACCCGCATCATCGGCGCGTGCATACTTTCGACCGACGCTCTCCTTTTACAACGCCCTGAGTATTTCAGCCAACATCCTTTTCTCGACTGAAGGGAATTCGCGATCGGCCCGGCGCCAGATGAACCAGATAAATCAATTTGGCGTGCAGCCGAGCTGGAAATGGGGATATGTCAACGCTGGAGACTTCACCGAGTCCTATACGCAGTACACGTTGAACGGACTCTCTATACGAGGTGGAGGTTTCTCGATCAATCCCGGTCATTTACGACTTGCGGCTACCGGAGGCGTCACGCGACGGCTCGGCGCCGCGTCCAACGAAGGAGAATTCGACCGACAGGTATATGGAGGTCGGATCGGGGTAGGACGGGAGGCGGGTTCGTTTTTTGACATCCTGCTCGTCTCGGTAAAAGACATACCTTCGAAGTTCAAACCCGTTGAGCCCGACACCATCATACCACGGGACTCTACTCAAATAGGAACCGAGTTGCCCTACAGCGAGACTCCGCAGGAGAACCTGGTGATTGGGGTTGCTGGAGCACTGCGATTGTTCAACGGCGCATTCACCTTGAAGTCCGAAGCGGCTGGCAGTGCTCATACCAGAGACATGAGCTCGCCGGAACTTGATAACGACGAAATCCCCGCATTTGTCAGAAAGTTGTTCACGCCAAGGTTGAGCAGTAGCGCCGACTTTGCCTATTCGAGCAACTTGCTAATGCGTTTTGAATCTCTGAGTCTAAAGGCCGGATACCGCTATATCGGCCCAGGGTATGTGTCGCTCGGTGTTGCTTCGCTGAACGCAGACCTGCGCGAATTGTCCTGGGGTATCGATCTGCGTCGTCGGCTGTGGTCAACTTCAGTGGCGATCGCGAGGCAGAACGACAATCTGATTGGCAGCAAATTGCACACGACCGTCCGCTATACCTACTCCGGAAATCTGACCGCGCGTGTCACCCGGTTATGGCATTGGTCGTTCATGGGGAATGTACTGACGCTGCGCAACCATGCCGCCTCAGACACCGCCCTTGTGAGCTTTTCGACAATCAATCTCGGGGCAAATCAACAACTGATGCTCGATGGTCGCACCTTCATCAAAACGGTGGGACTGAATTACCTGTTCACGCGGGCCGCGGATGATAATATTTTCAGAACCGGCAGCAAACTTCAATCGCACAGCGTGAGCATCAACAGCAATATGGCGATTGCCCGCAACTTATGGATCGTGCCAATGGTTAGCGTGGTCTCTTCGCGTCAGGGGGGAAATGCGCGGCAGACGATTGAAACGTATTCGGTCACACCGCAATGGCGGACCATGCGGAATCGCTTGTTCGTCTCGGCCGGAATCGGGCTAACGCGCTCGCCGTCCTCGACATCTCTGCAGACCGACATAACCGCGAATTACCGCCTGTCAGCAAAGGCGTCGTTGCAGGCATCTGTGCGGCGGGTCGGTTTCAATGGAGACGGGCTTCAGGGACCGGATTATGGCGAGTACGTATCAACGATAAAACTGACCCAGCGGTTGTAAGAACCCGGAGAGACTTGGTCGACACGCGCTAGCTCCAGTTTGTGTCACATTGACTTGGCCGCCCGAAGGTGACCTGAAGCAGCTACTCCGGATATTCGCTCGACGCGGCCGAGCTTACTGCCTGACAACAAGCGTACCGTGGAGGCGGATGTCTCTTGAGGATGCTCCTATCATTACCCTGAACTCACCCGGTTCGATGGTCGGTTTGAGTTGCGCATCAAGCATGGTCAAGAGATCCGGAGTGATGGCAAAGCCGAGCACTTTCGATTCACCGGGGTTGAGATGGACACGCTGAAATCCCTTGAGTTCCTTTATGGGCCGTGCCACCGAAGCGATCATATCCCGAAGATACAGTTGAACGACTTCATCCCCAGCACACGATCCCGTATTTGTTAGATTGAATGAAACTACAGCCGTGTCGGTCGCTTTCAGCTCCGCAGGCGCTATTGAGAGATCGCCATACGCGAATTCAGTATAACTGAGGCCATAACCAAAGGGAAATAACGGCTGACCTGTTAGATCGAAATAGTCATCACCGCGGCCGGTCGGCTTATGGTTGTAGACGAGTGGAAGCTGACCCTCGGCGATCGGGAAAGTAATAGGCAAACGTCCAGCGGGATTGACATCACCAAATAGGATGTCAGCTACTGCCTCACCACCGGCTTCGCCGGGGTACCAGACATCAAGTACAGCATCGATAGAATCAATCCATTGACCCATGGTGATCGCGCTTCCGCCGACCAGCACAACCGTAGTCGGTGTTCCAGTAGCGGCGACGCGACGGATCAGCTCCTCCTGTTGTCCCGGCAGGGCCAGAGACGCCCGGTCGCGGAACTCGCCCTCCTCCAGACCGACTACCACGATCGCTCTATCGCACGCTTTCGCGGCCGACACAGCAGACTTGATCTGCGCGTCGGTGTTATTCGACAGACCACAATTCCAGACAAGCCGAATCCGACCATTGCCGGCGGGTTCGCGGTAGTCGACGCGAATATGATAGACCTCGTCTTTGTCGAATGTGTAGTCTATCAGGTGTGTGCCGTACGATACGGTCCGCCATCTGTCGAGGACCAATGAATCATCAAGGTAAAGGCGGTAGCCGTCGTTTCCTTCGATCCCTATCTTGAACTTGCCACTGGCTGGAGGAATGAGCGAACTGGTCCAGCGCACGGAGTAGCGATCGAACGAGAGTTGCTCCGGATCAGGCGAAAAGAGGCTCCACTGAAACTGCAATTGCGGGTCAAACCGCGAAAATACCGGCTCACCGGCCAGATCCGGATTGTTGAAGTAAGTACCGATGAATCCGCCATAAGCCACACCACTAGATGCATCCAGAAGCGCCGAGTAGGGTACCGTAACGAGATTCGTATCTAGCCGTGAGCACCCTTTGGCGTACCGCACCGCAATGTTTTTCCCAGCGCGTGCCTTTATGCCATCGAGAATTGAGACCGGGTAGTTACCCTGACCGCTGTATCCTCCAAGTCGAACATCATCAGCATCGGGACCGATCACCGCGATCGATTTCACCTGCGATAATGGGAGTATGTTCGCCTCGTTCTTGAGGAGGACCATTGACTCTTGAGCGGCACGACGGGCCAATGCGCGGCCACGTGTCGCACGAGCCGAATCAGGGACCGTTAAGCTAACATATGGATCGTCGAATAGGCCGAGTTCAAACTTGGCGCGAAGGACTCGCGCGACTGCGCTGTCTATCACGTCTGCTGGTATGCGGCCATCGAGAAACGGCGCGATAAACAGCTCGGCATGATCAAATGACGTTTGGAATATTACATCAAGCCCCGCCTCTAGTGCTCGCTCGCCGGACTCCGCGTAATCTTTGGCGGTAAAGTGGAGAACATTCGCGCCGCCGACCGCGCCGGCATCCGAAATGACAAATCCGTCGAACCCCAACTCCTCTCTCAGATACTGGTTGTTCAGCCAATGATTGGCCGAGGCAGGGGAGCCATCGACGGAATTGTAGGAGGTCATGATCGACCGTGCGCCGCCACGCCGAATGCATTCCTCGAACGGGGGGAGATACATCTCACGCAGAAGCCGTTCATTGAAATGGATCGGGTACGAGTCGCGGCCACCATCGCCGACGTTGGCTATAAAATGCTTAGGTGTAGCGATGATATTTCGCGTCTCGAATTCAGAGACAAATGCCACGCCCATGGCGGATGTGAGGAAAGGATCTTCGCCATAAGTCTCTTCAGTCCTCCCCCAACGAACATCGCTGGCGATATTGACTACCGGAGAAAGAACCTGGCGAATACCGCGTCCGCGACAGTCCTCAGCAATAGCCGCGGCAACCTCGTGCATGAGTGTCGTGTCAAAGCTCGCGGCGAGCGCGATCGCCTGGGGATAGGAAGTTGTGCCTTTCTGAGCCAGGCCATGTAATGCCTCCTCGAAGAAGATGACCGGTATGCCGAGGCGGGTCTCTTCGACAAAATGGCGTTGGATATGATTTACATACTCGGCCGCACTGACGCTGTCAGGGTTGAATCTAAGCTGGAAACCGAACGCGCCGTGTCTGTATTTAGCCGGGCCGCCTTCCAGGCTCCCGGAGAGCATGAAGAGCTGCCAGAATTTCTCTTCGGGTGTCATGCGGGACAGTAGGTATTCGACCCGCCTATCGCTGGGAAGGGTTCGGTCTTTGTACGGTTGCGCGGCGACCGAACAGGCAAGCATTGTGAAGAGAAGAAGAAAGAACATTCTCATTGGCTTCATGGAACTCCACTCACTCTACAGTGATCTCGTCGATGAATATCCACGCCAGACCGCCGGAACCTTTATGCCAGGTCGGGCAGATCTTCTTGCTGGCGGTCTTCACCCGAATGTAGCGGGCCCTAAGCGGTTGGCAATCCAGGTTGAAGGGAGCGATGATCGGCCCCCACTTTTCGGCAGGGGTTACGTTCACTGCGGTACCGATAGGTTGGAAAGTGTTACCATCCTCTGAGATCAAAAAGTTGACAGTGTCGGGCATAAAGATCCAGGAGTTGATATCCTGCAGAAAGTTGGTTTGAATGCAAGACACTGTTCGTGTGGTTCCGAGGTCAATGGTGGCATCCATCTCCTCACCCTCAAAGCCCAGCCAATGCATATGGTAATCATCCCAGGCCAACAACCCGTCAGTCAATGCAGAACTGTCGCCGTCGTGATACTTATTGCTGGCCGGAGTAGCGAGGGTGACTTCCTTACCTCGTGCGAGATGGTTTTTGGCGCCGCTATCTAGGAATCTACGAGTGGCGGAGTAGTACTCGTCAGGAGTGATGCCATGCTCCCAGCGTCGGGGGATGGCGGCGTCTTTG
>CAYNIJ010000017.1:0-62385 GCA_964397415.1 uncultured Ignavibacteriales bacterium | reverse complement strand
GGCGAAAACGTTACCGGTATAGGCGGCGTGTGAACTGATCCACCCAAAGCCGATCGCGCCGGGGGTCGGAAGGAGTTGTGCAGCCGCATTTACATTGACAACATGGAGCCAATAAGTATATTATTAGAGTCGTGTTAGGGGTCGTCCGCCCCGCGCACTGTCTCTCAAACATGAATACTCACACATTGTAGCCTGAATCACATAAGGAGTGCTCCATGCGCCGCATTCTGTTTCTACTGACTGTTCTCTGCGTGGCCGCATCCGCCTCAACGATCTTCGCCGGCGTTATAGCCGACTCGATCGCATTCCAGGGGCGCCTCACTGATGCATCCGACGTCCCCGTCTCTGATGGAAATCGTGACCTCATTATTTCGATCTGGACCGACTCCCTCGCTGGAACCATGGTCCACAGCGAAATGGTGGTCATTACTACCAGCAAAGGACTGTATTCTACCTGCATCGGGTGCGGCAGCAGTTCTTTTTCGAGTCTCTTCACCGGCCAAACGCTATTCCTGCAGACTCAGTTGTCCGGCCAGGCGGCTATGTCGCCTCGCACCAGACTCCGCGCTGTGCCGTCTTCGATGTCCTCTTCAAGCGTGAATGGGAGCGCCACACACGGTTCAGCCGTTGCTTATGCTCTCTTTAACGCACGCCAGGCTGCGAATTTCAACCCAATTTCAAGCATGTCACTGGACCTCGATAGCGACGGCGATGGGTTCAATGACTTCGTTATCACGGATTCCGCGACGCCGAGTTCTGCGATGCGCGTTATGTCACACGATTCCGACGATGATGGCTTCGGGGATAATTCCGTCTCATCGACTTGTGATGCTACAAGCGCAAGACTGGCTATCAAGACCAAAGGGACCAGCGCCCAACGTCTTCGTGCCGGCGGCGACTGCGACGATACCGATTCCGAGATCTATGCGGATTGTGATGACGATAACGACGGTCTCATCGACCGATCTGCCGCCTTGCGCATCACCCCAACCACTTCGAGTCTGGCCATCAATTCCAAGGGTACCAGCGCCAAACGCCTTCGTGCGGGCGGCGATTGCGATGACACTGACTCTGAACTCTATACCGACTGCGACGACGATAACGATGGTCTCATCGACCGTTCAGCGGCCTTGCGCATTACTCCCACCACTTCGAGCCTGGCCATTAAAACCAAGGGGACCGGCGCTCAGCGGCTCAGCGGCGGCACGGACTGCGACGATCTGACCGCCACCAATTACCTCGACTATGACGATGATGGTGACGGCATTCCCGAGGATGAAATCGAGTCAATTGTTACGCCGGGCACCTGCGCTGTCGCGATCAAAACCAAAGGAACCGGCGCGGACAAAAACCGCGTCATCACTACAACTACCCCGGACTCTGTTGTCACCGAACAAACCTTTGAGTTCGAAAACTCCCTCCTCATGCCGGCGTTGATGAAGGCCAAAGAGAAGGCTAATCGCACCAAGTGCTCCAACAATCTGCGCTATCAGTCACCAGTTACTGTCCACGAAGGCGAGCTGGCCGTCGATTCCGCCGGCTCTGGACTGAATATGTCTTCCGACGAAGACGGCGACGGTATCCCGGAGTCCTCAGTGAAGGTTGGCTCAGGTGCTTCGCTTCTTGGGGGCGCGCTCCCCGGTGGAGCGGTCCTGTCGGCACGCTGTGATATTGATGATGACGGTGATGCCGAAGGTGAGATCGTGTCTTCGGTCGTGCCAGGTACGTCCGGTGTGGCCATAAAGACCAAAGGAACCGGTGCTGACAAGGATCGAGTTATAGGAGGAACCTGTGACGACAGTTCGGCTGTCCACGAGATGGATATCGATGATGACGCCGACGGTATTTCTGAGGCTCACGCAGTCAGTTCAGTTGTCTCGAGTCCTCCCGGTGGTGGAGCGGCGTCCGCTTCTTACGCGGCTACCGGACGTTGGTACACTGACTCCGACGACGATGGTGTCCCGGAAGGTGACATTGATGCCATCGTCACCCCCACGACCAACAGCGTCGCCATCAAAACCAAAGGTACCGGTGCAGACGCCAATCGCACAGCCTCGATTACCTCAACCACTGAAGTGGGCGATATATCGACGGTGAGTGCGATCGATGACGATGGCGACGGCCTATCTGATTTGTCAATTGAGGAAAATGTCACTAGCTCTGCATTATTGATCGCGTTTCTCAGCAAGAAAGGTTATGACTATTACCAGGCAGCCGGCCGTAATTCGGCATCTCTTATTATTCGCGATTCAATGAAGGATACGACCTTCTTTGTTGACGGAGACGGCAGGATCGGCATAGGCAAACCTGCTGATGCCGTCAAGAGAATCGATGTTGCCGGCGGCGCATATTGCGACGGCACCACCTGGGTCAACGCCTCTGACGTCAACGCGAAAGAGAACTTCCAGCCGGTGGATGGTGAAGAACTGCTAGAGAAGATCTCGGGGCTTGAGATCACCCGATGGAATTACAAGGGCGATTCTGAGACCGAGCATATCGGCCCCACGGCCCAGGATTTCCAGGAGACGTTCGGCGTAGGCTCCGATGGCAAATCGATCTCGACCATTGATCCTTCCGGTATCGCCCTTGCCGCTATCAAGCAGCTCAAGAAGGAGAATACCGAACTGAAAAAGCAGATTGAAGAACTCTCCTCCTTGAAGGCAGAGGTAGAGCAGCTCAAGAAGTTGCTCGTTGAGAAGAAGTGATCGCCATCACCTGATGGTTCTCTGATTCCGGGGGCGGGTCTTCTATCGACTCGCCCCTTTTATTCGCAATCTGTCGCGATTGACTCTCGATTGGCATTCAGGTCCAATTCTGGCATCGATATGTGGCACGTTTGAATCGATATGTGGTAATACCAAAGGAGTACACCATGCTTCGCACCTTCGTCCGGAACCTCTTGCTCATCGTGGCAGCCGTCTCGCTTGCCGGCGCCGCGACAGGGGCTCCATCTACCGTCAGCTACCAGGGACGTCTCACCAACTCGTCCGGCACTCCGGTTGCCGATGGTTCGTATTCCGTTACATTCAGTCTCTGGACCGACTCGGTCGGCGGCACTTTGATCTGGTCAGAGACGCAGAACGTGCCGGTCTCCGGCGGCGGCCTTTTCTCCACTCAATTAGGCAGTATCCAGCCACTCGGCGGCCATCTGATCATTCATAGTGATGATGATCTCTTTCTGCAGACTGCAGTTTCGGGCACGCCGCTATTACCCAGGTTGGCCGTTGGCTCGGTTCCGCATGCCTTTGCATCCTCCAGCGTCAGTTCCGTAGTACCCGGCACTGGTTCCATGAAGATGAGCGTGGGAGATGACACGACCAGGATCATCGCAACCCACGAGAGCTTTTCGAATCTCATCGACAGTTACGTTCACCTTTCTGACGACGGTGGGTCGCTCGGACTAAAGTGTTTTGGCGCGGGTCAGCCGCACCCCCAGAGTAGCTGCAACAGCGAAGTGGGAGATGACAGAGCAACCAACTTCCTCGACCTCGATGATGATGCCGACGGCATTTCAGATGTAGTCGAAGGGATGTCGGTCCAGCCTGGGACAGCCACTCTATCTGTCAGTTCGTCAAAGAGACGTTTTAACCTGATGGATGCTTTTCCTCAGCGCTTTGTTGTGAGTGCCCATGATTCGGACACAGGCAGCTCGGTCAGTTCTGCTTTGGAAACAGACGCAGATGCTGACGGCATCGCTGATGGAGGCGTCTGGGCAAAGGTCGACAATACCGACGTGATTAGTGTCGCTGGAGTTGATGTCGATGAAGATGGCGACCCCGACGTTGGCAACTCATCCTCGGCCAAGATCTCACGTTCGATTCTCAAGACCTTCTTTGAGCGCGGGGATAAGCCGACGCAAAGCCAGATCGTTGACAGCGTCGACGAGAACGGCGCATACCATGGCACTACTCGGTATACCGGTTCGGACTTTGAAGGGTTTCACGTCAGCCTGATGCCGGACTCTGCGGTGGTCTCGACTGAGGTGAGCAACCCTGATGGTTCCTCTTCCAGCCGCATGCGTACCCGCATCAACGAACTCGAATCAAAACTGCAGTCAATAGGTTTACTGGCCAGGTCAAGCTCGACGAGTTCTCTTACTCCGGATTCGGTGACCGAGATCACTGAAGCGCAGGGCACGACTACCAAAACTCGACGATTGGTGTTTGTATCTGGAACTACTGGCGCGGGAAGCTCGGTTGAGGTTGACAGCGATGGCAACGGCGTTCCAGAACAGATTAGCGAACAGATCGTCAATGAAGACAGTGTGACATCCTCCAATCGAATCATTCAGGGAACCTCTCGACTCCATCTCAATCTCCATCTTTACAACGCGTCTGACAATGCACTCATGGACATGGGATATGATGGCGACGGAGACGGCTTTCCGGAACAAGAGATCTCCTCCAGTATTGTCCCGACTCGATCCCAACACGCTATCAATACCAAAGGGACCGGTGCGCAGGGAGGTTTGGTCCTCTCCGCAAAGACTCTCACCGATATTGACAGCGCATTGACTGAAGTTTCGGCCGAAGACGGCGTCCTGTCTGGGAGTGCGCGCCTGACTGCACAACCTGCTGGTCCAACCACGGTCAGCGTGGCGAGTAGCGATGCATCAATGGGAACACCCATCATTAAAGGTAGTGCCCTTATGTCCTCGTCCAGCTCCGGCGTTCTTCACCGCATGGAGTGGGATGCCGACGGCGATGGGACCGCTGACCGTCGCGTCTCTGAAGACTGCGATGATGACGACGCTGGAATTGAAATACTGGCCGGTGTCGCCATTCCCAAGTTCATCAACGTCACCGCCCAAGCACAGGCTCCCGCGCAAAAGGCTGATATCGGAATGGTGATGGGAGTCGGCTCGGATACTACCATAAAGATCGGCGCCGATAATGATGAAGCTGGAGTCACAATACAGTCTGGAGTCGCCATTCCGAGGTTCATCGAAATAAATGCCAAATCGCAGAGTTCAGCCCATCAAGCTAACGCAGGGCTGATCATGGGTACCGGCCCGGACACCGCCATTCAGGTCGGTTGTGATGACGTTTCGTCGCTGATCCGTGTAGTACCACCATCGGCCGGGACGTACGTTTTTGATCTCGTTGTCACTGACAATAGCGGACTCATGTCAATGACGAACTCGCTTGGCGCGGTCTCCATCCAAATGGACGGTGATGGTCGCCTGGGAGTTGGCGGACCGGCTCATGCCAGCAACCCCATCCACCATTCCTCCAGTGGAGCACACTTGACTTCGGGCGGCGTCTGGACCAACGCCTCCGACGAAAACCTCAAAGAGAACTTCCAGCCGGTCGATGGTACCGAGCTTCTCGAGAAGATCGATCAACTCCCCATCTCCGAGTGGAACTATAAGTCGGAGTCCGACGACGTCAAACATATCGGCCCGACTGCGCAAGACTTCCAAAGAGTCTTTGGTGTAGGCGAAAATGACAAGACCATCTCAACGATCGACCCTTCCGGCATCGCCCTCGCCGCGATCAAAGAATTGAACAAAAAACTCGAGCAGGAAAATCGATCACTTCGCGCCGAAATGGACGAATTGAAAAAACTCGTCCAACAATTGGCCAAATCTAAGTAGTCTCAAGCTGAACTTGATTTCATCGATACCCGGTCGAGAAAACCCTCGACCGGGTTTTCTTTTCCATAACCTCCGATCAATTCCAGTTGATCGCCGCTGCATGTGAAGGAATTCTCATAGACCCGCCCCCCAGTCGAATCGCCTCCAAAATATACTTTGTGGACCCCTGTTTTCTCTTGGTTCGAACATGCGTCGCCGTATATTATGATTGTGCGGTTGGCCTTGGGCATCTACCCGGCGACGTACCCTCCATTCGGAAATTGCTGAAAACGAACTTACTTCTACATCAACTTGACCTGTGAAAGGCGTGCCCATGCGTTATTTCCTCATTCTCACATGCCTCCTGTGCATCCTGACCTGCGTGTCGGCGGCGATGGCCGGTCCGATCGCCGACTCGATCGCCTTCCAGGGGCGCTTGACCGATCTGTCCGATAACCCGGTCCCCGATGGTCCTCGCGACCTGATCATCTCACTCTGGTCTGACTCCGTCGGAGGGACAATGCTCCACAGCGAAATTGTGGTTGTCTCGGTCAGCAATGGATTGTACTCCACCTGCATCGGCTGCGGAAGTAGTTCATTCTTTGACATCTTCACCGACCAACCCTTGTTTCTCCAGACGCAGCTTGCCGGTCAATCACCGATGACACCACGCACACGCCTTCGTAACACCCCCCGCGCTTTGGTCTCTTCCCGCGTTCGCGGCGATGTTGCAACCGCCCCCGGGATGATGGTTGTCGGCGACTCCACCACCGGAGGCTTTGCCAGAGTTCATGCTGGTCTGCAGGCAACCGGCAGTGCCCTCTCGCAGGGTGCCGCTCTGAGCGGAAGGTCACTGATCACCAATGATTGCGATGACACGGACGCAAGCGCTTACTTCGGACATTCACAGGGGAGCAACGTCGGCGTCATCAGCCTGCGCTCTACCGCAGACAGTACCGACGTCTCGATCTCGCAGTCCGATCCCAGCGGCGAGAGCGGCATGAGCATGAAAGGAAAGAATATCCGAAAGAATATCTCGGTTACGCTGTTCAGACGTGAATCTTCGTCATCGCACAGCGTTGGGCTTTCGGCCGACACTGGTTCTTCTTCGATGATGCTTGACTGCGATGACGATGGCGACGGTATTGCGGAAAGCAGCGTCTCCTCATCCTGTGATGCCTCGAGCTCAAGCCAGGTTCAGGAGAAGAAGGGAATCAACGCAGTCAACGTCAAACTCGCCCGCACCATTTCCAGCCCACCCGGCGGCCCCGTTGCGGTGGATGCCCTTGACATGGACTCCGATGACGACGGTGTCATGGATGTCTCAAGCATCGACAGTATCGACGCGACTGGCGCACGACGCAGACTGAGCACGCATAATCTTGGATCAAGTGGCCAGGATGGCGTTGACGTTCAATTGTCTGCACAAAAAGAAGGGGGATTCGTCAAAGTCACCGCCTCCCAAAACTCACAATCGCTGAGGTGTTCCGGCAGCGCTGACTCGGTTGCCGCAACCCTGAATGTGGACTCGGACCATGACGGCGACGGCACACCCGAATGCCGTGCCGAAGCAACGGTCAGCGACAAATTTGCCCAGGTGCGAGGTTTCAAAGTGGAGATCACGGGGCGTAGCTCAGGCTTCGGCAGTGTGTGCGACAGCAGCGGCGCCAGTTCATCCTTGACCCTGGATGTCGATGGCGATGGTCATACGGAGACTGATTTCGACGCGAGTGTATCTGATTCGCATTCGGTCTGTAGAGTCGCCGTAGGCAGGATATTGCAGAACCTGGCCAACGAGACCGCACCATCTGAAAAGTCTGCGGTCTTCATAGCTTCGGGCGACATTGACGATGACGGCATCTCCAATACCGATGTCATGATGAAGGTCACGCCGACAGTCGCAATGCATGCCATTAATACCAAGGGGACCGGCGCACAGGGTGGACGCGTGGTATCAATCACGTCAGGCACAACCGTAGACAGCGCCACGATAAGCGTGGTGCACGATGATGGCCTGGCGGGATCGGCGGCGGTGGAGATCACTTCGTCAGGCATAGATTCGTACATTCATCTTACCGAAGACGGTCTGACGGTGCTCAAGCTCAGCTCCTCCAGTTCCAATCATCCGATAGAGCATTCTTCCGGTGCCCATCTTACCCCCGGCGGCGTCTGGACCAACGCCTCCGACGAGAACCTCAAAGAGAATTTTCAACCGGTGAATGGCGCCGCACTTCTCGAGAAGATCGATCAACTCCCCATCTCCGAGTGGAACTACAAGACCGAATCCGATGACGTAACGCATATTGGACCGACCGCGCAGGACTTCCAGAAAGTCTTTGGTGTTGGAGAGAATGACAAAACGATCTCGACCATCGACCCGTCAGGTATCGCCCTTGCCGCGATCAAGGAACTGAATATGCAGAATCAACAACTGCAAGCGCAAAGCAAAGAACTGCGAGAGCAGAATGAACAACTTCGCAGGGAACTCAACGACCTGAAAGTTCTGATTGAAAAGGTAACTTCCCGGAAGTAACCGGCTCTTCCGACAATTCCTCTGATTTCAATGCACTATTAATGAAGGCCGGGCTTCTGCCCGGCCTTCGCATATTGACCTAACCAACTGTCCCACAATACGATCAGATTTTTGGTACTTTTTCTAAGAATTGACCCGTTTCACTCCGAAACATGGAGTAGTCCGGTAGATGTCGCGATTTCTTGCTCGCCGACTCAGGAAAATCTACCGGCCCGTTCAGCTATCAAAAGGAGAAGACCATGAAACGGCTCAGTCTAGCGTCGGCCCTCCTCGTTCTGGCACTTTCCAGCGTGGTGATGGCCGCCAATCCAAAATCCAGATCCGATTACAGTGGCGGTTCTGCCTCTGCTCCCGGCGTGCGTGATTTCACCGGGCAGTTGGTCACCGGCTTCTACTCGGGTGTCGGCGTCCACTGCAGCGGTACGCTGAACAACTTTGCCGAAGGTTTCCCCTTTGGTCTGCGTATCGGTCTCGGTTACGCGCGTGTCGCCCCCGGCGATGCTGTTGCCGCACGACGCATCTTTATTGACCAGGCGACCAACGGCTCACCCAAGGGCTGGGCAAAATTGTGGGATACCCGCATCGATGTGCTTTATCCGGTCAAGATCGGCAAGTTGAAATACTCTAACCTCTTTGGCGGTCTGCGTCATGGATACTTCAACGCCCATTTCGAATACATTGGTGGCAATGAGACCTTCGACGTCACTTCCAACTCCTGGGGGCTCGGCGGCGGCGTGGAAACAACCTTCCCGGTCAGTCCTCGCGTATCCATGCTGGTCTCGGTTGGCGCTGACTATTTCTTCCGCTCACTTCTCTCGGGGCATGACACCTACTACCGCCCCAATGGAGACGACCTGCACGCCAAAGAAGATTTCACCTATGATGACGCCGATGAAGCGATCAAGCAGCCTGATATGGAACTGCGCGTTATGTTTGGTGTCACGTACGACTTCTAAACCCTCATCCAAAATGAGTCTGGCTGCGTCCTCGGCCAGTCTCTCTCTTGCTAGTTCGTGTTAACCTGAATCGAGAGGGTGCCGCCCCACCGGCCCCTCTCATTCGAATGGATGGGAATATGCAGCAAATACGATCAAAACGTCGTCATACGACCGCTATCTGTCTGTCTGTAATTGCCGGTTCCGTTTTTATCAACGGCTGCGCGGCCACCAGCGGCCAGCTCTGTACCAAGCCGCCGGTCGCCGCCGAAGAACTGCAGCTCGATAAACAGGTCAGTAAAGATATGATCGATGATCATATTTACTTTTCCAAAGAGGCCTCCTCCGGCGGACGCTCCTTTGGTGGTGGCGGGTGCGGGTGTAACTAATGCGTATCAAACCGATCCGTCATGCGCTCGCCTCGGTCATCGCGATCGTGCTCGGCACCACCGCGTTGACCACTCATGCGCAAAATCGCTCGGAGAGTTCTGTTCTCTTCTACAACGAGAAGGATCGCATCAAGGCGACTGAGGCGATGTTCAATCTCACGCGTCAGCTCAAGAATCAGTTTACGCTGAATCTCAATTTGACCTATGACGGTCTCACCGGTGCGTCACCGACCGGCGCTTCTCCCTCGAAATATCCTACGACAATCACGCGTGCCTCGGGCGGTGGACGGGTTGTCACCGCTGCAGGTGAGATCCCGATCGACAAAAGCTTTAACGAAACGCGGTTCTCGGCCGATGCCGTCGTTTCGCGCAAGTTCTGGGGGCGCTCTACCTTCGCCACTGGTCTGCGCCTCTCCAGCGAACATGACTACCGTTCACTCGGGGTAACCGGCGCTGTTTCTCAGGAATATGATGACGGCAGGACCACCTTCTCGCTCTCCGGTTCTGTCGCGAAAGACAACGTCTCCATCCTCGGCGGCATGCCTGTGCCATTCGCCGATATCACCGCTGATAACGAAGACGATGGGAGGATCGGCCGTGATAGTCGCCGCAAGACCATCTATGATCTGGTCGCCGGAATAACGAGATTGGTCGATTCAAAGACGATGCTTCGATTAAACTACTCGCTTTCACGCGCCAACGGTTGGCTCACCGACCCGTACAAGATCATCAGCGTCGTCCAACCAATAGATTCCGCCGACCCAGGTGAGCCTGTGCAAAACCTGCATGAGAAACGGCCGGATAGTCGTAACGGCAATGCACTGTATGGACAATTACGCCGTTCCACACGACTGGGTCTTTTCGACGGCTCCTATCGCTATTTCTGGGATGATTGGGGCGTGATCTCGCACACTGCCACGTCCGGTCTGACCTTTGCGATCAGTCGAAAAGGCACTTTGAAACCATCGATTCGATGGTATCGTCAGTCGCGCGCCGATTTCTCCCGTCCATTCCTGGTCCAGGGAGAGCCTTTGCCGGACTATGCCTCGGCGGATAGTCGTTTGGCGACTTTTTCCGCCATCACGTACGGATTCGGCTACGACCATCGGATGTCGCTCTCTTCGACTCTGCAATTATCGTTCGAATGGTACAATCAGCACGGCGACCCAAGCCCGCCGGAAGCGTTCGGCCCGCTGCGCGAGTTTGATCTCTTTCCGGATCTGAAAGCGTTCATGCTGCGCATAGGATGGGCACATGACTTCTAATCGTTTCATGACAACGGCCCGATCAGTTTCGGGCCGTTTCGTTTTGAGTCATCAGTTGTGACCGGCTAATCGTTTTCTAAAGGTGATGATACCGTCTCCCTCTTCGTGCCGATACCCTAACTGATCCGCGAATTTTCGTACCAGGTGCAGCCCCATCCCGCCGGGGCGACGTTTCTCGATCGGCACATCCAGATCAGGCAGGGAGGCGGTGGTGACATCAAATCGGTCTGAATCAGAATCAACCAGTTCCAGCTCTAGCCAATCTTTGGTTCTTTCTAGGGTGACTTTCACCGGCTGGCGACTCCTTGTGCTATACTTCACAAGGTTCGTAAACAGCTCCTCCGCGGCAACCGTCACCTGGAAGGCCGTATCCTCGTCAATTTCAGCGCGCTTCACGAAATCCCCTACAAAGTCAAACAGGTCGTCGACCGACCCCGCCTCCTTGCGAAGCACACAGACCATCTTCATGCGGCTACCCTAATGCAGGACCGTTTCATTCCATGATTATACTAGATGCCCCCCATTCCCGCCAGAACTAGTCTCTCTCCCCACTCGACCGCTTGACAGCCGCAACCCGATACTGTACCTTCGCCCGACACCGAAACAGAGTCATTCATCCGCCCGTACACACGCGAAAGGAAGCCGATTCAGCCGATGCTGCGTGAGTCCTACAACGCCAAGCTGGTCCTCGAGGACGGCCGGGTATTTCCCGGAAACCGCTTTGGCGCTCGTGAGGACGCGGTTGGTGAAGTGGTCTTCAATACCGCCATGTGCGGATACCAGGAGATATTGACCGATCCTTCATATGCCGGGCAAATGGTCGTGATGACCGCCTCGCAGATCGGCAATTACGGTATCGCGCAGGATGATGTCGAATCCCGCAAGCTTTTCCTCAACGCGTTTATCATCAAGGAACTGAGTCGCGTCACCAGCAACTGGCGGGCGGTGCAGTCACTCGACGACTACTTAGCCGCAAATAATATCTCCGGTCTGGAAGGTCTGGATACACGAGCCTTGGTTCGCCACTTACGGACCTACGGCGCTATGCGCGGAGTGATCGCTGATTTCAGTTACGACGATAATGAGTTGATCGCCCGAGCCCGATCGCACCCGTCAATGGCTGGCATCGATCTCGCTTCCTCCGTAACGCTGGGGCGACTCTACCACTGGGATCAGGAAGAGATCGCGCTGAACGGTCACTGGCATCAACAGGATCTCTTCAGCGCGTCCGCGCGTACCGCGCTGCATGTTGTGGTCTATGATTACGGAGTCAAATACAACATCCTTCGCTGTCTCACCCGGTTGGGGTGCAAGGTCACGGTCGTCTCTGCCACCACCTCTTCGACGGATGTTCTGAATCTCCGCCCTGATGGCGTACTTCTTTCCAATGGCCCCGGTGACCCGGATCCACTCACATACGCCACCGATAATATCAAGAAATTGCTTGGTACAGTTCCTATCGCGGGTATCTGTCTCGGTCATCAACTGCTTGCCCTGGCCGCCGGCGGAAAAACGTACAAATTGAAATTCGGCCATCGCGGTAGCAACCATCCCGTCATCGATCATCGTACCGGCAAAGTACAGATCACCGCGCACAACCATGGATTTTCCGTCGACGCCGACTCACTGAGCGACCGGCAAGTCGAGATCACCCATATCAATCTCAATGACCATACGGTCGAAGGACTCGCGTTGCGCGAGGTTCCCGCAATCGCCGTGCAGTACCATCCTGAGGCCTCGCCCGGTCCCCATGACGCCCACCCGTTCTTCGAGCAGTTTATCGCTTTGATGAAACAGTGGCAGGAGAGCCACAGCCATGCCTAAACGTTCTGATCTGCACAAGATACTGGTCATCGGTTCCGGGCCGATCGTCATCGGTCAGGCCTGTGAATTCGATTACTCAGGCACCCAGGCGATAAAGGCCCTTCGCTCCGAGGGGATCGAGGTAATGCTGGTCAATTCCAATCCCGCCACGATTATGACCGACCCGGAGTTGGCCGACCGCACCTACATAGAGCCCCTCACGGTTCCATTTTTGGAAAAGATCATCCAGCGCGACCGACCGGATGCCATCCTTCCTTCGGTAGGTGGACAGACGGCGCTCAACCTCGCGCTCGCGCTCCAGAAAGCCGGAGTCCTTGAGAAATACAACGTCAAATTGATCGGCGCGTCGGCAGAGGCGATACGTCTCGCCGAAGATCGCGAGTTGTTCAAGCAGGCGATGATCGAGATCGGCCTGGATGTCCCCCGCTCGTCGCTCGTCTCAAGCTATGCACAGGCCAAACAGTTCGCCAAGCAGAACGGCTTCCCGATCATAGTTCGCCCCAGCTTCACGCTCGGCGGTTCCGGCGGCGGTATCGCTTATAATCTTGAAGAACTGGAAGCTATCGTCAGTCGCGGTTTCGCTCTTTCTCCGGTCGGACAGGTGTTGGTCGAGGAGTCTTTGCTCGGCTGGAAAGAGTATGAACTCGAAGTCATGCGCGATTGCCGTGACAACTTTGTGGTCATCTGCTCTATCGAGAATTTCGATTCGATGGGTGTGCATACAGGCGATTCACTGACGGTCGCTCCCGCGCAGACGCTTACCGACAAGGAGTTCCAGCGGATGCGCGATGCCGCCGCGGCGATACTCCGTCGAGTGGCGGTCGAAACCGGCGGCTCAAATGTCCAATTTGCCGTCAATCCGCGCACCGGGCGCCTGGTGGTGATTGAAATGAACCCGCGCGTATCACGCTCCTCCGCGCTTGCGTCCAAGGCCACAGGCTTCCCCATCGCCAAGATCGCCGCGAAACTGGCGATCGGCTACACGCTGGACGAGATCGCCAACGATATCACGCGCAAAACTCCGGCCGCCTTTGAACCCGCGATTGACTATGTCGTCACCAAGATCCCGAAATTCGCCTTCGAGAAATTCCCCGGCGCGGATTCCTCGCTCGGAATACAAATGAAATCTGTTGGCGAAGTGATGGCTATCGGTCGCACCTTCAAAGAATCTCTCTTTAAGGCTCTTCGTTCTCTCGAAGCAATCAAGCCATTCCGTCCCGGCGACATGTCGCGCGAACAACTTACCGCTGCCCTTGTAACGCCAAACGAAAATCGCCTGCACTACATCGTACACGCGCTTGATGTTGGCTGGTCGATCGATGAGGTCAACCGCCTCACTCAGATCGACCCGTGGTTTCTCGACCATATCGCTCAATTCGCCGAACTTCAGCGGCAGATCCGTGGCCGCGCGCTCGACAAAATTGAAGACACCGAATTGAGCCTCGCCAAAAAGTATGGCTTCTCCGACCGACGGCTCGCGTATCTGACCGGCAGCGAAGAGAATGACGTGCGCCAGCGCCGCCACTCCATAAACCTTCGCCCGGTCTTCAAACGGGTTGATACGTGCGCCGGCGAGTTTGAATCATTCACCCCTTATCTCTACTCAACGTATGAGCAGGAGGATGAATCCGAGCCGACCTCACGCCGCAAAGTGATGATCCTCGGCAGTGGCCCGAATCGCATCGGGCAGGGGATCGAATTCGATTACTGCTGCTGTCATGCCTCATTTGCTCTTCGCGAGGCTGGTATTGAGAGCATCATGGTCAACTGCAATCCTGAGACGGTCTCGACCGATTACGACACCAGCGACCGACTCTACTTCGAGCCGCTCACGCTTGAAGATGTTCTCGAGATCTATGATAAAGAGCGCCCTGATGGCGTCATCGTGCAGTTCGGTGGGCAGACTCCTCTCCGCCTGACTATGCCACTGGCCAGCGCCGGCATTCCGATCCTCGGTACCCCACCCGATTCGATCGATCTCGCGGAGGACCGTGAGCGCTTCGCCGACTTCCTGAATCGTCTCAATATCCGCCACCCCAACCATGCCATCGCGCGCACAATGTCCGAAGGTGATGCGGCCGCCAAACTACTTGGCTTCCCGTTACTTGTCCGCCCCTCGTATGTCCTTGGCGGACGCGGCATGGCGATCATATATGGCATGCAGCAGTTCCACGCGTACCTTGCGTCCGCATTTGATGCCGCCCCCGGACAGCCGATACTGATAGATAAGTTCCTGGAGGATGCGTACGAGTTCGATGTGGATGCGTTATCTGATGGCAAGAATTGCATCATTGCCGGGATCATGCAGCATATCGAAGAAGCGGGTGTACACAGCGGTGATTCCACTTCTGTCCTCCCCGCCTATATTAATGACAAATATCGCATGGAGGAGATCCGCGAGGTGACCCGCGTCCTGGCGCGTGAACTGAAAGTTGTCGGCTTGATGAACATTCAGTATGCGGTCGCCGATGGAGAACTGTATGTACTTGAAGTTAACCCCCGTGCATCCCGCACCGTCCCTTTTGTCGCCAAATCAACGGGAGTGCCGCTGGCCAAGATCGCTACTCGACTCATGCTCGGCCAGACTCTGCCCGAACTCGGGTTCACCAAAGATCTCACGGTCGACCGTTTCTTCGTCAAATCGCCAGTCTTCCCCTTCATCAAGTTCCCCGGAGTTGATCCGAAACTCTCACCAGAGATGCGCTCCACCGGCGAAGTACTTGGCATCGGCGATAACTTTGGGACCGCCTTCTACAAAGCACAACTCGCGGCGGGAATAAAGCTCCCTCATGAAGGTAAGCTACTGATCAGTGTCAACGACCGTGACAAAAAGGGGATCGTGGTGATCGCGCGACGATTCGCCGCTCTCGGTTTTACGATTCATGCAACGGGCGGAACGGCCGGGTTTCTCCGCGATATGGGAGTGGCCGCCGAGTCTGTACTCAAAGTCTCTGAAGGGCGCCCCAACTGCGTAGATATCATTAAGTCCGGCGATATCGGACTGGTCATTAACACTCCTTTGGGTGCGACCTCGGCCCAGGATGGCTGGGCAATCCGGACTGCTGCCATTCAGCATGGCATCCCGTGTATCACGACCCTCTCCGGCGCCACGGCCGCGGTCGAGGCAATTGCCGCTTTCCAAGCCGCTAAAATTTCCGTAGCTTCCCTGCAGGAAATACACTCGGCCGAGACCGCCGAAGTCGCCCAGTGACGGACTTCGCCCCCTCCCGGCGAAAGGACATTGTGACACAGACAAATCAATTCGGCTTTCACGGTTTGGGGATTGCCCCCGGCCTCCTCCACGCCATCGCGAAACTGAAATTCACCGAACCAACTCCGATCCAGCGAAAATCAATTCCGATCGCGCTGGAAGGAAAAGACCTTATCGCGGTCGCGCAGACCGGTACCGGCAAAACCCTGGGGTTCGGTATTCCCATGATTCAGCGGCTCGCCCAACTGAAAGGACGCGGCTTGATCCTTGTCCCGACCCGGGAACTGGCCATTCAGGTTGATGAATCCTTGATGGCTGTTGGACGCTCAGTTGGCCTTCGCACGGCCGTTTTGATCGGTGGTGTCTCGGAAGTAACCCAGAAAAAAGCGCTCGAGAAACAACCGCGTGTTATAGTCGCTACTCCGGGTCGTTTGGTCGACCTGATGGAACAGCGGGTAGTTAATCTCTCGAATATTGAGATACTGGTACTGGACGAGGCCGACCGGATGCTTGACATGGGGTTCGCCCCTCAACTGAACAAGATCATCCGCTTCGTTCCAAAGGCTCGCCAGACGATGCTGTTTTCCGCGACGATGCCGCGCGAGATCGTTTCGCTGGCCCAGCAGATCATGAAGATCCCGATCCAGATCGAGATCGCTCCCGCGGGTACGACTGCCGACAATGTGGAACAGGAAGTTTTCTTCATCGAAAAGACCGCCAAGCGATATCTGCTCGAAGAGCTTCTTAAACAGTATCAGGGGTCGGTGCTGGTCTTTTCCCGCACCAAACATGGCGCGAAGAAACTGACGCGCGACATTCGGGGCGCTGGGTTCTCGGCCGCCGAGATACACGCCAATCGGTCGCTGGCTCAACGTCGCGAAGCGCTGGATGGATTCAAGTCAGGAAAATATCGCGTGCTGATCGCCACCGATATCGCCGCGCGTGGGATCGATGTTGTCGGGATAGAACTGGTGGTCAATTTCGATCTGCCGACCAATACACAGGATTATGTACATCGCATCGGACGAACAGCCCGAGCTGGCAAGGCTGGGCGGGCTATTTCTTTTGCGACCTTTGACCAACGAGAAGACATCAGAGAGATTGAACGTCTTATCCATACCGCTCTGCATGTGAAGCAGGTCCCGGCCTTGCCGTTTGATCGTATGCCTCGTACGCAGGTGAAGTACGAATCAGAGATTAAACAGAAACCTAAACCGCAGCAGCCTGCTTTCGGACGTGGCCCCCGCAAACCGACCGACCGCGAAAAACGCAGAAAATTGCGCTAGCAGAATGCCGATCACTTAAGCGCTGCATTCCAGTTCAACGTGACTAATGTCGCGCTGGTAGTCTGATCTGCCAATGGGATATTCAATAGGAATCGCTGACCATCCGCGCTGACCGCGTACCTGCTCTGAGTCAGGCCGGCGAAGTTTATTCGCTGCGTGAAAAGCTTCTTGGGAATTCCGGCCTCAAATGATCCTTGCTCTGTGGCGACCGGTACCGCAAAGAAGTCGTTGTTGGTGTCATAGTAATAGAGCTCTTTTCCGTCAGCACTCCACAAAGGCGTAAGACCGCTATTGGCGGTTATCTGCCACTTGCCGCCGGACGGTGACGTTTCCCTGACATATATCTCGAACGACCCTGATTCATTGCTTTGATACGCGATGTACCGTCCATTAGGGGAAATGCGCGGCCGCCGCTCCTGATGCGGCGAATTGGTGAACTCCGTGTACTTGCCGCTGTCATTGGCATCGAGCAACCAGATATCCCAGTCTCCCAGTTGGTGTCCCAGTACGATCGTACGGCCGTCTCGTGACCAGTCACCGGGGCCCACATTCCCTTTCGTTCCGAAAACATAGCGCGGTTCGCCTATTCCATTGGCTTGCCGCTCCATGACTCTGTAGGTTGCGCCTTCGTTGTTGGTATAGCGTATCCTGCTGCCATCCGGTGACCATTTTGGCCACGCGTCCATGTCTTCCGAGAAGGTCAAACGCGTAGGAACCTCGCGGACCAGATCATACACCCAAACATCCTCGGCCTGACTTTGCACATCGAAGAGTCCGTATGCGAGACGCTTGCCGTCGGGAGAAAGTTCTATATCACGGTAGGGGGCAGTCGGCCCGACTGTGTCAATGGGCTTTCCTGTTCGGTCGAACCAGACCAGCCTGGCGGCGTCAGCCACTGATCCAACTTGGTAGACCAGTGTTCCGTTGTCGGAGACCGAAAAGAGGTGAGCCCCGAATGCCTGCGCCACTCGTTCGGCCACCGGAACTGACTCACCGACGAGTTCAAGATTGTCCACCGAGAACGGTTGTGCCAGCAGGACACCGTCTCTGATGTGCATAATGTACCCGGCAGCGCTGTAATCGATTTGAGAAGAGGTACGGAACAACTTCTTGCGGACCGTGCCATCCATCGACCCTACACAAACGGTATAAAGTCCCCCCGACTGTGAGGTGGTATCGAACTGACTGAGATAGAGAAAGTGTTCGCCGTCAGGGAGCGCGCATGGCCAGGCATGCATCAATTCTTTTTCCGTGGTGGAGAATGTGGTCGCCGCTGTTGCCGACCCTCCACTCGCCGGCACCTTCATCAGTGAATCACCCACGTTGTTGTCAAAGAGGATTGTGCCATCTTTGCACCAGGTCCCATCTGCTCCGGTAGCTTCAGTTATCAACTGAGCCGGCCCACCTGTCACGGCGATCTTTTTTAACTGCCGGCCCGCGAAGTATGCGAGGTATTTGCTGTCTGGCGACCAGAACGGTCGCGCCGCGCCTTCAGTCCCCGGTAACTGATAGATTTCCAGCGAGTTCATCGGTCTCACCCAGATGGACCGGACACCACTGGAGTCCAGAGCTTGCACCGCGAGCATAGAGCCGTCAGGCGAGATTTTCAGCCAATCGAATCGCATGCCGGAGTATGGACGCTCGATCGTGAATCGCTGAACTGCCAGCTCAACCTTCGGCTCCATCAACTTCATGCCAAGCAGTCCAAGCGCGATAAGTGTGGCCACCGCGGCTACTATCCAGCTTGCGTGCATGCGACGTTTCCGCTGCGCTGCCACTGGCGCCGGAATACCGATCTGCGACCCACCCTGGGTGATCCAACTCAGTTCACGCTTCAAGTCGCCGGCCGATTGCCACCGGTCATCCGGCTCCTTCGCCAGACACTGAGCCACCACTCGCTCCAGCGCTGGCGGGGTCATCGGTTGGATCGCCGAGATCGGACGCGGCTCCTCTTTCATGATGGAAGCTATCAGGCTGGCCTGACTTTTTCCGGCAAACGGTCGTATCCCGGTCGCCATCTCGTACAGAACCACGCCAAACGAGAAGAGGTCACTTCGCGCGTCAGCCTCCCCACCCTCCAACTGTTCCGGAGACATATACTGGAAAGTCCCCACAATCGTACCTTCAGTAGTCAGTGGCGACGAAGTCCGCGTCATTGAGAGATTAGTTATCGCGCCAGAGGTCTGCCATTTGGCGAGACCGAAATCCAGCAGTTTGGCGCCATTCTTGGTGATGATGATATTGCCCGGCTTGAGATCGCGATGCACCAGCCCCTGCTTGTGGGCTTTATCGAGCGCATCGGCTATCTGAATAGCGATTCGGAGCAGATCGGCGGTCGGCATTGGACCTCTTTCCAAAACCTTGGAAAGCGACTCCCCCTCGAGATACTCCATCACGAGATAGTCGATCCCATCCTGCTGACCGATATCGTAGAGCGCGCAGATATTCGGATGGTTGAGGGATGAGATCGCGCGCGCCTCCCGGTCGAACCGCTGCCTTATCTCCGGCGAGGCGGCTGTCTGGGACGGAAGAACTTTGACGGCGACAGTTCGGTCAATGCGCGTGTCTTTGGCCAGATAGACCTCCCCCATCCCTCCCGCGCCAAGCGCGGACTGCACTTCATATGGACCCAGTTTCTTTCCCAGCAGATCGGACATGCGTACCTCGTTTGGAGATTCAAGTATGGATAGATGCGCGTTGAGTAAGGGGTAACCTAACCCGGTTCGAGGATTCAGAATAGAGCAAATCCATCCATTTTGCAAGGACTTTGTCGGGTTATTGATGAATCCTTTGGGCGGGTGAAAAAAAGCACGAACCACCTTATGTCGTGGCTCGTGCAAGCATGTCCTTTGGCCGTGGTGAGCAACCAGACATCGGTCGCTTATCTCTGCGCTAAGGAGCTGGGAGAGATAGCGTCGTTAATTACCGTATTGTTCAGATAGACTGAGATAGTCTGGTGCCCGGTCACAATATCAAGATCACTATCTCCGTCCATATCCACGATCGCAACGTCAAAACACCAGTTCTCTTCTTCCAGCTGTTTTGGAGCCGCGAAACCAGAATACCCGCCAATATTCAGCAACAATGTCACTCCATAGACTGTTTCGTTGGCCAGAGCCAGATCGTTGTCGCCATCTCCATCCAGATCACCGGCCGCCAGCGCCCGGCACATGCCGGTAGCGTCACAAGTATCGCCCGCGACAAACGTCCCGTCACCGACACCAAACAGCACTGTCGCCGTCTGAACGAACCGATTGGATACCGCTATATCCGGGATCTGATCACCATTGATGTCGGCAATAGCTACGCCTTCGGGACATTGACCACATGAAGCCCGCTGACGTTCAGAGAAGTTTCCCAGTCCGTCGTTGAGACAGACTGACACACTGTAACTGTAATAGTTGGGCACGGCGATATCCATATCTCCATCCCGGTCAATATCTGAGAGCGCGATCTTGTATGGCGCCATCCCGGTCACTTCAAAATCGGTCAGTGAGAAGCGGCCGGAACCCGAGTTGGCGTATATCTGTAGAATGTCCGATTCGAGAATGACCACTAAGTCCCTGTCTCCGTCACCGTCCAGGTCCGCCGTCTTGATCCCGTAGGGACCATCATCCACGTGCCAGGACGTATCGAAGACGATAGCTCCCGGTGCGGTCTGCTTGAATATGAAGACCGAATCTAAGTTGTAGCTGATTGTGGCTATATCCAAATCCCCGTCGCCATCGAGATCGCCCACGTCCCCTCTTCCCATCCTTCTTTCAAAGTTCACTTCAGACTGGATAGAAAGATGTCCAGTACCATCATTAAGCAGAATTCCCAAGCCCTCGTAGAAATCAAACTTCACCAGATCGCTGTCGCCATCCCGGTCAATATCAACTACCGTAAACTGCTCGCACCCATTGTAAGTTTCTATGCGAATGGGATCGGCAAACAAAGGCATCATCAATGCCGAATCCGGATTGGATAAACCCGACCAGTTACCGGTTTCGTCGACCACTCGAATGCAAAAGTAGTATTGACTCTCTGGGAGAAGAGAAGCGTAGACATAGTTTTCGATTTCTCCGGCCTGCTGTGGGTCAGGTTCTCCCTCGCATGAAGACGCTCCTTCCCATGTCGCTGAGTCGATTATCGGCGAGGCCGAACACCGAATATCATAGGCGAATGCCCTGCCGGTAACACCATCATCTCCGGTCGCTGTCCAGGTCAGTCGAACCATTGTCAGGGAGACGGATTCGGCCTCCATATCGACAACAGCCTGTGGAGCCGTCCGGTCATGGCGTGGTTTGGTTGGCCCGTCACCGCAGGCCAGACAAAGGAGAGAGACAAGTGTGCTTGCGCACGCTATACGGTAGAACCCTTTCATGATAACCTCCCGGAGTGATCGTCTTACTCGACGTCCATAATAAGATACCAATTTGTCCGCGTTTTCGCCAGATGGTTCTGTGGTTAACAAGGACTTTCTCCCCCTTTTTGGCGTCATTGTTGACTAATCTACCTATTTTTCCTATCATAACCTAAACACTGATGCTCGTGAGGCGACGGGAATGGATAGATTGATATACCTCGACAATGGCGCCACAACCTTTCCGAAACCAGAGGAAGTCTACCAGGCGATCGACTTCACCTACCGCAATTATGGGGTCAACCCCGGTCGCTCCGGCTATGACCTCTGCATAGCGGCCGGAGAAGTGGTTGAGAACACCCGCAAGCTGTTGACCAGCTTCTTTAACGGTACCGATCCGAACCGTCTGGTCTTTGCATACAACGCCACCGATGCGCTTAATCTGGCGTTATTTGGCTCCCTTCAATCCGGTGACCACGCCATTACGACAGCTTTGGAGCACAATTCGGTTCTCCGCCCTCTTTACCATCTCTGGCGCGATCATGCGGTCGAGGTAGACCATGTGCCATTCGACAAGAATGGCTTTATCCCCCCCGACGAGATCAAGAAGCTATTCAAGAAGAACACCAAAGTTGTAGCGGTCAACCACGGGTCCAATGTCATCGGTACGGTGCAGGATATCGCCACCATCGGCAATCTCTGCCGGGAGCGAGATATCACACTCATTGTCGATGTCTCACAGACTGCCGGCAAGATCCCGATTGATATGCAGGCCATGAATCTGGATATCATCGCCTTCACCGGTCACAAGTCACTCATGGGGCCGATGGGGATAGGCGGCCTGTATGTGCGCGAAGGGGTCGAGGTACGTCACACCCGCGCCGGAGGCACTGGCGTCCGCTCGGCCATTCGCCCTCATCTGGATGAATATCCGTATCGCCTCGAGTATGGCACCCCAAATCTCTTGGGAATTGCGGGACTCCAGGCCGGAGTGAAGTGGCTCCAGAAGCAGGGACTGGAGAATATCGAGAAATCCGAAATGCGGATGCTCCGCCTCCTGCGGGATGGCCTCAAAAAGATTGACGGGGTTACCCTGTACTGTCAGGATGACCTGACCGATCATATTGGCGTTTTGTCGTTCAATGTCGATGGCACCGAAGCGGCTGAAATCGGGACAATGCTCGATGTTGATTACAATATCGCCTGTCGCACCGGCCTACACTGCGCGCCGATGGTTCACGAACAGCTCGGTACGGATAAACTGCACGGCGCGGTTCGCTTTGGGATCGGGCCGTTTACGGTCGAGTCGGATATTGAGGCCGCCATAACGGCTGTCGCGGAGATAACACAGTTAAGGCAGACGGTCGCGGCGAATCATCGCCGTCACTCGTGATCAGGCTTTTGTCGGGAGCACCAATGCGTCGGCCACCATTTCGGTGACCGTCTTGATGTCGACACCCAGCTTGTACTGCTTGTTGAGTTCGGATAGTTGATCAATACAGTTGTGGCAGGGAGCGACCACAACTTTCGCGCCCGTCGCCTTTATCTGAGCTGCTTTCATCTGGCCCGCTTTGATGCGTCGTTCGGCATAGCGAGTCATCGACAATTGCCCTCCACCGCCGCCGCAGCAGAAATTCTTCTCTTTGTTCGGATACATTTCCACCAAAGTGCCGACTGTCTGGCTGAGTACCCGGCGCTGTGGCTCAACTACGCCGCCAAGTCGACCGAGATTACAGGGGTCGTGCAGCGTAACCGGTTTGGTGTGACGACCGGCATCAACGGTTATCTTTCCTTCGGCGAGCAAACGCTCGAGAACATCAAGAATGCTGATCTCTGGAGTATCATGGGGCTGTTTCCGCCATTCCGGCCCCTCCCAGCGGTTGGCGTTGTAGCCATGACCACACTCGCCAAGAATGATTGTCTTCGCACGGAGCCGCTTTGCCGTCTCTTGCAGCCGCGCGGCGATCAGAGCGGCCACCTCATCATCGCCAGAAAACAAACCATAGTTGGTGACGTCGTAGTTGTCCGACGCAAATGTCCAACTCAGACCCGCGGCGTAAAAGATCTTCCCCGCGGCAAGCAAAGAGAGAGGATAGAATTTTGCCTCGCGCGGATTGATCGCATAGAGATAATCTACATCAGTTCTATCCAGCGGCAATTCAGCGCTCGGATCTCCTGTCTCTCCCTGCAGCTCTTCGCTGAGCCATGCGATCGTCTCCAGCCACTCCTCGCGGGAGATCCCCATATTGTTACCGGTCTCTTTCGCTTTGTCGACCGTCGACTGCAGCGAACTCGGCACCAACCCCGCCGCCGCGAGAGCCGTGCGGCCTCGCCGGATCACCTGGTGGATACCGATTCCCATTGTGCAATTGAGCGTACAGCGCCCGCACAACGAGCAACGGCCATACAGCGAGTCAATCCACTCAGCGACGCGCCCGGCATCAAGCGGACGCGCACCGACCAGCGACGGCAACACTCGACCGGCGATCGTGTGCCGACTCCGATAATAACTGGTAACCAGTGCTGCCTTGTAGGCCGGTATCGCTTCAGTCTCGGGATTGGTCAGGAAATAGTGGCAACTATCGGCGCAGAGTCCGCAATGTACGCAGGTCTGCATCTGCGCGACCAGTTCGCTATCGAGTGACGCTTCCAGTGCGTTGGCAATCGTCTCAATCTGTTCTGTCGTTGCCGGGCTATCCAGTTTGCATACGTTGTTCTCGTTTGCCATCGGCTATCTCCCCATCTCCGATTTCGCGTGAGGGAGGACACCACGACGCCCGAAGTACCGACCAAATGTCACACGACTGACGAAGAAGAAAAAGCAGTGCCGGATCTTGCCGACTGGAACATAAAGCAAAAGCAGGATCGCGCTGACATAACTAAGATTGACCATGCTCGATTCATAGACCGATGCCGCGGTCATGAAGAGAAATATATCTACGAGCAGATTGGAAATGAAATCATCCGGTTTGCTGATCGCCCGCAAGTATCCCGTCGTCAGCCTCTTGATAAACAAACCAAGCCCAGCCAATAATCCTAGGATAACCGGCGTGACAATGATCGCCTTCCATGAATCGCTTTGATCAACAGCAAGTAGGTTCAGGAGCAAAAGAAAGAACGCCGCGAACACACCCAGATGGTAGAGCACACCGCCGATGTAGGTCACAATATGTTGCCGCGCCGAGTCTTTCTCCCAGGGCATCATCCCTTCAAAGAAGGCATATCGAATGCCGTGGCTTTCGATTCCTGCCGGGGACGCATGGTATTGCCGTTGGCCGAATGTCCTCGCTTTGCGCAATGCAAAAACGATCCCCGCCACGGCATACACGAACGCCGCTATCACGATATAGGAGAGAATGGAAACTGAATCCGGCATCGGTCAGACGCAGCCATCCGGTTTGGGAAGGCCCGCCAGTTTGCAGGCCCCTTTGGCGGGGCCGGAAGGAAACAGTTCGTAAATACGTCGAAGCGGCAATCCGGACGACTTGCAGACCGCCCGGACCATTGGCGCCATGTTGGTCTCGAGATAATGTTTGCGGATGAAATCGATCACTTGCCAGTGCTCGGCAGTCAGTTCATCCAAGCCTTCTTCCGCTTTCGCCAGAGCCAGGGCAACATCATGATCCCAGGCCTGCGGATCGGTCAAAAAGCCTTCTTCGTTCAGCGTTAAAGCCTTGCCGCCAACATCTATATGTGTCACTCAGATAACCTCCGTTGATTCACTGTCAATATACTACCTTTTCTATCTTATGACCAACAAAATTGTCCATGTTATACTTGGGAGTATATGATTCGCGGAAGCATCTGATTCGATTGGGTCAGACTGAGTTGAAAGCTACTTTCGCAGTCTGGAGACTGTTTGCCTGATGCCTTCGTCGTAGGAGGTGAAATTGAGCTGCGGCAACGCTCGCCGCAGTTTGCCGCCATCGAGGATCACCGGAGTCTCCTGCAGATACGCCATCTCTTTCAGTTCGCGCAATAATGGTGAGACCAACCCCAGAATAGTCAGCAAGCCCCTTCCGGCGGCGGCGTATTTCGGCTTCTCTATCCCAAACGCCGCATAAACGCGACGAGCGAATTCGAGTGTGGAAATGACCTCATCACCCGCCACGTTGTAGGCCGTACCGAAGAGATCTTGCCTGTTCAGCAATTCTCCGATCACCGGCCCGATATCGGGCGTGTAGAAAAACTGATGAGGAGTCTCCACCGGTGCGAGCAAGTTTGCTTTCTTGCCAGAAACGGCCGCGCTGAAGATGATCCAGGCCAGGCTGTTTTCAGCATCGATTCCGTAGAAGTCCGGGAGACGGAGTGACAGAACGGACAAGCCATCCTTCCCATGTGCGGCCAGCGCGATATCTTCCTGTTGTTTGCGGTACTCCCCTTTTACGGAGCAGGGAATCCGGGGATGGTCCTCGCCTACTCTCTCGCTTTTCGGCCGTCCGTACGAATAAACATTTGAGATCAGTATGAGCTTTTTGAGCCCAACGGATCGCGCGGCATCAAGACAGGCAGTCATCATAGGGGGATACTGCGCGAATGCTTTCTTGGAGTAAGGTAGTCCGATCGAGTAGATGGCCGATTCAATTCCTTGCAAGGCGGTCTTGCATCCTTCTGTAGTTGCCAGATCCGCGGCGACTATCTCTACAGGCTTGCCGCCAAAGGCCCTTTCCAGTTTCGATCTGTCCCGCCCCACTACCCTTATGGAATAACCGCGCGTAAGAAGATCCGGCAGCGCGCTTTTGCCGATCGTTCCGGCCGCTCCGAGAATCGCGATTTTCTCTTGCATAAGTTCAAAATAATAACCGGATCACTCGCTCTTGTCAGCCAAATTCGTCGACTAATCGATTGATTGACTTGTGCGGCTGGCAAGCATACTATGAACGTAATCGATCAATGGTCGTAATAGGAGAAAATGCCGTCGTGATCAATGAGCAGACCACCGCGTTTTGGCGATCCTTTCTGGCGACACTGCCGGATGAGCACCCCGCCCACGCCCTGCCGGTTCCTCAGGCCGAGGGGTTTGGAGACAATCCGGAATTGGCTGAGGAACTCGGACAGTTGATTCACCAGGGTGTCAAGACGGCGACCTGCGCTTCCCTGTGGGAACACGAGTTTGAAGGGAGTTCGCTCCCGCAGGTTGGGCAATACGAGATCGTTCTGGATGGAAAAAACCTGCCGCTGGCAATCTACCAATTGACTGAAGTAACGATTCGGTCTTATGACGAAGTAGACGCGGCGTTTGCTTTTGAGGAGGGAGAAGGGGATAGATCACTGCAGTCTTGGCGAGACGGTCATTGGCGTTTCTTCTCTCGGGTTCTGGCTGTGATCGGTCTGAAAGCTGATCCCAAAATGCCGCTAGTCTGTCAGCGTTTCCAGGTGGTGTATAGACGATAGTATCCTTCTATCCTGACGGGAGTTAGGCGCTAGATTGGCCTGGCAAAAGCCGGTTTCTCCAATACTGCAGCAAAGCGTCGCCCTACTTTTTTTCCGCCATTCGCAACAAAATGTCGGCCGTGCTCGTCTTTTATAACCGGAGAACAGAGTATTGATTTGTCCGCCTGGCTGCCGATGGCTGTGTTGATGGCAGACCCTCCCGGCGTGACACTTTGCGCACCATCTTTATCAGAAATGTCGATCACGTACGCTTGATTGACCAGGAGTGGCATCATGCGAACGTACGGCGCTATGCGTGGATGGATATTGGCCGCGAGCCTTCTGGTTCTCGCGCTCTCCTCCTCACTTGTGACGGCAACTTCCCTCACCGAACCGGTCTTCTCCCCTGAATTGGCGTTGCGCTCGGCGAGTGCCGAGATCAAGGTCGATGGTCGCATCAATGACAGTGGGTGGCAGCAGGCATCGGTCATCGACCGCTTTGTGGAGATCCGTCCCGGCAACAATACGCCGCCCGAAGTTGAGACCAAGGTCTGGGCGACGTTCGACAACCACAATATCTACGTCGCGTTTCTCTGCAAAGATGACCCCTCCGCGGTCCGTTCCACGCTCTGTCAACGCGACCAACCGAGTGGCGATGATATGGTGATGATTGCGCTTGATACCTATGGCAACGGGACCTGGGCCTATGAGCTGATGGTCAATCCGCACGGTGTGCAACGAGACCAGCTCTGGTCGATATCGTCGCAGACCGATATCGGTTTTGACCTGGTCTGGCAATCAGCCGCGATGCGGACCGATTCAGGGTACCAGGTGGAGATCGCGATCCCCTTCGCCAGCCTCCGTTTCCCCGATGCCGACCGGCAATCCTGGAAGATCGATTTTCGCAGAGTGCGCCCGCGCGAAACGAGTAAACAATACGCTTGGTCGGCGGTCGATCGGAATCAGCAGTGCTATCCATGCCAATTCGGTACGGTCAGCGGTATCGAGAATGTCAGCTCCGGACGAGGGATCGAACTGCTGCCTGCGTTTGTAGGCTATCGAACCGGCGAGCGGGAATCGCTTAGCAGTTTCAGAGACCATGACGCCAAAGGCGAGATGTCTCTAAGCGGCAAATTCACCACAACCTCCGATATCACTCTTGAAGCGGCAGTTAATCCCGACTTCAGTCAGATCGAGTCAGACGCCGGACAGATCGATGTCAACTCAACCGTCGCGCTGCTATATCCTGAGCGGCGGCCTTTCTTCAATGAAGGGAGCGACATCTTCCAGACGCTTTTCAACTCGTTTTACACGCGCACGGTGGCCGACCCGTCATTCGCGGCCAAGATAACCGGACGCCTGCCTAAGACACGCTTTGGCCTGCTCAGCGCAGTCGACGAAAATTCTCCCTATCTCATCCCGGTCGGCGAATTCAGCCTGCCGACACTGAATAGCGGGCGAAGCTACGTCAATGTTTTGCGCGGCACGCAAACGCTCGGTAATGGCTCCCAGATCGGATTGATGTTGACCGATCGTCGCTTTCGGCATGACGGTTCGGGAAATATCCTCTCCGGCGATTATGTGGTACGTCTTGGACAAAAGTATGTCATCGATGGTCAGTATCTATTGAGCCACACGGCAGAGATGAATGAGCCATCGCTCACCGAACGGTTCAGTGGCATCACGTTCGATCATGACAAATACACGGTCGATTTTGATGGCGAATCATACTGGGGGACTGCTTTCATCCAACGAATCGGGCGCTACTCCGAACATTGGAATCTGACATTCGATTACAACCAGGTCAGCCCGAGTTACCGCACCCATACCGGATATGATCCGGTAAATGACCATCGCAGCGCTTCGGCCTATGGTTCGGTGACAGCGCGACCAAAAGGCGGAATGTTCGAGACCATCCAGCCCGGTTTCTTCGCGTTCCGGCGGTGGAATTTCGACGGCAACCGGTTGCAGGAGACGAACGCGCTCAACTGCTACATGGGGTTCAGGTTCGCGCAGTCATCGATTTTCATGGCTTATCGCGATATCTTCGAATCATTCGCGGGATATGATATTGATGGACTACATACGTTGGTTGGTCAGTTCTCCATTCGTCCACACAAGCGGCTAGCGGCAGAACTGACGATCAACGCCGGCACTGCCGTGACACACTTCCTCGCAGTTCCGGAGAAGGCGGACGAACTGAATGCCGAGGTCGGGCTCAGCCTCAAGCCGATCGACCGACTGACCATTGAGTCAAGTACCTCATACTACTCGATCTCGGATCGCGCCGAGGATACTGCGTACTTCGATGGCTATATCACGCGCACGCGATTCCAGTATCAACTCGCAAAGGAGTTCTCTGTCCGACTGGTCGCGCAGTACAATGACTTCAGCAAGATCTGGTCGGTTGACCCGCTCTTCACCTATCGGCTCAGTCCGTTCTCAGTCTTTTATGCCGGCTCGACAATGGACTACGCGGATTGGACCGACACACCGAATGACCCCAACGCCAAGTATGAATGGAAGCTCGCGCAACGTCAGTTCTTCATGAAATTGCAGTATCTGTTCCAGATATAGTTCTCTCTCCCCACCACCGCTGCCCGCGCCGCGAGTTCGCCAGAATCTCCCGGCCGGGCAGCGGCTCCCTTTTACTCACTTGTTGGATTGAACGCTATTTGGTTGGCTTGATATAGCTGGCGAACATACTGGATTCATCGATCTCGCGCATCTCAGTCTTGGCGCCGAATGTCCTCCCCAAGTCCTCAAGTTGTATTGGAAAAAACGTGCCGGAGCGGAATCCATCGGTGCAGACAATGACGCCATTCTTCGATCGCTCATGATCGATCGGACCGACCAAACCCTCAGCCGCCTGAAGTTCAAACCAAAGCAGGCGATCCTCCCAGAAGCGAGGAGAATAGCTGGAGACAACCACTCTGCCTCCCGGCTTGGTGACCCGAAGCGCCTCCCGAATCAGTTTCTCCGGATCAACCCTGAATGCGCATATGCCATTCTGGATACACACGACGAGGTCAAAGCTATCAGACTCAAAATCGAGCGCCGCTGCGTCCATTTCATGGAAGTGACACTTCTGGTGCCCTGCCCCAAGTCTCTTTCCCAATTCGACACTCTCCCGCGCGGTATCTACCCCGGTGACCATTTGGGCAAATGGCGCGAGGGCAAACATTACGCGGCCATATCCGCAGCCGAGTTCGAGGACAGACTCGCGTCCGGTCAGGAAGGTCCGCACATACTCTATCTCGGCCAGCAGATATTGCTGAACTCGCGGAGGGGCAAGTTCATATACGCGCCGAAGCCTCTCTCCTGCCAGTTGTCTGGAATAGTAGGACATATAAAAAGTAACAGCTCAGCGCCACAGCTTGTCAAGTCGTCCCCCGCGGCTATCATGGTAAATCTTGACTATGTTCAGCCAGAGTGTCATATTGTGAGTTATTAGGAAACAGGACCCGACAACTATGCACACAATGCTCCGCTCTGTTTTTGTGATCTCCCTGCTGGTGACAATGACATCCTCTACAATGGCCGACTCGACTTCGGTGGTCAAATTCAGCCTGACCACGCGCAGCCGGATCGAAACGACCGACTACGCCAGTACACTCGGTCTGCCGCAAAGTCCAACATCGACCGCGGGTTCAAGCTACGTGCGCAATCGCACCGGGTTGATGACCCAATTGTTCCCCGCTTCCCATTGGGAAATCGCGATCCGGTTCACCAATGAATTCCGCCGTTACCTCGTCCCGGCAGGACAAGTGTTCACGTTCGATGAAGTGGTGATCGACCAGCTATTTGCCAAAGCGGATAGCCTTGGAGGGACGCCATTCTCCGCGACACTGGGGCGGCAGAATATCTCGTTGGGTGAGGGATTCCTTGTGGCTGAAGGCGGACCATCGGATGGTTCACGGACTGCTTACTTCAACGCGATCAATCTGAACTGGCAATTCTCTAAGAAAACAAACCTTCGTTTCATTTACGCCAATCAGCAGAAGAACGATGACATACTCCCGATCATCCACGACCAGCACAAGGTGCTCGCCGAAGGCGACGAACAGGGAGTCATCCTCTACCTGACCACCTCCCTGTCAAACGTAACCCTTGAGCCATACCTGATGCACAAGGAACGGAATTCGTCGTCGAAACTCCCCCACGCCAGTATTATCTGCGTTGGTCTTCGCGAGCAGACCAGGCTCGCTCCTCGGCTTACGGCAACCAGCGAACTGGCGATACAGACCGGCAATGCCGGCGGCGAGGATCATCGAGCGATCGGCGGTTACAGCTATTTCGAGTACAAAACCAATTGGCCGACTTATTATCCATCCAGTTTCACGATGGGAGGAGTCTACCTGAGTGGAGATGACAACTCATCGGTGAAGAATGAAGGCTGGGAGCCGATGTTCGGCCGGTACCCCAAGTGGTCGGAGTCGTATGTCTACACGCTGACCAACGAGTACGGAGTTGCCTACTGGAGCAATTTCGCATCTCTCTTCGGAAAGGTGTCAGGCTCGTTGGGCAAGGACATCACGCTGAATGTCGAATATCATCATTCGATGGCCCCGGAGCCGGTAGGCGAGACTTTCTCTTCAAGGCGGATATTTCAGGGTGCTTCGGGGAAGGTGCGGGGTGATCTGGCCATTGTGAAACTCAACTATCTGATCAAACCGCGACTCTCCGGACACCTCCTTTACGAACAATTCAACCCCGGATCTTTTTATGCCGAGGATGCCAAGGTTTCATCCTGGGTACGGATGGAAGCGCTTCTGACTTTCTAACTTAGGACGATCACCATGCTTGCCAAATTGATTATAGTCTCCGCCTTCGCTCTGATGATCATCACGATCGGGATAATCGGCATGCGCCGCACGCGTTCATTCTCCGACTACTTTCTCGGTGGTGGCACAGTTGGTCCGTACATGACCGCCTTCACGTATGGCGCGGCCTACTTCTCCGCCGTGCTGTTTATCGGATTTGCGGGGAAGGTTGGATGGGATTTCGGCCTTTCGGGACTCTGGGTGGCAATTGGCAATGCGTTGGTTGGCGTGTTGGGGGTCTGGTGGATCATGGGTTGGCGCATCAAGCAGATGTCGATCAACTACGGTGTTCAGACGATGCCGGAATTCTTCGCAAGACGCTATGATAGTCCGGCCCTGAAACTCTACAGCTCGATCGCTATCTTTGTTTTCTTTATCCCCTATTCGGCGGCGGTCTTCATTGGTCTTTCCTATCTTTTCCAGGTCAATTTTGGGATCGATTTCGGTCTCGCTCTTATTTTTATGGGCGGATTTACCGCGCTCTACCTGGTGATGGGCGGTTACAAATCGATGACCATGATCGACGTGATCTTTGGTATCATCATGGCCGTGGGGACTGTGGTACTGCTCTATACCACACTTGACAAGACTGGTGGGTTTGGTCAATTGACCACGAATCTTAGCGCGTTCAATCCAAAACTGACCGAAGTGGTTGGCCCGCCCGGTGCCTGGCCGCTCTTTTCGCTCGTTTTTCTGACTTCGGTAGCGCCATTCGCGATGCCGCAGTTAGTACAAAAATTCTACGCCATCAAAGATAAGAAGTCTGTCCGTATAGGCATGATCGCCTCGACACTCTTTGCCATGCTCATCGGTGGTGTAGCCTACTTCGCAGGGGCAACCTGTCGGGTGCTGATGTCCCCCGAGACATCGCCCGCTGCCTTTCAAAACAGCAAGCCGATCTTCGACGCGTTAATGCCGGAACTCCTCGCCAATATCATCCCGCAATCGCTCTCGATACTGATGCTTCTGCTGATCCTCTCGGCTTCAATGTCAACTCTGGCCGCACTGGTACTGATATCCAGTTCATCGGTGGCGAAGGACGTGTACGCGGGATTCATTAATAGGAAGGTCTCGGACAAGAATCTGACGATGCTCATGCGCGTCTGCTCAGCGACGTTCGTCCTGCTTTCGGTGATCCTTGCCTATTTCAAACCTGCCTCGATAGTGGCTATACTGGGAATATCCTGGGGAGCGATCGGCTCGGCATTCCTGGGGCCGTTTGTCTGGGGATTACTCTGGAAACGGACAACCAAACTCGCGGCGTTTGCGTCATCGCTCATCAGTCTGGCGGTCTGCATGGTGCTTTATATCAGCGGCACTCCCTCGCCACAGGCAGGGACGATCGGTATGCTGATCTCACTCGCACTTGCGCCGCTTATCAGCGTACTGACGCCTGTCAAACGCGCCTAACTCGCACGAAATCTGGTAGCCTCACCTCTGCTCTTAGAGCAGGGGTGACTGCATCGACGATATCAGCTTTGTCGCTTGTTCTCGGAAAAGCCGTCCAGCATCCGATTAACATGGGAGCAGACATTGTCGCACAGTGAGAAGACCCGGGGGTTCGCGATACGGTAGTAGACGAACGGCCCTTGTTTCTCCTTGGTGACCATCCCGGCGCGGGCCAGAATAGCCAGATGGCGGGAGATATTGGGCTGGGTCCACTGGAAGAGGGCGACCAGATCCTGGACGGTTTTTTCGCCGGACTTCAAGGCCCGCAATAGTTTAAGGCGGGTCGGGTCGGACAGCGCCTGGAAACATCCGGCCACCAGTTCGAGCTTGTTTTCGGGAAGCTCTGAAAAATCTGTTGCTTTTTTTGTCGGCACATTTATATATAAACATATGTTTATTTGTTTGTCAAGAGCCGAGAATGAAAAAAAACTGACCATATAAAGGAAGAGGTATGAGATCACTCCTGTTTTTTTCCGGATTGTTCCTGGCGGTCGCGCTGACCGGCTGCGGTGAATCGCATCAGGATACATCCACTCCCGCCGGCGCGCCCAAGCCGGTAACGATCGTGCAGGCTGACCGCCTGACCACCGGTGCCCATGATGAGATCATGGGGACAGTCCGCGCCCGCAACACCGCCGACCTTAGTACCAAGGTGCAGGCTCGTATCGACCGGATCCCGGTCGTGATAGGAAGCCGTGTCGCCAAAGGCGGCACCCTGGCGGAATTGGACACGCGCGAATTCAAGGCCCGCGTCCAGCAGGCCAGCGCCGTCAAGGATCAGGCAATGCTCGATCTCAGCCGGTATACATCGTTACTAGAGAAAAGCGCCGTCACCAAACAGGAATTTGACGCGGTCAAGGCGCGTGCTTCCGTAGCCGAGGCGAATCTCGATGAAGCTGAAGCGCTGATGAGCTACGCGACGATCTCCGCCCCCTTCTCCGGAGTGGTCACCCGCAAAATGGTTGATGTCGGCGACCTGGCTATCCCCGGCCAACCGCTGTTCACGCTCGAAGAAGATACGGCTCCGCAGTTTGTGGTGACGATCCCTGAATCGCAGCGCGGCCAGATCGCGATCGGCGACCGTGTGCAGGTTGAGATTTCCTCGCTAGACACCGCGATTACAGGCATTGTCAAAGAGCTCTCCCCCAGCGCCGATCCGGTGACGCGCAGTTTTATCGTGAAGATAGATCTTCCCGCGTCAATCGCGCGTCCCGGTCAGTTCGGTCGCCTGCTGTTGTCCATGAGTGGCGATGAATCGATCTATGTCCCGCGCGCCGCGCTGGTCAAACGTGGTCAGCTCGAGTTGGTCTATGTCATCAACGCCGAAAGTGTCGCGGTGCTGAAATTCGTTCGCACCGGACGCACGGCTGGAGAGAAGGTCGAGATCCTCGCCGGGCTGAATGAACATGACCATGTGGTCGTCAGTGGCCTTACCGGACTGATGGATGGCGACAAAGTCGAGGTTCAGCCATGAGTCAGGAACATCACACCGTTCCGGCTCACGGACTGGCCGGTATGCTGGCCAAAGGATTCATCAATTCCAAGTTAACCTCGCTCCTGATCCTGACCTCCGTTCTTCTGGGCGCGTTTGCGGTCGCCATGCTTCCGCGCGAAGAGGAACCGCAGATCAAGGTCCCGATGGTTGATGTCATGGTGTCGGTCCCCGGCTTCACCGCCAAGGAGGTCGAAAACCGTGTGACCGCCCCAATGGAGAAGTTGATCTGGGAGATCCCCGGAGTCGAATATGTCTACTCCATCTCCCGCCCTGAAGAAGCGCTGGTTATCGTCCGCTTTTTGGTCGGAGAGGATGTTGAAAAAAGCCTGGTCAAACTGAACCAGAAACTTGAGTCGAATTTCGACCGCATTCCGCCGCAAGTCTCTTTCCCTATTCTCAAACCACGCTCAATCGACGATGTCCCCATTCTCGCAATGACCTTCCACAGTTCGGAGCTGGATCACTACTCCCTCCGACGTGTGGTCGCCGAGGTGGAGGATCAGATCAAGCAGGTGGTGGATGTTTCCGAGACAAGTATCATCGGCGGATTGCGCCGCCAGTTCCGCATCCAGCTCGACCCCGAGGCGCTCGCCGCGCGTCAACTCGACCCACTGCAGATAATCCCAGTGCTGCGACAGGCGAACCGCCAGAACAAAGCCGGCTCGCTGGTTCGCGACAATCAGGAAGTAGTGATCGAGACCGGCGGATTCCTTCGCACTAAAGAAGATGTCGAACGGGTTGTGCTCGGCGTCTACAATAACGCGCCGATCTACCTGCGCGATGTCGCGAGGATCATCGATGGACCGGAAGAGTTGTCACAAGTCGTGCTCTTCGGCACCGGAGCGGCGAACGGTCCGCATCACGAAGAAGAAGCCGCGGTAACGCTCTCAATCGCCAAACGTCCTGGCACCAACGCCATCCAGGTCGCGGAGCATGTGCTGGAGAAAGTGAAATTCCTCGAAGGCAAGGTCATCCCCTCGAATGTCGAGATGACCATCACCCGGCATTACGGCGAGACCGCTGAAGAAAAATCGAACGAACTGCTCTTCCATATGATGATCGCGGTCTTTTCGGTGTCACTGCTGATCATGTTGGCGTTGGGATGGCGCGAGTCGATAATTGTCGCGCTGGCGATACCGTCGACACTAGCCCTGACCTTGCTCGTCTTTTATCTTGCCGGATTTACGCTCAATCGTATCACGCTCTTTGCGCTGATATTCTCGATCGGTATTCTGGTCGATGACGCGATTGTAGTTGTGGAGAACATCACCCGTCACTTGCATCTGGCGCAAAACAAAGGCAGGCACTGGGCGAAAATCGCGATCGATGCTGTCTCCGAGGTCGGTAACCCAACCATTCTCGCCACCTGGGCCGTGATTGCCGCGGTACTGCCGATGGCATTTGTCGGCGGACTAATGGGGCCATACATGCGGCCGATCCCGATCGGCGCGACGGCCGCCATGCTCTTCTCCCTCGTTGTCGCGTTTATCGTCACACCCTGCGCGGCGGTCCGTGTGCTCAAATGGGGAAAAGCGAAAGAGCATATCACCCACGACATTACCAATGAAGATTGGACCACCCGGGCCTATCGCCGTCAGATGACCAAGTTGATCACCAAGCCGAAAACCCGCGCCATCTATTTAGGCACAGTAACCGTGCTGTTGTTCGCCGCCATGGGGACTGTCGCAATCGGCTGGGTGCAGGTCAAGATGCTTCCGTTCGACAACAAGAACGAATTCCAGGTGATCATCAATATGCCGGAGGGAAGTTCGCTCGAAGAGACCGTGCAGGCCTCACGCGAGATTGCTTCCTCGATCGCCAGAGAATCTGAAGTTACCGACTACCAGATCTACGCCGGCACCGCGTCACCTTTCAATTTCAACGGTCTGGTGCGACATTACTTCATGCGGCGCGGATCATACTCGGCGGATATCCAGGTCAATCTGCTCGGCAAATCCGAACGGTCCGACCAATCGCATGATATCGCCAAGCGGGTCCGTCCGCGTGTGGATGATATCGCGAAGAAATATAACGCCGCGGTGGCGATCGCCGAGGTCCCACCCGGTCCGCCGGTATTGCAGACTCTGGTCGCCGAGATATACGGCCCGACCGATTCCACTCGCACCGCCCTCTCGCGCAAGGTAGAGGAGATATTTAAATCGACTCCGGGTGTTGTCGATGTCGACGCCTACGAAGAGGCCGACCAGCGGAAACTGACCTTTACGATTGACCATGAGAAGGCCGCGCTTCATGGCATCACCGCGGAGATGATCGCGCAAACAGTCAAGCTCGCGGTCAGCGGAATCCAGGTGGATATCGGGCACCGCGACAACGAGCGCGAGGATGTCGCGCTGATGCTGGAACTTCCGCGCGCGCAGAAAACTTCAGCATCGGATATCCTCGGTCTGCAGATACGCATGCCGAATACACTACAAGCGGCAATAGCTGCAGATGCGCCACTCGTACCACTGCGTGAACTGGTCACGGTGATCGATACGGTTGCCGAGAAAACGATCTATCGCAAGAACCTGATGCCGGTGACGTATATCATCGGCGATGTCGCCGGGGAGATCGAATCGCCGGTTTACGCCATTATGGAGATGAACAAGAAGCTGGAACATCTTGAGATGATCCAGTATGGCGGGTCGGAGAACAAGTTGCAGATTCTCAACGCCAGTATGCCGTTCTCCACTCTCGAGCCCGCGCTCAAGTGGGATGGTGAGTGGCATATCACGATCGAAGTCTTCCGCGATCTGGGGATCGCCTTCGCCGCGGTGCTCATCCTTATCTATATCCTGATGGTCGGGTGGTTCCAATCACTGTTGACGCCGATTGTCGTGATGGCGGCGATCCCGTTCTCGCTTATCGGGATCATGCCGGCGCATGGCGCGATGGGGGCGTTTTTCACCGCGACCTCGATGATCGGATTTATGGCTGGCGCGGGCATTGTCATACGTAACTCGATCATTCTGGTCGATTTCATTGAACTTCGTCTGAAAGAAGGGATGCCGCTGGCGGAGGCGGTGATCGATGCCGGCGCGGTGCGGTTCCGTCCGATGTTGCTCACGGCTGGCGCGGTGATTGTCGGCGCGGGAGTGATCCTGTTCGACCCGATCTTCCAGGGTCTGGCGATCGCGTTGATGGCGGGCGAGGTAGCTTCGCTGGCAATCTCGCGTGTGGCGGTCCCGATACTGTATTATCTCGGCCACAAGAAGCGCTACCCGGTGGCGTAGATGGTGTAAGGTAGTTAGTCTAAGCATCACCCTCTCCCGCCTCTTCGAGGCACCCTCTCCCAAAGGGCGAGGGGAATCCCTTCTCCCTTTGGGAGAAGGTGGCGCGGAGCGCCGGATGAGGGAAATTGCCAGCTTGTAGGTCAGGTCCGCCCCGATGCGAAGCAGAGGAAATAGACGGACCTGACATCTTCCAGTGAAATCTCAAGATGTCAGGCGCGCAGGTAATCGACAACGCAAAGCTTGTCGACCGCGCCTGACCTACAAAATTGCCTCATCCCCTCCTCATCGCCTCATCCTGAACTTGATTCAGGATCCACAAGCTTGTTTGGGCGATTACTTCCCTCACTTCCTCACCAGCGTGTACTGCCCGTACATGTCCTTCGCGTAATCCATCTCTTTGTCCCAGCCGAAGTGCTTCCCCATCTCGCGGGCAGGTTCGGTATCATCGACGTTATACCCTAACACCGTAAAGCCGGTTTTTTCCAGCAGCTCCTGCGTGAACGGACAGCGGCCATCGGACCACGGCACATACTTTTCGTCCGGCCCGCTCAGTTTCGGATGGAGATTGTAGATCATAAAAAATCCACCCGGCTTGAGCAGATCGTAGATGGTTTTCACATAGGTGGAATCATCGACGCCCAACTGCACCAGCATGCGCGGGTCAACCTCACGCTCCGGATGAATATACCCATTCTTGAGCGTATTCTTGGAGATGAACAGATCGTAGCCACTGCCAACCGTGGCGCGCGTCGCGCTGTCGGCGGGGAATGAACCGAAAGCGAGCGTGATCTGTCCCGGCGCCCCTTCGCCTGCCGCACGCGCGCGAGCGATATACCCCTTATCCGCGGGTTGCGCGTAGAGCAGTTTGAGGAGCGGGTCAACCTCGATGCCGGTGACATGCGCGCCGCAAGAGGCCATCAGGCGGAGATGCCCGATAGAGCCGAAGCCGTAATCGGCGATACGGGAGCCATCGAGAGTCGCAAGGCCGGCTATGCCAACAAGGTCGAGCGCGCGGGCGAAAGCTAGCGGCGTACCATAGCGGGTGTAATAGTAGAACTCTTCGCCGAGTTCCCGTTTTTCGTAGCCGGCTTTTCCGGAATCAGATGCCTTGGTGTATTCCGCTTCAGACATATATGACCGGGTTGCTTTGTTGACATAGGTGACTCGCGGCTCGATAGACGGGAGATCCGGCACCGCTTTGAGGAACTGATTGGCGATGGCGGAGACAACAAACGTGTCGAGCGATCCGGCCTCGAGCGTGAGATGTTGGGTCGCCGACAATGTGTCTTTGGTTGTGTCGGTCTGCGCGAAGGCGTTTGAAGTGAATGCGCAGACTAAAGCGACAGCGAGGGTGAGGTGACGAAGGTTTCGCATGATGGGTCTCCCTGACAGAAGGATCAAGCCAGGCGGTGACCATGTGATGTCTCGCCGGGCTTTCGTGTACCGGTGGTAAGATAACGAAATACGTATGCACAAAGCAAGAGCCCCCGGAGTTATCCGGGGGCTCTTTCAGTTCACACGTCCGTGTGCAAACCCGAATTGAGACGGGCTACATCTCCTTACGGGCAATTGGGCAAGGTCGGACGCGGAGTCTGTGTCAGGTATGCGATCAGCAGCGAGAGATCGGAGAGATCGATCGACCCGACCGTATTCACATTCGCTTCCGGCGGACACGGGAGCACCGGCCGCGGAGTGATCGTCAGGTAACTGATCAACAGCGACAGGTCAGAGAGATCCGGTGTCTCGTTTATACCATCATTCACATTGCCGGTGGTCCCCACGCAACAACTGACCACGTCACAGGAATCACCGATACCGTCGCCATCGGTATCCTCCTGCAACGGATTGTAATTGTTCGGACAGTTGTCACAGAGATCGCCGATCAGGTCAAGATCGACATCGGACTGCGTGGGATTGGCGACTGTCGGGCAATTGTCGCACGCATCACCGACCCCGTCGAGGTCACCGTCCTGTTGCAGTGGATTGGCCACTTTGACGCAATTGTCACACGCATCACCGACACCATCGAAATCAATGTCGGACTGGGTCGGGTTGATGATGGTCGGGCAATTATCGCAGGCATCGCCGAAGGTGTCGCCATCGGAATCAAGCTGGTTGTTGTTGGCGACCGTCGGGCAATTGTCGCAGACATCGCCAAGCGTGTCGAGATCGGCGTTGAGTTGGTTGGGATTTGGCGTGAGATCGCAGTTGTCGAGCGAATCGATAATGCCGTCGTTGTCGGTGTCACACGCGAGGAGCGCCTCGAACATAACATCCTGATCCACGCCGTTGCGACCATCGTTCCAGGCAACACCAAATGGATTGAACAGGCTGAAGTCGGAATCAAAGTATGAGCCAATATACTGCCCGGTCGGACGCGGGATAGTGCTGACCGGGGGGTACGGTCCGCCGCGGGTGACCATGCAATCAGTGAACGTTGCGCCGCAATCGCGGGAGACCGAGGACCAGACTTCGACAGCGTTGTTGGCAGGGTCATTGCGACGGTCATTGTACGAGATCATCACCGCGCCGGTATTAGGATCCAGGGTAATGGTCGGTGCCCATTGATCGCGACCATTGCCGATCGGGTCCTGGTTGACACGAACCGGCGGGAGGAATGATCCGGGCGCGCCGCCGGCCGGACTGACGGCGAGAAAGATGTCGATATCTCCACCGGGACCGGGGGCATCCCAGACGACGTAAACACGATTCGGACATCCACCTGCAATCCCCTTGTCAATCGCCAGGTCGACGGTGTTGGCGACCTCGATTCCCGGAGCGAGCGCGGCCGGAACCGGAATGATACCACCCATCAGGATCGCCGGAAGTGTCCATGGGGCACCGCCGGTGGGAGTCGGGTTCCAGGTCATGATGATATTGCCGCCGCCGACATCGCGGAATACACAGTAAGTCGCACCCGGCGGGAGGATGCCAGTTCCAGCAGGGCCGGCAAAATCGATGGCCGGCTTATGTCCTGCCGGAATGCGCCAGGCTGGCACAAACGGCAGAATAGGAACTGGAGCGGTGAGCGCGGGATATGGGAAGGGCCCCGCAAGCAGATTGGTGGAAGCAGACCAGATACCGGCAAGATCGCCGGGGTCATTGAAGAAATTGAGGTCGCCATTCGGGTCACCATCACCATCTCGATATTCGACCCACGCGTAGGTAGCCTCGCCAAGCCATGGCGCGGGCATGGCGGGGACGTCAATGATGGAGAGGCTCGTGTAGTCACACCACTGGTTGACCGCGGGGCTGACACTGATCGGGAAAGGTCCGCCGAACGGCGCCCCGCCGCCGAGACTTCCGGACATATAGACTGCGCTACCGGTAGGCGTGAACTGCTGACCTGGACCAAAGGCAGTACCGCCCATCATGAATCCGCCGCCCGGCGCCGCGCCGAGAGATGGGTTCCAGTAACTCGGATACGGTGGCGGCGAAGTCACCCCCATGGGCATCCATGAACCTGCGGCGCCAAACGCGGGCGACCAGGACCAATCGATGGTCACTGTCGCAAACATGCCCGGTAGATGGTTGTTGTAGAGTGTGTAGATCTCTCCCGGTTTGATATCGTTCCAGGAGGTTGCCGTGTTGTTTTGTTCGGAGCCGGGTGGCATTCCCGGCGCGACAGGCGAATTCGCGAGCGATGAGGTCGCTAGTAACAGGATCGCCAGAAATCCGCCGATGGAGAAGATAAGCCGTACCATGTCTTCACCTCCATGAGATGAGCCCCGGATTTAAGCCGGTGCATACTATGGATAAGAACTTTAGACGATTTTTCTCATCATCGCACTAACGCCGGACCGACCTTCGCAAGCGGTTTGATTCGCAATGCTGAATCATCCCCGGTCGCGAGCAACAACCCGTGACCCGATATGGTTTGTTCGATCGAAGTATGGACGGATAGTACGGAGTGGGGCAACGGTGACCGACGAGCATGGCGAGAGTAGCCTCGAACGATCACTCACTCCATCAATAACGTAGTGTCGTTTGTCTCTGTTTGCAAGCGGAAAGTGTCAGGCGAGGTCAATGAGGAGAGCTCTCGCGCGCTTTTTCGGACGGAAGTTGGATACCTGACAAAGCGAGCCCGATGACTATACAGGCGCCGCCGAGCGCGCTGTGCATCGTAAACTGCTCTCCGCCAACCGTCCAAGCGGCAATCGCCGCAAAAACCGGTTCGAGCGCGAAGATAAGCGAGACACGGAGCGGCGAAGTGTAGCGTTGGGCAAACATCTGAATAACAAAGGCAGATAATGTCGGAAATAGGGCGAGGAAGAGTATGGCGTACCAGGCGGCATTGCTGGTCACCGCAAATGACCGACCGGTCAGCGCGGTCATGATGATACTTCCGATGCCAACCAGCAGGAACTGCTGGCAACTGATCGAGATCGGGTCCACGCCGGATTTCATGTATTTGTCGGAGAGAAGCAAGTGAAGCGCGTACGCCATTGACGCGACGATCGTCAACAGGTCGCCGATATTGACTTCTTTCAACCCGCCGGTCAGGACCCAGAGGCCGATGAGTGAGATTACCGACGCGACTATTTCCATCACAGTTGGTTTGCGACGGAAGAGCATCACCAGAAAGACCGGCACCCAAAGGACAAACAGGCCGGTGATAAACCCCGAGTTCGAAGCAGATGTGTAATTAAGGCCGATCGTCTGGGTGACATACAATGTCCAGAGAACGACCGCCAGAAACAGCCCCTGCTTGAAGTTCGGTAGTATTGGCTGACGTTTTATCAACAGGTAGACGAGCAGGACAGAGCCGGCTATGAGAAAGCGGTAGCCGACCATGGTGACGGCATCAACACCAGACAGCGCGGATTTCACGATGACAAAGGTCGTCCCCCAGATGAGGGCGGCGTAGAAGAGGCCGGTGTCGGCCCAGAGCTGTTTGGCGCGTGAGACTGGCTGAGTGGACTGCGTCATCGGCCTAATGTAATGGAAATCGCTGAACGGCGCTACTTAGTCGTGCGACGTTTGGCGGAGACTTTCTTCGCGAGAACAGGCCTGGGTTGCCACTGGAATTTCTTCAGATCGATGCGGTCGCGGAAATCGAATGTGATCCCCTCTCCTTCGAGAAGGGCACGCTGCAGTTCGTACCCTTCGCCGGGCGGAAGGGATATCTTGCCTTCGCGATTGATGACACGAAACCAGGGAAGTTTTTCAGACTCGGTGCAGCCATGCAGAACCCATCCGACCGAGCGCGGATCGCGCGGATTACCGGCCAGCGCCGCGATCTGTCCATATGTCGCGACTTTGCCGCGCGGGATCCTGCGGATTGCCTTACAGATGGCGGTCACAACCGGTGATTTGGTCACCCCTTTACTTCCTTGTCAGTAGAGATGATCGGCGCGTAGACATCCGGTCGACGGTCAGCGAAGAGGTCGTTGCGGGAGTTGACCTGTTTGTTGCGGGCTTCAAAGGGATCGATCTCAATGGTAAGTACCGCCTCTTCCCTCTCAGGACCAGTGAGCATGGCATTCCCTTTGGGATCGCAGACCACCGAGAGGCCGGTGAAATAGAGATCACCCTCCATGCCGATGCGGTTGGCGGTCACCACCCAAACTTTGTTGGTCATGGCGTGAATCGGCACGGCGCGCTGGCATTTGCCGGGGATGACCAGGTTGGAAGGATGGCAGATAATATCCGCGCCTTTGAGGGCGAGGAGACGCCAGACCTCGGCGAACCACCAGTCGAAACAGACGAGCATTCCGATCTTGACGCCATTAACCTCAAACAGCGGTGCGCCAAGATCACCGGGCTGGAAAAAATCTTTCTCGTTTAGATAGAGATGTAGTTTGCGATATTTGCCAATAGGGCCATCGCGGGTTACCAGGACAGCGGAATTGTACAGAAATTCGCCGTCGCGCTCATTCAGACCGCTGACAATGGCACAGCCGTGCTGTCGGGCGAAGGCATGGAGATAGCAGACAAAGCGGCCATCGGAAACAGTCTCAGAGCTTGCCCATGCCTGTTCCTGAGAGGTGAAATTGTATCCGGAGTTGCAGAGTTCCGGCAGAACGATCAGGTCGGAGTCGGCCACCTGAGGCATGATCCGGTCGAGGTCTTTGAGTGTGGCCTCGAGATTGGCCAAATGCGGCGCAAACTGAATGATACTGACCTTCACGGTATCGCCCTCGAAAATGAAAAGGTTGTTGGGTCGGCCCGACGTGACAGTAATCTCATACCGTTGGACTGGCCTGGCAACCGATTTTTCGGGCGCCGAAATTGGATGAATTTCTCCACAACATCCTGACGGGTTGTTACGTACTTAACAAGTGGCCCGGGTACGCAACCCGTATGACAACCGGAGAGACCATGACCCGTATTCTATTCTCGATCGGACTTATCTCCCTGACTCTTCTCCCCCTTGAACTGACCTGGACACGAATTTTCTCCGCTGAATTCTTCTATACCTTTGCCTTCCTTGTTCTTTCGCTTGCTATCCTGGGACTTGGTTTGGGTGCCCTGATGCTTCGGCTTTGCAGGGCGGCCGACCGGGATTCGCTTCTCAGCCTATATTTGGCGCTTTCCGGGCTCTGTGCCTTGATAGGGCCGACGCTGGTGTTCAAGTTGGGGCTCGATTTTTCGGCGCTGTTCTCAAGTTGGGGGATGGTGGGAAAACTGATACTGACGGTCTTGATTCTCATGTCGGCCTTCTTCTTTGGCGGGATGGGGCTGGCAATGATCTTTAAGAGACGCTCGGCCGAAATGCCGAATCTCTATATGGCTGACCTTCTGGGAGCGGGACTTGGACTGCTAGTCGCCCTCTGGGGGATGAACCTTTTCGGTACACCGGTAGCTTCGGCGCTGGTGGCGCTGCCGATTCTCGTTGCCTCATTCCTGTTGGCACAGGGATGGATGAGAATACTGCCGGTGGCCGTAGCAATCGCTGTGCTGCTTGTAGCGCCCGGAAGTGAAGCGCGGCTCACCGCCGAACGCAAAGAACCCGCGCCGATCATCTATACTCACTGGGACGCCACTTCGAAGCTCAAGCTGTATGAGTTTGGGCCGGAGTATCGCGGGCTCAATATCGACAATGTCGCAAATTCACCAGTGCACCGCTTCGACGGTAAGTGGGAAGATATCAATCCTGATTCGGTAGAATGGGGGATCGATGTCTCGTATCTGATCCAGCAGTTTGACTCATGCAGATTTCTCTCGCTCGGCGCGGGAGGCGGAGGGGATGTACTGCAGGCGCTGGTGGAAGGGGCAACCGAGGTACATGCGGTCGAGGTGAATCCGCATATCAACTGGATGATGTTGCACGACGACACGACCGGTTACCATAAGGCTCCATTCGTTCCGGAAAGCAGTTGGACCAGCGCGCAGGTTGATTCCGCGAAAGCAATTTATGACACGACTCGGATGCTTTCCGTGGCGGAGTTCACTGGTCACCTCTACAAAGACCCTCGAGTGAAGGTTGTGACTGAGGATGCCCGTTCGTATGTACGGCGATTCGAGAACAAGTTTGATGTCATCTTCTCGCTCAGCTCCAATAGCTGGGCGGCGCTGGCATCGGGCGCGTTCGCATTGGCTGAGAATTATCTGTTTACGACCGAAGCATTCGAGGATTACTGGGATGCCCTCACCGACAGCGGCTTCCTGATGATGGAACATCAGGTGTATACACCTCGCCTAGTTTCAGAAGCTTTGGCCGCGCTGGAGAACAAAGGCGCGCTCGGCGGGGCAACCGGAATCACTGATCCATCGCGGCATATCGCGGTGTATGATCTGCCGAAAATGCGGCGCAAGATATTGCTTTTGTCGAAGCGCCCGCTCACTGATTCACTGCGTTATTACGCTCTTGGTCCGCTGACCGCGGAGCGATTTGAACAGATTCATCTCCTATATCCCCCAGCCAATGATTCGCTGGCCAACAATCAGATTGCGCGAATAATCACTGAAGGCTGGAGAGACCTCGCAGACTCCGCTAAGATCGATCTGTCACCGGTCTCCGACAACCGTCCATTTGTCGCGCAACTTGGCCTCTGGCGTAATCTCTCTTCTGAGAATATGAAGAAGGTCTCCAACTACGCGGAGTTCAGCGGATTTCCGCTTTCCAAAGTGACGCTGCTGATAATCCTGGCCATAGTTGTGATACTGGTTCTCCCGATCAATCTACTTCCCTACTTCACCACGGGTGAAAAATTGTCCGCCCGCCCCTGGCTCTATTTCTTTGCTATCGGCGTCGGCTTTATGGTGGTGGAAGTTGTACTGATCCAGAAGTACGCGCTGCTGATAGGCGCGTCGCTACATAGTATCATCACCGTTCTACTGACACTGCTGGTTGCGTCAGGGATCGGAAGCAGATTCGCGCGCCGGTTTTCGGACAAAGTGGTCTTTCTGGCCATTGTAGGGTGGCTTCTGCTGGATTCATTTGTCTTTGGCACCCTGATCGGCGCCGCGGGTGGATGGCCACTGGCGTTGCGCATTGCGCTGGCGATCGTGCTCATCGCGCCATTGGGATTCTTCATGGGAATGCCCTTTCCGAAAGGGGCAATACGAATCGGCTCACTTGTCGACTGGGGGTTCGCGGTCAATGGCGCCGCCTCGGTGCTTGGTTCTGTGCTGGCCGTTTTGATAGCGATCAATTTCGGATTTAGCGTGGCGCTGCTTTTGGGCGCGCTCTTCTACCTGTTCGCGTTCCTTGTGAGATCGGATAAAAGTCCGGTGATTCCTGCCAGCCCGGCTGAGTGACGAAGGTGAGAATCAGCATCGGTCACTGATTTTTGTTGCCGAGTACGTGGGCGCATACGCAAATTGTCTGATTGGTCCTTCACTCGCCGCCGGACCGACCTTAAATCAGCTCGCCATTTGAACCAACCGCTTTTTGAGGGGATCGGTATGTCGACTGTCCGACATCATTTTGAAGAGCCGCCGAAGAAACGAACAGCGACCATTGTCAATTATCTGGTCGCCATCTTGATCTTGGCCGCGGCGATCGTCACGGTGATCTATCTCAAATGAGGATTATCGAGAGCCAACCAGAAGGGCGGTCCAAGTGAACCGCCCTTTGTATTCTTGAAAGATTGTCTGAACGTTCAGTTCGCGAAGAACTGCTTAATGATCTCGGCGCCGGATTCCCAGAATACCAGGATAACGCCCATCAACGCGCCACCGGCGACGATGCCCGACGCGACCGGGAAGAGATACTCTTCACACTGCTCCGCGTTCTTCTTCTGCCACAGCCAGCCAATGACCGCACCGATGAAGAACAGCAAGCCGTAGAACCACTGGAAAACCCAGGCCAGACCGATACCGGCGGCCGAAGGGATCCACTGATTTTTCGGGAAGAGACGTGACAGAACCGGAAGCAAAATGCCGACCAGACCGCCGATGACAATCGACCAGATCTTGACCGGATGCATATTACTCAGGCCAAGCGCCATTGCTTCGGCCACACCTTTCCATGTCTGCGCTGCCGGCGCCGGGAATTGATCAGTTCCAAGGACAGACGCATTCGGTACCAGGATGCGGAACGCAAAAACAGTGACCAATGTCCCGATGAAGATACCGGAGAACTGCGCGATAAACTGCTTGCGCGGATGAGCGCCGAGCAGATAGCCGGACTTGAGGTCGGTCAAAAGGTCAGCCGACGAGGTCGCCGAGCCAGCGGTAATGTTCGCGGCCATCAGATTGACATTCATGTTCCCCGGAGAGAGGACGCCGAAGGTCAATTGGGTGATCTTCCCCATCGCGCCAACAGGCGTTGTATCGGTTTCACCGGTCACGCGACAAGCGACGAGCGCCAGCGCGAAGCTCATCACAACAGCGATCGCACTTTGCCAGTAAGGCATGTCGAAGGTGATATGCCCGAGAATCGCCAGAGCGATCAAGGAGACTATCTGGCCGATTAGGAACCATGAGCCTGGCGTTTCAATAGCCTCGATCTCATCCTGCTTTCCACCGGTCTTTTTGAAGAACATATCGCCGAGGCCTTTGAACGCGCGGACCGCGGCTTTCCATTGGAACAAGACTGAGAGAATACCGGAAGTCACCATGCAGGCGGTACCGCCCCAGAGGGACCACTGCACGAGTGAGCGGAACCCAGTCAGCTGGCTCGCTTCGGCGACATTGGCCTGAACAATCGGAATGAAGATCATCCAGCAGAGAATGGATCCCAGAAGCATACTGAGCGCGACGCGCATGCCGACAAACATGCCGGCGGCGATAAAGACCGGATCCCAGACAAACGTGACAGTTCGGCCGATCCAGGCTTCAGGAATGATCCAGGCATTAAAACGTCCCACCAAGGTCGAAAGCTGAAATGACTCCAGGTTTGAACTGATCAGACGAAGGCCGTCGGAGAGCAACGCGCTCAGAGCCGCCAAAAGTCCCCAGATAGAGAGGGCGCGAGCGGCGCGCATTCCCTTCTGACCTTTGGCGTGCAGCGCGCGAAGCGTTTCTGCCGCGGCGATTCCAGAGGGGAATCTGAGTTGCTCGAGGTTTATCATCTGACGCTTCATCGGCACGGCCATTGTGACACCAAGCACCGCGATGAAAAAGACCCAGGCCAACATCAGTCCAAGAGGGAGTGATTCAGCGTTGAGCATAATGTAGGCGGCGAAGGCCGAAACCAAGGTTCCGCCGGTAGAATATCCCGCCGCGCTCGCGCATGATTGCATGCAGTTGTTTTCGAGGATCGTCATCTGAGATTTGGCCAATCTCATTTTGTAGAAGCCTGTCCAGATCGCGTAAGAGAGAATACATGCAGTGATGGCAACACCAAATCCCCATCCCGCTTTCAGTCCAATGTAGATGTTCGTCAACGAGAGTACTGAGCCGAGGACCCAACCCATGATGATCGCCCGCCAAGTGAGCTGTTTGACCGTGTCACCACGGCCGACATAACACTGCTCATACCATTGCCGTTCGATCTCCTCAGGAGTTCCTTTGAATCCTTCGATAGGGAGTTCGTAATTTTCGTAGGCGTCCTGTGAGGCTTTGGTATCAGCATTGACAGCTGTCGGATGATGTTTCGCCATAGCGATAACTCCTTGCGGGTGGTCGGCTACTGCCGAGCAGGGGCTGATTTATCCATATTTTGATAAAGTAATGTGGGAACGGTAATCTCGCAAACATGATTCTGCCAACTGTGGACTATCCGGGCTACTATCAGCAGTGCAGAAGGAGCGAAGGAGATTTGTCAGTAGGTCGTCGACACTAATCTGTACTCGATGATAGATGATTTGCGAGGAAGATCGGGTGGTAAATGCACCAGTTGGCAGATGCGGGGCGACCTCGCTATTACTTCCCTATTAATGAAGCGCGTGAGGGATGGTGTGGAGTCTGTTAAGTCGTTTGACTATAAGGAGTAAATGGTTCAGAGGAGAGTCAGTACTGCGACGGCAAGGGCAAGCCACTCAAACAAATGTACCAATCTTTGTATTCATTAACCATCTGTAACTGACCAATTAGCCGCTAATTGAAATCGTCTTTCAACTGCATATGATACTGTATGACAATGTATTAGTAATCTCACACTCTTGGGTATAGAATCGACAATAAAATCCGCCTTTTTGTTCTGTTTTTCACAAAGATGACAATCAAATGACAATCCGGACAGATATTCTATTATATCTGGACTCAACGAACGACGACAATAAGGCTGAGGCTGGAAATAGATATGAACTTTGGAATCATCGGAACTTCGATCTGGCAACAAAACATGCCGCTATTGGAGCGCTTGACGGTGGACCGTCAGCTCCGAGCGATTGAGATTGCACGGTTGAAGCAAGTCTTGGGCGTGGATGAACTGGTTTATCTCGCCACCTGCAACCGGGTCGAGTTCCTCTATGCTTCCTCCAGAAAAGTCACCCCCGGCAAGTTGTTGCACCGGCTGATCGATTTCTTTTTCCGTTCACAACGGGCGATCAGCTTTTTCCCGAACGACTTTTATCATTTCACCGGTCGTGATGCGATTCTTCATTTGTTCCGCACGGCGTCATCGCTTGAGTCGCTCGTAGTTGGCGAAACACAGATCACCGGACAGCTCAAACAGGCGCATCAGGACGCGCTGGAGTACGGGATCGCCGGCACGGTAACCTCCAGCCTGATCAATGAAGCGCTGGTAGTCGCCAAGCGCGTGAAGCGCGAGACCAATCTCGGCGTAGGCGCTCTCTCGATGGCTTCCCTCGCCGCCTCCGAATTGCAGGAACGCCTGTCCAATATTGACACACCGCTGGTCGCCATTGTTGGCGCAGGGCCAATGACGCAGAAGATCGCCAAGTATCTGACCGAACACGCGGTCAGCCGCCTGTTGTTTGTGAATCGCACAGTTGAAAAGGCCGAAGCCCTCGCCGCGGAGTTTGGCGGCCAGGCGGTCTCGTTTGACCAATTCATCGAGACCCCCGGTCCGATCAACGCGATCATCTCCGCTACATCGGCTACCGAAGCGGTTTTTGACAAGCATTTCCTCGATCGACTCTCGAATAATGGTACCCCGGTCGTCTGTATTGACCTGGCGGTCCCTCGTGATTTTTCCGCGGAGTTCACCTCCGATCCCCGCGTCACTCTGATCGATATCCCGCACCTCAAATCTCGCGGCAACGGCAACCTTCGGCAGAAATTTGTCGAGGCCGGCAAAGCGAATGAGATCGTGCGCGATGCGGTCAATCGTTATCTCGCCGACCGAGTCGAATTGACGCTCAAGCCGATCTTCCATGATTCCTACCAGGAATCGCTTGAGCTGGCCAACCGGGCGTTGGATGATTTGTTCACTACCAAGCTTGCGTCGCTCGACGACTCCGGTCGCGAAGCGGTCAAGCGGCTGGTGACCAAATTGATCGGTCACTCGTCGTTCCAGCCGGTAAAGATGTTGTCTGACCGACTGGCGTCGACCCAGACCGAACTGACCATCACCGAGTTGACATCGACTCGGAAGGAAGCGGTATGACCCGTTTGATTATTGGTTCCCGCGGTTCCGATCTCGCTCTCTTTCAGGCCAACTTCATTCGCTCCATTCTGGAGAATGAACATGGCTGCGAGGTAGATATAAGAATCATCAAAACCGCCGGTGACAAAATTGACAACGTCTCTTTCGAGCAGATGGAAGGGAAAGGGTTCTTCACCAAAGAACTCGAGGACGCTCTGCTGGCACGCGAGATAGACCTGGCGGTGCATTCACTCAAGGATCTTATGACCAGCATGCCCGATGGTCTAAAGCTTGGCTCGGTCGGTTATCGCGCGGATCGGCGAGAACTGTTGTTGATCCGCAAGAGCTCAGTCGAAGGAAACAATCTGCTGCCGGTGCGCAAAGGTGGGATCATTGGAACCTCCGCGGCGCGGCGCAAAGCGCAGATAGCGCATCACAATCCATCGCTGACTATCACCGATCTTCGCGGCAATGTCCCGACCCGTGTGCAGAAACTTCGCGACGGGAAATACGACGCAATTCTGCTTGCCGCCGCCGGTGTGACCCGATTGAAACTAGATCTGTCCGACCTGCACGTGATCGAGCTTGATCCCGAACAGTTCCTCCCCGCTCCGGCGCAGGGAATACTGGGGATACAGATACGCGCAAATGACCCGAGAGTCGAAAATGTTATCAGCAAGCTTGGCTCCGCGGCCGCGATGCTCGAAGCCAACCTGGAGCGTGGGCTGCTTGCCAGATTTGATTCCGGGTGCTCTCTCCCCCTGGGAGTTTTTTCAGAAGTGCGCGATGGCCAACTCCGCCTGAATGCGGTGCTTGGTACTCGCAACAATGACCAATGGACTGGACTAAATCGTACTGACATTACCGGGACAGATGTCGACGATGTGATAGGCAGAGCATACGATGCTTTGCAAGGTGCCCCGACATGCCGCGCCTAGCAGTCACACGTCCACCGGCCCAGTTATCTGAGCTTGCGATCAAAGCGGCGGCCAAGGGAATCGAAGTAGTCCCGCTTCCGCTTATCTCCATTCATGAAGTCGCGTTCGACTGGCCGAGCGGTCTCAATATTGATCGCATCGACTGGATCTTCTTCACCAGCGCGAACGGTGTCTCTTCGTTTCTGCACCGGCTGGATGAACTGGGGATGCATCTCTCCCCAACTACCAAATTCGCGGCGGTCGGCCTCAAAACCGCGGCGGCATTAGCGCAGAACGGACTGCAAGTCAGTTTCATGCCGTCCGATTCGTACGGGCAACTTCTCTTTGAAGAGTTCTCCGATAAAATGCTCCAGCCGGGGCAGATTCTGGTCTATGCGCGCGGGCGCGAAGTCAACTATGACCCGACCGCGTTGTTCGCCGCAAAAAATGTGAACTACCATGCCGTCTGCTGTTATGAAACGGTCGCGCAGGCGGTGACAACCGAGTCGGTGGCCCGTTTAACGGAACAGGATTTCATTCTCTTTACCGCGCCCTCGACTGTCGACTCATACGCGGCTCAATATGGGAAGCCGGTGGCCCGTCCGATCGCGATCGGACGCTCCACCGCGTCACAGATGAATCAATACGGATGGTTTGGCTTCATCACCATGAAGCATGCCGATATCACCACCATACTGGAGTATCTCTAATGGAGCAGATGTATCGCCCGCGCCGTCTTCGACGCACTCCCGTCATCCGCGAACTGGTCGCGGAGAGAACATTCACGACCCACGGCTTGATACAGCCGTACTTTGTCACCGATGGCCGGTCGATCCGCGAGGAGATAAAGGGACTCCCCGGGATAAACCGTGAGTCGGTCGACCGGCTGGTCGAATCAGTCAGCGCCGATGTGAAGCTTGGCATCAACAAGATCATGCTGTTCGGCGTGACCGACCGCAAGGATATCATGGCATGCACGGCGCACGATGACGCCAACCCGGTGATTTTGGCCGCAAAAGAATTGAAGCAGAAATTCGGCGCATCTCTTTTTGTCGGCGCCGATGTTTGTCTCTGCGCCTACACCGATACCGGCCACTGCGGGGTGACGGTAAATGGCGAGATCGATAATGATGCCTCCGTCGATGTTCTGGCCAATATGGCGCTTGCTCTAGCGCAGGCCGGAGTTGATTGTGTCGCGCCTTCAGATATGATGGATGGCCGGGTGGTGGCGATCCGCGACAATCTCGAAGGGAACGGCTACGTCGACACTCTCATCATGGCCTACACGGCCAAGTATGCTTCAGCCTATTACGGTCCATTCCGCGAGGCGGCCAAGTCCGCCCCCGGTAAAGGGGATCGTAAAGGGTATCAAATGGATTATCGTAACCGCACGGAAGCGCTTCGCGAGTTGTCTCTGGATGACGAAGAGGGCGCTGATATCGTCATGGTCAAGCCTGCGTTGGCGTATCTCGACGTTATCGCCGATTTTCGGCAGCAGAGCAGACTGCCGGTCGCCGCGTACAACGTCTCTGGTGAATACACCATGGTTAAATTGCTGGCGCAGGCTGGGCTTGCGGATGAAAAAGCAATGGTGCTGGAGAACCTGACCGCAATACAGCGGGCGGGAGCCAACATCATTCTCACGTACCATCTTCGCGACATTCTGAAAAACGGGTGGCAGCATGCATAAAACGGAAAGATCTCAGCAACTTCTGACACTTGCAAGCCGAGTAATACCGGGCGGCGTCAATTCGCCGGTGCGAGCGTTCAAGTCCGTTGGCGGTATCCCGCGGTTCATCGACAGAGGCGAAGGCGCCAATCTCTTTGATGTCGATGGCAACAAGTACCTGGATTTTTGCTGTTCCTGGGGGCCCTTGATCCTCGGACATGGCGACTCGGACGTTGTGAACGCGGTGAAAATTCAGGTCGAACGCGGCATGACCTTTGGCGCCACGACTGAATTGGAATACCAGCTGGCTGAGTTCATTGTCAGCCATGTCGACTGTGTGGAAAAGATCCGCTTTGTGTCATCGGGGACCGAGGCGGTGATGTCGGCGATCCGGCTCGCGCGCGGTTTCACCAAACGCGACCTGATCCTGAAATTCGAAGGCTGCTACCATGGACACAGCGATTACTTGCTCGTGAAAGCCGGTAGCGGGTTGGTGACGTTTGGCAATCCATCTTCGGCCGGCGTACCGGATTCGTTCGCAGCGCAGACAGCCGTGCTTCCGCTTGACGACGAGGACGCGCTGGAGAATTTCTTTGCGCAGCATGGCGACCGTTTGGCGGCCGTCATTATAGAAGGGATTCCCGCCAACAACGGGCTGTTGATTCAACGACATGATTATATGAGACTCCTCCGCGCGCTGACCGAAAAGCATGGCGCGCTGTTAATACTAGATGAGGTCATTACCGGCTTCCGGATCGGCATGGGCGGCGCGGCAAACTACTACGGCATCCGCCCTGACCTAGTCACCTACGGAAAGATCATTGGTGGCGGTATGCCGGTTGGAGCGTTTGGCGGGCGGGCAGATATTATGGATATGTTGTCGCCGCTCGGCCCGGTCTATCAGGCAGGTACACTTTCCGGTAATCCGGTCGCGATGGTCGCAGGCTTGACCACCTTGAAGAAATTGGCGGATGGGCGAATCCACGAGCAACTCGAGGAACGGAATCGACGATTCGTCTCACAGATGATGAATAAACTGCACGGCAGCACGGTCAATATCGCCGGGGTCGCTTCAATCTACTGGATCGTTTTCCAAAGAGAACTCCCCCGTGCTGCGCACACTATCTCGACCGACGGCATCGCACATTATAATAGAATGCACGCGGGTGTGCTGGAGGCGGGCCTTTATTTGCCGCCGTCAGGCTATGAGGTCTGTTTCCTTTCGGCCGCGCATACCGATGAACAATTGAGCAAAGCCGCGGAAACGCTGGCTGAGGCCGTCAAGGAAGAAGCACACGTATGGGGATGAACAGCCGCTTTATTGATGCCTGTTACGGCGAGAACAAGGGAACGATCCCGGTCTGGATCATGCGCCAAGCGGGGCGGTATCTCTCCGAATACCGTGCTATCCGCGAAAGGACCTCGTTCGAACAACTCTGCAAATCGCCGAACCTGATAGCGGAGGTTGTCCGTCAGCCGGTACATCGGTTTGGTTTGGATGCCGCGATCCTCTTCTCCGATATCCTGACAGTCCTCGAACCGATGGGGATGCAGGTGTCGTTCCCGGATGGCGGCCCCAAGCTCGCGAATCCGATCAATGGCCCGGACGATGTGAAGCGTCTGCAGGATGTGGATGTCGATAAATCCCTGCACTTCGTCGCCGAGGCATTCGCAGAGATTCGCAAGGTATTGCCGGAGACGCCGGTTATCGGCTTTGCCGGTTCGCCATGGACACTTGCCTGCTACATGATCCAGGGGAAAGGGTCGAACAACTTCGACAAGCCGAAGCAGTTCCTTCACAAGTACCCGGCCGCCGCGGAAGAGTTGATCATGCTTCTCTCGACCGTGGTCACCAAATATCTGTCGATGCAGATCAATGCCGGCGCGCATGCGGTTCAGTTGTTCGATAGCTGGGGCGGCATTCTATCGAAAGATGATTACTATGACTGGTCGGCCCGTCCGGCTAATCTGATCTTCCGCGGCCTGAAGCAGCACCATGTACCGCGCGTCTTCTTCGTCAACAATATCGCGCCGTATCTGGATATCATTAAGGATGTCGACTGCGACGTGGTCGGCGTCGACTATCGGGCGGATATCGCTGATGTTGCCGCCGCTCTTCCGGGAAAGGCGGTACAGGGGAATCTTGATCCGTCGGTTCTATTCAATACGCGCGAAAAGGTGGTCGAGCGGACACTGCAGATACTCGACAGCCTCGATTCACACGACAACCTGATCTTCAATCTCGGGCATGGGATCCAACCGGAAACACCGCTGACATCGGTGGAGGCTGTCGTTGAGACGGTCCACCGATACAGGAGCTGACCATGACGCACGAGAGCACCGCCACGACCGTTTCTGTCGATCTGCTGAAAAAGTATGACCGTCCGGGTCCGCGCTATACCAGTTATCCGACCGTGCCGGTCTGGTCGAACGAGATTGGCGCGAAAGATTATCATCAGTCACTGGTGAATGCCTCGGCACGGGTTGACGAACCGTTGGCGATATACACGCATATACCGTTCTGCCAGCGTCGGTGCTACTACTGCGGGTGCAACACAGTGATCACGAACAATCAGCAGCGCGTGGAAGATTACATTCACACGCTGCTCAATGAGATAGACAACACGGCGCGGTTGCTCGGCAAACGTAACAAGATCAGCCAACTTCATTTCGGCGGCGGCACACCGACCTACCTCGATTGTCAGGGGATGGCGATGTTGCTTCGCCAATTCGAAAAGTGCTTCGAATTTCTCCCGGACGCAGAGAAATCAATGGAGATCGATCCGCGCGTCACGACTGTCCAACAACTTGAGTTCCTAGCAACCAGCGGATTCAATCGCATTTCGATGGGAGTACAGGATTTCGACCCCCAGGTGCAGGAGGCATGCGGCCGGATCCAGCCCGTCGAGATGATCGAGAATCTACTGACTCATTGTCGTCGACTCGATTTCAAGGGGATCAATTTCGATCTGATCTACGGTCTGCCGAAACAGACGGTTGAAGGCTTCACCAAAACTATTGAAACAGCTATTCGCCTACGACCGGACCGTCTGGCGGTCTACTCGTTCGCCTATCTTCCCAATTCTATGGCGCATCAGTCGAAGATCCTTCCCGAAGATCTCCCCTCGACCGAAGTGAAGTATCGTCTCTTCGCGACGGCGGTTGAGAAATTCACAGCGGCCGGCTATCGCCAGATCGGCATGGATCACTTTGCGCTTCCCGAAGATGAATTAACCCGCGCTCAGGCGGATGGGCGGCTGTTCCGTAATTTCATGGGATATACGGTGCAGCATTCGCCTGAGATGATCGGGTTTGGGATGTCCTCTATCGGCTATATCGACAACTCATTTTATCAGAACTTGAGCAAGCTGGACAGTTATCAGCAGACAGTCGCGGAGAAAGGCTTTGCCACCTATCGCGGCATGCATTTGAATCAGGATGATCTGATCAGGCAGTATCTGATAACGCAGTTGATGTGCAATTTCCAACTGGACTATGACCAGCTTTTAGCAAAACATGGCGTGAAGTACAGCGAGTACTTCGGAGACGAGCACAAGAATCTCGGAATATTCTTCGATGATGATCTTATTAAGGAATCCGCTGATGGCCTCTCTATCACTCCAGTCGGGCGGACATTTGTGCGGAATATCGCCATGACCTACGATGCCTACCTGAACGGAAGTCAGGCGGATAAGGCGCCGACATTTTCAAGGACGATCTAATGACTGTGTCATCCGACAAGTGCTGTGCGATCCTTCTGGCGATGGGCGGTCCGGACTCCACCGCCGGGGTGCAGCGCTTCCTCTATAATATCTTCTCCGACCGTTCGATCATCCGCCTTCCCGGCGGCGCGGTTTTGCAGAAGCCGTTTGGGGCGATGATATCGCGCCTCCGAAAGAAGAAGGTACAACATCACTACGACCTGATCGGCGGCGGCTCCCCCCTGTTGAAGTGGACCGAATCACAGCGCTTGATGCTGGAGAAAATAATCCAGCGGGAGCAACCCGGATTCCGCGCCTATGTCGGAATGCGCTACTACGATCCATACACCGACGCGGCGATACGCCAGGCATACGCCGACGGTTTCCGGCGATTCTGCTTCATTCCGATGTATCCGCAGTACTGCAAGGCAACGACGGGGTCATCGTTTGAGGTAGCCGCCAAAGCGCTCAAGTCGCTGTCCGGTGCCAAGTCGATTTTCGTGAAAGATTTCCATGATGACCGCGCTTATATAGAACTGCTCCGCACTTATATCGCGAAGAATATCCGTCCGGATGAAACACTCCTCTTCTCCGCTCATTCTATCCCGCAGACATTTGTGGATGAGGGTGACCCGTATGTCGAACAGACCAGGCGGACAGCATCGCTCGCGGCGGCGGGGCGAGAGTATTTCGTCTCGTTCCAGAGTCGAACCGGTCCGGTGCAATGGGTTGGGCCGGACACTGTTGCCGAAACAAAGCGATTGCTCGCCGAGCGCACAGGCGGACTGTTCATTGTGCCGATCTCGTTTGTCTGCGACCATATCGAGACGCTGTATGAAATAGATATCGAGCTGACGGGGATGCTCGACTCACGGGATGCGGCGAGAATTCGCCGCATGCCGATGTTTAATGATGACCCGGCCTTCGCCGAAATGCTGGCCGGGATCGTCCGCGAAAGGATGACACAGCATGCGGCAGTATGATGTTGTCATTGTCGGTGGCGGGATCTCCGGCCTCAGCGCGCTGCATTTCCTCCGGACGCGCAAAGCCAGCAAGTCGGTTCATCTGTTCGAGGCTGACTCACGCCTGGGTGGGACGATCGGAACTGACATCATAGACGGTTACAGCTTTGACTGGGGACCGAATGGATTCCTGGATCGCGAGCCACTGACTCTGCAGTTGTGCGAAGAGCTTGGACTGAATGACCAGCTAGAGCGGGCGAATCCGAATGTCAGCAATCGATTCATCCTGCGCGGCGGTCGTCTCCGTCCGGTGCCGATGTCTCCCCCCAAATTCCTGATGTCCGATATTCTCAGTTGGCCGGGGAAATTGCGGCTCGCCAAAGAACCATTCGCGGCGAAACGCCCCGATGGTATCGATGAATCGATTTACGATTTCGGGAAACGTCGCATTGGTCAGGAGGCGGCGGATTACCTGATCCAGCCGATGGTCTCCGGCGTGTTCGGCGGAGTGGCCAGCAAACTTTCGCTCAAGTCCTGCTTTCCGGCGATGCGGGAGATGGAGGATGAGTACGGCTCGCTGTTCAAAGCGATGATCGCCAAAGCAAAGAAAGCAAAAGCCGAAGGAAAGAAATCAGGCGGGCCCTCCGGCCCCGGTGGATGGCTCACTTCGTTTCATGGCGGGTTGAACAGAATCATCGAGCGTTTTCATGAGAAATATGCCGACTGCATTACGTCCGGAAGTGCGGTCGCGCATGTCAAGCGGGATGGCAACGGCTATCTCGTCACGTTTGAGGATGGCTCAACCGCACAGGCCGGGGCGGTGATACTCGCCACGCCATCGTATCAAGCGGCGAAGATCGTCTCGCACCTCTCACTGCAATTGACCGACTCACTTCGGCAGATTCCATACGCGCCCATATCCGTTATCTGCATGGGATACGATGCGAAGCAGATCAAGCGATCTATGGATGGGTTTGGGTTTCTGGTCCCATCGAAGGAAAATCGGCGGATTCTCGGGTCTATCTGGACATCATCGATATTTGACAAGCGCGCGCCGGAAGGAAAGATCCAGTTCCGGACGATGGTCGGCGGCGATGGTGACCATGATTCGATCAACCTCTCCGATGATGACCTGCTTGCCGCAGTGAAGAAGGATCTTGGCGACGTGATTGGCATCGATGGTGAACCTGAATTGGTGAGAATATACCGGTGGAAGTATGGGATCCCGCAATATCGGATCGGACATTCAAAGATCATGACGTCGATTGAATCAGAACTCGCGAGCAACAGCGGACTTTTCCTGGCGAACAATGCCTATTACGGAATCAGCCTGAACGACTGCGTGAAGCAGGCCTTCAAGGTCGCGGCGCTAGTGTAGGCTCCCTTTTACCCTTTAACATCTGTCATCCTAGTGCCTCTTCCCAGCGAAAGCTGGGACCCAGACTTGTCCCAAACCCCTACAAACGCCGCGGTCAAAACCAAGCAAACTTCAGTCCTCCGGCCCATTCGCTCCCGCTTTCTCTCTCAGCACTAGCGGTATGGTAACCTGCGCGGTCTCTTCGGGCAGGGTAGAATCAACTATGAAATCATCGCCCCAGATCCCCTTGTCGACATCTTCAAACCGATGATACGCTTTCTGGACACGTACGGAAAATCTAATGGTGGACCTTTGTGTGCCGGGCAGGAAATCGAGGCGACGATTACCAAAATTGTAAACCCGTACGATCTCCGGATGCGATTTATTTGAAACGTAAACAGCTATGTGTCGAGCCAGCGCTAGTCGTGTGCCATCTTCTAATAGCACTTCCAACGAGTCAATTTGCAGCGCCGTCATCAGCGCAGTAGAGTCAATTATCTTTGGGCGCGGGATTTCTGTTCGAAGCCCCACTCTAAAGTCCCATCTGGAAGTATCAACCCCATCGACATTCTCAAAGTCACAGATATCGGGTATGATTCTCCAGCCGGCAACCTGCACAGGTGGAGTCAACGGATCGCGCACCAGCCGACGACTCGGCGCATAAGCACAGCCTGCAACAAGGACCGCGAGCAGGCAGATGCAGGCAAGTTTTCTATATTGAACTGGAGTCATGATGTGTCGCTCCCAATAAGTTCTTCCTCACTCCTCCCTATATATAGGATACCCGTGTCCAAATTGTCTATTCAAAAAACCGGGGACAGGCGGGTTCGCCCCTCGTCCCTGAATCAAGTTTAGGATAGGCTCCGCTCGGGGCGACTGACCCGCCCAACGGAAATACTTCCGCCTTGACAAATTTTCTTGAAACCCTATCTTAAGGTGGTCGTATAGTAGACCGATAACAAAAACGAACACGAAGCTACCAGTTCAGAAAGGAGGCGTACATATGCAAAGATCATCGAAGAGTGCACCGGTGCGCCTCGGTCTGGCCTGTCGCTAGCAATTGTAGATTTCCCCCTGCACTAGCGGCCGTCGGATGACGGCTTTTTTATTGGCATAACGGCCGAGGCGTATCTCACCGTCGCGCGAACGTATTTTTCTCTTTCGCCGCGATTCCAACCTTTGCATGTACGAAAGGAACAGCCATGTCTGACATGACTGCCGATTTGACGAAACAGTTAGAGGAGCTTCGTCCGCCGGAAGAACATACAGATCGCCCGAAACTGAAACTGCGCGATCTGCTGGCGAACGGAATTCCGGGACCCACAAAGCAGGAAAAGAAACATGAGTATAGAATCCTACGGCTGGAGCGATACTTTTAATGAGAGCTTCCGCCAATATCGCGAAGCCGGCTATCAGCCGGCCCGCGTCGCCCGCGAAGACCGCGAGCGGTATCAGATAATCACGGACTCCGGCGAGATGCGCGCCGAAGTGACGGGGAAATTCCGTCACCAGGCACGCTCGCGCCGGGATTTCCCAGCGGTCGGCGACTGGGTCGCCGTGGAAATACCACCGCAATCCGATATCGCGCTGATCCAGGCGGTCCTTCCGAGAAAGTCGATCTTCAGTCGCGGTGTCACCGGCCCGACGACCGAAGAACAGGTTGTCGCCGCCAATGTCGACACCGCGTTTCTGGTGATGGATCTCGGGCGGGACTTCAATCCGCGGAGGATCGAGCGATACCTGACTCTCACCTGGGAGTCGGGAGCCTCGCCGGTGATACTGCTGACCAAAACCGATGTTGCGCAGGATATCGAATCGGCGATGGCGGAGGTTGATGCGGTCGCGCTTGGCGCGCCAGTACATGCTATCTCGGCTCTGACCGATGACGGCATGGAGCAGCTTGCGCCATATCTCGAGCCGGGGAAAACAGTCGCACTGTTTGGATCCTCGGGCGCGGGAAAATCCACTTTGATCAACGCGCTGTTGGGCGAAGAGAAATTGCTGACGCGCGAACTCAAAGAGGATGGCCGCGGCCGTCACACCACCACTTGGCGGGAGTTGATTCAACTGCCGTCCAGAGCGCTGGTGATCGATACGCCGGGGATGAAGCAGGTTGAACTCTGGGCAGATGATGCCAGTCTGGATGAATCGTTTGACGATGTCGCGCGGTTGGCGGCACAGTGTCGATTCTCGGATTGTCGTCATACGACTGAACCGGACTGCGCGGTTCAATCCGCGCTGGCCGATGGGCGACTGCCTGCTGGGCGATGGGAGTCATATGAGAAACTTCAGAAAGAGCTGAAATACCTTCATCGCAAGCAGGATATCCGCGCTGCGCTGGAGGAGAAGGCCCGGTGGAAGAAGATCCATATGTCAGTCCGGAAGCTGTATAAGCACAAATAACCGATTGGCCGACATGGTATTACCAGTCGGCCGCCGGTTCCGCTTTAGCCTTGCCATTTGGGACCGATATTGTATCTTATCAGTATAAGAAGGCACCAATGGCTAAAGCACTACTTTCGCTCTTCATAATCATTCTGCTGGCGGTCCCCATGGTTCTGCCGCAGGAAGAATTCTGTGCCGAAGGGGATGATTGTTGTGATCTCCCCTGCGCGGATTGCTATTATCATTGCTCCTGCAGTCTTGGTTTTTCCGCGTTGCCCGTAGCCGATATTCAATTCGCGAATCATCATCGGACAGCCGATACCCGAATCGAATTGATGAACACGCAGACCGCTTCTGGATTTGTGATGTTGCCGGATCTCCCCCCTCGACTTTCCTGACACCTCGTTTCGATTTACCAAAATGCATGCAGACCTTTATCGGTCTGTCATTAACCTATTTCTCTGAGGTGTTCCAGGTATGAAAAGCTGGATTCTCTACATAATAATTCTAGTGGTTGGTGTCGCGCTCGGTCTGGGCGGACCGGCGCTCTTCTCTGACGATGAGCACGGCCAGACGGAAGCCACCGAGACTGTCACCGAGCATTCCGCCGATGATGGCCACGGCCACGGCGCCGCGCCCACTACCGCAGACTGGTGCGCAGAACATCGAGTGCCGGAATCGGTCTGCACGCTCTGCAATCCCTCGCTGGAGGCGCAATTCAAAGAGGCCAACGATTGGTGCGGCGAGCATGGGATCCCCGAATCGCACTGCCGTCTCT
>CAYNIJ010000016.1:0-86204 GCA_964397415.1 uncultured Ignavibacteriales bacterium | reverse complement strand
CTTTGCAGTGCTCCACGAAAAGGCTAAGCAATGAATCTATCTCAGGTCGTACATGCAATGTGCCATCCGGACTCTGAAAAAAGCAACCCTGTTCACCTGTACCGGCTACTTTCGCCTGTTCCAGCATGACATACTGCACCGGCAATCGGGCGGTTCTGACTCGGGCGAGATACTCGGTACTCCCGGCGACGGCAGTTTCGGCTTCATCGAGAACCTGACTGTAAGTTTCGAGCATCGAGAGCGAGAGGTAGCCATGTGCGGAGCGCACCGGATAACCATAAATGTCCAGCCCCTCACCGGAGTTGCGCAGTGTCGCATGCATGGTATCAATATACTGCCGAATATACGGCGCGCCGGGGCCGTAGTAGCTCGTCAGAAAGTCCTGCATCACTGAATCAATATTCAGATTGGGATTCCACAGAAGTTTGGAGATGAGATAGTTACGGAGTTCGGAGAACTCCCCACCAAATCCGGATAGCCCCTGCTCGAACACAGTGGTGATGCCGTTACGGACGAAGAATTGGATATTCGGCTGCAACACGTGCAGGTTGGGGAAAGGACTCAACAGATGGCGGAAATCGATGACGTAATCCCATAGGAAGATGTTGTTAGTGAGTCTGCTCCAATCCTCGACATCCTTCACAAAGGACGCGCTGGAGGGATCCTCCGCCAGTGGCTTGCTGCGGTTACACTCGATACTGCAAAGCATGATATTGACGTTCGGCTGTGGCTTGATAGTACGCGGGGCGGAGCGTGAGTATTGATAGGCGAGAGTTGAGATCGTTTTGTCAGGGAACTGTTCGGCTACCTTATTGACGAACGCGAGAATAGACCCGGAGGGAGACCCCTCTACGCTGTCGATGGCTCGGCAGGCATCACACTCGCATGGCACATAAGTATCGTTCTGGGAAACAGACCAAAAGGTCACCTGTGGCTTGGCTTGCATGCGCGCGCGTAGCTCATCGCACACAATGCGGAGAACATCGGGGTTGGTGAGGCAGAGCTGGCCATCAGGAGTGCGATTTCCTTTGAGCATTGAAAAGTACTCGGGGTGCTCCGCGAAATACCTGGATGGTGGAACCAGCAAGTGGAAGGTATGGACGAACAGCCCGAAATCGTCATACGTGTTGAGTTTGTGCCAGGTGGTGTAGGTAGAGTCGTGGATATTCTGCATCCGAAAGGTGATCGCGGAGACCTGTCGGTCGCAGACAACGGGAAGGGTTATATTCGTTCTCGTGGGTATGAACCGTTCAGTCGAGCTGTAAATGCGACACCCCAGATACGACTCGAGAAACGTATAGACTGCATTCTGCAGGCCAAAGGCTGTTGCTGCAGTGAAGAACAAATCATCTCCGTGGGTGCGGATGATGAATCCGTCATTGTGCAGAGCGGCGATATCAATCGTTGAGTCTTCACTCGCGCCGAGCTCCAACTGCACCCGTTTGCCGGCTTTGGGAGAGCCGTTCAAGATTGGAATGGATGCCGCAGATATCTCGCGTACATACTTCTGAAGAGTATCAGCGCACTTAAGGAGCACGGGTGGTGGGTCCTTCGGGACGCACAGCACATACTCGCTCTTTCCGTCGACAACTAGTTGCATGGGATTAGAGCCACTGTCTGATGTGGCCGTTTCTGCCGCGACCATCGACACCAATGCGGACAGTATGAGGAGCTTCGAGAGGAGAACAGTCACTCTATAAGGTCGCATCTGACTCACTCTATTTCAAATGTGAGACACCAGGCGTGCTCGCAGGGGGGATTGGCCCGCACTGAGTCGGGTAGGTGAACCACAAATCCGTTGTTAGCCGCTTCCCATGTAATAGGATCTGAGAGACCGAGCATCGTGACCTTACTGCCAACTTTGGGAGTAAAGGCGGATATCGTAATTGTCTTTGGCGGTTGAGTCCCGTTGTCGTCAGCGAGATAGATCGCGTTGACGCGACCATCGGAGAGCCGGGTGAAACAGATATTCCCTTCCTTGTAAGGCGCAATAGCGCGCGTATTGTAGATCGCCTCGCCATTCACGCGCATCCATGCACCGATCTCTTTGAGACGCTCCAGCGACACCGGGGGAAGTTCTCCCTCAGGGCTCGGATCAATATTCAGAAGCAGGTTTCCCCCTTTGGCCACGATGTCTACCAGGAGATGGATCAGTTGTCGAGTTGGTTTGTACGTGTCGGTCGAGACATAGCTCCAGGAGGTGGCCATGGTCATGCAAGTTTCCCAGATGTAATTCAGCGCGGTGTCCGGTATCTCCTGCTCAGGCGTACGGTAATTCTGGTACCGACCTTCGACCGCGCGGTCAACAATGATCAGCCCCGGCTGAAGCGAGCGAGCCATAGCGGCAATTGCCGGCATATCGATATTCTGGTCGCAGGGGACTTTTCCCCAACGCGGTGAGGTCGGGGTCATTGGCTGCACCCAGCCGCCATCGAGCCAGAGAATGTCGATAGCGCCGTAATCAGTCATCAGCTCTCTTATCTGATTAGCCGTGAATTTCTTGAAAGATTCCCACTTCGCGGGATAGCGCTTGATGTCATAATTGACATTCCGGTCGAACGGCGGGAAATACGGCCACCAGTAGTCGGGGTTGTGCCAATCCGGTTTGGAGAAGTAGGCGCCGACTCCGAACCCCTGAGCGCGGAAGGCAGAGAATATCTCCTTGGCAACATTGGCCCGCGGGTTGGCGCTGAAAGGACATTTCTCGGACGTGACCTTGTAGTCGGTTTCCCTGGTGTCGAACATGCAGAAACCATCGTGATGCTTGGTCGTGAAAATGACGTACTTCATGCCGGCTTCCTTGGCGGCGGCAGCCCAGGAGTCGGGATCAAATCTCACCGGGTTAAAGGTAGTCTGCAGGTTTTCATAGGCGCGCTTGTATTCAAAGTAGTCTTGCGCCTTCTCGCCGCGACGTTCGCACCAGTTTTCATCCTCGGGGCAGAGCGACCAGCTTTCGACGATCTGCCACTGGCTGTAGGTTCCCCAATGCATCAGGAGGCCGAATTTCTGATCCTGGAACCACTCCAGTTTTTGAAGCACGGCAGGGTCAGTCTCCGTTTCAGTTGGAGTTTCCGGCTCTGCCGCGCACAAAGCGGATGCGAATAGCGCCAAAGCGAGGTATGCCAGGCCGACGAGTGAAATGGCAGGAGCGAGAGTGTTGCGGTCTGTCACGTTTTCCTCCGGGAGGTCGCGGGTCTGGAAAAATCGATTGCCGATTCCATACAGGATAAGCAACTCCCTGATATCAGGGCAAGTCGTGATTTAGAGGTGAGCAGCCAGGAGAGCCGAAAAAAGCCCTTGTCGAATGAGCGGCTCTGGTCTATCCTACCAGCATGTAGCCGCGATTGTGACCGAGATCCTATGAACTAGATGAAGCGTCACCCCGCAAACCCTCTGATCAGCCGTTCGGATATTCCCGCGATCCGACCACACCTGGTGGATGTATCATCCGTTTTCAATCCCGGCGCTGTTTTCTGGAATGATCAGATAGTTCTCATCCTGCGAGTGCAGGATCGCGGACGGCAAACCCATCTGCTGCCGGCCTTCAGCCATGACGGTATTCAATTCTCCATCGCCGACCGGCCGATTCAATTTCGAGGGATCGAAAAGCTACCATACCAGATATATCATGTTTATGACCCGAGAATCACGAAGATCGGGGATCTGTGCTATCTCACACTCGCACTGGACACAGACAGCGGCTGCAGGATTGGACTCGCCCGAACCGATGACTTCCAGAGTTTTGAGTTTTTGGGCGTGATGCTTGAAGGAGATGCCCGCAACGCCGTACTCTTTCCGGAGAAAATTGGTGGAGCATACGCGATGTTCTATCGACCGAATCAGACGGCCCTCAACGGTGGCGTCGCCACCGGCAGTGAGATAGAACTGGCTCTGTCAGACGATCTGTCCAAGTGGACGTCCCAGGCGACGGTGATGAAAGGGCGGTTCCACTATTGGGATGAACTGATAGGTTCGGGTCCGCCGCCGCTGAAGACGAGACATGGATGGTTGCATATTTATCACGGCGTGGCGACTCATTTTGCGGCGAGTAACATTTACCAGGCGGGAGTATCCCTGCACGATCTGCAGAATCCAGCACATGTCCTGAGACGGAGCCGGTGCAATATTCTTGAACCGCGTGAGATGTATGAACTGGTCGGCCAGGTGCCGAACATCGTCTTTCCCTCGGGATTGGTGACACGAGCGGTCGGCACAGATGGATTTGTGGACGATGGTACCGAACTGCTCGTGTACTACGGCGCCGCGGATACCAGTATCGGACTGGCAACGACCACCGTCAAGGAACTGCTGGAGGCGATGAATGAATAGCCGGCTGACTGCAATGTGGGCGACGCTTGTTCTCGTGATTGGTGGTTCTGCTCTCTCCATCGATTTGATGCCACTTCCGGGGATTCCGTACGAGCCGCGACAGTATGTCTGCTATCGCACCACAAACGCGATCGTGGTCGACGGAGAACTATCTGACGCCGCGTGGCAGACCGCTCCATGGACAGAGTTTTTTACGGATATTGAAGGATCGCTGAAACCGGCACCGCGTTTCGAGACACGCGCGAAGATGCTCTGGGATACTACCTATTTCTACATCTGCGCCGAACTGAAGGAGCCTGATGTCTGGGGAAAGCTGACAGAGCGGGACGCGGTGATCTACCATGACAATGACTTCGAGGTCTTTATCGACCCTGACATGGACACGCACGAATACTATGAACTAGAGATCAACGCCCTGAATACAGTTTGGGATCTATTGCTCCTCAAGCCGTATCGCGATGGCGGTCCCGCGGTCAACGCATGGGACATACAGGGCCTGAAGACGGCGATCGCTATTCAGGGTACACTCAACCATCCAGGAGATATCGATTCGGGATGGACAGTTGAAATCGCGATCCCGTGGAAAGTACTGGCCGAATGTGCGCACCGTCCCAGCCCTCCAAAGGATGGCGACCAGTGGAAAGTCAATTTCTCACGCGTCGAGTGGAAGACGGTTGTCCGGAATGGGGCATATGTCAAAGAAACAGATCCCGCAACCGGAAAATCACTCCCCGAGGATAATTGGGTCTGGTCTCCGCAAGGACTGATCGCGATGCATTACCCCGAGATGTGGGGGAATGTCCAATTCTCCGACTCGGCGGTCGGCGGAGTGGAATTTGCATTTAATGCGGACCCGCTTGATTCCGCACGGTGGGTACTGCGGCAGATATACTACGCGCAACGAAATCATCTCAGTGAACATCATAGGTACAGCACCGATCTCGATGAACTCGAACTCAAGGTGGGTTCGGTCAATGGCTTCGTGTGGCCACCGACCATTGAGATCACCTCGGATTCATTCGACGCTTCCCTTCGCAGCAACGAGGGAACACTTCGATTACGCATAAGCGAGGACGGCCGGATCGTCACGGAGCAATGAGTGTCGATTGATCTGAGCGACGCTCTTCTGGAGAGAACATGAATCTTGGTATACTTGACTGGACCATCGTTATTGTCTCACTGGGATTAATGATCCTATCGGTCGAAGCCGGACGACGAGTGATGAAGAGCGTGGCGGATTTTCTCTCGGCGGGTCGTTCGGCGGGTCGCTATGTGCTGTGCGTCGCCAGCGGGGCCGCGGGGATCGGCGCGATCACTGTGGTCGGAAACCTTGAGATGAATCTGATCGCCGGGTTTTCGCTGACCTGGTGGGGAATGACCACCGCACTCGTTGTTTTGGTGATCACCGTGTCCGGTTGGGTCATTTATCGATTTCGGCAGACCCGGTCGTTGACGCTGGCGCAATATTTCGAAGTACGGTATAGCCGGGAATTCAGGATCTTCACCGGCATGATCGCCTTTCTGTCGGGGATCGTGAATTTCGGTATCTTCCCGGCGGTTGAAGCGCGCTTCTTCATGTACTTCTGCGGATTGCCGGAAACTGTCTCAATTCTCGGGTTTGATGTCGGCATGTTCCCACTTTTGATGGCGTTCCTGCTGGGCATATCACTCTACTTCGTTCTGGGCGGCGGGCAGGTCTCCGTCATATACGCGGACTTCTTTCAGGGAGTGCTGGTCTATGGCGTATTCGTGATGCTTGTTCTGTATTTCTTTGTTTCTTTTGATTGGGGCCATATTGAGCAGGCTTTATCAGCCGCGCCTGAGAACGCCTCGCTCATCAATCCGTTCAAGACGAGCCAGGTGCAGGATTTCAACTTCTGGTATTTCCTGGTCGGTATTATCGGCGTGATCTATGGGACAATGTCCTGGCAGGGGACTCAAGCGTACAATTCGTCGGCGAAGAACGCGCATGAAGCGAAGATGGCCAATGTGCTGACCTCACTACGGAATCTGCCGATGTCGATCATGTTCCTTTTCATTCCGATCATCGCGTACACGGTGCTGAATCATCCGGACTTCGCCGGTGTGGCGGGAGCCGTCTCGACTACATTATCGGGGATCGAGGGAGAAGCGGTACAGAGCCAGTTAAAGGTGCCGTTAGTGCTAACGCACCTGCTGCCACGCGGACTGATGGGTCTCTTCGCCGCTATGATGCTGGCCGCCAGTATCAGTACACTTGACGCCTACATGCATTCGTGGGGGAGCATTTTGGTACAAGATGTGCTCATGCCGCTACGCAAGCGTCCGTTCGAACCAAAGCAGCATCTGCGCATTCTGCGCTGGGCGATCGTATCGGTCGGACTTTTCGCCTTTCTGTTCAGCCTGATCTTTAAACAATCGGAATATATCTTCCTGTTCTTTGCTATCACGGGCGCGATCTTCGCCGGCGGCTCCGGTGCCATTATCATCGGTGGTCTGTACTGGAAGCGAGGGACCACCACCGCGGCCTGGGCGGCCATGATAACCGGCTCGGGTATAGCGGTCGCGGGGATCATCCTGCATCAGATCTATCCAGACTTCCCGATCAATGGTCAGTGGTTCTGGGGAATAAGTATGGTGGGGGCATCGGTAATGTATGTCGGTGTGTCGCTGCTCGGAAAGCGTGAAGAGTATGACTTCGACAAGCTGTTGCATCGCGGCAAGTACGCGATTGCGGGTGAAATGACTATCGTCGATGAAGCGCCGTCCAAGGGGTGGGCCATGCTTGGGATGGGGAAGGAGTTCACGCGCGGTGACAAGATCATATACATTCTGAATTACGTCTGGACCGGCGGCTGGGTGCTTACGTTCATCGTGGGGACGATTTACAACCTGACGCATGAGGTCAGCGATGAATCCTGGTTGCTCTTCTGGCGCGTCTACCTGACACTGCATATCGTTGTCTCGGCGGTGATAATCGTTTGGTTCCTGTTGGGCGGCTTTCGCGATCTGCGACGCATGAACAGGAAGCTGCAAATATCGGAGCGCGACCATCGCGACGATGGATTCGTGACGAAGGCGCATGACGCTGGTCCAACTTCCGGTTCCGTGGAGTGATGTTGTGAATCAGAAAGAGACTCTCATAGCGATACGACGCATCGAACAATTCAACCGTCGCGCCATGAAAGCGATCGTCAAAGAAACGGTGCCGCTGGAAGCATCGTTCGCGCGGTCATCGGAACCGGTCGGTTTTGAACATCGGACAAAACTCGCCTACAGTTCGATAGAGGTTGGCGAGGTCTGGGGGAAAACTTGGGAGAGTGCATGGTTCCGGTTGACCGGTGACCTGCCGGATTCCTATCGTGGAAAACCGATTGTAGCGCAGATAGATCTCGGCGGAGAAGGGCTGGTCTTTCTGCCGAACGGTAAGATCCTGCAAGGAATTACGAATGGCTCGGTATTCGAGACCGAGTTCGGGCGGGATGTTGTTCGACTGTCTGAAAGTGCCTCGGGTGGGGAACGCATCGAATTGTGGGTAGAAGCCGCGGCCAACGGATTATTCGGCATGTTCTGCGATCTTGATCCCGGGCCAGACGCGAGCAATCGATACGGTCAATACGACGCGCGGGCCAATTGCATCCGACTTGGTATATTCGATACCGAACTCTGGCATCTCACGCTGGATCTTCGAGTCTTACTTGGATTGATCAAGAGCCTTCCGGAGAAGAGCGTGCGCCGGGCGCGGATTATCCGAGCCTGTACCGAAGGTTTGAACGCGTACGCCATGAGCGGCGATGATCCTCGAGTCTTCCGGGATATGATCGCTCCTGAGTTGGAGAAACCGGCGACAGCTTCCGCGCTCGCGGTAACGGCAGTCGGACACGCGCATATCGACACCGCTTGGCTCTGGCCGGTCAGAGAGACGATCCGCAAGTGCGCGCGGACATTCGCGACACAGCTTGAACTGATTGAACGATATCCCGAGTACGTCTTTGGAGCGTCGCAGCCGCAGCACTACGCGTTTGTCAAAGAGCATTATCCAGCGCTGTATGAACGAATCAAGGCCGCAGTGAAAGCGGGTCGATGGGAGCTTCAAGGCGGGATGTGGGTGGAGTCGGACTGTAATGTCACCAGTGGCGAGTCGCTGATCCGCCAATTGCTGCACGGCAAGAACTTCTTCAGGAACGAGTTTGGCGTTGATGTCAACAATCTCTGGTTGCCGGACGTCTTCGGGTATTCCGCGGCGCTGCCGCAGTTGCTCCGGAAAAGTGGGATCGAGTTCTTCCTGACGCAAAAGATGTCCTGGAGTCAGATCAACGATTTCCCGTACCACACGTTCAACTGGCAGGGGATCGATGGGAGCGTGGTGCTCAGTCATTTCCCGCCGGAGAACACGTATAACAGTCAGTTGGCATCCGAGTCGTTGTATGCCGCCCAGGAGAGTTTTAAGGAAAAAGAGTATATCGATGAGTTCATCTCACTCTTTGGTGTAGGGGACGGCGGCGGTGGACCAAAAGATGAGCATATTGAGATGGGGCGCCGTCAGGCGGATCTGGAGGGCGCTCCCAAGATCAGTTTTGGGAACGCGCGAGATTTCTTCGACCGACTGGCCGCCTATAGAGATCAGGTGCCGACTTGGGTCGGCGAACTGTATCTCGAGTTGCATCGCGGGACATTGACAACGCAAGCGTTCATGAAATGGGCCAACCGGAAGCTAGAGCAGAAACTTCGGGCGTTGGAGATGCTCAGCTCATGTCTACCAGTCGAGAAGTACCCGCAGGCTCAGATCGAGGAGATCTGGAAAGCTGTTCTGCTCAATCAGTTCCATGACATCATTCCTGGCTCCAGTATCTGGCGGGTCTATCGCGTCGCGCACGTGGAGTACCGCGAAGCACTTGAAAAGTGTGATCGGTTGCTGGCGGAAGTTAGCGGCGACCTGTTCAACCCGGACGATAACGCAATAACGCTGGTCAATACCCTACACTCACCATTTGAGGGGACGGTTGTTCTGCCGAACGAATGGAAAGGCTCCGTTGCCAAACTGGAGTTCGGGGAGCTTCTGCCGTGGCAGCAAGAAGGGGAACAGGTTGCGGTGCGCGTCTCAATTGCGCCGTATTCAATTGTGACCATCACCAAAGCGCCACTAGTCGAACAACAAAGTGATCAAACTTCAGGCTTGTACCTAGAGAATGAGCTTGTTGTGTACGAGTTCGGCGAGGATGGCACGCTGGTACGCTGCTACGATAAAGAGATGCAGCGAGAGCTTATTGCGCCGGAAAGACCCGGCAATCTTTTATGCTTGTATGAGGACCGGCCCAACGATTGGGATGCCTGGGATGTTGATTCTTTCTATCGCGATACGCTACTCGAGACCGCGCAGGTAGTGGGTGTAGAGGCATTATCTTCCGGAGAGGTGCGGCAAGGACTCCGTACTCGGTATGAGATAGGCGAGTCGCGGATAGAACAGACTATCCGACTGGAGAAGCTATCGAAACGTCTGGACTTTGAGACGCGAGTCGAATGGCATGAAAAGCACAAGATGTTGCGCGTGGCGTTTCCAGTGACAGTCAGGTCAGAACAGGCATCGTTCGATATTCAATACGGTTATCTTAAGCGCAGTACGCATACCAACACATCCTGGGAACAGGCGAAATTCGAGGTAGTGGCACATCGGTATGCTGATCTCTCCGACATGGACCATGGTGTGGCGCTGCTCAATGACTGTAAGTATGGCTATCACGTTGAGAATGGTCTGCTTGACCTGAATCTGCTGCGGTCTCCAAACTACCCTGACCCCGATGCTGACCAGGGAGAACATCAGTTCACGTACAGTCTTCTGCCGCATACAGGAGATCTGGTTCATTCAAACGTACTGGCAGAGGCGGCCAAATTGAATCAGGGTTTAATAGTATTGTCCGGAGTGCGGACCACGCGGTCGCAACTCCCTGTCAGGCTATCAGGGGAAGGGGTGTCGCTCGAAGTAGTGAAAAGGGCTGAACTGGAGAACTGCCTCATACTTCGTGTTGTCGAAACACATGGGCGGTATTCGGTGGGCAACCTGGAGGTTGATCCGCACGGCGCAAAGCTGGTGGAGACCAACCTGATGGAGTGGACCGAAGAAGCGACGATGGACTGCTCTCGGCCGATTGAACTGAAGATGTCGCCATTTGAGATCCGTACGTTCAAACTGAAAGTGGCTGACTGATCTTCTAACAACAGGATGGTATGCCAATGCAGTGGACCCGATTCGCATTTTTCATAATGCTACTCCTCTGGTGGGGGAACTCGCAGGCGGAGCCGATCTCAGAATCGACTCATACCATTGTTGTCTTTTCGGAAAACATGATCCACTTCACGCCGGATGATACGTCGAAATACGACACCGATTCCGTGATCTCGCGAGACCGTGGCCGGGTGATGGCGCGGACAGTCAATCTACCGGCCTATAACGGTCCGGTTCGAATAACGGGACATCTGGTCATCAAACCGATCCCCAAGGACGAGCTTGAGATGTACGACCGTTGGGATCGTGCCGGCAATATACGGCTTGAGATTCCGGGCTCGCCCGATTTCGAGTTGATCAAGTTCATGACCGCGTACGGCGGGCGAACTGAGTACGAGGTTGATCTGTCTTCATGGGCGTCTCTGCTCACCGGTGAACGAGTCATCAAGGGATTTATTGACACCTGGGTCTCACCGGCATGGAAAGTGGATCTTACCTTGACATACTCACCAGATACTGCCGCCATCAACGCCGACTGGGCGCACGGACTATTATTCATAGAGTCATATACCAGTGATACACCGGGCGTGAAGGGGACTGAAATTGCGGTGGAAGTACCACCCGGTCTGAAGCGGGTGTTGCTGCACTACTATGTCAGCGGGCATTGCACGGATGGGCGGGATGCCGACGAGTTCGTGCAGAAGGATAATGTCATTTACGTTGACGGAATAGCGGTTCACCGCTACCGACCGTGGCGGGACGATTGCCGCCAGTTTCGCGCGATCAATCCATATTGTCGCCGATGGACTGATGGCTCCTGGTCGTGTGATTACAGTCGCAGCGGCTGGTGCCCTGGCGATCTAGTGAAACCGCTGGAGCTTGATCTCAGTGATCATCTGACCCCAGGCAAGCACACAGTAAAGTTTGTGGTGGAGAATGTCCGCCCAAAAGACGCGGATGGCCATTACGGCTACTGGCGTATCTCGAGCCAACTATTGGGACTGAAGAATCCGCGATGACGCACCGACCATCGATCATCCCGGCTCCGGTTTCCCTCATCGAGGCAGGCGGAGTGCTTCGTTTGAATTCTCCACTGACGGTCTGTACTCTTTCCGAAGGTGTGGCCGTAGAAACGATTGTAGATGCATCCAGTCAGATGCTACGCACGATGTGCGGGTGGTTCCTCCATCATGCTCATGAAAGTAAGGACGCTTCGATCGTTCTTGAGCATGTCGATTACGCCAACATTCCGCCAAACGGATATCTGCTAAAGGTGGAGAAGAGCGGAGTGCGCATCCTCGCGCTTTCTGACAGCGGACTGTTCTATGGAATGCAGAGCCTTCTGCAATTGATCGAACAGTATGCGGCGCCGGATGAGATAGTACTGCCCCTGTTAGAAATACGCGATCATCCGCGATTCGTATGGCGAGGAATGCACCTTGACGTAAGCAGGCATTTCTTTCCCGTTTCTTTCATCAAGAAGTATATCGACCTGCTCGCCTTCCACAAGCTGAACATCTTCCACTGGCATCTGACCGATGACCAGGGCTGGCGAATTGAGATAAAGAGATATCCCAGGCTCACAGATGTCGGCGCATGGAGAAACCAAGCGGAAGGTGGTCGTTATGGAGGCTTCTACACTCAAGATGAGATTAGTGACATAGTGCGGTATGCCTCGGATCGCTATGTGACAATCGTTCCGGAAATTGAACTTCCGGGCCACGCCACCGCTGCGCTGGCGGCGTATCCGGAGTACTCCTGCAGTGGCGGATCGCTTGAGGTGGCGACAACCTGGGGGATTTTCGAGGATGTCTACTGTGCCGGGAAGGAGGAGACGTTTGAGTTCCTGCAGAGCATCTTGGATGAAGTCTGTACCCTGTTCCCCGGGGCGTGGATACATATCGGTGGCGATGAGTGTCCCAAGGAGCGTTGGAAATCGCACGGGCTCTGTCAGGAACGGATGAAGCAGAATGGTCTGCACACCGAGGATGATCTCCAATCGTACTTTATAGCGCGCATCGCGCAACATCTCGCGTCACGCGGCAAGCGACTGATCGGATGGGATGAGATCCTGGATGGCGGCGCGCCGGATGACAGCGCGATCATGGCGTGGCGATCTGTCGACAAAGGGATCGCGGCGGCCCAGGCGGGACATGACGTGGTGATGTGTCCAATGTCCCACTGCTACTTTGATCACTATCAGGCTAAAGGGGATGAGCCGAAGGCGATCGGGGGATTCACACCACTGGAAAAAGTGTATCACTTCGAGCCAGTGCCAGAGGATTTGCCAAGCGAGTTGATCCGGCATATCGTCGGAGCGCAAGGGAATGTCTGGACGGAGTATATGCAGACGGAGAGCCATGTGGAATACATGGTCTTTCCGAGACTTTGCGCCCTCTCAGAAGTGCTCTGGTCTCAGCGTGACGCGCGATCGTTTCCAGACTTCTTCGCGCGACTTACAACGCACCTTTATCTTCTCAAAGCGTTTGGCGTAAACTATCGACAGATCTCCGCGTGAGTTGCGCCTTCGGAGCGTGAACTGCAACCATCGCATTTGGCTGTCGGTGCATACTTCGCGGTGAGACGCCGCACGATCCGTTCAAAGCGAATCTTCATTTTCAGATCATCAGGCGATTCAGAAAACGAATCATGCCGCCCCTTGATCAGAAACGTCTCCGCCAATGGGAAGTGCATATGGTTTTCGTCGCAGATATGGATCGTTAGAAGAGTGCGATAAGCCGTGGCACTCTGGACAAACCGTTGGCGCCATCCCCTGCGACCGGTCGACGCGTCTTTGAGAGCATCGACCATTTCGCCGACAAAAATGCGCCCCATCGTATGCTGAGTCAGTAACTTCTGGCTAAGCAAGTTCAGTTTCCGGTTCTTGCCCACCGCTACGAAAAGTCGATCTTCCTCGGTCCGATGGTGAATTTCGTCAGCGTATTCGCGGAAAAATCTGATCAGTTTCCGCAGATCCGTCAGGTCCGTTGATTTTCTGCCCTCGACGTGCTGTGTCAGTACCCGCAGAACGTGGAGGGCGTCCTGGATGACCAGATGCTCATCCATGAGTCGTTGAATGATCGGTAGATGCCTTGTGCCCGGTAACATCGCGATTCACCTTTCATCTGGCGAGAGGTTTATGTTAGTGTAGGAAAACTCCCCACCTACTTCGGCTGTGTCGAGTGGTTCCGCCTTGCGCCGGATGCTCAGCAGCAGAGTGAATGCGGCATGCAGCAACGAGGCGACCAGGAGGAGTGAGCCGACCGAAGAGATGGCGTGGAGTAGCCGGTACCCGACGGGATAAACATATAGCGAGCGCGGTAAACCATACGCGCCGAGAGCGATCATCGGCAGGAAGGAAAGACAGACACCGATGAGCATGCATCCAGCCGCCAGACGTACAGAGCGGTCTGACAGTCTGCAGTTCCACCATTGCGGCCAAAAGTGGAACAATCCCCCGCAGATCGCGCCGCCGATCACACCAACCAGAGCGAGATGCAAATGCGCGACCGTGAAGTACGTATTATGCAAATGCATGGCAAGCGCCGGAAATGCCAGCGCCGCGCCAGCCGCGCCAGAGAGAAGACCACAGACGAGCGAGGATATCAGAAAGAGGTCGACCCCGGTGTACGGCCGGGCAACCCGGACCAACAGACGAAACATCTGCAAGAGAATGTAAGCGGCGCAGACAGTCATCAGCAGTCTGAAGAAGCTCCCGATGATGGTATAGAGTTCTCCTTCCGCGGAAGCGGTGAGATGCTGCGGCCACGAGACAATAGCCAGGACCAGCAGGCCAACGCCTGAGACAATCAAGGCGGTGCGTGAGGAAACACTTGATCCCGTACGGACGACAAGTATCTCAAATCCGATGCCGATCGCGTAGAGCACTAGGCTGACTGTCGCGGGTCCGGCATACAACCAGAAAGCGATCTGATAGCGCGCTATACCATCAGGATCGGTTAGTGCGAAGTAATTCCATCCCCAGAGATGTCCACCGAGAACAACGAACAGTGTGAGAAGCCGGATCGGGGTCACCAGCACTTGCGCGAGCGAACCCAACATCAAAAACCAGGCCAACAGCGGAAGTTGTGACATCGGCACAGTGCGAGTCTTCTTGGAGAGAGTCATTCGCACTACTTCGATAGAAGGAAGCAGAGTGGCGAGAGCCGCGAGCATCAATCCGGCGATAAGCGCGATGAACGAGACGGAATAACCGGTGACTGGCATCATCATGACCCAGCCGCTGTCATATGCGCCAGCTAGTAGTGAGCCTATCACCAAGAAGCCCCCCAGAAGATGACAGCACCATCCGATAAGACCGAGTCTACTCCGTTGCGGTGTGCGGGCTCCGACTGACGCAGGGAAGACCAATTGGCCAAAGAGACCGGGAAATAGCGGGAGTATCACTAGGAAAATCATCAACATGCCGTGTCCGGTCAAAAGCTTCCCGTACCAGACTGCGCCGGTCACTTGTGAGACAGGAGTGAGCATGTCGAACTGGATCAAAAGCGCCGCGATGGCCGCGATAACCGCGAAAAGAGCACTAGTAGTCAGGTAGAGTTTCCCGACCATATGAGCATCAGCCTGCAAGAATGACGTGATAACACGTTGTGCCCGAAACGACATGAGATTCACCTCTCCATAGCATGTTTGAACAAGTAACCAGATATAGGAGCCGTCTACATATCTTTGACGCGGAACCGTCGAAGTCCCAGCCAGAGCGGACCGATTGTCCAGAGCATCAAAGAGGCTATCGCTACACCGATACCCATTCCGGTTCCAAAAAACCGATTGAAGACCACACCGGTATACCCCATTAAGGCAGCCCAGTCAGTCTTGACCAGAAGTGTGACACGCGCCAGGTCTATCGGATTAGCCAGCGATGCAATCACCAGAGGTGTCTCCAGCGGATATTCACTGAGCGTCATGGCCGCCAAAAGCACGAGACCATCATACACCAGTGCCGTCAACAGCCAGACACCCAATACCGCGGCCAGGCCTTTGCCCCGGTCATCGAAGACCGTCGCCAGGCAGAACGAGATGGCGATGAAGATGAGAGTGAGGAAAGCCCCAACCCCAAGCAAGACCGCCAGCGATGTTAACTGGTAGATAGAGGCATCTCCAAAGATCGCCGCCGGAATGCCGACGCCCAGGGTGAATCCTGCTATCAACGCGAGGGAGAGCCCCAGATAGAGACCGAGATAAACGGTCTTTCTCGAGACAGGCTGAGTCAGAACAAGCTCGACGAATTCGCGTGAATTGTAGAAATAGACAGTTCCAAAGAGCGCGCTGACAAGCGGAATGAGAAAGAGGCAGATACTCATCAGACTGACCGCGACCTTGGCGGACTGTGCCTGGAGCTGGAAAAGACCGATTGTGACAGCCGCGAAGAAAGCGGTGTAGAGCAGGCCCCAACGGTTGCGGGTCACATCACGAACAGCAAACCAGGCAACATGCAGGATAAGTTTCATGCGGCACCTCGCTGGAGAAGTCTGGCGACCGCGGCCTCGAGTCGAGGTTCCTCTGTTTTCAGTTTGAGATCGCGTACCGAACCGGCGAACCTGACGCGGCCTTCCAGCAGAACCACGACATCATCGGCGATCTCTTCCAGATCGCTCATGATGTGCGTCGTGATAAGTACCGTGCGCTCGCGTTCCTTGAGTGAAAGGAGAAACTCTTTAAGGCGCGTGTTGGCGAGCGGATCAAGTCCGGCGGTCGGCTCATCGCAGATGACCAGCGCTGGATCATACATGCAGGCAAGCACTACACTGAGCTTCTGGCGCGTGCCACCGGACATGGCACGCGTCCGCTTGGTCAGTTCCGACTCCAGGCCGAAAAGAGTGATAAGCTCATTCTCTAGTAAGGGTTGGTCTGTTCGGAGGCCCTTCACTATCTCTATAACCTCTCGACCGGTGAGGTCTTGTGGGAATCGCGCGACCTGCGGAGCAAATCCGAGAGCGCGGCGATAATCACTGGCGCCATTCAGCAGATAGCCATTGATAGTGAGCGTCCCAGAAGTCGGTGTCACCAGTCCGAGCAACGATTTCATCAAAGTCGATTTGCCGGAGCCGTTTGGCCCTATGATGCCGGTGATCCTGCCGCGCTCGATCGACAGGTCGACATCATGCAGCGCGACAAACGATCCGAAGCGTTTATGCAGGTGAGATATTTCAATCATATGATCGGCCTCATGCGAGGTTTGGAGTCAATGAGTGCTTCGGGCGTTAGAGTAGGCATCACTCGTTCCGCCAGGTTCAACAGGTCGACCAGCAAGCTTCTGACGAGAATGAGGGTCGGCGGCTCGGATTCCACGAGCAGACTATAAAGGCTAACCGGGCGAAATGGTTCATCGCCATAGCCATCGCGATCGAGGTCGAACCCTCGGTATGCGCTCCAGTAGTTCGACTCAAACGTGCTGAATGTTTGGCGGCTGTTAGTGGCCACCTGAAAGGTGTTATCGACAAAGCTGTTGTTTCTGATCTGTCCGCCAACGCAGTTGGCCATGATTTTGATCGCCCAGCCATTGGAAACAAAGAGATTGGAATCGATAAGTACCCGGTCTGAACCTTCCATATTGATCGCGACCGAATTTCCTGAGAAAAGATTGTTCGCGACCCGGCTGTCCTTGATATCCTTAAGCAGTAGTCCGTAGGCGGCGCCACCCCAACTATCGGCGAACGTATTGTTCGACATATCGACACGCGTTGTGTACATCACGGCCACACCTGAGCCATTGCCGACAAATCTGTTTTCCTCATAGTTGCAGCTATCCGAGAACATGAAATGCAGGCCGTAGCGAAGATTCTCCTCGCTCTGATTATTGGTGATGAGGCTGTGTTTGACGAACTCAAGATAGATGCCGTCTCGATGTCCGCGCAGGATATTCCCGGTGATCGTGATATCGCGACATTTCCAGAGGTGGATCGCGTTTCCGGCGGTGGTCAGATCGGTCGAGGTTCCCCGAATTTCATTATCAGCGATCTGGCATCGCTTAGAGTTGGCGAGGCAAATGGCGAAGAAATTGCCTTCAAAGCGGTTGTTGCCTATATCGCACCCCTGAGTATTTGAGACAAGGATCGCCGCATGTTCTTTGACATAGCTGACCGGAACGTTTCGCAAGATCAGACCGGATATGCTCACATTCGGTGCGGTCACCTCCAGTAGGGGACCCTGATTGCAGGCATCGATCACCGGCCAGTCATCGCCGAGGATCGTGACAGATCTGTGAACCGTCACATTCCATTCGCGATAAGTGCCGGGAGTGACGAGAATCGTGTCATTATCATTAGCGGCCATCAGGGCCGCTCGAAGGTTCTGGAACTCGCCGGTTGGCTGCACGCGGACGACCGCTCCGTGCGCCAGTCCAGTATGGAGAGTCACGGCAAGTAGTGTGGCGATAAGAATGAAGTTTATGCGCTTCACTTCGCCTCCGCAAGTTTCCACGATTCCACCACCAATTGAACAGTTTGTTCCCAAGAAAGAACCTGTCCGCCTTTGGCCGCGATGAGGTCATCCGCCGCGGCGCGGCTGCCGACCGCGACGAGCCCGATCCCCATTGGGCTCTTCTGACGATCTGTCGCTACGATTATCGCTTGATCCGTATTAAGGAATTGGCCGGGATTGTTAAAGTCGGTGGTCCATCGCGAGTGGATATCAGCGCTGCCGCCTCGCTCGAATTCGGAGGCGGCGAGACACTCAATGGAGTCGTACTTGAGTATCTTACCCTTAGTAGTGACCATCTCGGTGCCGAATGCCTTGTCGGCGATCGTCATGTCGCAGTAGTCGCAAAGGTCAGTTCCGTAATTGATGGGTGCCGGACCACGCGTCCCACAGCCTATCAGGACAATCGTCGATAAGAGGGTCAGCAGAACGCTACACCACATGCGTTGCCAGCTTTCTCTGTCGTCGCGTCTCCAGCAGCCAGACGAGTAGACCGATAAGGAATGACCCGATAGCGACCCACCCGCCGACCCCCGGGAGGGATATTGCCCTGAAATTCAGGAGCTTCTTCGCGCCAATGACCGGTGGCTGATAACTCATTCCCGGTACCTTGATGATCGCGTGCTCAGTGTCAAGGTTGTGGCCGTAATCGTATCCCCAGAGATAGAAATCGACTAGGCCAGCGCCGGCAACCGCGATGAAGATGAGCAACCAAATCGTCAGCCACGACCGGCGTCCGGTTGCCGCGACCACAAGGCCGATCAACATCACACCGCGCATCACCCACGGCATGATCTTTAGTTCCGGAATTGACTCCGGCTTGATCGTCTTCATCCCAATATAATGATTCAGGTTGTTTATCTTATTGAGGTCGCCGGGATGTTGCCCCTGCATCTGGTTGATCCAGATCTCCAGCCCGAGACCTTCCGGGTACTGTGGCGCTTCGAGCGTGATCTCCCAGAGAGGGAAGAAGTACGTAAAAGATAACATGAGGGCGGCGAGGGCAATAGCAATGCGGGACGAAAGGGTAAGCAGCCCGCGTCGCGTTGGCTTCACCGCCTCATGTGGTTGGCCCGATGACCCGGTCTTATCGACCGGATCATCGGAATCCTGTTGCCTGCTCGAAGAAGTCATATCACCTCAGCTCGAGACTCGGATCCAGCCCTGCATCTCCTGATGCAACGCCGAGCAGAAATCGGTACAGTAGAACGGAATCACACCAGCCTGTTTCGGCTCCCAGAGGATCGTCCGGGTCTGGCCGGGCAAGATCAGCAACTCGGAGTTGGTGGAACCAAGAACACTGAAACCGTGCGGCACATCCCAATCCTGTTCCAGATTGGTAACGTGGAAGTAAACCTTATCACCGACCTTGATCCCCTCGATATTGTCTGGCGCGAAGTGTGTGCGGATCGTGCTCATGTAGACATGCACGGTCTTGCCGTCCCGTTCCACACGCGCTTCGCCTTCAGCCTTGATAGCAAACGGATTGTGGTTTTCCTCTATCGGGTACCAGCGCTTGGATTTGTCTCTGATCAACGTCGCCGGACAGGCCTGAGCGTAGTGCGGCTCGCCGATCGTCGGAAAATCAAGCAGCAGCTTCATCTTGTCACCCGTGATATCGATCAACTGCGCGGACTGCGTCAATTCCGGACCGGTAGGAAGGTAGCGATCCTTTGTGATCTTATTCAGCGCCACGACATACTTGCCGTACGGCTGTTTGGTGTCACCGCCCGGGATCATCAGGTGTCCGATGGAGTAATACGTCGGAATGCGGTCAACCACTTCCCACGTTCCGATCTTCCACTTCACGATCTCGGAAGAGAGAAACATCGATGTATAGCCGTATCCCAGACCATCAAATTCGGTATGGAGCGGCCCAAGGCCCGGCTCCTTTACTTCGCCGGCAATCACCGATTCATACTTAAGGATCGGGATGCCGTCATATTCTCCGTCGAATTCTTTGTTGGCAATAGCCTGTTGGAACTTGGTGAAGGAGTGAACCGGTATCAGCGCCGCGAGCTTGCCGCCGGCGACGATATATTCGCCGGATGGGTCAACATCGCAACCATGCGGTGATTTCGGTGTTGGCAGATAGTAGACGAGTCCCGGATGCTCCTTTGCGTTGAGCACGGTGGTACCGCTCATGACCTCGCTTTTCCCCACATCCGCCGCGTCCATATAATTGTGATAATAGTTTGACGGCCACTGCTCGCCCTTACCCTGCGCGACCAGTTCTTCGGCCAGTTTCCAGTTCACGGCGGCAATGAAGTCTTTGTCATTCTGCGATGCGTTCACCTCAAGCTGCGTGTTGGCCTGCTCGGAGTTGTAGGAGCTAAAGAATGACCATCCGTACGAGGGACCTTTGCCGGAGCGGGAGAGATCATAGTTGATCCCCGGCACCAGGATCTGAAACGCTATGTTCATACGACCGGTGGCGGAGTCGACTTTGATATAGGAGATGGTCCCTTTGAAGTTCTCTTTATAGGAACTGATCGGAACATCCTTTTGCGGTATCGGCACCGAGAAACGGGTCGACGCGACCACGTATTCCGTGTTCGGCGTCAGATACGGCGAGCCGTGGTTGCCACCCGAGTTCGGGATCTCAATTGTCTCTACCGTTTCAAAGGTTGTCAGATCGATTCGCGCGATTCTCGGCGTGTTGTTCCCATTGATGAACAGCCAGCGGCCATCAGTCTGACCATCGGTGACGGACAGTTGCGGATGGTGCGCGTCATCCCACGGGATAAAGCCGTGCGATGTGTTCATTAGCGGCTTGGTTTCCTCGGAATAACCGTATCCCTTTTCGGGGTCCTGACTGAAGACCGGGATCACGCGGAACAGACGGCCCGACGGCAGACCATAGACAGAGACCTGACCGCTGAATCCGCCTGACATAAAAGCGTAAAACTCGTCATAGGTCCCCGGCGCGACATATACTTTCGCCGGCGCGTCACCTACTCCACCTACTTCCTGCTTTTTAGAGCACCCTCCGACCAGAGCCAGCAGAAGTAGCAGGAGTGCGCTGGCCGATATAAAGATCGTTCGATTTGCGTTCATTCTGTCCTCCTCATATTACCTTTTGCGTTTCTCATATTACCTGTTCAAATTCCCGGCGCTGGGGGCGGCGTACCAAATCCCGGTTGCTGCTCCGGAGGAAGCGCCGGCTTGTCCGCTTCCGAGCGAAGGAAGGCGAGCAGATCCTCCGCGTTTTCGCGGGTGATTCCCTGAATCGTCATGTACTGGGCATACTGCGCGACCAGCTTTTTGCCGTCCGGATGGAGTTTTCCCATCTGTTCAGGATTCAGGATCTGGTTGAGCACGTACTCAGCCGAGCGGCGTTTGGTGACGTCGCGAAGCATCGGACCGGTCTTTTTGTGATCCAGGTAGTGGCACGTCGCGCACTTTTTCACAAAGAGGTCGTGACCAGAAGCAGCTCGTGAGGGATCGATATTGGCGATAGGAGTAGCCTCAGTGACCGGGCCAATACCGTGTTCGGTCTCCCAACTAGTGAGGTTGCCGGTGGCCCAGCGTGCCTGGCGCTCGGCGTCGGTCTCGGGAGTGGAAGAGCAGCCGATGACGACGAGGATCAACGCCAGGGTAATCGCGCTAAAGAGAATCAAGGACTTCATACCATCGTTCCTTTATTGTGTGAGAAAAACCAGTTAGGTGTCTGACTATTCATATTCTGATTTAAGAGTATGATATCTGAAATATTGACAGGTACTTCTCTTCGGTCGGTTCTCATATAGCTACCTTAGTTCCGAAGTCCGCTGGATTGGAGGTCTTTGGCCAGGCTGGCCAGGGTGGTTTTCTCGAACATCCGATGCAGATCTTCCCGGCGTTTGGCCCAGCTAGCGTGCAGGGGACAGGGAGTATCCTCGCCGCACCCGGGAAGGCCGAGCGCGCATTCGGTGAAAATGTCCAGGCCGTCAATCGCCTCGATCACATCGACCAAGCGAATATCTTTGGCCGGCCGGGCGAGCCCAATGCCGCCGTTCGGACCGCGAAAAGATTCCATGATCTTCGCTTCCGTCAGCTCCTGCATGATCTTGGTGAGGAAATGGAAAGAGAGGTCGAGCTCGTCCGACAGCTCCTTGATCGGAATGAATTTTCTGCCATCCTTCAACTCCTTGGTCGTGACCAGGAGGGAGGCGCGAATCGCGTAGGTACAGCCTTTTGAGAACAACATCGTTCTATTCCAGATTTAAGAGTCTGTTATCTATATATCGACAAATGCAGGTCTTGTCAAGACACTTTTTTGCCAGATTGTGACGGTGGCCCGGAATTTCGTTACTCGAGCGTATCCCGTTATACAGCAATAACTAAACGGAAGTCAACGGGTTGGAGCATGGCTCTCTGAGTAAGATTCATGGTCAAGACTGCATAGACAGTGCTCTCTGCCCAAGGACCCTTTTCTTTGGGAAACCGGAGTTAACAAGTCGCCGTTATTTCTGCTATATAATGAGAGTTAGCGACAGGGAGAATAGATGCACTCGAAACAGTCGCCAACGATGATCCGCACTGATTCGTCGAACCCCGATTTCCGGGCTTTGGTGGTATTGCTCGACCAGGACCTTCGAATTCGCGACGGCGAGGAGCACTCGTTCTACGCCACCTACAATACTCTCGACAAGATCGGCCATGTGGTGGTGGCATATCTCGACAACCGAGCTGTTGGATGTGGCGCTATCAAGCCATACTCGGATAAGATTATCGAGATTAAACGGATGTTCGTACTGCCTGTATTCAGGGGACAGGGTATAGCTGGAGCTGTGCTCGCCGAACTGGAGCGATGGGCCGCCGACCTTGGCTTCGCCGAAGCAATTCTGGAGACCGGTAAAAAACAGCCCGAGGCGATCAGGCTGTATGAGAAATCCGGTTATTCACTCATCCCGATGACCTGCCCCCGGTTGTTGTACCACTGATAATGTTAGTCATGCGATCGCTTGTTCCCAGGCACTGTCGGGAGCGTGAGGGGACGCACTCGAAAGGCGAGTTATCGAGTGCCAACCATGCCCGGTAGTGGAAACATTTCTGCCGCCGGGCCGTATTATTTCCACCAACGCCTTACATGGACCGCCGTAGGCACTTTCCACTTGACAACGGGTCGGGGAGATCGTTACATAGCGAAAACGCAGGCGTGGTCCATCGTGGGCACGCCATTTTTTGTCTCTCAATCGCCGAGTGATCGGCAGAAAGGTAGTTTCGTGACAAGGCAAAGTAGCACCCTACTAAACTGAGGTTGCTGGTTTGGATGGCATGGTCTTGGCGCTCGCCCGGGACTTCGGAACTTTCAAAGTCTCCTCTCATCCAGCCGTGACACTGGGTGATCCCTAATACCAGCAAACTCACACGCAGTGAATGAAACAGTCTGTCCAGTGGTCTGGACGGTAGTCGCCGACGTACGCCCGCCTGTCGGGTGAGCGACGCACACCCTCACAGATCATCGAGACAGTCAATCGACAACTCGGTGGCGGCACACTCGTGTCCGCGGCCGGTAAAGGAGTTAGTGTGATGAACGCTGGTGAGCGGAAGACGATCTACTTCGATCAGACTCACAACATCTATGGAGCATTCGTCAATGAGTCGCCGCACGCGGTGCGGATCGATCAGGTGACTTGGCCGACTGTCCGCCACTACCTGCTTGGGGAAGAGTTTCCCGAAGCAGTGCAGGCCGGACTTCGCCTGACGAGCTCGGTCGAGGAAGCTCTCCAGCTGATCAGTGGCCAGACGTTCACGCGTCGCCACAAGTGGGAAGCCCAGCGGGATGACTACCTGTACCGTGCCTTAACGGCCAAGTTCACGCAGCACCTTGATCTCGAGCATCTGCTGGCCGGCACCGGTTCAGCCGAATTGGTCTATGCCAGCCGGGATGACTGGTATGACGGGATCGGCGACAAGGCGGTCGGCTACAATATGCTTGGCCGTTTGTTGACGCGCGTGCGTATCAAGCTGACCCGGTTGCGGCTGGATTTTCTTTTCGGCGAAGGAACCGCCGCGCGGTTCGAAACGGCGGAGTCGCTCGCTGAGACGAACCCTAGCGACGCTCACGCGCTGTCGAACCTCGCTGGATGGTACCTGTTAATCGGCGAGCCGGAACGCGCGCTGATGGTAGCCCGCCGTGTCTTGGCGATCTCGCGCGAGTATGAAGAGTGGAACCTGTGCGTGCTGGCACAGGCACTTGGCGCTCTGGGTCGCCACCAGGAGGCTATCGAGCCGACCAAGCGGTTGGTGAAACTGGATCCCAAGGATCCAAATTACCTGAAGTGGCTGGCACATTCGTTGATTTCAATTGGCAAAGAGATTCCGGCGAAAGTGTACGCGCACCGCGCGCGGGTTCTCCAGCGGAAAAACAACCCGCCCGCTGATGACGAATCTGACGAGTGAGGGGGGATTACCCCGGCTGCGGTAACCACTCCGCCGCCGGGTGTTCTTATGCTTTGACAATAGGCTAATTCAGTCTATATTGTCATATCTCAGTCATTTCCCCGGGCTATCACATTATCATCGGAGGGCTCTATGTCTCTATCGCTCACGAAGCGCGCCTTTCGGCGCTCTTGTCTCTCTTTCGCCTTTGCAGCCGGACTAGGACTGCTTTTCAGTGGTCAAAGCGCCGCCCAGGTTCCGACATGGGATTGGGTCGCAGATGGCCGACTCACTGGCACCCCTATCTTTGGCGGCATCACCACCTATGGCATCGGCGTCGACAAGACCGGGAACGTCTTCTTCGGAGGAGCGGTAGCTGACCCATCGGTTGTCGGCTCCGCCAACCTGAGCAGTCTGGGAGGGAATGACATCTTCCTGGCAAAGACCAACTCGACCGGCGCTATTCAGTGGGCGAAATCATACGGCACCGCGAATGCCGATCAGATCATCGACATGGTCACCGACACGGCTGGAAACATGTACGCGCAGATATATTTCGGCTCGCCGAATTTCAGCCTCGATGGTCAGAATGTCACCTCGCTCATTTTCGGATGTTGTGTGGCCAAATTCGACGCGAACGGCACCTGCACCACGGCGAAGACCGTTCAGAGGATAGGCATCTCCGTTGGCGGTCTTGACTACAGTCCACTCGGCTTTATGGCGATGGTGAACGCCACCATGATCGCCAAACTCAATATGAACTGCGACACGATCTGGACACGCACAATCCCGACTGGGCTGGGCGCACAGCAGCTCTTCTATGATGTCGCCATCGACAAAGACGGCAATTTGCTGGCGTGCGGCACGTTTGGCGGAACGGTCAACTTTGGCGGCGTTACACTGACCACGCCTTCGACTTCTGATCTGGATTGTTTTGTCGTGAAGTACAACACGAGCGGAACCGTTCTCTGGGCCCGTCAATTTGGCTCCCGCGCGGCGGGGAGCGACCTGGCGAATTCGCTAACCACTGATCAGGCAGGGAATGTCTACGTGTTTGGAGATTACTACTCGAAGATCGGGATACAGAATGACACGCTGACCAACTTCAACGCGTTGTCGGCAGTTTACCTTGCCAGATACTCGCCGACCGGAACCTATGAGTGGGCGCTCAATGGGACTTCTACCAACCAGAATTTCTCGCGTCAGGTCGTGTGCGACCCGGACAACAATATCTGGGTGGCCATGGCCCCATCCGGGACAGTCAATTTTGCCGGAGCAGACCACGTTCCCTCGACCACCATGGGCACAATGCTGGTCAGTATCAATACCAGTGGGCAGTATCTGTCGCGCCTGAAACCGACCGGACTGGGGCTCAGTGACCCTAAACGCCTCATCTTTAATACGGCAGGGGACGCGTTGTATGTCGGCGGGTACCACCTGGCGTCAAATCCGACAACCGTTACCTTTGGCACGACAACTTTGAACACCTCCGGGTGCTATATCGCCAAAGGTTCGCCGGGTGTGCCGACCGATGTTGCCGATGACATGATCCGTCCATCTGATTTCATGCTCGGTCAGAATTATCCGAATCCGTTCAACCCGTCTACAACTATCTCTTTCAATCTGGCGAGACGAGCGGACGTTGATATCGAAATATTCAATATTCGGGGGCAGAAGGTTCGCACGCTACTCCATGAGGACCGGGCCGCCGGGTCGCACTCCGTGGTGTGGGACGGATCCGATGAATCCGGCAACCTCGTTTCGACCGGGGTCTATTTGTATCGTCTCATTGCGGACGGCGTGGTGAAGACGAAAAAGATGGTAATGCTCAAGTAGTTGAACAACCACCCAATCCAGCCGGCGACAGACAGTTGTCTGTCGCCGGTTTTTCACTTGGCGTCCTCTCTCGGTGCCTTCAGAAGCCAAGCGCATTGCGGCACAACTCGCTGAGAATCTGTGAGATAGAATGCTCTTGTCTTAACCTTGACAAGTCACTCCCCCCACCGTTCAATTGGCCGATACATGCGCTCCAACAGGGGCGTGTGACGCAATCATCGGCCGGCAATCGAGGAGACTGAATGTCAAGGCTACATCGGTTTGAAAGTATCTTGGACGCCATTGGAAAAACCCCTCTGGTTAGACTTAACCATATCACTGCCGGACTAAAGCCTGCGGTCTATGCCAAACTTGAGTTTCTGAATCCGTCCGGTTCCATCAAGGACCGCGTCGCCAGACATATGATCTTGAAAGCCGAAAAAGACGGCCGGATCAAGCCGGGAGATACGATCATCGAAAACTCTTCCGGCAATATGGCGATGGGACTCGCGCTGGTCGCGATTCAGCGCGGATATAAACTCAAGGTTGTGGTGCGGGACACTATCGCCAAAGAGAAGTTGAGCCAACTGCTCGCGCTGGGTGTCGATGTGGTCAAGGCGGATACTTCGCTCCCGCCGGAGCATCCTGATTCATATAACAACATCACTCCCCGGCTCGCCAAAGAACTGGATCACTGCTATTTTCCGGATCAACATAACAATCGCGAGAACAACGAAGCGCACTACCACACCACTGGTCCCGAGATATGGGAGCAGATGGAAGGTAAGATTGATTATCTGGTGGCCGGAATGGGGACTGGCGGGACAATGGGGGGGATCGGCAAATTCCTCAAGGAGAAAGACCCCAGGATCAGGACTGTCGCAGTTGATATCGAGGGTTCGGTGTACACGGAGTATTTCCGCTCCAAGCGGATGGTGAAGCCCGCGCCGTATTTGATGGAAGGCCTGGGAGATGAGTTCATCGTTGGCTGCGCCGATTTCAGCGTGGTTGATGATATAGTCCAGGTCTCGGACAAGGACGCGATCACCCTCGCCCGTCAAGTGGCTCGCGATGAGGGACTGCTGGTTGGCGGTTCGAGCGGCGCGGCGATCTGGGCGGTTTTGAATCTTGCACGGAGCTTGCCACAAGGAGCCCGGATCGTAACTATCTTTCCGGATGGCGCCTCCCGTTACCTCAGCACCTACTTCAACGACGACTGGATGAGGGGAAAGAACCTGCTGTAATCCTGACCGGTCGATTCCCGCAAAATTCTGTCATCATCTCTTGTTCACTCTATTATATTACCCCGAGACGACTCGCCTCGTCTTGGGAGAATTTCTTGTCCAAATACACTTTGCCGATCCTGGCCGTCTTGGCCGCTGGTCTGTCACTGCTCGCCGGTCTATCCTGCGACAATGGCGTGCAGCACATCGAACTCGATGTTGAGTCGGACACCAGCTACCTGCCATTTTTTGGCGTTGTAGAGACTCACTGGTATGCCCTGGAAGGAGCCACTCCAGTGGTACACGCTATGAGAGTGGTCTGTGAAGGGAAAGTGGGCAAGCGCGATGGATCAGTAGTTTACGCACAAAACCCCAACAGCATTGACTATCATCCCGGTAGGTTACTCTGGAAATCACTGAACACTCATACCATTCTCGGGGAGAAGCCGATACCTCAGATTTCCATATCAGATCAGGCTGTGGTTATCGACTCACAGCCTGCCGATACGGCCGTGTTCATCACCGGTTTTTGGCAGGACTCCGCTTTCGTCATCCGATGGTCGTTATTGACCGATTCGCTCGAACGGATCTTTGTCGCTAATGGAAACGATCTTGACGGAGATAGCTGTTGGAAGGGTATCTTTTCTCACGTGCTGACCGCGGATTATGATAAGGATGGCCGTTCCGAGTCAATTTTCTACCTCGATAGCCAACGAGACCTTCGGCCGCGACTCCTCGTATCGATTCAGTCGAACCCGTTTAGAGTTGAATGGACTTTGCCCGTATCTTCACCGGTCACTGAAGCCTACCCCTGCGAGGACTCACTCGGCCCGGGTCTGCTGGTGGCTACTCATAATCCCGCGCAGGGTGCACAAGATTCTCTCTTCAGAGACGACCTCTCGCGCCTCTTCAGGGTGGATATCGAAGGGAGGATTCTTTTTCACCGCCTTGCTTCCAGATATCCCCATGGAACCAGACTGGTCAAATCTGTTCGTGATTTCACGTTCTACTTTGTGCATGACCTGCCGCTTGACACACCTGAATCGACAGCAGAAACGTTAACAACGTTGACTCATGTTTCCAAGATCAGTGCCAACGGTCAACTGCTTGCTCAATTTAGGTATACAATACCGGGTTCAGAGATCCTGTTGGCTGATTGGCAAGAACGTGGTCCTGAGAATGTGTATGTCAGAACGCGCGACAATTCCGTTCATATTCTCGATTCGTCACTGCACGAATTGGCAATATACACGGGAAGCGCAGTTCCGTACTTCAGAACGACAATGGCCGGATTTGCCGGCAAGAGCAATGTTCTCTTATGCGACGAACCGGACAGGTCAGCGGGGATCTTTGACAACCGTTTCCGCAAGTTGCTGGATCTGCCAAAGTTTGACTACGCAGAGGTTGCGGAACGTGATAGCGCGGGAAACGTCTCTCGACTTGTCGTGGCCACATTCCACGGCAACGCGTACCAGATCAGGATCCACTCTCGTCCCTGGACCACACTAATCGCCATCTTCTACCGCAACAACCAGCTCTACATCCTAGTGACTCTGTTCGCCGCCCTTGCCGGGGCGATTGTCAGCAACTACTACCGTCGAAAGACCAAGCTCAACCTTTCAACCATCGCCCGGCAGAAAGAAGAACTGGAGCGGACCCATCAGGCGCTCAAAGAGGCGCAACAGACTATCATCGCGCAGGAGAAATATCGCCAGGCGAAAGATATCGCCGGCGGATTCGCCCATGAGATCCGGAATGCACTGTTCCCGGCCGACAGCTCTTTGCTCAAACTGAACAGGATGCTTGATGACGGAAACATTCAATCAGATAAAGCGCAGGATCATCTCAAGCATGTCGGTGGTTCGATCTCTCGGGCGATCGCCATCACGCACCTGATATCCCAGTACACCAAGCTCGACTCAGAGCGGCAGGAGCAATCGGTTGATCTTGCGTTGTCGCTGCGAAAAGCGATAGCGGCAAATCGACCCCTTATGGACCAGTTCGGTATTCAAGTCACTACGAGCGGTCCGGAAGTAGTACTGGTCACTTGTAATGAGACACAACTGGGGATGGTCTGGAGCAACTTGATTCTCAACAGCCTCGATGCCTTGACAAATCGGACAAGTCCGACTATATTGGTGTCGTGGAAGTTGTCTGGCGATGTGGCAGTGATCACGTTCGCCGACAACGGGATCGGAATCTCGCCTGACGATCTCCCCAGAATCTTTGATACCCTTTTCTCGACTAAACCGCACAAGGGTACCGGTCTGGGACTTTCTACGTCAAAGAAAATAATTGAAATGTACGACGGACAAATAACTGTGACCAGTCAACCGGGAATGGGGACGGCGTTTGAAGTGAGGCTGAAAATCGCTACTAGCTAACTCCTCTTCCGCACAAATCAAGGCAACCTCAACCCAACAGAACTTACTTATGCTCGCCAAGATCATGCTCGTTGATGACAACCCACGTGTACTGGAGTCGCTCGTTGCTCTTTTTGAGGATGATTACCAGCTGTTGAGCGCGTCCTCCGGACCGGAATCGATCGCCCACGCGCAGTCACATGAAGATATAGCTGTCGTGGTTATGGATATCAAAATGGAAGGAATGGATGGGATTGTTGCCGCGCAGAGGATCCGGGAGATCCTTCCAAAGGTGATGGTGATCTTCCATACCGGCTTTCCCGGCGATTATGACGAGCAGCGTATCGACCGTTCCGAGAAGCCGTTCGACTATATCGACAAAGGGCAGTCGGCAGTCAAGCTGGTGCGCAGCGTGCGAAACGCGGTAGAGGCATATCAGTTTGCGTGCACGGGCCGCCTCGACTCTACAGTAGACGGCACGCCCATTGGAATAGTCGGTAGATCTCAGGCGATCCTGAAGATAGTCCGTGAGGTCGAGAAGATCGCGGAGTCGGACATCAAAGTGATGATCTTCGGCGATACGGGAACCGGAAAGGATGTTGTCGCCAAAGCTATCCACCTCCTATCGCCGCGCCGGAACAAGCCGTTCAGCATTCTTCACTGCAATCATAAGTCACCTGATCTTGTCGCATCCGAACTATTCGGACACTCAAAAGGCTCATTCACCGATTCCGAAGAACGAAAGGGCATGTTTGGTTCTGCCAATGGCGGCACGATCTTTCTTGACGAGATAGGTGATTTGGACATCACTACACAGGCAAAATTACTCAGGGTGTTGGATACGGGTATCTACACTCGGTTGGGCGAAGATGAGCCGCGAAAGACCGATGTCAGGGTGATATGCGCGACACACAAAGATCTGGCGAAAATGACCAAGGAGGGAACATTCCGTTCCGATCTGTTCTTCCGGCTCAAAGGAGTCTCCCTGGTTCTCCCGAAACTGGGTCTGCGGAGAGAGGACATTCCGCTTCTAGTTAAGCACTTTGCACAGCTCTATATTCAGAAGTATGACGGCCTTCCGATGGTCTTCACTCAGCAGGCGATTGAACGACTTGTGGCGCACGAATGGCAAGGCAACGTTCGAGAACTGCGTGAAGCAGTCGAGTCGATTCTCGCGCGTTCTTACTCAGGCCTGGTCGACGCGAATGAGATTGATGAGTACCTCAACGGATCCTCGGACCGGTCTGAATCAGGTGGTGACCCTTCATCGCTTTCTGGCAAGGTCGAATCGTACAAGTGTGCGCTGATCGTGAATGCCCTTCGAGAGGCAAACGGAAACTATTCACTGGCCGCGGAGCTGCTAAAGACCGACAAAGCCAATCTGCGCAAGTACTGTATCGATCACAACCTCCAGTGGGAGTAGGTCTACCTCGCCTTAAAACCCTGTTTGAGGTAGAAAATCCCCGAATCAATCCTGTCGGCCGTACACTGTCGGCCCTTCCCTTATATTCCCCAATCAGTTACGACGCACTCGGTCCTCTTAAGGTTCCGGCACACCGTTTGTATTACACTTTTCGGCTGGCAGCGCCTCCCGATTGCCAAGGTTCGCGGCCACAGTCAGAAATCAACTTCTAAGCAGACACCTTCCGGCGCGGCCAGTTGCGACCGGGAGGTGTGAAGTCTGGTTGTGGCGAGGAAATGGCGGTAAAAAATTGCGTCGGGAGTGAGAGGGGATGCACTCGAAAGGCGAGTTATCGAGTGCTAACCGAGCCCGGCATGGCGATTAATTCACCTGCCGGGCTTTTCTTTTGATGTTGTCTGCTCCATGCTCAATTGAGTCTCCATATCTGGAAATTCAACGCGGTCGCAAACCCGACCCACAACGCATATGGCAGGAGGAGTAGTCCGGCAGTTGGTCGTCGACGCCAAAACAGGATCAACGTGGTCAGGATCAGTAGCCAGAGGATAACAATGTCAACGAGCGCCCCGCCGATCGTATGCACACCGAAAAAGAGCCATGACCAGGCCGCGTTGAAAATGAGTTGAACAATGTACAGAGATAACGCTATGCGGTTAGACTTCCAGCCTCCCTCAAGCCAGACTAACCAGGCAGCTACCGCCATTGCGATATACAGGAGCGTCCAGACGGGCCCAAAGATCCAACCTGGCGGCGTCCAACTTGGTTTCGCTATCGTCTGGTACCAGTCTCCCGTCTGGAATAAGGCTCCAAATGAAGCGACTATAAAGGAGAGTAACAACCATACGGCCAATCCTCCGATTTTGCCTGAAAGCGGCCGTCCAATACTCTGTGTATGAATTGCGGTCGACATTGTTAACCTCAAGTAACATGATTTGCCCGGATGATCCGACTCGTTGCCATCTCAATTCAGGGAACCGGGTTCGTGTACCCGGGGTTCCAAGCGGTACCTTATGAAGAATTTACTAGTTATTGGCGCAACTGGATATGTCGGATCCCGACTGGTGCCGCGATTGGTGGCAGCAGGTCACCGGGTAACCTGTCTTGCGCGCGACCCCGCGAAACTCGTCGACAGGCCATGGTCAGGTTCTGTTCATGTGCTCAAAGGAGACGCACTCAATCCCGCGGATCTCCGCGATGCAGTCCAGAAAACAGAGGTTATCTACTACTTGGTACATTCCATGGCGAATACTCGTGGTGATTTCGCGGAGTTGGATCGAATTGCGGCGCGCAATGTCGGCGATGCGGCGAGGGAAGCAGGGGTCAAGAGGATCCTCTATCTGGGTGGTCTGGGCCAGCGCCAGGTTGAACAGTCTTTACATTTGAGAAGCCGGCATGAAGTAGGAGATATACTCCGTGAATCCGGAATACCGGTAACCGAGTTCCGTGCTGCGGTCATAGTGGGCGCCGGTTCTTTCTCATTTGAGATGATTCACCATCTGGCAAACCGTCTGCCAGTCATGATCTGTCCTCGCTGGGTGGTGACGCGAACACAGCCGATCAGCATTGACGATGTCCTGACCTACCTGGTTGACGCTCTTGACCGCCCGAACTCCATTGGCCGGATAATTGACATCGGCGGCCCGGAGGTGATGACCTACCGGGACATGATGCTTCGCGTCGCGAAAGCGCTCCGCTTGCGGCGATGGCTGATTGAACTGCCTGTTTTGACACCGCGACTCTCCTCCTATTGGGTTGGTTTGGTCACCCCTGTACCCGTGGCGCCGGCGCGGGCGTTGATTGAAGGATTACGGCACGAGACAATTTGCGAGAATGATGACGCTCTGACGGTTTTTGAAATCAAACCTATGGGCTTCGATCAGGCTGTGAACAATGCCCTTTGGCCCGTTCTTCCTGGAGATGAGCAGAGAGTCTCACCGGGTGATTCCATAATTAATTGGATCGAACCATCACACATACTGACGGATCGCCGCGTGGTCGATGTGTGGGCCTCTTCCGACAAGTTGTTTGAGGTTGTCCAAACCATTGGTGGCCAGAACGGCTGGTACTCGGCTACCTGGCTCTGGAAGATACGTGGATTAATGGACGAACTACTTGGCGGCGTGGGGTTGCGTCGAGGTCGCGTTGATCCCAAAAACGTCGCGATCGGTGATACGCTCGATTTCTGGCGGGTTGAGGAATATGATCCAGGAAGGCGTTTGCTCCTGCGCGCCGAGATGAAGGTTCCAGGCAAAGCTTGGCTGGAGTTTGAGGTTCTCTCACTGTCTGATCAACAGAGCAGCCTGATCCAGACCGCCAGATTCTATCCCCGTGGCCTTCTCGGCATCCTCTACTGGTATGCCGTTTATCCTGTCCACGTGTGGGTTTTCCGCCGCATGGCCAGGGCTATCGGCGCACGGGCCTTAAAGCACTTGCCCAGTTAGTTCCCGCGTCCTACCTTTGTCATCGACAGATGGCCCACACTCTTTCAGGGAGATTTCCGTGGAATTCGGCCTGATGCGTCCTGCCGATATCGAGGGATGCAACGACCTTCATAATCGCATCTATCAGGAAAATCGCACTCTCGCGCAATTCCGCTGGGAGTTCGTCGAGAATACCTACGACCAGTCCGTGTATCCTTTCGCCTTCGTCAGGGATGGCCAGAACGTCGTTGGTACGCAGGCCTTCATCCCGATCCAGATGATCGACCGCGACGGCGTATTCTGGACCGCTAAGTCCGAAGCTACCCTCGTTGACCCCGCCTACCGGGGACAGCAGCTTTTCGAGAAGATGTACGATCTGCTGTTCACGTATGCCGAGAAACATCAGTTAGCCTCCATATGGGGATTCACCCCGGCCATCAAGGCGTTCACCAAACTTGGATTTGATGTTCCGACCGTGACTGAACAGATCTTTTTGCCGTTCTCATCACGCTCGATCGGGCCGATGCTGGAGAAAGCGAAGGGGACTTCCTATTCAAGTTTGAAAGGTTACCTCAAGAAATTGATTCTTCGCGGAGGCGCGGCGACGGCCGGCGCGGTCAGCGCGGGAAGACTGCTGCTGACCTCAAAATCCTTCCCTGAGGGAATATCCATCCGAGTGATGGAGCAACCGGATCTACAGGCGGGAGATTGCTGTCGACGATTTGTCGCGCAGTGGGGTGGGACGACCATCTATCGCGATTCCGCTTATCTTAAGTGGCGACTATATGACAATCCGCATGTGAGATCAGTGGTCAAAGGGATCTATGACGGTACGACCCTGCTCGGCTGGGTTGCGTATACACTCGGCGATGACGGTCTCGGTTACCTCGTTGACATCATGCTTGCATGTGAATCCGCAAAACATGATCCGGCAAGACTTGTGCGGCTCTTATTGATCGAGGCGATATGCGGGACACGCGATATGGGCGCGAGCGGCATTCGCGGATGGCATGTGAATTCTCACCCTTTCGACAGGCTCCTGCTTCGTGAATCCCGAAAGGTCGGCTTCTACCATGTGAAGCGTGGGCATTACGTTGTCCTCCGCATGTGTAAGGCGGGAGAAGCACGGGCAGACCTCAGGAACTTTGATGATTGGTATGTCAGCCGCATCTTCACCGAGGGAGTGCTGAGCTGATGGATCACCCTGAGTCCGAGTATCTCCGCGGGCAATTGCTGCGGCATTCACGGCGCTTTTTTGCGAAAGAAGTTTCTCTCGCCTTTGAATCCGACAGCATTCAATTCCTTCCTTATACCGACGCCACAAATGCACGCTGCAAACTAATAGCCATTCCAGTCGATATCCCAATTCCTCCGGCGCCATCTGATCCCTGGAAGGTCGACTTCAACGGCACGGAGCTGACACTCTGGAATCGCATCCCCAAACCGGACGACCCGCATTGGCGGACGATACCGCATGAATCGCAGCCAGTATGGTACCAGCACGCGAGTGGAGCTCTGATCCCGGCCTGGAATCTCTTTGGCAACCTCTTTGATCTGCTGACATTTGGAGAAGAATCACGCACCCCGCAGAGAGACCAGCATGGAAGATTTTCTTATCGCTTCAGCCCCCGGTTGAACGCGGGACTACTGACAGTGCCCGCGTTCAATGAATCGGCGGCGATGCTGGCAGCTACTTTGATTTCGCTCCGGAGAACCGGGCAGCCTTCAAACCATGGCGACTTTCTCTCCGGACCGCCAGTTGTTGTGCTCTCACATGACTGTGATATTCTGAAAGGAAACGACCTCATCACCCAGGCGGTCCGTCTGGTCCGTGTGGCTCAGCCGATGACACGGGCTCGCCTGCCGCGTGTCGGAAATCTCTGGTGGATGGCCCGCAACGCGGTGACCCCACGCCGATACTACGCGTCAAACGTTTCCGGGATGATGGAACTGGAGCGATGCTTCGGATACAGCTCAACTTTTTACTGGCTCAATGGGACAGGGGGGCGTTTCGGCGCACGGAGTCCGCTCTCTGAGATCGCGCGTTTGGTGGAGCAGTTGTCGCCCGGCTGGGAGAGCGGTATCCACTACAATTACGACACGTTCCTTCATGACGATCGGTTTGCGGCTCAGCTCGCAGAGCTTCAGGCGCTCTGCCCAAATAAGATCATCTCCGGGCGAGCGCATTACCTTCGATTTGATCCATTCCGTTCATTTGAGTTTGTCCGGCAATTTGGGATCACAATAGATGAGTCCTCCGGTTGGGCGGACTTTGTCGGCTACCGGAATGGTCTGGCCGGCTGTTTTCAGCCATATGATCCGGTTCGCAGGGCGGCAATAGATATGTGTGAAGTTCCGTTGGTGGTAATGGATCTTGCGCTCGCCACACAACATGGATCACAGGCGATACCATTCGTCGAACACCAACTCAGACATCTGAGTCGGATCGGCGGCGCATTGACCGTACTCTTTCATCCCGGCCAGTTTTTCAATCCGGAACATAGAGTGACCATGGGGCTGTATCACGATATCCTCAAAGCGTGTCGAGACGCGAGGGCTCGATCCCTGACCGCCCGCGAGCTTACAGAGACTCACCACACCTGACCTATTCCTGCTTCCAGACTTCCGGTATGCCGGACGGGCCGTCTAGCGTAAGCATTAGAAGAACCGTTGGATTTTTCGGCACCTAAGCGTATCTTGAAGATATGGCCAAGAATAGTCCACCTTTAATCCGCGCGATGGAATCGCCAGCATGAGTGCCGAACATTCCGACGACGTAACCCGTACGCATATCGCGATCGCTGCCGGTACCACCATCCAGCACTACCGGATCATCGAGAAGATCGGTGCCGGTGGGATGGGCGAGGTCTACCTGGCCGAAGATACCCGACTTAACCGAAGGGTCGCGCTCAAATTCCTGCCGATTCATCAGGCGCAGGATGCCGAACTGCGTATTCGGTTCACCCGCGAAGCACAGGCGGCCGCAAAACTGGACCACCCCAATATCGTGACGATCCATGAAGTGAGTGAGTTCGGCGGTAATCCCTTCTTTGCCATGCAGTACATACAGGGAAAATCCCTGCACTGGTACTGCCACGACGAGCAACTCCCTATCTCAAAGATCATTCCGCTGGTCGCGCAGGTCGCCGATGGGTTAGCCAAGGCACACTCGTTGGGTGTGGTACATCGCGATATCAAATCTTCGAATATCGTGGTCGATTCGGATTTCCGCCCGAAGATCCTGGATTTCGGATTGGCGACGATCCAGGGTGGGGATATACTGACCAAGGCCGGTTCAACTCTTGGGACTGTGGCCTATATGTCGCCTGAGCAGGTGCAGGGGCGCGAAGCTGACCACAGAGCCGATATCTTTTCGCTGGGTGTGGTTCTCTATGAACTGCTCGCCGGCCGGACTCCCTTCAAACGAAACAGCGATGGTGCGTCATTGCACGCCATCATCAACGAATCGCCGGAACCACTGAGTCGCTATAAGGCCGACATTTCGCCGGACCTGCAGAGAATCGTCAACAAGTGTCTGTCCAAGAATCCAGCGGAACGATATCAGTCGGCCGCCGAACTTGCGTCTGATCTGCGGACCCTCATTCGAACCGGCGACTCCGGTGAAGTGAGGACCTCGAGCCGGGTAGCCATTACGCGCCCCTCTATCGCCGTCCTTCCGTTTGCCAACATGAGCGCCGACCCGGAGAATGAGTTCTTCTCGGACGGCCTGACCGAGGAATTGCTCAATGTCCTCGCCAAGAATCCGGAACTAAAGGTGACGGGGCGGACTTCGTCATTTGCTTTCAAAGGCAAACAGGAGGATCTTCGAAATATCGGACAGAAGTTGGGCGTAGAGACAATTCTCGAAGGCTCCGTGCGCAAGGCCGGCAACCGAGTGCGTATCACCGCGCAATTGGTCTCCGTGGTGGATGGATTCCATCTCTGGTCGGAGACTTTTGATCGAGTCCTCGATGATATTTTTGCCGTCCAGGATGATATCGCCAAGGCTGTGTCCAAGTCGCTGCATGTGACACTCGTGGGGATTCCGGAAGAGCGCAAGGTGGTCAATCCGGAGAGCTACGCGTTGGTGTTGCGTGGCCATCAATCGGTCCAACAAATGACCAAAGAGAGCTTGTCTCTGGCTATCGAAATGTTTGAAAAGGCGGTCTCGATCGACCCCGCTAATGCACAGGCATGGGCCGGACTTGCGGATGCCTTGGGCAATACCGTCGCCTATGGCCACGGTGACCATTCGGCTCTCTATCCTCGTGCCAGGTACGCTGCGGAAAAAGCGATCGAGTTGGATCAGGATTTACCGGAGGGGCATGCCGCTCTCGGATTTGTGCTCGGCGCGCTGGAATTGAAGTTGGTTGAAGCGGGGAGTCGCTTTAGAAAAGCATATGAGCTTGCCCCCAATCACGCGCAGATCGTTCAGTCGATTGGTCTCTGGGAGATGATCCTGGGCAATTTTGATGAATCTCTGCGATTCTTAAGAAAGGCGGTCGAGCTGGATCCGCTTGACCCATGGGCGCGTCGGGAGTTGAGCCGCTCGCTGTCCATGTCGGGACGGTACGACGAGGCACGGGAGGCGATGAATCGCGTTCTGGAAATGAGCCCCAATATGACAACCGCCTATCTGGGACTCTGCTTTATCGCGCTGGCGCAGGGAAAATTCGAGGAAGCTCTTGCGGTCATAGAGAAAGAGTCCACACCGGGCTACCGTTTCTGTGGAAAGGCAATGGCCCTGTTCGGCCTTGGCCGACAGGCGGAATCAGATGCGGTACTATCTGACCTGATCGCCCAGGGTGAACAATGGGGACACCAGATCGCGACTGTCTACGCGTTCAGGGGGGAAACTGACAGAGCGTTTGAATGGCTCGAGCGCGCCTTTGAAATTCATGATGCAGGTATCCCGCTAACGAAGGTCGCCCCTTTCTTCCGCTCACTGCACTCGGATCCTCGCTGGCCGACCTTTCTCAAGAAGATCGGGCTCGGCGAGTAGCTTATCACTTCTCCGAGTTGCCGCCTTAGACTCGAGCGGGCACAATCATCTGTTCACCGTCGAGTACCTTACGACAGATCGTGGCCAGATCGTTGATATGGTACGGCTTTTTTAGGTATCCCGCCGCGCCGAGATCGATCGTCTCCTGCACGCGATCGGTCGCTGAGAACCCGCTGACAATGATCGCTTTCTGGTCCGGATTTGCCGCGCGGATAGCGCGGAAAGTATCCAGTCCGTCAAAGTCCGGTTCCATGATCATGTCTATCAACACAAGGTCAACGGATTGTTCTGCGAGGAACTCGATTCCAAGGTGACCGTTTTCGGCGACATGGACCGTGTATCCCAGACTACCCAGTATATCGCCGGCCATCTCCCGCTGAACCGCATTATCGTCGATCACCAGAATTGTTTCTGTCCCCCGCCGCATGGTTTGGTGTTTGGCGGGCGCTTTGGGGAGTTCCGCGGCATGCACCGGGAAATAGAGCGCGAACTCGGTCCCTTCGTTCAGCCGCGAGAGAACATCGTAATAGCCGTGATGGTCCTTCACCACTCCATAGACGACTGAAAGGCCAAGTCCGGAGCCACTCCGACCTAGATGCTTCTTGGAGAAGTACGGCTCAAAGATCTTCTCAATATCCTCCGGCGCGATGCCACTGCCGGTATCCTTGACGCTGACGATCACATACTCACCCGGTGTTATCTCGCAGTGGCCGGTCACTAAACGTTCGACTCGTCGCATCTCTGTGCGGATGGTCAGCTTGCCGCCGTTCGGCATAGCTTCGCACCCATTGGTGATCAAATTCATGATCGCCTTGGCGAGGTGAACATCGGATCCTATGACCGCGCCAATGGTCGGAGCCAGATTAACGTGGAAGGCAACGTGAGGGTGAATTTCTTTCAGGTTGGAAAATCCGGGCGAATTGAGGTACTCCTGTATCAGGCGATTGATATCGGTCGGCTGCATTTCGTAGCGTCCACGACGGGCCAGGGTGAGCAGATCCTGAATAACCACCGCCGCGTCATTGGCCGACCGCGATATCTTGCCGAGTCGGATACCCACTTTGGAATCAGGCGGGAATTCACGCATGAGGAGCTCGGCAAATCCGACCACCGGTCCAAGTGTGTTATTCAGGTCATGGGCGACACCACCGGCCAATAGGCCGAGTGATTCCATGCGCTGTGCTTTTTCCAGGCTCTCCTGCAGTTGAAGGCGAGCCGCCTCACTCTTGTGGCGTTCCGTGACATCGCGGAAGCTCCAGACGCGACCTGTAACCGTCCCGTCTCGTACCAACGGACAGGAGAATCGCTCGAAGACACGACCATCCTTGAATTGCAGAGTATCGAATGATTCGTCGGACGATCCATAAAGAGCCATCACTTTGGCGAGGAACGCATCAGGGTCGGCCAGCTGGTCGAGCACGGTTTTAAGCATTAGATCGTCATCGCGCGACGCCAGCACATCGGGCGGGATCTGCCACATCACCGGGAAGCGGGCGTTCAGATGGGTCACTCGACCATGTTTGTCGACCACCAGGATACCATCCGCGGTCGATTCCAGCGTCGCCTTGAGCAGGCCCTCTCGATCCAGCATCTCCATCTCAGCGCGTTCCTGCTCGATAATATCCGTGGTTTGGCGACAGAGCAGGTCGAGCAGTCTTAACGCGCGTTCACTCAGTTGCTGCGGTTGCAGGAAATAGACATTTAACAGGCCGATCATTCGCCCACTGCGACTTATCAACGGTGTGGCACAGAGCGCGCGGATGCCGTGCGACTGAAGCATCGTCAGTACCGGCGACGACGCCAGTTCCGGATGGCCGTCGATCTCTTCAATTACTACTCGCTGGCCATTCAGCATCGCGGCACTAAGGCGACAACGGGCCGCGTGAGGTCCCTGCGGCAAGACGAACTCCTGATCCGAGGCGCCGCGATGGGAGACAACCACTGTTTCCTCTGTGCCCTCTCTGGTCAACTGCAAACACCCGAAATCAGCATTGGTGAAACCGAGAGCAGTGTCGACTATTTCATCCAGCAGAACTTGCTGCTCTTCGTTGCCCAGAAAGCGCGTCCCGATATTCTGCAGACGTGTCATAGCCTCAAGATCGGCTTCCAGATTATGTTCGCTGATCCGGAGCGCTTCTTCTGCTTTCTTGCGTTCGTTGATCTCCGCCCAGAGTTGATCACGTTGCTTGAAGAAGTTTGTGACAATGCCGCCTATCTGGTGAAACTCCGCGCCAGAACGCTGAAGGCTGTCCAGTGCCACGCCGGAGCCCTGTTCCAGACCTTGCATGATGGCATTCAGCGGCCTTCCAACCCAGCGTCGAAGCGCAATGGCCAGAAGTACAATGATTATCGCCGAATAGATGGCAACATACGTGATACGAGCTCTCTGCGTGCTCATGAATGATTCGAAAAATGAACTGGCCGAGGCCGCGTGCAGCACGCCGATCTCGTCGCCGTTCCAGCCCCGGAGGGGGAACTCAACGCAGGTCACTCCAGGTTCATCCTCCAGCATCCCCGCGATCACCTGTGGCTCGATATGCGGGGCAGAGAACTGAACCGTGCCACCCAGAGCGGATCTGAATTGGCCGAGGAACTCCGCATCCCAGGTTCTCGCTACAGCGAGTACCCCCTGCGCAGGAGTCTTGCGGTCGTTGTCGTTGCTCGGCTGAATAGGCGCGGTGTAGATCTCGATGAGACCTTCGTTCCGCAATACATAGAAATGACTGAAAGGGTCGGATGCAAAACTCTGCTGGATCATCCAGGGGAGGGTTGACTCGCCCACGAGTGAAGTCGCGGTTTCCGAACTCGTGCTGTAGACCAACCGCCAGTCTGTGGTGAACACCCAGACAGCATCCGCGTCGTACGTGGTCAGGCTGGTGAAAAGGTTGTCATATCCCCAGGCTGAGTCGGGCTTCTTGACGAAATCAACCATTTCGTCCCAATAAGAATAGTCATAGGCTAGGGTGTGCAGTGGTCCGGAGTAGAGGTCGACCAACTGAGCCAGCAAAGTCTGCCTCTCGGCCCGGCGTTCGTTCAACAATGTTTCAGCCTGTTGGCGGTCGTAGTGAACCAAGACCACGAAGCCGAGGACGAACAGCCCGACCATCAGGCCGGTCAACAGCAGCAGACGAACCTGTGTGGTCAGTCGCCCCATGCAAAATCTCCGCCGATAGCTATGCCGAACTGGACGTGCGACCGGTCTTCGACCAACTCAGCAAATGTGTCGCTGGCGATCCAGCTGTATCCGATATGGGGTCGCATATACCATTTCTCTGAAAGACTCACCGTCAAGTCGGCCTCAAATTGGTAGAGCTGAAACGCACTTTCGGCGAGACCGAGGTAAGCCTCATTGAATTTCGAAGAACCGTAGCCGACCTCGGCGAGAGCGTGAAACTCTCCGGCCGACCAGAGCGATCGCCCGTATTCAATCCCCAACTCTCCGAAATATGCGCCGGAATATTCTTTGATATCCACACTGTGGGTCATGAACGGCTGGAATGAGCCGACGGAAGTTGACATGGTGACCGACACTTCGCTGGTCCAGGGGAGTTCCGCCTGGTCAGGGTAGTAGTAGGCCTGTATCGCAGGTTCGAAAGAGACTCTGCCCACTGTTAGCTCATAGGCCAGGCCGAAATCCAATTCGTTCAAGGAAGGTGAACCTTCGACCGCCTGGAAATCGTAGTTGCTCCAAAGCGAGGCCGTGAGGCCATGACTACCCAGCCAGAAGGAGTTTTGCGAAACCGCGTCGGGGCTGCAAGCCAAGCCGCGCCACATGTACCGGGATGTGAGATCGCTCTCGAGTCCATACGTAAGCGATGGCTCGGCTTCGAACTCTGTATCATCCTGAGCAAACGCGGGCCATACGGTGCAGCTGATCACGCACAGCATGATCGCAAGCTGTCTGGTCGAGTGGGAGAATGAGGAACCCATGCAAATATACTCCTGGCCAAAGATCGAGGAATGCGTCGCGACCAATCAGGGACCCGTTGGTGAGAAATCATTCCCTGATACGCCCCTATTTTTCTATATATTATCGGCTAAATGGGGCATTTAATGATGGATTTAGTCGGGACCACGGCTATCCCGGGACTCTTCTTAGCTGTTCAATAATTGAACAGACCGTGAACCATCGATCGACCGAGACAACGAGCATTCAAGAACGGAGCATTGCAGGATGAAAGTCATTCGTTTACACGAAGGGGAGCGCTACGAACCGGAGAAGGACTGGAAGCGGATATCCCTCTGTGCCCAGCCGGATATCTCCATCGAGCACTTCGTCAAACCGCCGAAGCACGCGTCGCCGAAACATGACCATCCCAACGCCCAGGTGCTTATTGTACTGGACGGGAAGTTGACCATCACCACTGACCATGACGAGCAGACTCTCTCGGTCGGCGACGCGGTTTACATTCCAGGGAACGAATCCCATGTCGTAACAAACCCGCTGGCCATTCCGTCAGTAGGAATAGATATTTTCGTACCGGGCCGTTCGTTTGATTTTTGGAAGACGAGGAAATGACCTCGGCAGAAGACTATATTCTTTAAGCAATGGAGCACACAAATCTATGGCTGATCCGCAGAAAGCGCTGGAGACCCAGATCAAGAACATCCAAACCAAAACCGGCAAATCGCTGGATGACCTTGCAAAGATCGTAAACAAGAGCGGCCTGACCAAGCATGGTGAGATCCGCGATATGCTGAAAAAGGAGCTTGGTCTGGGACATGGCGATGCCAACACGCTTACGCATGTGATCCTTAAGGGCGATGGCGCCAGTGTCGCGCAGGAAACAACAAGTGCCGGGGGCGACGTTCTGGATGCGATCTATTCCGGTCCGAAGGCGCACATGCGCCCGATCCATGAAGCGCTCATGAAGAGGATCATTACGTTTGGTGAGTTCGAGATAGCCCCCAAGAAGGGATATGTCAGCCTTCGACGCAAAAAGCAGTTCGCTATGCTCGGGCCAGCGACCAATACGCGGTTCGAGGTAGGCTTGAACGTGAAGGGGTTGAAAGCGGGAGGACGGCTTGAAGAACTTCCGGCCGGAGGTATGTGCAATTACAAAGTCAAACTTACGGATGTGTCAGAGGTCAATGACGAGCTATTCAGTTGGATCAAACAGGCCTTCGACAGCGCGGGATGAGCCGTCTGAGCTTTGCGGTCAACCTGAGCGGAGCACGGCCAACTGCTGGCGCAGGCCATGCATGTCATCTACCAGAGTGATTCCCGCACCCAACAACGCTGACTGATAGGTATAAGCGGCTGATCCCCCCATGATGATGGGGATCTGGTCGCCGATCAGGCGGCGAAGTCTGGCCATCTCACCCGGCAAGCGAGGATCATCGGCGGGAAACACCACACTCAATGCGATCGCTGTCGCTCCAGTTTGTTGAGCAGATCCGGCGATCTCTTCCGCCGGAAGACTCGGTCCCAGATAGATCGGGCGCCATCCTTCCAGCGCGGCCTGGACCGCCGCGATCATCGCGCCAAGTTCATGCAACTGCCCTGCTGGAGTAGAGATCACGATGGACGGTGCGTTGGCCGGATATCGGTGAGAAAGCAACATCGCCCCCACATGCTGACTCACCAAGGCGGTCGCCATATGTTCATGAGCGATTCGCAGGTTCCCTTCTTTCCAAAGAGACCCGACCTGGTCCATCAGCGGAAGTATAACCTTATCCAGAACTACAGCCTGGCCAAGCTGAACTTCCGCAAGGGTGAGAACAGCATCCAGCTCTTCCGCATCCAACTTCCTGATAGCCTTGAGCGCGCGCTCCATAAAGTACGCTGACGGATTCTCCGACTCGACAGCCGGCAGGGTTGCAATCTTGGATCCTATCAAACGCTCCAATTCGGAATTGGTCATGGTCGCGATGTCCCCGATCCTGTGACCAGCCTGCACCGCCATATTAAGCAGGCGCAAATGCTCAATCTCGGTTTCAGAATAGAGACGACGATTGGTATCCGTACGATTGGGTGTGACCGCCCGATAGCGCTTTTCCCACACCCTTATCAAGTGCTGGCTGATGCCGAGTCGTTTCGCCACGGCCCGAATGCCCAGTCCCGGTTCTTTGGCTAGTTCCATCACTATATAACCCGTTGTGTCAATCATCCAAAAAGTTAGACATACTATACACCACCTTAAGACATTAGACAAGCCTAAAGTTCCGAGTTCTGAAGCAATCAGTCCATCCGTTTCGGTTTGACATAGAGTTAAGATACTACATACCAATCTATTATACGATTTTTCCAAAAATCTTGGCTTTTCGTGAACTTCTACCGACTCTTGTCAGTTTAATTAGGCAAACGATAGACAAACGATGAACAAACAGGTCGAGCGTCTGAGGCGCTCGAACCCTTAAGACAGGAGAAGAGAAATGAAATCTGTAGACACAATCGTCGCGCTGCTGCTGGTCATCGGTGGCCTTAACTGGGGTTTGGTCGGCTTTCTCAATTTTGATTTGGTCGCCACGCTGTTCGGTGACACCACGATGTTGAGCCGCCTGGTCTATGTCGTGGTTGGCGCCTGCGCCATCTATCAGATGCTGCAGTGGAAAGCGATCCAGCGTCGCTGGGGAATGGCTGCGGCCCGCGCCTAACTCTGAATTCTCAATAAACGTGAAGAAGTTTGAAAAAAAGGACACAACTACAATGAAGACTCTGAAAACATTCGCGCGCGCAAGCGCACTCGCTATCGCCCTGATGGGCCTGTTCGTCACCGCTCAGGCGGGTGACACCGACAAAAAGGCTCCGGTCAAGCAGATGGATATCGTTGAGACCGCGGTCTCTGCCGGTAGCTTTACCACACTGGTTACTGCAGTTCAAGCCGCCGGTTTGGTCGAGACCCTGAAGGGTAAAGGTCCGTTCACCGTCTTTGCGCCGACCGACGAAGCGTTCAAGAAACTCCCGGCGGGAACCGTTGAGGCCCTGCTCAAGGACGAAGCGAAACTGACCGCCATTCTGACCTATCACGTTGTCGCCGGCGAAGTCAAAGCCGCCGATGTCGTCAAGCTGACTGAAGCCAAGACCGTCAATGGCCAGAGTGTGAAGATCACCACCAACAAAGATGGCGTCATGGTGGATAACGCCAAGGTCGTAAAGACGGATATCGCCGCTTCGAATGGCGTGATCCACGTCATCGACACGGTCATCCTGCCCAAAGAGAAAGAATAACATCACTGAGAACTGATCGAACGGGTCGTGCCGCCTATTGCTGGCGCGACCCGACCCAAACTGACAAAAACGAAAACAAATAGAGGAGCCAACCAATGTTTAAGAAAGCAATTCTCGTGACGATGCTCGCCGCGCTTCCGCTGGCGATCACCTCCTGCAGCGACGACGACAATCCAGTCGCTTCCCAGCCCAAAGCCAATGTGATGGTCGTTCACGCTTCGCCGAATGCGCCCGCCGTTGACCTGCTGGTCGACAACTCGGTGGCCGGCACCGGCCTGGCCTTCCCGGATAATACCGGTTATCTCGCGGTGAACGCCGGAACCCGCAATGTGAAAGTCAATGTGACCGGTACTACGACGACCGTAATCAACGCCGACCTCGCGCTTACGGCGAACACCAATTACTCTGTTTTTGCGGTGGATTCCGTCAGCAAGATCTCAGCCGTTGTGCTCGAGGATAATCTGGCGATGCCGGCCGCTGGCAAGGCGCATGTTCGCTTTGTTCACCTCTCTCCTAATGCCCCGGCGGTGAATATCACCCTGACCAACGGCACCATAGTGTTCGGAAACAAAGCGTTCAAGCAGGCGACCGACTTCACTCCGCTTGACGCCGGAACCTACGACCTCCAGGTTCGCGATGCTGCGACCAACAACACCGTAGTGCTCAGCCTGAACGGTATTACCCTCACCGCTGGTGAGATCTACACCGTCTTCGCCAAAGGGTTTGTCGGCGGCGCGGCCGCCCAGGCGCTTGGCGCGGAGATAATCGTCAACAACTAACCAGACAAGTTCGGGCCTCGGCTGGACGATGCCGGGGCCCGTACCTATAAACAAGAACCCAATAGAAACTGGGAGCACAAGAAGATGAAACGCTTACTAATTCTCGTCGCGGCGCTGGCCCTACTGGCGACCTCTGCTTTCGCGAATCGCGCTAAGACAGCCCGCTTGCAAGTGATTCACAATGCGGCCGATCCGGCGGCAGCCGTCGTCGACATCTACGTTAACGGCGAACTCCTCCTCAACGATTTCGCGTTTCGCGCGGCGACTCCGTTTATCGATGTTCCCGCCGAAGTGCAGTTGAATATCGGCGTCGCTCCGGGAACCAGCTCATCCTCAGCCGACATACTTGCCACCATCCCTGTCACCCTGCAGCGAGGGAAGATTTATGTAGCGGTCGCCGACGGCGTACTGAATCCGAACGCCTTCTCGGCGAACCCCGATGGCAAGTCGATTGGTTTCACACTTTTCGCGAAGGATAAGATGCGCGAGAAGGCCAGCTGGCGCCGCAATGTCGATCTGAACGTCTTCCACGGCGCGACCGATGCTCCGGCCGTTGATGTCCGCGTCACCGGCAAGAACTCCTGGACCCTGGTGAGCGACCTTTCATACGGCGAGTTTTCGGGTTACCGAGACCTTTCACCGCGCAAATATCAGATCAATGTCACGCCAGCAGGCGATGAGAACACCGTTGTGGCGGCGTATGAGGCTGACCTGTCCGGCTTGGCCGGCGGCGCGGCCGTGGTCTTTGCCTCCGGCTTCCTCAATCCTGCGGCCAATCAGAATGGCGCCGCCTTTGGTCTCTTCGCCGCGCTGCCGAATGGCACCGTGGTCGAGCTTCCGCAGATCACGTCTGCCCGTCTGCAGGTGATCCACAATGCCGCCGATCCGGCCGCTGAGATGGTAGATGTCTACGTCAATGGTGGCCTGCTTCTCGATAATTTCGCGTTCCGCACTGCTACGCCTTTTGTGGATGTTCCGGCCGGGACACCGCTTGAGATCGGCGTCGCTCCGGGCACCAGCACCAGCGCTTCGGATGCGCTCGCGACGTTTACGGTCACTCTGACTCCAGGTCGTACCTATGTAGCGATGGCTAACGGGGTGCTCGACCCGAACAGCTTTGCCGAGAATCCGGACGGCCTTCCGATCGGTTTCTCACTCTATCCGCAGGAAGGAATCGCAGAGAAAGCCCCCTATGGTCACTTCGTGAGCCTGGTGGCCTTCCATGGCGCGACTGATGCCCCCGCGGTTGATGTTGTGCCGCAGCTCGGGAAAGTCCGGATCCCGATCATCAACAACCTCTCGTATGGTTCCTTCTCTGATCGTCGCTTGCTGCCGGCTTGGAAATACATCCTTGATGTGACTCCGTCTGGTGACAACAAGACCGTCGTCGCTTCCTTTGAAGCTGACCTTCGCGGTCTGGCCGGTGGCGCGGCGATCGTCTTTGCGTCCGGATTTCTGAATCCGTCCGCTAACCAGAATGGCGCCGCCTTTGGTCTCTTTGCCGCTCTGCCGAATGGCACGGTCGTCGCTCTGCCCGCGGTTGATGCTTCGGCTGGATTGGCCAAGGTTGAAGGCAGTCTCCCGTCTGAGTTCGCTTTGAATCAGAATTACCCTAACCCGTTCAACCCGACCACGACGATCGAATTCTCGTTGCCGGCGCCGTCAGATGTCTCCCTGAAGGTGTACAACGTGATCGGTCAGGAGGTCGCGTCTTTGGTGGATGGCCCCATGGGCGCCGGTTCACACACGGTTCAGTTTGATGCCTCGAGTCTGTCTTCGGGGGTGTACTTCTACCGTCTCACAGCGGGAGGAGTGACGCAGAGCAAGAAGATGAGCTTGCTTAAGTAACAATCGGTTCTCGGACGACTGGAAACCGGCAGCCACACGCTGCCGGTTTTCTTTTTTGGTCCGGAACAGCCGCGTCTCCTCTTATGTTTGACGTTATATCACCGGTGCGCTCAATCATTTCAACCACATCTGAGGACCCATGGAGATTCAACACAGCTTCGACGGTTCCAAGGGGAGCTTCTTCATCGAACAGGATGGCCAACGGGTCGCCGAAATGACCTACGTCATGTCCACTTCCGTCCTCATGATAATCGACCATACCGAGGTCTCGCCGACGCTCAAAGGGCAGGGAGTCGGAGCACGACTAGTGAAAGCGGGAGTGGATCTCGCCCGAGAGAAGCAATTCAGGATCGTACCGCTCTGCCCATTCGCCAAAAAGGAATTCGAGCGGCATACCGAGTATGCCGATGTCGCGATCAAATAGAAAGGGATCAGACCACATGCGCGATGAGATAACCAAGAAATACACCAACAGCGAGATAACGGTGGTCTGGAAGCCGGATCTTTGCATCCACTCGACCCTGTGCTGGAAAGGACTCGGTTCGGTTTTTCAGCCAAAGGAACGGCCGTGGGTGAAAATGGATGGTGCCACTTCGGAACAGATAATGGCCCAGGTCGACAAGTGCCCATCTGGCGCGTTGTCCTGGGAGAGAAACGCGGGAACGGAAGTCATGCCAGCCAACGATCCTTCCACTGTAATCGAAGTAACATCCGATGGTCCGTTTATCGTCTCCGGGCGGATCACTCTCAAACATGCCGATGGACGCGAAGAGAGCAAGGACCGCAAGACCGCGCTTTGTCGATGTGGTCAATCCGGCAAAAAGCCGTTTTGCGACGGCACCCACACCAAGGTCGGGTTCAAAGGGTGATCATCGAACTCTGATTGTGATATGCTTCTTGTCGACTGACCTCTATTTTGTTTCGGGGCGAGGATAGGGAGAAGAACATCGTATGCATGAAGTGTGGAAAGACCTTATCTGGCTCCAGTTTGGAGCATCAATTGACTCGATCAAGAGGAGTATCGAGCTCTGCCCCGATTCGCTCTGGTCCGATCAATCACGCGAACCGCAGTACTGGTATCTCGCTTTCCACACCATCTTCTGGCTTGACCTGTATATGCAAGACACTGGCGAGGCATACCGCCCACCTGAGCCGTTCGGACTGGAAGAACTCGACCCCGCGGGTCTGCTGCCTCCGCGAGTTTACTCCAAACAAGAACTGCTTGAGTTTTTGGCCCATGCCAGGGCTAATGCCAAGCGCGCGCTTTCCCGATTGACGGAAGAAGTAAGTACACAACCCTATCATTATGGCAATACCCATATCACGGTCGCCGAGAAATTCCTATACAATATGCGCCACTGCCAGCATCATGCGGCCCAGATGAACCTGATCATGCGACAGACAGTCGATTCAGCGCCGGGGTGGGTCTTTCGGGCAAAAGACCAACTCCACCCATAAGGATGAATAGCGTGTCACTACAAGCCTATCTTTCCAAAGTACTCGTGCGCGACCTTCAAACCCTTGCGCGAGAACTCGACGGATACAGAGATGAATCCCAGATATGGTCTACGCCGCATGGTCTGAAGAACTCCGCCGGGACATTAGCTCTCCATCTGATCGGCAACACCCGCCACTTCATTGGAACTGTCCTCGGCAACTCGGGTTATGTGCGGGATCGCGAGTTCGAATTCTCCGGTCAACCTGTCCTCAGAGAACAGATCAAAGCAACAATTGCGGACGCGATCAGAGAGATCGAGACAACCCTTGCCGCACTCCCTGACTCCAAGATCGGTGAGGTGTACCCTATTGAAGTAGGCAAGTGCCGTCCAGTTACCGGGCAATTCCTGGTTCACCTGGCGACCCACTTCGCCTACCATCTTGGCCAGATCGACTACCATCGACGGTTAGTGACCGGAAGTAGTGAAGGGGTCGGCGCGCAAGCTGTCCGAGAGCTGCTGAGCTGATTACCGTGGCTTATTCAGGCAGTAAACGGTACCGTCGGTTGAGGTTACCAATATGTGATTTCCTGAAATCACCGGTGTTGAGAAGATCGCCCCGATCTCATACTCAACATCGATGAAAGCTTCGTCGCTCTTGACAATCTCAAAGATGTCATCACGGAACGAGTCATCTGCCTTAAAGTACTTTGCGTGATTCCTAGTGTATCCATCCGTGGCGAATGACCAGAGCAATTGGCCGGTGATCAGGTTCACCGCATGCAACTTGCCGATCAATGTGCCGATGTACCCAAGCGAATCGTCGAAGGCTAATCCGCCGAAAATATTGAATCCCAGATTCGTTTTCCAGAATTCGCGCCCACTGCGAACTCCCGAGGCGATAAGTAATCGGTCATCGGATGTTCCTGTGAACAAGACCGAATCGCGCACCGTATTAGACAATGCCCATCCTCGCACAAACGATTTGTTCCAATGGCAAAAACCACTGTCCTGATCAAGTGCATAGAGGTTGTAATCTCTCGCTCCCACATACACCAAGTCCATTCCGACGGCCGGAGTCCCCATAAACTCACCGTTGGGAAAGTAGCGATGTCCGACGGACTTGAATTTCCACAGCATGTCTCCGGATAGTGCGTTGAGCGCATAGAAGTACCCATCGAAAGACCCAACAAACAGCTTGTCTTTCGAGAGTGCGGGGGTTGCATGCACTGGGCCGCCAGTCGGAAATTGCCAAACAGGCGATCCGGTACTCGCCTCGATTGCGTAGATATGCCCATCTCCCGAACCGACGTAGAGAACGCCATTGTGAAGTCGTGGCGAGGACTGGTAATAGTCCGCAAAATCGAACTTCACTTCTCGCTCCATGGCGAACGACCATCGCTTTTGGCCATTGGTCTTGTCCAGGCTGTAGAGGCTTCCGTCACCCGAGACGAAATAGACCGCCGATGCGTCTACAAGTGCGGTCGAGCGGATCTCGCCACCCGTGACAAAATGCCATCGCTCTTTGCCGCTCAATAGGTCTATCGCGTAAAAAGTGGAATCAAGAGAACCAACGTAGATAGTCCCGCCATCGAGGGAGGGGGAACCGAAGATCGGCCCTCGGGGCGTGAACCTCCAGGCGACTTCGACAGACACTCCAGCTGGATCAGCCGAAAGTGTGGTAGTGACTAGCAGTCCGAACCAGAGGATCGTTGTACATAATATCTTCATAACACTCCAGTGCTGCGAAACCGTGTACCGAGTGGTCCCACATGAAGCTACCAATCCCCGCAATGCAGGGCAAGTAGATTGCGTCGATCTGCGACAAGATGCGACAGATGCCTTCAATGTGGAATGGGACAGGAAGAAAAGTGAGGGTCGAAAGTAGGGACTCCGTCAGGCAGTTTTAAGTTGTTAGTCGGATCGACCCGGTGCAACATTTCTTCGGGCACACAATAGGAGGTGACCTATGGCCTGGTTTACGAGATTTCCATCCTACGAATATCTGGCGCGCAACGCCGCTCGCGGGGTGGTCCGCTTTCCGTTAACCCTCATCTCGGGTCTGCTCGCTTCACTTTTTCTGGTGATGTTGATCGAGCGCGATGTCTTCCCGACTGACCCGCATCTTCAGAAATGGGCCGCCTTCTCCGCGCTGGGGCTTCCTCTCTTCACCGCGCTGGCCGCATTCGCCGAGAAGCGTCGCATGAGTCGTCTCGCCAATTATGGCACTCAGGCGCTCGGCCTGCTCCTGCTCGCGGCGGTCTTCCTTTCCATGCCGACAGACATCAGCCATCCACATATCTATGTGGTCCGTCTCATGATGCTGGCGGTGGCGTTCCATGTCCTGGCCGCCTTTCTCCCGTTTTTGGGCGGCGATCAGATGCAGGGGTTTTGGCAATACAACAAGGCGCTCTTTCTTCGCTTCCTGACCTCAGGACTTTTCTCCGCCGTCATGTTTGGGGGGCTCGCTATTGCGCTCTGGGCACTCAAGACGCTGTTTGATTTCGATTTTGACAATGAGATCTACATGCAACTCTGGGCGATCTGCGCAGGTTTCTTCACTACCTGGTTGTTCATTTCCGGTATCCCGGAGGACCTGAACAATTTGAACGAACAGACCGACTACCCGCGCGGGCTGCGTATCTTCACGCAGTACATACTGCTCCCACTCGTTGGGCTCTACCTGATCATTCTCTACGCCTACGGACTTAAGATCGTTTTCCAGTGGAACTGGCCGCGCGGCTGGGTATCGCAATTAGTTCTCTGGTATTCAGTGGTCAGTATTCTCGCAATCCTGTTGCTCTGGCCATTGCGCGAGAAAGCGGAACATAACTGGATAGGCAAATTCACCCGATGGTTCTTCCGACTGCTCGTTCCTCTGCTTGTGATGCTGTTTCTCGCGATCTTCGAGCGCATCGGCGAATATGGCGTGACAGTCAATCGCTACATTGTTATCGCCATGGCCTGCGGTCTTGCGGTGGTGGTTCTCTACTTCGTCTTCAGTCGCAAAAAGGATATTCGACTCATCCCGATCGTGGTTTTTGCCGTTGCAGTACTCTCCGCCTATGGTCCGCAGAGCGCGTTCTCCATCGCCGAGTGGAGCCAGACCTCCCGCCTCGATGCCAAACTCCGCGCCCATGACATCGTTCTGACGGGAGATGCTGCTCCTACGCAAGTCACTATCGATCTTGAAGAGCGTCAAACCATGAGCTCGGTCATTGACTATCTGAACAGTTGGCATGGCCGTGAGCCATTCTCTCTCTGGTTCTCCGATTCAACTCTCGCTTCAATCCCTACCGGCGACCGATATGTCGGCGATGATATTGCCAAGCTAATGGGCTTTGAGTATGCCGGTCAATACTACGGATATTGGGATCAAAACTGGCAGGGGCAATGGTTCAATCGGCGCTTTGATCAAAGTACGGCGGTTGAGGTATCTCAGTACGAGTACCTGATACCGGTCAATATCGAATACTCTGACCGACAGGAAACAACCGTGACTCGAGCGTTGGGCGCTGACTCACTGCGTATAACCTTCAACGACCGGACCGCGGAACTGACTGTCAGACGACTCACCGATTCGACTGTCACTGATAGCATCATCCTCGACTTGACCGAGGACATGATCGTAGCGGGCAAAAAACATCAGGAGAATGACACAACTCGAACTCCACTCCATCTAACCGCGGAGAGCGCGCAGCTAAACGCGCTCCTGATCGTCCTCGATGTAAATGGTCAGGCGGATGCTGATTCCGCCGTTGTCAATATGCTGCGTGGTGAGCTGTTGATCAGAACAAAATGAGCTTAGCGGATGCAGTGAAACGTCACGTCCTGCGCCTGCAGGAATTCCTCGGCTTTGGCGCCATGTAACATCGCCAGTGTCGCCAATAGACCGGCTTCGGTACACTGTCCGGCGATGACCGTCACACTACGGGGACCGTTCTTCACCGGCCAACCGGTGCGCGGGTCGAGGATATGTCCGAGTCGCTTCCCTTTGTAGAGACAGAACCGGCGTGAATCGCCACTCGTGGCGATCGCGCCATTCCGAAGCTCTATCACCCCCGCAACCTTTTCTTCATTCGCTGGCTTTTCGATACCGACTGTCCATGGCTCGCGCATTTCATCAAGAGTGACCGCGCGAATATCTCCGCCGAAATTGACCATCACCGAACAATTTGCCTTCTCGGCGATAAGCTGAGCGACTCGGTCAACCGCGTACTCTTTGCCGATCCCGCCAAGGTCGATCTGCATTCCCGGTTGAAGAGTTATTGAGGTGTCGGTTAGCGAGACCTTTGACCATCCGACCGCGGCCATCAGGTTCTTGATTAGCTCCTTGTCCGGGTGCGCCGGCTGACCGTCAAACCGCCAGGCCTTGCGCAGAACACCGGACGTGATATCAAACATCCCCGCACTCAATGTGAAACAGGAATCCGCGTAGGCGAGCATGCGCGCTGTTTCTTCGTCGAGTTGCACCGGCTGACCATTGGAATTGTTGATGGCGTGGATGATATTGTCATCGCGGTAGCGGCTGAATTTCTGTTCGATACGGCGCGTTTCGGCAAGAGCAAGTGAAGCCAGGAATCTGGCTTCACTCTCAGTCGGTATATCAACAAGCACTTCGCAGGGGCTGGCCATGGCGCTGAACTCCGCCTTCCAGCAATCCTCTGACCTGCGCAAGGTCAGCTCGTCAGAAACCATGCTCATATCCGACTCGGAACATCAACGCGTCCATATCCGGGAAAGGCTTGGCGTCACGTAATGTTCCGAAGCTGTTCGGCGGCGAAGCATCTCCTCGCTGGATATAATACTCTCCACCAAGACTCAGTTTTCCGCCATTGTGGATAGGGAATGAGTACTGCAGTCCAACCGTATACGCGTTGAAACTGGCAAGTCTGTAATCGGCGGAAGCGAACCCCGGAAGCGGATCCCCCTGCACCAGATATGCGCGATAGAAATCCGCTTCCGTCTGGTGGTACCACCTAACATGGGGGATAAGCGCCTTGTCTCCCTTGAACTGCCAGCGATAGAACATTTCCACCGTATTCGATGTGATCCCCCAGTCATCCCAGAAATAGCGATAGGAAAGATCAACCGTGTGCCCGCCGAGATAGCGTCGCAGTTGTCCGTACAGCGACTGTTTCGTGCGATTATCCGGCCGTGCTTCATACAGGTAGTCAACCGGTTCTCCGGGATTCAGACCGGTCGGCGCTTCAACCACTGATAGCAACTTGTAGGGATCATTCAAGTACCCCGTCACGCGACCGTATGAGTAGTTGGCGCGGAAGATCGTCTTGCGATCCAGAATCTGCGTGACTCCGACCAGCAGATCGACCACATCCTTCTTTTCGTTCCCTTCGGGACCATCATCCTCATCCTCTCCTTCGCCGCCGCCATCGTCGGTGGCCGGAGGCATTGGGCTGAGAGGAATATGTGTCCCGCCGACTGTGCGCACCAACTCGTGCGCGTAGCTTCCGGAAATACCGAGCGTCGTGTTTTTGTCGAAGAACTCCCGGCTGAGGCCGGCATTGACGCCTATCGAGGTATAGTCATGCTCGGTGGAGAAATGCCCGCCCAGGTTGAGCACATTGAGTCGGCCTAGGGGTTGCATCAATCCAACATCAAACGCGTAGCGCGTATCTTTGAATGTATCATCCAGCGGACGGTCACCGGGGCGAATCGTATAGCTCCCTTTACCGGACGGCCGCGTGAAGGTCTGGATCTGTCGTGATATCGTCGCGCCGTTCGGCGATGCTCCGGTCAGGCCATCAAAGGTCAGCTTGGCGGAGAGGATCCGATCCCCTTTGAGGAAAAATGTCCCTGCCACAATCCCTTCGGCCGCTTTGACCCGACTGGTTTCGCTGTACAGGAGCAGCGAGGATTCCACTTTGCCGGGTACACTCGACGCGACCAGATTTCCGCCAAGGAGTACGGTCGTTATTGCGGCCGCCGCTTTGGCTATAGAGCGCGGTTTGGTCAATTGCATCCGCAGCCACCCCCGCCGAATCCGCGTCCACCACTCGACGCTTCTTTGCTGAAATAGATATGGTCATCGAGACCGCGATCGACCGCCGCGTTATCCAATTGCATCGAGGGCTTGGCCATGATATCCCGCTCCCACGGCTTTACGCCTACCGGCGCGCAACTGCTCAGACTGAGCAGCGTGATAGAGAGAATGGCGAATAACAGGATCGAGCGTTTCGTTCTCATGGTTTCCTCGTTTCATGCAACAGCGCGACAATTTCGGCGCGGATCTTTGATGTATCGGCAGGCGTGAACCCCTGATGTACCGAGCGAACCGTGCCGTCGGGAGCGTAGAGATATGAAGTCGGCATCGCTTTCAGGTCAAAGCGTTTCGCCAATGCGCCTTCGGGATCGTTTACTATCTGAAAAGGCGGACGCATTCGTTCGATGAAAGCTGATGCTGCACTTGAGTCCTTGTCTAGATCAACAGCGATGATCACAAGGCCGCTGTCGGCGTAAGCCTTATTCAAATCCTTCATGAACGGAAACGAAAGCGCGCATGGCGCGCACCAGGACGCAAAAAAGTCCAGATAGACGACCTTACCCGCGGATGCGCTTGAGTCGCTCAACGCTGTTCCAAGCTGATAAAGGGGAGGGGGGCCGGATTTCGGCTTTGCCGAGACGACTGCCGCGACCAGCAGGATCCCTGCCAGACAGATGCTGATACTGAGTGCCCGTGTTTTCAAACCGATCTCCTCATTAATATCAGAGGGTTCAAGGACAGGTTATGGTCTCAATATCAAACGCGGGCGGCAAGCTCCTTATCGCTATTAATGAGAGTCGTTCTTTTACAAGTTGTTGGAAAGAAATGTTCCCCGAACCAGGATTAATCCTCGTTCGATCCTGAAAATGTCGTGAAAATGACCCGGTATCAGCAGGAGAAATCTATACTTTTGAGTCCAATAAACGACTTCTTAGGTCCAGCATAACCAACTCATGAGTCCCGCAATCGCGCGTCAACCTCCCGCCCCAATCGGCAGACCAGCTCTGGGAATGCCTGCACATCCTCAATGTTCGTTCTGAAATTCACAATACAGGCCCGCAACACAAAGACCCCATCAAGCCGCGCGGGGGAGACAAACGCCTTCCCGCTCTTTTCAATCGCCAGCATGATCTCTTCATTCAGTTGATTCAGATATTCAAGCGTCTCCGGCTCCTGGGTTTTCGCTTTCAGATCTGACGGGACATATCGGAAGGTCGCGATACTCAATCCTTGTGTAAATGGCTCCAACTCCGGCTGGAGCTTGACCGCGCGGAACATCTCTTCGGATAGTCGAATATCATCTTCGATCATTTTGAGGTATCCCGCCCGTCCAACCTGTTGCATGGTCAGCCAGATCTTCAGCGCGCGGAAGCCGCGCGAGTTCTGCATGCCAAAATCGACGTAGTTGACGCGCTCCGGATCGAAATGATAGTACGGCGGGTGATAGGAGAAAGCCTTGATCATCGCCTCCCGATCACGCACCAGTGCGCAACCGGCTTCGAGCGGCATATACAGCCACTTGTGCGGATCGACCGCGACCGAATCCGCCTCACTCAACCCCTTAAGGTCGGTCGGAACACCATTCACTTTGGCGGCGAAACCGCCGTAGGCGCCATCGACATGAAACCAGAGGTCATACTTGCGACAGATCGCGGCTATCTCATACAGTGGATCGACCGCGCCGGTACTGACCGAGCCGCCGGTTCCGGCGACAAAGAATGGTTTGAGTCCAAACGACAGATCGCTCTCTATCTGGGTGCGAAGCGCGGTGGTATCCATGCGGAGCTTCTTATCCGTCGGAATCCAGCGAATGGAATCGGTTCCGATCCCGAACAGATCGGCGGCCTTTTGCACCCAGGTATGTGTTTCAGCCGAGCAATAGACGATCAATTTTTTGGCGGTTGGGGAAGCCAGCCCCTTCTCTCTAACATCCCAATCGGTTTTGGCGACACGAGCCGCGAGGAATCCGACGAAGTTCGCCATATTGCCGCCGCTGACCAAAACCCCCCCGCAATCAGTCGGATAGCCAATTAAGTCGGCGATCCACTGCACTGATTGCGCTTCGATCTCCGAACCAACCGGTGAAAGCGTCCATCCACCGCAATTCGGGTTGACCGCCGCGGCGAGAAAGTCAGCGAGTATCCCCATCGGCGCGGAACCGGCCGTGACATATCCCCAGAAATTTGGATGTCCGTTGTACAGCGAGTTCTTTATCAGCAACGACGTAGCATTCTCAAGAAGTTGCTTCGGGTCAGAGCCATCCATCGGCAACGGGCGAGGCGAGTTGATTATCCGGCGAATATCCGCCGGTTCCGGCGAGGGAGTGACTGGCCGCTCCCGCATCGTCTCCAACATTTCCGCGATCTGGTCGACCAGGCGATGCCCCATCTCGCGAAACTGATCGCCGGAGAGTTCTACCGCCGCGTTGCGACGGGCTGATTGCTTGCTCTGAACTGACATGCTCCTGACTCCTTACTCGATCTCGTAATTGCCGCTAACGCAGCCCTTCGAACAGATCCTTCTCCAGCTTTCGTCCGCCGTTAACCAGACTGTAAACGCGATAAAACTCCTGCGAACCCCACAACTGCCGATGATCCTCCTCACCAAGCGTCTTCAGCTTGGTGTAAATGGTCAACTGTGTCTGGTGATGACTGATCGCGCGCCAGACCTGCGGCCAGTGAGCCGCCGTGTCGATTACCGTCGTTATCTCCCATTCCGGCCATGCCGTACCGGAGCGTTCGACTCCATCAACCATGATCTTCAATTCTCGGAATGCGCTCATGTAGGCGGCCATTTTTCCCGGGGTCCAAACCATATAATACAGTTTGGCGACGCGATGCGTCGCGGCCGGCATTGGTACATGAACTGACCCTTGATACGATGGATCCGCCGCGGCGATACAGCCCGCGGCCGTGAACTGCGAGATCGCTACATGATCCGGGTGTCCGTACGCGCCATCCGGACCGAATGTCGTGACTACATCCGGTTTGAGCCGTCGAATATGCGCTGCTATCTTGGATATAGCCTCAACCGGGTCCGCCTGATCCAGATCCTTGTCGAGATAATCCAGAAAGCTGACGTCCGTGATTCCCAGTTCCTTGGCCGCGGCGCGAAGTTCCTGTTCACGCGTCTGCGCGACCACTTCGATCGGCGGCTTTTCGACCGCGTCGAAGTAGCGGCCCCGCTCTCCGCGAGTGGCGCAGATAAGGTAGGTTGCTATCCCTTCGTTTCCGTAACGGGCGAGTGTTCCCCCCATCCCAAGCGATTCGTCGTCCGGATGGGCAAGTACGGTCATCAGTGAAAGCGGTTTGGTCACCGGAAGTCCTTCAGTTTCATAGACCATTATAGTCCATGCATAGCCGGACAATAAATGGTATCTTCGGACCAGTGCAAGCAGTTTTGCCTGCACTCTCTGGCTCTGTCATGCGTCTTAGGGAAAATACACCTATCTGAAAGAGGACAAGCATGTTAAGAACACTCTTACTTCTGTTGTTCGCGACCACAGTAGCGGCCCAACAGCCGTCTGATAGCACCCCACCGCCGTGCTCCGCGCCGGAAGCGTCACAGTTCGATTTCTGGCTCGGCCAATGGGATCTGACCTGGGCTGACTCCGGCCGGGGAACCAACCATATCACCAAACCACTTGGCAACTGCGTCATTCAAGAGCAATTCCTGGATCTCGCTCCCAATGGATTTGCCGGGATGTCTGTTTCCGTCTATGACCCACAAGCAAAACTCTGGCGTCAGACCTGGGTCGATAACTCGGGCGGCTATATGGTTTTCACCGGCGGTTGGGCAAATGATCGCATGACCTTGTCCCGCACCATCACCAAACGTGACGGTACCGAAGTCATGCAGCGAATGGTCTTCCATGATATTATTGCGGACAGTTTCGTGTGGGACTGGCAGGCCTCCACCGACAACGGTACAACCTGGGAGATGAAGTGGCAGATATTCTATAAACGCGCCAAGTGATTTTTGGCGCGCCTAAGCCCGTTGCAAACCACTGGCAGGTTGCTGATCTGTTGCCTATCTTATAGTGATTCACGAGGAGAAGCTATGGATACGCAACGGTTTCGAACGGAGGGGCACAAGCTGATCGACTGGATGGCGGATTATCTCGAAGATGTCCGTCACTTTCCCGTCAAGTCCACGGTCAAACCGGGGGAGATCATTAGCAAGATCCCTCCAGCACCCCCTGCTGAAGGAACCTCTTTCCACGATATTTTCGCGGACTTTCAGAAGGATATTCTTCCCGGCGTCACCCACTGGCAACACCCGTCATTCTTCGCCTATTTCCCCGCCAATTCCAGCGCGCCATCGGTATTGGCCGAGATGCTGACCGCCACACTCGGCGCGCAGTGTATGCTCTGGCAAACCTCGCCCGCAGCCGCTGAACTCGAGGAACGGATGATGCAGTGGCTCGGCCAGATGATCGGATTACCGCCCGGATTCGAAGGCGTCATCCAGGATACCGCCTCCACCGCGACTCTCTGCGCCATGCTGACCGCCCGCGAGAAGAGATCTAACTACCGCGTCAATGACTGCGGCTTCTCCGACCAGAAGTTCGTGCTTTATTGCTCGACCGAAACGCATTCATCGATCGAAAAGGGAGTCAAGATCGCCGGCTTTGGACGGCAGAATCTTCGCCAGATCGCGGCCGATGACAAATTCGCCATGCTCCCATCGGAACTGGAGAAAGCGATTCTTCAGGATAAAGCCGCCGGACTCACCCCGCTTTGCGTTATCGCCACGATTGGCACCACCGGCTCCACCGCTATCGACCCCATCAAACAGATCGCGGATATCTGCGTCCAACAGGGGATATGGCTGCATATCGACGCGGCGTTTGCCGGAAACGCACTTTTACTACCGGAAATGCGTTGGATGAGCGAAGGACTCGAGCTGGCCGACAGCTTCGTCTTTAATCCACACAAATGGATGCTCACCAATTTCGATTGCTCGGCTTATTTCGTCCGCGACAAAGAAGCATTGGTAAGGACATTTGAGATTTTGCCCGAGTATCTGAAAACCGCCGAAGCCGATCGAGTGAATAACTATCGCGATTGGGGGATCCCGCTGGGCCGACGCTTTCGCGCGCTCAAACTCTGGTTTGTCATCCGCTCGTACGGAGTGGAGGGATTACAGCGCATCATCCGCGAACATATCGCGCTCAGTCGCTGGGTAGTCGAGCAGATAAAGAACTCGGATGACTTTGAATTGCTCGCGCCCGCGCCGCTCAGCCTGGTCTGTTTTCGATATCACCCGAGGGGGATCGATGACCAGGTCGCGCTGAATCAGCTGAATGAACGTCTGCTCGCGACCCTGAACGCGACCGGAAAACTCTATATGACTCACACCAAGTTGCGCGGAAACTACACGCTTCGGATGGTCACCGCCCAAACGCAGGTGACTCGCGAGGATATAGAGGCGGCCTGGGATCTGATTCAGTCCACCGCCCGCTCCCTGCGCTGAACTGTCATATGTCTGTCATGTTGCGGCGACAGCGGCACTTCGGGAACCGTCCGGTGTTATAATCCGCGAGAGCCTGTGTTTTCCGGTCTACCTCAGCCGGCTCTCAGAGAGGATTTTCAACGTGAACCGAACATCGTACATCCGCCTGGCCTGGGCCGCGCTCATTATTATCGCCGGAGTGATCATCGCCTCTGTGGCCGTCACGTCGCCAGATCAGACGAAGGAGAAGAAAATGGAATGGAACAAGTTGACGCCCGAAGAAGAGCGGGTGATCGTTAATAAGGGAACCGAGATGCCGTTCACCGGCGAATACTACACTCATACCGCCAAAGGGACCTATACCTGCAAACGGTGCGGCACAGCGCTCTATCGCTCTTCCGACAAGTTTGACGCCGGCTGCGGGTGGCCTAGCTTTGATGACGCCATTCCCGGCGCGGTGAAGCGGACGCTCGATGCCGATGGCATGCGGACTGAGATAACCTGCGCCAAGTGCGGCGGACATCTTGGCCATGTTTTCGAAGGTGAGCATTTCACCGAGAAGAACACCCGCCACTGCGTTAATTCGATCTCGATGAGTTTCATTCCGGACTCAGTGCAGACCGCGCCGGTCACCACGGAGCGCGCGTACTTCGCGGGCGGCTGCTTCTGGGGCACTGAACATCTGCTGGAACAGCAAAAAGGAGTGATCTCAGCCACCTCCGGATATATGGGTGGAACAAAAGAGAACCCAACCTATCGTGAGGTCTGCGATGGCACCACCGGCCATGCGGAGACCGTCGAAGTAGTTTTTGATCCGACCAAGACGGATTATGAGACCCTGGCGCGATATTTTTTCGAGATACATGACCCGACACAGATCGATCGCCAGGGACCGGATATCGGTGACCAGTATCGTTCGGCGATCTTTGTCACCTCCAACGAACAGCGGACCGTTATCGAGAAGTTGATCGGATTGCTCAAAGCGAAGGGGTACAAGGTGGTGACTGAAATAGCCAGCGCCGAAACATTCTGGCCAGCCGAGAAGTACCACCAGGACTACTACAATTACACGGGCAAAGAACCGTACTGCCACTTCTATACGAAGCGATTCTAAGCAGACTACACTCTCCAAAACGGACCCGATCACTCCGGGTCCGTTTTCTTTGTGTGTCAATTGTCTCCACCCTGAAAGCCATTGACTAACCGGATACCGTTGCCCATATTGCCGGTGGGATGGTTACTTCGAAGGTTCGCAACTCCACGTTTGTGACGTTACTGTTCCTCTTCTTGCTGGGGACAGGGATCGGCCGCACGTCCGATGGCCCTCAAACTGTCTACGAAAAGACCCTGACCTTCACGATCACCCAGACATCTAAAGACCGCTTTAAGGCCAAGGCTACAGTTAATGAGCAACAGACCTGTCTTAATGTTCGACCGGTCGATGACCGCTGGATAGTCCTGTATGAGCCCGGACATGGGAAGATGTCTCAGGTTAAATCATCGTTGAATCGCAAGCCGCTCACTGGAAAGTATCGTTCCACGGAGATGTACGAAGGGGGAGATGTTTTTCTTTCGGATGCGAAAGTTCACTACCTCTTTTATCCGGAGACTCCCAAGGTCAACGACCTGATGGCCTACGAATTTGTGCAGGATTTCGATGATATCGGCTACCTGCCGATGTTGCATGTGAGGAATCTTGATTCACAGGCGGTCTATCATGTCGTTTACAATCATCCGGCGAATGTGACTATTGACTTTGATATCTATCTTTGCAATCCAGCGGCGGAATACCATATAGAACGCCCCTCGAATAAGCAGACCTCGATCTATTTCCGCCCTCTGGCGAAAAGACCTCAGCTTTATGTCTATCCGTTCAACGATCTGCACGCCGTCATAATTCCGATGGTCACCCAGCAGGAACTGGAGACTCCATCCGATCCGGTGCACTTCATCCGATGGTACGCCAAAGAAGTGGATCTAGAACCGCGACTTGATACGGTGATGTCCCTGCCGTGGCTTGATAGCCTGCGAACGCTCTCGTCACCTATTGATCAATTGAGAGGGATACATGACTGGGTCCGTCATAATATCCGGTATCTGTTCGATTCCCGCGATGATCATAGCATCTATCCGCACAAGCCTGCCTATGTACTGGCGCGGAGCTTTGGCGACTGTAAAGATAGAGCCTATCTGATCTGCGCTCTGGCGCGTGAACTCGGTCTCACTGTCCACATGGGGTTGGTCTCGACCGAGATACGTGTGCCGATGAAAGCGCTGCACATCGGGCTCTTCAATCATGTTATCTGCTACTACAAAGATAGTACGCGCGAGATCTTCTTCGACCCGACCGCCCGCCATCATGAGTTGGAAGATCCGCCCGAGACGATCGTGGGTCATCCCGCGCTTATCCTTCATCCGCGGCAGCCCCGCCTGATCCCGGTAACAACCGACTGGACGACCCCTTCGATGGAGTTCAGTTTCGAGGCACACATAGATTCACTCAAGCAGGCGCGCGGCACGATCATTATTCGCCGTGACCAGATGGCCGCGATCCGATACAATCAGGCGGAGCAGTCAGGTCGAAGTCTGCAGGAGATGCTTAACGAATACGTGACAACCTGCCTTCCTCAAATACCTTTCTCTAACTGCAAGATCACGGAGAATGGCGCCCGGGAGATGACCATCAGCGCGGATGCTGACCTGTCACGGTTCGTCATCAACACTCCCAGCAGTCGCTACGTCACGCGCACACCTCTCAGTTTTGACACGGGTGAACTGCTGCAGCGGGCCGATGATACGCTGCCGCTTTTTTATGAACGTCGACGGCACGTCACGCTCGATCTGCTGCTTCGCGGTGCAACGGCCGCGTCGGAGATCGATTCGGCGTCGTTCGGCAACGATTCTACCGGATTCTATCGCGCGATCTGCAGGCGCACCGATGCCGGGCTCGAGATCAACTACGAAGTACGCAAATTCGCAAAGGTGCTCTCAGGCGACGCGAAAGCCGCCACCCTCGAGCACTGGCGCCGATACCTGGCCGAGAAGAAGAACATGTTTGTTATATCGGGAGTAACCCAATGAGACGGCTGATCTTTCTCTGTACGCTCGCCGCGTTTTTTGCGGCGGGATGTCCGCGTGCCCCGCAGTTGGTCAAACTCGAATCCCCGGATGAAGTACCGAATATTCCATTGCCGACCATCGACCGCGAAGCGTATGCGGCCAAATATTCGTCTTACGACGGCGTATTCCTCAATATCGACGAGACGATCGAGCATTCCGGCAGCAAGAATATGTCTGTCGGCGCGGCTCTGTTCGGGAGCCTCGGTGCAGACTGGACCTACAGCAATGTCTATAAGTGTGAATATCTGATCCTCAACCCCGAGGATGATGATCTGGCCAGCTACAATATCGGGTTCAAACCGGACAAGTTCTATATCCGTGTGTCGTATCCCGATGGTACGGTGAAATTCTTTGGAACAAAAGACCTGCAGGAATACAAAACCGCCGACGGTGACAAGGATTACAAGATAGCGTTTCCCAATGTGAAGAAGGGAACCATCGTTACGATCGGGTATGAGTTCCGTTATGATGTTGCCTACTGGTTTCCACCCCTGGAGCACGATATTCCTTTGCAGTTCACTATCCCGTGCGAGAAGCTGAGCTTCACCTACGCCTATCCCAACTGGTGGACGATCCAGATCAAGAATATCGGGCCGAACAGATCGATCCCGGTGCAGTATCGTCAGGACGAAAAATCACGCAAGACCCTTATGGTCTACGAAGCGTCGGATATCCCCGCGCTCCAGTACGAACCGTATGCGCCACCATACAAGCAGGTCGCGAAATACCTCAACTTCCGGGTCACCTACCTCAAGATGGAAGATATCAAGCCGGAGCTGGTGAATACCTGGGATGAGGTCGCCAAACGCTTCCGCAAATACGCCATCAAAAAGAGCGAAAAGGAGTCCAAGCAAGTCAGCGCCGTGGCTGATTCGCTGATTGCGGGCAAGATCACCCAGCAGGAACGGCTCAAAGCCATCGTTGAGTATGTCTCCACGAATATCATTTGGTATCCGGAAGGAAACGATGGCGACCCCGGCAAGACACTCAAACTGAAACGCGGGAATATCTACGACATCACGGGCCTCGCCAGGAATATGCTGAGTCACGCGGGGATCGACAGCGATTACTTGCTGGTTCATGACGCGTACAGTGGCTATTTCGATGCCAGCTTCATCTCTGTCGACCAGGTGCAGGTGCCGGCCCTGCTGGCCCACCTCGACAACCGCGTGCAGATAGTCTTTCCCGCCTCGATACGGCTCCCTGTCGGGCAGGTTCCGGATTTCTATCAGGACCAGCCGACGGTCATAGTCTCGGATGAGAGTTTTGCCCGTCAGTGGAAGATCCCGGTGGATACCACCGAGAAGAATATCCTAAGCGGTGATTTCCAGATAGCCATTGACTCCAATGGTATGGTGGGCGTCAAACAGCGGCGCACCTACCAGGGGAGCTACGCCTACCGCGCACGGTACGACATTCGCACTATCGACCGAAAGGAAGTGATCGATTCGCTCAAGTCGGCGCTTCATTTCCCCGGCGCGGATCTGACAGTCAATTCGCTGACTATCACCAACGACAGCCTGATAGACCAGCCGTTCATTGTTGACTACGACTACACCATCGGTAACCTGGTGATGACAACTCCGCAGGAGATGGTGCTGCAAAGCGCCGATTTGATGACGTCGATGGTTGAATCGATGCTCTCTATGGATACTACGGCCCGTCAAAATCCTGTCTGGGTTGGATTCACCAGACGGATCGAGCAGACTTTCGCTATCACGCCGCCTGCCGGATGGGTCGCCGCCGCTCTGCCTGAACCTATCAGTATTGAGAATGAGTTTGGAACCCTTACCTGCACCTCGGAACAGACATCCGACGGGATTCTCCTGAAGCAGGTGATCACGCTGAAGCGGTCATTGCAACCAAGAGAGATGTACGGCCAATTGCTTGAGCTGATCGGTAAGAACTCACGCTCGATCGTCGACGCGATAGTGTTCAAACCGGCATGATCTTAAGCGCTCTGATTCAGGCGGAGTGATCACGCTCCGCCTGGATAGCGCTGATGCCATTCAGCACTCCCGACAGATTCCGCGCCTGACTCTTTTGCGCTACTTTGCCACATTCGCGCATCCATCCAAACAGTCGTTCTGCGATATCCATCCGTAAACGTACCGCCTCGCGATTCCCCACCCAGTTGACCCGACGGCTCTCTTTGTCCGTGCCGGGCATCGACCAGAAGAGCAGCATCTCACCGCTCCCTTCGAGCATCAAACGATGCTTGTCGGTCGCTATCCGTTCCCAGAACTGGGTCGGGAAAAATCCAGCGGCCAGTTCTGGTTTCTCCGCGAACAAATAGTGGCTCTCCGCGCATCCGGTTTCTTTCGGTATCTCAACGCGAGACATCCCACGGCGTTGGACCGCCCAGGTAATAGCACTGTTCAACCATTCGCCCAGTTTCCCCTTGATCGGGAGCGCGGGCGAAATGGCAAAAGTGGGAAGATCCAGTTCAGACGAAACGATTGCCGCTGTCCACTGTGTTGAATTCTCCGACTTGCTCCCGGTCCAGACATAAAGGAAATAGAGCGTGTAGTACCCCTGACGTCGCGAGTATGCTTTGGTTATCCTGACATTCCCACGTCCGATATTCCGCAGCCGGTTTACCTTGGCGGTTAATTCGCTGTCGATTGCGGTCACTTCTGTGAAACCGAGCTCCTGCAACATCTGCTTTTGCTCGGCCATAAGTCGCCGAGAGTGCCGGATCAAGGCAAAGATCCCCCAGACAACAAGTCCAACCAATAAGTAAGGTAGATAGGCAACCACGTTTGATCTCCAATCTGCTGATAAGGACTAGGTCGGCAAAAGCTCAGTTGACCTGAAGAGTGGACTGCCAGCAGTCCTCTTTGAGAGAGGAAATCGTTTCAGTTGATGTTGACTAAAGTCAAGGGAGTCCCTATCTCATTCCCATATCATCACGCCAAACCAAACTGTTAGCATGGGGTGATTCTCCCATTTTGATTCTACGAGGTACGTATGAAACGCTTGCTCTTTATTCTGGCGGCACTGGCGCTACTGCTCCCGGTCGTCAGCTCGGCAGAGACCTGCCAGGAATGCCATTCCAAGATCACACCGAATATTGTGACGGACTGGCAACTCTCAAAGCATGCCGCCAATGATATCGGCTGCGACGGCTGCCACGGAACTGACCATACCAGTGCCGCCGATGTCGACAAAGTCACGCTTCCGACTCCGCAGACTTGCGGCGAATGCCACAGCCAGCAGACTGAGCAGTTCATGAAGGGGAAGCATGCTCATGCCTGGACCGCTCTCAAAGCAATGCCGACCACGCATGCCCATCCGGTCGCGCTTATCGATGGCATGAAGGGATGCGGCGGTTGCCACAAAATCGGGATCAAATCCGACGAGGAGCTGAAGAAGCTCAAGACCGATAACCCCGGATTCGGCAATGCGTCCTGCGATGCCTGCCATACTCGACACACGTTCTCAGTCATCGAAGCGAAACAACCGCAGGCCTGTCAGACCTGCCATATGGGGTTCGACCACCCGCAGTGGGAGATGTACTCGTCTTCCAAGCATGGCGTCCGCTATCTGCTGAAGCAGAACGGTACGCTCCCGGAATCGGCATCCGCGCCGACCTGTCAGGATTGTCATATGCAGGAAGGTAACCACGAAGTCCGCACCGCCTGGGGATTCCTTGCGGTTCGCTTGCCATTGCCAGCGGATTCGCAGTGGGCCGCCGATCAGGTGACCATCCTGCAGGCGCTCGGTGTGCTCGACCCAACCGGCAAGCCGACCGGACGGCTCGATGCGGTTAAGGCCGCCGATGTCGCTCGGTTGACTCAGGAGGATTTCGACCGTGAACGGAACAAAATGATCAGCGCCTGCGGACAGTGTCACTCCGAAAACTTCGCCAAAGCGGAGTTGGCGAAAGGGGATGACCTGATCCGCGAGGTAGATCACCTGCTGGCGCAGGCCATCCGTGAGATCGCGTCTCTCTATGCCGACGGCATCCTCGCGAAACCCGCCGGATATGCCAGCGCGTTCCCGGATCTGCTGACGTTCCATGACGCGCCAACCAGTATCGAGCAGAAACTGTTCGCCATGCATCTGGAACATCGGATGCGGGCATTCCAGGGCGCGTTCCATAATAACCCGGATTATTCGCTCTGGTATGGGTGGTCCGAGATGGTGCGCGATCTGACGGAGATCCGGGAGATGGCCGCCGAAATGCGCGCCAACCACAAGGGGCGCAAAGGCTAACCTGTAGCGCTTGAGTTTGCAGGTTTTCACGGGATGGCGGGTCCGCCATCCCGTCGTTGTTTTCATGGCGGTGATTAGCTTCTCTTGTTCGAATCTATTATCAGCCACATCCTGAATTCTGCTGCTGATGTGTCGGGGCTTCATACGCTGTGTGGTGTCCGAAATACTCAGACATGGACCATTCTGCCGATTTGCTTGCGTTGCGGAAACTTCCTCTGCATCTTTGCATTTTAGGTATGAAAATGGCACTCAAAACCAGAATATCGGCCACTCGCCAACCGGAGCAACAATAGTGAAGATCGCGGTTCTTTCCAGTCTCCTGATCCTGCTTGTTTCTGGCTGTACAAAAGAGAAGGAAGTAGTTCAGGAGCCGGCTCCAGCGGATATCTTCTCTCTCGAGGCCGGCGATACTCTTGGTTTGCTCCCCCTAGAAGAACCAGCCGCGCTTAGCGATTCCACCGCCAGATACCAGTACTCCGCGCGCTTTCCGCGCACCGGCGAGCCGATCGTCGATACGCTCATAGAGCAGTTCGTGCGGGCCCAGATCGACAGCTTTCTTACGGCGGCACCGGATAGCTCTGAATCTCCGGCCTGGCAAGCGGAACTTGATATCAATTACAGTTCGTCCGTATTCCCGCCAAATATCGCCTGTTTCAAGTTTGATGAGTACTCCTACACCGGCGGCGCGCATGGCATGACCACCGTCACGACGCTGAATTTCAATCTGTCGACCAGGAAACTACTACTCCTTCCTGACTTGTTCGAACGACGGGCCAGGGTTGCGGACAGTCTTTCGGTCATCTCCCGCGCGGAGCTTCGACAGGTTCTGGGCGAGATGTTTAATGAGGAGATGGTTGAGGTCGGCACTGAGCCGGATCTGGCCAAATTCTCCCGCTTTATGCTCGCGCCCCGCGATCTGGTGATATTCTTCGAACCGTACGCGGTCGCCCCCTACGCCGCGGGAGTGCAAGTGATCTCAATACCTCTGGAGCGCCTGGGCAAAATGCTCAAGCCGGAATTCCGCCCCCAACCGCCCGCGCAGGATTCCTCGCGAACATAGGGCGCGAACGCCCGGAGAGTCTCCGGAGCTGATGACTATGTCACACGAGCCGGTAAGATACAGCTCTCATTCCCCCTCCTTGCGGCTTCTCGTCTCATTTTTCATTTTATTCGGCTTTCTCTTCACATCGAGTGTCCTGGCCCAATCCGGTGCCAAGGTTACGAAGATCGATTTTGCAGGGAATGAAACATTCTCCGACGGTGAGCTGCAGACAATTCTGAAGTCCGGCGGTTCATCCGGTGTCTCCGGCATTTTTGGTGACGATGACACCTATCTCTACGACCCCGACCTGATCAGCGAAGGAATCGCCAAGGTCCGACGATTTTATCAGCAAGAAGGTTTTGTGCGCGCGACGATTAATGAGCCGGAAGTGCATAAGTACGATCCGCGCAAGGATGAGATCAAACTTCGGATCGTGATCGATGAAGGCGAGCCGATCGTCATTGATAGTGTTGGCTACGAGATCCCCGATATCGACGAGTCCGAACGGACCATACTCCACTGGCAATTGCACAAGGCCCGCGATGAGTTCATGATGCAACGGGGGAATCGCTTCCGCGACTCTTCGCTTCTGATCGATCGCGATAGCCTGATCCTCATGATGTCCAACCAGGGGTATCCGTACTCCAAAATTGGTCACCAGCTTTTCATAGACACCCTCACCTCACGGGTGATCGTGCATTGGAATATCTCAACCGGACCACTGACGACCTTTGGTGAGACGACTATCGCCGGAAATGAACGCTTCACCGATCGCTCCATCTCCCGCATGCTGGCCTATAAGCCGGGACAGCGTTATGACCGCCGGTTAGTGCTCCGTTCGCAAAAGCAGGTGTATGGTCTTGGGATGTTCCAGGTCGCGACTGTCCATCCTCAACTCGGTGATTCGGCAACGGGGCAGATCCCGGTCACCGTTGCCGTTCGCGAAGGAGCGCGCTACAAAGTCAAGGTAGGTCTCGGCTATGGCCGGGAAGAGCAGTTCCGAGTCTATGGCGATATGCGTAAGTACGGCTTTCTGGGCGGCCCACGCACTCTGCGTCTGTACGCCAAACACTCAAAGATCGAGCCATATCTCGTTCGCTTGAGTGTCATTCAACCGGCGTTCATTCATCCGCGCACCACCCTAACCGCTGGTCCTTATCTGTGGAGACAGGATGAGGAAGCATTTGAGGTGCGCCGAATCGGCGGAGATATTCAACTTAGCCACACCTTTACGGATCACTTTAGTGGCGCGGCGACTTATACCTACGAAGATGTGAAGAACCTCGATATATCCGCGGCCCAACGCGCGGTGACCGGGGATATCGATGCTGAGGAGTACACCAAATCAACGATAGCGCTGGGCGGTCAGTTCGAAAACTCAAGGCCAATGTTCTCTCCTACCCGCGGGCTCTTTCTTGCGACGAATCTAACCCTGAGTGGACTCGGATTTGGATCCGATTTCCATTTCTGGAAAGTAGTGAGCGAAGCGCGGCATTACCAGTTCTTCAAGCCGTTCACACTGGCTTTGCGCGCCAAGATCGGTGGAGCCAAAGAGTTTTCGGATGAGGATATCATCCCCTTTGAGGAACGGCTCTTCTCCGGCGGAAGTAACTCCGTCCGTGGGTGGGCTCGCCAGGAACTGGGACCCCAAATTGATGGTGACCCCGTTGGCGGCCGAAGTCTGTTTGAGGCAAATGTCGAACTCCGCTTTCCGATAATTGGCCTCCTCACCGGCGCGGCGTTCTGTGATCTCGGAAATGTCTGGCTCGGCGCTTTCGATTCTCCCCTGGATGATCTTCGTTACTCGGCTGGCCTTGGAATTCGCGTTACCACACCGATCGGTCCGATCCGCCTCGATGTCGCCGCGCCGATCTCGGATATTGCCAAAACCACCCAAGTGCATATCAGCGTGGGGCAGGCATTCTGATGGGCAGATTCCTCAAGCGGTTGACCCGCATCCTCACCTATTCGCTGCTGGTGATCATCTGCCTGGTGGCGATCGCCCTGCTCTTACTGCAGACGGACATGGTGAAACGTTACCTGCTCGATTTTGGCGTGAACAAAGTCAACGGTATGCTTAACGGCAGACTTGCGGTTGGCGGCATCTCCGGTTCCCTGTTTGGCGAACTGGAGCTGACTGATGTATCTCTCGCTCGTGAGCAGGACACCGTTGTCAGGATCGAACGGGTCAAACTAGGCTATCAGTTATCGCCGCTTTGGGATGGTCAACTGCTGGTTGATTCGATAATTGTAGACACCGTGGCGTTATCGCTTCGGCAGTATCCTGACAGCGTCTGGAGTATCGATGGGCTGGTGAAGGTGGATTCATCAGAAGTGATCGACACTGTCGGAAACGACGAGCCATTCGGCTACACACTTCTGCTTAACGATTTTATGCTGCGTAACTCCAGCGTGACCATCGCCGCGTTGGACACCTCGTTGCACCTCGCTCTCCGAGATATCATTGTACAATTCTCTGCTCAATACACTGACACTCTGCAGCAATTCTCTCTTACGGAACTTCAGGTGGAACTGACCGAACCACTGCTTCGACTGGAGCGACTTTCTTTCGAGGCCACTCGCACACGCGATGTTCTCACTATCAGTGACCTGTTGATAGAGACCAGTCGCAACCGTGCCGGAGCGACCGCCAACTATCTTGGCGCCGATAGCGTGACCGCCTCTGGCACATTGACCAGCCAACGATTTGATTTCACTGAGTTTGCGTCCATCATACCCGAAATGAAGATCGCGGTCCTGCCGGAGATTGCGCTCACCTCCAGGTTGATCAAAGACAGCCTCTACAGCGGCATCAAACTCTCCGATGGAGACGAGGTGATCGACCTTGCTATAGCCGCCTATCCGCTCAGCTATCTGCTGGGTGAGGAGACGCTTGATTCGGTCGGCTACAGTCTCGACGGCTCGCTTGCGAATATCGATATTGCGCGATGGACTGGGGACACTTCGCTCGCCTACATTCTCAACGGTGCACTTGCAATCCGCGGCCACGGCCTGACGCCCGAGAAGATGCAGGTTGCGCTTACGTCGAACCTCAGCGAGTGCATGGTGCTGGAACGTCGCCTGGATACAGCGTCATTTGATCTGATGTTCGCGAACGGCAAACTTACCGGCTCTGGAATCATCGAGTCGAGTTTCGGTTCAATCGCACTCGACTCCCTGTCGGCCGATCTCCTGGGCGATGAATCGTACTCACTTGCCGCCGATCTCCGTTCGCTTGACCTCGCGCCACTCTTTGACAATGATTCGTTGAGATCGGATCTGAATTTGACGATGGATCTGCGCGGTCAGGGGTTTGACACGAGTACGGCGACCGCCTCGCTTGCATTCGACATGACCACAAGCCGCATCTATGACGTCGCAATCTCACAGAGCCAGGCTCGCATCAGCTATTCGCCGGGACTCATCAATATTGATACGCTTTCAGTGCACTCTGATTTGGTCACGCTGAGCGCTGGGGGAGAGATCAGCGATGGCGAACAGGCGGCCATTGATTTCAATGCCAACATAGAGGACCTCTCTCGCTTCCACACGTTCGCTGGAACCGACAGCCTCGGAGGGAGTATCGAGGCAGCTGGAAAACTCACCGGCAGGTTAGACTCGTTCGTACTCGCGGGAACCGCGAATGGAATCGGCCTCCGCTATCTGACCACATCGCTTCAAACACTCACTTCACGGTTCGATCTGGCGCTTGTCGATTCGATTGTGCTTGGCAATATCGATCTCCGAGCTGGCCGGATTGACGCGTCCGGCTTCATGATAGATTCGCTGTCGGGTAAGGCGACGCTTTCCGACGAATTGATCACGAGCGAACTGCACCTTGCCACACCGGAGGGTCTCGCGGTCACCGGAAGATTCGATGTTCCGAGTGATTCCATTGTTACCGTTATAGTGCGGAGTCTGAATATTGATTATCTCAATCAACATTGGTCCGGTGGTTCTGCCGAGACAAAGGTGCGGTTGCTCGAGGATGCGTACGATATCGAGCAATTCACGTTGGCTAGCCAGCCGGACATCCCCGGCAACGAACAAAAACTCACGGTTGACGGCCGGTTCTCCATGACCGGAAACCAGGATCTTAGAATTGGCTATGACAAGATCTCCCTCGCGCCAATTGCTGAGTTGATGGCGACAGAGTATGCGCTTGGCGGTTTGCTCTCCGGCACACTTCATTTGACCGGAACCGCCGACAAACCTGAGTTAGGTGGACGATCTGTTTTGTCAGATGGACTGGTGCAGAAATTCACATTTGATTCTCTCGCATTGGAATACACATATACCAACGAACGATTCAGCTGGACCGGCATGCTTGACCCAGGATTGACCGGTGAATTGATCACGAGCGGCTTTTTCCCTCTGCATCTTTCTTTCACTGACAGTTCAGATGTCTTGCTGCCGAATGCCCCGATGGAGATCAAACTGTCTGCGTCGCAGCTGCCATTCGCGGTGTTGGGTAGCGCGGTCGAGGAGATGAAGATCAACGGCGGCGTTATCAATGCGGATATCACATTGGGCGGCACCTGGAACCAACCCGACATGGCTGGCGCGCTCTCGATAAGCAACGCTTCGTTTGCCATGGAAGAGATCGGCGTTGAATATGACAACCTGGCGATGGCGCTTTCGTTCAACGACAACCGGATCATTCTCGACTCCCTGCTGGTCGCCCGAGGCAAGGGCTTCCTGCGCGCCACCGGTCAGCTTGAATTCGAAAATACTCTCATGTCCGGCATTCTCCGCTCGACAGACTTCACACTGGTCGCGGACAAGATTTTCCTCGCCCGCCACAGCAATTTCGAGATCCAGATATCCGGTAATACGAATCTAAAGGGGAGCACCGCCGAGCCGAAATTCGGGGGAGAGATCACGATCGATCGTTCTAAATTCTATGTTCCGTTCCTGACTGAGATGGCAACTAAATCCTCCGGCACGCTCGAATCTCCTCCACTGCTGATGGCCGCGCTCTATCCCGATAGTGCGACCAGTGACTCAACGGGCCAGGTGACTGACAGCGCGGATCTTTACGTAATGGCGTCATTCGATTACTACCGCAATCTGCGCGGCGAAATGGCGCTGACCATTCCCCGTAACACCTGGTTGAAAAGCCCGGAGATGAATATTGAGATCTCCGGTGATATCCGGATGGTCAAGAACAGCCCCGAGGACTTTGAGCTGTTCGGACCGATCACGGTCGTACGCGGGAAATACATCATGTACGGCAAAGAGTTTGTCATCAAGGAAGGGACGCTTAATTTCACCGGCGGCGCCGAGTACAATCCTGATCTCAACCTGATCGCGCAGTATGTCTTCCGTTCGCCGGAGCGGGAAAAACACACCCTCGTCGCGACCATCACCGGCAAAGCGTTCACGCCGCAAGTCACCTTTTCGCTCGATGGGTCAGATATCCCGGAACGAGACGCCCTCGCTTACGTTGTATTTGGACGAAGCATGGATGAAGTGACCGCCTCCGGAACGGGTGGAGGTTCCGGCGATATGGCCAAAGGCGTCGCGGCGAATGTCCTCGCCGGTCAACTGGCCTCCACACTTGGCAAAAGCCTCGCGCTCGATGTTGTGGAAATTGACGCCTCCTCGAGTCTTGCAGGCGCGACTATCACGCTTGGCAAATATCTGACGACTGACCTGTTTATGAGCTATCAACGTGGGGTGGGGAGTCCGTCGGAGGACGAAGTCACGCCGGTGATCGTCACTTTGGAATATGAGCTGACTCGCAATCTGGCGCTTCAGCTACTGCAGGGTGACCCGAAAGCGAGCGGTTTTGACTTTGTTTTCAAGTTCGCGTGGTAACAAAATGAGTGCAAAAATAGACAATCCGGGAGTAAACCAATGTTCAACGCCAAAGCCTATGGCGCGTCCAGCGCCACCTCGCATCTCGCCCGCACCACCATTCCGCGGCGCAATCCAACCGACCGCGACATCCAGATAGAGATCCTCTTTTGCGGCGTCTGCCATTCCGATCTCCACACGGTTCGCAATGAATGGGGAGGGACCACATACCCGTGTGTGCCCGGCCACGAAATAGTCGGCCGCGTCACCAAGGTAGGCTCGCATGTGACCAAATTCAAGGTAGGAGACATCGCCGCGGTTGGCTGCCTGGTCGGGTCTGACCGGACATGCCCCGAGTGTCAAGCCGGACTTGAGCAGTATTGCGCTCACTGGCAGGGGACCTATAACTCTCCGGATGAACATACTGGTGCCGTCACATACGGCGGCTATTCGGACAGCATTGTGGTCGATGAGCACTTCGTCCTGCGCGTCCCGTCCAATCTTGAGCTCGCTGGTGCCGCGCCGCTGTTGTGCGCCGGGATCACAACCTATTCGCCGTTGCGCCACTGGAAGGTTTCCAAAGGGATGAAAGTCGGCGTGGTCGGACTTGGTGGTCTGGGTCACATGGGCGTGAAGTTCGCACATGCCTTCGGAGCTCATGTCGTGGTCTTTACGACTTCAAGCGGCAAGACCGAAGACGCACGGCGCCTCGGCGCGGATGAGGTGGTCATCTCTCGCAACAGCGATGAGATGCAGAAACATGCCCGCAGCTTCGATTTTATTCTCGATACCGTCTCCGCGGACCATGACTTGAACGCTTATCTCAATTTACTGAAGCGCGACGGCAACCTGACACTGGTCGGCGCTCCGGAAAAACCGCTTCCGGTGGCGGCATTCCCGCTCATCCTGCAGCGTCGAAGCTTCTCCGGCTCGCTCATCGGCGGCATTGCCGAAACCCAGGAGATGCTCGATTTCTGCGGCAAGCATAACATAACGGCCGATGTTGAGGTCATTCCCATCCAGAAGATAAACGAGGCGTATGAACGGATGCTCAGGTCGGATGTGAAATATCGCTTCACTATCGACATGGCGTCACTCAAGGCAGAGTAGGCCTTGGATCAAAGAACTGACTCGCGCGTACGCAATATTCGGCCGGAGATCCAATAAAGATCACCGGCCGCTCTATTCATGGGTGGACGTGTGCGCCGGTTCGATGGTGCTTGCCAAATCGGCTTCGCTCCCTCATATTGGTCGTACCTTAATCATGGACTAATATGGGACACTTAAATCAACCGGACAATGAGTCGTCTATTCTGCCGCCTGGAACGGCGATCGCCCAGTATGATATTGTCGGCCATCTCGGGGCTGGCGGGATGGGAGATGTCTACCTGGCGCGCGACAGATCACTCGGCCGCCAGGTCGCGCTCAAGCTGCTCCGGCTGGCTAAGTGTCAGGAGCCGGAATTCCGAAAGCGCTTCATACGCGAAGCTCAAACCCTTGCGCGGCTGGATCACCCGAATATCATCAGAATCTACGAGGTGTCCGAATCCGGCGACCGACCGTTCATTGCCATGCAGTATGTGGATGGTCACACTCTTGGCAATTACGCCCGTTCCCACCGTCTGGACGCGGCCAGCCTGCTCAGGCTGATGATAGCCGTCTGTAGTGGACTTGAATCCGCGCATTCGCAGGGGATCATTCATCGTGATCTTAAGCCCGGCAACATCATGGTTGACACATCGCGACGGGTCTATCTCCTGGATTTTGGATTGGCGGCAATCAATCAAATGGCGTCGAGCGCGAGCGAGGATGAGACCATTTCCCACCTTACGCGAACCGGCTACCCGATGGGTACGATCGCCTATATGGCGCCGGAGCAACTGCGTGGCCTTGCCACCGATCATCGTGTAGACGTCTTCGCTCTGGGCGTAACTCTGTACGAGTTGGCAACAGGGGAACATCCATTCACCGGGGCAACTTCCGCCGAAAGAGCCTCCGGCATTCTTCGAGATGAACCAAAGGAAGAGGCACTGCGATCGGCGGATCTGCCTTCGGATTTTGTAAGAATCGTCAGGCGCTGCCTGAGAAAGGACCCCGACAAACGTTATCATGCCGTTTCTGACATTCGGATAGACCTTGAGGACCTGCTGGAGTTCTCCACTGCAAATGCGGCGGCTTCCGCTGATACTGCCAACACACATAGAACTAGTGCGGGCAGACCGGCTGTGGGACCGGTCGAGCGGGAGTTCATACTGAGTGCTGAACTGGTACGCAACTTGAGTTTCCGTGCCCCCCAGATGATAGGCGACCGAATGACCTATCTCGATAATGGCCAGCTCTCCGACACTCTCGTTGTTGCCCTTCACGGGATGGGGCTTGATCAGCGTTCGCTATCCGATGTTGTCTCACAACTGCCATGCCGGGCCATTGCTCCGACTCTCTACGGTTTTGGTCTTCACTCGCAACACCGCTTTCCCTTGAGCCTCAAGGACCAATCAGTTCTGCTTCGCGCCTTGATGCGCGAAGCGATCTCGAAAGTCCGGGCGAGCAAGGTCTATCTGGTCGGCGTCTCATCCGGTTCTGATCATTTCCTGCATATGCTCAGTGATGATCCAACATTGGGCGACGAGATTGGCGGCCTGCTTCTCCTGGGAGTGAACGTTAACATCCAGACATGCCATAATTCCAGGATCTTTTCCGAACTGAAAGGAGAGACCGGTGCCGAGGTATTGGAGTCACTGCGCTTGGCCCACCAGGATCTCCGCAATTTGGGTGACTGGCTGCTGGTGAGTTCCTATCAGGTGCAGGTTCTTGAGAAGTTCAAGACGGATCTTGCCCCGCTGTCACGATACGCCTCGGATATCGTTGCGCCATTTGTCGCGCGCGGACATCAGCAGTTTGTCGACTGGTATCGGATGGCGGTCGAACGTGTACCGTATGTCCGGTTTGTTTTCTTGAGGGAAGAATGGGAGCCGCTGGATGCGATTCTGCGCCTTCACCTTGATACGGAAGTGCTCGGCAAGAAGTTCAGCGAGGCATCGATCGTTCGTAAAGATATTCCTCATATGCAGCTTCTCCACGCGCCCATGGTGGTACAATGCATTGAGGAATTTCTGGCCGCATCCAACAGCGATTGAGAGCTTGGTGCGCGATCACAGGTTATCAGCGCGCAGATCACACCGCGCGCTTTTGTGACACTACTTCAGCAAATACAGCCAAATATAGTACAGTCCCACTCCAATCATGATAACCGCGGTGACCCGCGTCGCCCACTTCTCAACCGTCACCATTCGCTGGTAGATGGCATTGATGGAGCCTGCCCCCGCGGCCAGGAGAAACGCGAAAGCCACTACCGGCAGGGCCGTTCCCAACCCATACGCCAGAGGGAGTATCAACGGTTGCCGCGTTTCGGTGGCCAAAGGGATGAGACTTCCGAAATAGAGCGCGGCAGAAATTGGACAGAATGCCAGCGCGAACAACAATCCAAGCATGCCGGCACCCCAGATACCAAGGCGATCCGCTCTCTTCTGCACCCCTTCACCAACCGTAATCCCAAATGATGGGATTCGCACGACCCCCAACAGGATCAATCCCACTATGATCAACAAAGGGCCAAGCGCCTTATTCATATACCGCTGGAGGAACATTGCTACTTCTGGCAGAGCCAGCAGGCTATAAACGAGGATCATAGCCAACGAAACATACGCCACCACTCGCCCGAGCGTGAAGACCAGCCCCGTCAACAGCACCCGACGTGGAGAGTCCATCCGCTTACCGATATACGAGACCGCCACAATATTCGTCGCCAGTGGACAGGGGGATATCGAGGTCAGCAGCCCTAGCCAGAACGCGGAACCTATCGCGGCCGCGAGCGTATCCATCTACTTTGATTGCTCCGCGAGAAACGTGTTGATCTCGTTCCTCACATATGCCTGATACTCCTCTTTATCGCCAACCAGCTCCCATATCTTGTCGAGGTTTTTCCAGGCTTTCTCCTTGCCGTCGACCATGAAGGAGAGGATCAAGGACTTGGTGAAAAGCGAATAGTCTTTTAGGTAATGCTCGTTTTCGGTTTCGTCGTAGTTCACCAGTCGCCAGACGATAGAGCTGTCCTTCAGCGATGCTCCAAATGTCGAATCCATCACCTCCACCGCGTACCCTTCCAGTTTGCGACAGGTCGCGCATCTGGCGTTGCCATGAAAGTACGTCACGACAAGTTGACCTTTGGCTGTGGTCGGCTCCATAGATTTGGCGCTGTCAGACGAAGGAGGCGTGCTATTGCCTGCTTGTGGAGACCCCACCGCTGCCATTACCACAAAGAGAACAACTGTCGCTATGATCTGCAATTTCCGATTCATCTCACTTCCCTTTCGCCGCTTGGATCAATATCTGCTCGAGTTCTGTCTCCGATGGCACTTTACCGGAAAAGACCAGCTTGTCATCGATCACCATTGCGGGCGTGGCCATCACGCCGTAGCCCATGATGGCGGTAATATCCTCGACCTTCTCGACATCCGCTTCCAGGTTCGCGCGCATCACCGCGGCCTGCGTGTTGCTGAAAAGCTGTTTGCATCGGGGGCACCCCGGACCAAGTACTTTGATGTGCATACCATATCCTCACTTCATGTGACATTCATAAAATTGCGTTGAACAGATATCCGACACAGATGATCGCCACCGCCACGATGCCAAAAAACGTGAGCAGCAGGCGCATCTTGAGAACATTCTTGAGAATTATCGCTTCCGGAAGCGACAGGGCCGTCACCGCCATCATGAAGGCGAGCACCGTCCCGATCGCCATCCCTTTCTCCATCAATGCTTGCACGATTGGGATCACTCCGGCCGCGTTACTGTAGAGCGGCACGCCGATCAGCACCGCGACAGGTACTCCCAACGGATTATCCGGTCCGGCATACTTCAACAGGAATCCCTCCGGTGCGTATCCATGGATGAATCCGCCGATACCTATTCCGATCAGTACGTACGGCCAGATCTTCTTGAGCAGCGAAAGAGTGTACTCCTTGGCGTACGCGAAGCGCTCGGACCAGGTCATGCTCTGGTCAACACCCGCGCCAACTTTCATTTTGTAGACATAGTCCTGCACATAGCGCTCCATCCGGAGCTTGCCGATGACTATCCCTGAAACGATGGCTATAGTAACGCCGGTCACGACATACAATAGCGCAACTTTCCATCCAAACAATCCAAACAGAAGTATCAGCGCCACTTCGTTGACCATTGGAGAGGAGACAAGAAACGAGAAGGTCACGCCGAGCGGTACACCTGCCTCGACAAATCCGATGAACAGCGGCACCGCGGAGCAGGAGCAGAATGGCGTGACGATCCCGAGCAACGCCGCCAGAATATTGCCGACATACGCGGCGCGGTGCGAGAGCAGTCGCCGCGTTCGCTCCGCCGTGAAGTGGGAACGGATGATCGCCACCACGAAGATGATGGTTGTCAATAACAGGAGTATCTTGATGGTGTCGTAGATAAAGAAATCGAGCGCGTCGGCGAAGTGGGTCCCCGGCATCAGCCCCAGAAGCTGGTAAACGATATAGTCGGCGAATTCCTTTAGCATACTAAGCGCCCGTTCTCCGTATGCGACGAAGTGTACACGGTGGGTCCTCTGTCTTGCTGACTACTTTCCCGCGACCACGCGTTGCGGTTTCCTGATTGTCAACTGCTGCACCTGCTCCACACAGGAGAAGAAATTGAGAATACAGGGCATCTTGAGTGAATACCAGACCTGAAGCCCGCGTTTTTCATCCTCGACAATTCCAACCGATCTCAGAATCGCCAGATGTTTGGAGACCGTTGATATGTCCGCCCCGACCAGCGCGGTCAGTTCACAGACACAGCGCGACTGGCGAGACAATTCATCCACCAGGAAGAGTCGGGTCGGATGAGCCATTGCCTTGATTATCCTGGCTTTGGCGTCGTAGCGGGTTTTGGTCCGGTCATCCATCGTTCAATGCTCTCTCTCGTTGTACAAACTATTTGGCAATATCGCCAAATAGTTGAAGAAATCAAGAGCAATCTGTCTATCATCTGAATATTCCCGGCAAGCTATTGCCGCGCAGAGGCGACCAGAACATCGGAACCGCTCTTGTCTGTGACATATGAATGTCCTAACTTGACATATCCAGAGTCAGGGAGGGATAAATCGGCAGATTCCTGCGTCTCAACTCAGCTATCGAAGAGAGGCATCGTGAAAGCAATCGTTCGAACCAGATTCGGCTCACCCGATATTCTTGAATTCAAAGATGTCGATATCCCTGTCCCCAACGAAAAGCAGGTCTTGATCAAAGTTGCCGCAAACTCCGTCAACCCGGTCGACTGGCATATCCTCCGCGGCACGCCGGTGCCGCTCAGGTTGGCAGGGTTCGGACTGCTGAAACCGAAACATCAGATTTTCGGCGCTGATCTTGCGGGCACAGTCGAAGCAGTGGGGGCAGACGTAACGCAATTCAAAGTCGGCGATCATCTGTTTGGGTCATCGATCGGAAGTTTCGCCGAGTATGCCCGTGTCAGCGCAAGCAAACTTGCGCTCAAGCCGGTCACTGTCAGTTTCGAGCAAGCCGCCGCGCTCCCGGTCGCCGGGCTCACCGCATTGCAGGCGCTCCGCGACCATGGCCAGATTCAGCCGGGTCAGCACGTGCTGATCAATGGAGCATCTGGAGGAGTCGGGACGTTTGCGATCCAGCTCGCCAAGCATTTCGGCGCGCACGTTAGCGCTGTTTGCAGTGGGCGGAATCTAGACCTGGTGCGGTCACTTGGCGCTGATGTAGTTGTCGATTACACCAAAGAAATGTTCTGGCAAAGCGGCACTACGTACGATCTGATCCTCGACAATGTCGCCTTCGGCTCGATCCTCAAGCCGATTCGAGCCCTCAAACCGACCGGAAAGTATGTCTTGATCGGGGGCAAATTCTCCAATTTCATTTATCTGACTTTCCTCAAAATGTTCTTCTCCAAAAAGGACGGGAAGAGGATAACCTCGATGTTGGCCTCAGTAAATACACAGGATCTGGCCTACCTCGCCAAGCTTACTGAATCCGGCCAGATTAGACCGTTTATTGATAGAACCTACAGGTTGTCAGAGATTCCGGACGCACTCCGTTATCTCGAATCCGGTCGCGCCCGCGGCAAGGTGGTGATTTCGGTTCGGCCGTGACTTTTGGTCTGTACAACGCAGGGGACTTTGACCTCGAATTAGAAGCCCCCCAAGTTAGTTCTTGCGATGATAACGGATTCCTTGTAACTTGTTGCCCTGTATACTGCGAGAGTGGCGGAATTGGTAGACGCGCTGGACTTAGGATCCAGTCCTGAATAAGGGTGGGGGTTCGAGTCCCCCCTTTCGCACCATATTTCCCCGTGACTTCCAGCCGCGGACCGGACCGGCAATCCACCCGACCCCGCCTGCTACCTGTTTGTCACATCAGAACTTGCGCCGCAAATTAGCCACTTGTTTTGAAGTGGCTTTTGGTGCTTTATTATAGGTTCAGATAACGGCGGACCGGAGGGCCCGAACTCCCGATTTCCTGCCCAACCAGCAGTGGGAACGTCGGCAGCCTATCCACCGTTGCTACCTAACACGACCGGCTGTAGCCGATGGAGAAGATTTGTGAAAGTTGAAGTGAAAACTGGTGAAGGGTTAGTGCGCGAACTTTCGGTGGTTGTTCCTGCCGAGCGGGTACAGACCGAAATGGAAAAGAAATTCGTCGAGGTCCAGCAGAAAGCTGAGATCAAGGGCTTCCGCAAAGGGAAAGTCCCGATGCCGATGATCAAAAATATGTTCGCCAACGAAGTTCGCGCGGATGTGGTGGATGACCTCATCAAAGAAACCCTCCCCGAAGCGGTCAAAGAACATGCCCTCAAAGTCGCAACCCGTCCAACCCTGACCGATTTCAATTTCAATGACGATGGCGGTTTCAACTACACCGCCCAGGTCGAAGTTTTTCCCGAGGTCGGCACGATCGGCTATGCCGGCATCAAAGTGACCAAAGAAGATGGCGAGATTTCGGACAAAGATGTCAACGAGATGGTTGACTATATGCGGAAACGGATGGCCACTGTCCGTCCGGTCGAGCGTGAGGCGCAGTCCTCGGATTGGGTAACGGTCGATCTCAAGAAGATCGCCGACCCGAAACTAGTGCTCCAGACCGATAGTTTCCCGAATTCCGAGGTAGACCTCTCTAATCCGGTCACGATAAAGGAATTCCGTGAGCAGATCCCCGGCATGAAGGTCGGCGATGAGAAGAATATCGAGGTCATCTATCCTGAGGACTACTCCGACCGCGTCTTCGCGGGAGCATCGATCACTTATCATGCCACCCTGAAATCAGTTAAGGAAGTGATCCTTCCGGAGCTCGATGACAGTTTTGCCAAGCAGACCGGCATCGGCGAAACCTTGCTCGAAATGCGCCTCAAGATCCGCGAGGACCTGAAACGTCAGCGCGAGGATGCCTTCAAACGCAATCAGCGCCATGAACTGATCCACCAGATGACCGATATCAACCCGATCCCGATACCGGAGGGGATGGTGGCGGAGTACCTGGAATCAGTGGTCGAAGACTTCAAGAAGCAGTATCCCAAGGCGACCACCGACGATGAAGAGCAGATCAAGCAGAACTACCGCCATGTCGGGATAGAGGCGATTCGCTGGGACCTTATCTGGCAGCAGCTTGCGACTCAAGAGAAGATTGAAGTTTTGGCGGCAGATACCGAAAAATGGATGGATGAAGTCGCCCAGCGCAACGAGATCACCAAAGAGCAGGCGACCGAGGCCCTGAATAAGTCGGGGAAGGTCAGCAGTTTGCGGGATTCACTGCTCGAGGAGAAAGTGCTCGATTTCCTCATGAGCAAAGCCCAGGTGGTCGCGCCGGACAAAAAAGCATAATGGATGATTTCAATAAGCGAAAAGGAAGCAACGCGTGAAGGAATTCAACGATCTCGTCAAGCATTACGCTAAGGCCCAGCAGAGTTATCTGGTCCCGATGGTGGTGGAACAGACCGGACGCGGCGAACGCGCCTACGATATTTTTTCGCGACTCCTCAAGGATCGCATCGTTTTTATCGGCACGCCGATCGATGACAATGTCTCCAACCTGGTGATCGCGCAGTTGCTCTTCCTCGACGCCGAGGATCCGGAAAAGGATATCTTTCTTTATATCAACTCGCCGGGCGGTTCTGTTTCCGCCGGATTGGCCATGTATGACACGATGCAGTTCATCAAGCCGGATGTTGCCACGACCTGTATGGGACTGGCCGCGTCGATGGGCGCGTTCCTACTCGCGTCGGGTACCGCAGGTAAACGCTCCGCGTTGCCGAACAGCCGCATCATGATCCACCAGCCGTCGGCCGGCACGCAGGGGCAGATTTCGGATATCGTTATCATGACCGAGGAGTTCCTCCGGACGAAACGTCGTCTCAACGAACTTCTGGCCCATCATACCGGAAAGCCGCTCGAACAGATCGAGAAGGATTCCGACCGCGACTACTTTATGTCTGCCGAAGAAGCCAAAAACTACGGCCTGATCGACAAGGTCTACGAGTTCGGCAAGAAAGAGAAGAAGTAGTCATCGACCGCGCCACGGTCCTGAAGCATAGGATGTTGATATGACACACCAAGCGGGTCAGCCGCCGCGCATGCCGCACCGTTGTTCATTCTGCGGCAAGGCATACGGGCAGGTCAAACGGTTGTTCTCCGGTCACGAGGCCTACATCTGCAACGAGTGCGTGGTGCTCTGCTCCGACCTGTTGCAGAACGCGCCTGATTACGAGCCAAGCGAGGAGATCGCCAATCTCCCACGCCCGGCCGAGATCAAGAATTTCCTCGACCAGTACGTGATCGGCCAGGAGCTGGCCAAAAAAACGGTCGCCGTCGCGGTCTATAATCACTACAAGCGGGTGAATCTCAATCTTCGCTCACGGACAGCCGGCGATGTTGGCGGCAGTGATGTTGTCGACCTCGAGAAATCCAATATCCTGATGCTTGGCCCGACCGGTACGGGCAAAACCCTTATCGCCCGGTCGCTCGCCAAATTCCTCAAAGTGCCGTTCACTATTGCCGATGCTACCGTCCTGACCGAGGCCGGTTATGTCGGCGAAGATGTTGAGAATATCCTGGTCCGTCTCTACCAGGCGGCCAATTACAATCAGGCGAAGACCGAACGAGGGATCATTTATATCGACGAGATCGACAAGATCTCCCGCAAAGATGGTAACCCGTCGATCACGCGCGATGTCTCCGGCGAGGGAGTCCAGCAGGGGCTGCTCAAGATCCTCGAAGGGACAGTTTCCAATATCCCGCCGAAGGGTGGACGGAAACATCCCGAGCAGGCGTTCGTGCAGATAGATACTTCGAATATCCTCTTCATCTGCGGCGGCGCGTTTGATGGTCTGGAAAAGATCGTCGCTCGTCGTCAGGGAAGTCGTATAGTCGGATTCGAAGCAAACAAGAAATATATCGACCAGAACTCCGACGAGATACTCGACCAGGTCATTCCGGCCGACCTTATCGAGTTCGGTCTGATACCTGAGCTGGTGGGACGTCTCCCTGTGGTCGCGCCGCTTCGTCCGCTCGATGCGGTCGCGATGATGTCTATCCTGACCGAACCGAAAAACGCGCTGACCAAACAGTACGCGCGGTTGATGGAGATGGAAGGGGTCAAGATCCGCTTCGAAGAGGGAGCGCTGCAGGCGGCGGTGAAGATCGCCATGGAGAAAAAGACCGGCGCCCGCGCGTTGC
>CAYNIJ010000015.1:0-90031 GCA_964397415.1 uncultured Ignavibacteriales bacterium | reverse complement strand
GGGACAGGTGCCGCCGGCCGAGACCCGTATCACTGAGTCGCAGATCCGCGCCGCGGTAGAGAAGTACACGACGAATCCGACCGCCAGGATCATCACCGAAAAGGGGGAGATAGAGATTCTGCTTCGGTTTGATATTGCGCCCCTAACGGTGATCAACTACATCGAACTGGCGCAGTCGGGGACATACGATGGTCTGAAGTTCCATCGGGTGGTGCCGAACTTCGTGATTCAGGGGGGTGACCCGCGCGGCGATGGCTGGGGTGGGCCGGGATACCAGATTCGGTGTGAGTATTCAGAAGCGCCGTATCGCCGAGGGACAGTGGGGATCGCGACCTCGGGCAAAGATACCGGCGGGTCACAGTTCTTTATCGCACTCTCACCGCAGCCGCACCTGAACGGTCGGTACACGGTCTTTGGCGAAGTGACCGATGGAATGGAGATCGCCGATGAGATCGTCCGCGGCGACCTGATACAGAAGATAATGATACTTACAGGGGCTACTGAGAAATGAAAAGTGTTCTGACTCTCGCATTCACCTTACTTGCCGCGCTAAGTTTGTCCGCGCAAACCACTCCACCCGATGCCGAACAACTTATCGCGAAGATACTGGAAGTGGACAAGCAACAGCGCGAACAGATCAAGGATCTGGTGCTCCTCTCGCAGTATATCAAAGGGGAAGAAAAAGACGACGGGACATTCGAAGAAAAAGTCCGCTTCAACAAACGGATATCGATCAAATATCTGGCCGATACCGCCTGGATGCATGAAGAGTACCTCTCCGGCGTCAAGGAAGGAAAGCCAATGTCTGACAAGGATTGTCAGGACGCGGCGAAGGAAGATAGAGAGAAAAAGAAACGTCGGGCGACCCCGAATATCAGCTACCCCATGCTGAAACCGTTCTACCCGGAGAAGCGGTCATTCTACCAGATCGACTATATGGGGATCGCGGGTGAACGGGTCGATGGTTACCTCTGTCATTATTTCAAAGTGACTGCCAAAGAGCCGATAGATACGTTGCTGAATGGCGACTACTTTTTCGATACGGAATCGATGCATCTCGTGCGTGTGACCTTCTCCCCTTCGGCACTGGTGAACCGGACCATGTTCAAGATGTCCAAGATGAATATGGCGCTGAACTATCTGCCGACCAGCGAAGGATACTGGATCCCGACCATGTTTACGTTCAATATGAAAGCCAAAGCGATGTGGTTGATAAATGTGCCGACCGCCGCGACTGAAACGTACAGCGATCCGATCATCAACAGTGGCGTGCCGGATGCTCTTTTTGAGGTGAAGGATGAGTAGTCAGGAATACCGCACCGAGCTGGTGCCGATCGCGCTGCCGGCGGATTGTAATCTGGTCTTTGGCCAGTCGCACTTTATCAAAACGGTCGAAGACCTGTATGAAGCGCTGGTGACCTCGGGAATGGGGATCAAATTCGGGATCGCGTTCTGCGAGGCCTCCGGCAAGCGTCTTATCCGTACAGACGGTAACGACGCCGAGATGATTACGGCGGCCACCAAGTCCGCGCAAGCGGTTGGAGCGGGGCATACATTCTTCGTCTATATGAAGAATGGTTTCCCGATCAATATCCTGAATCGCCTTAAGGAATCGCAGGAAGTCTGCCGGATCTTCTGCGCGACAGCGAACCCGTTGCAGGTGATAGTGGCAATCAGCGCGCAAGGACGCGGTGTGCTGGGAGTTATCGATGGCGAGCCACCATTGGGTGTGGAAGGGGACGCGGATAAAAAGGAACGCGTGGAGTTCCTTCGCAAGATCGGTTATAAGCGTTAGCAGAAAAGAGCAGGCATGAAGAAATTTGAGATAGAACGCTCAGCAACTGAGCGGTTGATAATCGAAGAATCAGAGTACAAGGGACACCAGTTGGTGTCGCTCCGAATATACTTCCTCTCCGATGACCAGAGCTGGCTTCCGACGAAAAAGGGAGTGACGTTCAAGCGGGAACAACTCGACGAAGTCATCGGCTACCTTAATCAGATCAAGGGGAGCTGAGCAAGCTCCCTCGTCTCGATGTTTACATTCGCCATCGACAAAAAACGTCTTCTTGAACATTTCCAGAAAGACCCGGTACTGTTCGCGTATCATATCGGTGATCTGGATGATCGCTATTTTCCGCATTGCCAGTTCGCCTGTACCTATGGCGAGACGGCGCATATCCTGGAATCGGTCCTTATCTACAGCGGGCTGAAAACCCCAAGCGTGCTGGCTTTTGGAACGACAGACGACTTTGCACAACTGCTCAATGAACTGATGCCGGTCCTTCCGCTGAAATTCTTCTGCCACTATCTGCCGCAGTATCGCAATCAATTTCTTCAGGCGTACACGGAGACTGATCTGGGACTTCACCAGAAAATGAAGTTGACCAACTTCAAACCAGTCGACGCAAAAGTGGAGGGAGGCGAGATCAGGCCGCTGTCGCCAACGGATGCGGAAACCGTCCTTTCATTTTATCGCTCTGCCTATCCCGATGGATATTTCGAACCGCATATGCTGGAGAGTGGTAGATTTGTTGGATTGACATGTGACGGAAAACTGGTCTCGGTAGCCGGAGTGCACATTTACTCTCCGACTTACAAGATCGCCGTGCTGGGAGCGATCGCTACTCTGCCTGAATATCGCGCCAAAGGATTCGCGACCATCCTCACTTCGCACTTATGTCAGCAACTGGTCAAAGAGAAGCTGATGATCTGTTTGAATGTAAAGGCGGACAATCAACCCGCGATCAGCAGCTATGCCAAAATCGGATTCGAGACTACTCACGAGTACCAGGAAGCCCTCTTTGAGCTTCGCCGCTAAGACTCTCCTGTTTTTCACAAATCTCCATAAGCAGTATAGGTTTGCGGCAACAGATATGTCCGGACGCCTATAGAATCCAACTGCTCTTCATCCATTAAGTAGCTGTTATGCAACAGCTTATCTCTTCGGCAGCGGCTTTGCTCTCTATAATTGCGGGACTGCTGAAACGTCCCGATGGAGAATGTCATCATGACTGCATTGAGAATCCTATCATTAATAGTCGGCGCGGCTGTCGCTTTGGCGATTTCGGCCTCCGCCGGGGAATCAGGGGAGCAAAAGCAGCCGATCCCGGAGCCGTTGAAGGAGTACTATTACTCCGGTCTGGCGCCCGATCAATTGGCCTACGCGGTTGACCTCTGGTACGATGCAGTCCTCAAAGGGGACCAGCCACGATTGATGCAGGCTGAACAATCGATGCTGGCACTGCTCCAGCGGGATCTCGACTCAACCGCCTATGTAGTTGAGCAATTTCGTCAACTGCTTTGGCAGGCGCAGGTCGCCTCGGTGGTTCTTCCGGATACCGGGCAGTCACTCTCCGATGATCTGCCGGTGCTGGAGTTTGTTAACCGCGAGCATTTCTCGTACGCGGTCGATCTCTGCAAGACCAAGGAACGGCTGGTGACGGCGATCCGTCGAAGCAACGCCATCAGCAACAAGTATAGACTTATCAGTGATTATATCGAAGTACTCCGCCGCCAGGTGGGACTTCCCAAGTTGAAACTGGCGGGAATTCCGGCAGTGGGGAACGGCCAGTCGAAAGTGCCGGCGAAGCCGGTCGATGTTACGGTGTCGGAGGGGGATATTCCGAATCCGCTGGAGAATTAAGGACTACGAGTGAAATCGGGAGTGTAAAGTATTGAAAGATATCGGCATTTGTCTCTCTTCTCTCCTTCTTGTGTGAGCCCTTCGTCAGACGCCGCCGTCGCTCCCAACGGCGGCGTCACTATTTCCATGTATCTCCACCGGTTGCCAAATTTGGCTGATTGTACGATATTCCCCCCACGATACATACCCAAACAGAAAGACCCATAATGCCCATGTCGACCACCAGCAATGTTACCCCTAAACGCGCGGACATAGACCCCAACTTGACCTGGGATCTGAGCCATATCTTCCCCAATGACTCTGCCTGGGAAACCGAATACAATCAGCTCCAGCAGATAGTCGAGCGAGCGAAATCTTATGTCGGGCGGCTCCATGAACCCCCCGCGATCCTCGAAGAGTGCCTCACCCTGCAGACCGAACTTGGGATGCGTATGCACTCACTCTACCAATACGCCTACCTCAATAAAGATCTCGACAACCGGGTCTCCAAATATCAGGCAATGACCGAACGGGCCGCCATGCTCGGCTCGCAGGCCGGGGCGGCATTCTCGTTCGTCGAGCCGGAATTGCTTAAGCTTGACGACACTACCCTTGTGGCGATGGAGAAGAAGTTCGCCAAACAGGGGATATATGATTTCTACATGCAGGAGTTGATCCGCTCCAAAGCGCATATCCGGACAGCGGAGGTAGAGGAACTTCTGGCCATGGCCGGCATTATCGCCCGCGGGCCGGATTCGATCTTCAGCATGCTCGATGATGCCGACATGACTTATCCATCAATAACCGATGAAAATGGCAACGAGGTCAAGCTGACCAAACAGCGCTTCGCCAAGTATATGGAATCATCCGTGCAGCGCGTGCGCAAGGATACCAGCGAAGCGTTTTATTCGTCCTACAAGGCGCATCTGAACACGATCGGCGCGTCGCTGGCGGCATCGGTCAACAAAGATGTCTTTTTCACCCGGGCGCGGAAGTATGAGAGCTGCCTGCACCGCGCGCTCGATGCCAACAATATTCCAGTCTCGGTCTATCACGCGCTTCTCGATACTACTGAAAAGCATGTCTCTGCCCTGCATGCCTACTCTGACCTTCGCAAGCGCATCCTGAAGCTCGACACAATCTGGCCATACGATATGATGTGCCCGCTTTTCCCGGAATCTGACTACACCGTGCCGTACGCTGAAGCGGTCAATCAGGTGATAGAGGCGGTCAAGCCGCTCGGCGCGACTTATCAGAAAGTGCTGACCGATGCCTTCAACTCACGCTGGGTCGATGTTTTCGAGACCGAAGGGAAAGGCTCCGGCGCCTATAGCTGGGGGAACTACCAGGCGCACCCGTATGTGCTGATGAATTACAATGACACGGTCGACAACATGTTCACTCTGGCGCATGAGATGGGGCACGCGATGCACAGCTATCTGTCGAACCGGACCCAGCCATTTGCCAAAGCGCAGTATTCGATATTCGTAGCCGAGGTAGCCTCGACTCTGAACGAGGGTCTGTTGCTGCACCTGCTGCTCAGGAGCGTGAAAGATACCAAGCAACGGCTCTATCTGCTCAACCGTCATATCGATAACACCTTCGGGACATTTTTCCATCAGGTGCTCTATGCCCGCTTTGAGCTGATGATCCATGATGCAGTGGAGAAAGGGAATGCCCTCTCGCCTGATATGCTATCTGAGATCTGGGGTTCTCTGACCGCGAAGTTCTACGGTCCGACTGTGACGATGGATGAATACACGCCGCTCAAGTGGTCGCGTATCCCGCATTTCTACAATATGTTCTATGTCTATCAGTACGCGACCTCGTACGCGGCGTCGCAAGCGATCCTGAAAAAGTTCATCGATGGCGAGCCGGGGATAATTGACAAATATCTGGAGATGCTCTCTTCGGGCGGCAAAGATCACCCGATCGAACTACTCAAGATCTGCGGTGTCGATATGACCACACCCGAGCCGGTGATGGCGACAATTGATCTCTTCCGCGAACAGGTTGCGGAGATCGACCGGCTGGTCAAATAGCCGTTATGCCGCAATATCAGTTTCTGATAACCTGGCGACTCAAGGTCAAGCCGGGTCGTGAGAAAGAGTTCGAAGAAGCCTATGGCCCGGTCGGAGACTGGGCCAGGCTCTTTGGGTATCATGAGGGGTATCTTGGGACTGAGCTAATGCGGGACTCAAAGGAGACGGGGGTCTATCTGACGATTGACCGATGGAGATCCGCTGATGCTTTCAACAACTTCAAAGAGCTTTACCTCAGCGAATATGAACAGCTTGATCGAATACTGGCGGAACTGACCGAATCTGAAACCCTGCAGGGTTACTATCTGACTGAAGTATAACGAGTTCCGGCATTCCTCCAATTTCCGATACCGAATCTTGAAGTTTTCCTCCACATTATATACCATAGCGCGATGGAATCCTCAGTCGCTCTCAATCTGTCGTCACTCCACCCGGCCGTGGTCCCAATCCTCATCTTTTTTGCCCGCATTTGCGATGTCTCTATCGGGACCATGCGCATTATCCTGGTTGGCCGAGGACACCGATTCGTTTCATCTCTGCTCGGATTCTTCGAAGTCTTCATCTGGTTATTGGCGATCAGCCAGATTGTCACCAACCTCGGTTCGATCGTCAATCTGGTCGCCTATTGCGCCGGCTTTGCGGCTGGGACTTATGTCGGGATGACGATTGAGCGACGGCTATCGCTCGGGACAATGATCGTTCGCGTGATCGTGCCGCAGGAATCGTCGCACCTCATCATGTATCTCATCACCAACAACTACAAGGTGACGCACATGGATGCGGAGGGGGCGCTCGGCAAAGTGAAGGTCATCTTCACCATTGTCCGTCGCTCCGAGTTGAAGCATGTTATCGGGATAATCAGGTCATTCGATCCGAATGCGTTTTACACAGTTGAGGATGTTCGGATGGTGTCGGAATATGGTTTGCCAAAACCGGCGGGGAGCACCAAGTTCAGCGTCTTCCAGCCTTCGATCTGGTTCCGGAAGAGTAAGTAGGGGAATCGACAGACTGTACCCCACCGGAGTCGTGCATTTGACAATAGACAGAAATGGTCCGATTGCCAATCAATTGCTCAAACTCGGGTAAGTCTGAAACTCTTTGCACATATTATCCACGATTGCTTTTGGATTTGGGCCAGAAAAACACTTGAACATTTCAACAGATGCCCCAGCGCCCGGGTTTTCTTTTAGCCAGTTGTTGAATTTCTTCCATTGCAGAAAAAATGGACTCATCGCATCTCCAGGATCCTGTTCAGCCAGCAGCCAAACCTCACCATATCTTCCCTCGTCAATCCTCTTAACGATATTACCCGACAAGTAGGTGAAGAAAGAATCGTCCCCCGCTTCATCCATTCCGTATTCGTCAAAGAGCAATGGGTCACTGGCCAAGGTCATCAATCCAATCCGTCTACTGCCGAGCACGAATACCATGTCTACAGACGAGTTGCCTGTATTGGTCATGTATCCCTCACCTTCATAAACGACTTTGTCGTCGCCGACAATCGACCTGACAATCGAAAGAGCAAGATACCTTAACTCTCTAGTCTCGATCTGAGCCATAAGTTCCTTCGCTCTTGTATCGGCCGTTTCAGGCGAATCGGACGGGCCTTTGGTGAGTACGAAATATCTCCGTGCCGCATCACCAAGGTTCTTCAGGGCAGCATCTGTTTCGCGGGTTGTTGACTGTCTAGCCAACAGATCATTCATACTCCCTTCTAATGCCTCAACTTGATGCGCCTCCAACTGACCAATGAATCTCGAAAACTGTTCATTGATTGATTGTCGACGCTCATCTTCCGTCTGTTTCGTGACTGATTTCGCTTTACTTTCTTTTGAGGAGTGAACAAGTTCGCCTGATTCGTCGCTAAGTCGTTGTAGCCTCAGGCATAGCTTTCTCAGTATCCACATCTCAAACAGCGACTTTGGCGTACAGTTTAAGGGATTGGTAGTTTCCAGAAAACTCTCGAGTCTCGAGGCAATCAAATGCTCCGTCTTATTGGACCATTCTATGGCAATCTGTTCTGCCGATGTCTCGGACGCATTGCAGTCAGCAGGAATACTCTCATTCAATGGAGTAGAGAGAAATTCATGAAGGAACCGAGCAAGAGCGTTGACTTCGGATTCAAGTGCATCTAATCCATCTCTTGAGCGTATGACCGCGCCGATTAACTTCATCCAAGATTCCACACTTAGAGTGCGATTCCCCAACGCCTCGTGGAAGTCCTTGAAGTCGTGGCACTTAATGCTTTCAATGAACGCACGGCGACCTGGGAGATCCTTCGTTGAAAGGACATCTTCCAGTCGTATCTTGAGTGCTTGCGCAAGGCTGGTGAATTTGCTCGCCTCGGCTTCACTTTTCGTCTCGGCGTAAAGGAGTATTAATGCTTCTATTGACTCCCCAAGACAGCGCCCGAATGACTCGTATCGATGGTAAGAATCACCAGGTCTCCAGGCGTCCTCCATTTCATCTGTCACTTGCTTCGATTCGAGGATTTGCCTCTTCGCCTGATGGCGGTTGATTAGTACCAATATTATCGAGATGACAACCACTGCAGTAAGGCAAATCCATAGCGGCAGGTCTATCACCCCAAAGGCGGATTCGATCAGCATGCCACCAAAGACGCCTAGAAACAGTACAATAGAGGACAAAAGAACTTCAGAATAATACCCGCGAGTAGCCACAACGTCACCCCTTCGCTTAATTGTGTTTCAGCAAATATCCAATTTCGAAATTCACTATGCAATAGCGGAATTGATCAAGCGTGTAGTACCAAACGATTCAAGAAGGGCATGTTCATCAAGAGAGGATGTTGCGCGGAAGTATTATCGCAAATTGAATGCATCAAGAAGAAGTATTGCTAGACTTCAGGCACGGCTGCCGGATCAATCTGGTCAAAGCAGACTTTGGTGTCTAGTACAGTCGTTCCCGTTTCGCCAAAAACGCGTACAGCGCTTTGTCGAAAGGCATCGCTGTGTCGATCGGATGATAATCGATATTTGACTGCCGGCAAGCGGTGGCTATTTCCTCTGAAAACGCTTTCGCCTGTAGCGCGAAATCCCGCTTGATCTGGAATGGCGAGGTGGTGATCTCTTCCCCAGTCTCCATATCCTTGAAAACAACATCGCCGGAGAATGCCAGATCCCGCTCGCGCGGGTCGAGAATGTGGAATATGATCACTTCGTGCTGATTATAGCGGAAATGCTTCAGACCTGAGATGATCTTATCGGCGTCATCCAAGAGGTCGGACATGATGATCACCAGCCCGCGGCGTTTTATCCGCTCCGCCATTTCATGCAGTGCCGAGGAGATATCGGTTTTGTCGGAGGGCGCCTGGCTGGCCATTTCATTCAATAGCACATGGAGATGCCCAGACCGTGATCGCGGCGGAATATAACGCCGGATCTTTTCATCGAAGGTGACCAGCCCGACCGCATCCCGCTGGCGAAGCATCATATACGACAACGCTCCGGACAACATCAGCGCGTAGGTATGCTTGGTCAGTTTCGAGCCGGATTGATAGGCCATCGACTTGGAGCAATCGAGCAGCAGATACCCCTTGAGGTTGGTCTCTTCTTCGTACTGCTTGATATAGAACCGGTCCGACTTGGCGAACAACTTCCAGTCGATATCCCGGATATTGTCACCTGGCATATACTGCCGATGTTCGGCAAACTCCACCGAAAAGCCGTGATACGGCGACTTATGGAGGCCGGCGATAAACCCCTCGACCACCATGCGGGCGCGGAGCTCCATCCCTTTCAGTTTAGAGACGGTTTCGGGGTCGAGATATTGACGGTAGTCGTTGGTCATCAGTCAGCCGTCGGTTTCTTTCCCAGATCGATAAAGATCAGAAACGCCATGTAGGCGATAACTCCCAGCATCAAAACTCCCGAGATAGCCAGCAGATCATCCCATATCCAGCTATACCCCTGGCCGGTCAGGCCGACCGTATGTGCCAGAATGCAGACCGCGAAAAACCAGAGCGTCACTTTCTTGATTGTCGGCGTCGCCGAAGTGAACAGAAAAAGAAACCCGATAGCAAAGAAGAGCAGGGTCTGACCATTCACATGCGTGTGGGCGAGGCCAAGATTGTGGCGGAAATCCGTCTCTTCATGAGCCTTGTTGGCCGCGTCGATCTCTTTCTGTTGGGCGAGTGCCATTAACGCGATGCGGGTGACCTCAGCGGAGTCGAGTGGATAATCCTCACCGGCCTCGACCGAATCCCAAACGGGGGCCTGCACTGCGTCGGAGTCAGACGCGATCTCTTCGATATCCTTTTGCAGTTCCTCGTGAAGCGCGGCGCTATCGGTCGGAACAGACTCGGTTTTCAGGTAGAGTGGAACATCCCCTTCGCCAACTTTCCCTCGCGCTTCATAGAATATCCAGACCGCCCAGAGGCAGATCAGGAGCATGAGGGAGGTGAATATCCCGACGAACAGCTTGCCGTACGGCGGGAGATTGCGAAGTGTCCCTTTGTCGAAAATGCTATCTGACATGTTGGCCACTCAATTTGAGGAGTGTGCGATTGGTCCCGGTGTATGCTTCATCCAGATCAGCGAAGCCATGCTTGATGAGATGCGCATTAATAAAAGTCCGGTTCTTGAGATAGAGAAAGAACTTTGAATCGCGATCCGAACCACAGTCATCAGGTTTAATGTAAACTCTCTCACCCTTCACTTTGTCCTCTAGATAAGAGACAGCAGACTGCTCTCTCTCGGGGGACATCGCTATGCCCGCCAGATCTATCACATGATCATTACTCAGGCGGAGTCGCGTGGCCGAGAGAACTTCTTTCACCCGGAGCAGGTCGTCGCGGCCGGTATCCTCGGGATCGATCTTTGACCCGAAGCGGATCTTCTTCATATCCGCCTGCTTGTCAAGTTTCAGCGGATCGACAAACAGGTACGGAAGTTGACTGAGGGGTTGTCTGGCGGAGTCTTCGCCATACGTAACGAATTCGCTACCCAATTTCTGCTCAATCAGGTTACGATACTCAACATTTGCCTCATAGCCGATTGAATTGCGGCCGAGATGCATGGCCGCGAGCGAGGTTGTACCAGAACCCAGAAACGGATCGAGAACCGTCTCATCGACAAAGCTGAACATTTTTATCAGCCTTCGCGGCAGTTCCTCCGGAAACATCGCCAGGTGCCCGTCTTGCTTTTCACCGGGAAAATTCCAATGACCGCTGAAAAAGCTATTCCATTCTTCTGTTGTCAGTTTTGACTGTTCTTTCGCTTCGGCTGTTGGTTTCGGTGCTTCGCCATGTTTCTTGAACAGCAGAATGAACTCGTAGTCGATCTTCACCACACCGTTTCTCGGATACGGGAATGACCCCATCACTGTCGCCCCGCCGGTCGTGTTACAGGTGGTGATTTTCTGCCAGATAATCGACCCCATGAAATCAAAGCCGATCGTCTCGCAGAAACGAGTTATCTCGGTCCGGATAGGGATGACTTTGTACCGTCCATAGTAAACTGACCGAGCAAACTGGTCACCGATATTGATGCAGAGTCGGCAACCGTCATGCAAAACTCGGTGGCACTCCATCCACACACGATTCAAGTTGTTGATGTAATCTTCGTAAGAATCATCAAAGCCGATCTGATCCGATGAACCGTAATCTTTGAGTTGCCAATACGGCGGAGAGGTGACGATCAGGTGGACCGACCTATCCGCCACCTTCGACATAGAGCGGGAATCGCCGAAGATAACGGTATGACGGTTCTGGTGATCGGTCATGCGCACAAACCTTCGTTTACGCTTTCTCTTTCACCGTCTCGAGGATCCGCTTGATCACTTCCATCGTGTCGACGCCATCAGCTTCGGCGTTGAACGATGTCACAATGCGATGGCGCAGCACCGGATACGCGGCGAAGCGGACATCCTCAGGGCCCGGAGTCGGACGCCCCTCCAGAATCGCTTTGGTCTTAGCGGCGAGAATCAGATACTGCGATGCCCGCGGACCGGCACCCCAGTTGACCCAGTTCTTCACGAATTCCGGCGCGGAGCCCTCTTTCGGACGTGTCGCGCGCACGAGTTGGACAGCGTACTCAACCAGATGATCTGAGACCGGGACGCGACGGACCAACTTCTGGAACGTCATAATGTCTTCTGCCGAAAGAATTTTCTGCAATTCAACCTGATGAGTCGCTGTAGTTGACTTGACGATATCCTTTTCTTCCTGTTCGGACGGATAATCCACGAAGACATTAAACATGAAGCGGTCAAGCTGTGCCTCGGGAAGCGGATACGTTCCTTCCTGCTCGATCGGGTTCTGCGTGGCGAGGACGAAGAATGGTTCGTCGAGTTTGTAGGTCTGTCCCGCGGCGGTCACTTCATGTTCCTGCATTGCCTGCAGGAGCGCGGCCTGAGTTTTCGGAGGAGTCCGGTTGATCTCGTCAGCCAGAATTATATTGGCAAAGACCGGACCTTTGACAAAACGGAATGTCCGTTTGCCGGAGCCATGGTCGTCCTCAATTATTTCAGTGCCGGTAATATCAGACGGCATAAGATCAGGCGTAAACTGAATGCGATTGAATCTGAGATTCAGCACACGCGCCAATGTTGAGATCAACAGTGTCTTGGCGAGGCCGGGAACACCAACGAGCAGGCAATGCCCCGACGACAAAAGTGAGATGAGCAATTGCTCGATCACCTTGTCCTGGCCGATGATGACTTTGCCGATTTCGCGCTTGATCTGAGTATATGAAGCGTTGAGATGTTCTACTGCCTGGAGGTCTGATCCAGCATCTGATGGGGACATGAATGCTCCGTGGTCAATGTGTTTGTCTGGCCATTGTACTCGGAAGAGGTCAGCTCTGTTTCGCCATTTCCCGAATTGGGGTTAAGTATATAGGGGAGAATGATTCAACACAACTCGAAAGCGGTTGCGGATATCAGCCCCCCGAGGGTGAAAGCTACTCAATCTGTGGTGTTACAACGAGGTGCGAATAACCCGGTAAAATGGTGGCTGAAACTGTGAAGAAGCAGAATCTGCGCGTCAATAAGCCCGCTAACTAATAGTGGGGCAATGAATAAGAAGCGGCCGAACTGTGGACAAGTTACCCCTCTGGACCAAACTTGTCCAAAATTAAGTGATTTAGTACCAACTTGTTAGCAGCCTATCCACAGTTCTGCCTTGATTTCCACACCACGCACTTCAAGTGTTACTTGAAGCTTTTCTTGTCAGCGCTGAACAGTTCGTCCTTTTCCTCGGATTTGGTCACCGGAGGGAGGAATCCGAGGTCGGTCCCGCGGGTGCCGCCCTTCATATTGCACTGACCGCAGAACATGGCTCCCTGCTCAATAACCAGTGATTTGGTCTTGATATCGCCTTCGAGCTCGCACTTCGCCTGCAACTCGACCTTCTCGCTGGTCGCGACATTCCCGATCATATGACCGGCGATCACGGCCGTCGCTGATTCGATATCCGCTTCCACCAGGCCGGTTGACCCAACTGTCACGCAGTCAGAACAAATGATCTTCCCCTTCACCGTCCCGTCAACTTTGAGCGCCCCTTTCACATCGATCGTCCCGGTGATGAGTGTGTCTTTGCCGATAATGGTGTTCATTAGGTCATCCACCTCACTGCTGAAGGTTTTCTTTATCATATGGGTTTTCCAGTGGATCTATTGGTTTCTCATCTATCTGTATCTCATAGTGAAGGTGCGGCGCCGTCGACTTGCCGGAATTGCCCGAGAGCGCGATCCGGCTTCCCACCATCACCCGTTCTCCCTGTTGTACCAACAAAGAGTCATTGTGTCCATATAATGTATTGACGGAGTCATTATGTTTTATGACCACCATCCAACCGTATGTCTCATCCTGGCCGGCGAACGTCACTTCGCCCGCGCCGGTCGCCAGCACCGGACTCCCTTTCGCGCACGCGATATCGATTCCCGGATGATACTTGTCGTCATCATCGTCCGGTTGGAATCCCTGCGAGATGAATCCCTGTACGGGAAGTCCCGCCGGGAGAGACGGGTCGAGATCCGCCGGACGATTCAGGATCGCCACCGCGGGCCGCGATGAATCGACAGTCGAGGTATCCACGTACTCGGGAAACTTGTAATCGATCCCCGCGAGTCGTGTCAATCGACGCACCGTCTCATTCGCCTGCTTGAGATTCTCCTCCAGCAACCGCACTTTGTATTTGTACCGCCGCAGATCCTCGTTCTCGGCCTGCAGTCGTTCGGCCATCGCCGTGCGATAGACCATCGTACCGTAGAAGACGAAGAAAAGCACGATACCCACGACAACGAGTCCGACAGCGACACCGATAAGCTGCAGGACGATCAATCGTACCTTCCACTCCTTCGGCGCGTGCGCGTCATCCGGAATGACCATGATCGTCACGAATTTTGTTTTCGACATCGCTATGCTGTGATCTTGCGAAACAGCTCGAGCAGCCGCTCCAGATCGTCGTCACCGTAATATTCTATTTCGATCCTCCCTCGCTTCAATCCGGGAGTGATCTTCACCGATGTGCCAAGCGTCTGCTTGAGATAGGATTCTATCTCCGAGATCGCCGGGAGTTTTCTTTTCGGAACGAGCCGGCGCTTTTTCGTGCGCGTGGTCACCTGTTCCGTCTCGCGGACCGACATACCGCCATCGATAATGCGACGCGCCGTGTCGATCATCTCGTTCTCAGATGACAATCCGAGGATCGCGCGCGCGTGCCCTTCGGTCAACTCTCCCCGACGCACCATTTCCTGAATGGATGACGGCAGTGTCAGCAAGCGCAGTGTATTTGTCACCGCCGTGCGGCTTTTGTTGACGCGAGTGGCGAGATCCTGCTGGGTGAGGCCGCATTGATCGATCAATTTACGATACGCCGCGGCGAGTTCGAGCGGATTGAGATCCTCGCGCTGAATATTCTCGACCAGCGCGAGCTCGAGCATGCGCGAGTCATCTTCCACTTCATTAATAATGACCGGCACGTGTGTCAGTCCGGCGATCTTCGCCGCGCGGAATCTCCGCTCGCCCGCGATCAACATGAATCCGTTATTGAACGGTTTCACCACGAGCGGCTGCATCATGCCGTTCGCGCGAAGTGATTCCGCGAGTTCGTTCAGTTTCTCCTGGTCGAACTCATGACGCGGCTGCATCGTGTTCGGTTGTATCTGCTCGAGTGCGAGCATGCGATACGCGCCGTTCTCAGTTTCGACAACTGCCGTTGTCGCGTTCGGATCTTCAGTCGGGATCAGCGCGCCGAGCCCTTTTCCAAGGACGAGTTTACTCATCGCGCCATTACCTCTTTCGTCAACGCCATATAATTCTCAGCTCCGGAGGAGAGAATGTCATACAGAATGATCGGTTTGCCGAATGACGGCGCCTCGGACAATCGCACATTGCGCGAGATCACCGTCTCATACACTTTTTTATCGAAATGCTTGCGCACTTCTTCGGAGACTTGCTTGGACAGATTCAATCGTCCGTCAAACATCGTGAGCAACACACCTTCGATCTCAAGCGATGGATTGAGATGTTGCTGCACCAGCTTGATCGTATTCATCAATTGGCCGAGCCCTTCCAGCGCGTAATACTCGCACTGGATCGGAATGATGATCGAATGCGCCGCCGTCAGAGTATTGATCGTGAGCAGACCAAGAGACGGAGGACAATCTATGATGATGTACCGATACTGATCCGCGATCGGCGCGAGCGCGGATTTGAGACGCTGCTCACGCGACAACATATTCACCAACTCAACTTCAGCTCCCACGAGGGAGATCGAGGATGGAATCACATGCAGGAACTGCAGTTCGGTCGGGATGATCGCTTCAGTTGCGGACTTCTGTCCGATCAGGACATCGTAGATAGAACTGGCGACAGTGTTCTTATCCAGACCGATCCCGGAAGTGGAATTGGCCTGGGGATCCATATCAATGAGGAGGGTTTTTTGCTCGGCGGCGGCCAGACATGAGCTAAGATTAACCGCAGTCGTGGTTTTCCCCACGCCGCCTTTTTGATTCGCGATTGCGATAATTCGATGCAAGCGACACTCCTTTTCGCCGGTCTGAAAATCGGAAGTGTCATATACTAAAGCGGGTTGCGATGGTAAGCAACAAAAAAATCCGACAAACGACGGCTATCTGCGGAAAAGCGTAAGTGACTTAACGAATTGGTCGGTGCTGATCTTGTAGGCAACAGTCGTAACATTGTGCGCGGAAACATCAAATTTCGGCTTGGAGAAGTAGGCAAAGACGCCGGTCGGCGAAAGTGCCGGCAAGATCCGTCGAAGGAGCTGGGAAGTGAGCTTTACATAGCGAAGGGTGATCAGGTCGAATTTGGTGTCGAGAGATACTTCCTCGAATGTCCGAGAAATCGGCTTTCCCTGGAGTCCCAGCTCTGAAAGCATCCGTTCGAGTGCGGCGGTCTTCTTTTGAGTTCGCTCCACCATCCAGGCGGGTCCTTTCACACGCCCGGAGAGGAGAATGACCATCGATGGGAGCCCTCCGCCGGAACCTATATCGAGATAGGAACCAAAATCTCCTTCGAGCAGGTCAAGCGGAATGAGGCATTCAGCGACCATGCGGTCAAAATCGGCGCGCGATGTTTCACGTGAAACAAGGTTGACCTTCGCATTCTCCGCCATCAGCAGATCCCAGTAGCGTGTGAGCCGCTCTGGAGCCAGGTGGCGTGCGATGATCTCGCTGACCTCTATCTCCCGGACCATCGCCTCGGTCATGCGACCGCCTCTTTGAATCGCTTTAGATGGACCGACAGGACAGCCAGGTCACCGGGTGTGATTCCCTCTATTCTCCCCGCCTGCCCAAGGGAGACCGGTCGAAAGCGTGTGAACTTCTCCCTTGCCTCGTTTCGAAGACCGGATATCCCCTGATAAATGAACTGCTCAGGGATTATTTCATGCTCGAGCTTCTTGAAGTGCGCGATCTCTCTATCCTGTTTGTCAATATATCCTTGATAGCGTATTGCGATGGCCGCACGCTCCATTGCCTCTCTCGGAAAGTCATTCATTTCAAGTATTTCCTGGATGTGGGGCAGTACTTCCGGAAGTCCGACATTCGGCTGCTTGAGCAAGGTCTCGATTGTAACCGAATCGAATTTCGTGAATCGTTCGGCCATTTGACCTAGCTTTGAGACCTTCACTCGAGTCTTGCCGAATCTCTTGATCAGTTCCGAGGTCGTTTGTTGGAGCTGCTCAAACTTCTGATAGTCGTCGTTTGAGATCAGGCCAAACTTCCGTGCGTAGCCAGCCAGACGGTCACGGGCGTTGTCTTCCCGCAGAGCCAGTCGATATTCTGAACGCGAAGTAAACATCCGATACGGCTCGGTGGTCGACCGAGTAGTCAGATCATCGATCATCACCCCGATATATGCCTCAGAGCGGTCGAGCACGAATGGCTCTTCTCTTTCCATGTATAGCACAGCATTGATCCCAGCCATGATCCCCTGGGCTGCGGCTTCTTCGTAACCCGATGTCCCATTTATTTGTCCGGCGAAGAACAATCCTCGTAATCGTCTGGTTTCCAACGATGTTTTGATCTGGTGGGTTGGGCAGTAGTCATACTCCACCGCATAACCGGGGCGTGTGACCTTCACATCCTCAAGTCCAATCACGGTGCGAATTGCCTCGTTCTGGACTTCCTCAGGGAGGGCGGTGGAGAATCCGTTGGGATAGACTTCACTCGTCCCATTCCCTTCCGGCTCCAGGAAGATGTGGTGAGTCGGTTTGTCGGCGAAGCGAAAGAACTTATCCTCTATGGACGGACAATAACGCGGTCCACTCGAGGTAATCTGCCCTGAAAAGATCGGCGACCGGTGGAAGGCCGCTGAAATCACTTCTTTAGTCCGCGAAGTGGTCGAGGTCAGATAACACGGGGTCTGGTCGAATTGCCGGCAGGGGGAACGATAGGAAAAGAACGGGATAGGATCCTCACCCGGCTGAATCGTACACTTTGACCAGTCAATCGTGTCGCCGTCGAGGCGCGGGGGAGTTCCTGTCTTCAGACGGCCAAGCTCAAAGCCTAACTCACGGAATGAATCCGAGAGTTTATAGGCTGCGGGTTCTCCGAATCGACCAGCCGGTGTCTGCTTCTCGCCGATATGAATCAGTCCGCCGAGGAATGTTCCTGTAGCCACGACAACCGCATTGCAGGTGTAGGGTGTCCCATCCTCCAGGCGAATTCCTACCGCCTTGCCGCCTTCTAAAAGGATAGTTCCGGCAAGACCTTCGACTATAGTTAAGTTCTTCTGGTTAAAGCAGTAATCTACTATGAATTGATTATAGAAACGACGGTCTGCCTGAGCTCTTGTCGACCAGACAGCCGGGCCGCGAGAGAGATTGAGCCGGCGGAACTGGATGCCGGTAGCATCAATTGCCTCCCCCATAATCCCGCCCAGAGCATCGAGTTCTTTGACTAGTTGAGATTTCCCGATTCCCCCGATAGCTGGATTGCAGGACATGAGCGCCAGGCGTTGCGGGTCCATCGTCACGATGGCCGCGGTCTTCCCCATACGGACAGCGGCCAGCGCGGCTTCGACGCCGGCGTGGCCGCCACCTATTACTATCAGATCAAAATCAACGCTCATATTCCCAATATAAGGGATTTAGTGAGCGGAAGCATCACCCATCGGCGCGCCGGGCGGCGGCACCGGAAGCGGTACCTGGTTCACCACTGGCGGAAGTGACTGCATGTAGGCGAATATCGATTTGAGATCCTCGTCGGTCATGGTTCCAATCACCTGCCACGGCATGGGTGGAAGGATTTCACGTCCCATTCCCATATGTTTGCCGGTCTTCATAGCCTGAATGAAGGATTCCTCTGTCCAAGCGCCTGTTCCGGTGACCTCATCCGGAGTCAGATTAGCCGCGAAGCTGATACCCCAGGGTCCCGCCCAGGCGGAAAGGTGCATGTTGGTTGCGCCAATCCAGCCAGTTGGAGTGAGACAGGCGGCTGGATACTCTGGAATCGGATCGCTGGCCGGGTGGCCGGAAAGTTCACGTGCAAAATCAAACTCTGGGCCATTAGCGCCCATCTTCTTAGGTGTGTGGCAGTCATTGCAGCCAGCCACTCTGGTCATGTACTTGCCGCGGGCAACCATCTGCTCCTGGGTCATTCCAGCGGTTTGTTGTGCGCCACCCTTGTCAGCTTCTGCCTGCTGGCCACACATGATCAGCAGACTGCAGACTGCCAGTGCCATGAGCACAGCAGCGATTTGGAAGAATCGGTTCATGGTAAAAGTAACCTCCTGTAATAGTATGTGTATCATTGCTAAGGCATGGCAGCGTACCTGCCGCGCCTCTCCCTGCCCGGAGGGGAAGCAGTCAATTATTCGGTCACCTAGCGGGTCCCGGTTTCACGTGAAACCACTATTTGCCGATACAGAATTTTCCGAAAATGCGTCCGAGGATCTCCTCGGTATAGACACGTCCCGTTATCTCGTCCAGACTATGTGAACCCTGGCGGAGGTCAAAAGCGACAATCTCGGGGGATTCGCCGGCCCGATTTTTCTCTATCGCGCCTTTGATCGCTTTGAGTGCCAGGGACAGCTTCTGCTTGTGCCTGGCCGAGGTCACCACCAACCCAGAGGTCATGTCCGGCAGACGTTTACGGATATTGTCAGAGAGATGTGAAGTCAGCGATGCTAATCCGTCACCTGTCCGTGCCGACAAACGAATAAACGGGAGTTCATCGGTCCAAGTTTCATACTTTTGTTTGGTCAGGTCGATTTTATTCAGAAGAACAGTCGTTTTGGCCGTCGGTAGGCTAGCCAGGTCGTGCTGGAGCTCACGTTGCCAGGCACGTCGCGTCAGATCGACCATCCATAGCACTAAGTCGCTATCTTTGATTATCTTACGTGCTCTGTCTATCCCCTCCTGCTCGACCTTACTCCCCTTTTGGCGAAGTCCGGCGGTGTCAATCAGGTTGACTGCGAAGCCATCTAGCTCGATCCACTCCGAAAGATAGTCCCGAGTTGTCCCCGCGACCGAATGCACCAACGCTCTTTCCTGGCGAAGAAGTCGATTGAAGAGCGAGGATTTCCCCGCATTCGGCCGACCGCCAATCGCAACAGTGAATCCTTCTGAGATGATCCGTCCCCCTTGATAGGTCTTGAGCAAATGGTCGAGACATTCAGCGATCTTTTGCAGTCTATCCGTGATCTCGTCCCTCTCGGCCAATGTGATCTCTTCTTCGGGGAAATCGATGGAGGCTTCGACCTCCGAGGTCACCGCGACTATCTGATCACGCAAGCCAGCGACGTGCTCCGGATATGCTCCCAATAAATGCTCCCGCGCGGTCCGATACGAGGCATGGGAATTGGCGGCGATCATCTCAGCGACAGCTTCGGCGCGCGCCAGATCGATCCGACCATTCACAAACGCGAGACGCGTGAACTCGCCCGGCTCGGCCGCGTGCGCTCCCGACTGGATAAGTGCATCGAGAATCAACTGCACGACCATTCGTCCGCCATGGCAGAAGATCTCGACCTGTTCGAGGCCGGTGTACGAATGACCATGCGGCATCGAGACAGCCGTCACCTCATCAATCAATTCGCCGGTCGAAGAATGAAAGCGGCAATAGCGCAGATGAAAGTGTTCGAGGGAGAGAGAGTCGCCCGTCTGAGTTCTGAGATGATTTGCGGCGATAGCGAGACTGGCTGGTCCGGCCAGGCGAAGGGCGGCGATACCGCCCTCGCCCGGGGGAGTGATGATCGCGACGATCGTGTCGTCGACAGACGCGGATCTTTTCCGCATAGACTACGCCGTCTTTATTTCCGGATTCTGAATCGCGGTCCGCTTGTAGACGAAGTAGTCTAAGAGCGAGAACAGCGAGAAGCAGGCCCAGTAGAGAACCAATCCGGCCGCCAGCTTATAGAAGAAGAACGCAAACATCAGCGGCAACAGGTACATCAACATCTTGTTCTGCTGGTTCGGCGCCATGGTCAATTTCTGTGAGATGAACTGGAAGCCGACCATAAAGACGACCAGGATGATATACGGATCGGTTAAACCAGTCGCGCCGCGCGACAGGTCATTGATGAACCAGAACCAGGGGGCGTCGCGCAACAGGATCGTCTGGCGGAACACCGAGAAGAGCCCGAAGAACAACGGCATCTGCAGGAGCATCGGCAAACAGCCGGAGAATGGATTGACCCCGGCGGTCTTGTAGAGTTTCATCATCTCCTGATTGAGCGCCTGCGGGTTGTTTTTGTGCTTTTTCTTCAGCTCATCCATTTTCGGCTGAATGTCCTTCATCGCCTGCATCGACTTGAACGACTTCAGGGAGAGCGGCATCGTCACCAGCTTGACCAGCAGCGAGAAGAGCACGATCACCCAGCCGTAATTCGGAATGAAGTCATACATTCTCGGCAACAGCCAGATGACCGCCAGCGCGAACGGCTTGATGATCCACCCCACATAGGGAGTAGTGCCGATATCGAGCATATCCTCGAGGCCGACCTCATAGTCAGACATCAGATCGTAATCGAGCGGTCCGACAAAAACAGTAAAGCTGTCATTGATCGCGCCTGCTCCGGCGAACGGCATCTCCATCCCGACTGAAATGAACTTCGCGGTTGTTTTTCCGTGCGAAGAGGTGACCTGCCGGAGACGTCCGGTCGCCTGGACCCCTTCCGCGGGACGGCTTCGCGGGATCATCACCGCGGAGAAATATTTGGCGCGCAGTCCCGCCCATTCGGTGCTTCCGGTCAAGGATTGACTGAGCGAATCCCCCTCGAAATCGTCGAGGTTTGTTCGCTGTCTCGACATCATCGCCACGGCCTGCATCAGCTCGTAATCCGAAGCTGAATCCGGCTCAGTCGGGTGAAGCGGAGCATCCCAGAATAGTTCGTACTGGCGGTCGAATCCGAGCGTGCTCAGATTGGGCAGCTCGATCGCGAATTCGTAATCGTACTGATCCGGCGAGAAATGGAAGCGCTTGATGATCTGCCCGCCGGTCGGGGTGGTATGGGTGTACGTTATCTCCAGCGGGGCGCTGGTTGCTTCGTAGTTCCCCGCCGGAAGGTTGGCGACGAAATTCATCTGCGCGGTCGAACGGGTCCCGCCGGCAAACCGTGCCTCTGGCGTGGCCGGAACCTCGCCGACCAATATCTCCACCTGCTCTTTATTGCGGTAGGTATGCTCCCGCAATTTGAAGGAGACCGGCCCGCCACCATAGCTGGACAATGCCACCTGATATTTCTGGGTGGTGACAAAGATCGTGTCATGCGTGACGACCGAATCCGGATCGCTCGGAGCAGCGGTGGCTAGAGTATCCATCGCGAGCGTGCCGGGGGGAGTGGTATCGGCTCCCTGACTGTCTGCGGATGCCACCGCGGTGGTGTCGGCGACCTGCGCGGGCGCCGGTGGTTTCGGTTTCACAAAGCCGAGCCATTCCATGGCCGGCCAGAAGAGGAAAATGGCGACGACCAGCAGGATGACTATCGGGAGAGTCTTTTTATCCACGGGAATTTCCTTATTCAGGGCTTCGGGTCAGTTGACCGGGTCGAAGCCTCCTTGATGCCAGGGACCACATTTGGCGATTCGTTTGACTGCCATCCAACATCCGCGGAGTGCGCCATACTTGCGGAGCGCATCCTCGGCGTAGTGTGAACAGGTTGGATAGAAGCGGCAGGAACGACCGATTATCGGTGATAATGTAAAGCGATACAAATAGATAGCTAATATGAAGGGATAGGCAAAGAGGGAAGTTCGCTCAGGCGTTGCGATCGATCTGTTCGAACACTCGTGTGACATCAGCTTTGATCTCATCCAGCGTCGGAAGCTGCTCCACCACCCTCGGCAGAAAGGCCAGCTTGACCGGTGCGGTATACCCCGCTCTGGTCAGCCGGATCGCCTCACGAAACAGCCGCTTGATACGGTTACGGTCGTGGGCTTTGCCATGGCGACGAGAGAGAAATATGCCATATTTGAAACCGTCCGAAGGAAGCCAAACCCCTGTACAACAACGGGCAGAAACACGACGGCCCTGCTTAAACAGGACCGCAATCTCTACCCGACTTTTCAGGGTCAAGCTTCGTGGAAGGCTATTTCTTTCGGGCAACGCTGACAGTCAGGCGCTTACGACCTTTGGCGCGGCGACGGCTCAACACCTTACGGCCGTTCTTGGTCGCCATCCGGCTACGGAAGCCGTGGTCGTTCAATTTCTTACGATTGGACGGCTGAAACGGTCTTTTCATCTTTACTCCAAACTAATTCTTACTGAGCCGCCTAATATAGCAATCTGGAAAAGACCGTCAAGGAGAATGTGGAGAACTTTGGACCCCCACTATTTCAGCAGAATCAGCTTCCGGGTCTCCGTTCTTTCCCCAAAGTCGGCCCGGATCAGGTAAATGCCGGAGGGGTGGCTCGCGGCATCCCAGGAAAGATTGATCTTTCCGGCTGAAAAGTCGCCATCAGCCAGTGTGGCAACTGTCTGGCCAAGTAGGTTGAAGATCTGCGCACGGAGATGGCCGCGTTTCGGTAGGTCAATCGGGATGCTTGTCTCAGCATTGAACGGATTCGGGTATGGTTGGCCGAGAATGAACTGCTGCGGCAACGATGAAGGTGGCTCATCTTCGACAGCGGTCGCGATATCAAGCGAATAGATATCCACTTGATTGCCGTTCATCACAACCAGACGGGGGATGCTGTCGGGCCAGTTGGTCTCCCAAAAACGCTGACCGTGTGGAATGTCGGTCGTTTGATAGCGGATTGTCCCATTCTCACCGCGGAACATGAAGAGTGTCTCGCCGGCGATGCCGAAGAAGTATCCGGGGAGATTGGGGTGGACCATGAAATTGCCGAGGTTGGGCAATTGATTCTGATATGAGACTGACCATAGTTCATCGAACGGGCCGTCCGGGCCAATTGACGACTGGCCGAATAGAACCAACTCAACGGTCAGCTGTCCCGCGGGGGGAGCAGGACAAGAAAGTGAGTAACCTCGAAGGCCAATCACCTCGTCACCCTCGGATGAGCCGATCAGATTGCCACTTTCCCAAGCGTAGTATACGCAGTCTCGAAATCCACCTCCACCGCAGCCAGTGTCGACACATTCCGGAGAGAGGGTTGTTAGTTGGCCCAGAGAATCACAATCAACCAATCGTATTTCAGTATTTGATTCATCGCTAGTCTCTAGAGAACTGCCATCCAATTCGCGACAAATCAGTCTGCGAGAATTGTTGGCTCGCTCAATGCTCAGAGCGTCCATGGCCATGAATGGCTCGGTCCACTGAATGGAATCCGGAAAACGCGCGTACAGACTGGTAAACCCTCCTTCGAAACTTGACCACTGGTCAAAGGAGAGGTAGCGGTGCGAATAGAAAAGCTCGCACTCGCCATTCCCGTCGATGTCTTCTATCATAAGAAAGTCCAACCCCTGCGAATGCTCAACCGGACTCCAGGGTGCCCACGAGTGGTGAACCGCGAATGTGGAATCCGCGAAACCGGATGCACCATCAAAGCAGATCACTTGAAAATCGGTGGGCGATGGTACTGTGTGGATGAACGCCGTATCAGAAATAGCCACCACCAGAACCAGATCCGGAATGCTATCTCCATTCGCATCACCAACCACAGCCCGCGTGTGCGGGCGCAATGTGTCTGTCGAGTGGCCAAATAGAACCGAGTCCCCAGCAATATCCCAGAGAACCACTAGCGTGTCGCTGACTGCAAGCAGCTCGAGTTGACCGTCGTTGTTATGATCGACAAAGCTGACGCGAGGAAGGTCCGGTGCGAATGGTACAAAGGTGAAGTTGGTTTCATGCACAAAGCCGACCGAGGCTCCGGCCGAGACAGCCAAAACCAGCGCGAATGCGAAAACTATGAGATAACGCATTTACCCTCCCGGGAATTTTGTCTATCGGAAATCTATTATTCGAGGACGAATTCAGCTACAAGAATGTGAAAAGTAGGAGTGAATTGGTGGGGGATGGTTCTCTAGACGAAGATGTCAGGCCCGTTCGCTGCGCTCACCGTCAATCTGGCGATTGGCGGAGCGGGCCTGACCTACAACGAATCGTCTACATTGTTATCGGCGGGGTCTCAGGCGGATAGCCAGGCTGAGTGATCGCCTCCGGATGCATCGCTTTCAGCTTCTCATACATTCGTCCAAATGCGACCGCCACAAAGGGTCCGAAGAGCAGTGCCGGGATGATCAGCGCGATACAGAGCGCTAACAGGATGAACCAGCTCGCGATCGCCAGCAGAATGACATTATGGCTGTTGTACTTGGTGATATCGGCGCTTCGCTGGAGCGCATCGAAGAGACCGCGACGGGGATCATCCATGATCACAAAATAAGTCATCCAATATCGCACGAGTCCGAAGATCAGCAAAATCGCGTTCAGGAAAAACACCAGGAACACCGACCAGGGGAAATTTTGTGGATCGATCTCTTGATTGTAAATCGCCATAATGGTGCTGAAGCCGTAAATGATCGATGGCAGCATACCGATTAGTCCCACTCCCATATAGAGGAAATTCATCCCGATGATCGTGCCATATCGGTTGAAACCGGCGAAGAGATCCTCGATACGCGGGTTACTGTTGCGAGCGACATTCAGATAAAAGAGATAAAGACCGAGCTGGAATACCGGCGCGACCAGCAGACTGAACAAAAATCCGACAATGGGAATAATGCCGCCAATCATGACGATGACAAAATAGATGATGTCAATTCCGAGGGCGAGCCAGATATACGGCTTGAATCGCTCCCAGCCTTCGGAGAAGCATTCACCTATAGAAACATCCTGCACCATTGTAGAGACTCCCGCCTATCAGGGTTGTGAGTGATGCCGATTGGATAGCAAATTCAACGCCGCGAGGCAAGGGGGAAGTGCTGGGGAATGATTTGGAGAACGTAGGTCGGGCGCGGTCGACCGTCGAAGCGAAGGGGACCGTCTGCACGCCGGACGATTCCCAATATTTTTATTCCCCTTTCATTTTCACTGACAGCCGCTGTCAGTGCGGTTCCTTATCATTATTGCCAGAAAAAGGCGTTCATCGTCATTGCGAGGAGCATGGCCGCTTGCGGCCGGCGACGAAGCAACCTCATGGAGTAAGTTTATGGCAATGTCTTACGTGTACATCATGACCAACACCCGCAATACAGTGTTGTACACCGGTGTGACCAACGATCTCGTGCGGCGTGTTGCAGAGCACAATGCCGGAAAGGGGGGAGCATTCACCAGCAAATACCGTATATGCAAGTTGGTTTACTTCGAGCCATATGAAGACATCACGCTAGCAATTGCGCGGGAAAAGGTGATCAAAGGGGGTTCACGGGCGCGGAAAGTCTATCTGGTGGAGAAGGAGAATCAGCATTGGAATGATCTGTCTGGTCAGATTTAGCGGAGCGTGATGAGGTTGCTTCGTTGCCGCTCTCTCCGGTCGCATGCTCCTCGCAATGACGTATAAAAAAGCCGAGTACATTATGGTACTCGGCCGAAGTGTCCGCTAAAGTGAATCCTAAACCTCGTCTCTCCCTACATCCTCTCGACGCACCCCGCGATAAGGTCACGCAGTTTCGGTTCGGTGCGCGATGCGGTTCCGATCACATCATCCAGCGAGCAGGGATGCATATTATCCGCCAACCCCATATCGGTCACGATCGAAAATCCAAGCACCCGATTCCGCTGATGATGCGCCACCAGAACTTCGGGGACGGTCGACATCCCGACCGCATCGGCGCCGATTATCCGGAAGAACCGATATTCCGCCGCAGTCTCCAGGCAAGGGCCGGTCAGGCCGAGATAGGTGCCGGTCTGCATCGGCAATTTCAGATCGAGCGCCACCTGCTTGGCGATATCCTGCAATGCGAATGTATACGTCTCGTACATATCCGGGAAACGGTCACCCCAGTCATTGTCGTTCGGACCGATCAGCGGATTACCGGGGAAGAAATTGATATGGTCCTTGATCAGCATAATGTCGCCGGGCTTGAAATTCGGGTTGAGCCCGCCGGCAGCGTTGGAGACGATCAGCGTTTCCATGCCAAGCGCTTTCATTACGCGGACCGGAAAGCGATTTGCTTGAAGCTGTACCCTTCGTAATAGTGGAACCGCCCCTGCATACAGACGACCGGCTTGCCGCGAAGGTTACCGAAGAGGAGCCGTCCGGCATGTGACTCGACCGTCGAGACCGGGAAATGCGGGATCTGGTCGTAGGGGACGGTGTCGACCAGTTCGATACCATCGACTAGCGAGCCGAGCCCGGTGCCGAGGATGATGCCGATAGTCGGTTTGAAATCGGTCCGACTGCGGATAAACGTGACGGCGTTGTTCAGTTTCTCTTTGAATTCAGCAATGGTCTCCATGCGACACTCCATATTGAATGGCGATTTGTTTCAGTGGTCGGAATATAGTCGACGGCAAGAGCGGAGACAAGTAGTGGAGAACGGGTGGGATTGAACGGCAGGCGTCCTCGCCTGCCCGGGCAGGCCGGGAGGTCTGCCGCGCAATATATGATTGTCGGCGAGGCTGATCCTACGATTTGCCCAATATCTCGGCCACCGCTTCGTGCAGGTCGGCGCGGTAGCGAAGGCCGCCGGAGTCAGACTGACGCATGATCTTCCCATACTCCGCGAACTGATCCCAATCGACCAGTTTCACTTCGCGAATTTCGTCATGGTCGGTGTAATTGAAATCGCCATCGAGATAGGTCGCCAGAAAAACCCAGGAGCGCCACTTGATCAGATCGGGAAACCTGGCCCTGAGTTCATCAAATGTCAGTACCTTCGGTTCAGGACGTTGGCTCAAAGAATGGTCTTGCTGCTCCGGATCTCTCGGGATGCGATAAATTGGAATGCGCCCCACAAACTTGCTGCATCTGAGTTTGCTGGTCAGACCATACAGTATTCGTTGCGGACCAAAAGGCGGGTTTCCGAGAGGATGCGGTTCTTTGGGGGAACGAAAGAACTCAACATCCGTCTTAAGAAGAAATCGTTCAATCTTTACACGACAGCCAAGCTCCTCCGCCACCTCGCGGTCAATTCCGGTCATGAAGTTCTCGCCCGGATGTATGCCGCCCGAAGGTGAACGGAAGAGCCCGTCCGGATAGGGATGTTTCGCGATGACGATCCATTGCTCCCCCTTTTGCACATAGAGGGTGACATCGTGGTTTCGGCCGGACTTCTGCGATGACGCGATCCGCTGCAGTTCGGAGATACTGCATTCGATGCGGAAGTTTCGCGTTTCGGGTATGCCGAAACGTTCTTCCATTTCACGGATCATGTCATCAGTGACAAACATCAGAACAACGCTGTTATCTCGGTCTGCAATGGAAGTGTGGTCACTTCGATCCCGTCATGGCCGATCAAAACATCGATCTCCGTGCGGAACCCGCAGTCCGCGAAATAGACTCCCGGTTCGATTGAGAAGAGGTGTCCGGGCTGCAGCAAGCGACGATCTTCAGTTTCAAGATTATCGATATTCGGTCCCGGCCCGTGCGTCGCGACATGGATTGAGTGACCAGTGCGATGTGTGAAGTACTGCCCCAATCCAGCATCGGTGATCACCGCGCGAGTAGCATCATCAACATCAAAGCCATACATCGGTCGCTTGCCATAGTTTTCGCGCAAAAACGCGACCGCCAGGTCGCGGGCATCCCGAATGACATTAAATCGCGTGTTGTACTCGGCAGGGATAGCAGACTTGGCGCCGGAGAATCCCATCCAGGTGATGTCCGCGTAGACCGCTTTTTCGGTTTTCAGTTTGGCCCAGATATCGAGCAACACCAGCTGATCGCGCTGAATTGTTTCGGATTGTTCCGGCGTCGGCTCATAGTGCGGATTTCCGGCATTGGCGCCGACTGAGCAGTTCGGGCCGGCATCGGTCTCCATGTCAAACTTCTCAAAGAGGTCGAGCATATAGGCGCAGACATCCCACTCGGTGACTCTCTTTCCCGCGGCGAGTGAATCGCGGATGAGGCCAAACGCCTTATCCTTGATCTCAATTAGATTCCGCGCGGCGATCCGGTGGCTGGCCATCTGTTCAACTGTCAGCCGTGCCTGGAAATTGGCGACCAAATCAGCGGAGGAGACTATCTCATACCCCAGAGCTCGCACGAACTCGATCGTCCCGGCATCCACCAGCCCGACATACGGAAGCCGTCCCATCGGCGAGTACTCCATGGCGATCCGTTTTGCGCCGGAGAGCATTTTGGCGACCCCTTCTTCAAGCATCTTGTAGCTGGAAAACGGGGTGAGACGGCCGGGGACATGGCCGAATTTCGCCTTTTCGATATTATGAACCAGACCGAGCGGATCCCCATTGGCCGGTATATAATAGAAGAATCGTCGGGTTAAATGGGACGGCAGGCCGAGCATGTCGACCGCCACGGTGTTGCGGGAGTGAAAATCGGCCATCAGCCAGCCATCGAGCTCGTGCTCCCGTAAATAAGTCTGAATTGCTTGGATATTCATAGGCTCTCCAACGTTTTAGATAACATACGGCAAATGCGAGGCGGATTCAACCGATTTGGCCGCCTTGACAGTGCGATAGAACAGAAATAGATTCAACCTATTGAACCACCAGACCACTATCCCGCGTATCGTCATTACCGGCGCCCCCGGCTCCGGGAAGACCGACTGCCTGGAGCGGATCCGAACGGATGCCGCGTTCGCCCGTTTCCTCTTCATGGATGAGCTGGCGCGTCAGCTTCTGGAGGAAGACCCCACGTATCGTCAGCGATGGACCGAGTTTCATCGCGAGATATACCGCCGCCAGACCGCCCGCGAGGCGGAAGCCGGTCTGCGTCCATTTATCAGCGACCGAGGGACTGTTGATGCCTTCGCGTTTCATCCTGAGACCGCGCATGATGTCGGCACCACGCTTGACCAAGAGTACGTTCGATACACCGGCGTGGTACATCTGGGTTCGGCGGCCTCGCTTGGCGAAGTTCATTACCGGACCGACCGGATACGTAACGAATCGATCGTGGAAGCGTTACATATAGAGAATAGAATAGCCTCTGTCTGGCGTGACCATCCGGCTTATCACTGGATCGCCGCGGAGGTTGATTTTGAAGCCAAATTTCACCAGTTTAGGCTGGTGATGGAACGGTTGGCGGGAATTGCCCGAACCGTTGTATAAAGATTGATGATGACTGTTAGCCATATCGGGAGTTTTTCCATGCCCAGACTATTTGTTCTCCTGTTCTGCGCGCTCATTGCGAGCAGTGCGGTTGCCGATTCGGATTACTTGAAAAAGTTCAAGGACGATTACGCGACCCTTGACCAGGATCTGCTAAACAATCCCGGCGAGGTCGGGACCATTCGCGATTTCGTTTACCAGAAGGATGCCCTCACCCTGAATTTCACCGAGGGACAGATCTTTTTCCTGCGGTATGTGAACAACCGCCCGACGACCGCGATCTTCATCGGAAAAGGGAAAGCGACGATCGATATCCCTTCGCATGTCGAGCGGCAGTCGCTGAAATATGCGTCGGGGGATACGACGGTCAGCAACGACTTCGAGATCTGCTTTCTCCGCTTCGCCGATGATTTCGATATTCTGCTTAAAGAGAAGTTTCCGCTGACCCAAAAGATGCTCGGCTGGAAAGATTTCACGGTCGCCAAACAGGCACAGGGAGAGTTCTTCTTCCGCCCGGTGATCGGGCACACTTATGACAACTATTTCCAGCTATTGCGCTCATGCTATGAGCGCTCGGCAGATGGTTTCTTCTTCTGCGATTTCAATCGCTATACGTTCATTTTCGATCCGAATCGGCCGGAAGAAGTGATTGTCGGCTACGAGAAGGAAGGCGGCGCGGCGCAGATAACCGATGCCAGCGTTTTCCAGCGGAAAGAGCGCGCGGTGTACGATGACACCGCAATGTCAAACATCCCTTATCTGAATACCATCCTCGGTCAGGAAGCGACCATCCACCTCAGTGGAGCCGAAGGAAACAATGTCGATAGCGCGATGGTGGATCTCACGTTGCTGCTCAAGCGCGATTCCGCGAAGTTCGTCAACATCTTCATGCATTATAATCTCGATATTGATTCGGTTCTGCTTGCTGGGCAGAAGATAGACTGGCAACGGCGCAAGGATTTCGCCGTCACCGGGCTGATCCTCCCGACCTATTATCATCGCGATGATACGCTCGCGCTCAGGATATACTATCACGGCAAAAACTATATGATGCCGCTTCCGTACACCGCCGACCCGACTCCCGCGCCGGTAAAGGTGACTTTGATAGCGCCAAAAGATTTCGTCTATATCATACCGGGCATGGGAACGCCTGAAGATATCGGCAAAGGGAGGCAGAAGATAGTTGCTGAGCCAATTCAGCCGATCACCATGCTTCAGTTCAGGAGCTACTCCAAGTCCTACACGAATGTTGAGGGGCAGGCGACCTCGGGGATCCCGCTCACCTTCATCAAGTCACCGCAGATTACCAAAAAGAACTTTGACTGTTTTGTGCCGGACGAGATATATCAGCCGGCGGTGACAGGGGCGCTGGATTTTGTGGCCGCTCGCCTGGGGAATCCGCCAAACGCGTTTGATATGACGATCCAGCCGGAAGGGAAAATGACACTCCCCGGGCACGCGGAAGTAACGCAGGTCTATTGCCTGCGCGATGGCACCGGTGGCATCCACCTGGTTGCCGGGACGGAGTTGGCGCGTCAATGGTTTGGACCATCGGTCCGTCCGGCGACCGACCGTGAAACCTGGCTTGCCGAGGCCGCGTCTCTCTACCTTGGTCTTATGTACACGCAGAGCGCGTTGCCGGGCTCGCCGTTTTACAGCGAACTGCTCTATCGCCGGGATATCTATATCACCGAACTGGACAACCAGCATGACCAGCCGCTGGCGACCGGCGACCGGGTCGAAGACTCTCTGCGGGCCTACAAAGGCGCGTGGGTGATGCATATGCTCCGGCAGATGATGTTCGATCTGGAGAAGCGGTCGGATCGCGCGTTTCTCAAGTTCCTGCAGGAAGTCACCACCACTGTCAATTCACGCAGTTTCACCAACGCGGATTTCATCCGCATCGCTGGAAAGCATGCCGGGATCGACCTCGAACCGTTCTTCGCGGTTTATCTGTACGGCATCGGCGTACCGGAGTTTGATGTCACCTACACCATCGTACCGGCTGGCGCGGAGTGGAATATCAACGTGAATGTCGCGGTCAACAAAGTGCCGCCGACGTTCTCCATGCCGATAACTATCCAGGTGGCGAACGAGGATGGCTCGCAGAAATTCCTCCGCCAGACGGTCGATGGGCCGCAGAGTTCATTTGTGCTGGGACCATTCGCGGCCAAACCGAAAGAGATGATCTTCAACGAGTTTGCTTCGGCACTCTCGAAAGACAAGGTGTCGAAAGGAAAGAGCTGAGTTTGATAGTCATCATGTGCGCGCGGGAGATGTATCGTTAGTCGATGGTGATCGAATACGGCAAACCGGAGACTGAACGCGCGATCCTTATCGGATTGGCGCTGGATTCGCGCAAGCGATCCGACGTGGCGGAATCTCTCGAGGAGCTCGCGCAGTTGACGACCTCCGCCGGTGCGCAGGTGATCGGCCAGCGGATCCAGGTCAAGCCGCATCCCAACCCGGCGACCTTTGTCGGAAAAGGACTGGTAGAAGAAGTCAAAGCGCAGTTGTCTGAACTCAACGGCAACTGCGTCATATTCGATGACCCGCTTTCTCCCGCGCAACAGCGCAATCTCGAAGAAGCCTTCGAAACAAAAGTCATCGACCGTTCGATCCTGATCCTCGATATCTTCGCCACTCGCGCGCGCACAGCGGCGGCTCGTCTGCAGGTAGAACTCGCGCAGCTTGAGTACACACTCCCGCGCTTGACCGGCGCATGGGTGCACTTCTCGCGGCAGTACGGCGGCATCGGCGCAAAGGGACCGGGTGAAACTCAGCTCGAAGTAGACCGTCGCCAGATCCGCACAAAGATCTCTCATCTCAAAGAGAAGCTGAAGAAACTGGCGACCCAACGGCAGACGCAGCGATCATCGCGACAGGATCTCTTCAAAGTCGCGTTGGTCGGATATACCAATGCGGGCAAATCGACGCTCTTTAATAATCTAACGAAAGCGGATGTCCGCTCGGCGGATCAACTATTCACGACCCTCGACTCAACAACGCGTTTGATGGCGATAGATCATCCCAAACAGATCGTACTCTCGGATACCGTTGGATTCATCAAGAAGCTCCCGCACCAATTGGTGGAGTCATTCAAATCGACACTTGAGGAGGTCCGGCAGTCTGACCTGCTGATGCACATTATAGATGCGTCGGATCCGCGGCTCGACGAACGGATCACCCAGACCCGGGAAGTGCTCAAGGAGATCGGGGCCGACAGCATCGATTACCTTATGGTATACAACAAGATAGACCTCTGTCCGGAGTTCCTCCCGCCGCCGTCGAACGGTCATCGGGCGATAGCGATCTCGGCTCAGGAGCGGATCGGCTTAGCCGCGCTCAAGGTAGAGATCATCGCTTTGGCCGACCGTTTCCAGCAAGTTCGCCAGTCCCGCTAAACTCCCTCTAAGTTTTTGCCGATACTACGCTTAGAGGAACGTACCATGGGCAAAAAGATTCTGATCGTCGACGACAATCCCAACATGTCATCTCTCCTATGCGAGATGCTCGAAGTTTTTGATTACGAATCTGTCCGGGCGAACGACGGACGTCAGGCACTCGACGCGCTGGCGAAAGAACCGTTTGCCATGGTCATCACCGACATGCGCATGCCGAACATGACCGGACTTGAACTCCTGAAAGAAGTGAAAGACAAGCATCCCAAGATCCCGGTTGTGCTTATCTCCGGCTACTCGGTCGCGGAGATCGAAGCCGGCGCGAATGGATTGAAGCCGGATGGATTTTTGGGGAAACCGTTGATGATGTCGGATATCGAGAGACTTCTGAACACGTTGTTGTAAGGCATAGATGCGTTACCTGGCCCGCGGAGCGATCCGCGGGCTTTTTTGTTGGGATAAACGGAGAGCGTGGAGTATATTATGGGCGGAGGGTAATGATGAGGTCGCTACAGATTATATTTGTAGTTCTGCTGGTTCTGCCTCTGTTGGGTCAAGCCTCAGATTATCGGGTGATTCACAGCGACTGGATCCCGGAAGCAAACTATGTGCAGGCAGTCGACCCGATCCTTTCCCCCTCGGATCGGTTACTTGGAGTTGTTTGTCTCAAGTATGACCGGTTGGAGATACGCCTGTATGACAGGGACACATTGGTCACAGTGATTATCAACCACGATCCAAACAACTTTCAGTATCCTTCATCCATGGTCAACCTAGTGCAGAACGACACATTGGTTGTCTACATTGACTACGACATTGGATTTTATGGCACAGACAGCACTATTCTGCAAAAAGTGACTTTGATTGACAATTCAGCTTTTTTTGACACCGCGCGCTACGCCATTCCGGTCATGTGGAACTACCGCGGCCGGGAAGCGCATCGTCAGAAAGTGCGAATTGAGAGAAACAACTACGGGAGCGAAGTCAGGCTGTGTGTCGAAAAGCACATGACGTACTATGACTTTAGTTCGGGGGGTGCTGAATGGTGGCGGGAGGATCTGTCCACCACCATGTTCATAGATCCGGGTTCTCTGGTGTTGCTTGAGCGATTTAGCTATCCGTTCATGGAACGTGGGAAGTTCAGTTCCTTACCCGACAGACAGTTCGCCGCATACGGCATGCATTACTATGATTACCAGGACCCAACCAGCTCCGGTTATTACCGCTTCTCCTCTATGCAGCTGTTGGACTCCTCGGGCCATGCGGAATTTCAGGAGAATTTCACGTACGGCGACCAGTGGCTGGCGGTTGGCGATATTTTGGAACAGTATCCATTCGACGAAGTGATCTACTATGGGCTCAATGCCGGATTGGATTACGCCCATTCGCCAGCGCAATGGAACCTGAGCTGCTACAACTTCTCGACTGGCTCTCCGGTTGAGGTGTGGTATCGTCCGATCTCCGGCATTCAGCCGGATCACCTCTTTGAACGTGCCAGTGTCCTTATGGCCTGGCGCAGTGATAGTACGCTGTTATTTATCAATGCGGCGAATGGTGACATCTTTGATTCCACGGTTATTTCGGGGCATCCCTCGGTCAAGCAGGCGTTCGCTTACTGGAATGATTCGCCTCTGCACGCCGCGGTCATGATTGGCGACTCGGCGATGGTCCTTGAGTTCGACGCAATTGTTGACGTACCATCCGATGAACCCCTAACCCCTGCCTCCTTCACCCTCTCCCAAAACTACCCCAACCCGTTCAACGCGACGACCGAAATTCGCTTCTCGCTTGAACGGGCTGCGGATGTGACGCTGACCGTGTATAACCTGCTCGGACAAGAGGTGAAAACATTGGTTGAGGGGAGAATCACCGCCGGCGAGCACCGGGTTACGTGGGATGGGCGAGACGATTCAGGTAATATGTGCGCGAGTGGCATCTATATGTACCGCTTCGAATCCGAAGAAACAGTTCTGTCGCGCAAGATGATTCTGCTGAAATGAGCAATAGTATGAAAACGTTCTTACAATGCGGATTTGTCGCCGTCTTAGTGATCTTTGGAGTGGTTCAAGCCGCCGAGCTTAGACTCATACAAACCAACCATGTGTCGAATGCCGGTCGCCTGATCCACTTCGAGCCGTTCATTAGTTCTCAAGGCCCGGCAACTGGTTTTGTGGCCTGCGACCAGAGCGATAACTCCATCCGCATTGAGCGTTTTGACAATGCGTCACTCTCTCGAATTATCCGACTCCCCTACGTACCCTACGATGTAACACACTACTTCGCGGGCGACTCGCTGATTGTTTACGCCGCATACCACACGGTGTACAACCTTCGCGTTGGGCGATTTGTTTTGGTTGGTGATACCGTTTTGCAGAATGACATTCCCGTCCAGTTTGTCAATCAAGGCGAGGATTGGTGGTATTTTGGCGGGATGGAGTATATCTCGATCCGTTTGGACAGCGCGAATTCTGCATCCCCCCAGGCAGTGATCCTGGAGTGGTACTGGACTTTCAGTTACTACGACGTTACTCAGGGTTCTGAAGACGAAACGAAAGCCCACTCCATGGTGATATCGCTCGATTTGTCACAGACAATCCATTTGGGCCTGGAGAAGTTTCTCCTGCCGGGCGACTACCGAAGTGGCCAGGGGCGTGAGATCATTGGTATCGGAGCTATGGCGGGAAATGGCATGTACTGCGACCCGTGGGATTGCCGTTCCTGGGACTACAAGCGCAATTGGGTCTGGTTAGTTGAGAATGACGACGACACAGTATTCTCAGAGTACCATGACACCAGCGTCGTCCATAGCGCTTTGAGCGGTGACCTAAAGGACGCACTGCCAGGCGATGAAGTGGTCATAGCCGGGTACCGCATGGGACTCGATTCGCAATTGATAGCCGGGCAGAACTTTGTCGCCGCCTATTCATTCGCTTCGGGCGCTCCACAGGAGATCTGGCGTAAACAGCCCATGAACGGACAGGTAACCTATGCTCCACTCTGTCTTTGGGAAGGGACCCAATTGCTGCTTCTCCAACCAGTATCCGCCCCGCGTTCTATTCTGGTCTGGCATGCAGACACCGGCGAGAAGTTTGACTCGCTCTATTTCAATGGTCCAATGATTCCCCGTGACTTCTTTGCCAGCGATGATGTGCTGATGGGTTTCTACATTTTTGGAGGGGCAGGTGACAGCACCTATCTGTATTGGTATGATTTTGTGGTGAATGTCGATGACGAACAACCCGATCTTCCCTCCTCCTTCAACCTCTCCCAAAACTACCCCAACCCTTTCAACGCGACGACTGAGATTCGCTTTTCGCTTGAACGGGCGGCGAATGTAAATCTCACGGCCTACAACCTGCTAGGCCAGGAAGTGAAAACCCTGGTTAATGAGCGAACCAGCGCCGGTGAGCATCGGGTGACGTGGGATGGGAGAGACGATTCAGGCAAACCTTGCGCCACCGGCGTCTATCTTTACCGACTTCAGACCGCGGACGTATCTCAGAGCCGCAAGATGCTCCTGCTCAAGTAGGGGCCCAGAGCAGGACAACTGCCCCACTTGATTCCGCCCGCCAACCCGCTATCTTCCGGCATGCGCCAATATCTGAAACAATCCCAGCTTTTTGCCCAGCTCGATGATAAATCTCTCGATGAGGTCGCCGCGGCCGCCTCACTGAAACACGCGGCCAAAAACGAACTGATCTTCTATCAGGGGGATACCGCTCACGCGTTCTTCGTAGTCGCCTCGGGCAAAGTGAAGGTCTTCAAGATGTCTCCCGATGGGAAAGAACAGATCCTGCTTATCGCCAACGCCGGTGATTCGTTTGCCGAAGCGGCGCTGTTTTCCGGAGGGAGATTCCCCGCCTCGGCGCAGGCGCTCGAAGATTCCGAGCTGATCGTCATCAGCCGGGAAAGGTTTGTCGCGCTGATAGAGAAGAACCCGGATATCGCGGTCAACCTGATCGCGCGTCTGGCGGGGCTCCTTCGGAAAATGACCTCACTGGTCGAGGAACTTTCACTTACCGATGTCACCACCCGCCTTGCGCATTATCTGGCCGACCAGGTGGAACCATCGCATTCCGGACCGGTTACTATACAACTGGAAGAAAAAAAGGGAGTGCTGGCGGCGCAACTCGGGACAATTCCTGAGACGCTCTCACGCTCCTTCGCCCGGCTGGTGAAAGAGAAAATGATCGCGATGGATGGCGCGGAGATACGGATACTGGATATCGACCGGATGCGCGAACTGGCCGGCATGGATTAATAACAAAAGAGGGCTTTGGCAATGGAACTGGGCAATATCAAGATCAAGATCAACCCGAACGGCTCGGCGAAGATCGAATGCGCGCAGGCGGAGATCACGCTTCCCGATGGTTCGGTGGTCGTGAAAGAGGGGGTCTTCTCTCTTTGCCGCTGTGGGCTTTCGCAAAAGAAGCCGTTCTGCGATGGCACACACAAGACCAGCCCGTTTCAAGGCTAGTCCTGGCGGATCGCTAGTCTCTCCAGCGCGGCTCTGAATTTCGTGTGACGGTTCATCAACAGGACATACTGCCGCTCGGTCACGGCGCCTTTGGCGCGGATGAGTTCAACCAATAGCCGCCTATCGTCAGCACTCCATCGGGCTATATCGGGAATGATATCCACCAGCGGAGCCAGGCGCGTCAGAGCCAATCTTTCCCCCTCTGACCATCGCGCGGTATTCGCGATCCCAAGTTTTCGACTGACTGACTGCACCGCGGTATCGATTCCTCGTATCCTGTCTCCGGCATACTGCTTGCCAAACATCTGCGTGATGCGATAACCGAGCTTGATAATGGAAAGCTCGCAATACTCTTTCATCGCGCCCGGGTCAACCGTGAGGAAGACATCGGTCTCCGAGAGTGTTCTCATTGTAGAGACCGGGACACGGAATCCGGGGCGGCGCTGCATTTTGGCGGCCAGTTCATCAGATAGATTGCGGATTTTCTTGTTAACCGCGCGGAATCCGATCTTGTAATAGAACCAGAACGCTCCGGAAAGAAGCGCTTCATCCTCGCCGTACCCCATCTGCCTTGCCCGTACGACAAAAACGCGCGAACCGAAATGATGATAGAAGATCCGGAAAAACTGCTCGAAGAAATAGGGGGACTCGCCGCCGCGGTACGTCGGGAAGATATTGATGGCGATCTCCGCGCGGTCAAACAGCAGCGCCGCGACTCCATAGCCGACCGGCATCCCGTTACGCACGAGCAGCGCTCCAAAGTTGGATTCAAGCGGCAGGCGCGCCTCGGGTAGCGAGCCATACAACACGATCCGGCACCCCCTGCCGCAATCAAACGTGTAGACTTCCGATGGATTACCGAAGGTCAACGGAAAGAGTTCCCGGTTACGTATTCCCAGGGCCTCATTAATATCATTGAGGAGCAGTTCACCTTCGCGTCTATTGACATGACGCAACGGAGTCGGCGCGGAGGCCAATTCGTTTCGAAGTTCCCGCGAACGGGGACGGAACGGTTCGGCCTGATAAAATCGTTCTTTGAATTCCACTCGGTGCAAACTGCGCGATGATTTCATGCCAGTCAGATCCCAGTCGATCAACAGGCCGAGAGATTCCCAATAGTCGCGAAGAACCCGCGGCGGTAGCCCTGACCCCGCAAACAGATTGACCAGTGTCTGGAGTTCATTCTTGTCGCCGCCGGAGAGTCTGAAGAAATGTTCAATATCAAACTCTTCATCGTTGTCGATCGGGTCATTCTCTTCCCAACTGACCATTAGATTGACCAGATTGGCGAGACGCGACCAGATATCCTCGGCGCTATGCTCCCAGTTTATGCGGAGTGAACCAGGGTATCTAGCCAGAAGATAGCGGGTGACATCATAATTGAACTGGTAGCAGGTGATGGAGCCATCAATACCGGTGTCATCCAGCCTGGATGCCTTCTTATCGCGTGTGAGTTTTTTGTAGGCACTCACCCGCTTGCCGAAGCTCTTCAATTCGGCTTCGGCCAGGTTGAACACGGCGGTATTATCCGGATACGCTCGCACTACACAAAGCAGGTCATGGTAGCGGATCAGATCCGACGCGGAGAGGATGCGGATCCGGGAGAGTGTACTCACCAGTGCTGCGCGTTCCTTCGCGGCCGAAACACCAAATGTTGAACGCAATCGCTCAAGTTGATTCAGCAGCGCGTGAGTTGTTCTGATTACGACTCGCTTGGGCATACCGTGTCAATCCTCTATCTGAGTGGAACAGTATAATGTAGGATGTTATTGCTCCGGGTGCACCAGTTTTTCGGTTCACCGGGGGGAGAGAAACGATCGCATGGCCATCCGCATGAATGGCGTGTAGTGAGCCTAAACCGAGCTCCCCTCGTCTTTCTTCTCGTCTGCCAGTGTCATGATATCGCGGACCAGCACCGGCTCGACCGCATAGAATCCCTGACCGTATTTGCAGCGGGACTGCAGTCCAAACGACCGCGCCATCGCCGTTAGATTCTCAATGTAGTCCCGGGATTTTTCCGGGTTGAGAAATTGCGAGCGGTGCGCCGACAGCGCCGCGATCCATTGGTCGAAATGCGGCGTGATATCCACCACGAAGTTCGGCGTCACTCCCGGTGGCAGGAAGTAATGGAAAATACGCGTGACCAGGTGCGGTTCGCCGGGAATATCGACTTTCTTCAGCGCCGCCAAATTGGCGGCGTTCATAGCTATGATGCCGCTCGCCACATGATCCGGGTGCGATTGTCTCCGTCCATGCCCGACATGCGGGTATGGTGCCAACAAGATCTTGGGTCGGGTCTGCCGTATGATCCGCGCCAGTTCCAATCGCTTTTCGTAGCTATCTTCGAGACGGGTGTCTCCCCAATCATAGGTCTGCACGATATCCGCGCCGAGAATGGTGGCGGCATCCTTCACCTCCTGCGCCCGTATCTCGACCGTGCCGCCGGTCCCCATCTCCCCCTGTGTCAGAATGACCAGACCACACTTGTAGCCGCGCTTGTGAAGGTCTATCAGGACACCGCCGGTGCCGACCTCAACATCATCGGGGTGGGCGCCGATCGAAAGCAGATCATACGTGCTGGGTGTGGTCATATCTCCTCGCTAATAGAAAACCCGGAGAATCTCTTCTCCGGGTCAGAACAGTCAGTTGGCCGAAAAGGTTCGGCGTCTAGTTATTGGCGCGGAACTTCGCGGCGTGATACATGATCATCTCGCGGAGCAGATGATAGACGTACTGGTTGTCGGTCGCCGGGTTGCCCGGATAACCAACGTACGTGAGCGTATCAATAGTCAGATCCATATCTTCCATCAGGAAGCGCTCAAACGATGTCGTCTGCTCGTGGAAGTTGAACTTCGCTTCCGGCGAAGAAGCGATCCAGATATTCGCGTCGTCAAGCGCCGTCCCACCCTGCTTGACCAGCAGCGTATCCAGGTTGTTCGCCATCCAGCGACGCCAAGTCGGCGCATGAGTCTTGGAAACCGAGTCGAATGGCAGATGGAAACTGAACTCTATCGCCGCGGTCTTCGGGAACGGTCCACCCAACTGCTGACCGGTCAGCAGATGCGTGATCAGCGTGGTAGTGTCCGTCACCTGATACCTTTGGATGATCTCGAGGGTATTGGTGTGACGAGCGCCGGTTGTGACCAACGCCGTATCATGCGGCGAAAACGCGATCGAACCGCCGATGAACATACGGGTGATCGGATTGGCCGAGGATGAATCGATCTGGCGCGCCGCGACTGTCCGGCTGTAGCCGGTTGTCAGGTTCAATCCATTCTCAAACAACGCGTCGTTGAAGAGCGTCATGAAGCCGCCGTTGCCGTTCGGGCCGTCGAAATCAAGCGGACCGTCGACGACCGTAATTGACTTGAAGACTCCCGGGTGCTTGATCGCCGCGCGGAACGCGCCGTATGCTCCCTGACCAATTCCACCGATCCCCTGGTAGGCCGGATCGACGATCAGGCTGGGATAGCGGAATCGAAGCGTCTGGATCAGCGCATCACCGATAACGGAATCATACATACCGCCGGGGATGGAGTTGCCATAGAAGTAGCCGCCATAAATGCGATCATTGGCGACACAGGCGACGACGATCGGATCCAGCAGACCTTCTGCCGTCAGCTCGTTACAGATCTTGTGCAGACCGTATTCGAAATAGAACCACTGGTCACTCTCGCCCGGAGCGAGCAGGATAAGGAGTGACGCCGGAGCGGCGTCGCGCACCACTGATTCGGATGCCCAGACGGTCATGCGCAACTGGCCATCACCATTGGCGCGCTGGAACGTCAGATCGGGTACGAACGGCGGCGTTTCCTGCGGCAACCAGGTCCATCCATACGTATCAGTTCGCGACGGAATATTGGTCCCCCGGTCTGAGCATCCAGCCAGAGCCAGGATGATGAGTGCGGCAATGACCGCGCATATATACAGCAAACGTTGCATGATCATCCTCTCCTAGAACCGATAGTTGAACGACAGGATCGTTTCATAGGTTGCGGCTTTATAGGCGCCAGGGAAACCTTCGAAATGGTCATCCCGGTCCTTGTCCAAAGACGTTATGGTCACATCGTCAAACTTGATATAGCTGGTCGCGAGGCCCAGATCCCAGCGCTGCACGTGGAACTGCAGTCCGCCGCTGATGCCCATCTTGTCGCCGGTATCAGTGAACTGCGGGGTGAACGCGATACCATCACGGCTGGCGCCCTGATCGAATCCAACGCCACCAAACAGTGAAAGGTACGGCAACGCCAGATAGGACGCGCCCACCGCCACTTTCATCGTGTTGCGGAACTCGGTCTTGCTCTGCTGATCCTCGGAGAAGAAACTCTCTTCCGTCTCCGGATCATCGGTGATCGGCGGCATTCCGCGAAGGTCACCGTACGCAAACTCAAAGCCGGTGAAGCGCGACCAGACCGTGTACTCGGCGTCCAACGCAACAGTCAGCTTCTCGGTGACGACACGCGAGATACCAATGCCTATGGACGGCGGGAGTTTGAGTTTGGTTTCGAATTCCGTCGGCAGCGGGATATTCTCGCCACTGGCGAAGAGATAGCCCAACTCACCCGGTCCGACCGGTGATCCCGGCACCAACAGCGCGTTGATCTTCGGCATCAGGAACTGGAGATTCGCGTCACCCTTGATAGTGATATCCTTGAGCGGCATGTCAACCGTGAACGCCACATTCGTTTTCGGATTCAGCTTGTACAGAACGCCGGCATTGATGCCGAAACCCCAGCCGTTTCCATCATGCGAAGTGAGTTCCGGTATCTTGCGATACGGCTCATCCGTCCACGGCGCTTCCGTCATCGGAGTGGTGCGGAAGTAGATAGTATTGTAATTCAGGTCGGCGCGCTGGAGCTGCAATCCGATGCCGATCGAAAGCTTCTCTGGAATGAACTCGCGAGCCGCGGTCAACTGGAAGTTGACCACATCCAGATTGCAGGTGTACTGCTCTGACGACAGAAACTGGTCGACCGAGTCATTGTACGCGCGAATCGGGCTGAAGAGCTCCCAACTGATGTTGTTGTCAAAGCGCTGGTACGCGGAAAGACCGAACACGGTCTCACCCCAGACGGGAAGGCGCACCACGATACCGGCGGACGGATTGGACAGCACTTCGTGCTGATTATACATCGTCACGTCGTTGAATACGCCCAGCTCGTACTCACCATCGATCCGGTAGTTGGGGGTTAATTCGTTGCGCAGATGGAGGAAAGCAGCATTGCCCCCCACCTGATTGTCTTTGAGAAACGCATATCCGGCCGGGTTGTACATAGCGGCACTCCAATCGTCCGCGACCGCGCGGAACGCGCCACTCATTGCGCGGGCTTTAACGCCGACGCCGGTATTCTCAAAACCGGCGGCCAGAATCGACGAGCCGAGCAGGGCGAGGGCCAGGACTGAAGTAACAGCAATTCGACGAATCCCCATCCTAGTCTCCATAGGCTATACAAATACCATTGATTATCAGTGAAATATCAGGGACACACGTTCGTGTGCGGCGGGACGCATTCCGTGGCAATCTATTCATTAACTCTAACGTAGCTCACCAACATGCACACCCAACTCGTGTGCGCCTATCATTCAAAAAAACAGAATGCCAAGGTACAGTGGGGGGGTGGAATTGTCAAGGGGCATCGGACCTATTTTGCCCGGCTGTGGAGCGAATAACCCACTATACGTTCGCTACTTATCTCCTCCAACCAGAGACGAACAGCACGCCGGTTCGTGAAAAGAATCTCACCAATTCTCCTCCCCAAAACTTAAGAAATCTCAACCCACTTGTACCGGTTGCGGTTACTGTGCCTGAATTGAACGCCTTCGCTTTCCCAGGTCTCACCAGAATTGGCCGGATCCCGTTGACTCTTCGGAAGAGTTTTCCGCTTGATCGGGCAATTGATGCCGGAAATCGTCGCCATACACACTCTCACGCTGGCATGTTGGCCATCGTATCGCGTTGCGCAGCAATTGAATGGCCGCAAGTGTTTCATCGTGGCACTCACCTTGCTATTACCTCTCGCGAGAGTGCGACAGGATGTCGCGAGATAGTTGCTAGAGGAAGGTGACAATGAAAAGACTGCTTTTACTCATCATTCTGGTGATCATTCTGGTCTCCCTGAATTGGTTCACCAAAGCTCACGCCCAGGATCTTGGGCAAATGAGCGCCGATGAAAAGGCCGCCCTGCTGCAGAAGTATCAGTCGATGGCCAAGAATCGTCCGGCAACCACCCCGACATACGAGAGCCCGAACTACTATGATAATAGCACGGTCATTCGCCTGCCGGAAAGCCCGGCGAACAACTCAGGCAATTACTCCCCAGCCAATTCTTCGACACGCGTTTCGCAAGCGGAAGGTCGTCCGACCAAACCATCGGGCGAGAAATCAGGCACGGAGAAGTTGCAGGATTTTGAGACTCTCAGGCCATTCGGGCTGGAGCTTTTTGCCGGTCCGCGTGAAGACGCTCCGCCGGATGATATTGCTTCGGCGGGTGACTATATTCTCGGTCCGGGGGACAATATCGTGATCAGTCTCTGGGGAAGAGTCGAAGGGGAATACAATCTGACGGTGGACCGTGAAGGAAAGGTCTTCATTCCCAAGGTCGGCGAACTGGCGGTCTGGGGGAAGAAGCTTGATGATTTCCGCACGTACGCGCACAACCGGTTCAGCCAGGTCTATTCAGAGTTTCAACTGAATGTCTCGCTGGGCAAGATCCGCTCCATTCGCATTTATCTGACCGGCGAAGTCAACCATCCGGGCGCGTACACTGTTTCGTCGCTCACTTCGCTCTTTAACGCGCTTTATCTCGCGGGTGGTCCGAATGAAAACGGCACCATGCGTGATATTCGCCTCATGCGCGGCGGCAAGCTGGTGGCTTCGATGGACCTCTACAAATTCCTTTTGGAAGGTGACAATCGCTCGGATCTTCGACTCGAATCAGGTGACGCTGTGTTTGTTCCTGTGGCGGGACCGCGCGTCGCGATTCGGGGGCAGATCCGCCGCCCGGCCATCTATGAACTGACGCACAACGAGACCTCGCTTGAGCTGGTCGGACTGGCCGGCAACGCCTTGCCCCAGGCCCATCTCGATCGAGTGCTTTTGGAGCGCATCTCTCCCAAAGGTGAATGGGAAGTCCGCGATCTCAACCTCAATAAAGGATCCGAAGCAAACATAACCGATATCGCCTTGACCGATGGCGACCGCATGACCATCTATTCCATCTTCGATTTCAAGAAGAATATGGTCTCCATAGCCGGTCAGGTGAAACACCCGGGTGTCTACGAGCGCGGAGCGTCAACTCGCGTTCTCGACCTGGTCCTGCGTGGTGAACTCCAGGACTACGATGTCTATTTCGAGAGAGCGGATCTTTTCCGACGTTTCACAGATTACCGCGTCGAAGTCATCCCGGTCAGCTTGAGCGCTATCCTGGCCGGTGATTCCACGCAAAATGTCATGCTGACCGACCGCGATTCGCTTCATATCTACCGCATTCAGGATATCGAACGCGAGAAGTCGGTCTTCATCGGTGGTGAAGTTGACCGTCCCGGCATCTATCCGTTGTACGACAAGATGACGGTCGGAGACCTGATATTCCTGGCCGGTTCCTATACACGCGCCGCCTCACGCCTCCAGGGAGAGGTCGCCCGTATCGATTCACTCGGCAATGTCGACCTCGCGTATATCAATCTGACCGATAGCGCGAGCCTCGCGACCGTTCTCGATGACGATGACCGCGTCTATGTCCGGACCATTCCGGAGTGGCGCCTTCACCGGACGGTGAAGATCGATGGCGAGGTGATGTTCCCCGGTGAATATGTCATGTCTTCACGCGACGAAACGCTGTCCAGCCTCCTGATGCGCGCCGGCGGTTTCACCAGCAACTCGTTCCCGAAGGGGGCGATCTTTGAGCGTCGCTCCATTAATCGCAAGTTGGATCAGATGCAGGTGACCAAGGTATTGGAAAATAGCGCGCCGATCGTCGAGGATTCCCTGGGTCGGTTGCATACGGAGTTGATAGTCAATTACGATTCAACGCAGGTCAACCGCATCATTATTGATCTTGAAAAAGTGCTCGCCTCAAACGGCAAGCAGGGAGATTTGATCCTGCAGCCGGGTGACCAAATTCATATTCCGCCGCGACCGTCCGGTATCACGGTGGTCGGAGCGATCGGCGCGACCGGTACTATCAAGTTCGCCGAGGGGCACGATGTACGTCACTATGTTCGTCAGGCCGGCAATTTCACGCCGCGCGCCGACAAGAAGGGGACGCGACTCATCAAGGCCAATGGCGCTGTTTACTCCGGCGGCGATGTTCTGGGGAAACGCGTGGAAGAAGGGGATGTCATCGTCGTCCCGGCCAAGATCGAAAAAGATTCAAACTGGTTGAGAACAGCCACCACCGCGTTAGCCGCCACCTCGAGTGTGCTGACCACTGTCCTGGTGATAGACAAGTTATAAGGAAGATGTTTTTCTCTTAGCAGTATTCTTTCTCTACACTCTCACCTTCCTACCGCCATCGGAGTGCCGGAAACGTCGCTCCGATGGTTTTTTATGCGCCCTTCGGTCGGCGAAGAAACTTCCGGTACACCCAGAAAAAACTTCACACACTCATGAGTACGGCATGCGACTCACACGCCGGTCCGGTCTGTTTCACCATTGTTTCAGACTGAAATACAAGGGGTTAGACATCCAGTGCGAATACCCCGACAACTTGGCATGGCACTTGAGATACATCCAGATAGAGAAAACCCAACATGGATGTTGAAAGAAGGATCTGACAGATGCGTACTATCCCGACCGTCTCACAGAGCCAGGTTGCAGAACTGACTCACACCCTTGGCCACCGGCTGTTGGTGACCCCTGAATCGATCTATCCCTTCATGGATTTCGACAGTTTCCTTCCCGAATTGCTTTCCCTCGTCACGCACGGCACCAGCCGCGTTGTCGGTGGCGGACATCTCTCGCCGGATATTCTGATCGCGGCGGATCGCGCCAACCAGGCGATCCATGAAACCCTGAGCGTGTCCCCTTTCGCGATTGACTGTGACACTATTGCCGCGGCGATCACCTCGCCGAAGGATGTCGTCTATATCGCCAATCCAAACCGTGTCACGGGCGCCAATGTCGGCCTGAGCGACCTCAAACAACTGGTCGAGAAGATCCCCGAAGGGATACTTATTGTCGATGAATATTACTATGATTATTATGGCATCTCCGCCATCCCGCTGTTGCAGAATTACGCCAATGTGATCGTGTTGCGCTCGTTCACCTCGTCGTTCGGCGTCGGTTCTTCCGATTCCGGCTTCCTGGTCGGTTCGCCGACCATCGTGGAGCACCTGATGGAGCGCATTCCCAGTAACAGCGTCAGCACCACCAAATACAGACTGCTGGCGACCGCGGTCAACAACGCCGAAGTGCTCGCCAACCGCTTGCGCGGACTGCACGACGAAATGCTGCGCGTTTCGACCGTCCTTACCCGCATGGGGATCCAGAACCGCATCACCGCGGCTGATTTCCTGCTGATTCGCGTGGCTGATATCGTCGCAACCGGCAATTCCCTCGCGAAAGCGCGTGTGCCGTTCGACAACCTGGACGGCTACCCGCAACTGAAAGGGTATCTCCGCTACCAGGTGCAGTCCGAAATGAACAATGAAAATCTCATCAACGCGTTCTCGCGTATGCCGCTCGACAGTTACCGTGTCGCCGGAGTTGATGTCCGCCGCACCACGCTGAAACGTCCGAGCGAAATAGTAGTGGAGGATCCGACTCCGTCGCGCCAGCTCGTCCGAGAAGTGGCTGACACACGGCAGGTCTCAGTGCGAACTCGTTCGAGTCGACAGAAACAGACAACCCGATAACCCGGCACCAGCCGTTTAACGACCATTTCAAGCGGGAATCGTTTATGACGAATGACGCCAACGTGCTGTCGCGGCCGAACCAGACTGACGAAACTCAGTCAGTCATCTCACTGGCACCACCGGGTAGATCGACCACCGATCATGTGAATGACCGATCTGCATCGATTTCGACGCTCCCGGACAGTATTGACTTCAAGGGAGAGGATCACTTTTCTCCCCGGCCGAACTCACTTAACAGGGAGTTCCAGGAACTCTGGCTTCTCCTCTGTGGTGAGACTGGCGGAATTGTTCTTTCACTTGTTTCGATTGCTCTGGCGGCCAACCTGACGGCAACTGCCGGCCCGTGGTTGTTTGAAGCGATGGTCGCCCTTATCGGCATTCGCTTCATTACCGCGTTTCGAAAACAACATCGCTCGGTCCTGCAGACTCGCCTGCTGAGAACACATCTCCGCAGCCTATTCATTGAAGAGACAGCTATCTCTGTCGCCTTTGTGGCGGCCTGCTTCGCCATGGCCTGGGATATTACCCGTCCAACGGCACTCCTGTTCATTCTGCTCAACCTGACCGGACAGTGCGCGTTGTATCTCACTACGCGAACGGTCTCAAGCTGGATAACGCAACATCGAAGATCAAACACACCTGGACGTCACGCGCGACACGCTGTGATCGCGGGGACCGGTCCCAGGGCATTCAAGGTGGCCGATGCCATCATGCACGCGCCGGAACTCGGGACGCATCTGCTGGGTTTTCTCGACTACCACAAGTCCGGATTCTGGCGTTACCATGATGCCCCCCTTATCGGCCATCCTGATTGCCTTGAGAAGATGATCATCGAGGGGCAGGTTGACGCGCTCTTCATCGCCTTCGAACCGGAAGATATTCCACGCTCGGCCGAACTCTTCCGCGCGGCCGAAAGGACAGGGGTTGAGATCTATCTGCTGCCGGATATCTATCAACCGACGCTTGCCCGACCAGGACTCGCCAATCTCAATGGTTTCTCCACTCTGGTCTACCGGACAACTCCGGAGAGTAAGATATCGCTCATGTGCAAAGGGCTGATCGATCGAATCGGCGCGATCATCGGGATAGTTCTTGCCGCGCCGATCATGCTCGCGGTTGCTATCGCTATCAAACTTGATTCTCCCGGTCCGATATTGTTCAAACAGACCCGCTCCGGACTGAATGGCAAACGCTTCCCGCTGTACAAGTTTAGAACGATGTGTACCGATGCGGAAAAGCGCAAAGCAGAACTCGCCGCGCAAAATGAAATGAGTGGGCCGGTATTCAAGATCAAAGCGGACCCACGCGTCACGCGATTGGGGAAGTTCCTGCGCAAATATTCCATCGATGAACTCCCGCAACTCTTCAATATTCTCACCGGCGATATGTCGCTGGTGGGACCGCGTCCACCGCTTCCGGCGGAGGTCTCCAAATTCGAGGCGTGGCAGCGACGCAAGCTCTCGGTCAAACCGGGCCTCACCTGTCTCTGGCAGGTGAACGGGCGGAACGCCATCGACTTTGAAGATTGGATGCGCCTCGATCTCGAATACATCGATAAATGGTCGCTGCTGTTGGATGCCAAGATACTGCTCAAGACCGTTCCAACTGTTCTGAAAGGATCCGGACATTGAACGGAGCCAGGCCGACAAAATTCGTGGCGCTGACCTTTTTCTTCGCGTCGAACCTGTTGGCGGCTTCGGGAGTTATCCCGGTCGGCCAGGACGCGACAGGAGTACTGTATGACCGGATGCGGCATGAGCAGGCGATTGAATTAAACCGATTCGACCATCAACTCGGCCCTTACCCGATAGATCGATTTGATTTGACCGGCACGCCCTTCAAGACTTGGTCGGAGATCTCTGATTATCGTCTATCGCTATTTTCCTCGCTCGGAGAGAACTATTCTGCGGCGAAAAACTCCCGCTCTCTCGCGTTAGAGGCGATTCGCGGCGGTTTGGCGCTTCGGCCGGGGAAAAACCTCTTCGTCTACGGCAACTTTGTGTTGGATGAGAAGCGAGCAAAGGATCCTGGCTATATCGGCAAGAAATGGCGTGGACTGGCCGGCGATGTCGAGCAGGCGTTCGCATTCTGGCAGACCGAAAAGTTTGATCTTACCGCCGGGCGATTCGCCTCATTCTGGGGAACCGACAACTCGTTGGTTCTTGGACCAAACATGCCACTCGATGGTTTTGGCTATTCATACCGCTGGGGAAAACTGACGCTCAGTTATCGTCTCGCGCGACTCGACCCGCTCACTCGCTGGTCTGAGGACACGAGTCGAGTCGTCGAGAACAGGTATTTCGCGGGGCATCGGCTTGATATCCATTTGTCCGATAAGCTTCGCGTTGGCTTTTTCGAGACAGTCGTGTTTGGCGGCGAGGGTCGCCAAATCGAACTCTATTATCTCAACCCGCTCATCTTTTTTCATGGGTCGCAGGTGAACGAAGGGAGCAACGACAACACGTTTGTCGGGATAGACTTTTCGGTCAAGCCATCCTCAAGGTATCATCTGTATGGTCAGTTGATGATCGATGATATGCAAGTTGAGAAGAAGTCGCAATCTGACCAGGAACCGAATGAGATCGGATTCCTCGCGGGATGCTACCTTGCCGATATCGCGCCATCGTTCGATCTCTCCGCCGAATACAGCCGCGTCACCAACTGGACATACAACCAGGATCTTCCGCGGAATCGTTATCTCTTCAAGAATGAGCTTATCGGTTCAGCTCGTGGGAATGATTACGAACTGGCCGATATCAGGCTTATTCGATGGTTCGGTAAGCTGACCATGGCTTCACTGAATCTCTCGTATCTCCGCCAGGGAGAAGGGAGAGTAACCTTTGAATGGACCGAGCCGTGGCTTTCCGCGACAGGTAGCTACACTGAGCCATTTCCGACCGGAGTAGTTGAAAAGACCGCCAGCCTCTCATTGGGCCTCAAGGGGTACCTCAAATCAGTCGCCGCCTACGATATACAGGCGGGATTCGATCGAGTCAAAAATCTGGGGCATTCCAGTAGCGACAACCGTACGATCCCGTTCCTTCGACTGACTCTCTCCGCAACCTTTTCGACCATCATCGACGCTCGGTAGCGAATTCTTTCTACCTTACGCTAGAAACCTTAGTGTGGCAGCCGTGTTACACCATCCATACGGTGTTGACCGGCGGGCGCTTGTGCGCTATTCTGGTCCGACCATACAATGAATGAAAGAGACCAGCATGACCGTCGACCATAAACATACCAATCATCTCATTAACGAGAGTTCACCATACCTCTTGAGCCATGCGCATAATCCGGTGAACTGGTATCCCTGGGGGGATGAGGCGATCACGCGCGCCAAGGCCGAAGATAAACCGATCTTCCTCTCAATCGGCTATGCCGCCTGTCACTGGTGCCACGTGATGGAACGGGAATCATTCGAGAACGAAGCGATCGCTACCATTCTTAACGAGAAGTTCATCTGCATCAAAGTCGACCGCGAACAGCGGCCGGATATCGATCAGATCTATATGACATTCACGCAGGCGATGACCGGGCACGGCGGATGGCCGATGTCGGTTTTTATGACTCCGACTCTCAGACCGTTTTTCGCCGGTACCTATTTCCCGCCGGATAACCAGATGGGTCGCCCCGGTTTTCTGCACATAATTGCTGAACTGGCAAGCGCCTATGCGGAGAGCAGATCGCAGGTGGTCGAATCGGCGGATGCCATCTTTGACGAGATATACCGACATGTAAACCAGACAGGCGACACTACTGTGGTCAATGAAGGGATGCTGACCACCGCGGTCGGATACCTGATGCAGAACTTTGATCACGCGCACGGCGGCATTGGCGCCGCGCCGAAATTCCCGCATCCTCTGGAGCTGTCACTCTTTTTGCGGTACAGCCGACGGTCAGGCGATCTGACATTCATGCTGGCGGCTGAGAAAGCGCTCTCCGCCATGGCCCGCGGCGGGATATATGATCAGATCGGCGGCGGTTTCGCCCGCTACTCCACCGATGCTCACTGGCTCGTCCCGCATTTCGAAAAGATGCTTTATGATAATGCCCTGCTGGTTCCCACCTATGCCGAAGCCTACCAGATTTCCGGAAACGAGCTCTACCTAAGTACTATCCGCGGGACACTCGATTTCATTCTGCGTGAATTGACTGACCCGGGCGGCGGCTTCTACTCCGCGCTCGATGCCGATTCAGAGGGGGTCGAAGGAAAGTTCTATATCTGGTCGCTTCAGGAGCTGAAGGATATCCTTGGTGACGATGCCGATACGGTCATCAAATATTTCAACGCGACGATGGTCGGGAATTTCGAAGGGGAGAATATTCTGCATCTGTCATTGCAGTCAGATCGACTGGAAGTATCTGTCGGCGAAACGGAATTGAAAGCGATAGTCACGCGCGGCAAAGCAAAACTCCTTGACGCCCGCAACAGGCGAGTCAGACCGTTGACCGATGACAAAATTCTGACGTCATGGAACGGCCTGGCGGTCACCGCGCTCTGCAAAGGGTATCAGGTGACCGGAGAGAAGAAGTATTTGGAGGCCGCTGTCGCTAATGCCGAGTTTGTGCGTCGGGAACTCTATCGCGACGGCAAACTGACGCATGCCTGGCGGCAGTCGATCCATTCTTCCGGCGAATTTCTGGAAGACTACGCGTACTATATCCGCGGACTGATCGACCTGTACGAATCTGACACGCTCGGCGACAACAGCCGGTGGCTCAGTTTTGTGCTGGAACTGGCGGACAAAGCCGCGCAGTTCATGGATGCGGATGGATTCTTCTACCTTCGGCCGGATAAGCAGGATGACTTGATTTTCAGGCCGAAAGAGGAGACCGACGGCGCGCTCCCCGCGGCCGGCTCGGTGATGCTTCTCAATTTGTTGAAACTTCATCGGCTGACTGAAAAACGAGAACTGCTCGACATGGCTCAGCGCGGATTGCGCGCGATCTCGGGGCAATTAGCGCGATATCCCAGCGGCATGACCTCGGCGCTCTTCGCGGTTGATTTCCAGATGTCGCGCAAGATCGAAGTTGTCATTGTCGGAGATGGTGATACGCGCGATGGAATGTTGAGTGAAGCGTACAAGCGCTTTCTACCGAATCGCGTGATCGCGTTTGCACCGGCATCGGGCGGGAAAGGGCCGCTCTTTGAAGGACGGCTGTCTACCGATGGCGCAACGCGCGGGTATGTCTGTATTGACTCTGTTTGCTCTTTGCCGGCGCTGACGGTTGAAGATTTTGCGAAGCGATTGAGCGAGATCTAGCGCGGCTCGAACGATTCGTACTTTGACTTCTTGCCGGTCACACTGGAGATATCTATCCGCCAAACCACCAATGGCGCGAGCGCGTTGTCCGGTATCTCCCAATCATCCTTTCCGGAGTACTTCTTCATAATGCACTGCACCGCGTGCCGCTTTTCCTTGATGCCTGTCAGGAAAGTCACCCTTCCGAACCCGACCACACTGAAATACTTCATCGACCATCCGCAGGCTTGTTCTGTTTCGTGTATTTCAGTGCGAATGTCCACTTCAAAGCAAACTTCCGGAGAATTTCTAAGGACATTCAACTTGGTTCCTTCAGGCGCGGAATGAATAAAGAGCGAATTCTGTTGGTATCCAAAACTGAAGGGAAGCAAATACGGTCGGTGATGTTGGTCGACCATGGCGACTCGCACGACATGGGCCTCGTGCAGGATGGCATCAATCGTCACACGATCGGTTATCTCTTTGTCGGTCCGTCGCATAGGACAATATATGCGATTCTTTTGCTCGGAACAACCGACTGCTTAGGTTGTTCAAGAAAGTGGCTAAAGATGGAAATTATTACTGAACAAATGTATCAAGCCCACATGTACCCGAAATTTTGGAGGAAGTCGTAATGAAATGGAATGCTAAAGTCCGGGTGCTTGCCACCCTTTTGATGGTTATGGGCCTGCTAGTACTGACGGTTCCTGCCATCGACGCTCAGGAGCAGCAGCAGTCGATGTTGACCGATCCGCGTATGGTGGTCATCCCAACTCGCACAGTGGATGAGATCAACAACGATATGGAGAATGCCAGAGCGGGGAAGCAACTGGCCGACTACCGTCGCACCCGGGCGGAGTACCGGTTGCAGCAGGTGGACGGCACGATTGAAAGTCACAAAGTGACTCTTGGCGATATTGACCGCCGCAAAGGAGAAGCCAAAAAGGCCAAAAAAGAGACCGAGGTAATGGCTCTGGAGATCGAAAAGAAAGCCAACCGACAGGCTATAGATCTGCTGGATAAACTGAAGGACCTTCGCAAATCCGAAGTGGAGGAAGCCAAGACGGATGCCGAACTGACGGAGATCGACTTGTCAGCTTTGCAGCTTGAAACCGAATTGGTCCGCAAGCGGGCAGAGTATGACTCCCTGTACATGGCCGGAGCCGGCGACCTAACGCTTACCACGTCGCAACAAGTACTTCGCGAACTGGAAGTCCGTTTACTGAAACTTCAGCAACAGCGAGCCGAAGCAACGCAGAAGCTGGCCTCGAAACAGAAGGATATTGTCTCGCGCCGGATGAAACTGCATCAAGCGCAGTTGAAGCTTGGCATGCCGAGATAGATCGATCAAGAGCAGTGAGATGAAAACGGCAGACGAGGACGTCTGCCGTTTATTTTTTGCGGAAGAATTTCCTGGCTAGATAATCAAACTACCGCGGTATCTTTTCGCCGGTCATTGCCTCGATCTCATCGAGCAGGTTCCGTTCGAGATCGGCTTCATCCATTCGCTTGACGATCTCGCCTTTTTTTATCAGAATCCCTTTGCCTGCGCCGCCGGCAATGCCGACATCAGCAGCCGCGGCTTCGCCAGGGCCATTCACCGCGCATCCCATCACAGCCACTTTGAGTGGCGTCTTGATATGGCGGGTCTTGGCTGAGATTGACTCCGCCAGCGGGATCATGTCTATCTGGCAACGTCCGCAGGTCGGACAGGCGATCACTTCGACCCCTTCGTTCACCAGCGCGCAGCTCTGCAGGATCTGCTTGGCGACTCGCGGTTCATGGATCGGGTCTGCCGCCAGAGAGACGCGAATGGTGTCGCCGATGCCGGTCATCAGGATCGCGCCGATACCAACGGATGACTTGATCGTACCAGTCTCCAGAATCCCCGATTCAGTGATACCTATATGCAGGGGGTATTCGCACTTTTGCGCGAGCAAATGGTATGACCAGAACGCGACATTGGTGTTGGTTGACTTGACCGAAAGGACGATATCCTGGAAATTCATGTCTTCGAGAACCGCCGCTTCGCGAAGTGCTGCTTCGACAAAAGCCCGCGGATCGTCATGGCCGTACTGGTCAAGCAGATCTTTCGGGAGCGACCCGGAGTTTACGCCGATGCGGATCGGCACGCCGCGGTCTTTCGCCGCCTTGGTCACCTCGCGGACTTTCCACTCGGCGCCAATATTCCCCGGATTGATGCGGATCTTGTCAAAGCCAGCCTCAATCGCTTTTAGCGCAAGCTTGTACTGGAAATGGATATCGGCCACTATCGGCTTGTTCGGGACGCGATCTTTAATCGCCTTGAGACAGTCGCCTGCCTGATGATTGAGTACGGAAATCCGTACAATATCACAGCCGGCGTCGAACAATTGCGTGATCTGACCGACCGTCGCGTCGATATCGCGGGTATCAGTAGTGGTCATCGACTGGATGGCGATCGGAAAACCGCCGCCGATCAGGACATCACCAATCTTGACAGCGCGGCTTTTACGACGCTTTATTGGGTAAGTGAGTTGTAAGTCCATATCTGTACGAAAGTTGAAATGTTGCTACCGTCGACCCATAATGTAACTGTTTTACGTCTACCGGCAACCGAAAGTTGAGTGATTTGTGATCTGGCTCAAGCGTCTTCTTCCGTTGGTTCTCATCCTCATCGCCTGGTTTGCCTGGAAGGGAATAACGAAATCCCAGCAGGAAAAAGCAACCGCCGCGGATACGCGCTACGCTTTGGTGACCGCCCAAACATGGGTTGCCGCTACGACGTTTCGCGAGAATCCCGCGGGCTACCTGGCGTATCGTGATTCTCTCTTGCAAGCCAATAACATAACCAAGGATGAACTGTTCCAACATCTCCAGGTATTCGAGAATGATTTGGACCGCCAACTGACCTTTTCGCAGACAGTTAGCCGGTTGGTCGATTCTTTGCTCAAGGCAAATCCGATAGTGAAAAAGACAGTCGCAATCTCTGGCGCAGGTGAGCCGGCAGAATTGGGTGAAGATTCGCTACGCGATTCGATCCCACAGATTTCGCGAATGCCGGTTCCCAGATCAGAAACCTCGAAACAGTGATGCGGAAATCGCGTTCGATAGTATCACAACTATGACGGACTTCAGGAATGTATATCAGGATGCCGAACGGGCCGAAGCTTACGCCCGATTAGAGTTCCCCGGCACTTACTATCTCGCGTATCGGGATATCCCCACGCTTTGCGGCACCTACGTCACCGGCAAACGCGCGCTGGATTTTGGATGCGGTACCGGTCGTTCGACTCGTTTCCTCAAAGGACTAGGGTTTGTCACGATCGGAGTAGACATCTCCGCCGATATGCTTAAACTTGCGCAGACGAAAGACCGGCAGGGGAAGTACCTGCTGGTGAATGACTCACCGCTCGAATTACTGGCCGGGTACCATTTCGATCTGATATTCGCGGCGTTCACTTTCGACAACGTGCCGACCCGTGAACGCAAAGTGGCACTCTTCGAGAATCTGACCTCGATCCTTGCCGATAATGGCAGGATAATCAATCTGGTCTCAGCGCCTGAGATATATACGCACGAATGGGCATCCTTCACGACCAAAGACTTCCCGGAGAACAAGCGCGCCAGACTAGGCGATCACGTGAAGATCGTCATGACAGATGTTGACGATAGACGTCCGGTCGAGGATGTTCTCTGGACCGATGAAGGGTACCGCGATATCTATGACGAGGTCGGCCTTCACGTGCTTGATTTGCACCAGCCATTGGCCCACGAATCAGAACCGTTCAAATGGAAAAATGAGACCCGCCTCTCCCCCTGGTCCATCTACGTACTCGGAAGAGAATAATCAGGTCAGCTTAGCATGATGAGCAGAGAGACGATGATCTGCGCGAAGATGATCTTCGCGATCATCGATGCCGGATATACGGTCGCGTACCAGATATTCGGCAATTCATTCTGGGATTGCTGATTGGCATACGCCAAACAAGCGGGTTGCGTCTGCATCCCGGACATCATCCCCATCACTGCCGCCATCGGAAGTTTCAGGTAGCGATACCCAAGGTAGATAGTCAGGATCGTGACGACCGTCGTGATGATCCCACCGGCGATTATCAGGCTCCATCCACCCTGGTGGAAGGTCGTGCCGAACCCTTGTCCGGCTCGCGTGCCGATAGCCGCCAGGAAAAAGACCAAGCCGATCTGGCGGAGCACGAGGTTGGCGTTGAACGGCATTCCCCAGATGATCGGGCCGGTTCGTTCGAGTCGACCAAGAATGAGACCAACCACCAGCGGACCACCGGCGAATCCAAGCTTGAACGTCATGCCGTTAGGGAGCGGGAACGGGATCATGCCGACGAATACGCCGATCACAATACCAAGTGACAGAGAAAGGTAATCGGCCTCTGATATTGATTTGATGGAATCGCCAAAGAACTCCGCCACTTTGTTGGCATCCTCAAGTCGAGATACGACCAGAATCCTGTCACCGCGTTCGAGGATAGTCGATGGTGTCGGCACAAACTCAACATCACCGCGCCGAAGTCGGGTGATCGCTCCCTGGAAGGGCTCCATCTCGCGTATTTCGTCGATCGTTTTTCCGATGACCGCCTTGTTGGAGACGAATACGCGGCGGTAGCTCATATTCTCGCGCTGCTCCGGAATATGTTCGCTCGCCTCTTCGCCGAACAGCAAGCGGGCGATCTCCTGCCCGCGTTCGGAACCGACCGCGACAATCAGGTCATTTGCCTGGATCACCGTGTCCGGCTGAACCACGGAGATGGTGTCGCCATGCTTGATCCGACTCAGCACAAATCCGGTTCGGCCGAACGAGTGCAGTACCTTCTCGATCGTCCGCCCAATGATCGCCGGATTGGTGATGCGATAGGTGACGCTGAAGATCTTCTCTTCGCCGGTGTCGGCAAGTCGCGCGGCCTCTTCGTGCGCGAGATCAACCTTGAAAATCTTGGTGAAAATGTAGAAGTAGAGAATTACGCCGAACACACCGAACGGATACGCCAGACCATAGGTGACTACCGGTACGGCGGCAAAGAGATCAGCAGAACCTGCTGGAAGCTGTTGCGCCATGCTTTTGATAACTTCGATTGTCGCCGCCAACGCGGGGGTATTGGTGAGGGCACCACAGAAGAGTCCGGCAGTTTGTGGGGCGGAAAAATCCATCAGCCACCAGAGGAGAACAGCCACTATTCCCCCAATTCCAAGTAGTGTCACCGCCAGTATGCTGAACCTTAGACCGTGCGAACGGAATGACGCGAAGAACCCCGGCCCCGCCTGAAGACCGATCGCATAGACAAATAGCACTAGTCCGATGATATAGATATACTCGGGGAGTTGCAGGCGCGGGTCGATCGCCCCAAACGCCATGCCGACAAACAGCACCGCCGCGACACCGAGAGAAAATCCAAAGATCCGAATAGAGCCAATCAAATATCCCAACCCGATCACCATGAACAACAAGAGCAGGTGATTTCCGGCGAGGAGATTAGTCAAGCTATCCATAGATCACTTTTCGGAGTCTACCACGGCCTTTGCTTTGCCGAACCGATGTCGCACAAACTCGATACCGATCGGAATAACGGATATCACAACTATCCCCAGCGCGACCAGGCTGAAATGCTCTTTGACGAAGGGATGCTGCCCAAAGATATACCCGAGCCAGACAAACGAGGAGACCCAGAGTCCCGCACCAATGACGATATAGAGCGCAAACTTGCGGACCGGCATCTTGCCGACACCGGCCATGAAGGGAGCGAATGTCCGCACTATCGGCACAAAGCGAGCGACCACCATCGTTTTGGCGCCGTACTTGTCGTAGAATTTCTGCGTCTTGTCGACATACTCTTTTCTCAGGATGCGGCTGTTGCTTTTGAGAATCCGGTCTCCAAGCTTTCGGCCAATGGTGTAATTAAGTGAATCGCCACAGATGGACGCGATCGCCAACAGCGGATACACTATCTCCACTCGCATCGCCCCGGCGCCCGAAAGCGCTCCAGCGGCAAACAGCAGAGAGTCACCCGGCAGGAATGGCATGATCACCAGGCCGGTCTCGCAGAAGATCACCAGGAAGAGAATGGCATAGGTCCAGGTCCCGTAGGTCTGGATTATCTCGAGCAGATGTTTGTCGAGATGCAAAAATACGTCGATGACCGACTGCAGAAACTCCATCCACCATCCTTCGTTCCGGTTAGCAGAGAAGGCAGGAAGAATCCCGCCTTCGCGCAGGAAACCTATTTAAGTTTGACTGCCAGAGCAAGGGAAAACGGACTTCCTGACAGGCTCGGGCACTGCCACTTTGTACTACCAAACCGCTTGTCCGGTTGCAGGATAGCTGAACACAAGCGACACAAAATCGGCGCACGTCCACGGGATGTATTGAGGCTGGCGCAACTCAGGCGTGGAAATATCGGCCATAAACAGATAATTTGCCGGTATGGCGGATTCCGGCTCGCAACATCCATCACTGGCCCGTCGCGCGATCGATTTCTTTGCGCTCAAGCAGGGGATGGTCGCGTTGCTCGCGATGGTGATCCTGGTCGGGATGGGGGAGAAAATGGCGGAGCGGTTTCTCCCGATCTATATACTCGCGCTCGGAGGCGGGGCGATCGCTATCGGATTGCTCAATGGTCTGGATAATCTCCTCTCAGCGCTCTACTCGTTCCCCGGCGGTTATCTCTCGGATAGGTTCGGCACCAAGCGCGCGCTGTTGATCTTCAACCTGATGGCGATGGCCGGTTTCCTTATAGTTATTCTCGTTCCATCAGTCTACGCGGTGATCGGCGGATCGATACTTTTCCTCTCCTGGACCGCGATCTCTCTCCCTGCCACAATGAGTCTGGTGGCGAAACTGCTCCCGAAATCCAAACGGACGATGGGAGTTTCGATGCACTCGCTTGTCCGACGGATCCCGATGGCCTTAGGCCCGGTGGTGGGCGGGCTGTTTATCGCCGGATGGGGAGAAACTACCGGTGTGCGACTGGCGTTCTGCGCCGCGCTGGTGATGGCGATACTCGCGGCGATCATCCAGCAACTCCTCATCCAGGACGATTCGGCCGATGCCGACAAAGGGAACGGAAACGCGGAGAAAAATCCGCTCAAGCTATTCAAGCTGATGTCGCCGCAACTCAAAAATCTGCTGGTGGCGGATATCCTGATCCGCTTTGCCGAACAGATTCCCTACGCCTTTGTGGTGGTCTGGGCGATGAAGGAAGTAGCGTCGCCAGTCACAGCGGTCGAGTTCGGGATACTGACGACGGTCGAAATGATAACTGCGATCCTGTGCTATATCCCGGTGGCGTATTGGGCGGACAAAACGAGCAAAAAGCCGTTTGTGGTGATGACCTTCATCAATTTCACGCTCTTTCCGCTGGTGTTGTTGGTGTCGCAATCATTCTGGATGCTGGTGATCGCGTTTGTGGTGCGTGGGCTGAAGGAGTTCGGCGAGCCGACGCGGAAAGCGATGATCATGGATCTTGCGCCAGAGGGGCGCGAGGCGGCGATGTTCGGGCTGTATTATCTTATCCGCGACTCGATCGTGTCGGTCGCCGCTTTCGGCGGGGCATTCTTGTGGCTGATCTCGCCTTCGACGAATTTCATCGTCGCGTTCATCTGCGGCGCGATAGGGACGGTTTGGTTTGCGTGGAGGGGGGAAGAAAAGTGACTATGCAGAGGCCGCAGCGCAAATGGCCTCGCAACGTGGCTATCATATTCGGCGCTGTACTCATTTTGGCATCGCTATCTTTCTGGTGGCTTATTCGTGAGCCTCGGCACATCCCGTGGGTGAAAGGGTTGTCGGAGAGCAAAGTGCAATCGTATTTCAAAACGCCTAATTGGGAAGGAACGTTCTGGCTGACGGATAGACAGGAAATGGAGTACCGAGACCATCTGCGGTACAAATTCCCTGATGTCGATTTCTCAAGTGACAGTGTACTAATCAAGGAGTATGACTGGAATGGTCGATACTGGGATTACTGCATCTGGTTCAAGCAACAATCGGGCGAGTGGGTAGTCGTTGACGATCTGTTCTGGACAGCGGCTATTCGGTTCTAGTATTGCATCGGATGGCCTGCCATTTGTGGTGGATTTGCGTATTGTAGGTCAGGCGCGGTCGACAAGCGGAGCGCTGTCGATTATCTGCGCGCCTGACATCTTCCTCAAATCAGTTAATGTCAGGCCCGTTCGCTTCGCTCACCGTCAGTCTGGCGACTGCCGGAGCGGGCCTGACCTACAAGTTATTCCCCATATTCTCGGTCGATCAGTGCGTCGAACGAAAGCCAATCACTCTCATACCATCCCATTTCGACGAATTCCGCGAAGGATGACAGAGGATATTCACCGGGTCCGGAGACGATGCCATGTTTCACCGGGTTAATATGGATGTAATCAAGGTGATGTTGGTAATCCGTTTCGTCTCGAATTATATGATCCCAGAATCGATGCTGCCAGATATCGAATGCGATACCGGTATGCTTTCGATAGTTCATTAGGAACGACTGCTTGAAACTCTTCACAAATCTGGAAGCATCTCCATCCTCGGGCTCAATGATCAGGTGTAGATGATCAGGGAGAATTACCCAGGCATGCAGTTCGCAGCGTGTCCGGTGACTTGTGATGTTCCACGCGCGTCTCAAAATGGCGGCATTTTCTACGAGAATCGGGGTCCGGTCATGAGTGACGCAAGTTATGAAGTAATACTGACCGGCTTGATAATAGCGACGAAGTTTCGACACGTTCTAATCGAATGTTGTAGTTGTAGGTCAGGCGCGGTCGACAAGCGGATCGCTGTCGATTATCTGCGCGCCTGACATTTGTTAGTATCGAATACTGTCAGGCCCGTTCGCTTCGCTCATCCGCCGTTGGCGGAAGCGGGCCTGACCTACTATCCTAAAATCGTGAGTAGTATGCACCACAGCACTGACAGGTACTGTCAGTGAAAATTCAGACTTTTTTGAGGACAGCGACCATCCGGACGGCGGTGTCGGAGTTCAGGCGTCGGCCGATATCGAAATCCCCATAAGTCGCGGCAAGTTGGAACCGTCCGGAGTGAAGAATCAACGCAAGAAAAGTCTGGTATGAAAGGCGGCGTAGTCGCACCGGCGATTCGATCCGCTCGGAGTTGCCATCGGAAGTGACCGTGTAGCTGATAGTCAGTTCATCGATCTCGGCGATCGGGTCAAACCGCTGGTTCTCCCCGCCCCAGTCGGTCTCGACAGTTATCCCATCCCGTTCGGCGATCCAAGTGCGCTCAATCGAGGGTTCATTGCTGCCGTAAAAATCGCGCGGGTGGGCGTGCGAGATGATATAGATACCGCCCGGCGACAGAAGATTCGCCACGCAGTTGAGATGCGCAAGAATATCGGCATTGGTCAGCAGATGCGCGAAAGAGACCAGCAGGCAATAGGCGAGGTCATACTTGCGCGGCGCGACCCATCGCCGCATGTCGCCTTCGTACGCGGTCGCGGTCAGTTGGTCTCTGGCGGCCAGTTCGTTGGCGTAGGCGACCATCTCGGGGGCGAGATCCATGCCATCGGAGATGATCCCGCTTTTCGCCATCGTGCGGAAATGCGCGCCGGGGCCGCAGGCAAGTTCTATCGCCGACTCGACCGGACGACCCAGGTGGATCTCCGCAGCATTGAGCAGAAAATCGCACTCGCCGGAGAGATTGCGGTCGCCAAAGGCGATATCATAGATGAGCGGATAAGAGTATGCATCGGCCATGTCGTGAGAATACGGATGTTGAGATTGAGAAGGCAATGGCCAAATGTGGGGTCAGCGCGCTTTCTTACGCACCTTCGACCAGTAGAACCAGTCGCACTGTTCGGCCGGGAGGTCGGGGTCTTTTGCCTGGGCGATAGCGCAGGAGAAAACATCGAGCACGCACGGATCCTGACGTTGCCCGGTCAGTTTGCACAACTGGTCATACAGGCGCTGGGCATTTTTCTGCTTGAGTTGGGCGACGGTATGGATGCCGAGGAGTTCAAAATCGCGCAGGGTGGCCGGGCCGACCGAGCGAAGGTCTTTTAGTGTCCGAGTGTCTGGCATAAGAGAAAAGTAACTCTGGGAAATCAGACGAGCAATCACATTTCTGGTTGCGGGGAGCAACCGTCAAGTGCGTGTGAATCACGGGGAAGCGGAAATTGGTAACATTGAGCAACCATCAAGTGGTTGGCATTCAACAATAGTCGCCGTGCCATTCAGTTCACTATGGGAAACACTATCGTAAATACAAATCAGATACCGGACAATAGGATGATGGTTGCAATTGCGCACCTGAACCTTCCGCTGATTAGATTGGTGGAGGCGGGTCGGATGTTCGGTGAGGGGTGATCAGAATACTCCCTCTATTAATGGGGACGAAGTCAGGGGAACTGACAAATGTCATACAAGGCGGTGGCTGGTGAAGTATCGAGTCGTCAGGAACGCGCTTCGCGCCTCGCCTTCGGCGAGCAAGGTTCCTGACCTACGAAGACATGCTTACAGCCCAAACAAAAACCGGCGAAGTGATTCGCCGGTCTTCTACCTGATCAACTGCTAGTCTGAATTCGCTTAGCTGCGGGCCGCTTTGTCCATCTCTTCTTCGAATTTGTGCACGACATTGTCGAGCACATTCGCCAGAGAGTTCGGATCGGCAGTAGCCGGAGTCGCTGGCGCGGTCGCGGTCGGTTCTTGAATCGGTTCATCGATATTCACCGACGAGTGCTCGAAATTGTTGCGCGCGACCTTGTCAGTCGAAACATGATGATCCTGCTGGGCCGCTTTCCCCTGATACTCGGCGGGGATATCTATCTTGCTCGTCTCTTTGGAGCGTTTCTGCTGCGGGTTCTGTTGCTCAGCGTCGGCCGCGTGCTGGTAATTGTTGAGTGCGGCGGCGAGTTCCGGATCGATCGGCGCGTCGGGTTTTGGATTGTCGGCCTGCGAAGAAATCTGCTCAACGGTCACTACACGGCTGGCGGCATTTGCGTCTTCCGTGCGGGAGACGCGCTCTTTGGGAGGCTGAGTCGCGATCGTCTCGCGCGATTTGGTCGTGATCTCCGAGCGGGATTCAACGGTCAAACGTTCGGAGTTCGGCGGCTGCATCGGCGTGACGGAGATCGTATCGAGTTCCGGAACGAAATTCTCGTTGGGCAACTCAACCCGGGTCATCTCCTGCACCCATTCGAGATGGGACTGGATCAGACCCTGCAATTTGCTGAGATAGGTCTTTTTGAGCAGTTCGAGTTTGGCGACCTGCGCGAGTAATTCGGTTTTCTGCCTGTCAAGGTTCGAAGTCTGCTGGTCGGCCTGCTCGCGCGCGTTGGCGAGGATCGCTTCCGCTTCTTTCTTCGCGGCGGCAATAGTTGAGTCAGCATTGCGACGGGCATCGATCGCGGCATCCTTGATGGTATCTTCGAACTGTTTCAGTCCAAACAACTGTGTTTTGACCGATTCAACTTCCATCGTCAGTTTCAGGTTATCCTGCTTGAGATGTTCGAGAGTGAGGGCGACCTGTTCGCGGAAGTTGTCGACGGCGTCCTTGTCATAACCGCGGACTTTGGCGGGGAATTCAAAATTCCGGATGTCGTTGGGTGTTAACTCCATGATCCTTCTCTCTTCTTTATGAGTCCTGAAACCGGTGGGCAGGCAGATGCTCGCACCACCAGAAGTTGTTCAAAACACTACGCTTACTGGATATATCGAACGGAAGAGAGAAAAGCTTAACCTTGTGTGGAGGGAAATTGTCTTCGAACGAGCGACCGACGAATCGACCTTACTCGCTGTCGGATGGCGAGTTATCTTTTGCGTTACGAGGGCCGAAAATCCCGGTGCCGACCCGGATCATGGTCGACCCTTCGGCGATGGCGAGGGGGAAATCGTCAGACATCCCCATAGAGAGGACATCAAACTGCTCCCCGGCAAACTCCTGGGCCTCGTGAAACAGCTCATGGACCGAACGGAAGGCATCGCGAACGGCGTCCTGGTCGTCGGTCAGCGGGCCGACCGTCATCAGACCAGATAACTTTATGTGGGGCAACTCGATAACGCGCTTTACCAGGTCCAGGGTCCGGTCGGGGGGGATGCCGTATTTCTGGGCTTCGCCGGAGCTGTTGACCTCGATATAGCACTCCATCTCGCGCTCATTCTCTCCGGCCCGACGGCTTATTTCTTTGGCCAATTCGAATGAGTCAACCGACTGGATAACATCAAAGAGCTGGACCGCCTTCTTGATCTTGTTGGACTGAAGATGCCCTATCAGGTGGTAGCGGGCAATATGGCCGACCTCGGTTATCTTGAGTTCGGCCTCTTGAATCTTCGATTCGCCAATGTCATACAGCCCGGCGGCGACAGCTTTTTTGATGATGTCGGATGGGAAGGTCTTGGTAACGGCGACGATGGTGATCTCGTCGGCGTCCCGGTCGAATTCTTCACACGTTTCGGCAATTCGTCCACGCAGTTCGCGGAGGTTGTCGGAGATGGCGTGTTTCATATAGGCAGGTGCAAAATACAGCAGCGCCCAAAAGGCGCAATAGAAATATTGCGGGGAACTCGGATTCATGACCGAAGCGGTATTTGATTGTGATGGTGCGGGATAAGGATGATCGGTCCGAGGGAAACGTGGATTCAGATTATCAGTATTACCTTGACAGATTAGTCAAAAAGTCGCAGATTGGAGATATACGGTCCGAGATACTTCCCGGCCGCTCAACCACTGAAATCACCGATCCGATACACTCCTCACTGTGTGTCAGCGGACACCAACCGCACGTTGCGAGGAAATATGCGTCACAGCACCAGCATTCGAGTCATGGCCAACCTGCTCGCCGTCTGCGCGCTCTGCCTGTTGATAACAGGGAGCGGCTTCGCGTCATCCGCGAAACTTCAGCCATTTACCGTGACCACCGAAGGAGTGGAAGCGAACGGGATCGAAACATCGGTCGCGCCGAATTTCTTTCTGGATCTTCGCGATGGTGCCCATGAGCGCACTCTAGTGTTGCCGGTCTCTCCTTCCGAGTCAATTGAGTTGGAACTGGCACGCTTCAACATACTCGCGCCGGATGTCCGGTTTGTCATTGGCGGGACGGATGAAGAGCTTCCGGCATCGGAAGTCGTTCTCTTTCGCGGCAGAGTTGCGGATGATCCCGGTTCGCTCTGCTATATCAGCGTGACACCTTCCGGCATGATCAACGGCTTTGTCCAGTCCGTGAATGGACGGTACGCCATGTCCACACCGCTTGAGGAAGGGACGATCGACCGGTCAAAGATGCTGGTCCGTGCGGTGGCCGGCGGCGGCGCGATGGAGCCGGAGAATTTCTGCGGGGTGGAGTATGATCCGAACGAAGTGCTCGATTTTGAACAGATGGTGTTGACTCCAAGCGATAACAAAGGGCCGTTGCTGTTTAATGTAGCGCTGGAGATGGATCAGGCGATGGTCAACATCTTCCCGACGGTGAACGACTGTCGCGACTATGTCGTGCAACTGCTCGGCGCGGTCAGTTCGATCTACATCGACCAACTGCAGATACAGCTGGCGTTGCGCTACGCGCGGTTCTGGACCACTCCGCCGCCCTTCAACGCGTATGATCTGGGTGGCTTCCGTGATTGGTGGAAAGCCAACCAGGATGATTCTCAATTCGATATCGTCCACATGTTTTCCGGTGAACGGACCACATCCTATGCTGGTGTAGCCTACGTCACCAATACCTGTACGCATCAGGCGTATGGAATCGACGCATTTTTGAATGGGAGTTTTGCGCATCCGCTTCGCTATCCGGATAACGGAAATTGGGATATCAATGTTGTCGCGCACGAGATGGGGCATAATCTCGGGACCTATCACACACATGATGACGGTCGCTATGTACCGCTAATCGATAACTGTGGCAACGGCACGCCGTCGATCGGCACCATCATGAGCTACTGCCACACGCATCCCGGATACCAGATGAATATCGATCTGCGCATGCACCGCCGAGTTTTTGAGTTGGTGCGGAGTATCATTGATGGCGCCGGGTGTCATCCGTATGACTGCAATGGCAACAATGTCGATGACTCTATTGATATCGCGCTCGGTGCCTCAATTGACAGCAACAGCGATGGTATTCCGGATGAATGCCAGGACTGCAACGCGAACATGGTGCTTGACCCGCAGGATATCGTTCTGGGTGCGCCGGATGTCGACGGCAATGGTGTTCCTGATATATGCGAATCGGATTGTAACGGGAACGGTTACCCTGATCGCACGGAGACCATAGACCAGATATCGCCGGATGATGACGGCGATTTTCGGCCGGACGTTTGCAATCTCGACTGCAACAGCAACGCGATCATCGATTTCAATGAGATCAACGCGAACCTGGCATTGGATGTCAATCGCAACCGGATCCTGGACGCGTGCGAAGATTGCAATAGTAATGCCGTGGTCGACTGGCAGGATATGCAATACCAGCGCTTCCTCTATGTCGGTGATCTGTCACTTCCCGCGGGGACAGATGTGGGGGAATATCACGCTCAGAGCGGTGTGGTGAATCGCACTTCCGGCACCAGCATGGGGAGTATCTATGATGTCAAGATCAACCCGGCCAACCGTAAGGTGGTGTACACTCCGTTAAATTCCGGCGAGGTCTGGCAGTATGACCCCGCGACTAACACCAGTTCTGTTCTAGTCGCTTCAGGGACGCTTAGCTCACCCGGTGGGCTGCTCTTTAAGACAATCAGTGGCACACCTGCGCTATTGGTGACCGATGTTACGCTGAACCGGATCGCGCGGTTCAATCCGACGACCGGGGCGTTTGTCGGTTACTTTGTGCCGGGAGGCGGCTCATCGCTCAATCAGCCGATCGGAATGACAGTCGGGCCGGACGGCCATGTGTATGTCGCCAATTCCGGCAATAGCACGATTCGCAAACTTGATGGTACGACGGGAGCTTCGCTCGCAGTTTTTGTTTCGGCAGGTTCGGGCGGACTCAGTTCACCGCGCGGGTTGGTCTTCAATCCGGCGAACGGTAATCTTCTCGTCACCAGCTATAATACCGACCAGGTGCTTGAATACAACGGCACCACCGGCGCGTTCATCCGCGTTTTCAATGGTTCGTATCCTCTGCCGGATGAGCCATGGGGAATCATGATCGGCCCGAACGGCAACGTTTTTGTCGCGGCAGGCGGGACGACGAAGAGGATTTTTGAATATCAAAAACTCTCGGGCCTTTACTATCGCGCGTTCGTACGTGGTTCGGCCAATATGGATGACCCCACCGGCTTCGATTTCATGCCTGCCTCGTCGCTCGACCTCAATCAGAACTATACGCTGGATGCGTGTGAGGGGGGCGATATGGATGGTGACGGTATCGCTGATTACCTCGACAACTGTCCGTCAATCGCCAACCCCGGCCAGGCGGATTCGGATGGTGATGGCGCCGGCGATGCCTGCGACAACTGTCTTGCTGTTGCCAATCCGGACCAGCGCGATGTTGACGGTGACGGGATCGGCGATGAATGCGACGGTTGCCCCGCCAACCCGAATCCGACACAGGCCGACACCGATGGTGACGGCCGTCAGGATGCATGCGACAATTGTACTAGTGTCGCCAATGTCGCGCAGACCGACAGCGATGCCGATCTGATCGGCGACGTTTGTGATCCATGTGTGAATGACTACTACAACGACATCGATGGCGACGGCATTTGCGCCGATGCCGACAACTGCCCGAACGTGTTTAATCCGGGCCAGGAAGACAGCGATTTAGATGGCAAGGGAGATCCGTGTGATTTCGAGGATGCGTTCATCGACACGGTAGCGACTTCGCTCACGAAACTGGCCGTTAAAAACAACGGCAATTTCGGCAATTCCGGTTCGCAGGGGGCGGGCGGGGCTAATATGGATTACTCGCAGTCGACCGACTGCAATCCGGCGGCCAGCACGTACCTTTACGAGGGGTCGCCGGTGATCGGCTATCTCTCCGGCGCGGACACGGTGGTCGCGATGATGATCTTTAATAATAATCTGGTGGTCAATGTAGCGACCGGAAATCCGATGCAGCCGACAGTTACGACCTCGGAATTCGATAATTTCAGATCCGGGACATTTGTCTCGCCGGACTCGGCTATAGGTATTGAGATCGATTACTGGGCGCCGAAAGCGGCTGACTCGAGCCAGTTTGTCATTCAGGCGACCAAGGTCTATTCCTTCGACGGCGGAACGCACTCTGGTGTGACCATCGGTGAAGTTATCGATTGGGATATTCCATCCGATGTGAACGGCAACAACAGCGGTGTCGACGCGACGCGCAATCTGGTTTATCAGGTCGGTGTGGAGTCGACCAACGAGCCGGGAGAATGTCAGGATAATAACCTCCGCTATGGCGGTATGTCCTGGCTCGGGTATTACAAAAATGATACCTGCAACCTGATCACCACCGAAACCGCGCGGAACGGGTACACGCTTGACAACTCCACTTGGGTTTATCCGAATAACGGGTTTGTTCCGGAGCATCTCTACACTAGAATGCAGAACAGCGGCTTCACGTCGTACATTGGTGGAGCGACTGACCTGCATGCGGCGTTGACCTACCACCACAATCAATCAGTAGGTCCGAATGACACGATCGTTTACTATACCGCGCTGATATCGCTTCGTCAGGGTTCTGTGGCGGCGATACAGGCTGAACAGGCGAAGGCCAAAGCCTGGATGGTCAATAATCTGCAGGCTACGTGCGTCTCCAGTTGTTGCATCGGGACGCGCGGGAATGTCAACAAGTCGGTAGCAGAGACGCCTGACCTGTCTGACCTTTCGTTGCTTATTGCCTATTTGACAACTACGCCTCGCCCGACGCTCCCTTGCGAGCCAGAGGCGAACATCAATGGGATTGGAGGAATAGACCTTTCGGATCTGTCGTTGGCTATCCTCTACTTGACGACAACACCGAAGCCGGTTCTGCCGAATTGCCCGTGATGAGGTAATCGGCTGGCCGAGCACTTGTTTGCGGCTGCCCCTTTTTGGGGCAGCCGTTTTTTTGCGGCAAATTGGACAAACTTGATTATATTGCCTTTCAGTAGTACCAACCGTTCTGTGGAGTATCCAATGTCTCGAATTGTCGCGACTATCGCCCGTCTCCTCACTCTGATCGTTCTTCTCACGATAACTGCCAATGCATCTGAAAGCAGCCAATGGTGGCAAATTCTGTTCCGCTACGAGAACAGCACACTAACCCTTAGTCAAGCGTCCCCGATCCAAGCAACCGCGAAGCGGATAGTCACGCCGGGGCTGGAGAGCGCGCCGATCCGTTTGAGCTATTCCGCCGAATGGCGCAATCAGGCGGGGGATGTGATCGCACTAGGGACGGTGGAGATACCGGTCGGCATGCGCGCGGCATTTTTCGAAGGGGAACCCTGTCAGGTCGTGATCCCCGAAGACGGGATGATCGTGGTCAGAGCACTCGGACCACTTGAGTCGCTGGTGCCAACCTCGCTCACGTTGAGCTCTTCGGCCGCGCCACAGATGAACCGTCCGGATCTGGAGATCCCACCCGCATTTCAGTTTCAGCAGAAAACGCTCGCAGTCCCCATGCGGCAAACGCGGCCGATGCAGGGCCCGGTCAGTGTGACCAAACTTCGCGACACCGGCCCTGATCAGAATCGGCTCACCATGGTTGTGCTCGGTGATGGTTACACCGCGGCGACGCTTAGTACCGATATCTTTACGACGCATACCAACGCGCTGATGACCGCGTTTAATGCCACGCCGCCGTGGAACGACATGTTCCAGGGCTCAAATGTGTATCGCATCAATGTCGAGAGCAATGAAAATGGCGCCGATCAGGATCCGCAGGGAACATTCAAGGATACGTATTTCAACTCAAGTTTCTGGGTGAACGGTATCGAGCGACTACTGGCCATCAATCAGACCGGTTATGACCGCGCGGTTGCCGCCGCTGACGCCATGGTAGGGGTCGGTATGTGGGACCAGTTGATCGTTCTTGTGAACTCAACGAAGTATGGTGGATCAGGCGGCTCAATCGTGGTGCTCTCCGCGCACAGCTCCGGGCCGCAAGTCATTCTGCATGAATTGGGACATACGTACGCCGATCTGGCGGATGAATATACGTCGGCCTATCCCGGTTTTCCTCCAGGTGACCCGGAAGCGAATGTCGATTATGATGCTTCCGGCCCGGGACTCAAATGGCTCCCGTGGGTCGAGGCCGGCACTCCGCTTCCGACACCGGATATTTCGACCTGGTACAATTCAGTCGGCGCGTTTGAAGGGGCGCGGTATCTGACCACCGGCATTTATCGTCCGTCGCACAATTGTCTGATGCGCTCGCTCGGTGTGCCGCTCGATCCGGTCTGCAAGGAAGCGCATCTTCGCACCTATTTCGACCGAACCAGTCTGATCGATGCTGTAACGCCGACTGTTGGAGGCACCAGCATGGTGCCATTTGGCGGGATCGATTTCGCGGTCGACCCTATCCCGTTCCCGGGATTTGAGTACCAGTGGAAGATCAATTCAACGATTCTACCGGACACGGATTCTTCACTGAATCTGACCTGGCTCGAATGGCACGATCTTGGAGTGGCTCCGGGGAGTGATCTGGTGTTGACGATAAGTTATCCGACCAGCCTGATGCGGCTGAGCACAGTCGCCAGCCAATTTGCGTGGGATCTCCAGCCTGACTGCAATGGGAACGGCGTCACCGATGCCACGGATATCGCGTCGCATTTTTCCTCCGATGCCAATTCCAACGGTATCCCGGATGAATGCGACCAGATGATCTGCTGTGAGGGGACGACCGGGAATCTCAATTTATCCGGCGGTGTCGATATTTCTGACCTGTCGATCATGATATCCTATTTGACAGTCGTTCCGCGGCCGAGCCTTGCGTGTGAGAACGAGGCGAATATTTCCGCGTCAGGTGGGATCGATCTGTCAGATCTGTCACTTCTGATAAGTTATCTGGTTGCGACGCCGCAGCCGGCGCTTCCGAATTGCCCGTGACAATCCGAATCGAATAGCTCTTACCCCGAAGTGGAATCACTACTTCGGGGTATTCTTTTGAATTCCCCTCCCGGCGCGGGGCTTGACAGCCCGATTCAAATGACTAATTTGGTACGATATATCGATATTCGATGATAAGAAAATTGAAATAGAGGTAACTGATCATGACACCGGTGAATCCTGACGTTCTGATGGCCCTTAACGCGGGGATCCAATCAGAAACCGCGGCCTACGTTTTTTATATCGAAGCATCCAAGAAAACTCAGGCGAAGCAGTTCAAGGATGTGCTCGAGCGACTGGCGTTGGAAGAGAAAATGCATTTCCAGATCCTCGAGGGGCAGCATCACTCCCTCATCCGCTCGGAGAAATGGATCAGCACCGCGGACGCGCTCAAGACCGAAGGGCTCCCGGAGATCGGCGAAGAGATGAATGAAACTCATCGCGAACTGATCAAAGAGGTTCAGGCCGCCAGTACGATCAAGACAATCCTGGAGATCGCGTATCGATTGGAAGAAGAGGCGTTTGAGTTGTTTGATCGTCAGGCCAGTCAAACCTCTTCGCCCGAGGGGAAAAAGATATTCACAGACCTGGCGAAGTTCGAGGAAGGACACATGCGGCTGATCCAGGAGATGATGAAGAAATTCGCCGCCTGACGCGAATTTTAGTCGAAGATATAGGGCCGGAAGCTGACGCTCCCGGCCTTTTCTTATGCGCATTTTAGTTATGAGGCGTTAACCAAGGGTGCGGCGATACGACCACCAGAACGCCAGGCCGTACAACCCAAGCCCGATGATCAAGAGCGGATACCAATATGGGTCAGGCATGGTGCCTGATACGACATTGTTCGCGTCGCGTAGGAATGAGTACAGGATGATCGCTGTGGCGACAAGCGCAAGGACCCAGGTGGTCGGCATGCAACGGAATCGTCGATTTCGCTTGTAGAGTCGTGTCAGTAGAATTCCCACATAGATCATCAGTGCCGATACCAGCACTGGCGCGATGACCGGACCAACCCAGGGGGCGGGAATGAGAAAGAGAATATCGAAATCAGTCAGAGTAAGCGGCCAGTCGATCATCACCTTCAGCCAGATATAGTAGAAGATATCCCAGACGCCGAAGAGAAATATGAACCAGCCAAAGCGCTCCCACCGTTCGCGGCCGAGCATCCCGGCAACTGTGATGAGCATGACGATAGTGGCGAATTCACGCCCGATCTCCACCGCTTGATGCTGATGACTGAAGGCTTTAAGGATTACGCTGAATCCTTCGGGATAATAAATGGCGCGAAGATAGACGACGACCGCCGATTCAACCGCAGCCATCGCCACGGCGAAGAGAAACGCGAGTCCCAACCTGCTCGGGTAATGTACCATAATCGTTATACGAAGAAAGCGGGAGGAGAGTGACTCCTCCCCGGCTGATTTCAACGCCTCAACAAGGTCAGGCTTTGACCGCGACTTTGTCCGCCACTTCCGCGCCGCGGAAGAACGCGCCGATATTCTCAGCGAAAGTCTTCACCTCGGCCATTTCGGTATCCGAGGGGATCAGCCGTGCCTTAAGCGGCTCCGGATAGACCTTCAGCTTCAGACCTGCAAGACGGACCAACACCAATTTCGGAGCTTCGCCTCCCCACCCATACGAGCCGAATGAGGCGGCCTTTTTGCCGAGGCTGTAGACGGTCGAAAAGAGCGTCAGAAAATCCCAGATCGGTTTGGGAGCATCGCCATTAAATGTTGGTGTCCCGACCACCACCGCGATCGACCGTTCGATCTCTTCGCGGATATCATCTGCTGAGGTCTGCGTGATATCGACTAGCTTGCTTTCAAATCCGAGCGCGGTCAGATGTTTCGCCATCGCTTCGGCCAGCAAGCCGGTGTTGCCGTAATTTGTGGCGTAGAAAACCGGGACGCGTTCCGCGCCCGCGGTTTTGTCCACCGACCAGGCTTTGTAGCGCTCAAGATAGCTTTTGACGTTGGTGCGAAGCACCGGACCGTGAGAGGTGGCGATCATCGCGATGTCCAATGAATCCAGTTTAGGCAGTGATTTCCGCATATAGCCGGTGAACGGCCGCATGATGCAGTCGAAGTAGTACTTCACTTCCCACTCAAGATCGCCGGTCTGCTGGTCATCCCAGATGGAGTCTCCGGCGATGTGAGCGGCAAAACCGTCACAGGAAAAAAGGATCTTCGCCTCCGGCAGATATTCCATCATGGTATCGGGCCAGTGCATATACGGCAGAACTTTGAAAACGAGCTTTTTGCCGCCGAGGTCGAGCACCTGCTCATCTTTGACGCCGACGATCTTCGCTTCCATATTGATCGTGCTTTTCACGAACGGAACCGCGGAGGCCGAGCAGTAGATCTCAAGTTTCGGGCAACGATGGAGTAGTTCGACAATCGCGCCACTATGGTCAGGCTCGGTATGGTTGACGATCAGGTAGTCTATTGATTCGATTGGCACCAGCTTGGCTAGCTTCTCGAAGTACTCTTCCGAGAATTGTTTTTTGACCGTGTCGATGAGGGCGATCTTCTCCCCTTTGACCAGGTAGGCGTTATAGGTAGTCCCCTGCTTGGTCTCCATGACAATATCAAAGATCCTGAGTTCCGGGTCCTTGACCCCGACCCACCAGACATTATCCGCTAATTGCACAGTATTCATTCCATAATTCCTCTATTGAAATGCCCGTTGAATATACAGAACCGGCAGAAATCGGCAAGAGTGCCCGAAAGAGTCAGAAAAATGGTGGAATCTGACCTCGATATCGTCAGGATTGTGTCAGTGAGGCAAGTTTGCGGGAGAGAAAGGCTCGTTCGGCGGAGTTTTGGGTCAATGAGATAGCCGTCTGCAGAGGAGCGACAGCGTCTGCTGGTCGTTCTAACCGGATCAGAAACTCCGCGCGGACGGCGTGGAAATACGGATAGTTCTGCAAAGATCTCGCGAAAGGAGAGCTGTCCAAAACCGACAGCCCAACCTCGAATCCCTTCCAGAATCCGAGAGCGACGACATGATTGAGAAAGATGATGGGGGATGGATCGATCTCCAGCAACTGATCATACCACTCGACCATCTGTCGCCAGTTGGTTTGGTCAAAGGAGTTAGCCATCGCGTGCAGAGAGGCAATGCCGGCCTCGAGATGATACCGTGAGAGTTTAGTTCCGGTGGCCGCTTTCTCCAGATGATGAAATCCACGGGCGATAGAATGCTTGTCCCAGAGCGCGCGATCCTGATCTTCCAAAATGATCAGTTCACCGCTCGCGGTTTGTCGCGCCGGAAAGCGAGCAAATTGAAAATAGATCAACGACAGCAGAGCGTGTAGCTTTGAAGTTTCGGTGATCGGATTGGATGCCAATTGCTCGGCAAGTCGAATCGCTTCTTCCGCCAACTCTTTTGAGATAAGATCCTCGCCGGAATGGCGAGTATATCCCTCGTTGAAGATAAGATAGATGACGCGGAGGACCGCATCCATTCGTGCCACCATTTCGGATGGTTCCGGTACCGCGAACGGAACATCGCCGGAGCGGAACTGTTTTTTGCCACGGACGATGCGCTGGGCGATTGTCGCATCTTCTACTAAAAATGCCCGCGCGATCTCGCCGACTGAAAATCCGCAGAGTTCTTTAAGCGCAACAGCGGTTTGCGCATCCTCGGGAAGCGAGGGATGACAGCAGGCGAAGATCATACGAAGCTGGTTATCGTCAAGCTCGTGCTGATAGGTCGGTTCAGGTAATGTGGGCATGGACTCGCTTTCGATATGCCGCGTGATATCGGCCTCCCGTGTGGCATGGAGCTTTGCACTCCGCATCTGGTCGATCATCAGGTTGCGCGCGGTCCGGTGCAGCCATCCCTCGGGATTCTCCGGGATACCGGTATGCGGCCAGTTTCGGAGCGCACGCAATAAAGTCTCCTGCACGACATCCTCCACCAGGTCGATCTGCGCAAGACCGACCATGCCGGCAAGAGAGGCAATCAGACGGGCGGATTGCCGTCGAAAGAGATGTTCCACCAGTCGGGTGGTATGAGACTCGCGTGGTTGGCCGTTCACTCTTCCTTAGATTTCCTCACTGATAAAGCGAAATAGCGCGGACCTCGACCATGCCGCCATGGTCAAAGGTTGGGCACTGCTTGGCGAGCGCCACCGCCTGGTCGTAGCTCTCCGCCTCGATGAGGTAGTAGCCGCCGATAGTCTCTTTGGTTTCGGTGAAAGGGCCATCGACTATAGAGCTTCCCTGTTTCCGCAGGACACGGCCATTGGACTGCAGTTCATCGCCACCTTTGAAGTGCCCCTTGTCGCGGAGCATGCGGGTGAAGGCGATATATTTCTCCATCGACTTCTGCATCTCTTCGGGGGAGAGTTCCACCCATTCGCCGTTGCGGATCAACAACATATACTCGGCCATAACGCCTCCTGTCGGATTGGACTGATCATTGATTCACTCTGTCTAAGATAATGACGAACGGGGAGTTTGGAAATCGACAAGCGCATGGGGAAATACTCAAGATTTTGGCATCTACCGAAACCTGGCTATCCAATCGAGCGACTTCCGCATAAACTCCATTTTGCATTCCAGCGACCAGATCGCGTTCGGCGAGAACTCCTGAAGAGTGCTGAATACCTGCTCGAACGGGATATCCCCCATGCCCAGCCCGAGGTGTTCGTCCTCGGATCCGTGGTTATCATGCAGATGGACATACCCGATGCGATGCTTCAACGTTTTGATCCACGAAATAGGATCGCCGTGCGAGAAGCAGTGGATATGGCCGATATCGAGATTAATATCGAGTCTTTCATCGCCAACCATATCAACAACCTCAGCCAGCAATTCCGGCTTGGGTTCATGGACATTCTCCAAATGGAGATGGAAATCCCTTGAGCGGGTTTCGAGGAATTGCTTCCAGAAGGCTATACTTCTTCTGATCGTCGGAACCTGCGGGCCGGAGAACGGGCGGTACCCTAGATGCAGCACCATGTGGTTTGCCCCAAGCCGCTCTGCTATCGATGCCGCTTCCTCGAAACGGTACATGGCGAGGTCTCGGACCATGCTATCGAAACTGCCGGGAGAAAGATCGCCGAACGGGCCATGGAAGGAACGTGGGCGTATTCCTTCGACAAGCGGCATATGCGTTTCGATGGTATCGGGATTGTCGACAATATGGGACGGGTCGTAGAATGACTGGATCTCGATACCGCTCTTGTACTCAGCACAAAGCATGGCGGCTTCGGCAGGGTAGCAATCATCACAGATCAACAATGTTCGCATGAGACATCTCCCGGCGAGTCTGACTTCAGTATATGGTCGTTTGGCAGGGAGACAAAGTGATTTCATGCTGTTTGAGTGGCGAATAGATTAGACTTGAAATGTCAAGATCGCTGACCCGCATTCAATGGACATGGACCACCTGGAATCCCGTCACCGGATGTTCCAAGGTCTCCCCCGGCTGCGACCACTGCTATGCCGAGCGGATGGCGAAACGTCTCCAGGGAATGGGGGTCGCCAAATATAAAAACGGCTTCGAAGTGACCCTGCATCCCGATGTGTTGGAAGCGCCGCTTCGGTGGACCAAACCGCAAATCATCTTCGTCAACTCCATGTCCGACCTGTTCCATGAGAAGGTGCCGTTTTCATTTGTCGAACAGATTTTCGATGTGATACGTCGGGCCGACCAACACATTTTCCAGTTGCTGACCAAACGCTCCAAGCGGCTGGTCCGTTACGCGCCGAAACTCGAGTGGCCGGAGAATCTCTGGATGGGAGTGACGGTCGAAAGCGCGACCTATCGGTTCAGAATCGATGACCTGCGCAAAGTGCCATCGCCGGTCAGATTTTTGTCACTCGAACCGTTGCTTGGTCCGCTGCCGGATCTTGATCTGCAGGATATCCACTGGGCGATCGTGGGCGGAGAATCCGGCCCCGGCGCGCGACCGATCAAAAAGGAATGGGTCGAAGAGATCCGCAAGCAGTGTCGCCAGCAGAAGACCGCGTTTTTCTTTAAGCAATGGGGCGGAGTGAACAAGAAAGAGGCTGGTCGACTTTTGAACGGACGCACCCATGACGAAATGCCGCCATTACCATCGCCGATGGAGCGGTTGCAGCCGAGTTTGGAATTGTAGCGGACAACTGTCGAATCCTGGCATCGGCACTCGCTTCCCGCTGTTGCGCTGGATCTGCGGAGCGAAGTCTCAACTATAGCATTCTGCTGTTAGCCGGCTTTGGTATCTACTTAGCGAGCAAGGGGTTCGATCCAGACTCGCGATTCCACTGATCTTAGCGAAAATCTCGTTTCAATTCACCTTCGATGGAGTGGAGTCTCTAGTACTCTACCACCCAAAGGAGCTAGATACCTTTTCACTCTTACGGTCGATTGTTGTTCGCATCGCATGGGGTAGATTGGACTCATGGTGGACCGGTACTTCCAGCTCAAAGCAAAAGACAGGAGAGTCACTGGCAAGCGCCCCACTAGTGATCGATCATGCACCAGTCAACCATCCAGTCTCGCGCATGGCTGAGACCATTTTTGCTCGCGATGGTTGGGGCATTACCCGATGGTGGTCAACATGTACGACCTCTATCGAGTGAGAGGTCAAGACTCTTCTGCAAGAAACTATAGACCAGAAGGTATTTCAATAAATTCAACGATTAATCAAGCAGACACACGGATCACACTTTTAAGGAGCAATTGAATGCAAGAGTACAATTCGACGGTAGTTGATTCGCCAATTCAATCAACTGGTGAAACAACCAGAGTACCGGAAGAACCGGGATTTGTATCGGAAAAGACGGGCTTTTTTCAGTTTATAAGCTGGGGGGCCATTGCTGGTGGCACAATTGTTGCCATGGGCATTCATATTTTGTTGTCGGCGTTGGGTGTAGGTGTGGGGCTTTCTACGTTTGAACCCCTAACCGACTCCAACCCAGTAGGACAATTGAGCGTAATGGCCGCCATCTTATGGACCGCAGGCGCACTGATCGCTTTGTGGAGTGGCGGATACGTTGCGGGACGATTTTCACATTCACTTCGATCTGGCGCTATACATGGGGTGATTGTCTGGAGCCTTGCCCTGGTCATCACTGTGTTAATGCTTTCAGTTGGGACCGGAATGGTTCTGGGTGGAGCATTCAAAGTGATAGGCGCTGGTATCGGAACTGGCGGCGCGGTCGTCGCAGACGGAATTGGGGAGCTGGCCAAAGAGGGCATCAAGCGGAGTGACGATCAACTGACTAGTTTTGTCGATGAGGCGATTCAAGCCGGACCGATCGAATCAACGCCTCAGGCGAGCACCCGAGCGAAGCGCGAAATCGGATTTGCGGTCACAAAACTGTTTGCGCCGGGGAATGATGTCACCTCGCAGGAGAACCGTGCGGCAGTCACCACCGCTCTGGTCGAATATACCGGGATGAGCGAAGCCGATGCGTCGAAGCACGTCACCGATTGGACGGCGTCCTACAATAAACTCAAGGCTGAGTTGGACAATCTTGCCACTATCGCGGCGCAAAAGACCCGTGAGGCCGCTGATGTGGCAGCCCAACGTATGTCCCAGGCTTCTCTCTGGTCGTTCCTCGCCCTGCTCATGGGCCTCATAATTGCGTCAATCGGCGGCCGAGCAGGAGCGCACAGCTCATTGAAGAATCTTGGTTCGGTGCGAATCGCAGAGAGGTAGTACGAGTCGACTGGGACCAAAGATGTCCAGCCGCCAATTGTGCAGATGCGTTGCCGGCAAACTACGTAGCTCTGCTGTTGCCGGTTGAAATGACCGCAGACTGCGCTAGTTACTTCGAGAGCGACCAGACCGGTTTCTCTGTTCGGTTACCACGACGGAGAACACGGGCAAGCTCTTGATCGTAGCTAGTTCAGTCTGCCTGACAACACCTGCGGATTTTATGAAGGATTCCGGAGCCTGGACAATCTTCCGGCGGACCCATGCCATCGTTAACCAATGAGTTCACGTACAGATAACGAAGGAACGAGACAATGAGTAAGAAAAAGCCACCTACTGCGTTGAACAATCGTCAGCGGAGAGTGAGTTCGGCGAAGAGTGATTCAGTGCGAAAGACAAAGGGCGGGGAGTTACACCAGATCGCTGATGGAGACCACCCTGAGCTTACGACCAATCTTGGCGTTCCTGTGTCCGACAATCAGAATTCGCTCCGCGCCAATCCACGCGGTCCTACGCTACTAGAGGATTTCGTTCTACGCGAAAAGATCATGCACTTCGATCACGAGCGTATCCCCGAGCGGATCGTTCATGCGCGCGGGACGGGAGTCCACGGGTTCTTCGAACTGACCTCATCCTTGAAGAAATTCACCACTGCCAAGATATTGACCGAAGTTGGCGAGAAGACACCGGTCTTTACCCGCATATCAACGGTGGCAGGCGGTGCCGGTTCGGTGGACACACCGCGGGATGTTCGCGGATTTGCCGTCAAGTTCTATACGAAGGAAGGTAACTGGGACCTCGTTGGGAACAACGTGCCGGTGTTTTTCATCCAGGACGCCATCAAATTTCCGGATCTGGTCCATGCGGTAAAAATGGAACCGGATCGCGGTTTTCCGCAAGCTGCTTCAGCGCATGATACCTTCTGGGATTTTATTTCCCTGACTCCGGAGTCAATGCATATGGTGATGTGGATCATGTCGGATCGCACTTTGCCGCGCTCATTGAGAATGATCGAAGGGTTCGGCGTACATAGTTTTCGACTGATAAATGCGGCCAACGAAGCCACCTTTGTGAAATTCCACTGGCGCCCCAAACTTGGATTACAATCAACCATCTGGGACGAAGCCGTCAAGATCGCCGGAACTGATCCCGACTTTCACCGTCGGGATATGTTCGAGGCGATCGCCGGGGGAAATTTCCCGGAGTGGGAGCTCGCTGTACAGCTCTTCACACAGAAGGAAGCGGACAAGTTCCCGTTCGACCACCTGGACTCCACGAAATTGATTCCCGAGGAACTGGTGCCGTTAAAAGTAATTGGCCGAATGGTGCTAGATCGTTGGCCGAATAATTTCTTCGCGGAAACCGAGCAGGTCGCCTATTGTGCGGCCAATATCGTGCCGGGGATCGATTTCTCGAATGATCCCTTGTTGCAGGGCCGTCTGTTCTCGTATCTCGACACACAACTCTCCCGCCTGGGTTCGGCGAATTTTCACCAAATCCCTATCAACGCACCCAAGTGCCCGTTCTCAAATCACAACCGCGACGGACACATGCAAATGACCCAACCTGTCGGACGCGTCGCGTATGAGCCTAACTCTTTGTCCGGAGATTCCCCGCGAGAAACGCCAGATAAGGGATTTCGTTCGGCAGTGGTTGAAGAAACCGGCGCGAAGGGCCGCGTACGATCCGAAAGTTTCGCGGATCACTATAGCCAGGCCCGGCAGTTCTATCGCAGCCAAACCACCCATGAACAGGCGCATATCGCATCGGCGCTCGTATTTGAACTCTCCAAGGTGGATCACGTTCATATCCGCGCGGCAATGGTCGGACATCTCAGGCACATTGAAGAGGATCTTGCCACACGTGTGGCCGCCGGTTTGGCTCTCGGGGAGATGCCAGTTGCACCGACTCCTGCAATGCCCGTGCAGAATCTGGAACCCTCCGCCGCACTGCAGATCATAGGCAAGATGTTGGATACTCTCAAGGGGCGGACGATTGGCATTCTCATTGCCGATGGCTCAGACAGTGCCCTTATCCGGCAGGTTAAGAGCGCTGTTGTAAGTGCCGGGGCGACAGCAAAAATGATCGCTCCCAAAGTTGGAGGTGCCAAGCTTTCCGACGGTTCGACCATGCCGGCTGACGGACAACTAGCAGGTATGCCTTCTGTCTTTTTCGACGCTGTTGCGGTCATACTCTCCGAAGAGGGAGCGCAAGCACTGGCAAAGGAAAGCGCTGCCATTGATTTTGTTCGCGATGCATTTGGTCATCTCAAGGCAATCGCACACGATCAAGGCGGAAGAATGTTGTTAGACGCGGCTAATGTTGGTGAAGACGCGGGTGTCATGGACGCTACCGACAGAAATGCGTTCATTGCGGCGGCAAAAACGAGGCAATGGGACCGGGAACGGTCGTTACGGACCCTGGCATAGTCAATGCAAGTATGGCTCATCATTGTACTGACCGCAGCGGCTTCATACCTGTTGTCGCTCGTGGTCAGCGTTTTGACCTCGCGTGAGAAGAAGATATCACACAAAATCGACCACGTGTTCTCGGTTGCCGATGACCAGTTCCTTCGCTCTATGAGCGGTCTACTCCCCCCCGAAGTGCTGGGCGGCAATAGGATCACCGCGCTGACGAACGGTGATGAGTTCTTTCCAGCCATGCTCAACGCCATCGGTGCGTCTCAGCATTCAGTTACCTTTGAGACTTTCATCTACTGGCAGGGTGAGATCGGGAGGCAATTCGCCGATGCCCTCATCGACCGCGCCCGTGCGGGGGTCAAAGTGCATGTCCTTCTCGACTGGCTTGGGACAAAGAAGATGGAGCCGCACTTGGTACAGTCGCTCAAGGACGCGGGAGTCGAGGTCGAACGTTACCATCCTTTAAGGTGGTACAACATCCGACGAATCAACAACCGGACGCATCGGAAGCTCCTCGTCATAGATGGTACGGTCGGTTTCACGGGCGGAGCCGGCATAGCCGACCTCTGGGAGGGGAGCGGCCAAGACCCCGATCACTGGCGCGACTCGCATTACAAGATCGAAGGACCAGTGGTTGCTCAGTGTCAAGCGGCCTTCATGGACAATTGGCTCAAGACGCGGAGTCAGGTGTTGCAATCGCACGAGTATTATCCCGAGGTGGCGGTGGCGGGGTCCCACCAGGCGCAGGTGTTCATGAGTTCGCCCTCCGGAGGCAGCGAGAGCGCCAGGCTGATGTTTTTGCTGTCCATCGCCTCAGCGAAGGACAGCATCCGGATTGGCAGCGCGTACTTTGTGCCCGACGACCTGTCGGTGCAAACGTTGGTGGACGCGCGCCATCGGGGCGTCACCGTCGAGATCATTGTCCCTGGTAAGCACATGGATAGGGATGTGGTTCGAAAGGCGGGCCGCTCGCGGTGGGGGCCGCTTCTGGAAGCAGGGGCGGCGATATACGAATACCTGCCGACGATGTACCACTGTAAGCTGCTGATCGTGGATGACCTGTGGACAAGCGTCGGGTCCGCCAATTTCGACAATCGCTCGTTTCGGTTGAATGATGAAGCGAATCTAAATGTCTATGACGCAGATTTCGCCCACGAGCAAGCTAATGCCTTCAAGCGCGACATGAAACGGTCACATCGCGTTACTTTAGAGGAATGGAGGAATCGGCCATGGCCCGAAAGACTCCACGAGCGGCTGGCTGGACTCGTACGCTCCCAACTATAGCGTCTCGTCCAGTAGCGGTTAAGAAGAGGAAGCAATTAAGCTGCGGCGACGGGAAGCCAGTCGAATGTGAAGTCAAGCTAGAAGAGATTCTGCTCGCATAACCCTTTTGGTTACAGGCAGAGGAATTCGAAATGTCAGAAGAATTTCAGTTACGGAAGACAGGAGAAAGAAAGATGAAGAATGCTTTTTTCCAGATGCTCAGAGAGGATCACAAGAAAGTGAAGGGAATCCTCAAATCGATTGACGACACCAAAAAGACGGCACCCAAAAAGCGGGAGGAACTGTTTCAAAAGCTTAAAGAGGAACTGGTGCCTCACATGAAGGCGGAAGAGCGCACCTTTTATCCACCGTTACTGGCGAAGAGAGAGGCACGGGAAGATGCTTTGGAGGGAGTCGAGGAGCATCATGTCAGTGATATGGTCTTCAAAGAACTTGAGAGAATGTCGAAAGGCGAAGATCAGTGGGGCGCCAAGATGAGCGTGTTCAAGGAACTCGTTGAGCACCATATCCAGGAGGAGGAGAGCACGATATTTAAGACCGCAAAGAAGGCGTTGGATTCGGACGAACTTCAAGATATCCTGGAAGCATTTGAACAGGAAAAGCAAAGAGTCAAGAAGACCTTGAAGTAACCAGACGACCAAGTGGCTTGCCGCATAGTCGGTGACCGGCAGATTGCTATCAGCGCCGAATGCCAAAATGTCGACAACCTCTACAATGACAGAATGGCATTTTCGATGGTAAGCGCCGAGATCGAAAGCGTGCCGATGATCTCGGTTATCCCACGACATGATGCGGGTCTTAATATAGGTGATACTGGTATCAGTGAGTTGGCCCTTTCATGTTTCCGCCGTGCACCACTTCGTGCCAGAGAGAGGTTTGAAATGGCAAAGTGTAATGACCTCCGCCATGTAGGGTTTATTCCCGATGGCAATCGCCGCTGGGCTGTGGAGCATGGGCTCGCGAAAGAAGATGGATACGAGCACGGCATCGCACCCGGGTTGCAGCTGTATGAGATTTGCAAGAAAAGCGGTATCGGCGAAGTCTCCATATATTGCTTTACGCAGGACAACACCAAGAGACCTAAAGCTCAAAAGCAGTCATTCAGCCATGCCTCGGTCGAGTTTGCATTTGAGATAGCGCGGCGTGGAGCAGCTCTCCTGGTTGTCGGTGATGAAAACTCGACACAATTTCCTCAGGCCCTCAGAGAATTTCGGCGCCGCCAGGGTATCGGAATAAAAGTAAATCTCCTCGTCAACTACGGCTGGGAATGGGACCTGGCCGGCCTCAAAAACGGTGGCCTGCGGTCACAAGAGGTTTCGCGACTTGATCTGATTGTTCGCTGGGGGGGGACTCGTAGATTAAGCGGATTCCTGCCGGTTCAATCCGTGTACGCAGATTTTTATGTCAGGGATGAATATTGGCCCGATTTTGAGGCGCAACATTTTGACCAAGCACTCGCGTGGTATAAGAACCAGGACAAAACGCTGGGAGGATGACACGTTAACGGAAGTGTTGGGGGGGCCTGTCAGGGCCTCGCCTCATTGTCCAGAATCCGGATATTGTACACCTAACTATCGCTGTCAAACACGCATGATCAGTCAGTAAAAAAGAGGGGTCCACTGGACCCCTCTTTTCACATTAAGGAGGAGACGTCCAACGTAGTCCGCTATTCGGTGGCGTTTCGCGATACGTTTGCCGTGGAACGAGTCATTTCGCGATCCATCATCTCGTCGTCGGGCTCAGTGTTCGAACCTTCGGCGATATCGGACAATTTGGCATCAGCAGCATTCTCCTCATCGAGAGTTTCCTCCAGTAAGGTCACTGCCTTGTCTTCGCCGAGCTGTCTCAGAAAGACGCAGAGTGTTTCATACGCCGCAATTTCATAGTGTTCGACGCGCCGCAACCCGGCGATAATACCGGCATCAACGACATTCTCATCACCTTCGGCTTCAGCGGCAAACTCGCTGCCTTCTGCCAGAAGACCTTCCATGCCCCTGCAATGTTGCGCACGGAGTGACTCATTACCCAGGAGTGTGGCCACTTTTTTCAGGCGGTCAACATGTGTCTCAATCTGCTTCAGATGGTCTTGAAGCGCTTCTTTCAGCTCCGGCGAACTGACTTTCTTGATGACGCCCGGAAGGGCTTTGAGAATTTGCTTTTCAGCACTCATGAGATCGGCGATCTCATGAAGGCACAATTGGTCGAGAGTTTCAAACATAGTCATTGAGATGACCTCCATAAAAGGGTTACAGGGCACACATGGGCGTGAACACAGACCCACGCTGCCGATTATGCGTAGTAACGTTCCGGTTCCAAATTCTACGCATAAACAGAGGACAAGTCTCTCGTCCGAAGGGATGAATAAGGAGCTAGATCAAATTGAGTAACGAGCCGTCGCTTTATTCGCTGAGAGGTAGACTCACCTGCGCACTGTGGCTTTTTGAGGGCCGTCCGCGACCCCCAAATTAGCCTCTGGAACGGACCAGCCTCACCCCTGCAGTCAGCAGTAACATGATTATCAGTGCCACCATGATCGAGGGGCCGGTTGGAAGATCAAAGAAAAGTGATGAGTGAATGCCCGCGAGTGAGCCAACCACTGCCACTGTCCAGCCGATCGCCAATCGCTTGCCTTTTGATTGCGTGATCAGCAGAGCGATCACCGGCGGAATGACCAACAGCGAGAAGACCAGCAGCACTCCGGCGATATGTACCGAGGAGGTCACGACAATACCGAAGGTCGCATAAAAGAGAAAATCCCAGAGCAGTACATTCATCCCAGATGCCGCAGCCTGTTTTCGATTCTCGGATATCAGGAAAAACTTGTCGCGGAAAAGATAGTGAATCAGGCCGACACCGGAGTAGAGCGCGGCGATCGTCAGCAATTCCGGAATAGTGCAGGTGAGGATGGATCCATTGGAGATCTCCTGAATGGTCTCCATCCCTTCGGCATGGTGCGAGAGAATCAAAACCGAGAGTGCCGCGAACCCGGCGTAGATTATTCCGATAAATGCTTCCTGCGGGATACGGTCATCTTTGGTGCGACTGACCGCGACCAGCAGTGCCGCCAGCATAGTGAATGAAAGCGAGATGAAGTACGATTGCAGGGAGTGGTCCCCCACGCCGGCAAAGATGGCGATGACATAGCCAAACGCTGCCGCCTGCGCGAGTGAGAGATCGACAAAGATCACGCCGCGACTGACGACATGGAAGCCGAGATAGGCATGGATCCCGGCAAGCACGAGGCTGACCAGGATACCTATTTGCACAAAGGGTTGCTGCAGTAATTCAAACATCAGTGGCCCGACGCTTTCTTCAGCGTGCCGAGCAAAGTGTCAAAGAGCGAGAAGTAGTCGGTCGCTCCCTCGACTCCGCCGACCGAGGACGGCACGGTGTAGACGATCGCGCCGGTAGACTTGGCGAGCGTGTTCGGCGCACGCTCCGAAAAGTACGGTTCGCGGAAGATGATCTTCACCTGCTGCTGATTCATCAGGTCGATCAACTCCGAGGTATGCGAGGCGGTCGGCTCGATCCCCGGTTTCGGTTCGATGAATCCCGCGATCTCGACATTGAACGCCTTGGCGAAATATGCCCAGGTGCTGTGATAGCTGATGAACTTGGTCCCGGCGAAGGATGTCGCATCGGCCGACCAGCGTTGCCAGGCGGAATCAAGCTTCTTGACGAATGAATCATAGTTTGCCTGGTAGACAGCGCCGTTGGTTGCGTCTGCTCTGAGCAGGCCATCGAGAATGTTCTTTGCGATCGTCTTGCCGTTGCGCGGGTCGAGCCAGTAGTGCGGATTTCCCGAAGGGTGTACGTCCCCCATCGACGCATCCACTTTTCCAGTGGGCTTATCGAGAACATCTATCCCAGTGGAGCAATCGATGATCACCAGTTCGCCGTTGCGGGAGCCATCGATGATGCCATCGGCCCATTGATCCATCGACAAGCCGACTTTGAGGTAGATATCCGCTTTCGAGACTTTCAGCATGTAGCTGGGGAGCATTTCGACGAAGTGAAGATTCGCTTTCCCCTGACCGATCGAGGTAACCTCTATCTTGTCTCCGCCGACTTCCCTGGCGATAGCCGCGAGATCAGAAGATGACGCCACAACTTTGACCGCGGCGGACGCGGTTGAAACCACCAACACCAGCGCGAGAAGAACTGAATAGAATGTCGTTTTCATGGTTATTAACTCTTCGCTTAGAATTGATGCGGTTTGTGTGGACCGAGCGACCAGAGCAACTGGAGGCCGACAGTGTACTCGTCATCTTTCTCGGGGATAAACTCGGTACTGACCCATTGGGATGAGCGTTTGTCGTCAAACGAAGTCAATCGGCCGAACAGCCGGATGACGGTTGTTTCTTCGAGCAGAGAAAAGCCGGTGAAAAGCGTAAACGATGTTGTGCGGTTCAGGTCATCGAAAATGCCCGCCTCGGTTTTGTCTAGGGCCTCGACAGGGTTATAGTCATGCTCGCCGCCATCGAAGATACCGGGGGCGAGATCAACCATCGCGCCGATAGTGTAGCGATTGGAGAACTGCAGGTCGGCAAAGAGAAACCCGCCGAGGGTGGAAACAGTTTCGATCGGCCAGCCAGGGGCGAAGCGGTCGCGACGACTCCCCAACAGCTCGCCGTGAACGATCAGCGAAGAGTAATCCGACCAACGGTGCTTATACTTGATATCTACGCCATACATTGTTGCCCAGAGATCATGGTAGCCATCGATCACACTTCCGGTTCCTTCCGCGCCTGAGGCGGCATACAAGCCATACAGGCCGGAGATGCCAATCTCGAGATTCCCTTTTTCGCCAATCGGGAAGAAACCGTTCAGACGGCCGGAGAAGATCGGGTCTTCAGTGTAGCGTCCCTCGAAGTGCCCTTCTTCCGGCTCTCCCTCTTCGTCATGCGCGTGGGGATCCGGCTCGAATATTTTCCCGCGCAAAGCGTTCAAAGAGAGTTTGCTGTAGAATCCAACTGGGAGGAGGAAACTGACATTGACTCCTTCATCGATGAATCCGTCGAAGCCGAACATCATGCGTAAGGCGAGCGGGCGGTCGACAAACGGATAGGCGTGGGGGTGATAGGTATTGAGCTTGCCGAAATCGACGAGATATCGCCCGCCCCGAATCTGCGCGCCAAGCGGAAGGCCACGCAGAATGGTCGCATAGGCCTCTTCTATCTCAAATCCGTCGCCATGATTGGCAATTGCGATATCCGCGCGCGCATATGGGTTCAGATTGCCATTGATGGCGAATTCGAGCCCCTCAAATCGCATGTTCAGATTGCCGTTGCGCATGGTCTCATGGCCGTACGCGTCTTTGTAATTGCCGGTGAAGGCACGGAAATCACCGATGGCCGAAATATCCGGCTGGGTCATGGCCAATACGCCAGTACCGGCCATGCCTATGAAAAGCAAAAGCAAAACGAGTGCTTTCATGATATCCTCCACATGAATCATCGCCCAGCCACAATTATAGCGAGCTACGTTGGTGCAAAGTAAGAGTTTTGATGAGGAATCAGGCGATGACTGGAGGAGCGCGGGAGAGGAGCGACGTTATGATATGCGATTCCGGCGAGGAAATGACCTCGACGAAAACTGTCGAAGGAGTCTCAACTATCTGAGCGTAGGCCGCGTTATTGGCCAGCAGGTCAATCTGACCATGGGTCTTGCAGAGCTGGCAGATATCCGGATTGTGGATAGCGTGATGGTCGGCCTGCCCTGCAAACTGCGCGGCGGTGTGCAGATCACATGGAGTATGTTCGCACGCGTGGTGTGGCACCACATAGCCAAGAAAGAAAAACAGATACGCGACCATCCCCAGATGGAGTGCCACGTGTCGAATCTGTTTGTTTAGTGTCTGCCGCATGGAACGATAACCGACTTATTTTCTGCCAAGAGCCAATAGCGCGACCACGAGGTCGCTGTCTGCTACTGAACCGGTCTTGATCTCCAGCGGTTCCCGGGGGGAACTCTGCAGCGCCTGCACCGCGGCATCCGCTTGCTGTCCCGGGCGGACCACCAGAATTGCGGGCGCGGATGGAGCTTTGATATCGCCTACCTCACGATAGGCCGCGGCGCTCGTACTCCGGATATTGTACCACCACCAGAACATCGTGCGATAAAAGGGGAACCAGATCAGGCTCTTCTTCTCACGCAGGGCATCGATCATCCGGTCCGTGGTCAAATACGGCTCAATCGCCGCAAGAGCATCAATTCGCTTCTCCTCTATCGAGGTAAGCAGGGCGGCATCGCCACCGGCGTTGTATCCAACCACAATCAGCGGATGGGCAATCTGGCCATGTATCTCGAGGTGCGCGATGACCGCCTCAAGGTCGGTCATCTCCAACTGACCATCGGAGTGATATTCGCCGGATGAACTCCCCGTGGCGCGCTGGTCATAGGTCACCACCGCCAGACCGGAGTCGCGGAAAGCCTTCGCCAGACCGAGCAGGTGAGTCCGATCCTGTTGCTCGGACGGAATGAGTATGGCCAGCCCTTTCGCCACCGAATCATTCGATGGTATATAGGCGGCCGCCAGTTTGGTCAGACCATCGGATTCGATCCGCATACTATCAGCTGGCAGCCCCGCCGCCACAAAAGGCGCGAGGTCATTCGGAAGCGGTAGCGTGTCGGTCGGCTGTCCATCGACCTCCGGTCTACCCATGAATGCCTTGGTCCGATTGAGGGGGTAGACGAGATAGACGAGGACGACCACCAGGATCGCCAGGATGACCAGGATGGTCTTGATAGTTTCGCGGGTTGCCCGGGAAAGTCGCGCCATGCGGTAAAGCTCCCTTGTCGCTGAACGTTAGTCGCTCGGAATGTTCCGATTTTGAGGCGTTAAGTCAACAGCAAAACCGTCGCGCCGTCACGTCGCCGCGGAAACATCCTTCCTTCGGCGACTACCTCCGGGCGCTGACCCTGCGCGGGAGCATAACGGGAGCATCGATCGTGGCGCGCATCAGATGAGTGGTGACACATCGATTGTTCGCGTTGCCGAATAACAGCT
>CAYNIJ010000014.1:50525-91144 GCA_964397415.1 uncultured Ignavibacteriales bacterium | reverse complement strand
ATTTGCGCGGCAGACGTCCGCGTCTGCCCGTTCTCGGCACTGCAGTCCGGGCAGATTGGGAGGTGTGCCGCGCAAATAAAGCGTTCACGGTCCGGGCAGATCGGGAGGTGTGCCGCGCAAATCAGAGACCGGGAGAAGTGGCGAGGAGGATCCGCCGCGCCTTTTTTACTTGTGTAATTCGGCTAAGTCGTTATATTGTAGTCTGTACGGCCCTCGCATACAGTCGCCTCCGGCTTTATTTCTGACCTCAGTTCGACCGTACTGGCAACGGCGATTCCCTCATCTGTATGCCCCGGCTGTTTGATGATACTTGCATCCCTGACGCGAACAATTGGCGGCAGGTCTATGTTCATTCATTTCGCAAACAGACAGAGAGTCAGCGGAGAATCCGCCGATACAACCAAGGAACCTATGTCACACGCCAACCTGTATAAGGGAGCACTGATGAGCACTTCGCTACGATCGCTCGCCGCACTATTGCTCAGCGCAGGGCTGTTGCTGATCGCGGTGCAGGGTGCGTCCGCTGTCTCCACCCAGGGACAGTCGCTGCCGAAACCGACGATGCTGAAGGGGAAGGTCACTGTTCAATTCACCGATGATGTCATTCCGTCGCGGATCGTCAATGGATTTGGACGCGTCTCGGTGGGAGTCGCGTCATTGGACAATGTCCTCGCCACTGTTGACGCGAGCGCGGCCGAACCGATCTTTGTCGACGCCAAAAAACCGGAGGCGGGATCCGCACAAAAAGATCTCACTGGATTCTATGAGCTGACCATTCCCGAGGACGCGGATGTTTTCGCGACGGTGCGTGAACTGCTGCAGAACCCGAATGTCAAAATAGCGGAACCGGTCTGGCTCTACTATATAGATATCTCCACGCCGAATGACCCGCAGTACGCGAGTCAGTACCAGATGTCGCCGCCTGGTCCCGATCCTCAGCCGTACAACGCGTGGGATAAGGAGCGGGGCTCCGATTCTATCAAGATCGCCATCATTGATACCGGTGTGCTCTACAACCACCCCGACCTGACCGGCAATATCTGGGTCAACCCGGGTGAGGATATCGATGGAGATATGGCGGTTTGGGATCCGGGTGACATGAATGGGATCGATGATGACGGGAATGGATTCATCGATGACCTGGTCGGCTGGGATTTCGTGAACGCCATGAGTTCAGTCTGGCCGGGTGAAGATGGCGTCACCCGCGACAATAACCCGAGCGATCATAATGGTCATGGCACGCATTGCGCGGGGATCTCCGCCGCGATGACGAATAACGCGACCAACGTTACCGGCGTGGCCGGTGGATGGTTCGGCGGACATCGCTCGTCGCGCGGTTGCCGCATCATGTGCATCCGTGCCGGTGGGACGACCGCGGGCGGACTGGGTGAGCTCAATTCCAACGATCTCGCCGCGGCGGTCAACTACGCCGCAAACAATGGCGCACACGTTATTAATGGTAGCTGGGGCGGCGGGTCATTCAGCTCCGCGCTCAATACGGCAATGTTCAACTCGGTTTCGGCGGGTGTCTCCTTCATTCACTCCGCCGGCAACGACAATGTTGATATAGAAGGGTGGCATGATCAGGTTCCCGGTGTGGTGACGGTTGCCGCGACCAACAATGCCGACCAGAAATGGACCTGGAATTCGTCACAGGGTTCCAACTACGGGACCTGGATAACTGTCAGCGCTCCCGGACAGAATATTCTTTCGACGGTATCCAATTCCTACTCGCCCAGCACGGCGATATATACCGGAACCTCAATGGCCGCACCGTATGTCGCTGGCTTGAACGCGCTGATCCGTTCGATGATGCCGTCACTCACTCGCGCGCAGGTTGACTCGATCATCACGGTGACCACGGATAATATCGACGCGCAGAATCCATCGTATGTCGGACTGCTCGGGACCGGCCGCGTGAATGCGTTCACCGCGCTCTCCGGTCTGGCGAACGCGAAGTTCACTTCGAATGTGACCGACGCGAATGTTCCGTTCACGGTCAACTTCACCGATCAGTCACCGAATTCGCCAAGCTCGTGGGATTGGTCATTTGGCGATGGCGGTACTTCGACCGACCAGAATCCTTCGCACGTTTACAATGTCCCCGGTGTGTACGATGTTTCGCTGAAGATCACGGAGACAAATGGGCTGGGCGAAGAGCATTTGAACAACTATATCTGGGCGCGCGCGGATACGCTCAAGATCGATTCACTCATTGTTGACCCCGGCACCAAGCCGGTCTTTACAGTCCACTTGGCGAATACGGCGCAGGTCAAAACGATGATGCTGCCGTTCTCCGCTTTCAATGACCAGGGGATCACCCTGGATTCATTCTCGGTGGTCGGTACTCGCTGCGCGGCATTCGAGCAAGTGGCGCTGGATGGCGGTGATGGGACGACGACTTTCGGTATCGATCTTCGTCCGACACTGACCGGCACTCCGAACTATATGACAGTCGGCAGCGGTACCATCGTGAAGCTCTATTTCAACATACCTTCCACGGCCGCCAAGGGAACGGTGGTGACGATCGATACCCTGTCGTTGGGACTGGGCGGTTCCAAGAAGCCAAAGATCGCGGCGACGCTGGCGGACTATTGGCCGGTGTTTAAGCCGGGGAAGATCGTGGTTCGGCCGTGTATGCGCGGTAAGATGTTCTGCGGGCCGGGACTCCCGGACCTGACGGATCTCAGTATCCTGATATCCTATCTTATCAACAATTCACCGATACCGGATCCGTACGGCGGGAATGTTAATGGTGTTGGGCTGATAGACATTTCTGATCTCTCTTACCTGATCAATTACCTGGTCGGGGGGGGGAACCCGCCGCCCAATTGAGGTGTTTTAGAACAAAATGCGGTATGGTAGCGGGGTTGTAAATCCAACCCCGCTATTATTTTATGAGAAAAGGCAGACTTTTTTATTGACGTCTTACTTTGGGGGGTGTTATAGTTGTGTACTTTCTGATAATCTGCCCTAATGTGAAGTGGCATAACACAAACCTCACAGGGAGGTGTAGCTGAACATAGTTTGTTAACGTTGTTGTTTTTGTTCCGCGATTTCACGGATGGACACGTCGATACATACCATCGACGAATGACAACGCGGCCAGGGTGGCCGCATACATTGATAACATGTGTGTGATTTATAAAGGTAGGAGTATGCAAATGAAGCGATCAATTCTGTTCGTGCTTCTGTTCGCCGCGCTGGCGTTCGCGGCGGGATCGAACAGCTACGCACAGTCGGGTATCATAATGATCGATACGATCAAGAATACCCAATATGCGAACGAGATCCAGGAAGGGCAGAATCCCCGTATCCTGATCCGGCTGAACAATAACACCGCAACCTATTATGATATCTCGTACGGATTCAAGATATCATCGCCGGATGGCGCGACCTGGGATTCCGTAACCGCTGATTCTGTCGGACCGTTCAACATTGACGGCGAGAATCTTTTCGGCCTTCGTTTCAACCAAGTGTTCGCTTTGGACGGCAGCTTCAATGGCTCCGCCACGGCGACTTCGCTGGACACGACCGGAATGTTGGCCGCCGCCACTCCGACTGGTACCAGCCGTCAGTTGGCTCCTGGTTACAATGACACCAGCTTTGCGTTCATCATCTGGCTGAACGGCACGAACAATCACGGCAAACATTTCTGCATCGATTCGGCCGTCGCCAATGATGGCCTCTGGACCTGGAAATGGGTTGCACGTGCTACATTCCAGGATACATTCCCGACGTTTGAATCATACGGTGGTATTGCGTATCAGCCCACCGGCACCGGCGCCGATCGTATCGGCTCGGGCTATTGCTTCATGGTTCGCGACCCGCTGGTAGGCGTGGATGACGAGCCGACTCTCCCGACGGTGTTCACTGTGAGCAAGAATTATCCGAACCCGTTCAACCCGTCCACCACGATCGACTACTCCGTGCCGCGGAAGTCGAAAGTGAACCTCTCCGTGTACAACGTGCTCGGTCAGAAGGTAGCGACGCTGGTGAATACCGAGATGGCCGCCGGCAAGTACCGCGCCGTCTGGGATGGTAAGGCCGACAATGGCTCGACCCTTTCCTCGGGTATCTATTTCTACAAGTTTGAAGCTGACAATTTCGTCAAGACCTCCAAGATGGTCATGCTGAAGTAGTCAATTCGCTAATGATTTAAGCCCCTCCGACGTCGGTCGGAGGGGTTTTTTGTTGACAGGAGGGCCAGAAGGTGATAGCGCTTTCTAAGGTGTTGCGGTGCAATATCTTAAACGATTCCCCTTGACATTCTTCGGGGGATATGTTAGGCTACGTATTCAATGGCTCGTGCCGCAAGTTATAACTAATTGATAGACAAGGTTTTATATGTTAGGAGTCATCGGGAATCGATTCTCCATTGGTAAAGAAACGTATCAGCCCTTCTCAGCCGAACTTCACTATTTCCGGATCGACAAGCGATACTGGTCAATTTGCTTTGAACGCATCAAGCGCGCAGGCTTTCGGATCATCTCCACTGCCGTACCGTGGAACCTCCATCAGGACGACAGCAAGTTCATCGACTTCAACGGCTACAATGATCCGCGCCGCGACCTGATCGTCTTTCTGGAACTGGCGCGTGAATTCGCCTTCAAGGTGGTGCTACGCCCCGGACCATGGATCAACGCACAGCTTCCCAACGGTGGCATGCCGAACTTCCTCTTTCAGGATATCCGCTTACTCGCCCGCGATTCCCAGGGAAATGAATTGAAGTTGCCGTCAACCTTCGGCGTACCGGGCGGATATTTGCCGAGCTATCTGCATCCAAATTTCCAGTTTCACCTGAAGAACTATTTCAAGTCGTTCATCGAGACGACCAAAAATTACGTGCATCCGCGGGGTCCGGTTTTTATGGTCGAGTTGGATTATGAGACCTCGTTCGGTCGCATGCTCGATCCGGACAAGGCGGATTACAATCCGGATCTTATCGCGAAATACTATCCGCCGTTCCTGGATGGCCTCTATCAGGGGGATATCAAGAAGCTTGCGGCCCGGTACAAGGAGAAACACTCCTCCTTTGAGACGGTCGAACCGCCCAAGAAATTCACGGGGCTGGATATCGAAGACTACCCCAAAGTACTGGATTGGATGAAATTCCGTGAATACACTCTCAACACATACCTCGATGTGATGGAGGATCTGTTCAAGTCGTACACGGTGGAGCCGCTCTTTTTCCGTTCGCTCTATTTCAATCCGGGCGAACTGCTGCCAGCCTTCAATCTCGTGCCGGATGACCGCGCGCCGTTCCTCGGCGCGAATGTCTTCCCGGAGGGGAACTATTTCGATCTGGCCAACAAAGCTCGCTTCCTGAAGGCGGAATACGGTTTCGCGTTTGCGTCGTCGTTCTCCTCGGGTGGGGCGTCGGCTATGCCGAATCGTGACCGCGAGCTGAAACCGATCACCGACAATATTCGCCGGTTCTACTATGCGGCGGGTGCCGCGGCCGGGTTCAAAGGGCTCAATCATTACATGTTTGTCGACCGCGACTACTGGTATGGCGCGCCGCTGCACCAGGATGGAACGGTGGGCGACGGATACGAAGTCGCGAAGAATTTCAACAATGCGATCACGACGCTCGGCTTCGATGAAATGGAATCGAAGAACGATGTCTGCGTGGTGGCCAATCGACTCTACTACATGCTTCGTCGCACCTCGAGTGAGAAAGAATTCACATACTTGCCGCGGTTGGTCGATGAATCGATGACTGGATTCTGCCGCGATCTGATGCGTCTCAAGATACATTATGGAATTCGCGAGAATCGCGACTGGAACGCGCTCAAAGAATATACGATGGTCTTTGTGCCGACGGCAGAAGTGATGTCCGAGAAGGACCAGGAAGGGCTGGTCGAGTTGGCGAGGGCCGGTGTGACCGTGGTGCTGTGCGGATTGATGCCGAAGTACGACGAGAACCTGAAAGAGTGCCACGTCCTCGCCAATCATTTCCGTATCAAAACCACGACAGATTATCATATCGGATCGGTAACGCACAAAAACGGCACGTTCCCGACGTATATCTATGGCGCGATCCGTCCGCCGGAAGACGGCCGGGTGAGGAAGCTGGCGACAGAAGGACAAAAGGTCATCGCCATCAGCACTAATCGCTTCAAAGGGATGATGTATCTCTTCACTTTTGATCTCGCTTCGGGCGGAAATCACCAGAAGCTGGCGTTCGTCGAGTCAGTCCTGGCCGGGGAGAATATCAACAGCCATCTCTACTCGTCCGATCCGTCGGTCGATGTTGCTTTCCAGATGGGTGAAAAGAAGGGGATGCTCTTTGTCGTGGTCCCGCCGCCGGGTGAGCTGTCCGACAGTTTCGAGGCGCGCGAGAAAGAGGTCATCATTCGCGCTGACCTGAAAGAGCTTGGATTCTCCGCGGCCAACCTGAAACTGACCAATATCCTGGCCGGTGAAGGGGCTGAGGCGATCAAGACATCCGCGAAAGATCTCAAGGAAGGGATGCCGATCAAGGTGATGTATCCTGATGGCGTCATCTTCCTCGTCGAAAAACGTTAACGACGAATCGTCAGGAGTGACCATGTCGCTTCAGGCTGACAAATCTCACAATCGAATCATATGGGCGATACTCGGTATCGCCCTTTTTCTTGCTCCGCTGTGTGGCTTTGCGGTGGACAAGTCCTATCATCGTGGCGCGGTGACCACTGCCTCGCCTGAGGCAACAGCGATTGGCGAACAGATATTCCAGCAAGGTGGAAACGCTTTCGATGTTGCTGTCGCGGTTGGATTCGCGCTGGCGGTCAGTTATCCTGAAGCCGGCAATATCGGTGGAGGCGGGTTTGCGCTTGTGCGTGACGCCAAGTCAGGAGAAATCCGCGCGCTGGATTTCCGCGAAGTTGCCCCTCTGGCCGCGACTGAGACGATGTATCTGGATTCCAACGGGAATGTGATCGATGATCTCTCCCTCTACAGCGCCAAAGCGGTCGGGGTGCCGGGAACTGTCGCGGGTCTGCATGAACTCTGGAAGAACCACGGTTCACTTCCCTGGCAGGCGCTCGTACAGCCTTCGATTGAATTGGCAACGAGTGGACTGGTCATCGACCAGTATATGTCAGGCGCCATTGCCGAAGACGCAGAGAACCTGCGTCGATTTGATGCTTCCGCGCGAGTGTATCTGCCGAATGGTCACCCACCGGCGCCCGGGGATACGCTTCGTCAGCCGAATCTTGCCGCTACGTTGAAATTGATCGCCGACTCCGGCCCGGAACCATTCTATCGCGGGAAAATTGCAGATCAGATAGTCGCGACGATGCAGGAGTATGGCGGATTGATAACGCACGAGGATCTTGCGGCATACAGACCCATCTGGCGCGAACCCACGCATATCAGATTTGACTCACTGGATATCTACTCTATGCCGCCGCCGTCATCGGGCGGGATCATTGTCGGGCAGATCCTCAAGCTGCTCGAGCCCTTCGATCTCTCCGTCATGACTCTAACCTCGCCGCAGTATCTGCACCTGTTTTGCGAGGCATTCAAACTTGCGTTTGCTGACCGGTCACTGCATCTCGGCGACCCTGCATTCTGGAAAGCCCCCAATCTTCTGGACAGCATGTATCTTGAGCAGCTTCGAGCGAAGATGAATCGCGAGGTTGCGACGCCATCGTCAGTAATCAAACCCGGCGACCCGCCGTATGAATCAGACCAGACGACTCACTTCTCGGTTTGCGATTCCAGCGGCAACATGGTGGCGATAACATACACACTGAATACGAGTTTTGGCTCGTGTCTTATGGTTGAGGGAGGCGGGTTCCTGCTGAACAACGAGATGGATGATTTCTCCATCAAGCCGGGTGTGCCGAATGTGTATGGATTGATCGGCGGTGAGGCAAACAAGGTTGAGGCAGGAAAACGGATGTTGTCATCGATGTCGCCGACTCTGGTGCTGAAAACAAACAAGCCGTACCTGATCCTTGGTTCGCCGGGTGGTTCGAAGATCATCACGACTGTCGCAGAGGGGATACTGAATTTCGCGAGATTCCACCGTAGCGCGAGTGAGACGGTCGCCACCGCGCGATTCCATCATCAGTGGGCGCCGGATATTTTGTATCTCGAGGAAGCGAGTTGGGCGGGCACTGTCAGTGAAGATCTGAAAGCGCGCGGATATACGATCAAGAAGATCCCGGCGTGGTGTAATCTGCAATTGATCGCGATCGACAGCAGTGGCGCGATGACCCCAGCCTCCGACCCGAGGGGAAATGGAAGAGCGGGTGGGTGGTAGGGGGCGGACACATTCGAAAAGTGCGTAGCGGCCTAGTCCGGACGTCGTCTGGCTTGTGAAATCCGGCACTTGCTCCGACGGACGAAATTCCCTACATTATCCCTCCAAAGTTGGTTGATGAAAAAAACGTAGGTCAGGAACCTCGGTTCCTGACATCAGGTCCGCAAGGGACCTGACCTACTAAGAATAGAGGAGTTGTTCAGATGGGTATTTATCGCGTCCCGCCGCCAAAGAACGAGCCGGTAATGAGTTACGCTCCCGGTTCGGCAGAACGTGAGGGGATAAAGAAGGCTCTCGCCGAGCTTAAAGCCAATCCGATCGAGATCCCGATGTATATCAACGGCCAAGAAGTTCGCGCCGGCAAAAAACTTGAGATCCGTTCGCCGCATAATCACAACCTAGTCCTGGGCCACTATTGGCAGGGTGGCGAGGCCGAGGTTAAAGCGGCTGTGGATGCCTCTATGGAGGCCGCCAAAACCTGGGCATATATGCCATGGGAACAACGTGCGGCTATCTTCCTGAAGGCCGCAGAGTTGATGGCGGGTCCGTACCGGTACATCATGAATGGCGCAGCGATGCTGGCACACTCGAAGAATATCTTCCAGGCGGAGATCGATGCGGTCTGCGAATTGGTCGATTTCTTCCGTTTCAACGCCCATTTCATGCAGCAGATATATGATATCCAGCCGCTCTCCGCTCCCGGCATTTGGGATCGGACCGACCACCGGCCGCTCGAAGGGTTCATCTTTGCCGTCACACCGTTCAATTTCGTTTCGATCAACGGCAACCTCCCGACCGCTCCCGCAATGATGGGGAATGTGGTGGTCTGGAAACCGGCCTCGACCGCGATCTATACATCGCATTTCATCATGAAGATCCTTCGCCAATCCGGTCTTCCGGATGGCGTGATAAATATGATCTTCGCACGCGGTTCAGCAGTCGGCGACACGGTGCTGAAGAATCCAAATCTCGCGGGTATCCATTTCACCGGTTCAACCGGTGTGTTCCACAACATGTGGAAGACTGTTGGCGAGAATATAGGGACGTACAAAACCTATCCGCGCCTGGTGGGCGAAACCGGCGGCAAAGATTTCATCGTGGCGCATCCATCGGCGAATCCTGCCGAAGTCGCGACCGCCATTGTCCGTGGATCGTTTGAATATCAGGGGCAGAAGTGCTCCGCGTCATCGCGCTGTTACTTGCCGAAATCGCTCTGGCCGAAGATCAAGGAAGTGATGCTGAAGCAACTTGCCGAGATCAAGATGGGTGACCCGGAAGATTTCGGGAATTTCGTCAATGCGGTGATCGATGAATCCGCGTACGAGACGATCAAGGAGTTCATCGATTTCGCCAAGGTCCAGAAGGATGCCGAAATTCTGCATGGCGGCGTCTGCGACAAGAGCAAGGGATGGTTCATTCAGCCGACAGTCGTGCTGACAACCAATCCGCATTTCCGTCTGCTCGAGGAAGAAATCTTCGGGCCGGTAGTAACGCTGTATGTATACGATGACGCCGAATACGCCAAGACCCTGCACCTGGTCGACAGTACCTCACCGTACGCGTTGACCGGTGCGATCTTCGCGACCGACCGCAAGGCGGTCGAGCTGGCGGAGCGGACTCTGCGTCACGCGGCCGGCAATTTCTATATCAACGACAAGCCGACCGGCGCGGTGGTAGGACAGCAGCCGTTTGGCGGCGGCCGTGCGTCGGGTACGAACGATAAGGCGGGCGGAATCCAGAACATGTTGCGCTGGACCTCGCCGCGTTCGATCAAAGAGACGTTTGTCCCACCGACGGATTACAAGTATCCGTTTTTGGGGTAGCCAGACGTAGTCTGGACCGGTCCGCTTCGCGTCTGGCGGTGAATGGCAATTGAGTATCCCACCATGAATGGTGGGGTACGGTATTCAAAAGTCGATCTTGGAAGTAAAACTTTCGTTCAGTCGAAATTGACGCAATGAAGGGAGACTGAATCATGCGAAAGTTCATTAACACCCTGATTCTGATCATGACGTTTGTTGCCGCTTCGCTTTGGGCGCAGGCGCCCGATGTCGATTCGACCCAGTCAAAGCAGACCGGCAAGTACAGCGACCTGCTCGAACGACTGCAGGCCGCTGACATGACCATTAACTTCAGCGAACTTCGCCAATCGTATGTCCAATCCGACGAATACAAGCCGTACAGGGACGACATCCTTGAGAACCAGACCAAGATGCAAAAGGCGCTGAAGAAGGGGAATTTTGCCGAAGCTCGCACCGCAGCAGAGTCAATTCTCAAGAAAGAGTACCTCAATCTCGAAGCGCATTTGATATGTCGGGTGTCTTCAGATTCACTTGGAGAAACCGGCCGAGCAGAGTTCCATGCCTGGGTTCTGGACGGTTTGATTGACGCAATACTTGCCAGTGGCGATGGACTGACCCAGGCGACCGCATACCATGTGTTGACAGTAAGCGAAGAATACGTGGTGCTCGACGTACTTGGACTTCGATCGGAACAGCAATCGCTCCAGCACGCTGACGATGGAACGTCGTATGATGTTTTCAACGTGAAAGACAAGAACAGCGGTGAGAAACGGGAGATCTATTTTGACATCACGCCAATGATGGCCGCGCTTGACAAGATGTTTGATTAGTTAATGTCGCGAGACGAGTCCGTTCCGCATAGGCCTCGTTCCAACGAGAGCTGGAATGCAGATATTCTGATTACATCTAATCAGGCGAAACTCTCGACATGACCATTGAGAATTCCAGTCGATTCTACCACACTTGACCCATGATTCCCGAATACTTCGCTATCATTGGCGCCATCATTGGTTCGCTTGGCGGCCTTTATTATCTGTTAGATACTATTCGAGGCAAAGCCCAGCCCAATCGCGTCACCTGGCTTCTCTGGGGGATCTTCCCGCTGATCATATTTGTCGCGCAAAGGGTGCAAGGGATAGAGAGTATCTCCTGGACCTCGTTGGTTGCGGGGCTTGTGCCATTGCTCATTTTCGCTGTGTCGTTCTTCAACACGAAGGCGTATTGGAAGAGTGCCCTTCGCGATTACTACCTGATGGCCGCGGCTATTGTCGGTATTATCCTCTGGGCGATCACTGACAATCCGAACTTGGCTTTGTTGTTCTCGCTGGTGGCCGATATTCTGGCGGCAATCCCGACGCTCATCAAGTCGATCAGTCATCCGCGATCAGAGAGTTGGATCGGATATACTATCAGCGCGATTGGTTTTGGGATAAGCCTTCTGTAAGTGCAGATCTTTGACTTTGAAAATGCGGCATTCGTAGCGTATGTGTTTATTCTCAACGCGACATGTGCGGTGCTGACCTCACGGAGTGGATAGGACTGACCTACAGTACTTCCAGGCAAGGGATCGCGACGCCTTGCCCTCGACAGATTTGTCTTGAGAAGTCCATTCTCTGCCTGGCAAAGCTCGCGATGACGTTCTAAAGAGGGGCGGCGACGCTGATGAGTGAAGGACGGGCAGACGGGAACGTCTGCCGCGCACATAATGGATGACACAAAAAAAAACGGCTCCGGTGAGGGAGCCGTTTTCATTATCGAATAACTGTCGAACTGCTTACTTCGCAGCGACCGGGTGGACCAAACCTTTAGCCTTTTCGAAATCGAACGGCTTAAAGTTGGCGTTACCTTCGGCCTTGTGGCAAGCGGCGGTGCAAGTTTCGGCGGTCGGAATAACCAGACCAGCTGCAACCGCGGCCTTGCGACCGGCGGCCTTATCCGTATATGCCTTCTTGCTCATGATCGCGGGCTTCTTGTATTCAGAGCCCGGGCCGTGGCAAGCTTCGCAACCAACCGACGTGATCATCGTGCCGTCAGCCATCGCGCCGGTCTGGTGACACTTCGCGCACTCCGGCTTGGCCTGTTCTTCGGGCTTCAGCAAATCAAACGCCTTGGCATGACCAGTGGTGAGCCAGGAGTCATACTGGGCCTTATGGCACATTTTGCATCCCTTTTCCGAACCGACATAGGTCGGTTTGGCCTGGGCGATCACGATGGCGGTCACCAGCATACCCATGGCGACCACGATAGCGACCAGGACAATCAGCTTTCTCATTACGTTACCTCCTAATAGGACAAATTTGGTTGTCTCTATCTTTTCTTTTATACGTTCCTTCAGCCTTTTTCGTCCCAATAATCGCCCGATTTATCGACGAAAAGGTCGGTAAAAAGGATATTGTGAGTCGCCAAAGATGTCAAGCTAATTGCATGTACCAGAGGGGAAAATCGGCCTGTGCGGCGACAAAAAACCTTGCGAACCGGAGGCCAAAGCCGTACGTTCTAGTGCTATATTTATGAAAATACTTATCGTCACCCAGCATTTCCCCCCAGAGAGAGGCGCTGTCCGGCGTCTGTTTGAGTTTGCGCGCCATTTCGCAAGCCAGGGGCATGATGTGTCAGTGATGACGGCTATTCCGAACTACCCGGATGGGATCGTCCCCCCGAAGTACCGCGGCTCTTTCTTCTATATTGAAGAGATGGAAGGAGTTAAGGTTTATCGGAATTGGGTGCTGGCAGCCTCGAACCGTTACCCCGGGAAGCGGATGGTCGGGTTTATCATCTTCCTGCTCACCTCGCTTATCAATTCGTTCCGGATAAAGACCAAGTTTGATGTCATCCTGGCGTCGACTCCGCCGGTCACGACACCGCTTATCGGATGGCTGCTGAGCAAGCTTCGCCGCACCAAACTGATCATCGAGATTCGCGACCTTCAGCCGGAATCGGCTGAGGATTTTGGGAATCTCAATCGGTCGCTTTTCACGCGCGCGCTGAAGAGATTGATGCACTGGCTGTACCGTCGCGCGGACTTGGTTGTCCCGGTCACTAGTGGCATGCGTGATTATCTGCTGGAGATCGGACTCAAGCCAGAGCGCGTGGTGACGGTGAAATCGGGATTCAGTTCCGAGTTTGTCGAGGCCGGTTACAACGGTGTCCGGAAGAAATTTGGCTGGGAAGAGAAGTTCCTGGTTCTCTATGCCGGCACACTTGGCTGGGCCCATTCGCTTGAAACCGTTATCGAGGCCGCCCGTCAGTTGACCGATCAGCCCGATATCTGTTTTGTGTTTGTCGGCGATGGCCAGAAGCGCGAAGCGCTCGAGGGGATGGTTCGCGACTACGGTCTCAAGAATGTCGTTTTTGTCGGTTCGCAACCGCTCGAAGTGATACCGTATTTTCTCAAGACCAGCAATGTTCTGGTGCATAGTCTGAAAGATGTTCCGGTGACCCGAAGCGGGGTCCCTTCCAAGCTGTACGAGTATATGGCGTCCGGTCGTCCGATCGTGTTTGGTTCTCACGATGGTGAGGCGATCAACGAATTGGAAAAGGCCGGTGGTGCGCTGGCGTTTCCGCCGGATAATCCAGAGAAGTTGTGCGATCTGATCATGGCGCTTAAAGAGGGGAAGATCGATGGCGAGCAGCTCGGGTCAAAATATCTGGAGTATGCCCGCGATCACCATGCCCGCGAGCTCTGGGCGACCAAATATCTCGAAGCGATCCACAAGATCTGACCGTTCAAAATATCCGTTTTCTCCTGTTTCTCCCGTCGGTATATTGGCATACTAACCACTGTTATGAGACGAGGAATCTATGTGTAGTCAGCCTGGAGCTGTGGCCATCCGCGAAAAACTTGATATCGCCGATCTTCCCTCGCTGTTGATCGGTGCTGACACTGTCGTGCCGACCCTGCATGGACCGAAGCGTTATATCAACTTCGACAATGCCGCCTCCACGCCGACCTTTCAGCCGATCGCCGATTCCGTCACCTCGTTCCTCAAGTGGTATTCCAATGTCCATCGCGGCACCGGATTCAAGTCTCAGCTCTCGAGCTGGATGTATGAAACCTCCCGCGACCTGGTGGCGGATTTTGTCAAGGTCGACTTGGCGACGCACGTCGTCATCTTCACCAAAAACACTACTGAAGCGATCAACAAGCTGGCGAATCGCTTTCCTCTGGATTACGACGATATCGTCCTGACCACCCTGATGGAGCATCATTCGAATGAACTCCCCTGGCGCCGTGTCGCGCAGGTGGAGCATGTCGGGTTGAATCCTGACGGGACGATCAACAAAGAACATTTCGTGATGCTGTTGAAGCAGTACGGCGGCAAAGTGAAGCTGGTCGCTCTGACCGGCGCGTCAAATGTCACCGGCTATATCAATGATATCGATTTCTTCGCTCAGGAAGCGCACAAATATGGGGCGAAGATCCTGGTCGATGGCGCCCAATTGGTGCCGCATCGCCCGGTCAATATGCGCTCCGGCGATTCACCGATGCATATCGACTACCTCGTTTTCTCCGGCCACAAGATCTATGCCCCGTTTGGAGTTGGTGTGTTAGTGGTCGACAAAGAGACATTTGAGCAAGGGGAACCGGATTCAGTCGGTGGTGGCGTGGTTGACATTGTTACGCTGGAGGAAGCCTACTGGACAGATTTGCCGGATAAAGAAGAAGCAGGCACACCCGATATCATCGGCGTGGTGGCACTAGCAAAAGCGATCCAGTTGTTTGAGTCACTCGGCTGGGATGCCATTATTGAACATGAGGCCGACCTGACCGCCTACGCGCTCGAACAGCTTCGCGAGATCAATGGCGTCACGCTGTATGGGGACACGAACCCGGCGCACGCGGCGGACAGGCTGGGCGTTATCTCGCTTAATATCGGCGATCTTCCGCATTCGCTGGCCGCGGCTATCTTGAGTTACGAGGGGGCTATCGGTGTCCGGTCCGGATGTTTCTGCGCGCATACGTATGTCAAATCACTCCTTCGAGTTTCGGATGAGAACTCAAAGCTGCTTGAACAGCAGATACTCTCGCGTGACCGTTCACAGATCCCCGGCGCGATACGGATGTCGTTTGGGCTGTACAACACGCGCGCTGAAGTGGATGAGTTTGTTCGCATGGTCAAAAAGATAGTCGCCGGCGATCATTTTAAGGGGTACGTTTTGGATAAAGAGTCCGGCGAATGGACTCCGCCGCAATTCTCGGTCAAGTTCGAAGAGTATTTCAAACTGTAATCACGCATGAAGATACTCACCGTCGTCGGGGCTCGGCCGCAGTTTATCAAAGCGGCAGCAGTCAGCCGGGAGATCGCCAAGATCCCGTCGCTCACCGAAAAGATCATCCATACCGGCCAGCATTTCGACGACAATATGTCGGAAGTCTTCTTCCGCGATATGCAGATCCCGTCGCCGGCCTATAATCTCAATATCCATTCTCTCTCGCATGGAGCCATGACCGGCCAGATGCTGGTGAAGCTTGAAGAGGTCTTCCTCGCCGAGAAGCCGCAGATGGTGCTGGTTTACGGGGATACCAATTCTACGCTGGCGGGCGCTTTGGCGGCAGCCAAACTGCATATTCCGGTGGCGCACGTTGAAGCCGGACTTCGGTCATTCCGGATGTCGATGCCTGAGGAGATCAACCGGATAATGACCGACCGGGTAGCCTCGCTACTATTTTGCCCTACCGATACGGCGGTCGCCAATTTAATGGCAGAAGGAGTAGAGCGGTCTGGGGCGAGGATTGTCAAGTGCGGTGATGTGATGTATGACTGCGCGCTCTATTACGGAAAGATGGCGGCAGAAAAATCGACCATTCTCGAATGTCTCAAGCATGACCGCTTCGCGCTCTGCACTGTACATCGGGCGGAGAATACCGATGAGCCAAAGAATTTGAAGGCGATCTTCGAGGCGTTGGAAGAGATCAACGGCGAATTGCCGGTAGTACTGCCGATTCATCCGCGGACGAGAAAGATAGTGGAGTCGTTGCATCTGAAAACCGGCGTGACACTGCTTGATCCGGTCAGCTATTTTGATATGTTGCAGTTGCTCAGGAAATGCGAGATCGTATTGACTGATTCGGGCGGCTTGCAGAAGGAGGCATATTTCTTTGGTAAGCCGTGTGTGACCTTGCGCGATGAAACTGAGTGGGTGGAGTTGGTGGAGGTTGGGGCGAACCGGGTTGCGGGAGCGGATACGGCGGAGATAGTTGCGGCTTACCGGGAGATGCGCGGGAAGGCATTCACCACGGATAGGCAGTTGTATGGGGATGGGAACGCGGCGCTCAAGATAGCCGAAGAGCTGGTCAGGCATGCCGATTGAGCGTTCTGGCCGTCCCGATTTTTCACTTTCTTCTGAATAATCTAAACTGTACATAGTAGTAGTCATACAACCGGCCTGGCCGGGAAAACCTGATAGAAACAGCTATCGATACAAGGAGAACCCATGAAGGTTTTCGCAATTGTTCTCGTCGTTCTGGTCCTGCTGGTGCTTATCCTCGGCGGATGGATCTGGTCGGCTCGTGGCGGCCTGATCGAACGAAATATGGGTGTCGACCAACAGTGGGCACAGGTACAGAATGTCTATCAACGTCGATTTGACCTGATCCCAAACCTGGTCGCCGCAGTAGACAATTTCATGCAGCGTCAGCAGCAGACGTTGACCGAAGTTATCGCGATGCGTCAGCGGGTGATCGATCTAAAATCGCAGGCTGACAATGCGCTGGGACAGCAGAACCCCGCATTGCTTGATTCGATCTCCGGTCAGCTCTCACGCCAGTTGAATTCGTTCATCAATGTCGTGGTTGAGCAGTATCCTGAGATCAAAGGGGATCAGAACTACGCCGACCTGATGGCGGCGATTGAAGGTTCGGAGAACCGTATCGCGCAGGAGCGCAAAGCGTACAACGATGTCGTGCGCGAATACAATGTTTATCGACAGAAGGGTGTTGGCCCGCTCATTGCCGGCGCCGTCTTCGGATTCCCGTATGAGCGGACGTTCTTTGCGGCACAGGCCGAAGCGCAGACCGCGCCAAGCGTGAAAGACTCCTTCGATCCCGTTCAACCGAGCGGCAACTAACGAGTAGATATCTGTGAAGCGACTGTTTCTTCTCGCCGGTTTATTCTCCCTGCTGTTGACTGTCTCGGTCGCGGCCAAGGAGACCATCAAATACGACGGTCCGGTCACTGATATGGCCGGACTGTTCTCCACGTCGGAAGAGCAGCAGCTTGAGCAGAAGATCATCGGTTACCGCGATGGCTCGACCAACGAGATCGGCGTGCTGATAGTGCAGTCGCTCGACGGCAAGGCGATCGAAGATTTCACCTATGATATCTACAAGTCATGGGGGATCGGCGTCAAAGGGAAAGACAATGGCGTTCTCCTCGTTATCGCGCTGGATGAACGTCGCACACGTATCGAGGTCGGCTACGGACTCGAGGGGGACCTGACCGATATTGAATCTTCGCGGCTGATCCGTAAGGATGCGCCGATGTCTGATCTTTTCCGTCAGGGGAAATTCGCCGAAGGGATAAACGCGGGGATCGATGGCATCATCCAGGCGATAGGCGGCGAGTACAATCCTCCGAAGAAGAAGAAGAGCAAGAAGGATATACCATTTCCGATAATCGGCCTGGCAATCTTCATGCTCTTTTTCGTCTTGCCAGCAATCAAGCGGGGTGCGCGTGGTTCCAACTGGACCATGGGTGGTCCGTTCGGTGGATTTGGCGGGGGCTTGGGCGGAGGACGTGGCTTTGGCGGTGGAGGCGGCGGCGGTGGATTCAGTTTTGGCGGTGGATCATCCGGCGGCGGCGGTGCCTCGGGTGGATGGTAAGGTGACATAAGATGGCGACACTGGCAGACAAATATTTTTCCAAGAACGATATGGACGCGATCGAAAAGTCGATCGCCGAAGCTGAGTCGCATTCCGCCGGTGAACTGGTGGTGCAGATAGCCTCGCGCTCAAAGAATTGGCTCATGGAACGGTCGCTCGTCGCGTCTTTCATCGGTATCGCTGCATTGATTGTTGGGCTGTTTCTCACACGCGAACATGACTGGGGATACAGTTACGATCTGGTTCAGGGAGCGCTCTTTGGACTGGTCGGATTTCTAGTCGCCTTTTTTGTGATCGGCTGGCTGCTCAAGAACCGGAAGCGGTGTCGAGGTATTGTCTGGAAACGAGGACTTGAACTCTTCGCTCAATTGACCCCAACCAAGGGTCAGACCGCCGTGCTGATATTTGTTTCTCTCGAAGAAGGACAGGCCGCGGTCGTGGCCGACAAGTTGATCGCTTCAAAGCTGCCGGCGGCTTACTGGGATAAGCCGCATGCGATGATCATGCGCGGCTTCAAAGCCGGCGCGCATGCCGAGGGGATAATCGAGGCGATACAGGAGATCGGCAACCAGCTGGCCAGCCACTTCCCCCGTCAATCCGACGATGCGAACGAATTGCCGAACCGCCCGAGCATTCTTGATCACTGATCCAACCCCACCGAAATCACTTGCCCGACATGGCAGTTCGGCCATAACATGGACTATGGCCGTCGCATCCAATGAGCTCTACTATATCCTATTATTGTTCGCGCTATTTATTGTACCGCGCGTCCTGCAACGACTGCGTTTGCCGAGCGCGATAACCTGCGTCGGACTAGGCGTATTGGCCGGGCTTGGCTTTGAGCTGTTTCATGGCGACGGAACGGTCCAGTTGTTGGCCACACTCGGGATCGTCTCGCTCTTCCTATTTGCGGGCCTTGATGTTGATTTCGTGGAGTTGTACCGCCACCGGGGGATAGTCGCACAACACCTCGCGCTTTTCGTCATTTCGCTGGCGGTAGTCACTTTCGCTGCGGTACTTGTATTCAAGCTGGATGTTCGTCCGGCCGCGTTAGTGGCACTTGCCCTCATCACACCATCGACAGGATTCATTCTCGATTCACTCCACTCACTGGGCTTGTCCGAGCAGGAACGGTTTTGGATCCGAACCAAGGCAATCGCGTCCGAGATAGTCGCGCTTTTGGTGCTGTTTTTTGTCCTGCAGACAACGACCGTACCGCAATTCGCCAAATCCCTGGGGATCATGGCCGGGCTGGTCATCCTGCTCCCGCTTCTATTCAAGATGTTCGCTGATTGGATCCTCCCCTACGCACCACGCACCGAGTTTACTTTCATGCTGATCGTGGCAGTAGCGGCGGCATTCATTACGCTCCGACTGGGAGTCTACTATCTAGTGGGTGCGTTCATCGTCGGGCTGGTCGCCCATAGATTTCAGCATGAACTCCCCGCGCTGGCATCGGACAGGACCATGCATGCGTTGGAGCTGTTTGCAGCTTTTTTCATTCCATTCTATTTCTTCTCGGCGGGATTGCACCTGCAGCGAGAAGATTTCAGTCTGACCGCGTTAGCGACCGGAGGTGCGTTTGTGCTGATAATGATCCCGCTGCGTCTGCTGCCCGTGGCGTTCCATAGAAAACGGGTTCTCCGGGAACCATTGAAGGTTGGCATGCGGATCAGCGCCTCAATGTTGCCTACGCTGGTCTTTACTCTGGTAATCGCCGGAATTCTGCGAGACCAGTTTCAGGTACCCGCTTATCTGTTCGGTGGACTGATAGTGTACACGCTGGCCAATACGCTTATCCCCGGATTTGCGTTGAGCGCCGCTCCGGCCAGTTTCACGGAGCCGAAGATCGGCACGGAGGAGTTCCGGGATCCTCTCCCGCCACCCACGAATTGATCATTTGCGTGGCGCGTCCAGTCGGACCACATCTCCTTCATAGAAGACCGAAAGGAAGAGAAGCAGGTAATCCCTGATATGCCGGGTTATCAGGAAATTGGTCCGGACATGCTCTTTTCCATTCTTACCCAGTTTCTCGGCATAGTCCGGCTCCTGGAGCAGTTGTTTGAGATAATGCGCGGTCCCTTCAATCGAGTGGGACAGCATCCCGGAATATCGATGCGCGATCTGTAATGGTATTCCCCCAACCGCCGTCGCGATCACCGGGCGCCCCTTCCAGAGCGCTTCAGAGACTGTTAACCCGAATCCTTCCTTCAGAGACTTTTGCAACACAACTGCAGATGCTCGTTGGAGCGCGTTTATCTCGATATCGCTCGAAGGCGGCAGGAAGAGCACATGGATATCCGGATCATCTGTCGCGGCTTCCTGTACTTCGCGGAGTACCTGCATCCCCTCAGGATCATCAGTCGCCCCGCCTCCGGCCAGCACTAACTGACAGTCGACATGACGCTTGACCAACTTGTAGACCTTGATCACTCCCACTGGGTCCTTAAGGTAATCAAAGCGTGATATCTGAGTCACGATAGGGCGACTTCGGTCAAGACCGAACCGCTCCAGAATTGAATCGATGACCGATTGCGGCAGTTCCTTGTTTTTGTCGCTGAGTGGATCGATCGAAGGCGCGATCAAGACCTGCGGAATAGAGAGCGATTGCGCGAACGCGGGGGCGGAGAATACCGCCGCGTCATATTGACGGATATATGGATTTAGCAACGCCATCAGTTCCGGCTGCGGGTTCGTGACATCGATATGACAGCGCCAGAGCCATTTGCTTCCTATATCCTGTTTTCGTTCCACCAGCGCGATCGGCTGCGGGTCATGCACGAAGGTAATGTCGCGAGCCAGGGTCATTTCCGCGGCGTTGGTTCGATTGGTCTGAAGGAAGTGCTCCCATTCGTCGGGCGTGATCTCAACCTGAACTCCATGCAGGCCGTTGTGCATCTTTTTGGTGGTAGAAAAGAACCGCTCGTCTCCTTTGATCACATCCCACCGCGCGTTAATACCCAGCTCCTTGAGGAGAGGGATCATGCGGATCAGGATCTCCGCGACACCGCCACCAACGGCCGTGGAATTGATATTCTGGATCTCCTTCCCCTCAAGATGCGAAGCCAGGGCGCGCAGTTCGTCGATAGTTCCCTGTCCTACGATGTCGGCATATTTGTGAAGTTCAGGCATATTTCCTCACAGCCTGGATAAGACGCTGGCGAAGTCGCTCCAGCGTGATCGTGTAAGGGTCAAACGAGGCGATTTTGGCCGCGAGTTCCGGAAAGCCGTGTGCCCGCGTCCAGGTCGAGAAGTCATTCTCATCCCGTTTGAGTCGAAGCGGCGCCTCGAAAAGGTGGAAGTAGAGCGTATTCAGGTTAACTTGCTCGAGCAGTTCGGCGAACTGTACGAGATCATTGGCGACATATGAGGTCGGCACCACAAAGGTCCGGCAACTCATGAAATGAAATTGCTCTCCCGCGGTGGATGAGGTCTGGTGTCCTCCGGATTCGAAGTACTGTGTCAGGCGTTCAACAAAGGCCTGCCGAATAGCCTCGATCTGTTTGTACGAGACAATGTCGACACTGGCGAGACTCTCAGAAAGCTGGTCGAGGTTTAGCACAGAGCCGGTCCAGAAGGCAAAATCATTGGGCGGCTCAGGCGATAAGTAATGATGCTGCTGCAGAAAGTGGTGCGTGTGATAGTATATCGAAGCTGGCGGCACCACTTTGATCCCTTCAAGCAGTTCTCCAGCCGAGCGCGCTCTATGACCAAGGAGCAGCACTTGGTGCGATCTGGTATAAAAGCGGAACGGTTCGGCGGCGTTCATCGAGCGACCTCCGTGTCCCAGGCCAACTGCTCCAGCAATTGGCGAATATCTAGATAGCTGCGCACATTAAAACGTGCCCTCGACTGAACCATGCCGACCCGGATAGAGTAGGCTTCATCGGGCAGTACTGCAAAGAGGTCCTCATCGGTCCAGTCATCGCCGATCGCCAATACAAAGTCGGCATCGGACGATTCCACCCAGTTCAGCGCCGCGCTCCCTTTATTGATCCCCGACATTCTGACCTCGATCACCTTTTTACCTGAGAGTACCTGCAGATCAATGTTGGCGGTGAGGTTGACCAGCGTGTCGCGCAGTTCGGCGGCCCGTGTTTCCGCCAAGTCGGCATCTGCGCGTCGGTAGTGCCACGCGACCGAGAATTCCTTTTCCTCGACAAACGCCCCGGGAAGACGGTCGGCATACATCTGAAGTAACTGCAAAATCTGTGGCTTCCACTGGTTGGTCGCCGGTTTAAGTGTCCGCCACTCGTCCTCTGCTAACTTCAGCCAGACCCCATGTTCCGCCACCAGATCAAGCGGCAAATGACCGAACCAATGCTCCAACGTCGCTTTGTCCCGGCCGCTGACCATGACGACAGTATTGCGGTCATCTGCGGAGAGCGTCTCAAGCAGATAGAGAATATCCTCAGTCGGCTTGGCCTGCTTTGGTTGGTCGAAATAGGGCATCAAGGTGCCGTCATAGTCAAGCAACAGGAGCCGACGTTCGGCCGTTTGGAACTTGTCGAGTAAGATCTCCTTATCCCTGGGGTGCAGGCCGCGCGCGTACAGACGTTGCTGTTCTTGCTTTATCTGAGACAGCGAGCGCATGAAATCATCCGCCCAGACGGTGACCGAATAGCGGCTCAGGCGATCCTGCATGGCCGTTATCCGCTGACACTGTTCATCCAGGGACATCTGGAGTCCGGTTTCTATCGCGTCAGCCACTTCTTCTATGTCGTTAGGGTTGACTATCACGGCTTCGGAGAGTTCACGTGAACTTCCGGCGAATTCGGACAGGACCAGTACGCCATCCAGATCTACCCGGCTGGCGACATACTCCTTGGCGATGAGATTCATGCCGTCACGAAGCGGCGTCACCACGGCGACTGAAGACGACCGATAGAGCGCCGACAACTGGTGCGGCGCGACTGATCGGTACTGATACTGAATGGGAGTCCAGTGCATCTGGCTGAACCGACCATTGATCTTGCCGACCTCCCGATCTATCTCCTGCTTCATGTCGTCATACTTTTCAACGCCAACGCGCGATGGGATGACGATAACTATGAAGTTGATGCGACCATGCCAGTGAGGGTACTTCTCGAGGAATCGCGCGAACGACGCGAGGCGATGTTTTATCCCTTTGGAGTAATCCAGACGATCGATCGACAGGATCAGTTTGGTTCCTTTGAAATGGCGCTCCAATTCCGCCCGTTCCTTCACGGTCTCGTCAGCCGATGCCAGTTGTTGCCAGAAATCGAATTCGATCCCCATGGGAAAGGTCTCGGCGAGCACCAGGCGATTCTGCAATTGGATCCGCCCCATGGTATGTTCAAATCCCCGCAAGCGAAGTACACACTGCAGGAAGTACTGCCGGTACTCAGGAGTATGGAACCCGATCAGGTCGGCGGCGAGCAGGCCATCCAGAATACCGGTACGCCATTGCGACGGAAGCAATCGAAAGACCTCAAATGAGGGCCAGGGAATGTGCAGGAAAAAACCGATGGAGGCATCAGGATAGCGCTCCCTGATTATCTGCGGCGCCAGCATCAGGTGATAATCCTGTATCCATATCAGATCGTCATGGCGCGCTATCTCTAAAACCGCGTCGGCGAAAAGTCGGTTGATGCGGACATATTCCGGCCAGTGGTCGTCCTGGAACTTCGCATAGACCAGGAAATAATGAAACAACGGCCAGATGGTCGAATTGCAGAACCCGACATAGAATTTCTCCATGTCGTCTGTCGATAAGTAAACGGGATGAGAACCCTGATTGCGGAGTTCGATGGCGAGATCGGCTTTGTCTTTTTCCGGGATCTCGGAACCCGGCCAGCCGATCCAGATAGTATCTTCGATGTCGGTACGATCGATCTTGAGACGTTCAAGCCAGGTGGAGAGTCCACTGACGAGCCCGCCCGGGCTTCGCTCACACACAGGAGTGCCGTGATCGTAGCGAACAGACACCGGCAAACGATTAGCGACAATGATGAGCCGCATTGAATTTCCTCCTTCCCGAGAGATCGGGTCGAATTAAGAATCAACGCTCCCTTAATATAACTACAGCCTAAACGGCAGAAGGTTCCCCACTCGCGAGTCGAAAGTACTGAAGCGATTGCAGGATAGGTATTTAGACTGACGAGAAAAGTCGTGCTCCAGTCTGCTCAGCGCGTAGACCGGCGCGGCTTTCGCGCGACAAACCACATCATACGATCATCCATTGTCAGCGGCTCACGCTTATACCCGCCATAACATTTTATCTCAGAGAATCCGACTTTCGTGAGTGAAGCGATCAATTCGTGGCAGGAATACATGCGGATCGACATCGACAATTCCCGACGCTTGCCTTTGCCATAGAAAGAGAGGCGGGAGCGATTGCGCGAGGATGCGAAGTCGAACTGGCGCCGCTCGAAATAGCGTGTGCCGGCAGTCTTCTCCCATCCGCTGGGAGAGAAGTGCCGGATGATCCAATCGCGATTGACAACATGCAACAGGAAACGACCACCGGGTTTCAGGGCTCGATAGATCCGCTTGAGAACTTCACGGTCATCTTTGTCATCCGCGAAATAACCAAGCGAAGTCCAGATATTCCCGGCGGCATCGAATTGATCCTTGAACGTGATCTTCCGCATATCACGTTTATGCAGTGTGATCGGTAGGTCACGAAGTAACATCTTGGTTTCCAGCTCTTCGAGATACGAGGCGGTGATATCAACACCGGTCACCCGTATGCCGCGCTCAGCGAGCGGCAGAGAGATTCGCCCGATGCCGCACGGGCAATCCAGAAAACTCTCCCCCTTCTTCAGGCCAAGGTAGTGGATGATCGCGTCTACCTCAGCGCGTGTGGTACGTGGGCTGACCTTGTCAAAAAAAGGTCGCCAGAGAGTAAAGAGTTCTTCATACCACTCGGGTTTGGACGACTTCTTGGGAGTTGCCACGGACTATCCTTTCTTCTCAGCGAATGCCAACACATGGCAGTCGCGATCGAGGCAATAGGCGACTTCGTCTCCCCAGTTGCGCGTCTGCAGTGGAGATATGAGCGTCGCGCCATGAGCGATTGCGCGTTCGACATATGGTTGCGCCGAATCAACAACCAGATAAAGCTCGGCGCGAGGCACACCCGCGGCCGTCGATGGATCTGGGAAATCCTCTCCGAGAAGTCGCTTGATCCCGGCGGCGGGCATGAGGCCCAACAACGCGCCACTTCCAATTGGAAACTCGGTCATGCCGGGGACATCGAGCGTCGGTTCAATTCCCAGAACGGCTTGATAGAAATCGCGCGCACGCGCCTGATCGGTTACATAGAAGATGAAGAGCGGGAGAGTGATCATAGGCCGCACCCTCAGTCTTTCACCGGCGCCGGTTTGCCGTTCCGGTCAACCGCAACCATCACGAAATCACCTTTGGTCGCCAGTTCACGAATCCCTGAAAGCGGATTCTCGGAATAGAGCTCAACCTCGACCGTCACGGAGGTCCTGCCCACCCGCCCGACTTTGGCGATCAGCTCGACCAGATTTCCCTGCGGGACTGGTTTCTTGAAGACGATCTTGTCAGAGGCGATGGTTACCATCTCCTTGCGCGTGTAGCGTGTCGAGCAGACCCAGGCGGCGCGATCCATCCATTGCAGTGCGATGCCGCCAAAGAGCGTTCCGTAATGATTGACGAGCGACGGGAAGACCACCTCGACTATGCGGGTAGTGGAATCAATAGGATATGTGTTGGGAGTATTCATGCCCAAATATCGACTCCAGCATATCCGGAGTCAAGTTTGGGAAATGTCTCGCGTGCGGGTGACTATTGCCTGGACCGACGCATCCCTGCAGCCTTCACGGAGTCCGGAAGTTGTTCCAGATGGAGATATGGAAGTGTCAGATCGAACCAGAGCTCTTCGCTCTTGCGGGAGCCGTCTTTCTTCGCCTTCACCTTATCCAGTATCCGACCTTCGTACTCGACCGTCTCAACTTCCTCTCGCGAATAGCCGAGATACGAGAGGAATGGTCGCTCCTCCAGCGGAGAAATGAGTTTGTAAGGCGACCCCGGGGATTTTCCGTCGCCCGATGTTCTGATCGATTCGAGAAGTTTGCGTGATGTCCATCCCTGCAGTTTGCCGAGCACAGAGTCCTTTAACTCCAGATTGGCCGCCGAGGCAAGCGAGTGGGCGTCGATATCGCAGTATTCCCGCTGAAGAACCTTGTTGGCGTAGTCACGGGCGACAGTCCAGTTTTTGGCCGCAAACGAATGATACATTGAATCGCGGTAATCGCAGGTCCGGTTCCCTTTCTCCAGACAGAACGGGTCATACTTGGAGGTTTGCGTGAACCAGAATCGCATGCGAGAGAAATCGACGGTAGTGTCACCTTCCAGCGTGCGGACTAGCAGCGCGGTGTAGCGCACAAAGCCAACATCGCGGAGCATCGCCGGTGGAATATTCTTCTGTTTGACCAGAAAGAGGGAATCCATGGCAAAGGGGCGATCCAGTTCAGTCACCTTTACGGGCGGCTGACCGGCCTGAGCGGACAGGGCGGCAAGCAGAAGAATGATCGGCAATAACTTCATACCGTGGAATTATACACGAAAACGTCACTCGGCGGAAGAAACTTTGTGGGGGGCGTACTTACACGCCCAGCAACTGGAAAGACCGGACGGAGACCCACTGTTTGTTCGCGGTCGGCGCGATAAGGTCGATAGATTCAGCGGTGAACGATTCATCCCCCAGGTACGGCACGATCTTCTCCTTCACCAGTACTACCCGATGGTCGGATATCTCCTTGGCGACCGTGACATGCGGGATGTAATTCTTATGCGGGAGCGCGAGGTCAAGTCGAGCATAGAGAGACTTGTAGATCTCATCGACCGGGGCGCACCGTTTGACCTCCCAGTAGATAAGCGGAAAGCCCGGATAGAAATCGCCAATGGAAGAGAGCTCGATCTTGATCGGCGGGATATTCTCGACAGTCTTGCGGATTATGCTGGTGATCTCGTCAAACGGCCGGTTGGATTGGAACGGGAAGACGAGGGAGATATGTGATTCTACGATGGAGTAGTCCGGATCATACTTCTCGCGGATCGGTTCGATCATCCTGCACAAATAGTCCGGTAGAAAGATGACCACCGCGTAGTTGTTTCCTCCATTGGGAATCAATTCACCTGCTGAGTATCCGAACGGCATATCCTCTATGTTCCTTCTGTGACTTACTTATGGAAAATTATCTCGATCCGGCGGTTCTTGGAACGTCCTTCGGCCGTCTGATTGGAAGCGAGGAAATTGGTCTCGCCGCGTCCGACAGTCGTGATCCTGTCTCCCAGCACGCCGTATACCACCAGATAGTCTCGTATCCGGTTGGCCCGTTTCTCCGAGAGTTTTAGATTGGCGGCATCGACACCGATGTCATCGGTGTAACCGTTTATCTCCAGCCGTATCTCCGGGACCAGCGCCAGCGCCCGGGCGAGCGACTCAATTCTGGTCTTGGTTTTGGCGTCGATCTCGAATCCACCCGGCTCGTAATCCGGTCGAAGGACCATAGGTTTGCTGAAGATCGTCAAATCCATGCAGCCATACTTGTCGACCGGGATCCCGATCAATGTATTTGGACAGTCGTCCAGACCATCCGGCACGCCATCTTTGTCGCCATCCAACGGACATCCAGTTGGATCAACCTGCGCGCCGACCGGATTGGTCGGGCAGCCATCCTTGTAGTCAGGAATGCCGTCAAAGTCCGAATCAACCGGGCATCCGAAGATATCTATTTTACCCCGCGCCGCCGCTTCGGTACCAGGGCAATCATCCAGACCATCGGCGACACCATCGCCATCACTATCTTTGGGACAGCCGTATCGGTCGACCTCGATCCCCCGGGGTGTACCCAGGCACTTGTCGACATCATCGGCCACGCCATCGGCATCAGAGTCGATAGACGCCAATTTGCCGGGGCGCGCCTGTCCTTCCGGCTGTGACCAGGAGGAATCTGAACTCCAATTCTCTTTTGGACGTCCACCGCCGAAATGGATATTCAGCGAGAGCATGCCATTCATGATCCAGCGATCGCGGGCATCATTGACCGGAGCCGCAAACTCAGCTCCCGCGCCGGTCAGGTAATCTGCCGTTCCGGTCAGTTGGAATGAGACTCTCGATGACGCGCGAAGCATCAGCTTCAATCCGGCCGTGACGAACAGCTCGGAGGCGGAGTATTCTATATCCTGACCGCGATTCCCCTCTACGCGGAGAGTGGTGTCGTTCCATTCGTCGACTATTTTCCAATCCAAGAGTCCGCCGCCAAAGCCAAGCGCGATATTAAATCGCGACCAGGAAGGCTTGAACAGATGACTGACTAGCGCGCCAACTCGTATCCCTTTTAGTTCGCCACGAAGCCCCCCCATCGGCAGTAGCGTGTCGGCCGGGCTGGAGATGACCTCTTCTTCTTTGCTGTTTATCAAGGAGCCGTTGAGTTCGACCAGCCACCGGTCGTTGATGCGATGTCCCAGGACCGCGCCGTAAGACATCCCCATCTTGAACGTGAAATCCTTCCCCCCGACCGGCTGAGTCAGGCCGGCAGAGCCACCAAGCCAATAGCGGTAGTCATCCGCTGACGCGGATGCGGCGAGGATCAGAAGGGTCAATGTGATGAGAACCCGGCGCATAGCTACAATCTCAGGCAGGCGGTCGGTCGACGCAATTAAAACTGTAACCTAATAGAGCTTTTTGACTTCGGAACCGGTATAGTAATGCTTCAGGATATTGTCAAAGGTCCAGCCGACCCGGGATTTGCCGATCGCCCCGCACTGGCACATCCCGACCCCGTGGCCGTACCCGCCGCCGATAAAAGCGATCCTCTCGACATTCCCCTGGCTATCCCGACTCACATCGACATCAAACTTGTCCGATTGCAGGATCAGGTCGGGGTTGGAGTTGCGCCCGATAGCCCAGCGAATGCGATCTTTGAAGAACCGATGGTTATCGGTGTCAGTCCGCACAAAGAGCTTGGCGACCCGTCCACCGGCGGTTCGTTCTTCGATCCGCACATCAGTTATCGGAGCCAGCTTGATCTGACGACCTCGGTCGCCGGACAGATACTGCTCGAGTCTTCCCCGAAGTTGCGCTTCGGTAAACTCCTCGCGCCAGGTGTAGTACTTGGACCATGAGCAAGAAGCGGAGTCATCGACCGGCTTCAGATAGGGCGCGGCCGGTTTATCCCAGACATGCGAGATATCGTCGGTCATCCCGCCGCAGGTCGAATGGTAGTAGGCATTGATAAAGGCGTCTTCGAACATGATAATATCGCCGGTGGTCTGGTCGATCGCCTCGTTGACCAGGCGAGTTTCCACGTTCATACCTTCGTACAACTGGTCGACCACGGTCGGCTTCATATCGTACGGTTCCTGGCCGTATTGCTGGAGATGTTTGATGGCATAGGTACGCGCGGCGACAGCCTGGGCTTTGATCGCCTCTATCTCGGAACGGTCACGGTCGCCGATCTCCGGCGGAACCACGCCACGGAGGTAATCTTCCATGTAGAGGACATTCACCAAGCGAACGCTCGAACCGTATGGGAGCGCCTTGACGATACCACGATACCCGCGCTGGTTGAATTGGATGTGCGACGTGTTCCCTCGAGGAATGAAATTCACCTCATCCAGATCCTCCTGGATGAGTTCGCCACGGTTGTTCTCCACGCGAAGACGCGGGCCGTACATTTTGACCCGGACATCCTGCCCAGAATAGTAGACCGCCTGACGGTCCCCTTGCAAGCACTCGATGGCGAAGGCGCCATCGGACTCGATCAGCACGGATGGTTCGTTTTCGATCAGCAGGACACGCACGAACGGGACGCGGATGATCGGCGTGACGTTTTCGTCTTTCACGCCGGGAATACCGGCACAACTCCAGAAAACGACTATCAATATCAGGCCGAAGGCCGCACGCACGCCATATCCAAGAACTCTGTTCACAGCAACCCTGCTTCTGTTTAGTGTCCGTACTTGCTTATACCGGTGGCTGGGCGATCGTCCCCAAAATCGGGAGCCGCCTCTGTTGGCCGCCGAATCCCGTCGCCAGCGGCTGTGACCAAAGGCAAGACGCCCCCATCACCGCGTAACTGGCCGCTTCGGTCATCGAGGGATCCATTCCAAGCTCTTGAACCGAAGAAACAGCGAATCCGTTCAGGTTTGCGCTCACGCGCTCGCGAAGAAAGCTGTTATATGCTCCCCCGCCGGTCAAATATAAACTCCGGATCGAACGGTCATGCTGAATTATGGATCGCACTTTGCGGCTGATACCATACGCGGTCAACTCAATCGCGGTCGCCAAGAGGTCATGCGATGACAGTTTGAGCCGCTCTCCTTCGTGCATCATCTTCTCGGCCAACTCTGCTCCGAACTGCTCCCGACCGGTTGAGACCGCGGTATCCCGAAAGAACTTCAGTGCGGTCAGCACAGCCAGGAGCCGCTGTGAGACCGCTCCACGGCGTGCGAGTTTGCCGTCATTATCGAATCTTTTTCCGAAGAACTTCAAGCTCAGAAGATCAGAGAGCACATTCCCGGGGCCGCAATCAGCCGCGCGAACCTTGCTGACTTTGCCTCCGACGGGGATGTAAAAGAAGTTCGCCATCCCCCCGACATTGACCACCAACCGCGACTTTCTTGGATGCTGAAACAGTCTCACCACCGCGGAGACTGTGATAGGCGCTCCTTCGTTCCCCAGAGCGATATCGGCCTGACGGAAATCACCTACGGAAACTTTGCCGGTATGAGCCGCTATTCGAGCGAGTGAACCTATCTGGAGCGTACCATGAACTGACATACCCGCCAGCCTGCGTTGGCGCGGCATGTGCCGGATCGTCTGCCCATGCGAGGAAACAGCATCAACAGTGATCCTCCTGGCGCGAAGTCTTTTGAGATAGGATGCCGCCTCTTTCCCGAAGAACTCACCTAACAGTGCGTCTACCGCTATAAGCTGTTCGAGAGTTGTGGATGGATTATCCGCCAAAGCGAGCACTGCTTTTCGGATCGCGTCAGGGTATTTCTTAGATGACGAGTGAAGCAGAAGTACAGGCTTGTCTGACGACCGTGGAACGCGAACCACCGCCATATCCAGTCCATCGGCCGAGGTTCCCGAATTGAGTCCCAGGACGGTCAGACTCCGTTTATCAACTAGTGACAGGGGTCGCATCATCAGCTAATGGCTGAACGCCCCAGTTTGAATTTTAGTCCGGCGATCCGCGCTAGCGATGTGCGGATCCGCTCGGGAGACACCTCGCCGCGCTTGCAGGCATCGACGAAATAGTCAAACGCCTGCATGGCGAGCTCGGTCTGTTGACCAAACAGCAGGATATCGTGGCCGGCGTTAAACGCGGCAACTGCCCGTTCGCCTGGATCGCCTAGCTCCACCGCCCCACCCATGCAGAGATCATCGGTGATAACCGGACCGTCAAAACTAAGTGATTTGCGGATCAACTCATGAATGATCCTGGGTGACGCGGTGACGATATGAGTATCGATTTTCGGTAATCGCATATGAGTGGTCATGATCATATCCGCGCCGGCATCGATCCCCGCATGGAAGGGGACTTTCTCCCGTTGCTCCCAGAGCATATCGTCGTAGTCGGCGATCGCGGTTTTGAGATGTGGGTCATTTTTGGCCGCGCCGAAACCGGGGAAGTGCTTGAGGCAGGATATCAACCCATGCGCTTTGCTGATCTGCACCGATTTAGCGGCGAACCTCGCCACCAACTCCGGCGAAGAGCCAAAGGAGCGGTCTTTGATGCAGCTATTCTCCGGATCGATGGCGATGTCCACCACCGGCGCGAGATTCATGTTGATCCCAAGCGCCTCCATGTATACCGCGGCTCTTGAGTACTCCTCGGCAAAATGCTCGAGATTCCCCTCTTCGCCGTACGCGGAGGCGGCACGATACTCCACCGGCGCCCCTTTCAAGCGGCAGACCCGTCCCCCCTCCTGATCAATGGCGATAAAGGGGGTTGCGGCCTGGTAGACCGAACGGATCAACTCAATATTCTGCCTTGCCGCAAGGTGAGTGGCGCAGTTGTCGGCGAAGATAATGACGCCGCCGATCTGCTCTTCGGCGATGAAGTTCAGGAACGATTTGGACGGTTCTCCGCCGGGGAACCCTATGATGAAAAGCTGGCCGAGTTGTTGGTACATAGCCTTTGTACGTCTGATCTTGCCGGTCGTGTTCACTTCGGGTTGCATCTCATCACTCTCACAGTGTGCAGACAGAATTCTTGCCAGAGCCCTTCGCACGATAGAGCGCCTGGTCGGCAACTGAGACCAGCTCTTCCTGTGAGCGGCCATTTTCCGGGAACGAACTGACACCCACCGAAACCGTGATCTTCAGTTTGCCGGCCGGTCCGGCATCGATCACCGTTCCCTCAACTTGTTCGCGGATACGTTCGCCGATAAGCGAGGCCTCGACGGCCGCCGTCTGCGGCAGGATGACGACAAATTCCTCGCCGCCGTAGCGCGCGAAAATGTCGACATCCCGTATACACCGTTTGATGATCCGCGACAGTTCCTTGAGAACAATATTCCCGTTCTCATGACCGTAGGTGTCATTTAACTTCTTGAACCAGTCAATATCAACCATAATCAGCGAGACCGGGAGCTCGTAACGCTGAGCGCGTTTCTTCTCTTCCTGGAGCTTCTGAATGAAATAGCGATAGTTGTACGTTTCGGTCAGCTCATCTATGATCGTCAGTTCTTCCGTACGCTTATGCAGTTCGGAGTTTTCGAGCGCCAGGGCGGTAGAACGAGCCAGGATCGACAGGAACTGCTCTTCTCTGTCGCTGAGCTGTTTGCTTTCAGGAGCCTCGGCGATCAGCAAACCGTTGGTCTGACCATGCGTGGTCAGAGGGACGATCATTACCGCCCGCGAGGCATCAGACAAGGGTGTGTAATCCTTGCGCTCGCGGATATCTTTCACGCGGACCGTCTCGTGCATATCCGCCACGCGGCGGATCAGATCGTTGTCAGCGACCTCCATCGCTTTCATGTTGTGACTCTGCTGGCCATCTACCGAGCGCGCGCGATAGTAGAACTGCCCCCGTCGGTCGCGGAATACGACCGCGCACGTAGAGAACTGCAGCGTCTGCGTCATCAGGCGCATCACTTCCTTGACCACTCCATCTGTATCCAGGATCGCCGCGAGAATACGGGTGTTCTCATAGATCATCTCGACCTGCGCCTGGGAGCGCTCCAACTCCGCTGTTCGAAGATTGAGTGTGTCGAACAGCTTCATCAATCGGCCCTCGGAACGACGCAGGAATTCAGCGACATACGAAATGCCGAGGAACAGCGCCCAGAGCATACCGATCCGGAGCGTCAGGTCATTGATATCGTGCAACCCCTGGAGCGGCCAGACCAGAACGAAATACGTCACGGTCGCGACCATGGTTGCCGCGAACGCCACCCAGAAGGTAAGAAGATAGGCTGCCACCGAGACGGTCAGGTAGTAAAGCAGATAAAACGATGAATCGAATCCGCCCGTGAGCTGAACATAGAGCGGAATGAAGAAGAGGTCGAAGACTATACACGAGAGATGGGCCAGTTTAAGGTCGAATTTTCCACGCACTGCCGCGGTGAAAACTAGCAGATGGATCATGTAGATGACCGGTACTCCGACCGCTACCCAAAGCGGAGTATTCCCGCGCATGAAAAGCATGCACCAGATCAATCCCGCCAGCGTCACCACTCGGGTGGCCAGATAGAATGAATCCAGACGGGGAAGGAGCGTTTTGTTCCGGTCGAGAAATAGCTTCATCTAGCTGTATCCTGCGCTACCGTAACAATATCGGCCTGTTTGGCGGCTGGTTTACGAAGCGACCTCAGATAACTCATCCATCGATATATCGGCAAAACCAGGCTTGCCTCAATCCTCTGTGCTGGTTATTGTTAGACAAAATTTCCGAATCTGAGTTCAGGAGCAGATATGTCTCTGGCGCTCCTTGCCATCGCCTTTTTGGCCCTCTTGATGGTCGCTTATCGCCTGTACGGAGGCTGGGTCTCCCGACAGGTCAGTCTCGATGACCGCCGCGTGACCCCTGCCCACAAGGTCAATGACGGCGTCGATTACGTCCCGACCAAAATGCTCTATCTATTTCCCCAGCATTTCTCCGCGATCGCGGCCGCCGGACCGATTGCGGGCCCGATCCTGGCCTGCCAGTCATTCGGCTGGCTCCCCTGCCTGCTCTGGATCGGTCTGGGCGTCGTGCTGATCGGGGCGGTGCATGACTTCTCATCACTTGCTGCTTCTGTGCGCCATGGCGGCACTTCTATCGCTGATATTGTCCGCAATCTAATGGGGCCGCGCGCCGGTATCGCCATCATGATCTTCATCTGGATCACGTTGATTTACGTCACGGTCGCGTTCACCGCGATGACCTCGGCAAGTTTTGTCACTACGCCAGAGGAACTTCAGGGGGTCAAGGTAGACTTTAATCCGGGCGGCGCGGTTGCGTCGGCCAGCATCATGTATCTGTTACTCGCGATGGTGATGGGTGTGGTGCAACGATTCCTTAAGCCGCCACTCTGGCTGTTGACGGTCATCTTCGTTCCGGCGACACTTGGGGTTGTTTGGTTGGGGACTTCGCTTTCGCACCTCTGGACTTTTGATCTGCAGACCTGGGGTCTGCTGATACTCGCGTATTGCGCGGTAGCCTCGGTAGTACCTGTCTGGGCGTTGTTACAGCCGCGCGGTTATCTTGGCGGTTTCATTCTCTTTCTCGCGCTCGGGCTCGGCGTTGTCGGGATATTTTTCGGCGGGTATGAGATCAAACAGGAAGCGTTCAAGTCGTTCGATATCGGTGGCGCGACCGGGACACTGTTCCCGTTCCTTTTTGTCACGATCGCATGCGGGGCATGTTCCGGTTTTCACGGGCTTGTCTGCTCGGGAACCACTTGTAAGCAGATAGACAAAGAGTCGCACATCAAGCCGGTCGGCTATGGCGCGATGCTGGCTGAAGGCTTCGTCGCGTTCATCTCGCTGGTGACGATCATGATCGTGGCATCGGGGGACATAAAGGGGCTCAGCCCGGCAACTGTCTACGGCAATGGCATTGGAAAATTCCTTACGCTCATTATCGGTGAGCAGAACCTGCCATTCGCGATCACCTTTGGGGCAATGGCGTTTTCGACATTTGTGTTTGATACCCTCGATGTCTGCACTCGTCTCGGACGGTATATCATTCAGGAGATATTCCATTGGCCGGGGAAACTTGGCGCCATAGCGGCGACACTTATCACGGTCGCGGTGCCGGTTTATTTTGTGGCGACCTCGCTCGATGCCGGATGGCGCGGATTCTGGACGCTGTTTGGAGCGTCGAACCAACTGCTTGCGGCGCTCACGTTGCTGGCGATATCTGTCTGGCTGTACAAGGCGCGGCGACGTATCGCGTTCACGCTACTCCCGATGCTGTTTGTGCTGACCATCACGCTCTGGGCATTGGGGAAACTGACCTGGAATAACTTCACATCGGACACTGTCACCACGGTGATGATCATCAATGGCGTGGCGTCGCTCTCGCTCATGTTTTTGGCAGTTTATCTGGTGATAAAGGGGCTGCTGGAAGCAAAGAAGGGGGAACGAGACGAAACGGGATTTGTCGCGACGGAATCCGTGCGTGTGAAGGGCTAGGCTTTCTGACGCATCCGTCTCTTCTGGCCGATGAACAGGGATAGCAGAAACAAGCCCGTGCCGAAGAGGAATCCGCCGAATCCGGTTTTTCCGTAGACCGACCATGGGGGCGTGATCTTGAGCCGCGATTCAGCAGGGTTGGCCGGGTTGTAATGTATGATCACCTGCTTCCCGATTGGATATTCCGAGGCAATTCCCTCCGCCGCGTCACGCTTTGAGTTCCGTCCCCCAAATCCAGGCGGGTCAAGGTTGGTGCTGTCGCGATATGATATCGCATCAACCGCGTACTGGTAGACTATCTCCGGTCGATACGCCCGTTCGCCGACCACTCGCGAGTCAATAATGACTCCCGGTATAGAGGTCCATCCGCGAAGGCTGACGTATTGCTCCATTAAGCTCATCTGGGAATAGACCAGCCAGATTCCGAGCGCGGTTATCACAACGGAAGGGATGATAAGCCAATTAGGGAGACGGAAGGGAGGCTGTCGCCAGACCAGGCCGAGAACGCTCCCGACCAGGCCAAATGACAGAAGCATGACAATCCCTATGACCAGCGGCTGATCCATGATCCCTTTCACGGTCTATAAACGACTGTAACAATATATCCCGACTGAATTTCCGGACAACCTTTTAGTTGCCTTTTTCCCCGAGGCTTAGCAACTTGTCATGGCTCCTCCCGTACAGAGAACTAACGGAGCATATGAAACAGTTGAACCGACATAATCGCCAATTCTCCCCGCTCTGGCTCCTTGCGCTGGCCATGGCCGCGCTTCTGCTCTGCGCCAATCTGGCGGTCGGATCCACCTTCAAAAAATCAAACAACTATTCGGTCACCAATCTCGAGGCGATCGATGATGACCTGTATGTCTGGGCCAACCGATTCCAGATGTTGGGCGTTGTGAATGGCGATGTCTCCTGTTTTGCCTACACTGCCTCCAACCAGGGGGAAATCACCCAGTCAGCGAATATGTTCGGCCGCAAGATCACACATTCCGGCAAGATCGGTGGCGCCCTGCGTGTGTTTGCGCAGGAGATCGATGTCAGCGGCTATGTCGGGCGTTCGGCGCTGCTCTTCGGCAGTGATATAACCGTTGCGCAAGGGGCGGTTATCGAACGTGATCTGAATATGTTCGGCGCCGATGTCGCCGTGGATGGCGCGGTCAAAGGGAATCTTAAGGCTGATGCCGGGCGTATCACCCTCACCGGCGTGGTCGCCGGCGATGTGACCCTCAAAGCCGACGAGATAACGATCCTTCCACCCGCAGTCATTGTCGGCAAGTTGACCTATACCTCCAAAAAACAGGCCACTATCGATTCCACCAACGGTGTCATTATCTCGGGTGGCACGAACTGGTTACTTCCTTCGACTGACGAAGAAGAGAAGGACAAATCGGAAGACCGCTACACGTCGCTGGTGATCCGTATCTCGTCGATCTTCGCGGCGTTTCTGTTCGGCCTGATCGTTATGCGACTCTTCCGCCCGTACGCCGAGGAATCATTCGCGCAACTGCGCACCCGTTTCTCGGTCGCCATTGCCGCCGGGATGCTTGGGGTAGTCCTTCTCGTTCTCTGCATCATCGTACTGGTGATCGCGCTGGCGACGATGATCGCCGGCCTGGTCGTGATCTCGACCGAGGCGGCACCGTTCGGCGCCTTGATCCTGATCTTCTCGCTCCTGATGGTCCCTATCTCCGGATTCCTTTCGGTGACCGGGGCGATCGTCTTTTATTCCGGCAAGATCGTGGTGGCGCTGGTAATTGGATATCTGATCATCGGGCGTGTGCGTCAGCTCTCGCAGCCGCTTAGCAAATCGGCGCTGTTCCTCGGACTCATTCTGGTCTACGCCATGTTCGCAATTCCGTACATTGGATTGGTGCTCTATATCCTTCTATCAGTCATTGGCGCGGGAGCGATCATTCTCGGCATCAAGCATTGCCGCCGTCCCCTCAGCGCGACCGATACTGCGCCGAGCCTTCCCAATAATCCACCACCGGTTACTCCGCCGCCGATCATTCCGCCGACTAGTGGACTTGCCTGAGCGGCACTTAACTCCTTTTCGATTTCCGGATATAGGTTCGAATTTCCGTGACTTCAGAGAGTAATTTATCTACATTACCCAGAACTCGAGTGACTGACCAATTGGCTTGACGTTGGTCTGTCACTGTTCACACACTTTTTCGGGAGGCTCTCATGAAGTACTGTCTTTTATCCCTGGTTCTGTTGCTCTGTCTCGCTGGCTCTACCCAGGCCGGCATGAGCGTCGAACCCTGGATCCATGCCGCCGGCGGCTACAACGGCTATTCGCTTGAGGATGTCAACAACGAGATCCAAATGTACAACGAGGAGAGTGGGCTCAAGGGGGATGAACTCACCGGAGGCTTCGGTGCTCAGGGAGAGCTGGGTCTTCGACTGGCTCGACGATTCATGTTTGGGATTGGGCTAAAGCGAATGACCGGCTCAACCTCGGTTTCCGCGAGTTGGGGGAGTATCGAGTTCAATCTCCCCTGCAACTCGACCTACGGCTTGGCCGGAGTATCTCTGCCGCTGTCCCCGAAGCTCTCGGTCGGCCTACTCGGATCAATTGGGAGTATCAAGACCAATGGCAAAGTCACTCTCACAGAAGTCGGGTATGGCTCAGGATATGTCGAGCTAGACGGCTCCGGCGACTATCTCGAAGGTCGCCTGTCGCTGCTATACGAGTTTTCCCCGAACTTCTGTATTGTACCGGCCATTGGCTACCGCTCGGCCGAGATAGAGGAGATCAAGATACAGGACATTACTATTCGTAATCCGAATGGCTCCAACTATACGTTGGATCACAGCGGACTTTCGTTACAGATCGGTATTGCTGTATTTTTTGGCAGGTGACCAGCTACCTCAGTTCTTATAGACGATCATTGACCGGGTTAGCCCGCAGCCATTCGAGCACCCGGTCTGCGTTTTCGTTGGGTGGGTAGACCGGATAAAAGACCTTTCGAATTACGCCATCAGCTATCACCAGCGTGAGACGCTGTATCACAGTCATTCCGGCAATCCTAACGGTCGGCAATGTGAGCGCATTCGCGAACCGCAATTCAACATTACTCAACACTGGAAATGGCAGATGCAGCCGATCGACCATCTCTCTCTGGTAATCGCTGGTCTGACTACTCAATCCAAATACCCTCACTCTAAGCTCAATGAATCGATGGAACGTGTCCCGATAGCCACAGGCCTGCGGCGTACAGCCGCGAAGCCCGGCGATCTCATCCCAGCCCGGTGGTGAATCAACATCGGGAAGTCCTGTCCGTGGGTAGATAAAGACTACGGTAGTGCCTGAAGGCGCGGCGAGTTCAACCAACGAGCCATCGGTGGCCGGAAGTATGATCGAAGGCAAAACCATCCCCGGCAGATGGTCACACGCGCCATCGTCTACCGGAACCGGTAAGTTCTCGGGCAGTGAATAGAGGTCGTCGGAACGGGTCATATAACCTAGTCTCCGTTGTTTATCGTAGGCCCGGTCACTCCAAGTTAAACGATTGATTTTCTCCGGCGGAGTGGATTTTATTGTCTCAACGACAAGAAAGTCAGGGAGCATATGACCGCAGGAAGACTCGAAGCGTTCTCCGATGGCGTGCTGGCCATCATCATCACCATCATGGTGCTGGAACTGAAAGTGCCGCATGGCGACAGCCTCGCCTCACTCCGGCCGCTTTTGCCCATCTTCCTTACCTACGTGCTCAGCTTCACCTACATAGGCATCTACTGGAACAACCATCACCATCTGCTCAAAGCGGTCAAGCGGGTGACTCCGCGGGTGATGTGGAGCAATCTGCATCTTCTGTTCTGGCTGTCGCTGGTGCCGTTCGCCACCGGGTGGCTCGGTGAAAACCATGGCGGCACCTGGCCGACCGTCCTCTACGGCGCGATCATGCTCTGCGCGGCGATCGCCTACACTATCCTGCAATGGTCGATCGTTTGCCAGCATGGGCACGGCTCAAAGCTGGCGGAAATATTCGGGACTGATCTGAAAGGGAAGATCTCGGTCGGCTGTTATGCGGCGGCGATTCTCGTGGCGCCATTGCAGCAGTGGATATCCGACGGCCTCTTTGTCTCGGTCGCGGTCCTCTGGTTCATCCCGGACAAGCGACTGCACAAGGTGGTGGAGGAGATAGAGGGGTAAGGGGACTAATCGATCTACCTTTGTCTACGAATGACCTAATACAAGAGTCCGCTGATGCGGCTATTATCTGTTCTTCACCACATCCAGCCGACACCAAGCATAGAGTGCGTCATAGACTTCAAACTGCCGTGCGATGTTCTCGTTGTCATCGGGAAACCGCACACTATACCCGACGGCGATAGCCTCAAAACCTGCGGCCAGTGGATCCGCGTCAAGTCGATCCGTATCCGCGGCATTGATGATCTTGGCCATGCGAAGGAGCGCCTTGTCGGTTAGTTCGTATTCTTTGATAATGACATCGAATGTGCAGAGATCGTCTCGATGGTGCAGATTTGCGCCGGGTGTATCAAAGGGGATCGCCCCTTCAGACTCGGCCCGCTCAAGTACTTTGCTTTTGGGGACGAACAGAAACTCCGCTTCTGAGTCAATAAATCGGGTGATGAGCCAGGGACAAGCGACACGGTCGACATGTACATGTGAACGGGTGATCCATTTCATGGGCAGCCTCCTGTGACAGAGCAGAAATCTTTGACCCCAACGGGAGTCGAACCCGTGTTACCGCCGTGAAAGGGCAGTGTCCTAGGCCACTAGACGATGGGGTCATCGAACGAAGCTTTTGGAGACCCGTAGTATATAGGTTTTGACCCGACTGTCAAGCCAACTTCCCTCCCCTTTTTCCTCCCCCCTTACATCTCAATTCGCAGCCACTCACGGCGATTTCGAGTCTCCCCGTCCTCTCCCCCGCTTACCGTATCGCCATGGTAATCAAGACGTTCGCGAATTCCTTCTCTACGCCGTCCTGAACCCCATAGACCCTCCCTCCGGTGAAGCTGATCCTCTCCCCCGGCTTGATCACCCACCCTTCCGCTTGAATCGGGTCGGCATCGGCCGGCCTGAGTAACTGCACCGAGAAGTTGACCGAGAGGATCTCCTGACCGGGGGACATCAGGCTG
>CAYNIJ010000014.1:0-50515 GCA_964397415.1 uncultured Ignavibacteriales bacterium | reverse complement strand
ATGCTAAAATAATACAAAATATTAATCAAGAGGTGACCGTGTGGATTTCCTGACCGGGGGACACCAGGCTGTACGCCGCCAACCCGGCCATCTGGTCGACCAATCCAATCACCGCGCCCGCATGCAAGGCGCCATGCTGTTGCATCAGATCAAGACGTCGGGGTATGCGACCATGCACCCGACCCGGCTCGATACGATCAAGCTCGATTCCCAGGAACGCCGAAAACGGCATCCGACTGTTCAGTTCACGGACGGCCGCTTCATAGTCCGGCCGACGCGGTTCAAACTGCCCCATATCTGCTCCCGTCTGTTGTTAGATTGACACTGTAAGGCTGCACCCTCATAATAACAGAATGCAACTCGGCTCGAAACGATTTCTCGCCCTGGCCCTCTTCACCACCCTGCTCATAATCCTGGTGAATTTCGCCTGGTGGTCGTATTACCAGCGGACCGAGAAGTTGTTGGAGCATCAACTGAGCCGACGGCTGCAGTCTATCGCCCAGTCATTCGCCAAGACGATGCCGACCTCGCTTGTCGACAGTCTCCCGTATGCCTCGGTCGACCAGTACAGACAGGTATTGCGCCTGCTGAATGATATACGGACCGCCGACTCGCTGGCGGAGATTTTTATTCTCGACGACCGGTATGAGTATATCGCCACCAGTTCTCCCGAGGCCGACAGCAGCTATTTTTTGGCAAGTCTGAACGGATCGTACATTGATTCACTCTTCTTTTCGATGACAACGCATGCGATCGTCACCCCCGCCTATCAGACCGGGAGCCTCTATCTCAAATCCGCTTTCGCGCCACTTTTGGGAGAGGATTCTTCGGTCGTGGCGGTTGTGGGAGTCGAAGCAAACGTTGATTATTTCGATGACCTCTCGCTCCTGCGCCGGAATCTTCTCTATGCGACCGGACTTTCGACTGTTGGTGGGCTGATCCTTGGGATTCTCTTCCTGGCCCTCCAACAACGGTTAAACAGAGCCGAGCAGCAGCTTTTTCTGGGGCAGACGCATGCGTATCTCGGTCGCATGGTGGCGGTCGTTTCGCATGAACTGAAAAACCCGCTTATGATCATCCGTGGCTCAGCAGAACGGATACGCAAGAAGACCGGCGCGGAGGAAGCCTCGTTCATACTCGAGGAGACAGACCGGCTCAATAATATCGTCAGCGGCTATCTGGCGTTTGCCAAAGCCGAGGGGTCGCTCTTGGTCGGTGAATCGACTGAGTCGTTTGACCTGGCGGAATTACTCTCGTCTGCCGCAAAACATCTTGGCGAACGGTTCGCCGACCAGCAGATTGACTGGAAGGAGCAGCCGGGCTCGCAACCGGTGATGATCACCGGCTACCGACGATCCCTCCGTCAGGTGATTCTCAATCTGTTCGTCAACGGGGTAGAAGGTTGTCTTGAGGCAGGCAAGCCGGTGGTTATGGGAGCGGAGATACATCAGACCAGTAAAGAGCGGGTTGCACTCCGTATCACCAACTACGGCCCGGAATTGAGCCAGAAAGAGATTCAGAAGCTGTTCACTCCCTTCCACACGACCAAACAGACCGGCTCCGGGCTGGGTCTTTATGTCAGTCGAAAATTGGTTGAAGAGATGGGGGGAAAGCTTGACCTTGTAAGCAAATCCGGCAGTGGCGCGGTGAGCGCGTTCATTGAACTGCCGACTCATTCGTCCTGAGGAATATGGCCAGAATACTTGTAGTCGATGACGAACCGAAAATGACGTCGCTGGTCTGCGGCGAACTGGAGGATGCCGGCCATGCCGTCACCACCACGACCAAACCATCCGATGCTCTCACGCTTCTGGAACGTCACTCGTTTGATATCGTGATCACCGATCTCTCCATGCCGGAAGTGTCCGGCATGGTGGTTCTCGAGAAGGCGCTCGAAAAGCCGGGGACCGAAGTAGTGATGATGACCGCCTTCGGGACAGTAGAGAACGCGGTCGCGGCGATGAAAAAAGGGGCGGCTGACTATCTGCTGAAGCCGTTCTCGCTCGATGAATTGACAATTACGGTCGGGAAATTGGTCGAGAAGCAACGGATCACCTCGTTGGCCACCCATTTTCAGGACGAAGCCCGGACCGAAATGGCGGATACGCTGATCGGCTCCTCTCCTGCGGCTGAGAAGGTCCGCAAGCTGATATCCCAGGTCGCTACGACCGAGACCACGGTTCTTTTGACCGGACGCTCCGGGACCGGGAAAGAGCTGGCCGCGCGGATGATCCATGACCTCTCCCCCCGCCGCGCCAAGCCATTTATCGCCGTCAATTGCGCCGCCATTACCGAGACACTCCTGGAGTCCGAGCTTTTCGGCCATGAAAAGGGAGCGTTCACCGGCGCGGTCGCCCGGAAGCGGGGACGATTTGAACTGGCCGATGGCGGCACAATCTTCTTGGATGAGATAGGCGAAATGTCGGCCCAAATGCAGTCCAAGCTGCTTCGGGTGCTCGAAGAGCGCCAACTGGTCCGGGTCGGCGGGGTCGACACGGTGGCCGTGGATGTCCGCATAGTGGCCGCGACCAATCGCATACTCAAAGACGATATCCGCTCCGGGGCGTTCCGGGAGGATCTGTACTTCCGGCTGGCGGTCTTTCCGATCCCGATGCCCAATCTGGCGGACCGGGGAGATGATGTGGTCGAATTGGCGAGCTACTTTTTGACCCGCCAGCGCTATTCGCATGCCCGGCTTGATGCTCCCGTGGCGGACATGCTCCGGTCGTATGACTGGCCGGGCAATATTCGGGAGCTTCGAAACGTGCTGGAGCGTGCCACCATTCTGGCGGGCGGCGAGCCGCTGACGGTCGATGATTTCGCGCTGGAGACCGAGGATGCTCCTATTGCGGCGGAGGGGATGATTCCGCCGGGGTCGGGCCTTGAGGATACCGAAAAATCGATGATCCTGAATGCTCTGCAGGCGGCCCGCGGAAACAAGACCGAAGCAGCCAAATTACTGAAGATAACCCGTCGCCGGCTCTACAGCCGGATGAAAGCGCATGATATCCCGTGGTAACAGCGTGATACCCTGATGAGCGTTCCGGGACGGAACCTGTACCGGTCGGTACATTACGAGGAGTTTCTGTTCAAAATACAACGTCGCGGTTGAATATGAGACAACAACTTAGTATCGTTGAGCAAGGTGGCACAGCGATTGATGTCATGGGAGTTGAAAGAGAGATATGCTATGCGTAAGATACTCCCATACATCCTGATTGCAGTAGTGCTGCTGGTCGGACAAGGACTGCTGGCGCAGTCCGGGGTTTTGCGGGATAAGGTTCAGGAGGACTTGGACCGAACTGACCAATTGATCGCGCAGGCCGAGGAGCTGTTGCAGTCGATGGAGAACCCGGCTGGTCTTGCCTTTCTGGAGCAGGCCAAGGTAACGCAGCAGCAGGCCAAAGATTTGTTCGCCGGCAACCAGTTAGTCGAGGCACGTCGGATGACCATGTTGGCCCGGGATTTGTTGCGCAAGGCGCTCCGGACCAATCGTGCCACCGAACTTGGTGCGGATCAGGCCCTCCGCAAATTGGAGCAGGCCGAAGACAAGTTGGAACGAGCGCGCGAGCTGCTTGCGGAGAGTGAGAATCAGCCGATGGCCGCTCTTTTGGAAGCCGCCGCCGACAATCTGAAACGGGCCTGGGATTTTTATACTGCCGGCAAGTTCCTTCCGGCTATCAAGCTGGCGGAGCAGGTCGAGAAGACCGCGGACCGTATTCTGAGCCGCGGAGGGTCAGGGGCGGCCGCTAATTACCAGCGACGCTTTGAGTCCGTTCGTGACGCGATAGATAAGGCTGGTGAAGTTGTGGAGGGGTGCCAGATGGAAGAAGGAAGATCGCTCCTGGATCAGGCGGTAAAAGCCCTTGAGTCTGCCGAGCAATTAGCGGATAATGGCCAGACGGCGGCGGCACTCCAGATGCTCCAGAAGGCAAAAGTCTTCGCCGGACTTGCCATGCGCGCCTGTGAAGCAGGAGATGAGAATCTGGCCGCCCGCTACCAGCGTCTGTTGGGGCTGGCCGATCAGCTCAAAGAACAGAGCCAGTCTCTTAGCGGCGACAATAGAGAAGCAGTGGATCTGTTGCTGACGAAAGCATACGAACAACTTGAGATCGCCAGGATGGCGATCGATGCCGCCGATGTCGCCAAGGCGACCCCGGCGCTCCAGGCGGCAAACCTGGCGATTCGCCAAGCCGAAGAGATCATTCTGGAGACCAACTAGCATCTAAAGGAACAAAGGATTTGTTCAGACGCTATGTCGCGGTAGTCCTGGTTCTGATAACCATAGCCGGTCGGGTCGATGCTCAGCATCGACCGTTTGCGTTCAAGGCAGGCATCGGCTACGATTACCTCTCGCAACGTTATTTCCTCGACTCATTGGCGGTTTCCGGCCCGGATACTGTCCTGACCCGTTTTGCCCTCACCAGCGAATATCTCAATGACCTCAAAGGGAGCATGGAACTGGCGTACCGCTACGCCGGAACCAACAAGTTTGACCTGGCGACCCGGCTAGACCAGACGCAAGATATTACCCGAGTAAAGGTTACATCGAACTGGCAAGCTCTTGCCGGCCGATTCGCCCTGCGTTGGCGCAACCAAGTCGATTGGCGGCATCAATTTGACGATGGTAACTCAAGTCTTGGTAGCTACGTCACCGCGCTCAGCAATCTCAAGGTCCGACGCCCCGTAACTGGCTCCACCACGCTCTGGGGGCAGGCACAAGGGGAATTGACCGACTTTTACGGCGACATTGGAACTGGCTACGACTTCTACCGGATCTGGGGGAAGCTTGGGCTGGAGCAGTCGTTTGGTTATACGTCCATATTCTCCCTGAATGGCTTCGCCAGTGACCGTCAGGTCTCAGACTCGACAACCCTCAATTACCGGTCGTATGGGGTCGAGGGCGCCTTCTCCGGTCTACTCTCGCGGCTGCAGTTCGACCTCCTGACCCGCTGGGAAAAACGGGATTACAACCGGTCTGGCAGTGATGATGACCACGCCCGGTTTGAACTCGACTCCCGGAGCAGGGTCGACTTTGGACGCGGCTACTTCTCCGGGCAGTTGCTGGAGCTTGATATCACCTCGTACGATCCGACGGATCCGCTCAATGTCGACTACACCCGGCTCAGGGGGAATGTCACCGCCGGGCTAACCATTGGAAATCTGGAACTGGCTGCGGGGCCGGACTGGGAGCTTCTCAATCAGGCCGCCGGGACCGACAGCACAACTGAGGACTACCTTGAAACCGCGGGGTTACTGGAGCTGAATCTGGTGACAACTCGGGGTCTGTTCCTGTCGGCCGAGAACCGAGTCGGCAAGCGGACTCTCGACCAGACCAGCGAATACCAGTCAGATTTCAGCTTCTATGAGTTGATGCTAATGGGGAATTGTCTGCTTTGGAAGCATGTCGATCTTAACCTCTTGTTGTCCTCAACCTGGGAATGGCACGACCTGGAGGCTGAGGATAACCGGGCAGTCCTGGTGTCCGCCGGTATCTCCTACCGGTTTTAGCGTTCCCTCCGTTTCCGGACTCTGACGTACTCTGCCCGACTCAAAGGTTAATCGGCCCAATTACACATGGGGGCTTCGGAAGGAATCGCTTGTGACGATATTCACAAGCAAGATGGGATGGAGGGGTCAGGTGCTGCGATAGTCATTTGTGAGCTATTTCACCAATCGGCGATTGGACTGGTTTGAGTAGTCGAAGCTAATCTCCGGCGATTTTCCAGAACGAAATAGGCAGATTATCCGAGGCCAAAGCCTAGCCGTGAAATCGGCCGATCTGAGGAGCAGACCTCGGACCAAAGCTCGTTGCGGAGTGCTATCCCCCACCTCGCGGAGCAGCGTCTGGCCAGCTTTTGGCCGGCCAGCTCTGCCCTCAATTTGCTCCATGTTAGTCAGTTTCAGGGGCCGGTAAAACATGTGAATGCAATCACAAGCTCGGAGCGTCGAGTCGGTTGAGGGCCACGAAGCGACGCGGGGTTGTAAGGACGTCATATGTGACTTTATTCACATAATAGGAAAGCCAAGGCCCGCGATTAGTCTCTTAGCTCCTCATTATAGCTTCCCCGGCGTGCTCCCGCTTCCCGGCGCTCATCCGTGTCGAATGGACACGCCGAGAAGATCTCTCCCAGCGTCTTTGCCGCCGTTGCCTGGGCCAATTTCTGATCCACATTGGCCGGCGGCCCGGCCACGTGATTCGACCGATTTTAATACTATGGCCTATAGTAGCTGTCTTTCCGGCGAAGGATCTCGAGTTTTCTCTTGACAAAATCAGGGTATGGTGCTATGTTGGGGGCGTCTAGGGAAATAGTTGTGTGAATAACGCTTCTGTTTTGAATCTGCAGCACCTTTGGTAACGTTAAAACAACATTAACGTTAGCGTATCGAAAGCTCGACCTTCAGGTTTAATCAAACGAGTTTGAAACCTAAGCGGATAAGTCTGTCCGTACGGTTTTATCAAGACTCAATATTCACTTTGATCAGTAATTCAGTCAGTCCGTGTGACGTTGTGCCGTTGGCGCATCACCAGCACATGAGACATCTGAGATCTGACGGGTCCGATACCCGATCTCTTATGAGATTCATATCGGAAACTTAGGGGTAAGTCATCCTGGGGCATCTCGGGAAGATAACCCAAACTTCGATGACCTTTAGGTTCTTAAAGGAGCATTAAATGATGCAAAAAAGAAATTTATATTCTTTGATGCTGATCTCCTTTTTAGTGGTATTCGCCTCGTCTATGGCGTTCGCGAATCAGGTGACGTTCGAGTCCAAAACGCTGCCGCGGTGCTTCAACTCCGCGTCCAACGTGACGGCGATCGTTTCTGCTGATTCGGTGAGCGCGATAGAGATCGTAGTTGTGGTTGATGGTAACGTTACGTTACCGCTTCCAGGCAGCATCTTCACCTTCGACGCGGGCTTTACAGCTCTGACCGATCGAGTGGTGGATGATACGTCTGGTGTGGACGGTACCTTGCCCGATACGATTCGCATTGCCGCTATGTTGCTCAATCCGAGCGCTGGAGCGTTAGCACAAGGAACTCATGTTGTCGGCCGGATAAACTATAGAACCAATGACGTCTGCTCAGGTTCTGGTACCCTTCAGGGCGGCGTTTTCGACTATCCGATCCCGGCAACTGTAACCACCCAGTTTGTTGATGCCGCCACCTCTACCATTCTTCCGGTTGTCGTGAATAATGGTACGGTGACGATCACCAACCTCGCGCCGACCATCGCTGCCATCCCGAACGGCACATTGTATTGGGGCTCTACCTTCACGGCGACCGCCGTGGGTACCGATGCTGATGCCGCCAATGGCTGCGAAACCTTGACCTATGCCAAGGTTGCTGGTCCGGCCGCTATGACCGTAAATCCTGCCACTGGCGCCATTTCCTGGCTGACCACTGGCGCTGATGTCTGCACCCATAACGTGACCATTTCGGTTACCGACAAGTGCGGTTCCTCGGCCCAGACGTCATTCACGATCTGCGTCCAGAATAAAGTCCCTGTCATCACCTGCCCGGCTAGCCCGATCATGATCACATTGGGTGACGTCGCTTCCGGTGATGTCAACGCGACTGATGCCGATGCCGGCCCGAAGCCGCTTATCTATAGCGTAGTGAGCTTCAACGGCCCGGGAACGGTGACCATGAACCCGGCGACCGGCGTATTCAGCTGGCCGACCGTCAACGATGACATCGCCTATCTTGGTTCCTTCACGCTCGTCGTGATGGTCACGGATAGCGCCAACGTCTGCTCGCCATGCAGCCCCTCCAACGCTGACACGTGCTCCGTCACGATCAATGTCAACTGGGGTAAGGTCGTGATCGAAAAGATCCACAACCAGCTTCAGGGTGAGTTTGCGATGGTTGACATCGTTCTTGGCACCAACTACCCGATCGGCGGTTTCGACCTCCTGATCAAGTATGACAACTCTGCCCTGACCCTCACTGAGGTGCTCCCGGGTGGGTTCATCACTGATTGCGGATGGGAATACTTCACCTATCGTTTCGGCGCTGATGGCAACTGCAACGGCGGCTGCCCGAGCGGACTTGTCCGTATCGTCTCCATCGCCGAGACCAACAATGGTAACAACCATCCGGATTGCTTTACTAACTATCCGCCGCCTCCGGGCCTCGATAGCGTAATCGCTACCCTGAAGTTCCTGGTCTCCAACGACCGGACTCTGGAATGCCAGTACGCCCCGATCGAGTTCTTCTGGATCGACTGCGGTGACAACGGTCTGTCGTCGGTCGACGGTGACTCCCTGCTTATCTCCCGTTATGTGTACGGGTACGGCGGTGGCGATCCGTACTTCCATATCGAAGCGACTGCTGGTATCGAATTCCCGACCACGTTCGGCGCCCAGGAAGAGTGCGATCTGTTCACTCCTGGCAAGCCGTCCACGTGGCGCATCGTTGACTTCTTCAACGGCGGTGTTGATATCGTCTGCGCCGACTCGATCGACGCCCGTGGCGACATCAACCTGAACGAATTCGCATACGAAATCGCTGACGCGGTTCTGTTCTCGCGGTACTTCATCTACGGTCTTGGGGTCTTCACGATCAACCAGGCCGGTCAGGTGGCGGCTACCGACGCGAACGCTGATGGACTGACGTTGACGGTTGCCGACCTCGTCTACTTGATCCGTGTGGTCGTGGGCGACGAGCTTCCGTACGATAAGGTTGCGGCTGTGAATGCCAACTACACGTTTGAAAACGGCGTACTCGCGATCGACGGTGTCGATCTGGGTGCCGCTTTCGTCGTGGTGTCTGGCGATGTCACGCCTGTTCTGACCGCTCAGAACGTTGGTATGCAGTATGCCTTTGACGGCACGAACACTCGCATCCTGGTTTCGCCAGTGATCGACGAAAACGTTACCAACATCACCGGATTCTCAGGCACGTTCCTGACCGGCCTGAATGGTAACATCGTGTCCATCGAAATGGCTACTGTCCAGGGTCAGCCGGTTGCCGGAAAGATCATTCCGAAGCACTTCGGCCTGGCTCAGAACTATCCGAACCCGTTCAACCCGGCTACCACGATTGAGTTCGCTCTGCCGGTCGCCAGCAACTACACCCTGACGATTTATAACGTCACCGGTCAGGTTGTCACGACCTTCGAGGGAACTGAAGAAGCTGGTATGCACCAGGTGATCTGGAATGCTAATGAAGTCTCCTCTGGTATCTACTTCTACAAGTTGAATGCCGGTGCCTTCAGCAGCACGAAGAAGATGGTCCTGCTCAAGTAACGTTGACGCAGAGTCCGTTTTGAAAAGCCCCGGCCCCGCCGGGGCTTTTCTTTTGGATAGGGGAGAGAGGTGAGCCGTAGGTCAGGAACCTTGGCTCGCGACAATTTGCTGATTCCCTCACCCGCCTCTTCGAGGCACCCTCTCCCAAAGGGAGAGGGGAAAAGCCCTTCGCCCTTTGGGAGAAGGTGGCGTCCGCCGAAGTCGGGCCGGATGAGGGGAATCGATTACGGTACATCCGCAGACCTCCCGGTTTCAAATTAACTCAAATCCAAAGACCGAGGTGAACTGTCATGCGCGTTCAAGCACAGACCAATACCATTGCCAGAGAAGGTCCGAACCCAAGAAGCTGTTTCGATGAACGTTTACTGCGAATCAGTAACAGGGGAGGAGATATCTTCCGCCGCAGGTTTCGGCGGCTTGTGGAAGAGCACCTTGATCAAGAGAAAGACCAGGGCGCAACTGATGGCTGAGTCGGCGATATTGAATGTCCACCATCGGTCGATATGCAGTCCGAGAAAATTGATATTGAAGAAATCGACATCGATGAAGTCAACTACCTTGCCAATGCGAATGCGATCAATCAGGTTGCCGATCGCGCCGCCGCAGATGAACGCCAGCGGAATAGCGAATGAGGCCATCGCCCGATAGAGATACAAGTAATACAGCAGGAGCGGGATGATTATCAGCGCGATGATCAGGTACCAGGTGGAGGAACCGAAGCTGGTTCCCATCGCGCCCCCTTCGTTATAGACGAGGGTGAACTTGAAGAAATCTCCGAGGACGGTGATGGATGGCTGGCCGGTCAGCGTATCGACCGCCCAGACTTTGGTGATCTGGTCTGCGGCGGCCACCACTAGAATAATGACCGCGGCCCAGATGAGGAAGGAGGAGTTAGGCTTTGCCAGTTTTCGCATCCTCTTCGCGCGACTTGCAATCGATACAGAGGCGGGCATGCGGGACCGCTTCAAGTCTGGCCGCGCCGATATTCTTGTTACAGCTTTGGCAGACGCCGTAGGTGCCGTCTTTGATGCGACGCAGCGCTTCGTCGATATGGTAGATCAGGCGTCCCTGCTTGGAGGCCATCATGAACGCCATTTCGCGATCCATGGTCTCGGTTCCCTGATCGGCCATATGATATGAGTACGAAGAGAGATCGCCGGTCGACTCCTTGATCGAAGTGCCGATATGGGTATCCTGGATGATCCCCAGCTCTTCGAGCAACTCGCGTTTTTTGGCGAGCAACAACTGTTCGTACTTCTTGAGATCCGCTTCTTTCAGAGCCATTCGACTCTCCCGCTGTTAAAGTTTCTCTACCGCGATCGCGGCGGTTTCACCATTTATGTTCCACTGCGTGCCGCCATCGAAACCATTCGTATCCAAGAACTCAATTGAGCGGGCCAGGGTTTCCCGGCGGATAAATTCGTCAAAACGGCCGGCGGCCGCACGGAGCGGCGCGGTGCCGCTCATCCGTATCGATATATGGTCAGTCACATCAAAGCCAGAGTTTTTCCGCATATTCTGTATCTTGTTCACCATCTCGCGGGCGAACCCTTCGTCGACCAGATCCTGCGATAGTTCCGTCACCAGCGCAACAGTCAAGGGGCCACTGCTTTCTACCGCGAAACCATCCTTCTCGGTCTTCTGAATTTCGACATCCTCAGTCGTCAAGCTGACCGGACCGCCGTCAGTCGGAATAGCCAACTTGCCGGACTGCTCGAACTGGCGAGCCTGTTCGCTGGTGAGACCGGCGATATACGCCTGCGCCGTCTTAACGTGCGCTCCAAGTTTCGGTCCCGCCACTTTGAAATTCAGCTTCGCGCCATAGGTGACGTAGTTCCCCAGCTCGGTGGAGGGGAGCACTTCTTTAACGTTCAATTCGTCTTCGATGATATCGATATATTCACTCAAGCGTGCGAACTCGGCGTCAGACTTGACTCCAACCAACAATTTCGACAGCGGCTGGCGAACCTTGAGGTTCTTTCGAGACCGGGCCGCACGACCTAAGGAGACTATATCTCTCACCATTTCCATGGTGCTGTCGAGGGTCTCGTCGATCTGCGCTATATCCGCGGCGGGGAAGGAGGTCATATGGACCGAAAGCGGCATCCCATGCTCCATCCGCTTTTCACCGGCCAGCTCTTTCCAGAGCAGTTCCGAGGTAAACGGCGTTACGGGGGCGGTCAGTCGACTGACCCCTTCAAGGATGCGATAAAGCGTCAGGTAGGCCCGCATCTTGGAGGGATCGTCCTCCTTGGCCCAGAACCGACGGCGATTCAACCGGACATACCAGTTGGAGAGGTCATCTATCACAAATGACTGGATCTTTCGCACGGGGCGAGTGATCTCATACTTGTCGAGGTCCTCATTCACCGACCTCACCAGCGAGTGATAGCGGGACATAGCCCATCTATCCAGTGTCTCCGGCGCGCCAGCTTTGGATTCGAGGAATTTCTCTATCGTCACCCCGGCCTGATGGGCGCGGTCGGTGATATTGTCGATATTCGCGTAGAGCGCAAAGAAGCTGTACGTATTGCGCAACGTGTCAAAGTACTTGCGGCAGACCTCGGCCAGGCCGTTTTCATCGAAATTGGTCGGCAGCCAAAGGTTGGAATTGGCGACCAGATACCACCGCACCGGATCGGCGCCATATTTGGCTACTGTCGCAAAGGGGTCAACCACGTTCCCCTTATGCTTCGACATCTTTTTGCCTTCTTTGTCGAGTATGAACTCGAGCACGACGACATTCTTGAACGACGCTCCCTTAGGGAGATCGTCGCGCACTTCGGAGAGCATGGTTGATATCGCTATCAGCGAATAGAACCATCCGCGGGTCTGGTCGACCGCTTCGGAGATGAAATCCGCTGGATATTTCTCTTTGAACTGTGCCTGGTGCTCGAATGGATAGTGCCACTGCGCAAACGGCATGGCGCCCGAATCAAACCAGACATCGATCAGTTCCGGGACACGCGACATTGTACCGCCGCACTCGCACTTCAGCTTGATTTCGTCGATCGTCGGGCGGTGCAGGTCGAGCTTATCCTCGGCCGCGAGCTGTTTCCACTTCGGGTCGGCCGCTTCATTGACCAACTGCTCAACCGAGCCAACGCCGCGCATTTTTCCGCAGGCCTGATTGTCGCATATCCAGATCGGCAGGGGAGTCCCCCAGAACCGTTCACGCGACAGCGCCCAGTCGACATTGTTCTCCAGCCAGTTGAGCATACGGCCGGTCCGTATCTCATCCGGCACCCAGTTGATGGCGTTGGAATTCCGTATCAACTGCTCGCGGAACTGGGTCGTTCGTATGTACCAGCTCTGGCGCGCTATGTATATCAGAGGCGAGTCACAGCGCCAGCAGAATGGGTAGTTATGTTCGTATATCTCTTTCTTGAAGAGCTGGCCGGCGATCTTCATATCTTTGATGATGATCGGGTCGGCGTCTTTGATAAACATGCCGGCGTACGGGCCGGTCCCTTCCTTGAAGTGGCCGTTGGCCTCGACCGCCTGGAAGACCGGCAGATTGTACGCGCGCCCGACCTCGTAGTCATCCGCGCCATAACCGGGGGCGATATGCACTATCCCGGTGCCGTCTTCCATCGTGACAAACTCGCCGGTGATGACGTAAAACGCCTTGTCGGCTTCACGCTTGAACGTGTCAAAGAGCGGGATATATTTCCGCTTGGCGAACTCTGAGCCTTTGCGCTTTTCGAGCGGAGTTTTCTCTTCGCCGAATAGCTTGGCGACCAGAGCTTCGGCCAGCACCAGCTTTTCCCCTTCATGCTCGACCATCACATAGTCGGCATCCGGCCGCATACAGAGCGCGGCGTTGGAGGGGAGAGTCCAGGGGGTGGTGGTCCAGACCAGATAGCTGAAATCGGAATCGGCGGCTTTGACCTTCACATAGACCGAAGGATCTTTGACTAGATCATACCCCTGGGCAACCTCATGCGAGGATAGGCCGGTGCCGCAGCGAGGGCAGAAGGGGACGGTCTTGTACCCCTTGTAGAGCAGGTCGCGGTCGTAGTAGTTTTTCAGGATCCACCAGACCGATTCGATATATTCGTTCTTCAGCGTGATATAGGCATCATCGAGATCCAGCCAGTAGCCGATCTTGCGCGTTATCTCATTCCAGTCGGCGAGGTATTTGAAGACCGACTCGCGGCATTTCTGGTTGAACTTGTCGATGCCGTATTCGACGATCTTCTGCTTGGAGTCGAGCTTGAGCTGTTTTTCGACCTCAATTTCAACTGGTAGACCGTGTGTGTCCCAGCCCCCCTTGCGGTCGACCCGGAACCCCTGCATGTATTTGTAGCGGCAGACCAGATCTTTGACCGTGCGGGAGATGACGTGATGGATCCCGGGGCGGCCGTTGGCGGTCGGTGGGCCTTCGTAGAAGACGAAGTGCGGCTTATCCTTATGTGCGGCCTGGGCCTTATGGAAAACTTCCTGCTGGTCCCAGAATGTCAGGACTGCGTCTTCGGCTTTCGGCTGTGAATAATCGTCTTTTAACGCGTCGAATTTCATGTCTCAGATTCCTTTAGAGCCGCTAAATGTAGCTAAGATATCAACATTTGCAAAAGGTTTTTTGAGGGGGGAAGGGAGCCAGATGTGACCTCGACTGGTTTGCCTAACTTGTTTTGAAACAATAAATAACCGAAGTACGTCTTCACTGATAAATGGAGAGGTATACTCCATTTACATAGGCTTGAGGAGCTGCCGTATGTTATCTGTTCGAGTTATTGCATTTCTGTTATTGTTCATGCCAATGTCGCTGCTGGCGCAACGCCCCGCCTGTGAGTGGTGCCCGGTTCTCGATACGCCGGCCGTGCTCAATTGGAATATTGCTATCGCGGATTCATCCGAACCTGGTGAGCGCATTGAGATCAGTGGACTAATATTGAAAGCTGATGGGGTTACGCCCGCCGCCAACACGATCGTCTATCTTTACCACACCAACGCCAAAGGAGTTTATCCTCATCGGTCAAGTGATTCTCGTACGAGTCACGCGTACTGGCATGGTTATCTTCGCGGATGGCTGAAAACGAATGAGCGAGGTGAATACCGGTTCAGGACCATCAAGCCAGCCTCATACCCTAACAGCAATATCCCCGCGCACATTCACTGTGTAGTCAAGCCAGAAAATGACAGCATTGGTTACTACGTTGAGGATTTCCTCTTTCACGGCGATCCTTTCATAGAGGCACCGCGAGACGGGTCAGCAACTTCACACATAGTGAAATTGACGCAAGCGTCCAGTGGTCTTTTCGTCGGTCGTCGAGATATTAGACTGCGCTGAATCTCGGTCGCGAGAATCAATTCATAGTTTTTTATTGGCGTGCGCCGACTATTGAGTAATACATTTTGGCATGCCTAATTCCCATCTCCTCCAATGGATCGAGCTGTCGCGCTCGGCGCTCAATCATAATCTTACTGCGCTGAAGAAACTTGCGCGTGGACGGCTGATTGCCCCGTCGGTCAAGGCCGATGCCTACGGTCACGGCTTACCAGAGGTCATCTCGCTCCTATTGGAGCGCGAAGATATCCCCTACGTTTCAGTGCATTCACTGGAGGAAGCGATCGTCTGTCGACAGGCCGGATGGGATCGCAGAATCATGGTTCTCGGGCCGCTCCCGCTTGCCGAGGCTGAGGCGGCGATCGACTATGATTTGGAGCCGGTTGTCACCAGCAAAGAGATCATTACCCGTTTGGGCAAACTGGCGGACAAACATAAGACCAGGATCCTCACTCACCTTAAACTGGAGACCGGCACCAACCGCCAAGGGGTGACAGAAAAGGAACTCCCCGGCTTTATCTCTCTCTACAAGAAATATCGCGGGCTGATCCTGCAGGGGGCGAGCATGCATTTCGCCAATATTGAGGATACCACCAGCCACGAGTATGCCCAGTTCCAGTTGAGCAATTTCACTCGGATGGTGGCTGCTCTCTCGCGAAATGGATTGAAGCCGAAATACAAGCATACCGCATCGTCCGCCGCGCTGTTGTTATTCGAAAAGACTCGCTTCGATCTGGTTCGCCCGGGACTCGCCATGTACGGCCACTGGCCCTCCAAAGAGACCTACCTCAGTTACCGTTTGCAGGGAAAATCCAACAACATCCTCAAACCGGTGCTGACCTGGAAAACTCGGGTGACTCAGATAAAGAATGTACCGGCAGATTCATTCATCGGCTACGGCTGCACCTACCGCACCACCACGCCGACCAAGCTTGCAGTCCTTCCGGTCGGCTATTACGATGGCTACGACCGTGCGCTCTCCAACCAGGCCCATGTGCTGATCCGGGGGAAACGGGCTCCCGTGCGAGGTCGAATCTGCATGAATCTGATGATGGTCGATATAACTGACATTCCAGGTGTCAGACTGGAAGAGCCAGTTATCCTGATCGGGCAGGCGAAAAGGGAGAAACTGACGGCTGAGCAACTTGGAAGTTGGGTGGGAACGATCAACTACGAAATACTGGCGCGGCTTTCTCCGGCCATCCCACGAATTATTATAACATAGACCTCTTATATCTATCGCTCGGTCTGCCGATAATCCAAGTACAAGCTACGGCGGCAAGGGGTAACCCCCCTTTTGAGACCGCCATAATTGTTAAAAGTTTCACTTGACAGGCTGTTGAGTCAGCCCTATACTCATTTTTGTGAAGCTTTTCACATAAGCGACGATTCTGTATAATTTTATGGAGATCAGCCAATGACAAATGCTCCGATGCCGATGGCAAAGAAGCGCATCTCCGAGTCAACTATCCACCGACTGTCGATGTATTACCGGGCGCTCTCTCTCCTTCAAAAAGAGAATTACGAAACGGTATCCTCGAAAGAGCTCGCCAAACGGGAGAAACTGACCCCGGCGCAGGTCCGCAAAGATCTGTCGTTTTTCGGTTCGTTTGGTACCCGCGGGTTGGGTTATCCGGTGGCGGAGTTGAAAGCGCAGATCGCCGGAATCCTGGGACTCGATCGTACCTGGCGTGTCGCTCTGGTCGGAGTCGGTAATATCGGCTCGGCCCTGGTCAGCTACAAGGAGTTCTCGAAGCAGGGCTTCCAGATCGTGAAGCTGTTTGATAACGACCAGCGGAAGATCGGCTCCAACCACAAGGGGATAATTGTTTCGGATATCCGCAATCTGGAGACCGAACTTCGCGACGCAAAGATCGAGATGGTAGTACTGGCGGTGCCGGCGACGGTCGCGCAGTACATAGTTGATGATGTCATCAAGGGGGGCATCAAGGCGATCCTCAATTTCGCCCCGCTCAATCTGAGAGTGCCGGAGGATGTCTACCTGCGGAACGAGAATATGTCGATGGAGTTGGAGTTCCTTTCGTTTGCCCTCGTGAACAACCATCCACAAAAGAAGATGAAGTAGCCGCCAGGAGCGGTTGAGATATGCAGGGCCCGTTTTTGCGGGCCCTTTTTGTTACCCCGGCGCCTGTTCAGGAGGGGAGCAAAATCGATGACAATTCGGTCGAATCCGGCTATCTTGGGGTAGAAGGAAAAGCATGACCATGTTCCTGACTTTAATCGCCATATCATTCTTGTCCCTGCTCCAGGTGACACCCACAACGGGGCGGCCGGATTCGCTCCAGACTCTGCTGGTCAAGGCGGGGCTCGCCATGAACCAGAAAGAGTATATCAAAGCGCGCGATTACTACGACGCGGCCTATCAACTTGATTCCAGCAATGTCGAGACCCTGCGGAATCTCGCCATGTTGCTTTCTATGGCGGGCGACCGGAAGGGGGCGGTGACACTCCTCAAGCGCGCGGAAGGTCTTGCGCCGAATGATCCTTCTATCCTCAATAATCTGGGGACGATCTATTCTAACCGGGAGCACCCAGATACGGCGGCCAGCTACTTCGAACGCGCTCTGCAGATCAAGCCGAACAATCCGACCTACCTGACCAACCTCGCGCTGGAATATTCCCGGCTTGGGCGAAACGCTGAAGCGATGAAACTCGCGAAGCAGGCGATCGCACTGGATACCACTACCGTTGATATTCCCATGATCCTCGGCGACTGCTTTGCTCAGGATCGCCGGTATGATTCCGCCGATGTCTACTATACGCGCGCTATCAAGCTCGGCGGGAAGACGAGCAAGCTCTACTATCAGCGAGGCTACGCGCGGCAGAATCTTCGGCGCCTCGGCGAAGCGGAATCCGACTATCGCGAATCAATCGCTCGTGACAGCACCTGCCGCGACTGTCGGCAAACGCTTGGTGTGCTCTATGTCACGCGTGGCCGGTATCAGGACGCTCTGGAGCAGTTTGAGCAGGTGGTCAAGCTGGATTCAACGTATCACAATGGCATGATTTCGCTGGGCGTGATGTATGCCATGACCGGCCGGGGGGCACAGGCCGATTCGATGCTCTATCGTCTGATGGCGATCGACACCACGCTGGGGTATCGAATGGTCGACCTGATAACTCTTGAGAATTCCAAACAGCAGAAGAAGAAATAACGCGACGGAGGAGGATCAGAGCAGCAATTGCTTGGCCGCCAGTTCGCGATAGAGCGGGCAGCGGGCGGTCAGCTCGTCATGCTTCCCTTGATCGATTATTCTACCATTCTCCATGGCGATGATCCTGTCGGCGTGCTGGACAGTGGAGAGACGGTGCGCGATGATGATCGCGGTTTTGTCCGCAAGTACTTTCTTCAGCGAGTCTTGAATAAGAAACTCTGACTGGGAGTCCAGAGCCGAGGTCGCTTCATCCAGGATCAACAACGTCGGATCCTTGATTATCGCGCGGGCAAGACAGAGGCGCTGACGTTCCCCGCCTGAAACCGTTACGCCGCGTTCTCCCACCTCCGTCTGGTAGCCGTTGGGCAGTCCCATAATGAAGTCATGAATATTGGCGACTTTGGCCGCCGCGATCACCTGTTCCTCTGTCGCCGATGGCAGACCGTACGCGATATTCTCGGCGATCCTCATCTTGAACAGCACCGGATCCTGTTCGACCAGGGCGATATGGTCACGAAGAGACTGCAGGGAGAGATCACGCAAATTGACGCCATCGAAAAGTATTTCGCCGCTGTCCGGGTCGAAAAAGCGCATCACCAGATTAATGACGGTCGTTTTGCCGGAGCCGGATGGTCCCACCAGCGCCACCTTCTCTTTAGCGCGGATATGCAGCGAGATATCCTGCATCTGGAAGCCGCTGCCGCCATAGGTGAAGTTGACTCCACGAAGGATGATCTCGCCACGCGGACCCTTGAGCGTGACAGGATTCGGCGATTCGGTGACCGACTCGGGAAGGTCCAAATACTCGAAGACGCGATCGACCGAGGCCATCGATGATTGCACGGCCAAGTTCGTCTCGGCGAGTGAGTGAATAGGGGAATAGAGATAATTCAGCAGAATGTAGAACGCGATCAATTCACCGAGTTTCATCGAGCCAGCCGCCACCAGATAGACGCCCCAGCCGAGCACAATGACCGGGCCGATCATATTGACGAAGTGTGTCAGATTGACCGCCAGGGAGTTGGTGACGCTGTTCTTAACGAACAGTCCGGTCAGAGAGTTGAGTACGCGGTCGACCCGCCCTTTCTCCCGTTCCTCCTGTCCGAACGCTTTGATCGTTTTGACGGAGACCAGACTCTCCTGAAGTCGCGCAGTCAGGCTGGCCAGCGTCTGCTGTATCTGGGTGGCGAAGAAATTGAGTCGACGGCCATATCGATTGGCCATGACGATAGTCAGGGGAACCGGGATCAAGGCGACAACTGTCAACATCCAGTTGGTCATCAACAGATAGGTGACGACCGCGACCAGCATCAGGATATTCGTCAGGAACATCAACAGGGTAGAGGTCAACAGATCCTGGATACGACTGACATCGGACAGAAGTCGCGACATCACTTCGCCGACCTGATGATCCTGATGGAATTTGAGAGAGAGTCGTTGTAGGTGCGCGAAAAGCTGTGAGCGGATATCGCGGACAATGCTCGCTCCGACCCGCGCGACCATCCAGTCCCGCATCCAGCCGAAGATCACCACTCCGATGTAGAGTCCGAGGAGCAGGAGGACGAATAGTATGACCGGCTGAACATCGACCGTTTCGTTCTCCCGTGCGACAAGACCGGGAATGAGCGTGTCGATCATGTACTGGATAGCTATTGGCAGGGCCAGCGACAGCAAGGCAATGACCCCCATTGTCAGCAGGGTCAGGAACTCCAGACCCCAGTAGGGACGAAGGTATCCCCAGAGGCGCTTACGCTTTACTGAACCGATGATCATCCATCCACCACATGTTGTATTTCCGCGCCGCAAACCGGAAAGCCAGGGGCGCGAGCGCGGATCTCATCGCTTCATCTCGTGCCTCGATCTGATGCTTCCAGTAGTCCCGATTGCCGTTGTCGAGATCCGAGGACGGTGAACAGAGCGACGAGGCGTAATACTGATCTTCCTCACCTTTCCACCACTCGGGTTTGTCGACCCGGCAGCCATACTGCTGTTCGTAAGATACGCGATTTCTGTCCAGATCGCACCCGGGGAAGTGCATATATCCGACCGGCGCCCAGATGAGGTAAGAAGAATCCCGCTTCAGTTCTTCGTCGATGAAGGCCAGCGTTTCGTCAACCGTTTGGCGTGTTTCTCCCGGATGATTGAACAGAAGATTGGCACGGTGCAGTATTTTGTGGTCCGTCATCAGATGACTGATCTTACGGAAGTGCGCCAGGAACCGCTCCGGCGTTTTTGTTTTGTTCATGATTCGGAGCATGGCAGGGGAGCAGCTCTCAATGCCGAGCTGGATCTCGCATTTTAGTTCCGCCAGCAGACCGATATCCTCGTCATCCAAATACTCCGGACGGGTCTCAACAACCACCCAGTAATTCGGTTTGCGCTTAACCAGTTCTCGGAGGAACTGCTTTCGCCAGGCGGGTCGAACCCCAAAGCAGGCATCGGCAATGGCTACCGCATGAAGATTGAATCGCGCCACTGCGCGCTCAATCTCTTCGATCGACTGCTCAACCGAATACGGTCGCCAGCGGCGGTCTTTCATCGCTTCCATACAGAATGCACAGCCGAATGGGCAGCCGCGGGAAAGGTAAATGCAGAACTCGGTGAGGCCATTGGGAAGGTTTTCACGCACAAACGACTCCACCAGATCCCAATTGTAGCCGACAAACTGATCCGGATGAATGGTCGGCGCCTGGACCACGGTCGTTTTCTCTGGTCGACCTTTGGTCGGGAACTCCCGCGCGATGGATTCAAGTGCCAGTTCCCCCTCGCCACAGATGATGTAGTCGATCAAGTTGTCGGGGGTTGTGAAATCATCGGGGCGGGCGGATGGGTGATAACCGCCGATAACGATCAGTTTATCGGGGTACAGCTCGCGCCAGATGCGCGCGACCGCCATCGTCGCCTGCCAGGAGAGTGAGGTCCAGCAGGAGAGGGCCAGTATGTCAACCGGCCTCTCGCTGAGGAATTGGCGGACCTTTCGGTGGAACCGGCTCAACTGAACCGGAGATTCCGGGCGGCCGATGGTTATCTCAAAATCGGCGTACTCGACCGGAAAAAACTGAGCAAGATACGATGCCAGCAACACCTGCGATGTCTTGATCTCTACCCGTCCCATAAAATCCGGATAATGGAAACAGGACGGGTAGGCGATCAGAATCGATGGCGGCTGAGTGTTCACACCGCCTTGCTCTTGTTAATCGCGGCAGATTCCATTTCACGGACCTGCTGCAGCACGTTGGCGACATACTCGGTGTCGACCGGCTCGATCCCCTTCTGCTTCTCGATATGGTACATGCAGTACGGGTTCTCGGCGCGCTTGCCGCTGGCGGACACAGACGTAGTCGTGCAACCACCACGACAGAGCGGCAGGTATTTGCAATCATGGCAATGGCCGGTCGCCGTGTCTTTGGTGAACTGACGGTTGTAAGCAAAGCCGTTCGGGTTGTTCCATATCTCGGTGAAAGAACTGTCGCGGATATTCCCTTCGACAAACTCTTCCGGCATGGAGAGGCAACCCTTGACGTTGCCGTTCGATTCTATCCCGGCGATACGGGTTCCGGCATAGCAGCCGAAATACGGGAAACCGTCCCACAGCTCGGTTCCCTTGCACCCGTAGTAGCCGATATTCTCGCCAACATCAACTTTGATGCGCGGGTCCTTCTTGATATCGAGGATCTTGTCAACCAGCAACGGATAGTTCTCAATGGACATCACCGACTTGGCATTTTCTTTCATCCGGCCGGTGACGGTGGTCATCTGGATGCGCCAGACCTTGCAGCCGTGGGCGATCAAGTCTTCCTTGATCTGATCCAGTTCATGCAAATTGAGATTGGAGACCTGGGTGACAGCGCAGTACTTGGCGCCGGCCGTACGGAGCATATCCATGGCGTTCAAGCAGCGACGATAACTATCCGGGCGCTGGCGAATGTAATTGTGAGTCGGCTCGGTGCCATCGAAGCTGATACCGACATTGTTTATGCCGATATCCGCGATGGTCTTGGCGATCTCCGGCGTCATGGCATAGCCATTCGTGATAAGATACGCCTTGACTCCGCGCTCTTTCATACGACGAGCGAGTAACGGCCAGTCTTCGCGCAGGAGTGGTTCTCCGCCGGAAATGGTGATAGCTTCGGAACCGAGATCCGCCAGTTCGTCGACCAGTTTCAGCGCTTCGTCGGTCGTCAGTTCATCAGGACGACGCTTCCCCGCGGACGTGCCGCAGTGGATACAGCGCATGTTGCAGGCGAACGTGATCTCCCAGACGACCGCCGACGGATAGAATTTGAATTCGCTCATACTGTCTCCTTTGCCGCCAGTGCTTTCTGCTGTGCCTGCTGGCGTGACCAGCCGATGATCTCGAGCATAGGCTGCAGGTTATATTTCCAACTCTCACAAATTTTGTCGCGTGTCAGTCCCCGGTCGGCGCGCCGCGCCGGGCAGCTCCCCATGCAGACCGGAAGAATATTGCAGTCGAGGCAGTGGTCATCCTCGAACGGATCAAACTTGAAAAGCTTGGTGAAATTCGGATTATCGAAACTGATCGGGTCCTTGATATTCCCCGATGACTTTGACTTGTCTCCCACATAGTTGAAACACCGATAGGTGTCGCCATCTGGGTCGACCAGAAATGAGTTGATCGTCTGCGCCATGCAGAAGGTAGTGGATGGCGATGGAAGCTTGTCTATTCTATAGCCACGTTGCAGCAACAAGGCGTAGTAGTCGATCTCAACTTTGGAGAAGTCTGACATCTCGTAGCAGCTTTCGGTGATATTGGCGCACGCGGAAGTGGAGGCCTCTATTAGACCGAAGTATACGCCGACGCGGTCGCGCAGACCGGCTTCATCCAGCTGGTCAAGGAGTTCCGCAACCATCGAAATCTCAAATGATTTGTCGACGTTGACGCGAATCCCCACGCCGATCTTGGTCGAGGCATAGTGGAGATTCTTTAGAATCGTGTCGAAAGAGTCTTTTCCGTTTTTCAGTGGCCGCTTTTTGTTATGGAGCCGTGAGGGGCCATCCAGCGTCACTTGCACCGAGCCGACTTTGAGTCGGACCAGCCGGTCAACCACGTCATTGGTCAGCAGGTAGCCATTGGTGATCATCGAGGAGGTATATTTGAAGTTATGCACTTTGCCCATGTCCAGCAAGGACTCGGTGATATCCTCAATGACATCGAGCGCGAGGAGCGGTTCGCCACCATACCAACTGACATCCACTGTAGTCAGGTGGGGGGCCTTTTTCTCGACAAAGGCCAGGAGTGCTTCGGTGATCTGCGGGGTCATGCGCCCCTTCTTGTTCTCTTCGAAGCAGTAATGGCAGGCCATATTGCAGGCCATCGTTGGAGCGATCACCAGCCCGAGGGTCGAATCATCGAACCGGGCCTGGCGATGCGTAAATTTGAGATGCTCGATCTCGTCGAGCGTATCGGCATGCACAAACAAGCCATATTCGAGCTGTTTGAGCAGCGCTTGTTCTTCAGACGATAGCCCGTCGGTCGCACCACCGGCCAATTTTCCGCCAAGTTGCTGATACATGGCATAGTTCTCACCGGTCATTAATGCAACCGCCCCGGAGCGGGCATTGAACGCCAGATAATATCCATCCCGCCAGGGATAGAACTGATTATAGCGTGACAATTTGGGCATATTCTCGTCTCTCTAATTGAGGAGGGGTCGCGAACGGCCCCTCCCCGCGTTACGATTCACGATCTCAAATGACCCATCATATTTCGCTGTGCCTCATCTGTCCGGAAGTGTGGCGGTACGATGGAGTTGATCAGGTAGATCAGGCGTTACCTCCATAAGAAGCATACCACGCGGGTCCATTCATCTTTGGCGACAACTGATAGTCGGGTCACAAACAGAGATTAGATCTCGTCGCCAGGCACGCCATAAAGCGGCACGGCCACCGGCTTGCAGCCGCACAGGGTCTTGCAATAGACCTTGCAGCCATTACCGACGACAGTCGGGTCGATCAAATAGATCATCCGAGTCTCCGAGAGTTAGGGTTTCGTGTTTCGTTTCGGGTCGTCCAGTGATCGCTCACCGGATCGTTGCCTTGAATCCGATATGATCAGATCATACCGGGGTGCCGTACAGCGGCACATAGCGAGGGCTGCACTTCTTTACATAAGCTGTGCAGACACTGCCAACGATGTTCGGGTCGATCAAATAGATCATGATCGTCTCCTTTGGTTAGAGTGGAATTATACCTCAATCGGTCCCGGCACGCCGTAGAGCGGTTTGATACCGCACTTCGTGCTGCAGAACCGAGTGCAGGCGTTGCCAACTGTGTTTGGGTCAATCAAATAGATCATGCGTTACCTCCGAGAATCACTGTGGTTAAGCCCAATGGGCGATTCCGACAGACCACCGTTCGCACGTTAGCGCGAACAATGTTCCGGCGAGGGAATGTCCAGTGATCGTCTCCGGAATGCTCGATTGTGAAAAACTGAGGGATAGCCCGGCGAAGGTCGGTCTCGGCGATTAATGAATTCAACGGACAGTGCTCGCACCCGATGGTAGGCGCGGCGCCAGTGGAATCGACACCGTTGGGCATACTCTTCGCGTACTCTCTCAGCCTCCCACCCTAAGGCTCGACTGGGGGATAGTACACCACGCCCGGTCGAACCTCGTCAATTCGCGCCCGGATAGCCGAAATAACTACTGTATTACTGTGAGATCCTGCTCACCTGATCTGAATTCGATTACGCCGCAAGATATCGCTCATGGACCGAATTGTCAAGGATAAACCAGTCTTTGTTAAGTGAAGGGCTATACTTTTTGGTGACGGTAATGACAACACGCATGCGTGTGGGTCAGCGAGAAGACTATCCCGCAACAACTTTGACATGGTGTAGAAATCTATCAGAGAGCGAAGATGTCAATAAAGTAGCATAATAGTCGCCAGAATGCGAGTACCAGGCGTCACACGGACGACCCGGTCGCGCGCGACATCGCATTGCGTAATGCCTTACTCAAATCCGCCGCGATAACCGGCTTCATGATCACATCACTGATCCCCAGATCCTGTGCGCATTTCAGATTAAGCGAATCAGAGAATCCCGAACAGATCACGATCGGTATGTCCGGCCGGATTCGCAGCAACTGCACCGCGACCTGATCGCCGGTCAGTTCGGGCATTCGCTGATCGAGCAGCACGCAATCAAAGGTCTCGGGTCGATCCTGGAACAAAGTCACGCCCGCGCGTGGATCGCTGGCGACGGTCACACGATACCCCAGGCTGTTCAGGCTGGCGGCATGGCTGTTGGCCACGGATGGTTCGTCATCGATGATCAGAATCGACTCATGGCCGCGCTCGGCAGAGTCGGGTTGTGGGCTGTGGTGAGTCACCTGCTCAGTTTGCGAGATCGGGAGGAACAGGTGGAAGGTTGTACCCTGGCCGAGTTTGCTTTCCGCGCAGATATGTCCGCTGTGTTGCGTTACAATCCCGTGTGCCACCGCCAGCCCAAGGCCGGTCCCTTTACCCACTCCCTTGGTCGTGAAGAATGGGTCGAAGATGCGTTTGAGTGTCCCCTCGTCCATACCGCACCCGGTGTCGCGCACTTGAATTTCCACCATCTTGCCATGCAAGCGACGTTTGCAGTTTGGGCAGGTCAGCGGAGATTGAGTGAAGGGAGCGGATTGTATTGTAAGTTCGCCGCCTTCCGCCATCGAGTGCACGGCGTTCTCACACAGATTCATCAGGATCTGCTGGATCTGCCCCGGGTCGATAAGGACCGGCGAGGTCTGCCCGGGTGCGCTGTATCTGACGAGGATCGAGCTGTCCAGAGTGCGCGACAGTTCAGCCACGACCTCCGTGATGATCGTCTCTATTTGTACCGGCTTGCGTTCGCCGGTCTGCTGACGACTGAAGGCGAGAATGTGCGCGACCAGACCTTTGGCCCGATAAGCGGCCTTGAGAACTTCCTGCAAATACTCCCCGGCAAACTTGCCCGATTGCTTTTCTGACGCCACCAGTTCGGTGTATCCAATTATCGGGACCAGCAGGTTATTGAAGTCGTGCGCGATCCCTGCCGCCATCGTACCGATGGTCTCCAGTTTCTGCGCCAGGCGGAGTTGACTTTCGAGATGCGCCCGCTCGGTCTCGGAGTTCTTTCTATCCGTTATGTCACGGCAAACGCAAAAGATCAGTTTATCCTGACCGAACGAGACCGCGCTAGCGCTCACTTCGGCGGCGTAGGTGGAACCATCCTTGCGTCGATGAGAGGTCTCAAACAGCATTCCCCTCGAACCAAGCTGGTTGATCAACTCGAGGATTCGCTCGCGGGTCAATTGGCAGTCCCAATCCCAGACATACAGGGAAGAGGTCTCTTCCTGCGTGTAACCGAGCATTTCGGCAAAACGTTGATTATGCTCGACAAGTCTGCCGTCATGGGCAATGATCGAGATGCTGTCGCGCGATTGATCGATCAGGATTCGTGTGCGGATCGAGGCCTCTTCCAGCGCGCGCTCTGTGCGCAGGCGATGAAATACGATCCCGACCTCGGAGACCAATGCTTCAAGCGCGAGAATATTCGGCTCCGATGGCGGCGCGGCATCGAAAGACGCGAGATTGAGGAAGCCAAATACTTCGCCGCGTCCCGAACGTAGCGGGAAGGAGAAAATGTGATTGATGCCACACCTCTCACAAACTGCTTTCAGTGCGGGCAGGTCCCCTGGCATATAGATAGGCTTCTCTGACGAGAGCACCAGTTTAACGTGCGGTGTGTCGAGAGGCATTGATCCGACCATGCCGCGGAACTCGTCCGGCAACCCCTCGTGATGCTCCAACTCGGCGTTATCACCGTTTATCAGGTAAATGCCTCCGGCCTTCAGACCGGAGAGGTCAAACGCCGCCCGTAGTAGTGGCTCAAGGGTCTCTTCGAGTGTCTCGCAGTGGTTCAACTCAAGGAATGCTTCACGCATCCGGTTGCTCAAATACTCGGCATGGCGCAGTTCGGTCTCGGCGCGTTTGCGCTCGGTAATGTCTGTATTCACGCCGATCATGCGGCACGGATTGCCGGCCTTATCGTACTGTACCTCGCCGGATGCTTCCAGCCAGCGAATTTCACCGGTATCAAGGCGACGGATACGGAACTGATTGCGCATTCCGCCGCCGCGGGAGACATCCATCGCCAATTTGGACAGCGTTTCCTGCAATTCCTCTGGCAGGAGACGGTCCGTCCACTCTTTGAAGGAACCGGTGAAAGTGCCGACAGGGATGCCATACAACTGCTGCATCTCCTCAGACCAGACCAGCCGATTCCCGGCGATGTCATACTCAAAGGTTCCCGACTGAACGGCCTGCAGAGCGAGTCGCAGTTTGGAGACCATATCACGGAAGTGGTGTTCCGACTCAAGCCGTTCGGTAATGTCGAAGCAAGTTCCAACGTAACCGATCGGCTCTCCTGATGCGTTGAATTGCGGGATACCTCGATTGATAACATATCGGTATTGGCCGTCAAACCGTCGGACTCGAATCGTGCATTCAAATGGCAAACAAGCGGAGAGCGAGTTAGTCAGGAGCTGCTCAAAGGCCGGACGATCTTCAGGATGTAGTTTGGTCAGCCACTGCGATCCCTTAAGATCCTCAAAGGTGCCGCCCAAAGCGTCTATGGTCTGCCGGTTGAAGTAAGTTACCTGTCCCTGCATGTCGGTTATCCAGACATACGCCGGCAGGTTGTCCGCCAGGGTCTTGAATCGCGATTCGGAGATGCGAAGTTCACGCTCCAGGAGCTTGTGCTGAGTTATCTCCGAAGAGATGCCGGTGACACCAATGACTTCATCACTGTGGTCAAGCAACGGTTCGATCGTGCAATCCCAGTACGTAGTTCTCCCCATGAATTCGATATTGGTCTCGAATCGCTGCCCAATGCGCGTGGCCATCACCTGCCGCTTTATCGCGACGAAACGATCCGCCAGTTCAGAGGGGAGGATCTCGTGATCGGTCCGTCCGAGAATGAACGCATTGACCTGCTCATCCTTGGGATTGTAATTCCACGTATAGCGGAGCTCGCGATCCTGATGGAACATGATAACCGGCGAATTGCGCAGTGCTTGTCGGAACCGTTCTTCGCTCAGGCGCAGTGACTCCGTCATGTCCGCCCGCACCTGTTGCATCTGTTGATCGCGATAGGCGATCTGAAGGTACCCGGCCACTTCCAGCAGCAACTTCATCTCATATTCGGTCCAGGGGGTAGGAGTATCGCAGTCGAAGCCGAGAGTGCCAATAAGTTTTCCGTCCAGAATTACCGGCACGGCCAACAGAGCCGCCGCTCCTACGGAACCGAGTGAGGCCGCCAGTTCCCTCTGGTTCACATCGTCGGGATCACATGATGAGATCGCGAGTATCTCGGAACGGCGAAGGCGTTCCAAGGTATCTTGATCCGTACCGAGTTCGATACTGACGCCGATCAGGCTGCCTCGTCCTGATGGTTGCAGCGACCGCTTGAACCGCAGTTGATCCGAATCCGTCACTTCGCCAAAGGCCACTCGGTATTTTGGATAGGCCTGGAACATACTCATCAGAGCGCGCTCGATGATAGATTCTACCGACTCCTGCTCGGTGATGCCGCGCGCGATATCATTGATGGTTTGCAGCCTGATCTCACGCTGTCTGAGCGCTTCTTCCGCGCGCACGCGATCGGTCACATCCTTGAAAAGGGCAACCATCCTGTTCTGGCCGGTCTGGATCGCTGATACTTCGAAGGCGCCATCCAAAATCCCATCACTGTAGCGGACCTGCGAAGTTTCCCACGGCACGCCGGTTAGAGCGACCGATCGGTAGATCTCGGGAATATTCGATTCTAAGTGGCTGGGGAAGACATCTTCAATCGGTTTACCGACCAGAGGGGCGTGATCGACATGCAGTATCCGCTCGGCCGCATTATTGGCCCCGGAGAAGATCAACTGGCCGTCCGGTTTCAATTCGTAATGATGCGCGCCAAAAGGCGCCGCATCGATGAATTCTCTCAGGAGATTCTCTGCCCGCACCGCGGCTTGTTCGGCCTCTTGAAGTTCTGTCAGATCGAACGAGATACCGATCGAGCCGACCCGCTTCAAGTCGGCGTCAAAGAGAGGCGATTGGATCAGCATTGCCGGCGCCCAGTTCCCCTGGGTGTCCTGGTACTGAATCTCACCAGTCCAACGACGTCCTTCCACCAGGCACGCGTGGACCTGCTGGAGCATCTCGGTGTCCAGATTTGTTTTCAAAATGTCACTGACAAAGGACCCTAATATCTGGCGCCCGTGCCAACGATACATTTCGATCGCATACTTGTTGCAGTAGGTGATGCGTCCGTCGAGGCCGAATGCCACGACCGCCTGCTGCACGGTATCAAGGAGATTGGCCTGGAATTGTAAGCGTTCCATCGCGTCATAGTGATGCGTGATATCTCGCACTGAGGACATATAGGTGCCGTCAGGGAGTTTGCGCGAGTGCATCTCGACATAAATGGCAGTACCGTCCGCCTTGCGGAACTTTCGACGCGAAATGACCAGTTCACCCCGCCGCAATTCTTCCCAGCGCAACGGAGTCCGCTTTATCTCGTCGGGATCAATGATATCCTGGATCGTCAACCTGGTTAGTTGCTCAAATGTATACCCGACAAGTTGGAGCCCGAGCGGATTGACATTGATGTAGCGGCCTTCCGGATTGACAATGAAGATAGCTTCCGAGCCGTATTCCATCAGTCCGCGGTGATATGCCTCGGAAATGGACAGTCGTTCGTTGCTGTCCATCATCCGGTCGATCATCTGCTTGGCCAAATGCATGCCTATCGCCATGCAGATGGAAACCGCGAGGCTGATCAAAGTATAGGTGAGATTGGGCTCGAAGTTGTTAAGATCAAAGTAAGCCGCCAACTCGAAACACCGGCGGAGTAAGATAATTAACTGGCCGCCGCTGATACACCCCCAGGCGACACGATGGCGCGTATTGATAAGCAGCCGAACCGCTACGTAAACGACATATGCCTGTATGAACAGCGAAACAATGCTAATGACGATTGCTGTCATTATGAACCGGTTTTCCCTTGCGTCCTCAAAAGACGCCTCTCCCAACTAGCCACGATCCGTCGCACCACGTAGTCCTTCGGAACCGAGCTGTTTATTTTCCCAGAGAATCCCCCACTGAGATTCTCCGCTATCTTTCTGGGATATCGACAAATACCGCAGAAACTTAAGATACAAGAGCTAATACGGCGAGAATCGGAACTTGATATTCTGCTATGGATTAGGCTGGGTGACCGAGTCGTCAAAGGGGTCGGTATGGATGACCACATGAGCTGCATTCAGCCGGTTGCTTATGCGGCGTTCGAGGTCATCCGCGATCTCGTGAGCTTCCATCAGCGATGAGTCGCTCCGTAAGACAATATGCAGGTCAATATGGCGATAGCTCCCCGACTTCCGTGTCCGCAGATCATGCCAGGATTGAATGCGCGTCTCCGTGTCCAGGATCTCGCGAATCTGGTCGACCTCGGGCTCCGGCAATCGATAATCCATCAAGTGCCGGCTCGCGTCGCGGGTCAATTTCCACCCGATACGACCAATCAACAAAGCGACGGCTATCGCCATCAACGGATCGATGATTTGCCAGCCTGTAAACCAAACAAGGAAGAGGCCGAAAGTGACTCCCAGCGAGGTGTAGACATCGGTAGAAAGATGGTGGGCGTCGGCCTCGAGCGCGATCGAATCTTCAGCCTTTGCGACTTTGAACAAATAACGCGAGACCACAAAATTGACGACGACTGAAAAGGCCATCACCAGCGTACCAAATCCGACGTGCTCAACTTCACCGCCGGTGATCATCTTCCGAATCGCTTCCACCAGAATCCAGATGGCGGCCAGGACGATCAGCCCCGCCTCGATGGCGCCGGATATCGACTCGGCTTTGCCATGTCCAAAGGGGTGTTCCTGGTCTGGAGGTTGATCCGCGATACGGATCGACCAATAGGCAATAAGCGAGGCCAGCAGATCATTGGCGGAATGGATCGCCTCGGAAATGATACTGACCGAGCCGGAGAAGATCCCGGCCATCAGCTTCATCACCACCAAGGTGGTATTGGATGCTACCGAAAGTGCCGCCGCGCCGCTTTTCCGCTGATTTCTCATTCTTGCAGACCCACTGTGCCGCTTCTCATCCTTTCACGACTCCAAGTGGTTTCAGGCGAACCACCTTCTTCGCGATACCAGCATGGTGCGAAATTTCTATAACTTCGTCAATGTTCTTGTACGCGCCGGGAGCTTCCTCAGAGATCCCCTTCCGACTCTTGGCTTTCAGGTAGATTCCGAGTTCATTCATCCGATCCATCACTTTATCGACCGGATGAGCCTTTATCGCGGCAGTGCGTGAGAGACGACGCCCCGCCCCGTGGCATGAGGAGCCCCAGGTCTCTCTCATCGCCTGTTCAGTACCATGAAGGAGATAGCTGGCTGAGCCCATATCGCCGGGGATTATCACCGGCTGACCGACCGAACGGTATCGCTCAGGAATGTCTCGGTGCCCCGGTCCAAACGCGCGAGTGGCACCTTTGCGATGAACATACACCCAGCGTGGTTTGCCGTCGACCTCATGCCGCTCGAGCTTGGCCATGTTGTGCGCGATGTCATAGACCAGATGCATTCCAAGTCTGGTGGCGGGCGTGCCAAGTTCCTGTTCAAATGACTCGCGTATCCAATGCGTGATCATCTGGCGGTTCGCCCAGGCAAAATTCGCGCCACACTTCATTGCCTTGAAATAATCCTGCGCTTCGGGTGACGATGCCGGGGCGCAGGCGAGTTCACGGTCGACCAGTGGAATGCCGTATTTCTTGTTCGCGCGCTGCATCACTTCAAGATGATCCGTGCAGATCTGGTGACCGCACCCTCGCGAGCCGGTATGCACCATGATCGTGATCTGACCGCGCGATCTGATTCCGTACGCGTCCGCGGCGGCTTCATCGTATATCTCATCAACTTTTTGGATCTCCAGAAAATGATTCCCCGCTCCGAGCGAGCCGAGCTGCGGTGCGCCGCGCTTACGCGCGCTGTCGCTTACCAGCGAAGGATCGCCGCCGTCAATACAGCCCCCTTCTTCCATATACTCCAGATCCTCGTTCCAGCCGTAGCCCTGCGCGACCGCCCATCGCGCACCCTGCTCCAGTACGAGCGAGACCTCTTTTGGCGAGAGTTTGACTCGTCCCTCGGAGCCGACGCCAGACGGTACATTCTCAAAGAGCCGGTCAACCAGGCCACGGATTTTGGATTGAATCTCTGACACCATCAGGTCGGTGCGGATCAACCGTACACCGCAATTGATATCGTACCCTACGCCGCCCGGTGAGATCACACCGCTGGTGGCATCAAATGCCGCCACGCCACCTATCGGGAATCCATACCCGTGATGTATATCCGGCGTCGCTATCGACGACCCGATTATTCCCGGAAGAGTCGCGACATTGGCAACCTGGTCGGGGGAGTCATCGGCGACGATAGCGCGGAGCATCTCTTTGTCGGTGTAGATCAGTCCGGGGACTTTCATCTTCACACCGAGACGCTTCATCGAATCGGATTGGTAGGACGAGTCTATCTCAAAACGATAGCGGTCAATTTCGCGAATAGGTCCACGCCAGGTCATGGCAACCTTATCTCCTATATGTCGAACAGCACTTTCACGTAGGCCGGAGATCGGTCACCGGCCGGCATGATCTCCATCATATGATACGACACCGCCTTGAACATGAGGCCGTGTCGATGTTTGCGGTCATCGAACTTCTCACCCCAGCCACGGGCGGTCAGTCGCTGCTCAGCATCGATCTCAACTTCGACCTGGCCCAGGATCAGCCCGGTCGTCTCGTGCACCACAATCAGCTCAGAGAGAAAGGCGACCAGGAGATTCTCCCGATCCATCCCTTCGGCCGACAGCGTGATCTCTTCCGCCAGCGCGATAGGCGACTCATCGACCATCTGCAGGAACATTGCTTCCGCGACCGAGGCAAAGGCATCCGCGGTATCTGTGCCATATGCCTTGATAAAGATATCCGCTGTGTGCTCCATCAACTCGTATCGGTGCTCCATAGAACAAATATAGCCTCACCCCGCACCGGCATAAAGGGCAATATTCTGCGCATGTCAACGCACAATATTAGTTGAATTGTCCCGCGTGACCCTCCACAATTGTGGAGTTTATCAGTCATTCATCTAACAGGAGTCGTACATGGTGGAACGTCAGACCAATACTGAGCCGCATTACCGCTATATGCTCGTTCTAGGGATCATTTTTGCGATCCTCTGGATAGTGTTGGCCATTTCTCCGCTAGATCGCAAAGACTGGGCACTGGAAAATCTGCTGGCGGTCATACTGGTCGTCATCCTGGCGCTCACGGCGAAGCGTTTTCCGTTTTCCCGCATCTCCTACACCCTGATCTTTCTCTTTCTCTGTCTGCACGAGGTCGGCGCGCATTATACGTACGCAATGGTCCCCTACGACCAGTGGTTTGAATCGATCTTCGGACGAACCTGGAACAGTCTCTGGGGATGGGAACGCAATCACTTCGATCGCCTGGTGCATTTCTCATACGGACTTCTGCTCGCTTATCCGATTCGCGAAACCTTCCACCGCGTCGCGTCAGTCAAGGGATTCTGGGGATATTTCCTGCCGCTCGATGTTGCCATGTCCACATCTATGCTTTTTGAGCTGTTTGAGTGGGCAGCCGCCGAGATATTCGGGGGTGACCTGGGAGTCGCCTACCTGGGGACTCAGGGAGACATTTGGGATGCGCACAAAGATATGGCGCTGGCCAGTCTCGGCGCAGTCATCGCTATGACGGTTACCGCCTGCCTCAACCTCTATCTACAGCGCGACTTCGCGCGCGAGTGGGCCGAAAGCCTGCGCATCAAACATACCGCACCACTCGGCGAGGAAGAGATCAAGCGGATGTGGCGGAAGAAGAAGTAGTCTCGCCCAAAAGAGAACCGGCGGCTCACAAAGAGCCGCCGGTCCTGATCTCAAGCAAACTCAGGGAGGGGAGAGGTATTACTTGAGTAACATCATTTTCCGTGTCAGATTGACATCCCCCGATTCCATGCGATAGAAGTACAAACCGGTCGGCACCATATCGCCGCCGCGGTCCCGGCCATCCCAGACCACTTCGTACTGGCCCGCATCATATTCATCATCCGCCAATGTTCTGATCTCCTGACCTAGGAGGTTAAAAACAACTATCCGCACACGCTGATGTTTCGGCACCGCAAACGCGATCGTCGTCGCCGGGTTGAACGGGTTCGGATAATTCTGTTCGAGTGCGTAAGTCGACGGCAAGCTTGATGTCGTCAGTGCACCGATGCGGTATGAACTCCCTTCACCGGTCCAGAGGATTCGCTCCGACACCTCTTGGCCATTGACTTTGAGGGTGAGCTGATCATTCAGTTTGGCAAATCGAGCGGATCCTTCATCGCCATCGCTCCCATACACCGGCGTGAACTTCAGTAGTTTGTCGGTATACAGACCTCGTCCAACCAATTCACCGGCGGGAGAGTGAACTTCAATCGATGAATTGGAAGCGAGCGGGATCCCATCGACGGTTATCTCCTCGCCATAGAGCGACATCCAGACTCGGGAACCGAGAGGCTCGGTATCGCCTCCGGATTGAATCAAAGGTTGGTGTGTATCATCCTCATCCTCTGGAACCAGTCCGTAGATCAACGTACCGGCCGATGAAAGTCTCAACCAATAACCGAACCCTGGTTCAAGCGTGGTCAATGTGCTGAAAGTTGGATTCGACGGGACAAAGACCTTTGGTCCATTGTCGTATCCGATCGCAACTTGTAAGTAATCGCCAAGGGTATAGAATCCTGTAAATGGATCAAGATCGTACCAAGGCAAGTAACTCACCAGATTCCAACCACGATCCACCTGAATCGCCGGCATGTTGTTGAGTGATTCACCACAGACTTCCAGCTCTGCATCACAGGCCATCTTCACCCAGTAACCGTGCAGATGGTCGACATTCGACAATGTAGAGAAGCGCTCGAGTTGTGGGTCATATACCAACCCGCCGTTGTCAAACCCGAGGACGAACTCGACACAATTCATGATCGGTGCAAGAAGGTCGCGAGGTGCACCGGTCCAACCAACATTCCAGGAGATGAGATTCCACCCCTGATTCAAGTGGAGAGTAATGCACGCATTCCGGTCGAATACGCAGGTTCGGAACTGGTCGCCGTTCTGGGTCCAGTGAACCTCCGGTGTAACAGTGACAGGTTCAGAGCCGATCCGGAGGCTTATCTTGTCGCCGGGCTCCGCACCTTCGTCGACGTCCGTATAGTTATCATCTCGATAAACCAGCATGAATCCGAGTGAGCCATCCGCTTTCACGGACGCCTTTCCACAGAGCACTCCTTGGGGGTCAAAGGCCCTAATGACTGCTCCCGGCAGTAACGGCTCACCATCAAGGTAAGGAGCGGCACAGAACAGGCTGATCCACTCGTTGGTCGGGATAGGATCATCGACCACGACCGTGTCGCCAACGCCGAACTCTACCACCGACCAGTACTGGTGAAGTTGGTTGACAGTGCCATCCGGCAGAGAGTTGTTCCAGGTGCCCGGGATCGCGTGCGAGTAGGTATCGTAATGACCGTACATGCAGAGCGCGGTTTCGATGCCGTTGTTGTTCGGTTCACCCGACGCCCAGTTGGTGTAGCCCCAGGGCTCGCCGGTGATCCATTGCCAATTGCCGCCGGTATCCCGGCCACCGATGAAGAAGTTGTCGAAACTGTTGCCCTGATTCGCCCCGATCAGTACATGATTGACAATGAATTGATTCTCCTGCGGCGAAGCGATGGTTGCCAGATGACCAGGTATGCCATCTTTCGCAAATGTTTTCGCTTTGGCATCCGCCTCTATCCAGTAGAACTTCTCAGGAATCACCGCATACCAGTGGTCATTGCCGCCATCGGCCGCCCGCCATTGCACCAGATTCATCAGACCAGATGGCCCTGAACCGCCAAACGGGATCGCTCCCATGTCATTGCGCGTACCATCCGGATCGTTGAAGATCGGATTTGGATCGCCGGCATTGATGCACGGCGAATTCGGGAGTAGCGTGAAATCAGGCGCAAAGAGCGGGTCGAGTTGAATTGCTCCAGTACCTTGATCGGGTACGTTCTGAGTCGCCTCGGGATTTCCGTAAATGTCGTTGTAAGAGATATATAGAGGTAGAGACAAATCCTGGCGATGAATGCCATAGTGTCCGTTGGATGCGATTATATTATTCCTTATTGTGGGTGCTACCGTCGAAAATGTCGATATGCCCCCATTAACGCAGTTAACAATCGTGTTGTTCTCGATAATCGCAGGCGCTGGTCCTTCGACGGCACTCGTAACCGGGAAATTGCCGGCGAGCGAAATAGCAGCCCAGTTGTCCACCTGCTGATCTTTAAGCAGATTCTGTCGAATAGTGGGACCTGAGCCCAAACAGAGCACTCCGATCCATCCTCCCTCCAATGTGAAGCCTTCGAGCACGGATGAGGATGTCTCGCCATTATTAAAGGTCACAAGGGCCGATGGTATTGACGATGAGCCCGCAATTGCCGGCGGCACTATCCTGGTGACTCGTGGTCCAAGGGTCGACTTCAGTGTGATCGCCTTGCCGAGGAAATTCAGTTCTCCCGCATAAGTACCGGGAGCGATCAATATAGTACTGCCATTTTGAGCAAAGTTGATGGCTTCCTGGATTGTCGTGAAATTGTCAGGTACATGAATGGTGTCGACTCCTGGTGGCGTGACTCCTGTGTCCCCCCACTCCACGATTGCCCATAACTGATGTATCGATCCGACACCTACGGTATCGTCAGGGACATCGTTCCAGTATCCAGCCATGCTGCCTGTCGGCGTTCCCCAAATAGTCACAGCTGCCCCGTCTCCGCTTGGTTCACCAGCCAACCAGTGCGTGAAATTCCACGGTTCGTCCGTGATCCATCCGAATACCCCGCTTTCGCGATGTGCGCCTAGATAGAATTCATCGGCGATTGCATCGGTTTCGAGTCCATTTATCACGGAGTTCATGATGAAACTGTTCTCTGAAGGAGAGTTGATAGTAGCAAGATATCCCGGCACTCCATCGCGTGTCAGGCTCTCGGCAATCTGTTTCTGATCCTTCCAGGGTCTTGATTTGGCGATGACCGCATACCAGTGCTCGTTACCTCCCTGAGAAGCTGGCCATTGAGTTAGCCGAATTAAGGAATCCTGCGGTGGCACGATCGTGTCGTCCCATTCAATGATCGCCCATAATTGATGGATCGGTCCGACTCCAACCGTGTCGTCAGGCACATCATTCCATCTGCCGGCCATACTGCCCATGTTGTCACCCCACATTGCGACCGCCGGTCCGTCTCCGTTAGGTTCACCGGACCACCAGTTGGAATAACTCCATTGCTCCCCTGTTATCCATGTGAACATCCCAGCGTTTCTGTGTGCGCCCAGATAGAATTCATTGGCAATGGCATCTGACACCAAACCATTGGTCACATTGTACCGAATGAAATCGTTTTCGTCGGCGGATAATATGGTTGCCAAGTGTGCGGGGCGGCCAATCAAGAGGCAGTTGGCAGCGTTGTCGCGTTGATCAACCCACGGAGCAGATTTTGGGATAACAGCATACCAATGATCATTCCCTCCCTCTGCGACTGACCACTGGTTCAGACGTATATAGGTTGATTCCGGTGGCTGTTCGTTACCAGTAGTAAAGCAGAAGCCTGATCCTAAGCGCTCACTGCCGCTCCCCGCGGAGTATGGCTGTCCAGGGAGCCCGCTCAGAGTAGGGAAGTAGTCGACCAGATTGGAGCCAACCCAGACCCAGGTTCCACCGGATCCCCAGAACGCGGTATCGATACAGATCTGTTTGCCGGCAGAAGCAGCATCGTGCATCCAAACGATAACCGCGATCGCAGTATCATTGTAACCTGCCGGCATCATGCGTGAAGCCCGCGATGGATTACCGGCGCCGAGGACACCGACTGTATCCGGATTGCTGCCGTTGCCCCCCATTGTCACCCCTCCCCAGAGCGCAAACGCAATGTCAAAGTAACCAGCGAATCGGTTCTCACCACTGGTGGTGAGGCCGGCCGAATCGATGGTCACGCTGTCCCAGACGGCGCCGTCAGGCGACGAGATCTTGAAGCCGTTCGAAACATTGCACTTCTGACCGGTGGTATTGTTCAGGCGAAAAACGAACCGCGCGGGTTCGCCCGCCTGGATCACATAATCTGATACGAGCGTATTGACCTGATCGATCGATACCGCTCCCTGGCCGTGACTGATTGTCGGAAGGACAAACAGCAGTACGGCAAAAAGCATGATTCTCTTCATGAGACTCCCTCCACGTGTGGAGATGTATGAGTATCTGTTAACGCTGCCATTGCGGCCGCGACTACTTTACAAAATCATAGGCAGACGGGGACGCCGGAACCGCGCTTCGAACAGGAATGAGATGACTTTGTAGCACTGGTGAGTATTCCCACAGAGCCCGTGTGTTCTGCAATAGCCAAGGTAATAAACATGGGCACGTTCATTCAGTAGCAAAAGCCAACATAACCCTTTAACTCATACCCCGAAAGGAATCAGCTACCAGATCTTGGCGAAGAAAGACACTCGTCAAGGCTGTCCGGAGCCGGGCATGCGTGCCACACATGTCCGGCCGATTCGGATTGCCAAGCGATAGGTACATCTCAAGGGCAGTTTGGCAGCGTTACCCCTCCGACCGTCAGAAATGTGATTAACATCGAGAGATCGGATAGGTCGATCGCGCCGATTCCATTGACGTTTGTCTCTCCGTTACTTAACAACTCGAAATCACCAGTCACAAGGTAACCGACCAGCATTGAAAGATCGGAAAGGTCTACGTTGCCGGACAGATTGAGGTCTCCTGTTGTACCAGTGCATTCCCATAACCCAGGTTCAAACTCAACAACTGACCAAGCGTTATGTATTGGGTCCGTAGTGATATCGCTCAAGATGACACTGTTCCAGTAGCCCAATACTCGACGGGGATCCGTGTTGTTTGGACCGAAAATCGCCGCCGCATTCTCTATTCCCGCATTATTGGGTTCGCTTGTCCCCCAGTGGGCATAGCCAAATGGTTCTGCTGTCAGCCAACCCCACGAAACTCCGTTGTGTATCACACCCAAGTAGAACTGGTCTATGCCATAAGGCATAGGCTGAGATGTACCTGCCAACACTTGATTTGTTATGAATTGGTTCTCAGCGAGCGATGAAATGGATGCCAGATGTCCCTTGAGGTTTTCGTGCACGAGCGATTCGGTCGCCAGTTTCGCACCATTGAAGTGAGTCCGCACAGGATAAATTCCATACCAGTGACCATTTCCGCCACTATTTTTTGGCCATTGGACTAAGTTGATGGGATCCACCGGTGGAGCTGCTGGTTCAAATTCAATGATGGACCATGCGTTGTGCAGTGGATTCGTCGTGGCCGTACTCATCACAACGCTGTTCCATGTACCCAATGCCCGTTGCGGGTTGGTGTTGTTTGGTCCAAAAACAGCGAGAGCATTCTCAGTGCCCGGGTTGTTGGGTTCCCCGATTCCCCAGTTGGAGTAGTCGAAAGTCTCTCCTGATAGCCAGTTCCAAGTCGCCCCGTTGAAGACGGAGCCAAGGTAGAATTGGTCAATATCGAACGGCATAGGCTGCGAGGTGCCGGAGAGAACGTTGTCGACAATGAATTGGTTCTCGGCGACAGAAGTAATCGAAGCTAAGTGCCCCGGAAGACTGTTGTGGACCATTGCAAGGGCAGCTACACTCGCACTTCTCCATGAAATTCGCGATGGATAGACAGCGTACCAATGGTCGTTTCCTCCTTCGGCGGCTGTCCACTGAACAAGATTTATGAGATTTGAAGGCTGGAAGCCAGCTTCAAATTCCACGATCGACCACGCATTGTGCACCGGGTTTGTCGTTGTGTCACTCAGGACGACGCTGTTCCACGTTCCAAACGTACGCCGCGGATCAGTATTGTTTGGTCCGAAAATGGCAATAGCGTTTTCCGCGCCAACATTGTTCGGTTCATCAATACCCCAATTGGTGTAGGTGAAGGATTCCCCAGTAGGCCACTCCCAGGCGACTCCATTAAATGCAGCCGCCAAGTAGAACTGATCGACATCGTACGGCATTGGCTGCAAAGTGCCAGCAAGTACATTAGCGACGACAAACTGATTCTCTTCAGCAGACGTTATTGTCGCAAGATGGCCGACAAGGCTGTCATGAGTCATCGACTCCGCGATCAGGCGTGCCCCCTGCCAGTGTGTTCGCACAGGATTGACGGCATACCAATGTCCATTGCCACCTTCCGCTTCGGTCCACTGAACCAAGTTGATTAGTTCAGTAGGCTGAATTGCCAATCTCGACGGAGTTCGTTCCTGGGAGACAAGTTCGGCGCGCGCTCCGGCCCATAGAGTACTGACCAAGAGGACAGCAATCAGAGCACATTTCAAAAAAATTGACTTGATACCCATGTGATATGATCCTTGCGTTACTAGTGCTCCCGCTCAGAAGTAAGGAATGGTTGAAGATTGAATGACATCGAAGAATTCCCCATAATCGCAACTTCTCAGTGTACGCAATGAGAGTGTCCGCAGAAAGTCAGCTGACCCACTCATTGCGAGTATTGCATTCTAAACATAGTATAGTTTGTACATTTTGTCAAGAAATATGCCCGTCAGAGTAGTCTGTCTCACCTATTCTTTGTTGCTCGGCCACCAAATGACGAGATTACCGGTATGGATGACGGAGTCGCAAAAGTGTTGCAACATCCGACATCCACCACTATGTTGAACACCTAAAATTGCAGCGACCTATGGCCAAAGAACTGATCATCATTATAGGGTGCGATACCGACCCTGACCGGGAAAGCTTCGTCGGCAAACTCCCGACCGACCGTTTGGTCTGGCGTGGGATGACCGAGGGAATCCCCCGTGCCAAGGAACGTCTTGCCCGCCTGATAGATAGCGACGGCAACCCGCCACGCTTCTCCTGGTGTCTCCGAGTTGACCACCAAGTGAACCAGTTGCATGGAGCCTACAACTGGGTGCTCTCGACTCACCGCGATTTCCTCCTCCAACTTGAACGGGCCGGCGATGAGCTCTCCTGGCATCCCCACTTCTGGCGCTATGACCAGGAGCTGAAGGTGTGGTATCAGGAGTACTGGGACAGAGCGTTTCAACTCACCATGTTGGCCGAGGCATTCTCGGCATATCAGGCGATCCTCCCCGGCCGTGCCCAGACGGTCCGCATGGGGTGGGGATATCACAATACTCAGACCTTCGCCAAAATGCAGGAGATGGGAGTGAAAGTCGAGTACAGCGCGATTCCCGGACTCAAGATACTCCCGCGGCATGACAGAGTGCGCTCCTCGAATTTCTTTGATTGGTCGCTCAGTCCGGACCGGCCATACTTCCCAGTCGTGTCGGATTATCGACGCGAGGCAGCGCTGGGAGAAAATGCGTTTACGTTGGTTGAGATACCGGTTTTTGTCTCTCATTCGCTTTTTTGGGGAGTAGGCGCTGGACTTCAACTCGCCCGTAAGATGAAGAATCTAATGCAGGTTTGGTACGCCTTTACGCGTCCGACTTTCCTGATCAATATAACCGGTAAAACGGCGTATTTCGCTCCCATGCTGGCGCAGATCCGCCGTTCGCTCAGATCCCGCGACAGGGTCATCTTCAACACTTATCTCCACGCCGATGAACTTATCGACAACAATCACCCTTTGTATTCGCTTGAGAATATGGAGGCCAATATCTCGTCGATGTTGGCTCTCGCTCGCGAAGAGAAGGCGAGTGTAAAGTTCATTCGCGCGATCGATGTTCGCTCGTACCTTTGCTGAGAATATCCGTGGCGACCGAACAACCGACTCCCGCCGTTCCTCCACACCCGATGCGCAAGTGGCTCATTCGCGCGGTGAAGTTCATTCTCACTGTGGTCGTGGTCTATTTCGCCGGTCGCGAGATCGCCGGCAATTGGCAGGAGGTGGTCGATTACGACTGGAATATAAACTGGTGGCTGATTTGTTTATCAATTCTGCTGCATTTAGCCGCGTTCGCCGGTTTTTCGCAGGTCTGGTGTTGGCTGATGATCGGCCTCGGATATCGAATCCCACTGCGGCATGGATTCAAGCTCGCATACATTGCCAATCTTGGTCGATATATCCCGGGCAGGATCTGGCCGATATTTGGCATGGTTTACCTCGCCAGACAGATGAAGATCGCTGAGGCAGCGGCCATCGCATCGTGGGGATTGGGACTGCTGTTTGGCATGCCGCCTTCGTTTCTGGCGGTCTCAATAGCGACATGGGTCTATCCGGAAATGCTCTCACCTGAATTGCAGTCATACATCGGACCGGCATTGAATATCGGCATGCTGGTTTTCCTGGCGATTTCTGCTATGCTTCTTGCCATGCCGAACCGAGCTCTGTGGCTCGCTAATACAACGTTACGGTTGATTCGACGCCCCACAATTGATTTCAAAATGAGTTTTCAACTAGCGGCCGCTGTCTATTTTGGTTACTTCCTTTGCTGGCTTATCTACGGTCTCGGCTTCTGGACACTCATTCACGCTATCGCACCAAGTTCAAGCATCCCCGTTTTCGCGGCGATCGGAGCATTCATCCTATCCTATCAGATTGGCTATTTGGCGATCTTCACCCCGGGGGGACTGGGGGCGAGGGAGCTGGTGATGATTGCCGTTTTGACCCCTTTCTTAGGCCCGGCCGCGGCCGGAATCGCGGTGGCGGCACGGCTGTGGAATACCTTGAGCGATATTGTAGCCTCGGCCATAGCCCTCAAAATCAAGATTTAGCAGTGTCCTTGATGCAGTTAAGCTATTGTATTGTAGGTGGTTAATTACTTCTATCATGAAAAATCGCCAAAATCATCAAAAAATCCATTGACTGACCGACATATAATCGTATAATAGCATGTGATTAGAGGTTAATAATGATATCAAAGACTGGCGTACATGCAGCTTTAGCCCTGACGATGATGGCCCAGGCCAAGCCCGGCGAATATGTTGGGGCGGTGACCATCGCCAAAGAGATAGGCGCTCCGCATAATTATCTGGGGAAGCTACTCAACACACTGGCAGGTGTCGGGCTGTTGGAATCGCAAAAAGGTTTTGGCGGCGGGTTCCGCTTAGCGCGTAAAGCATCCGAGATATCCCTCTATGATATTGTGGAGCCGATCGACAAAGTCAGTCGATGGTCCGGTTGTTTGCTGGGGAAAGGAACCTGTACACCGAACTCGCCATGCGCGGTACATGATCGATGGAAACGGGTTCGCGAAGAATATATGCACTTTTTGAAAGAGACCACGGTCGAGGATCTGGCGCGTAACAAGGTGATACTGCCAACCTGACCTCTTTTTTTGGGATGTAATACGATAATGACATGCGATTCGTTTATAGAAATCAATTAACTGATAGAATGGAGCATACCATGCGACCGACTGAAATCCTCTCCAGCGAACATCGAGTGATCGAGACCATGCTGAGCGTGATTGAAGGAATCTGCCACAAGGCGGACGAGACAGGTGAATTGAATCGTGAAGATGCCACCGCCGCGGTGACATTCATCCGGAATTTCGCGGACAAGTGCCATCACGGCAAAGAAGAGGGGCAGCTCTTCCCGGCGATGGAAGCCAAAGGTGTTCCTTGCGAATCTGGACCGATTGGGGTAATGTTGAGCGAGCACGAGCAGGGTCGCCGCTTTGTTGGCGGTATGGTGGAGAATCTCGAGTCCGCGGCCGCAGGCGATCATTCTGCTCTCCAGGCGTTCATCAACAACGCCCGCGGTTATGTTCTGCTGCTCCGTGCTCATATCCTGAAAGAGGATAATATTCTGTTCCCGATGGCGGTACGCTTGATGTCGGCCGACGAAGAAGCGGCTTTGCTCGCACAATTTGACCATGTGGAGTCGGATCACATGGGTGCCGGGACACACGAAAAGTTCTTGGCATTAGCAGAGCAACTCGCCGACAGGTACGGTGTCGAAAAACGATGGACGGCGGCAACCACTTCCTGTGGCTGCAGTCATAAACGTTAACCGGGCGAAGCAAGCAAAGGAGATACGAGGAACATCATGAGAAAGTTATGGATCGCCTTTTGGAGCGTGATCATTCTCTCCTTCGCCGTGCTCGGCTGGGCAGGGTTCAAGATCTATCAGGAAAAACCCCCGATCCCGGATCAGGTAGTAACTACCGACGGTACGGTAATGATCGCCGCCGGCGAGATCACCGCCGGGCAGAATGTCTGGCAAGCCCTTGGCGGCATGGAGATCGGTTCGATCTGGGGGCATGGCGGCTATGTCGCGCCTGACTGGACCGCCGACTGGCTACATCGCGAATGCGTTTTTATCCTGAATGACTGGTCGGCGGCGGATTTCGGTCAGCCGTATGACAAGTTGCCATTGGAGCAACAGGCGATGCTTCAGTCGCGTCTTTCCACATTGATGCGCACTAACGCCTATGATAAAGCGACCAACAGCATTCGCGTTGATCCGGTTCGTTATCGCGCGTTCAACGACAATCTGGCCTACTATACCAAACTGTATACCGATGGCCATACTGAATACGCGATACCGTCGGGGACATTGACCGACCCTGTCAAGCTGAAGCAGATCTCATCATTCTATTTCTGGACATCCTGGTCCGCGTCGACGAATCGTCCGAACGACGACATCACCTACACCAGCAACTGGCCGCACGAGCCGCTGATCGACAATCGTCCGACCGGCGATTCACTCATCTGGACCGGCGTCAGTATTATCATGCTACTTGGCGGTATTGGGCTGCTGGTCTGGTACCACGCGTCGCAACCGAAGGAGCCGATCGCCGAGAAGATCCCGGCAACCGATCCGCTGATGGGACATCAACCGACACCATCTCAGCTGGCGACCATCAAGTATTTCTGGGTAGTGGCCGGGCTTTTTCTTCTGCAGATCATTATGGGGGTTATCACCGCGCACTACGGAGTCGAAGGTGACGGTTTCTACGGCATTCCGATAGACCAATGGTTGCCATATGTCGTCACGCGCACCTGGCACACGCAACTTGGTATCTTCTGGATCGCCACCGCTTGGCTGGCGGCCGGACTGTATATTGGTCCCGCGGTTTCCGGTTTCGAGCCGAAAGGTCAGAAGCTGGGTGTCAATGTTCTCTTTGGCGCTCTTCTCGTTGTAGTCCTCGGTTCGATGACCGGCGAGTGGCTCTCGGTGAAAGGGATGCTCTCCGGAGATACCTGGTTCTATTTCGGCCATCAGGGATACGAATATGTCGACCTTGGCCGCGTCTGGCAGGTAGCTCTTCTCATTGGACTGATCCTCTGGGTCTGGTTGGTTGGGCGCAATGTCTTCGCCGCGATCAAGAAGGGGGGAGAGCAAAAGACGCTGCTCACCATGTTCATCATCTCAGCTATCGCCATTGGCGCGTTCTACGCGGCTGGTTTGATGTGGGGGAAAAGCACACACCTTTCAATCGTAGAGTACTGGCGTTGGTGGGTGGTCCATCTTTGGGTGGAAGGATTCTTCGAGGTCTTTGCCACCGTGGTTATCGCCTTCATGTTCGCGCGATTGCAGTTGATTCGCATCGGCACCGCCAATTCATCAGTGCTCTTCGCAACTACCATCTTCCTGACCGGTGGTATTATCGGGACACTGCACCATCTCTACTTCTCTGGCACACCTACCGCTATTATGGCGCTCGGCGCAGTCTTCAGCGCGCTCGAGGTCGTACCGCTGACGATCATCGGCTTTGAAGCGTGGGACAATATCCGGTTGTCACGCTCGACCCCCTGGGTTGCGCGCTACAAATGGCCGATCCTGTTCTTTGTTTCGGTAGCGTTCTGGAATATGATCGGCGCGGGGCTTTTTGGATTCATGATCAATCCACCTATCGCTCTCTATTACATGCAGGGGCTGAATACTACGCCAGTACATGCTCACTCCGCATTGTTCGGAGTCTACGGTATGCTTGGCATCGGTTTGATGCTTTTCTGCCTGCGCATTCTCTATGTGCAGAAGGACTGGAAAGATAATGTGCTGAAGTTTTCGTTCTGGTCGATCAACATTGGCTTGCTAGCGATGGTCGGCATTTCGCTTCTTCCAGTCGGTCTGTTGCAGACCTGGGCTTCGGTGGAGCATGGCTACTGGTTCGCGCGTAGCGCCGAATTCTTGTATTCACCGGCGGTGCAGGTATTCAAGTGGCTGCGCGCGATCGGTGACATGATCTTTGCTGTCGGCGCAGTGGTGATGTCGCTGTTTGTCTTTGGATTGGCGACCGGTCACTCTTTGCTCAAGCGCAAAGCCGACAAGTAGTCAAGAACCCCTCGTTTCTCTACATACGACGCCGGAAGAGTTTTTCTCTTCCGGCGTTTTTGTTTGTGCATGCGCTATTAACTCTCGGCGGTACTGCGACGCCCAAATATTGAATAGAGGATTGGTAGAATGAAAAGCGTCAGCGCGGTCGAGGTCAGAATCCCGCCGATGACGACAGTCGCCAGCGGACGCTGGACTTCGGCGCCGATGGAGCTTGAGATCGCCATTGGCAGAAAACCGATCGCCGCCACAAGCGCGGTCATGAGGACCGGGCGGAGGCGCGACATTGCGCTCTGCTCGATCGCGTCCTGCAATGGCATTCCTTCGGAGCGATTTCGCTTGATAGCCGAAACGAGTACCAGTCCATTCAGCACCGCTATCCCGGAAAGTGTGATGAAGCCAACTCCCGCAGATATTGAGAACGGCATCTCGCGGATAGTCAGGGCGATCACGCCGCCCAACGCCGCCAGCGGAACGCCGCTGAAGATGAGCAGTGCATCCCGCACGGAACCGTATGTCCAATACAATAGGCCGAAGATAAGTAACAACGCGAGAGGAACTACAACCGCCAGTTTGGCCTGCGCACGTTCAAGATTCTCGAACTGCCCGCCATATCGCACAAAATATCCCGCCGGCAATTCGATCTCCTTCGCGATCCGCTCGCGTACTTCATCCACAAACGACCCGATATCACGGTCGCGAACATTCGCCCGAACGATTGCTCGACGTTTCCCCCATTCGCGAGTAATACTTGCCGGTCCCGCGGAAAGCGACGGGCGCGTAACCTGGTCAAGTGTCAACTGTGCTCCAGTAAACGACTGCAACGGAATCCGCTCAATATCATCGGGAACTTCGGTATACGCTGAATCTAGTCGCACCATCAGTTCAAAGCGGCGTTGTCCTTCGTACACTTCGCCCGCCTCAATCCCGCCGATCGCTTCGACATACGTGAGTACTTCCGAAGCGGGGAGGTCGTACCGGGAGATGCGTTGACGGTCCACCGCTAATTGAAAGACCGGCTGCCCGGTCAACTGTTCGATCGTTACATCGGCTGCGCCGTCGATGGTCTCAACGAGCGCGGATATCTCTTCCGCCTTGTCTTCGAGCAAATTGAGCTCATCGCCGAATATTTTGATCCCCAGATCGGCGCGAATTCCCGCGATCATTTCGTTGGCGCGCATTTCGATCGGCTGTGTGAATACTCGGTTCATACCGGGGAGGTCATTCACCTCAGCATCGATAGCCGCGACCAGTTCTTCCTGTGACGATGCTTTGGTCCACTGCTCACGAGGCGTGAGCGTGATAAAGAGGTCGGAGACCTCCAGCCCCATCGGGTCGGTGGAGAGCTCCGCCGTTCCGGTGCGGGTCCAGAGATGGTCTACTTCGTCAGCGAATTTCTGTTTGATGATCTGTTCAACTCGATCGCCGTACATGGTCGACTGCTCAAGTGAAATACCCGTCAACTTGACGAAATTAACGGCGATCGTTCCTTCATTCAAGCGCGGTACAAACTCCGAGCCGAGGCGATTGAACTGGAGTAGCCCAACAATCAGCAGTACGACCGCAACACCTAACACTGGCGCGCGATGCGCGATTGCCCAATGCAATGTCCGTCTGTATTTCTTTTGCAGCCAGACGACAAACCGCGGATCCGTGTGAGCCTTGGGCCGTTTCAGAAACGCGCCGAGCATTGCCGGCAGTACGGTGAAGGAGAGAATAAGCGAACCGAGTAGCACGAGAATGACCGTCATGGCCATTGGACGGAACATCTTCCCTTCGACTCCTTCCAGAGTCAGAATCGGAAGATAGACGAGCATGATGATCAACTCGCCGAATAACGTCGGTTTACGAACTTCGAGTATGGCGTCGCGTATCACATCTAGTCGGGACTGGCTCTCGGTACTACGCGAGAGGCGACTGACCGCATTTTCCACCTGTATCACGGCGTTGTCGACGGCGAGACCGAAATCAATTGCCCCAAGGGACATCAGCGAGCCAACTATTCCAAACCGCGTCATAAGATCAAACGCGAACAACATCGACAGCGGAATGGCCGACGCTACTATCAATCCCGCTCGGAAATTTCCTAAGAACGCGAAGAGAACGGCAATCACCAGGACGGCACCATAAAGTAGATTGTCTCTGACCGTGTGCAACACTCTGTCGACCAGATCGGTACGCGAATAGACCGTCTTGATCTCAACACCGGGGGGGAGAGTTGGCTTGATCGACTCTATCCGCTCAATCATCGCCTGCGTGACATCGCGCGAGTTTTCGCCGTTCAGCATGAAGCCGAGTCCAAGCACTACCTCGCCGTTCGCCTGATAGGTAGCGGAGCCGCGACGGATCTCATGTCCGACCACCACATCAGCGATATCATGCAGATGCACCGGCACGCCATTGCGGGATTTGACAACCAGTGACTCGATCTCTTCGCGCGTGCTGACCTGCCCGATCCCCTGCACCACCGTCTGCTCGCCGCCGCGAACCATCTCACCGCCGGCGACATTGCGAATCCCGCGGCCGATCGCTTCAACTACTTCTTCGAGATGCAGATCGTATTGAATTATCCGATTCGGGTCGATCAGTATTTGGTACTGCTTTTCGAACCCGCCCCAGCCGTTCACTTCGGCGACACCGGGGACAGACTGAAGTTGTGGTTTGATTATCCAATCCTGCACCGTGCGGGCATCGGTCAGATCATCCGACGAACTGATCACTACATACTGGAGGACTTCGCCAAGTCCGGTCGAGACCGGACCAAGGCGCGGTGCCTCGACACCCGATGGCAACTCAACCGAACCGAGTCGCTCGCTCACTTGCTGGCGCGCGAGGTAGATATCTATTCTATCCTCGAATACCAGATTGACCTGTGAGAGGCCGAACTTGGAAATGGAGCGTACCTCGGTCAATCCACTCAGCCCAGACAACTCACGCTCAACCGGGAAGGTGATCTGTCGCTCTACTTCCTCAGGCGACCATCCCGGGGCGTTGACATTCACCTGCACCATCACCGGCGTGGTATCCGGGAAGGCGTCGAATGGCAATCGCAGTAGCGCGAATATGCCAAGCACGATCAGCAGCCCGGCGAGCGCGAGGACAAACCACCGCCGGTGCAGCGTAAACTCGATCAGTTTGTGCAGCATGCTACTTCGCCTCAAGCCCGCAGCATCCGGCGCCGATCGAACCCTTCTTCAACTCTGTCTTGAGCAGGTAACTCCCGTCGACAACTACCTGTTCGCCAGGGACAACGCCGGAAAAGACTCGATAATGGTCATTGTCGCCACGGGCAATGGTCACCTTGCGTGGGCGATACCGGTCGACCGCTTCCTGCACGAATACGACATTACAGCATCCTTCCCACTGAACCGCGTCGCGCGATACTACGGCTAACGCCAATTCATCTCCAATCTGGAATTTCGCGCGTCCAAAAAGATTTGCGGAGATGTCAGAGGAAGGGGAGAGGAGCCGCGCGCGGACTGTGCCGGTGCGTGTCTCTTCATTGAGAAACTTGGAAACCCAGATGACTTCGGCGGCGGTCCGTTCAATCGCGCCGCCATCGGCGGAGAACTCTACCCGTTGCCCGACCTTGATTGACGAGAGGTCACGCTCGCGAACCGAGGCTTCCAGCCAGAGATTGGAAGGTTCACCAATTGTCGCCAACGGTTGTCCTTCGTCCTGAAGCTCCCCTATTGGCGCGCGACGTTCTATCAAGAGTCCATTGGAGGATGCCCGCAGGGTGTATCGCTGCGAGATCGTGCGGCTTTTCTCCAGTTCAGAGAGTTCCTGCTCGGAATATCCGCCGGTAAGCAACATTCCGCGCGTACCTGCGAGGCGTGCCTCGGCGGCGAAAGCGTCAGCCTCGATCCTCTCCAGCTCGGCTTCGCTTATAAGGTCACTCCCGCGAAGAGACTTGCCACGCTCAAGCGATTGCGCGGCGACACGGTTATCGGCGACCGCCTCAAGATACTCCGCCTGCAGGCGCGCGACCTCTGGAGCTTCCAACTCCGCCAGCTTTTGACCTTTGAAAATCTGCTCTCCCGGTTCAACAAACCAGCGCGTCACTAACGCGGGGACAGTGAGGGTGAGAACCGTTGTCTTGGTGTCATCGAACTTGATCTCGGCGGGAGCTTCGACAAACGCGTCTCCGGCAAACGACAACACCTGCTCAGTCGTGATTCCCGCACGGTTGGCTGTTTCAGTGGACGCGAACTGGATTACCGCGTTGTTGGTCGCGCAGTCGACCACATTGGCAGGATAAAAGACCGAGGTCTTGATCGGGTCGGTCATCTCAACCATCTTGATCGGCTCGTTCGGGAAATGAATATCCGGATTGCAGAGACGGCAGTGCGATTCGGGGATCCCATGCTCGCCGCACCAATCGTTGGCCTTTTTGAATTGCGCCTCCAGCGAGGGATTGCAGAGCGTGCAGACCGATTCCG
>CAYNIJ010000013.1:0-99228 GCA_964397415.1 uncultured Ignavibacteriales bacterium | reverse complement strand
CATGGCGGCACCGCTAACGGAGGTTGACCTGTATTTGGTGGCGGAGGATCCATCGCACTCAGGTGAAGGAGCGCTCTGGTTGGCAAGCGTTGTGGCGGATGGCAATGGTGAGTTCGCAATACCAATCCCAGCGCAGGCATCTAACGCAAAAGTGACTGCGATCGGAACGGATATAGACCAAAATAGTTCAGCGTTTGCGCTCAATCTCGCGTTGGACCAGACAACGGATGTAGGCGATCTGGAGATTGTGCGGCCAGTTTCCTTCGTGCTGGAGCAAAACTATCCCAATCCGTTCAATCCGATTACGACGATAACGTTCGCAATGCCATCTGCAAGCCGGGTGACTCTAACAGTCTACAATTTGCTTGGTGAAGAGGTCGTCAGACTTCTCGATGAAACTCTGCCAGCGGGAAGACAGACCGTAATATGGGATGGAACCGATGGCAGAGGCGGGGCTGTGGCCAGTGGGATCTACTGGTACCGATTGGAAACCGCTGGTTATCTGGCGTCCCGAAAGATGCTCTTGCTCAAATAGTCTTCAGACGCGGTTTGATGAGCCGCTGAATTATCTTCCATTCCTCCACAGTGACCGGTTGAATCGACAAGCGCGCGCCGCGCTGACAAACCATCATCTTCTCCAGCCCAGGCGTAGCTCGCAGTTCGGCAAGCGTTAGGATATCGGCCAGCCTGGCTTTGAAGGCAACATCGACTGTGTACCAGATTGGCTTTTCGAGAGTTGCTTTTGGGTCGAAGTACTGGTCATTGGGGTCAAATTGTGTCGGATCGGGATAGCCGCCACGAGTAATGACGCAGAGCCCGGCGATGCCGACAGGGTCGGTTGAGCTGTGATGAAAGAGCACCTCGTCCCCTACTTTCACTAAACCCCTCAACGTATTGCGGGATTGGTAATTACGAACGCCAGACCAGGAGGTTGTTTGATTCGGGGAAACCCTGAGATGGTCGATTGAAAAGAAATCGGGTTCCGATTTAAAGAGCCAGTATTGAGTGGACATAGTAGATTCTGCGCCTCCAATGTTGACAGTGGCAGTATACGATAAAACATTCTGTGGCGCAATCGAGTTAGCGCTTAATATAAGACGGGGCAACAAGATAGCAATTGACAGGGGTTCAATTTCCGGTATATTTGTATGTACTCTTATGTTCTACTGAGAACCGCCGACCTTTAGTGAAGATACACCTTGAGGAGCACATGAGTTATCTATCTCGCCTGACGAATATATCTATTGCCTTGGTTCTGCTTGCAGGGAATGCGAACGCAGACGCAGCGGCATCGATCGAACTTCGCAACGGCCGGATCTCCCCTGCTCAAATCACATCCGCGGATGGTCTGTCAGCATTGGCAGGCAGACACGGGTTGATGCAGTTCACGCGGCCGGTTTCTCAAGGTGAACGAGAGGTGCTTGCCTCTAAAGGGATTCATCTCTTGTCTTATGTTCCGCAAAATAGCTGGGTAGTACGATTTGAAGGACAGCTTTCTGATGCTGAACTATCGAGTTTTGGAATTCGATGGTTTGGCGCGATAGCCGCAAATGAGAAAATATCCCCTCTGGTATCGATGTTGAGTGCCCCTCACGCGGCAAAACGCGCGGATGGTCGCGCACAGTTTGCCGTGGTGCTTCACCGAGACGTCGACGCGCAGTCAGTCGCGGAGCAACTTCGGGCGCAATTAGGGGCGGAACTTATCGGAGTAGAGCCATCAACGAATAGTCTCGATATCCTCTGCCCCGCCGACGCGGTGACGCAGATAGCGGGAATAGACGCGGTCCAGTGGGTTGAACCGAATGTGCTGATCCAGGAAGAGCATAACGACAATGCCAGGACCAACCTCAAAGCCGATCAGGCGCAGGCCGCACCGTACAATCTGGATGGCGAATTCATAACGGTGGCGGAATGGGATGGCGGGGCGGTAGCCTCGACCCATCCTGATTTTTCGGGACGTGTGACTGTGCTCGGAGGTCCGGCGATATCCGCTCATTCCACGCATGTGGCCGGCACGATCATGGGGAACGGGACGAATTCTTCTGGCACATACCGTGGCATGGCACCGAACGCATCGTTGCTTTCCCAATTGTGGTGGAACAGCGGGAGCGAGGCGTTCAACGAGTACCAGCAGGCGATAAGCACATACGGAGCATCGCTGGGAACAAACTCGTGGGGATATGGCGTGGGTGACCCGGCCACCACCGCGGCATGTGAAGATGTTTGCGGCACCTATTTTTCAGTCGACGCGACTTTGGATAATATTGTTCGGGGAAGCGCCGGGCAGCCGGTCACGATCATTTTTTCGGCGGGGAATCAGAGAGGTACGGCCTCCAAGTATTGCGGTTCCCTGGGATGGACCTACGGGACGGTTGACGGTCTCGCCTGCTCGAAAAACGTGTTGGCGATCGGGGCGATCAATTCGAACAACAGCACAATGACCTCTTTTTCGTCGTGGGGCCCGACGGATGATGGCCGAGTCAAGCCGGACGTGGTTGGCCCAGGCTGCCAGTCCTCAGGAGACGGTGGATTAACCAGTACCAATACGACCACCGGATACACGGTGATGTGTGGAACCTCGATGTCCGCTCCGGCGGTGGCGGGTGTCGTGGCGCTGATGTACCAGCAACAGTACCTAAGCTGGGGAACTCAGCCGATCCTGCCGTCGAGCATCAAAGGCATATTGATCAACTCCGCGACCGACTTAGGGGCAACCGGACCAGATTACCAGTACGGGCATGGCCGCGTTGAAGCGGTGGCGGCGGTGAAGAAGGTGGCCATCGGAGGACCCTCGTACGTGGAGAGTCAATTGGCCCATGGCGACCTGATTCAGTACGACTTGACGGTTCCGGGCGGCGCAAGCCGCCTAAGAGCGACGTTGGTCTGGGATGACCCGGGAGGCACAGCGATCTCAGGCAACGCATTGATAAATGACCTAGATCTGGTCTTGGTGGACCCGTTCGGCGTGGAGACCAAGGCGTGGATACTGAATCCGTCCAATCCTGCCGCGTCGGCAACCAAAGATTTTAACCGCCGGGACAATGTTGAGACCGCTGAAGTGGTCTCCCCTGCCGCCGGACTATGGAAGGCTCGGGTAAGCGGATTCAACATTCCGAATGGACCGCAGAAATTCTCTCTCGTGTTCACGCCGGACAGTGTTTATCAGCCGGGACAGTCAATTGCGATGGCCGTGTACGACAACGGCGACCAGACGGTAGCACCTGGCAGTGCTACCAACGTGCAATTCTGGGTGACCAATGTAGGTGGGTCGCAGGATTCCATTCGCGTTCAGATAACCGACAATGTCGGCTGGCTTGGGGCGCCGGTTGACACGACAGTTGTCCTGTTCCCGTACGATTCGGCTCACTTCACGGTTGGCGTGAGTGTGCCGCTCACGGCCTTGGCGATCGATTCGGCGTTGATCACCTGCCAGGCGAAATCCAAAACAGATACGAGTGTGGTAACCGATGATATAGCCTCGGTCAAGGCGGCGACGATCTACGGTGTGTCACTCGCCATTCCGGAGTTCGATACAGCAAACTCGCCGGAGATGGTGCCCTTGGTGTTGAAGATACGAAATCAGGGGAACGCGGTCGGACAGTTTGATGTCTTTCCCTCTTCCTCGGATGCCTGGTTGATCGCGCCATTGTACCAGGCGTCGACGATAGGGGCTAATGACAGCGTGACCTTGGCGTTTACCCTGCACATTCCGGAGGAAGTCGCGCACCAGAGCAGTCATTTGATCGCGTTGCGAGTAGCCGGACCGGGTGGGATAGAGGATACATCGGAAGTAAGCATTTATCTCCTGAATCCGGTTTTTCCGCCGGCGTTAGTGTCGCCCGACACTGTTCTCTACACGCAGAACCGTCGACCGACACTGGAGTGGGATGGTGTCGCGGACAGCTACACGCTGTTCATTGGCAGCGATACCAACCTTACCACGGTCTACCGCACGTTCACCGGACTGACTTCTACGACATTCTCCTGGTCCCCAAGTGATTCACTTCTGGACGGTCAGTACTTCTGGGCGGTTAAGAAGTATGTATCAGGTGATTCGTCCTCAATACAGCGATTCCCTCGCCGTTTGGTAGTGGACAACGGTGTGCCCGATGTTGTGGAGATATATTCACCGGCACCGGGGGTATCGATGGCCAACCCGCATCCGAGTTTCAGTTTTTCAGAGTCAAGCGGGTCAGGTCCGGGGACAGCTCCGGAGATTACTCAGTTGCAGATAGCCTCTGATTCGGCCTTCTCGGTTAACCTGCATACATATGAGCCACTGACAGGTACCAGCCTGATGGTCCCTGACTCGCTGAATGACGGGCGATGGTATTATCGGATGAGGCGGCTGGACCTGGCGGGAAATATCTCTTCATCTGGCGCCATTCCAAACCTGATAATCGATACACGCGCGCCGGATCTACCGACGCAGCTTTCACCGGGTGCTGGGCAGACGGTGGCGTCAGTGCCCATCACAATCAGGTGGTCAGTCACACCGCCTGTCGGTTGGCAGATCTCGCGCGAGTATTACTACCTGAATCTCCCAAATACCGCGGACTTCACTGATGACACTTTCAACGGGTTTGTCTACGCCGATAGTTTCACCTTCGGGTCGCCGGTCAGCGGGTTGACCTACTATTGGCGAGTGAAGGCGCTGGACTCAGCGGGGCATGCCACCGCGTTTGGGCCGTCACGGACCTTCAAATACCAGCCGTATATCTGTGGCGATGTGACGGGCAACGGCGCTTCGCCGGATCTGACGGATCTATCGTATCTGATCGCGTATCTTGTGGCCTCGGGGACGCCCCCACCGGTCCCCGCAGCATCGTCGTTCAATTGCGACACAACCGTAGACCTGACGGACCTGTCGATCCTGATCAGCTATTTAACGGGTGGGAGTGTGACGCTCTGCTGTCCATAGTGTCGGGATTCGATACCCACAAGTGTTCAGAAAGGCCGGTATAACCGGCCTTTTTTCATGCAAATCAGTACCGCCAGGGATGGCCAGTGATTATATTAGCGGGGCCGAAAGGATGGGAAGTGGCTGGACAAATCGTGTCTGACGAAGTCTTGACCGCACGCCGTCTCCGGATGGTCGAGGACCAGATCGTGCGTCGTGGAGTGACGGACCCTGCGGTACTTGAGGCGATGCGGCGGGTGCCCCGGCATCTGTACGTGCCGGCTGAGATGGTCGATTCGGCCTACGACGATTCTCCCCTGCCGATCGGTTTTGGCCAGACGATTTCGCAACCGTATATCGTCGCCTCAATGACGGAACAACTTCGACTTACGAACAGCTCGAAGGTATTGGAGATTGGCACAGGATCGGGTTACCAGACAGCGGTTTTGGCGGAGATCGGAGAAAAGGTTTGTTCAATCGAGTTGATTCCCGAATTGGCCGACCGGGCTGAGAGGATCTTATACAGACTTTATCCGGAAACGGTGAGATTGCGGACCGGAGATGGGAATGACGGGTGGCCGGATGAGGCCCCGTTTGACGCCATCATAGTGACAGCGGCAGCCGATGAAATTCCGTCGAAATTATTGAATCAATTGAACGTAAATGGACGTATGATAATACCGGTACGCTTGGAGAAATCGGACACCCAGGAATTAGTGTTAGCCACACGGACTGGATCGGGATTCTCCCACGAATCGCTCTATCAGGTGCGCTTCGTACCCTTGAAACGCGGGCTTCACTAGGACCCCACCCGCACAAAGCGAAACCGTGCACACACAACCAAATTGACAGTAACTAAACAGAGAAGCAAGGAGAGACACACGATGCGTTTGTATCGCGTCATCATGTCTGCCCTGTTGGCAGCATGTATTCTGTTCAGCGCGGAGCAGGCCTCAGCGGGCCGTCGGGTCTACACCCCGACCGGACTGAAGAAGCCAGCGGCCGACAAGCCAGCCCGTTCGGGTGGAGATTCCAAGGACGCTGAGAAGCCGTTTGCGGACCTGATCAAGGACCGCAAGGTAATCAGTGGCCTGTTCACGTTTTACCTGGATACGCTCAATAATTCCATGTACATGTCGCTCAAGTCCGACCAGTTCGGGAAGATCTACATGTGTGGGACGACCATCTCCAAATCGGAGGGGGCATTCTTTGACAACGGTTCAATGAGCGACACCTATCCGTTCTATTTCAAGCGGGTCGGCAAGAGGGTGATGCTGATGGAGAAGAATCTGCGTTTCCGCGCGGATACTACCTCCACCCTACACAAGGCAGTGGAGTCCGGGATCTCGGATCACCTGATCGCGTCTTTTAAGGTCGAGTCCAAGCCGGACTCCGGCGGAGCGATCCTTATCGACCCATCGAGTTGGTTCATTCGTGATGCCGAGAATATCAGCTATTTCCTCGGACAGATGGGCCAGACCGCTATTAGCTTCGACAAAGAGAACAGCTATTATGAAGCGGTGAAATCGTTCCCCCTCAATTCCGAGTTGGACATTCGTCTTCACTATCGCACGAATAAGCCGCAATCAGCTCCTGCGTTGCAGAACGGCATGAGCATGTTCCACACGTATCACTACTCTCTCTCCGCGTTGCCGGAAGGGGATTATGTGCCGCGACTCGCGGATGACCGCGTGGGGCACTTCCTGACGTTGTACCAGGATTACACGGAGCTCGACTCCGAAAACCCGTATGTTCGGTACATCAACCGCTGGAACCTGAAGAAAAAGGATCCGGCGGCCTCGGTCTCCGAACCGGTTGAACCGATCGTCTATTGGATCGAGAATACGGTTCCGATGGAGTATCGTGAGGCGGTCAAAAAGGGGATCGAATTCTGGCAGCCGGCGTTTGAGAAAGCCGGGTTCAAGAACGCGATCGTCGCCAAGCAGATGGAAGATACGGCGAGCTGGGATCCGGCGGACGTGCGGTACAGCACGGTGCGCTGGATCATGATCCCGGGCGGGACGTACGCGGTCGGGCCGAGCCGGACCAACCCGTTCACCGGACAGATCTACGACGCGGATATCCGGGTCGGAGTGGACTTCATTCGCGCGATGTTCAACACGATGGAGAATTGGATCGCGCCGGTGACGTTTGACGGTCAGTTTGTCGACCAGAAAACGCCCGTGCAGGAAGCACTGGAGAAAATGCGCGCGGATAATCCGCACTTCTGCGATTACGAGGCCCAGTCGGCGGAACACGCCTCGTTCGGGCTGAGTTACCTGCTAACGACCATGGGAGATTTCCTCGACAAGGATTCGTTGACGCAGGAGTACGTGAATCAGTATATCACCGAGCTGGTGGCACACGAAGTGGGTCACACGCTTGGGTTCCGTCATAATTTCAAGGCCTCAACCATTTATACGCTTGAGCAGTTGGCGGATAAGGAATTCACCAAGGTCAATTCGACCGGCGGCACGGTGATGGATTACACGCCGGCCAACATCGGCGGGGTGGGCCGTCCGCAGGGAGAGTTCTACGCGTCCGTTCCGGGGCCGTATGACAATTGGGTGATCGAGTATGCGTACACCGATTTCGGCGCGAAGACGCCGGAAGAGGAGTTGATCCCGCTCGAAAAGATCGCCTCTCGGGCCACCAGTCTCGGGATCGTGTACGCGACTGATGAAGACGCGTTTGGATCGAGCCCGCGGTCGATCGATCCGCTAACGAACCTGTTCGACCAGGGGAGCGATCCACTGGCCTACGCGACGCACAAGATCAAGTTGACCCGCGAACTCTGGACAAACGCGATCAAGAAGTTTGAGGTGCCGGGGAAACGGTATCAAAAATTGTTATCCGTGTTCCAATCCGGATGGCGTTCATTCTATGAGTCCGCGCAGTTGGCGCCGAAGTACGTAGGCGGGCTGTATCATTCCCGCAGTCATATCGGTGATCCGGAAGGAAAACTTCCGTTCCAGCCGGTGGCCGCGGCGGATCAGCGTCGGGCGATGAAGTTCCTCAATGATTATGTCTTCTCCTCCGACGCATTCGACCTTCCGAACGACCTGTTGAACAAGCTGGCGCCGGAACGTCATCCTGACTTTGCGTTTTCGGTGTACAATGTGCCGCAAGTTGATTATCCGTTCCACCAGATGGTGCTGACGGTGCAGAAGAACTCGATCGACAAACTGTACAGCCCGCTAACGGTGGGACGTCTGCTAAACAACCTCGAGCGGTACAAGCCGGGCGAGGAAAAGTACACGATGTTTGATATGTTCACGGATTGCCGGAGAATGATCTGGACCGAGGCGGCGACGCCAGCCACGACCAACAGCTTCCGTCGTCAGCTTCAGTTGACGCATTTGCAGAAACTGATCGACATTTATCTGAGCAATCCGGCACAGTATCCTTCGGATGCGCGGACGCTGGCGGCGAATGATCTGGATGTCATTGAGACCGCGGCGACACGTGCGGCCGGTGCAGGCGGAGTTGATGAGATGACGCGCGCCCACTTCAAGGAAGTAGTGCGTCAGATCAAGGCGGCTCGCGCGGCCCAGCGGACTTTTCAGCCCGGAATGACCTTCGGTTTCGGCGGCTGAGACTTGCGCTGAGATATTCCTGACGTATACTAAACGGACCGAACGATGCTGTTCGGTCCGTTTTCTGTTGAAGGATGACGACATGAATGAGTTGATCACATTTTTACGCAGTCATGCATCGGTGCGGCAGTTCACCAACCAGACGATAACGCCGGAGGATGAGCGGACAATCCTGACGACCGCGCAGCAATCACCGACCTCGTCGAATCTTCAGGCGTACTCGGTCATTCGCATCCGGTGCAGCGAGACCAAAACGCGGATTGCTGAGTTGTCCGGGAATCAGCAGCATATTATCGACTGTCCCCTCTTCCTCGTTTTCTGTGCCGACCTGTTCCGGCTGCAGAAGATTTCGGAGCGGGTAGGGTATCCGTGCAACAGTTCGTACGCAGAGATATTCATTGTCGCGACGGTGGATACAGCGCTGGTTGCCGAACGGGCGCTGATGGCGGCCCAGGCCTTAGGCATGGGAGGCGTGATGGTTGGGGCGGTAAGGAATCATATTCAGGATATCTCGGACATGTTGGAGCTTCCTGAGCTGGTGTATCCGGTGATGGGGATGTCTCTCGGCTATCCAAAAAGTCAGCCGAAAGTAAAGCCGCGACTTTCAGTCGAAGCAATAGCACATCATGAGAAGTTTAATCGAGTACATCTGTTCGACGGGATCGATGAGTATGATAATCGGTTGCAGGAGTTCGGGCATTTGCAGGGGCGTGAAGTGCAGCCGGAGAAGTACCCGAATTTCACTGGGCCGTATACGTGGTCAGAGCATACCGCGAGGAGAATGGCAAATGATTCGCCGGCGTCGCTCCGCCCCCACATGCTGAGTTATCTGCAGGCGCGGGGTTTTCTGTTAAAATGATCGGCGCTTGCGAGCGCGAGAAACCGGTTTGATGCCGTTGGTCAGGCGAGTAGAGAGAATGTCGGGTTCGACGTCTCCCCCACCGTTTGAGTCGTTATTCCGTCCGTTGGCGGAGGCACGGAAGTAATACTTGATGTAGTCCCAGGCATCGCGCGCCCGATCGGCATAGACGAAAAGCTTGAGGTCATCGGCGTCGATGGTCCCTTCCGAAACGAGATAATCCCAGTCAATCAAACGTTTCCAGTACTCGCTGCCGAACAGGACGATCGGGAGCGATTGGACTTTGCGGGTCTGGACAAGAGTGAGCGCCTCGAAGACCTCATCGAGCGTACCAAATCCGCCGGGAAACGCGACAAGAGCTTTCGCGCGCAGCAGGAAGTGCATCTTGCGCAGCGCAAAATAATGGAATTGCAGACAGAGTTCCGGCGTGATGTATGGGTTGGGCTCCTGCTCCATCCTGAGGGTGATGTTCAGTCCAATAGACTTGGCGTTGACATCGAAGGCGCCGCGATTGGCGGCTTCCATGATACCCGGGCCACCGCCGGTAACGATGACGTAATCCTGTTTTCCCTTTTTCTTCTGGGTATCTTCGGCGACAAGACGGGCGAATTCGCGGGCCTCATCATAATAGCGAGACTTGGCCAGGACGCGTTTGGCGATGGCAAGTTCGTTCTTCAGAGCGATCGACTTTGGTTTGGCTTTGAGCCGATCCTCGATCTCGGCGACACGTCGCAGCGCCTCGGGACGCTCCACAATGCGGGTCGCTCCAAAGACGACAATCGTTGAGTTGATATGGTGCTGCCGGAAAGTCATTTCCGGCTTAAGCAGTTCAAGCTGAAGTCGGACCGGGCGGAGTTCTTCCTGATTGAGGAAGTCGATATCCTTGTAGGCAATCCGATAGGCGGCAGATTCTTTGAGGCGATTCGCCATTCTGATCTTGTCGATCAAGGCAGTTTCTTTAATAGTCTTCCTGGACACGTTACATCCTGTTCGTTAGCCGGACATACGGCTCGATAGTGCGAAGTTTACTGGTGCACCATCGCCAAGTATTCTTCGAGCGGGACATCGTGGGGAGTACCAAGGCAGATGCCGATGGACTGCGCAGTTTTGACCCACGGGTGGTCGGGAGTGACCCGGCGATATCGTCCAGCGACCTCGGTGATCGGCACGGAGGAAATCTCGTTGTTCTTCAGAGAGACCATACGTCCCCACCCTCCCTTGACCGCAAGGTGAACAGCTTCGACCCCAAAACGGGTGGCGAGCAGACGGTCGTAGGCTGACGGCGCGCCGCCGCGGAGCAAATGTCCGAGGATAGTGACACGGCATTCGAGCTGCAAGAGAGCTTCCAATTGTGCGGCGATGCGATGGCTGACTCCACCGAGGCGGATAGCATCGGGAGAGTTCTTAACCGTGCGGCTGACAGTCATGCCGCCACCGGCAGGCTTGGCACCCTCGCCAACGACAATGATCGAGAAGTTCTTCCCCTGTGATTTGCGGAGCTTGATCTGCTCGACGATCGGGTCGAGGTCGTACGGAAACTCCGGAAGCAGAATGATATCGCCACCGCCTGCGAGGCCGGAACCGAGGGCGATCCACCCGGCATAACGACCCATCACTTCGACGATCATCACGCGATGATGCGACTGGGCGGTTGTATGGATCTTGTCGATAGCCTCTACCGCGGTTTGCAGGGCAGAGTCAAAGCCAAAGGTTTGGTCGGTCCCAAGCAGGTCGTTATCGATGGTCTTGGGGACGCCGATTATTTTGAGCCCTTTTTCCGCGAGCTGCGAAGAGGCAGCCATGGTTCCATCGCCACCGATGGCGATGAGGCCATCGAGACCAAGCGACTCAAAATTGAGAACGGTTTCAGTGGAACGGTCGAGATAGACGTAGTCGTCTCCCTGGAGAACGGGAAACCGGAAGGGATCGGCCCGGTTGGAGGAGCCAAGGATGGTTCCGCCCTGGGAGAGGAGTCCGGGGACATCCTTCAGGTCGAGGATCTTGAACCGGTTCTGGACGAGGCCCTCGTAACCATCGAGAAAACCGACGACTTCCATACCGTATTCGTTTTCGGCGGTTTTGACGACCGCGCGAATGACTGCATTGAGTCCCGGGCAGTCTCCACCGCCCGTCAGCACCCCTAATCTCTTGCGTGTTTTGCCCATAGTCCCTAGTGTACACTTTTAGGCGGCCAAATGGAAATAATATATTGGCAGCCGACGTTAAGCTATTTATCTATGAATCGGCATGTCGGAAAACGACTTGAGCGCTGAAGGCAGGGTTAATTGCCGTAACTTGCGCTCAATTGCGGATTTCCGGGTTAACTTGCGCCCGTTCTGTTCGATACATATACAGTCGACGAATTGCGGCACAAGGAATTGGACCAGCACAAGGATAGCCCATGCGCGTTAAACAAGTATTAGTACTCCCTTCTGTTCCCGAAAAACTGAAACCACTTCAGGAGATGGCCAACAACATGTGGTTCTCCTGGAATTTCGAGGTAGTCAAGTTGTTCATCCGACTTGATCCCGAAATGTGGGAGGCCTGCTATCAGAATCCTGTCGAGATGTTATCGCGTCTTCCGCAGGAGGCGATGGCCCGTGCCGCGCAGGATGAGGCGTTCCTGGTCTCGCTGGACAGAGTATATCAGAAATACCTCGACTATCACAGCCGCCGGAAGTGGTTCCATTACAAATATCCGGACATGGAAGATCAGAAGATCGCGTACTTCTCGCTGGAATTTGGGCTGGATACAGGGCTTCCGGTCTACAGCGGCGGTCTGGGGGTATTGGCGGGTGATACGCTGAAATCGGCATCGGATCTTGGATTGCCGCTGGTGGGGGTTGGGCTGTTGTATCGATATGGGTATTTCCGACAGATCCTCTCCCCTGACGGCTGGCAGCAGGAACGTTACGAAGAAAACGACTGGTATCATATGCCGGTGCAGTTGGTGAAGAATGGCCATGATGAGCCGTTGCGTGTCACAGTTGAACTGGACGGCATGCCGGTACAGTGCCAGATATGGAAAGTGACTGTTGGACATATTCCGCTCTATCTGCTGGATACGAATATCCCGGAAAACTCCAGCAAAGCGCGCGAGATCACGTCGGTGCTGTACGGCGGCGACAAAGATATGCGCATCCGCCAGGAGATAATTCTGGGGATAGGTGGCGTGCGAGCCCTGAAAGCTCTGGGAATCCATCCCGGAGTATATCATATGAACGAGGGACATAGCTGGTTCCTCGCGCTGGAACGCCTGCGCAGCCTGATGGCCGATGACGGATTAACGTTCAACGAAGCATCGCAGTATATCTGGGCGACGAGTGTTTTCACCACACATACGCCGGTTCCGGCTGGGAATGAGCGATTCGACCCGGTGCTGGTGCATCGGTATTTGGGGGATTTCATCAAGCAGTTGGGGATCAGTTGGAAGGATTTCGTGTCGATAGGTCGGGTCAATCCGATGGACGAGAACGAGACTTTCTGCATGACAGTGGCGGCGCTAAAATACTCAGCGCACAACAATGGCGTGTCGCAATTGCACAAGCTGGTGTCACGCGAGATGTGGCACAACATCTGGCCGGGACTGCCAAAAGAAGAGATCCCAATAACCGGAATAACCAACGGCGTGCATTTGTCGTCGTGGATCTCCCATGAGATGAATGAGCTGTACGAGTCGTATCTTGGACCGCATTACACAGAGCGTCCGGGGTCGCCGGAGATATGGGATAAGGTCAGCAAGATCCCGGATATCGAGCTCTGGCGGATTCATAGCAAGCGGCGGGAGCGGTTGATATTCTTTGCGCGAAAACGGTTGGCGCAGCAGTTGGGTCGTCGCAATTCAACCCAGTATGAAATCCAGCGGGTCGAGCAAATACTTGATACGCAGGTGCTGACCATCGGGTTTGCGCGACGGTTCTCGACCTACAAACGCGGGTACCTGATTTTCAGCGATCCGGACCGACTTGACAGGATTGTGAATAATCCGAAAGCGCCGGTACAGATCATTTTGGCCGGAAAAGCGCATCCTCTGGATAATCCAGGGAAGGAAGTGATCAAAAAATTGATCGGCTTTGTCAATCAGGATCGATTCCGCAATAGAGTGATATTCTTAGAAGATTATGATATCAATGTGGCGCGGTATTTGGTGCAGGGGTCGGATATCTGGCTAAATAATCCGCGTCGTCCGGAGGAAGCGTCGGGGACATCGGGAATGAAAGCAGCCATCAATGGCGCGCTGAATTTTTCGGTGTTGGATGGCTGGTGGGACGAAGGATACTCGGAGGCAACCGGGTTCAAGATCGGGAATGGCGAGGAGTACGATAATTCTGAGATAGGTGATCGGCTGGAAGCGGAATCGCTGTACAACACTCTTGAGCGAGAGATCGTGCCGTTATTCTATGAACGAGAGAACAGGGACTATCCGGAAGAATGGGTTGAGAAGATGAAGGGGTCGGTCTCGATGGCGGGGCGGATTTTCTCGGCCGCGCGGATGACGATGGAGTACACAGACAATTTTTATATTCCAACTCTGCGCAAGAATGAGGAGTTGGCCAAGGATAACTTTGGTGAGGCTCGCAAACTGACCGCGTGGTTGGAGCGGGTTCAGGGGAGCTGGGAAAAGATACAGATTCGGGATATCGAGATACCCGAACTTGGACAGACCGTCAATATTGGTCAGCGGATCCCGGTGAAGCTGCATGTCTATCTAGATGGGATCCGTCCGCAGGATGTTCGGGTCGAAGTGGTGGCCGGGCGGCTGACCTCGCAGGAGCAGTTGGTGACCTTTGCTCCAGTGGAAGCACGGATAAATAGTCAGGCATCAAATCCGCCGAGTGACAATGTCTACGAGTACCAGGGGGAAGTAACTTGTCGAGAGTCAGGAAGACTTGGCATCACCGCACGCGTGGTGCCCAGAAATGAGTATTTGACGGACTCGCCGAAGCCGAAAATGATAAGCTGGTGGTGAGCTCGGATTCGCTACTGAAGATGAAGATACGGGCTGGTCGGAAGACCGGCCCGTTTTTGTTTGCCAGAAAAGAACCGGCCCGCCCGGCTGATAGCCGAGCGGGCGGTTGACTGGAGGGATGGCAAGGAGGAATCGTGCCCTCGTGGGCTATCGCTTGTAGTTCCAATCGTTGGAATAGTCTCGGTCGCGAGTACGATCGTACGAGTCATCATCGGAGAAGTATCCGTTAAGCGAGGCCGCGCGGTCGATCAAGTCGACCAGTTCATTGGTCTGTTCGCTCGGGAGTTGGCGGCTGATGGACTGCGCCATCCGGCTCAGGTCCTCAAAAGTAGTATTGTCAGTATAGCGCGTTTCTTTCAGCATTTCGCCGAAGCGCGAGGCCACCACCGCGAGGCGAAATTCGGCGCGAGCGGATTCGAAGCGCGGAATCCCCTTCCCTATCTGCACGTCCTTGGCGAGTTCAACGACATCGCGGTCATCGGCGTCTTTCCAGCGGACGAAGACAGTCGCCAGCTTGGCGGTCGGCTTCTTCTGCTTCAGTACGACTTCATAGAGAGCGGTGACTTCGTGGCCGGCGCCGATCTCGCCACCATCCTGACGGTTGTCACGGAACTTGTGGTCGGCGATAGCGCGATTCTCGTAACCGATCAGGCGATATTCAGAGACGACATTCGGGTTGAAGTCGACCTGTACCTTAACATCGCGGGCCAGCAGTTGCAGGGTGCCGACGAGACCGTCAACGAACAGCTTCCGCGCCTGGTTTTCGGTGTCGATATACGCGTACTTGCCATTGCCGTTGATCGCAAGACGTTCAAGAAGTACGTCATTGTAGTTTCCCATGCCGAAGCCGAAGGTTGAAAGTGAGATGCCACGGCGGACGTGATCCTTGATGTCGCGCATAATGGCATCGGGATCAGTCTTGCCGACATTGGCGACGCCATCCGAGCAGAGAACCACAAGATTTGAGTGGCCATTCACGAACTGGCGGTTGGCCATTTCGTAGCCCAGACGGATTCCTGCCTCGGCAAAGGTCGAGCCACCCGGCCGGAGACGGTCGAGCGAGCGAAGGATCTGACGCTTGTTATCACCGCTGGTCGGATCGAGAACTTTGAAAGCCTGCGAACCGTAGGCGACAATACCGATGCGGTCGTTGTGATCGAGTTGGTCGATCAATATGCGGAGCGACTGCTTGAGCAAGTCTATGCGATTGCCATAGCTCATGGAACCGGAGACATCGATAACAAGTGTCAGGTTGAGAGGCTTACGCTCCCAGTCGGAGATCTCGCGTCCCTTAATGCCGATCTTGAGGAACGAAGTGCGGCGGTCGAACGGCGAGTTGGCCAGTTCGGTGAAAACGCGGAATTTGGACTGATCCGGAACATTGTAGCCATAGTCGAAGTGGTTGATGAATTCCTCGACACGGATCGCCTCGGTCGGCGGAAGCTGACCATTAAAGAGATATGTGCGGGCCAGCGTGTAGGATGCGTCGTCGACATCAAGTCCAAACGTTGACAGGTGGTCGCGCCGCGTATCCATGAAGCGATTGGTGCCATAGTCGCGGAAGGTCATATCATCGGGATATGGGATGTAATACGGCTCGTAAGAATCAGCGCGTTCCTTTTCGCGCGGCACTTGCCGGAGATAGTCAGTATTACCATAGGAGTTAGGACTACCCTGTGCTTCAGCTGATGACTGGGGAGCCGCAGAGCGTTCCGGAAGCGGGCTCAGCTTCTGCAGTACAGACTCTTCAAGCTTTTCGTTTGTGCTGGTGGAGGAGCGATAGTCTCCCTTGTCCGCGGCGGGGGACTCAGATTTCTTCTTCCCTTCCGTTCTGATCATTTCCATGATAACGGAAGTTGACTGACCAGCAAACACGGTGACGCCGTGCCGTTCGGCTGATTCAAACCCGTTTTTGGAGATCGCAAGGCTGTATTCACCGGGTTTGAGACCGGTAATGAGGAAGCGGCCATCGGAATCGGATCGTGCCTGTCTTCCCTCACCCAGGAGAGTGACCAGAGCGCCGGGGATGGGAGCGGAGTTGCCGCTCTCGATGATCCGACCGGAGATAGTACCATCGGTCGGGACTCCGAAAACGAGTTCAGCGGTAACACCCGCCAGCAGGCCGAGGGCGAGCAGGATCCAGATGGTAAGGTTGTGTTTCATGGCTCAATTCCTCACTTTCTCAGTTCGGTGAATAACATCTTCTAAGCAGAGTACTGAGGGGGACGAGGAATCTTCCCGACTCCACCAAAGCGGATGGATTCTAACGATTTTCAGTCCACGCGGAGAGGCGGGATTTTGGCCGTAACCAGTGGAATATTAGTATGTTAGGGGCAGGAATCTGGCGAGAAAGCTTGACATGGCCGGTCGGCCATTCTTTATTCTGTTACAAAATTCACCAACTCAACAATCCATGGAGGAACGGATGATGAAGCGAAGCGTATGGCCGTCTCTGGTCTGCCTTTTTCTGGCAGTGTCACTGGGCGGCTATGTCTTCTCGTTTGACTTCACGACAGTCGAGAAGACGATAACCGAGCATACCCTGAAAAACGGGTTGAAGATATTGGTGATGGAGCGGCATGACGCTCCCGTAGTGTCGTTTGCGACGTGGGTGAACGCCGGGTCGGCGGATGACCCGAAGGGGTACACCGGTCTTGCGCATATGTTCGAGCATATGGCCTTCAAGGGAACCACTACGCTCGGCACCAAAGACTACAAAGCCGAGGCAAAAGCGATCGCGGTAGAGGACTCGCTCTTTATGAAACTCCGGGAGGAGCGGAATAAGGGTCGCCTGGCGGATACGGCGCTGGTCGCCAAGTTGCAGGCAGAGTACGAAGCGGCGCGGGAAGCATCGTATCAGTATGTCAATTCGAACGAGTTCGGGAATATTGTCGAGCGCGAGGGCGGCATCGGAATGAACGCCGGGACCGCGTATGACTGGACGATGTACACCTATTCCCTGCCCTCAAACAAGCTTGAGCTTTGGATGACCCTTGAAGCGGAACGGTTCCTGAATCCGGTGTTTCGCGAGATGTACAAGGAGCGCGATGTAGTAGCCGAAGAGCGCCGCATGCGTATCGAATCGAATCCAGTTGGGCGCCTCCTGGAAGAGTATGTCTCGACCGCGTTCAAGGCGCACCCGTATGGTGTGTCGGGGGTTGGGCACATGTCGGACATCCAATACTACTCACGCGAGGAAGCGAAGGCGTTCTTCGCGAAATACTACGTGCCGTCCAATATGACGATCGTGATCGTCGGGGATGTCGACACGAAGAACGTGATCGCACTGGCGGAGAAATACTGGAATCGGATCCCGTACAAGCCGAAACCGCAGCGGATCGCGACTGTCGAGCCGGAGCAGTTGGGCGAAAAGCGAGTGGTGCTGGAAGACCCGGCGCAGCCGGTCTTTATCGCGGGATGGAAGATCCCGGAGATGACACATCCGGATCGTCCGGCGATCGACGCGTTTCTGGAGTATCTGACTTCGGGACGAACCTCGGTGATGTACGAGCAGATGGTGAAGCAGAAAAAGATCGCTGTGCAGGTGCAGGCCTTCCCGGGATATCCGGGCGAAAAGTACCCGACACTGGCCTCGATCCTGGCTGTCCCTTCGGCAGGGCATTCGGCGTCGGAGTGCGAGGAGATCATTTTCGGAATTATCGATTCCGTGAAGGAATTGACGATCTCCAATGAAGATCTGAACAAGATCAAAGCGCGCAATAAGTCGAGTTTTGTCGGCCAGCTTGAGAGTAACGATGGGATGGCGTTCCAGCTCGGCTCCTATCAGTTGTATTGGGGAGACTGGCGCGCGATGTTCCGCGAATTGGACCGGATCAACGCGGTCACTCCCGAAGATATCCAACGAGTCGCCAAGCAGTATTTTTCCAAGACGAATCGGACAGTGGCGATCATGAACACGGTGAAAAGCTGAGCTGAAGGAGTAGCGAAATGAAACGCATGAGCATATTGACATTAGCGCTGGCGGCAATGCTGCTTGGCGCGTTGTCGGTTTCGGCCCAGGATGTCACCAAACTGAAATTCCCGGCGCTGAATCCGATCACGATACCCAAAGTTGAAAAAGTAACACTGGATAACGGGCTCCGGCTTTATATCCTCGAAGACAACAGCCTGCCGGTCGTGCGGGCATCGGTTCGCATCAATTGTGGCGGCTACCTTGAGCCCGCGGAAAAAGTCGGGCTGGCGCAGATCTGCGGACAGGTGCTTCGGACAGGAGGAACGTCGAAGTGGACCGGCGATCAGATCGATCAGGCGCTGGAATCGGTTGGCGCATCGGTCGAGACAAACATCGGCAATCTGAGCGGGTCGGCGTCGATGTATACGTTGACCGAAAATCTTGATCTTGGGCTGGAGGTTTTGGCGGAAGTGCTCCGCCGTCCGGCCTTTGCGCAGGACAAGATCGACCTGGCCAAGGTTGGTATTCGGTCTGGGATATCTCGCCGCAATGATGATCCGTTCTCCATTGGGATACGTGAGTTCATTAAGGCGATCTACGGTGCTGAATCACCGTATGCGCGTTATCCTGAGTACGCGACGGTGGACGCGGTCTCGAAAAGCGACCTGGTGATGTTCCACCAGATCTGCTTCCATCCGGAGAACTTCCAGATCGCCATCTGGGGAGACATCAAGAAGGATGACATTGTCGCCAAAATGAAGCAGTATTTCGGAGATTGGGAAAAGGGCCAGGTGCCCATTCCCCAGCCGCCGAAAGTTGACTACAAGTATGAGCAAGGCGTCTACTATGTTGCGAAAGAGGACGTCAATCAGAGCAACATCGTCCTCGGGCATATCGGTGGATTGGTGACTGACCCGGATTATCCAGCGTTGATCGTGATGAACAACATATTGGGTGGCTCATTTGCCAGCCGTTTGTTTAATAATGTCCGTTCCAAGGAAGGTCTCGCCTACTCCGTGGGTGGCGCCTATACGGCGAACGTGACCTACCCGGGGACATTCTACTCATTTGCGTCGACCAAGTCAGAAACGACCGCCAAGGCGATCAACGAGATCATCAAGCAGATCAAGTCGATGCAGACCATACCGCCGACTCCGGCGGAGATGTCGATCGGCAAGGATGGATATCTGAATTCGTTCGTGTTCAATTTCGACAGTCGGTCGGAAGTGATCGGACGGATGATGTATTACGATTTCTACGGATTGCCGGAAGATTTCCTCGCAAAGGAAAAGGAATCGGTCGAGAAAGTGACGCCTGAGGATGTTATGGCGGCGGCGAAGCGCGCTATCCATTCAGACGCGCTGAAGCTCGTGGTGGTGGGAAAAGGCGAGAATTTCGAGACGCCGCTGGATCAGCTTGGGTTGGGTCCGGTCACGGCTCTGGATATCACCATTCCCGCGGCCGCGCCAAAGCGTGAGTTGGCGGTGACTGATGAGAATCTGGCGAAAGGGAAAGCGATCCTGGCCAAGTCTGCGGCGGCGCATGGAGGATTGAAGGCGATAAAAGCGGTCAAATCAGTCTCCGTCAAGGGGGTGAATACTGTCTCTACGCCGCAGGGAGATTTCCCATTCAATGTCGAGATGATCTATCAGCTCCCGGACAAGATCCGACAGAAGATGGATGTCATGGGACAGACATTTTACGATATCCGGAACGGTGAGGCGGGCTGGAAGTCTGATCCACGTGCTGGAACGATGGTGCCTAAGACGGCTGATGATATCGCTGATGACAAAAAGGAGACCCTCCGCAATACAGTGGTACTCCTGGCACAATCTGACAGCCCGACTTTGAAGGCGTGTTACGCGGGAGAGGGCGAAGCTGGTGGTACGCCGGTCGAAATGGTGGCCATCCTTGGTGAGGATGGACAGGCGTACGTAACAGTCGGGATCGACCCGAAATCCGGCAATTTGGTGAGTAAGGAATACTGGGGACCGACTATGATGGGTGAGGGGAATGTGCAGGAAGTATTCGGAGACTTCTCCAAATCCGGTGGCGTGTTGATGCCAATGAGCACGACAGTCAGCATGAACGGCCAAAAGGTTATGGTCGTAAAGCTGAGCGAGATGACGGTCAACGGCACGGTTCCGGCGGGGAGCTTCGACAAGCCGTAAGACAATACACCCATACGGTCAATCAAAGGAGCCGGGCTTTCCCGGCTCCTTTTGTTTTGGGGAATGGCCCCCGCAACTCTGTGGAAATCACCTTTTTGCTCCACAATTCGGAGGCTGGGACGTCATACGAAGGGAGCTTGCGCGCTAAAACCGCTTGCCAGGGCATCGGGAATCAGCTACAATTAACCGGTTCAGGCGGTTACGCTTGTACGAACGGAAGGTACTGGGAACTGAGGCGGCGTCTGAGTCGCCCGAAACCTCGATATTGAGAGTGTGTCATGTCACACAGTATGCTTTTGCGAGCGATGTTGGCGCTCGCTTCAAGTCTTCTGGTGATGTCAGCGGCGTTCGCTCGTCCAGCTGACCCACAACCAGATTCAACACGTCCCCCACTTGGCTCAGCTACAGCCTCACCGGCCTACTGTCTGGCGACACACAATGTCGGCAAGATCGTGCTTGGGGTGACCAACTATGGGATATTTGGATCCGGATCCGGATCGATCGTCGGAAGCGGCGGAGACTGCTTCACCTCGCAGGCGGTGCCATCGTGCGAATATCCCAAGGGGAGCAGCGCATGGTACCTCTACTCCGGTTCGCTTTGGATAGGCGCGGTCAAGGGCGAGGATACGTTGGTCTCGGCCGGATCGGATGGCTGGATATTTGGCCGTCGCGAGATGAATCCGTACGACCAGTTCGCCAATCCTGAGGCGGTGATGAAGACGCGGTCGATAATCGACCCGACCGCACCCGACTTTGAGTTGGCCGTTTCGGAGCAAGATTATATTGCGCGCTTCACCGATTCGTTCACGACTGGAGTGACCGGCCTGGGTACGGACTTTCTGGACGGTCGCAATCACCGCCCTTTGTACATTGATGTGACGCAGCGATCTTATGCCTGGTCGTATTCGTACGCTGAAGATTTTGTGCTGTTCGACTACACTATCACAAATGCCAGCAATGAACGACTGGATAATGTGTATATGGGGTTGTATATCGATGCCGATGTCGGAGAGGCGAACAGTAACGACGCCGCGCAGGACGACGTCTGTGGATTTTTGTACGATATCCCTTCCCCCGGGGTCTTTTCGGGAAACTGTGACTATTTCCGCGATACTGTGTTTATCGCGTGGATCGCGGACAATGATGGCGATCTGAACAAGCAGGTGCGAGTTCCGAATATCACGGGGAGCCGCGTGATACGTACTCCCGCGGAGACGTTGGATGTCTCTTTCAACTGGTGGATCGGTAATGGTTCGCCGCAATTGGATTTTGGCCCGCAGGAACGTAAGAAATTGCGTGACCTCGGGACGGGTGGCAAAGGGACGCCGGAGGGCGACCGCAACAAGTACTATTTCCTGCGGAATAAGGAGTTTGATTATCCGCAGATATTCACGGCCAGTATAGCGATCTCCGACACCGTATGGGACTATCCGAATCCCGCGTTAGCCAACGCGTGGTCAGTAGGATTCGACACACGGTATTTACTCTCTTTTGGACCATTCACGTTGCAGCCCGGAGAGGCGGCGCCGATCTCAGTTGCGTATGTGGGCGGCGAGGATTTCCATACGATCCCCAGCAATACCCAAACCAACTTGATCAGCAATTACAACCCGACAGAGTGGCTGAAAAATGTCAATTTCGATGATCTCGGTCTGAATGCCGTTTGGGCATCGTGGGTGTATGACAATCCGGGGGTCGACACCGATGGGAACGGTTCGAAGGGAGATTTCCGGATCTGCTATGCCGATGTGTCTTATGACACCATCAGCACGGACCCGCTGGAGATCGATACGATCTACGGAATGCCGGATACGCTATATTATCGGGGTGACGGCGCGCCGGATTTCCGCGGAGCATCTCCGCCCCCGGCGCCTGTTTTCTGGGTCTATCCGTCGAGCGGAGAATTGCGTGTACGCTGGAATGGACTTCGGTCAGAAACGGCTGTCGATGTCTTCAGCCATGTCGCCGATTTTGAAGGCTATCGAGTGTATTTGAGCCGGGATGACCGCTCCCCCTCGTACTCAGTGGTTGAGTCATTTGATCAGGAGAATTACAACAAGTACGTCTATGTACAATCGAAGCCGGGGGGCGCGGGATTCATGTTGCTGGAGAATCCTTACTCTCGTACGGATCTGGTGGCGCTGTACAGTGGTGGCAATCCGAACTGGGATCCAGAGGCGTACAGCCAATCGAATCCCTATCGCATGCCGGGGTTCCTGGGAGATTCGATTTTCTACTTCTCGCCGCAGGATTACAACCGCTCAGAACTCGGTGTATCGACCCGTATCCGGAAGATCTACCCTGACGCGGTGAAGCCGACGATCCTGGAAGCAGATTCCATCCCGGTAGCAGAACGTCCAATCTACCTGACCGACGATGGATACTTCAAATATTTCGAGTATGAACTGGTCATAGAGAATCTGTTGCCGACAGTGCCGTATTTTGTCAATGTTACCGCGTTTGACTTTGGTTCACCCCAGTCCGGCCTGGGAAGTCTGGAGACTTCGGTGACAGTCGGCGCAGAAGTCGCCTACCCACAGAATAGTTCGGATGCAGTAGCTGCTGAAAACCTGCCGGTCTATGTCTATCCCAATCCGTATCGTCTGGATGGTGACTACCGCGGTAGCGGGTTCGAGGGGCGCGACAAAGAGACGCGCGATAACGCGCCGGATCGTCAGCGGAAGGTCCACTTCGCGAACCTCCCGCCGCAGTGCACGATCCGAATATTCACTCTTGATGGCGACCTCGTTAAGGAATTCGAACATGACGTGGATCCGGCGGATCCGACCTCCACGCATGACGCCTGGGATCTGATCACCCGGAACACCCAGTTAGTGGTCTCCGGACTTTACTACTGGGTAGTGGAAGAGCCGGATGGAACGACACAGATGGGCAAGCTTGTTGTCATCATGTAAGGTGGAATAGACTATCGATGCCGAGTCGTGTTCGGACATTGGGCCGCTCTCAGAGGATCTGGCTGTACGGAGCGGCCTTTCTATTGATGGCGTGTGCCGTCGTGAATGGTCGCGAAGGGTATCCGCAGACGAAAGAAGAAGCGTTGCACTCGTATCAGCAACGCGAGCGATCGATAGCGGCACGCGCAGAACCGGTGCAATATATCGCTCACGGGCGCGGGAATATCCAACTGGCTCTGGCCAACAACGGTACGTTTGGGACCTACGGACAGGAGCTTCCGGATCCATTCACCAGTCAGGCGATCCCATCGTGTATTTATCCCAAGAACAGCAGTCTGGTCTACCTGTGGGTGGGGGCATTCTGGATAGGCGCGGTGGTGGGCGAGGATACGCTGGTCTCCTGCGGGACGGAAGATTTTTATCAGACGCTGGAGTTTCAGCCGGAGCTTCCGGACTGCGATGAGCAGTTTGCCCGCAACGGGTTCTGCTACTATTCAATTGACGAGCGGAGCGATTTCTTCTCGCCGCAGGCATTTTCGGAGCAGGACCTCGTCTGCTGGTATGTTGATACATTTAGTTCGCAGTCGATAGTCTCCCCCGACCCGGTGGATGGACGGAGTCATCGTCCGCTGGGAATCAAAGTAAAGCAACGCTCGATGGCCTGGAGTTATTCGTACGCCGATGACTTCGTGCTGTTTGATTACAGTATTGAGAATATCGGCCGGGATCAGCTGAATGATGTTTATATGTCGATCTGGGTTGACGGTGATGCGTGGCACACATCGAGAAACAGCCCTGAAGGGTGGAACGATGATCTGGTCGGGTTCTATCGAGAACATCCGGCAATGGAAGGTTGTGGATTCATTGATACGATCAACGTCGCGTACCACGCCGACGCGGATGGAGACCCGGCGGGGAGCGAATGGGACGCCCGATCGACCCGAGGCGTGGTCGGTACGCGCGTAGTACGAACGCCGGCTGATTCCCTGGCTTACTCCTTCAATTGGTGGATCATCAATTATACGGATCCTCGCTTCGACTTTGGCCCGCGCATGGCGCCACGAGTGGGCGATCCTTTCCGCAATATGGAAGGTCGTCTTGGTACGCCCACTGGCGATGCCAACAAATACTATGTGATGAGTCGACCCGAGTTTGACTATGACCTACTGTACACGGCGGTAGATCATAGTGATTCCGGATGGCTTCCGCCGCCGTCCAACGCGGCGATCGTGGCCGCCGGATATGACGCAAGATACTTGTTATCGTTCGGGCCATTCGATCTTGCGCCAGGACAGCAGTTGCCGATCTCGTTCGCCTGGACAGGTGGAGAGAACTTTCACGTGAATCCGGATGACTTCGACCGGCTGTTCAGCCCGAGTTCTCCGGATGCCTACTACAAATCACTCAATTTTGAAAATCTCGCGGCAAATTCACGCTGGGCGTCCTGGGTATATGACAATCCGGGAATTGATACTGATGGGGATGGATATGAAGGGAAGTTTCGCGTCTGCGTGAAAGACTCGGTGATCGAACGTATTGACACGACAATCACACAGAACGACACATTGATCGATACGCTATTTCGGTCGGTGCTGGCGGATACGACCTATTACGAAGGGGACAATGTACCGGACTTTCGCGGAGCAGGCCCTCCCCCGGCGCCGTTCATTCGGGTTATCCCACAGCTTGGAAAACTGACCATTCGCTGGAATGGGTATCGTTCTGAGACGGCCAAGGATATCTTTCTCGGCAAGGTTGATTTTGAAGGGTATCGGGTGTACATGGGGCTGGATAGCCGGCCAGGGAGTCTTTCGCTGGTAGCGTCGCACGATCGCGAAGACTACAATCGCTTCCTGCTCAAACAGACTGCGCCGGGCGTTTTTTCCTGGCTGTTGACGGAAATTCCATTCACCCTGGATTCATTGCGTCGGCTGTTTGATGATCCAATTTTCAATCCAACCAATCACCCTTTGTCCAATCCGTACCAGTTTGGGGACTCTCTGTTCTATTTTGAGCCGCAGGATTTCAATTCGTCGGACCTGAATTTGCCAAAAGGAATTCGCAAAGTTTATCCGGACGCGATTCCGCCGCCGAGTGACACCGCCTTGTGGACGGACGATCTGGTTACCTGGGAGCATGGAGAGAGGCTGCCCAAGTACTACGAGTACGAGTATGAGTTGGAAAATCTTCTGCCGACTATCCCGTATTATGTAGCGGTGACAGCGTTTGACTTTGGGTCGCCCAAAGCAGGTCTACTTTCACTTGAAACCAGTCCATATAATGACTTTGTGATGGAGTATCCGCAGGTGACGTCTGATACCGCCTCGGCGCAGGGTCTTGAGGTGTTTGTTTATCCGAACCCCTACCGGATTGACGCGGATTATGCGTCGATGGGGTACGAGAATCGGGAGCAGATCGACCCGGAACGGGCGCGGCGCATTCACTTTATGAACCTTCCAAGAGTATGTACCATATCGATTTATTCGCTCGACGGGGACCTTATTAAGCGGCTTGAACACAGCTATCCTGAGGGGGGGCCCGGGGCGATGCATGAGTCGTGGGACCTCATCACACGGAACACTCAGGCGGTGGTATCTGGGCTGTATTATTTTGTGGTGGAATCCGCGCAACGGACCCAGATCGGAAAGCTCGTAATCATAAAGTAGCCATTGACATCAAGTCGGGAAATGGCGACCTTATCGGCCTGTGGTCCGCCGCCGGCGGCGGTCTGGAATTCGGGTCGATTTCCGCCTGAGACATTCCTCGCTGAACGGATTCACACATTACAACGTCAATTATTGCGTACTTTTAACATGATGGAGTTGTGGAACGTATGTTCAAGAACTTGACGCTACGGACAGTCTTGGCTGTTGGGATAGGACTGGTCGTGAGCGGCTCCGTGGTGGCTCGATCCTTGCCTCGCGATGAGAGTGGTCCGAAAGGGCCGATCAGCGGGGCGACTGCCTCACCGGCCTACTGCGCCGCCCTTCATAACGTCGGCAAGATGTCAATCACCGTGACCAACTACGGAACATTTTCCACGGGATTCATCCAGGGCGCGCCCTCGGACTGCTTCACTGCTCAGGCACTTGTCGCCTGTGAGTATCCGAAAGGCTCCAACACCCAGTACTGCTTTGCCGGCGCATTCTGGATCGGCGCGGTTAAGGGCGAGGATACGCTGGTGTCAGTTGGCGCGGATGGCTGGCTGAGCCTGCGAGAGATGCAGCCTTACGATGCGGTAAGCCAACCGAATGATGGCATGAAGACCCGGTCCATCATCGACCCGGAATCCGAAGGGTTCGAACTGGCTGTATCCGAGCAGGATATCATAGCGGTCTACACGGATTCATTCACGACCGGAGTCCCTGGACTTGGGCAGGATGAGATCGACGGACGTAATCATCGCCCGCTCGGCATAGAAATCTCCCAGCGTTCCTATATGTGGTCCTATTCTTATGCCGAAGATTTTGTGCTATTCGACTACACAATCAAAAACAACAGCAACGAGCGTCTGGATAACGTTTACATGGGGCTGTATGTCGATGCCGATGTGGGCGAGAATGGCGATGCCAACGCATATATCGATGACATCTGCGGTTTCTTGAACGATATCCCTTCTCCGCCGAACTACTCGGGGAGTTGCACGTATTTTCGCGATACGGTGTACATCGCCTGGATCGCCGATGGCGACGGGAAACTGAACGATCAGACGCCGGTTCCGCACGTGACGGGAAGCCGAATTATCAGAACCCCCGGTGACACGCTGAATGTGTCATTCAACTGGTGGGTATCGAACGGTTCCGCGCCGCTTGATTTTGGACCGCGACATCGTGACAAGACCCGTGATCTGTCGACGGGCGGTAAGGGGACTCCGGCCGGTGACCGCAATAAGTACTTCTTCCTGCGCAATACCGAGCATGACTACGATCAGGTCTATACGGCGGACATCTCTATCAGCGACACGCTGTGGGAGTATCCGAACCAGGCCCTTGCGCAGAATCTTTCCAACGGTTTTGATACTCGATACTTGTTGTCATTCGGACCGTTCACGCTTCAGCCGGGTGACGATGGACCGCTTTCGTTCGCCTATGTTGCGGGAGAGAACTTCCATACCGTCCCCAATAACTGGAGCGTTAACCTGGACGCCGGGTATGATCCGGACGCGTACATGGCAAACGTGCATTTTGAGGATATCGGCCTGAACGCAATGTGGGCCTCCTGGGTATATGACAACCCGGGTGTCGACACGGACGGGAACGGTTCCAAGGGGAGTTTCCGTATCTGTTTCGACTCGTGTATGTATGACACGATCACGGCCGATCCGTTGGTGGTCGATACGAACTGCTTTGGCCCGGACACGCTGTATTACACTGGTGACGGCGCCCCTGATTTTAGAGGCGCTTCCCCGCCGCCGGCCCCTCTCAAGTGGGTGTATCCGAGCGAAGGGAAACTCCGAGTTCGCTGGAATGGTCTGAACTCAGAAACGACCAAGGACGTATTCAGCCGTGTGGCCGACTTCGAAGGGTATCGCGTGTATCTGGCGCGTGATGAGCGAGCGGCGTCGTTCGCGCCATACTCGAGCTTTGATATCGAAGATTACAACAAGTTCGTTTATACCACCCAGATGCCGGGTGGCGGCTCCGGCTATGTGTTAAAGGACAACCCCTTCACCCGCGAGCAGTTGATCGCGCTGTACGGTGGTGGAAATCCGAACTGGGATCCGGAAGTGTACACGATCAACAACCCGTATCGTTTGCCGGGCTTCCTGACAGACTCGATTTTCTACTTCCAGCCACAAGACTTCAACCGTTCTGAGCTTGGCGTCTCGACCCAGATCAGAAAGATCTATCCGGACGCGCCGTATCCGCCGGTACTTTTTGCCGACTCGATCCCGCCGGCCTCGCGCGACACCTTCCTCACCGAAGACGGGTACTTCAAGTATTGGGAATATGAGATTGAGATCGACAATCTCCTTCCGACGGTGCCGTATTATGTGAATGTGACGGCGTTTGACTTTGGTTCGCCGCAATCAGGTCTGGGTAGCCTTGAGACCTCGGTGACGGTGAACTATGAGATAGCATACCCGCAGTCGAGTTCGGACGAAGTTGCCGCGCAGGATCTGCCGGTGTACATCTATCCGAATCCGTACCGCTTTGACGGCAATTATCGCGCGGATGGATTTGAAGGTCGCGCGAAGGACACCCGCGGCAAGGCGCCGGATCGCCAGCGCGTGGTGAACTTCGCCAATCTCCCGCCGCAGTGCACTATCCGTATATTCACGCTGGATGGCGACCTGGTGCGCGAGATCACGCATGATGTCGATCCGTCGGATCCGACGTCTACGCATGGCGAGTGGGATCTGATCACTCGTAACACGCAGTTGATCGTGTCGGGAATTTATTACTGGACGGTTGAAGAGCCGAACGGTAAGATCCAGATGGGCAAGATGGTCATCATCATGTAGTTGATGTTCTGATCTGAATATACGAAAGGCCGCCGGTTACCCGGTGGCCTTTTCATTTGGGGAGTCTCTTCCTTATTCTTTGACATTGAATTCGCGTGGCAGGGATCGCCCAAATCGCCAGTAGCCAAACGCGGCGACCAGCGCAAGCGATGATATCAAGAGCCAGGCGATTGCGGGCTGAGTGCCAAAATGATCCAGAATGACTCCGCCATAGAGTGGTCCGAGAGACCATCCGGCTGTCTCCATGAAGCCGCGAATCCCGAGGTAACGACCAAGCCTGCCAGGGGGCGCGAGGCGCGAGGTCAGCGTCAGGCCGGGCGGAGACATGGTAACCTCGCCGACTGTGACCACGAATAGCGCAAGCATGAAGTACTCAAAGCCAATCAGAATCCCCATCATTCCGTATCCGAAGAAATAAAGCATCGAGCCCAGAGCTAGTTGGTAGGTGAAGGTCTTATGAGCGAACAGGCGGGTGATCGGAATTTGGAGTATGGCGACCAAAAGGCCATTGACGGTAAAGAGCAAACCGAGTTTGGCTTCGGAGAGGCCGACCATTTCGACTGCGTAGACTGAGAAAGGCGCGATAAGCTGAGCGACGACGAGATAGAGAATGAAAGTCAGTCCGGCATGGATGGCGAGATTTTTGTCGTCCTTGACCGCAATAAGGTCTCGCATCCGGAACTTGTCGGTTGGAGCGTTGGTCAGAGGCGGCACAGTCAGGTAAAAGCGAAAGATCATGGCGGAGAGAAAGGTCAGGGCCGCGGAGATATAGAAGAGCGAAGGATAGGAGGTTTTGGCTAGAAAGCCGCCTATCGCGGGACCAACGGCCCAGCCAAGATTGGAAGCAGAGCGAGCGATGGCGTATCCATAGAGACGCTTTTCGGGCGGCAGGATATCTGAGACCAGTGCATTGACCGCGGGCATGAACAGTGAACCGAAGATCGAATTGATGGTGAAGAGCAAGGTGATCCACCAGAAACCCCAATTGTACGCGATAGATAATCCCAGGAGGAGAAATGAACCCGCGCGGATAGTCTGAGAGTGGATAACAATGCCACGACGACCGAGACGGTCGGATAGCTCTCCTCCAATAGCTTGAAAGAGGGCGCGGACAATCGCTTGACCGGCAAAAAACAGACCGATCTGTGAGGCCGACAGACCGAGTTCGCCATGGAAATAGATCGAGAGGAACGGGATTGAAGCGGCGAAGCCGAGGGCGGCCACGAACCATCCGGCGACCAACACCCATAAGCGGGAGTCGAATTCGCGGAAGAATGCCATGCTTCGCTGTATCATAGATAGGCTGGAATATAATCGGGCAAGGGGCCCGTCAAAGAGAAAAACAGGAGTGAAGCGGAATCAGGTCGCAGTGAGGCCGAATCGAGCGGCGAGGTGGCTGGCAATGGTCTCAAAGCCGGAGATATCTCTTCCCTGCCATCCGGCACGGGCCATCTCCAGAAGTTGACCGCGGTGGCGTAGCGAATCCAGACGGGCACCAAACGCATGGGCGTGGTTGTCGGAAAGACTCATCGCCACCTGATGTTCGAGTAAGAGGTCGCGATTCAGCGGGGCGAAAGAGCCTTTGGGTGGCTCAAGAATGAACATCGGGAGACCTAACCCCATCGCCCAATTAGAACGTTCGTGGGAGGGCGCGATGAAGAAGTCGAACTCGGGAAAGAGACGACTGGAGAGAATGGATTCTTCCCGATGGTTTTGGTGCAAAACCAGAGTGAGACCGTGTAATTCGGTTGAGATCTCGCTGGCAGAGTCAATGACGCGCACAGTGTGATCTGCCTGAGCAAGGATCGGTTGAACAGATCTGGCGAGCTTCTTCCCCTTTGCGGCGAAAACGATGGCACGATGCCCGTTTGCCACCGCGGCTTGGGCCGCTGCAAGTAGCTTCGAGACATGGTCGGACGGTTCAGCGCCGGATGAGAAAAACGCGCCGGTCATTGGTTCAGAGCTGGTTATGCGACGAAGGCGAAGGTGGTACGAATCGTGAGCCTGGCGAATTTTAGCCGGCTCAATGCAGAGCCCTGAAACTAGAATCTGTTCCCGTTTGTAGCCGATGGCGAGAAACTGATCGGCAACGCTTTCCGTGGGGACGATGACCAGATCGGCGCCTGTGACAAGTGATTCACGCGGGGCGACCAGTTCACCATGCTGGTAGATGAGGTGGCACTTCCCGCGCAGCATTGGGACAAGAATTGGATGAGAGACAACCACGGGAGAACTAGCGGCGCTAAATCGTTTGGAAATGCCGGCACCGAGATAGGACAAGAGCAGAGAGTCGCGATTATGGTCGTTTTTTTGCCTGAGGCTGTTGTAAAGGCGGCCAAACTGTCCGGGCGAGGATCCGACATGGTAGAGCCACTGGATGCCGCGCCACGCTGCCCGTGAGTGCAGAGGTGATAATCCGAAGAGATCTTCGACGGATCGCACGAGGTTGATCTTGCCAGAGCGATTGCAGGCCTCGACTATCCCCTCCAGATAGAATGGGTGGCCTCGCCCGATGGGGAGATTCAGAAAAGAGATGCGGGTCTGCGTGCTCATATGGCGTTCCGCAGGAAAAGTAGTGTTTTCCGATGGGTAGGGCAATCGGGATGGTTACAATTTGTCTGGAGCTTGGGCTATCGATGCTTTACCTTAGTACAAAGAGATGATGCAAAATAGAGTTACAAAACGGGCACCGCAGGGGCTGCTTATCGGGCTGGCCCTTATACTTCTGTGGCAGACCGGGTGCAAGAACGACATTTCAGGACCGGGGAGCGACCAGGACAACCTTATAACTAATCCGAGCTTTGAGCCGGGGGATTTTCCGTCGTTTGCGGGATGGAATCTCAACGACACGATCTTTGACTCAGTCCAGCATTTCACCAATGATGTACCTATTCTAGGCGGAAACTGGTCGCTGAAACTTGTGCCGGAGTTCTCACCGGAAGAAGGATTTGCCGACTGGTATGTTGTCGGGCCACAAGATGAGGCAGTCTATCGCCTGACAGTCTGGGCAAAGACGCTTAATGGATGGGATGCTGGATCGGTTCGATTCCAACTTCGTTCGCCTGGAACAACGGTAGAACGCCAGTCGACACCGGTGAGTGTCGATAGCTGGCAATACTACGCGCTGGAGGACACGGTCAGGTTATTTGAGGACGATACGCTGGTAGTACGATTGAGTGCCGGTGGTGGCAATCCTGTCGCGGCCGACGCTGTGCTTTTCGACGAAGTCTCATTGCTGAAGTTCGACTGACAGATAGATCCATTAGTCGCGAAAATGAAAAAGGGCCGGGATAACCGGCCCTTTCTGATGTCTATAGAGTGGACCTTAGTTGGTGAGTGTCGCCAGCTCGGCGGCATTCACGACCTTGGAGAGGTCGAGGAAGATCAGGAGGCGATCTTCGAGTTTGGCCACTCCCTTGATGTATTCAGCGTTGACACCGGTGACGATCTCGGGCGGCGGTTCGATGGTGCTGGACGAGAGACGCAGGACCTCAGAGACGGCGTCGACGATCATCCCCATAATGTTGCCGTTGATATCCACCACTACAATGCGGGTGTTTTTGTCATACGCCTTGACATCGAGGCTGAATCGTTTCCGCAGGTCAATGATCGGAATGACTTTGCCGCGGAGATTGATGACGCCCTCGACATAGTGCGGCGCCTGCGGCACGCGGGTGATCTCCACCATCCGGTTGATCTCCTGGACTTTCAGGATCTCCACGCCGAATTCTTCGGAGCCAATATTAAACGACACAAGCTGCAGTTCATCGCCGTTGCCGACGCTGTTTTTGTCGCCATGGATCAATGAGTCTGTTTTCATTGCCCGAATCCCTTCTGATAAAATGAGTTCCCCTTTTCTGGAGAGTATCGGCAGGTTAGGAGAAATCTGCATGGGGCTGGCCGGTTTCCTGGGCCGACCGCAACGGCGACAGGCGAAACCCGCCTATCTTCTTGTTTTTCAAGGTGATACGCCGACAACCTCAAGAAATTGCGAAGTTCTGACGGATATGTTATGTTCGAAACTCACAGAAGAAACTGACCTGACAGGAGCAGGAAATGAAAGATAAACGGAACGAGATACTTGGTCGGCAGTTGATCGACTACTCGCTGAGACTTCAAAAAGGCGAAGTACTCTACCTTGAGATCAAGGGGAAAGAGACACTGGAACTAGGGAAACAGATCATCCGGATCGCGACCGAAAGGGGGGCGATCCCGTTCTGGTTCTACAATGATGAATCACTGATCCGTCAATGGGCCCGCACGGCCACTGATGAACAGCATAAGGTGCAGATGGAGTTGCATCTGAAACTGATGGAACGGGCGGACGCGTATATCGGGCTGCGCGGCTCGGACAATCCTTTCGACCTCGCCGACATTCCAACAGCGCAGATGGACAAGTACAATACGCTGTTCTACAAGCCGGTGCATTTGGAGGAACGTGTCAAACGGACACGCTGGGTGGTGCTGAGATACCCGAACAACGCGATGGCTCAATTGGCGCAAACCTCGCAGGAGAGTTTCGAGGATTTCTATTTTGATGTATGTTGTGCCGACTACGCTAAGATGTCCAAAGCGCAGGACAAGCTGTTTGCTCTGGTGAATGCCACCGACCAAGTGCGGATAGTGGCACCGGGGACCGACCTGAAGTTCTCGATCAAGGGGATCCCGCCGGTGAAATGTGACGGACATCGGAATATCCCCGATGGCGAAGTGTACACCGCGCCGGTGCGTGACTCGGTGAATGGGACGATCACGTACAATACGCCATCGCTCTACCAGGGCGTGGTTTACAATTCGATCTCGCTGACCTTTGAGAATGGGAAGATCGTCAAAGCAACGGCGGACGCAAATATTGACAAGCTCAACAAGATACTGGATACGGATGCCGGAGCACGGTATGTGGGCGAGTTCGCAATCGGTGTGAATCCGTTCATCCTGCATCCGATGAAGGATACGCTGTTTGACGAGAAGATCGCAGGGTCGATTCACTTCACCCCAGGACAGTGCTACGACGAAGCGTATAATGGGAATCAGTCGGCGATCCACTGGGATCTGGTACTGATCCAGCGTCCGGATTACGGCGGCGGCGAGTTGTGGTTCGACGGGAAGTTGATCCGCAAGGATGGCGTTTTCACGGATGCCGAGATGGAGAAGGCATTTTCCAAAGAGGCACTTCGACCGGTGGGCATGGACTGAGACTGTTTTTCGCGAGGTGGCCGCGAATTGGGGCCGCCTCTTCCCTCTTTATTCTCGTATAACTCATTGAACCTTGCAGCCAATGCGAGAGGACAATGGACAACGAGCAAGACAAAAATCCTTCCAACAATCTTGTTGAACAGACGTTGACCGCACCGGCCACTCTACTCAGCGACGCCATAGCGCAACTCAGAGAGCGGAGCCTGGCAGTCAGGGAGTCCGGGTACAGGGAGTTCTGGAGCAAGGCGCGTGATATCCTTGAGCAGTTCAAAACGCTGAAGCCTTTGGCCCCGGCGGACCGACAGCGACTGTGGGAGCTTTATCGCGAGGTGTGCGACACGGTGCATTCGCGGCAAGTGGAGGAACGTCACTCGCTGCGCGAGGAATCACAAGCAAAGCGTAGAGTGTTGGAGGCCCAGATACTGGAAGCGCGCGCACTATTGTCTCCTGAGGCTGAGATTGGGGCGGTGACGCGCGCGCGGGACCTGTTAATGGCGGCCATGCAGCAGATGAAGTCTCACACTGAGGCGATCCCGCGAGAGGGTTTAATGGAGAACAATGACGCGGGACAGACGGTACGACTCCTCAAAGATGATCGCGAGGCGGTATGGAAACAGTGGCAGGAAGTTCGGGGGATGTTGGCGGAGAGCCAGGCCAAATGGCAGAATGAGTTTCAAGCGAGAGCCAACGGCCTGAAAGAATCAGCGGAGAATGGTGAACCAGCAGGAGTACTCAAGCAAGTCAGAGAGCTGCAGCAGGAGATATTTGGAGTTGGCCTGAGTCGTGAGCAGCGGGAGGCATTGCGCGGAACACTAAATGGAGCATGGAAGATCGCGATCGGTCGGCTGCAGGTACTACGGGAGGAACGCCGGGCACGGCACGCCGAGTGGAAAACACGGATGCAGGAGAATCTGAGGCGCTGGAATGACCAGGTCGAACGCCGCGAAAAAACGCTGGAGCATCTGCGCGGACAGATCGAGAAGCTTGAAGGGATGCTGGAGACAGCGCGAAACGATGAACATGCTGAACGGGTGCGCGGCTGGATCAGCGAGACAGAAACAAAACTCCGCAACACCGAAGAAACGCTGGTGGAACTTCGGGAGAAGATCGCTTCGGTTCACGCCAAGCTCAAGCGCGGATAGAGCTGGACATCACGTCGACTCGCAATCGGTTTTGTTCAAGGCGGCGACGAAGTGAATCACCTGTTCCATGAAATAATAGGCATGGTCACGCGAAATAGCTATTTCCCCCTTGTACGGGTGGAGCGAGTGGATACGGAGTATTCTCTCTCCCGCGGAGCCTCGGATGATCTTCAGTCTGAATGGACGAGCAACCTTACGCTCTGACTTTGAATCTGCGTTTCCGTTTCTGATGGCATTCTGGTGTTTCATTGTTTGACTCCCCTTATGCGGTTAACGGGAGGATAGACAGGCACACTGACAGGGGCTGTCAGTAAAAAGTGCCCTTCACACTAATCCTGTAACATCCAATAACCTACTACACCACAACAACATAAGTCATCCAATGAGGACAGCCCGAGTCGGCGAACTGGCTGTTTTTGGTTGAAGGTGTGACGCAGGAAGGTATATTCGAGCAACAACTTATGGAGATTAAGTAGTACATGTCGCAACATCTGGTCCGGGAAATCACACGCGTCAAACAACAGATATTGACCCTAGGGGCGGAGGTCGAGGATTCGCTTCGTCATGCAGTAGCCTCGCTGGTCACTCGCGATACCACGCTGGCACAGCAAGTAATGTCGCGCGACTCGGAGATAGACCAGCACGAAGTGGATATCGAGGAAGATTGCCTCAAAATACTGGCGTTACATCAGCCGGTGGCGATCGACCTTCGGTTTCTTATCGCCGTGTTGAAGATAAACAACGATCTGGAACGAATCGGTGACCTGGCGGTGAATATCGCGGAGCGCTCATTGTCTCTGAGCATGATGCCGCCGATCACTCCCCCGTTCGACCTTGCAGCGATGGCGAACCGGGTTCAAGGGATGGTGCGGAAGAGCCTTGACGCACTTGTTGAGATGGATGTGCAGAAAGCTCACCAGGTATTGGCTGAAGATGATCTGGTGGACAATGCGCACCGTCAAATGTACGACCATGTCAAAGCGGCGATCCGTAAAGAACTGGAACGGACTGATGAACTGATCCAGTTGCTGGCTGTGTCACGGTATCTTGAGCGAGTCGCGGATCATGCCACGAATATCGCTGAAGATGTGATCTATCTGGTAGACGGCCAGATCGCCCGGCATAGATCAGACAATCAGCTTGGCCAATGAGTCGAACTAGAGCATCATTCTGAAGAGATAAAAACAACCGGCTGAGATAAGGGCCGCGGCTGGGATTGTGAAGATCCAGGCCCAGATGATCCGTCCTGCTACCCCCCACTTGATCCCTGTCAACTTTCGCGTGGCGCCAACCCCGATGATGGCACCGGTAATAGTGTGGGTGGTGGAGACCGGGATGCCGAAATGAGTGGCGCCGAAAAGAGTAGCGGCTCCGGCAGTTTCGGCGCAGAATCCACCGACTGGTTTGAGTTTGGTGATCTTCATCCCCATCGTCTTCACAATTCGCCACCCGCCAAACGCGGTCCCGATTGCCATAGCGGCGTGACATGAGAGAATGATCCAGGCCGTATTCCAATGCATCAGCGACAACTCAGTATCCGGCCTCATTATGCCGCCGGCGATGAGCAGAGCCATGATGATGCCCATGGTTTTCTGAGCATCGTTTCCCCCGTGCCCGAGAGAGTAAAGCGCGGCAGAGAGAAGTTGACCCTTGCGAAAGAGCCTATCCACCTCTGTAGGTCTATAGCGGCGGAAGATCCAATAGACTGCGATCATGACGACAAAACCAATTACGAGACCGATGAGCGGGGCAAGCGGAATGAATTTGACGGTCTTCCAGACGTTGTCCATTCGGATGACTTCCCACCCCTTGTAGGCGAGTCCCGCACCGGCGACCCCTCCGATGAGCGCATGCGAAGAACTTGTCGGTAACCCGAGGTACCAGGTAATGAGATCCCAGATAATCGCGCCGATCAATCCGGCCAGCACCACCCAGACATAGGTGTGATCCGTGCCATCGACCTTGACTATCTTGGCAATCGTGTCTGCCACACGCGGAGCGAAAACAAACATGGCCACGAAATTGAAAAACGCAGCCCATAACACTGCGACGCGAGGACTGAGTACACGCGTTGAGACTACGGTAGCAATTGAATTGGCGGCATCGTGGAAGCCATTGATGATATCAAAGATCAGCGCTATGCCGACAGTGATGACAATGACAATCTCGAGTGATGGCATGCTTAAGACGCCTCGATGACCACGCCCTGGACGATATTGGCAACTTCTTCACAGCGGTCGGTTGCGCGCTCGAGACGCTCAAAGATCTCTTTCCATTTGATAACATGGATCGGGTTTGGCTCGTCCTTGAAGAGGCGCTGCAATGCCGAACGGAGTATCTGGTCTCCCTGATTCTCAGCGTCATAGATCAGACGACAGTGTTCGTTGATCCGCTCAGAGTCCCGGTTGAGGTGACGGAAGTGGGCTATTGCGCCATCGATCTCGACGGTCGCTTTGATCAGTACCTCGGTGAATTGCTTCATCTCGGGGCGAGTCTCGGTGATCTCATAGAGAACCATGCGCGAAGTGACGGAGTCAACGCTGTCGATGATGTCATCGAGGCGTTTCATGAGCCTGTGAATATCGGCGCGATCGATCGGAGTGATGAAGGTCCGATGGAGCGCTTCGATGCACTCGTGGGTGATATCATCAGCGGCATGTTCGAGTTCCTTGATGCGCTGCGATCGCGGAATGAGTTCTGCAGGGTTTCCGGCGACGGAGTCGAGTTCGCGGCACGCTTCAATGGAGAGCTTCGTATGCTTCTCGAAGAAGTCAAAGAAGCTGGTTTCTTGGGGGAGTAATCGTCTTAGCATCATCGCTCGCGGTGACATGGTTACACTTCCTGTTCAGTGAATCAGCGAAGCTTGTCTTCCACAAATCGCGCTAACTCTAACACAATCCGAACAGATGGTCAAGCGGGTTTTGCGTTCGATTTGGGCCTGTGTAACCCCTTACACTCATTGCGACTACATTGCCACGGTTATCCACATCCCTAAGTGCGGCCATGATCCAAACAAAACAGGGCCGCTTACGCGGCCCTGATGCCCCATGCACTGGAGGTGACCATTCAGTACATTTGAGCAGTTCACACGATTGACATCAGTGTTTCACGTCCGCCTTTGATCTGTTCTCCATCTCCACCTTAGCTTCGGCCTTAATCCGTTCATACCACGCCGGATGGTGATGTTCGCAGGATTCGACGGTCATGCGACCGGTGATCCAAGTCAGCGACATCGGATACTGGTCCGGGTGGAATATCACGAAGAAGAAGTGGAAGACGGCGATAGCGAGGGTCGCCAGCCAGGCTTCGTACAGGTGGACGGTCTCAGCGATCTTGACAGTCCACGCTGGCATGAATCCGGTGAAGAAGGTTGGGAACCAGAGGATGAATCCCGTCAGGGCCATGATAAAGGTACCCCAGACGAGTGCCCAGTACTCGGCTTTTTCGGTGTAATCATACTGGTCGAATTTCGGACGCTCTTTGGCCATGCCAAGATAGAACATCAGATTCTGCTTTATATTGACCAGATCTTCCTTTGTCGGCCAGAAAGCGCGCAACTCTTTTTTGCCCCGGCGCGTGAAGAGCAGGAAGATCGCGTGATGGAGCGAAATGTAGCAGAGGAAAACGGCCGCGATACGGTGAATGACCGAGCGGGTATCTTCTTGAATACCCATAGCGCCGAGTCCTTTCGCCCACCAGGCATCGGGGTATTTTAGCGCGAAGCCTGTAATAACCAAAGTTATGAAAGCAATTGTCAACACCAGGTGCTGGTAGACCATTCCTTTGGTAAATCGCTCAACTGTCGGTTGCCCCTTGTTGGCACGGTGCTTGTCGACTACAAATCGTCCGACGATAATCATGTTATGAGCGATCATGCCACCGATGATGATGATGATGGCGATGATATAAATGTCGGCGACGATCGAGTTCAGGTCATGAAACTCGGTTTCGGCGGTATTGTGTGAATAACTGGCCGCAAATGACGCATTCGCTTTCGGGTGGCACTTCTGACAGGTCGCGGTCAGGTTTTCCGGATGAATGGACGAGGCAATATTGCTTTTGGGGAGAATGTCATGCGCGCGGTGGCATGACGCACAGGTCGCCGCTTTTATTGATCCGCCTTTGACTGCCAAACCATGGTACGAGTCCTGATACGAAGTGAATTTGGCACCGGAGAGGCCAAATTTCTCGTTGATACGCGGATCATTGTGGCACTTGGCGCACACAAAGTCCGACATATTTGAAGCGTTAACCGGCGAATTGGGATCATCGATCTGCAGGATCTCGTGCTCGCCATGGCAGTCAGTGCAGTTCGGCGAATCGAGAATTCCCGCGGCCAGCGCCTTACCGTGGATGCCCCGGCTGTACTGGATATAGATGTCGTTGTGGCATTTGGCACAGGTGCTCGGGATGTTCATTTTATTCACGAGCGATTTCGCATCAGATGCCTTCTTCAGGTCGTGCATGCCGTGACAATCATTACAAGAAGCGGCGGATCCGACTCCTTTGGCGATCCCTTCGGCATGGATACCGCGCATATAGCGGTCATGGGAATCGGCGATGCGAATATCCGGATCAAGTTTCAGCGCCAGTTTGGAGTGACAGGCCGAGCAGGTATTTGGCAGATTCTTGGCGGACGTCGTTGCCAACTCATCGGTGTCGCGGCGTATGTCATGCTTGGAGTGGCAGGAGGCGCAAGTCGGCGCGTTTGGATTGTCCTGTGAAGCGGTGCCGTGCGCCGACTCATTGTAGATCGGCTGGACATCACTGTGACAGGTACCGCAGTCGACTGGATTGGCGGTCTCTTTGTGGGGGTAGTCAGTCACACCGGCCAGATCGGTGTGGCAATCGACGCAGTTCATGCCGGCATGAACTGAGGAGTCCGTGGCTCCCTGCGTGACCGTCATCGGAATCTCGATTCCGTGACGATCTAGGCCTGTCATCCCCTCTTCGGCGTGGCAGGTCAAGCAGGTAGCGTTATCGTCCTGGGTAAAGGCTGTCTGGGCGAAGGCGAAGACAGCCACCAGGAGCAGTAGCGTGAAAAAGCGTTTCATTTGGTCACCTCGTCTACATCTGAGTCGCCCTTGCTGGTGAGCCGTTGGTTTCGGCAGCCGGTATAAGGCGAGAATTTCATCTCATGGGGGCGGAATCAGATCCGCCGACCATCGGTTGTGAATTTATGCACAATCTACCTTATTTGTCAAGCATTATATGGATTCAATAGCCTATATAATGCCGATTTAGTCCTATTATCGGAAGGAGAAAGGAGAATAATGAGATTGACCATTCGATTGACTTGAGAATAATATCACAATGTTGTATTGATTATTAAGTTAGTAGTGGTAAAGCGATTGTGGTGCCATGGGGAAGAAATGGGGATTGGTATGGTCTTGTGATCGGGGGCCGGGGGCGCAATCACTCCCCTTTTGAGCGTGTGCTCAAAGGGGCATCCAGGGGGGTTATTCCAGACAAATCGGCCACAAAAGTGACGAGCCGGAAGATAGGGTATATCGACCGGCTCGGACTACGTTTAGCTGATGTTTCAGGTCAGGTGCGGGATGGTTCGACGACAGTGGAGGCTGCTTCCTGAGCGGCCTTTTGGGGCGAGTACATCTCTTCCCTGCGCCGCAGGAAGGTGATGAGCGAACCAACCATTATGAGGATGGCGCCGATCCAAACAAAATTGATCAATGGCTTTTTGGAGATATCCAGCACCAGCTGCTCGGGACTCTTCTGGATCAGGCCGGGAATGGTGATAGCAACCGCTCCCTGGTCGGCCATGATCCGATCCAGATGAATAGGATAGGTCGCGCCGTGAAAGAGAAAGGAATCGGGGCGCTGCGTTCGAATCGTCTCGCCCGCAGCGTTTTGTGAATGTTCGACCGCGGGAGAGGCCTTTGAAGTCATGCCATCGTGCGAGATCTCAAGATCCGCGGCAACCATCATGCCACCTGTAGCCTCTGCGCCATGCTGACCCATCGAGTATCCCTTAAAGGTGATGACCATGTCTGCAACGCGCCTTGACTCTCCCTTACCGATCACTATTGATTCCTGCTCATTTCCTTCCTCAATCGTCTCAGGGGCCATGTAATAATCCGCGGTAAACGTACGGTCGATGTATGGTCGACGCATGGTGCCCTGCATGCGCTCCGAGAAATAGAGTTGCGGGCGAGCTTCCTCGGTCGAGCCGTTGTGAGCGATGAGCAGTTTCAACTCATTATTTGGGTGAGTGATCTCGTTCTCCATACCGTTGTAGGTGATGGAGCGCTGGAATGCGTCGCGGCTCTCCCCTTTCGGAATGACCACCTTTTCGCTGCTGGTAAAAGCGGCGGAGGCAAGTATGCCAACAAGCATAAGGCCGAAACCAAAGTGGGTTAGTTGGCCGCCCATCAGTTTCCAGCGGTCGGGGACAAAACCGGCAAGATGAATGGCATTGGAAGTTGCCGCCATCAGCGCGGTGGCGAAAAAGAGCAGATAGAGGTAATCGGTCACCCCAAGGGCGATGGAAATGCCAATCGTAATGACAAATACCGCGATCGCAGGGATCAGCGCTTTAAGAATGTCCTTTTTGAAAAGGTACAGACCAACGCCAGTCATGACCAGGATGAAGATGACCGCAAAGAGAATGCCTGACTGTAGTAGGCCAGCAAAAAGACCGAAACCGATAACCGCGGCGGTTCCGCCGACGATAACAAGCTTACGGCTCCAGTTTTCGAGGCGGAAGTCAGAGTATTGAACGAATGGCGCGATGGTCAGGAGAAACGCCATAATGGTGGCCAACGGGAGCGCAAAACCGTTGTAGGTCTCCGGATTCGCCGCTCGTGGTTCGGCGCCGACTATATTTGTCAGTATCGGTAATGAGGTCCAGAAGAGGACAATCAGACCGAACAGGAGCAGCATCGCCAGGCCTGTGAATAGCGAGAATTCGCGGCTAAAGTAGCTGTAGTTGAGCGGCGCGCTCGGAACTGATTTCGCTCGTGGGAGAAAGATGGCTAAAGTCAATCCAAAGGTTACAACCATAAAGGCGATCAGATAGTTGTTGATGCCGAGGTCGGTAAAGCTGTGCACGGAAAAATCCGCAAGCACACCTGAGCGGGTCAGGAATGTCCCATACACGACCAGCAGAAAAACGAATGACGCGAGCAGAAGGTTTGATCTGCGGAGAGCGCCAGAACGTCGCTCAATGATCATGCCATGCAATAACGCGAGCGATATGACCCAGGGAATAAATGACGAATTCTCGACCGGATCCCAGGCCCAAAAGCCACCCCATCCGAGAGTTTTGTACGCCCAGAAACCGCCAAGGATATTTCCGCCAGCGAGTGACAGCGCAGTGATGGCAACCCAGGGAAAGGCGCGTTTGAGCCATCCTGAATAGTCTTTAATGATCAGCGCGGCCAGGGCAATGGCGAACGGCACCGCGGCCATGGAGTATCCGACAAAAACGATCGGCGGATGAATGACCATCCACGGATCACGCAAGAGCGGATTGAGGCCGAGGCCATCGGTCTGAGCCACCGGAAGAAGTGCAAACGGCGACAACTTGGTCAGGATCAGCAGGAAGAAGAGGTTGATGACGCTGAAAACGGCCATCGCCCAGTACTTGTATTGACCACCGCGCTTGATAATGATGTATCCAAACAGCGCGTTAAGGAAAAGCCAGAGAAGATAGGTTCCTTCCTGCCCGCCCCAGAAGCCGGAGATGACATACATCAGCGGTTGGGCGCGTTCATTGTATTCGTACACGTACTTGAAGGCGTAGTTATGGGAGAAGAATAGATAGTAGAGCCAGACGACAGCCACGCCGCAAAATAACGTGAAGAGATTGTAGGTCAGAGAGGCGAGGCGCTCAAAGGAGCGCTGGCCCCGGGCGACCATAAAAAACGCAAGGCCTGCCACAACGTTGCAGGCCAGCGCAAAAAGAATCGCGAGTTGTCCGGGAATATGAGCAGTCATAATTACGCACCAGTACTTCCGACAGCCTCGTCATGCTTTTTCATATCCTGGTACTCTGATCCGCCTTCCCCTTGGTATTTGGACGGACATTTCACCAGCATCTGTTCAGCCACGAAGACGCCTTCGGTCTGTTTTCCTTTCAACACGACAGAGGTAGCCTGTTCGAAGTTGCCCGGTACCACGCCGTAGTAATAAACCGGCATACGTTCAGCGGCCAGGGTATCCTTGGCTTCAGCATCATAGACCGCGAATTCGAGGCGGTTCTGGCCGGTGTTATAGTTTACTTTCGCAAAGTCGATCTTTCCCATCACTTGAACGGTGCGGGTGCTATGGGCAGCCTCAGTGAGCGGCACATACTGGATCGTTGTCTTCAGGAAGGCTGACGCACCCCAGGCGAGAAACACCACAATGATCACAGCGCCGATAATGTACTTAGCCTTCATCGCTTATTCTCCTCAAGTTTCTTTACTTTCTTATCAAGGCGAAAGATGAACACAAACAGTCCCACCCAGACCGCCAGGGTCACCCCGAGAGCCACGTAGTTGCCATCCATTCGTTAGTCCCTTTCCTGGTGCGAGCGGGCCAAACGTTGTACGCGATTGGCCAGCCCGAGCATCCAGATAAACAGCACGGTAAAAAGAGCGAGCGCCGAAAAAAAGATGGTTCGGACGACCGGCCCCATAGTGAACTTCATATTTTCATCGACCACGGAGTCCGCCGGATGAAGCGACGGTGTAACTCGCGGAACGACAAAGATCAGGAACGGTACAGTGACGAAAGCAAAGATCGCGTAGACCGCGGCAAGGCTGGCGCGCTTCTCCTCTACCTCGACCGCGCCACGAAGCGCGAAGTAGGCGCCGTAGATCAGCAGGAGAATGAAAATTGATGTTTCGCGCGGATCCCAGTTCCAGAAAGATCCCCAGGTTACCTTGGCGAAGATCGACCCGGAGAGCGTTGCCAAAATGCAGAAGACAAGCCCAAGGGCCGCGGCGCCGGAGGCTTTGTCATCGTCGACAATATCCTTCGATCGCAGATATTTTATCGAATAAACCATAGCGACGGCAAAGGCGATGACACAGATCCAAGCCTGGGGAATATGGTAATAGAAAATACGGCTGGATTCGCCAATTATCTGCTGGGGTGCCGGCGTGACAAAGCTTGCCACGATCATCACGGACATCCCTAAAAATAGCAACCATTTCCACCACATCTTTGCGCAGTCTCCTTGCCTTATACGCTGAGGCTTGGCGTTAAAATAGACTCGAATCGCCAAAATGCAACAAAATTCGTTAACTTTGGGCTTTTTTTCACAAATACGATTCCATCAAACCTGAGATAACAGCTGTCGCGAGATTCGGTTCCCGCACCCTACTTCATTGTTCAATCATAGGTTACGTCAGTCTTTTGACGGCTCATGGGTATCCTCTAAATTGGCCCACTTGTGTCTACTATCGGGTAGAATATAGTCATGTTTCCTATGATTGACGGGTTTGTCGGACATTGGGCCGGGGGAGGAAACTTGGGGTCGGCCGTTTTGATGGCCCGATACCCACACTGTTGAATTTGCAGCCAGACTAGCCGCGTGCCAATTGGGACGTTTTCGACTATAGGTATGGCAAATATCTGATCCGGAATTTTATGTTGCTTCCCCTCCAGGGGACTTCTAACATGGCCTTTATTGCCCGATATATAAAGATAGAGAACACCGCGGATACCAGCGACTTGCTGGTGCGGTTTGCTTACGGAGGTCATACGTGACCCAGGCTCGAGATAAAAGCTTGATCGTAGTACTGACGGCGATCACGTCGGTGATCGTAGTCCTGATCGGGATGCTGATCTGGGCGCCGCCGTTGGTGGCGGAGGATGAAGCGCCGCAGGGAACGCCGCAGAGCGGTTCCATGATAGACGCTCAGTTTGAGGGGATGTTGGGGCGTTGGATCGGAGATATCACCGTACTCGGCCGACTGATGAGTTGTGTAATAACCATGAGTATGGATCTGAACGGCCAATGGCTTAAGATGGAGATGGTCGGCTATCGCGACTCGACCAATGCTGAGATCGTTTACCACGCATATGTCTTTGTCCGACCCGGCTCCGAGTCGGGCGAGTTCCGGGCGTACCTGGTAGATAACGCAGGTAGCGGACAGGTAGGTGTCGCGACGGTGAAGAATGGCGTATGGAACTGGGTATGGGAGTGGGATGACGGTACGCGCGAGACTGGTATAATGGTGACCTCGCTGCCGAATCGCATGACCTACGAATCACGCATCAACGACAAGCTGGGAAATCCGCTACCAGCGATCGAATTTGATCTGACTAAAGTGCTCGACAGTAAACGTGTAGCCAAATAGCTCTGTTCACAATCCCAAGATTATGGATGGCCGGTGAGAAGTTGACTTACTTCTCCCCGGCCATTATGTTTGCCGGACGGGCCGGTGAACTGGGGGTTCCCTTTCATCCCCGACAAGCGGGGCTTTTTCCGCAACACAGGGTTCGGCCAAGCGCTCGCACAAGTTGGAGCAGACTATGTCTACTATTTCTCGTATCGGAGTGATAACCAGTGGTGGAGATTGTGGGGGGCTCAACGCAGTGGTCAAAGGTGCCGCGCAGATGGCCAGCCGCAAGGGGGTCAGCGCGGTCGCAATACCGAACGGTTATGCCGGATTGTATAATCTGGTCAATATGGAGAAGTTGGTTGAACTGACGCCATCGCGGCTTGATTCGTTTTCTATTAGTCTTGCCGGTTCGGAGGCGGGACACTCGCGCGTCAAGATCGGCAAGATCAAGGACCCGCAAAAGTGGGATCGTATCAAGGCTGGGTTGGCGAAATTCAACATCGGCGGACTGGTGATATCGGGCGGCGATGATACCGGCTCGGTGGTGCTGGATCTACATCACCAAGGGATCCCGGTAGTGCATGCGCCAAAGACGATGGATCTCGACCTGGTCCCCTATTCGGTCGGCGGCGATTCGACAATCAATCGAATCGCGGAATTCATTCGTGATCTCAAGACGACCGGTCGTTCGCACAACCGGGTGATGATCATCGAAGTATTCGGACGATACGCCGGGCATACGGCGTTCCGCGGAGGGATCGCAGGCGAAGCTGACGCGATTCTGATCCCTGAGATACCGGTGGATTTTGAAGAGTTGTACAGACATCTGAAGAAAGTATATACAAAGCGAATTATCGAATCAGATATCAAGGCCGGAACTTATATGATCGTGGTGGCGGAGGGCCTGAAAGATGCTTCCGGCAAAGAGATGTACGATGACTCTTCCGGGGTGGATTCGTTTGGACATAAGAAACTGGCAGGAGCAGGCAAATTCGTCTCGCAGGAGATGACGAAGCGGTTGGTGGCCGACCCCGAGATAAAGCAGTTCATGGAAAGCCAGGGGATGTTTGTGGAGGAAATGAACGCGATCCCCGAAGTTCGCGTGATAACGCCGAGTCATCTGGTGCGATCGGGTACATCAACAGCGTATGACGCCAATTTCGGGATGGAAGCGGGGGCGTGCGCAGTGATGCTGCTGCTGACGGGACAGACTGGAGTGACTGTTTCCGGGTATTTCAATGGCACTATTCATTACATGCAGATAAAGGATGCGATCAAGCAGCGGCATGTTGACCTGGAACAGGTCAATCTATACGAGCAGCTTGGCTTCACCTTCGGCAGGGTCCGTCATGAATTCCATCCGTCGACCATGCAGGTCGAAGGAAAGATCGAACGGATATACTGATCACAGAACCGGGAGCGACCATGGATATACTTGAATACGCGATGAAGATGGAACTGGACGGGAAGGCATTCTATGAGAAAAGCGCCGCCCAGACCTCGGTTCCTGAGTTGAAGAAGATACTGCTGCAATTGGCAGAAGAAGAATTGAAGCACTTCCAGTTCTTCAAGCGGATGAAAGAGGGAGACACGGCTGAAGCGAAAGTGCAGATAGAGGCAACAACCTCTCCCCTGTTGAGTACCAAGAATCTCTTTCAGCAGTTGGCCGAGCAAGGGAAGCAGAATTCGTTTGGCGCGGAAGCACGGGCGATCTGGACAGAGGCACTGAAAATTGAAGAGCGCGCGGAGAAGGCGTATCGCGATGAAGCGGCGCGGGAAACCGACTCGACGAGGAAACATCTCTTGACCCAGATCGCCGATGAGGAGAAAACGCACGTTTATCTAGTGGACAATATTCTATCGTTTATGGCCGACCCGGGAGGATTTCTGGATTCCGCGAATTATCGGAGTTTCATGAGTTGGGAAGGGCGCGATCCATCGATGTGAGATTAGCACGTATGAAAAAGGCGGGCTTAGCCCGCCTTTTTTTGTGATTTGGAGTCAGTCCTTGAGCATCCGCTTCTCAAACTCGCCCATCACCATCCCCCAGGCGCGGTCAAAATACTGGTAAACCTGATCCCAGCCTTCCCCTGACCCAAATCCGTATTCGGAGAGTTGGACGTGAACCGAATCCGGGGTCACCTGGTCGAACTGAACGACGACAAAATGGTGCAGATCACGCATCTCGCCCAACTGCGGTGGGGCGTTCCATTCGAACGAGAGCATTTCGTTCGGAAGGAAACTGAGGACGCGACAACCCTCGGAGCCGCGCTGTCCCTCGGGAGCTTCCATCGAGAACAGAATCTCAAACTTGCCGCCAACTTTGAGGTCGATGGTCGAAAATGGTGTGAACCATGAACGCAAACCATCGGTGGTCGACCAAAGCTGCCATGCTTTTTCACGCGTTCCTTTGACGGTGATCTCTTTGCGCACAATACGGTCAGTGATGGAATCGGCATAGCGAGCCGGGTTGACATTATGGGACATGAGTGAACGGACCATCGGGGCGACAGTGTACGTATTGACCTTTTGGATGACCGAGGGATCAGCATCGGCAATGGCACGGGCTTCTTCCTCACTGGGGGCTTTGACCACACAGAGTCCAAAGACCGGATCACCAAAGACCGGACCGGCCATCAGAACAATCCCCTTCTGCGTCAGTTGCTTCAGGTAGACAAAATGCTCACCCATGACCTTCTGTTCATGTTCGTTCATATCGTAGGGCATTTCGGCGCGTACCGGGTGGAGTTGGATCAGGTAGTGCGAGAACTGCATGGCCGGTTTTTCCTCCGCGATGGCAAGTGGTCCAAAACATAAAAGCGCAAACATGAGAAATCGGTAGATCATACTTGTCTCCCTCTCTTTATAAACGAGCCTATCTAACTACAATTCGGTGATCAAGACGCCGGTGAGAACGACCGCGGCTCCGACAAAAAACGAGAGACCGAGTTGTTCGCCAAGCGTGAAATATGCCACTGTAGTCGCGATCACCGGCTGGATGTTGGAGAAGACCGCCATCCGGGATGCCGGCATATGTTTCAGGACATAATACCAAATGACGTAGGCAATGACGGACGTGCCTATCGCAAAATAGACCACACTCATCCATGCCCCGAACGTCGACTGGGTGTAATCATACTGAATAGCGCGGACAAGGCCAAAGGGAAAATAGACGGCCGTGCCAGTGGCGAGGGCATAGGCGGTCATGCGGAGGGCGCCGTATTTCTCGGCCAATGGCTTGCCAAGGATCGTGTAGAGCGCCCAGGCCAGAACTGAGAAGAAGATGATGATATCGCCGGCCAGATACTCTTTGCCGACCTGAACCGCCCCGGAGGTAATGATCGTGGCAACCCCGGTCAGAGCGACCGCGATGCCGATCACACGACGCCAAACGAGTTTTTCCTTCAGAATGAAGAGCGCAAAAACAAAGACCCAAATCGGGGTTGTGGCGAAAAGTACTGAGCCATGGCCCGCGGCGGTCAGCGATTGTCCCCAGAGATAGAGCGTCTGGTTCAGTGGAATGATCAGAATCCCCAGCCAGAAAATACGAATATAGTCCTTACGCTCAACCGGGATGGCGTGGTTGGTGAATCGAACCAGGAGCAGTAGAACGACCGATGAGAGAATGAACCGGTAGAAGGCGAACGTGAACGGCTCGATGATCTTGAGGCTGTAGACGCCAATTGGGAAGCAAAGCGCGCCGAGCGTCTGTTGCGTCAGGATGAGCGGCAGAAGGGCAAGCAGGCCGAGTTTGGCGGGTTCTGACGTGCTGACGGGTGCGTTGATGGCGACCTTCTCTTCCATGCAGACATCAAACGGGTAGGCAGGAGCAATGTTCCGTCATAGTGACAATATGGGCATCACAAGAGCGACCGATGCGAGCCACCATCGACGGGCAAATTGACGCCATTGATATAAGCCGCATGCGTGCTGGCCAGGAAGGCAATAGCCGCGGCCAGTTCCTCTGGCTTGCCGATACGTCCGGCGGGACAAGAAGCGGCGAAGTCATGGATGACATCATCGATTGACTGTCCGCTGGCCTCTGAGCGTCGCTTAGCCAGATCATTCAGGCGTTCCGTGCCGGTATAACCGGGACAGACGGTATTCGCGGTGACGCTGTACTTGCCGTACGTATTCGCAATCGTCTTGCAGAAACCGGTGATGGCCGCACGGTAGGTGTTGGAAAGCAAGAGGTCATCGGTGGGTTGAATAGCCGCGATAGAAGTGATGTAGATGAGTCTCCCCCATCCACGCTCCACCATGATAGGAAGAACCGCGCGAGTCAGATTGACTGCCGAGTGCAGAAGCAGGTCGCTGGTCTGCTGAAAGCGATCTTTCGGATGGTCGAGAAAGAGCCCGGGCGGTGGGCCGCCGGTGTTGGAGACGAGAATATCTATACCGTTGGGCAACTGATCCGCGGCACGTTTGGCCACCAATTCTGCGTTACCCTCGGGAGTGAGGTCAAGTGCGACGCGTCGAACTTTGGCGCCGGTAGCATTCTCAATCTTGTGCGCCGCTTGTTTGAGGCGATCTTCGCTCCGGGAATTGATAACAAGCTCGCATCCTTCCATGGCGAGGCGCATCGCCGCGGCAAAGCCTAAACCGGAAGAGGCGCCGGTAACCAGCGCCCCTTTTCCTGTAATTCCGAGATCCATCGCTCAGGCCTTCACTTTGGCGAGCTCGATCGGGATGGTGACAGCGGTCTTGCAGCCACGCTCAAAGTCGACGACCCGGAAGCGTTCATTCGGCGAATGGATATTGTCGTCATTCTGTCCGAATCCGACGAAGATGGTGTCGATATTAAGAGACTTTTTGAAGTCTCCAGCTACCGGGATGGAACCACCTTCTTTCATGTAGACCGGGGTCTTGCCGAATCCGGCCTTAATAGCGCGGCCAGCAGCTTCGAGCCACGGGCCATCGGTCGGCACAACCACCGCTTCGGCGCCGCCATGCTTGACGACATTTATCTTCACGGATTTCGGCGCGATCTTCTTCACATGTTTCTCGAACTTGTTCATGATATCCATCGGGCTCATATCAGGGACGAGACGCATGGTGATCTTGGCGGAAGCAAAGGACGGGATAATCGTTTTGCCGCCCTCGCCTTGATAACCGGAAGTCAGGCCGTTGACATCGAGAGTGGGGCGAACCCAAGTCCGCTCGTAGGTGGTGAAGCCCTTCTCTCCCTGGAGACCCGGTACGCCAATCGCCTGTTTGTATTTTGATTCGGAATACGGCAGGCGCTTGAACTGCTGGCGTTCCCATTTGGTTGGAGCTTTGCACTTGGCGTAGAAACCGGGAATGGTGACTTTGCCGTTTTTGTCGTGCAGACTTCCGATTATCTGCGCCAGCACATTGGCCGGATTGGCGATCGCGCCACCGAATGTACCGGAATGTAAGTCGCGGTTCGGGCCGTATACGAACAGCTCGAGCGACGCAATGCCGCGGAGACCGAAAGTCACGGCGGGAAGGTCTTTGTTGAATTGGGCCGTGTCGGAGACAACTACGATGTCGGCCGCGAGGAGCTTCTTCCCTTCCTTAATAAAGGCGGAAAGATTGGCGGTGGTGCCACTCTCTTCTTCACCTTCGATAAGGAACTTGACATTGACCGGCAGAGTGCCGGTCGCTTTAAGATGCGCTTCGATCCCTTTGATATGGCAGAAGGTCTGTCCCTTGTCGTCGCAGGAGCCACGGCCATAAATGTAACCATCGCGAATCTCCGGTTTGAAAGGCGGGGATTTCCAGAGATTGAACGGTTCCGCCGGCTGAACATCGTAGTGACCATAGTACAGAATGGTCGGGAGTTTGGGGTTGATGATCTTTTCGGCGTAAACGATCGGATGGCCCTTGGTCGGGTGCAGAGAGGCCGAGAGGCCAATGCCATTCAGATGATTGGTGAGCCATTCGGCGCACGCCAGAATGTCACCTTTGTGTTCTGATTTAGCCGAAACCGAAGGGAAACTCAGAAAAGTAAAGAGCTCATTGAGACGTTGTTGTTCTGTCTCTTTCAAGTAGTCAAACGGGGTCATGACCTGTATTCCTCCAACAGTTATGCTCGTCTGTTGGGGAAGAATATAGAGAGGCGAGAGAGCGCTGTAAAGTCCGGATTAGCCGTTCTGATCGCGATTCGTGAACCAGGCCGCCGGGTTCTCCGCGAAATGGACGCAGGAGTTAAGGACTTTCGCGTGCATCGACTCCTCGTGGATCAGCCAGGTATAGAACTTCTTGATCTTAGGGTTAGACGAGCGGACGACCTGTTCGGCATAGAAGTCCTCGGCGCCATTCTCGAACTTGAGGGCGGTTTTGTAGGCCTCGATATCGGACAGTGTCGGTTTGATTTCGTTGCGCAATTGGGCCATGCGGTCATTGAAGGCAACCAGGCGCTGGTCGGCATCGCTGTCTTCGGTGTCAAGGGCATCTTCGCCGCCAGATTCTTCCAAAGATTGGTAGAACTCCTGAATGCGGCGGATATGTTTGTCCTCTTCGGCAGCCAGAAACTCAAAGGTCTGTTTGGCGGCTTTCCCCGTGACGGTGGCGGCGGCCTCGGCAAAAAAGCGTTTCCCTTCCTGTTCGAGTTGAAGGGCTACTTTAAGGGGCTCAAGTAATTCGTCGAGTTTCTGTCTATCGGGCATATGAGAGTCATTTCCTTGCGGCTGTACGTGAACGGTCAATAGTCCTTGCGCTTAAGATAAACCAGCGTGACGATGACCAGCACCAGCCCAAATAGCGCGCTGGTCCAGACAGGAACCCAGGTCTCAACTGGCTGGCCTATCGCCAGGGAAACGCCCACCTTAGACATCTCAGAGGACTTGGGGAGTATGTAATAAAGCGTGTCAACTATGGTGGACGCGATGTTCGAATTGAAGAACATCTTGATGGCTTCCCGGCCGGTCAGAATGAACTGGAACATCCAGATCATGAAGGCAGAGACTATGGCGAGGGCAGTCGAGCCGCTAAAGACTCCCGCGGCAAAGGTGATGGACAACCAGACCAGTATCTGTAATGCGCCGATGCCAATGAGCATTAGGATGCCAGGCGCAAATGACTGGTCTACCATGCTGAATGTCAGATAGACCAGGAAACCGGCCAACAGAACCAGTCCACCATAGACGAGCCAGACGGACGTCAGTTTGGTCAGGAACAAAAACGTTCGCGAAACCGGCTTGGAGAGGAAATAATCGGCTCTCCCCCGCTCCAGCATATGGGTGATGGAGGACGCGGAGGACATTACGACGAGAAAAATGAGGAACGCAAGGAAGAGGTCGACGACATTCATAGCCCTGACCGCGGCCTGCTCGGCAAGAGCATCTACATCTGCGCCATCGACCTGCATTTTGATATCGATACTCCGAGAAGCCGACGCCAGGAGTATGGCGAGTAGCGTGAGTATGACGATGACCCAGATGATCTTTTGGTCGAGGAGTTCGGCGAAAGTATCGCGGGTTATCCCTCTCATACGGCCTGCTCCTGTTTGCCACGGACGGCTTCGAAGAATGACTGCTCAAGAGAGATCCTCACTGGTCGCACCGCATGGATATTGATGCGCTTAAGGCGTAGTTGATCGATGATGTAGTTGATATCCACATCGTTCTGCAACTCTACCAGCATCTTGTCGGACGAGACCGAACGAATCTTCCCCATCTCTTCGGGGATCTCAATCAAGTGATCGCCTATGGCCGCCTCAATCTCAAACTGGCTCTGGCGGGTGGTTAGCGAACTGACGGAGCCGATGCGGACTACTTGTCCGCGAGAGAGAATAGCGACCCTGTCGGCGGCCTGTTCAACTTCGGAAAGAAGGTGAGAATTAATGATTATGGTTTTGCCGGCTTCCTTCAGTTTTAGCAAAATCTCCCTGATCTCGACCTTACCCACGGGGTCGATACCGTCGGTAGGTTCATCGAGCATCAGGATGTCTGGATCAGCAATGAGCGCCTGGGCCAGACCGATACGCTGGGTCATCCCTTTTGAATATTTCTTGATCTTGGTGGTGGCCCATTTTTCCATGTCCACCATCGGGAGTAGACGATGGATAGCGACATCAAGCTCGGTTGTGGGGAGGCCATAAAGACGGCCCGTCGTCCGAAGCAATCCCTCCCCCGTCAAGTGATTGGGGAAACGGTGGTTCTCCGGAAGATAACCGACTTTGGCGCGAGATTCCGGATCCTGGGGCGGCAGGCCATTGATGGTGGCTTGACCTGTAGTGGCACGGACTATGCTTAAGAGAATCTTGAAAAGCGTGGTTTTTCCGGCTCCGTTGGGGCCTAACAGACCAAATATCTCGCCATGCTGGATCTGAAGGGTGACGCGATCGAGGGCGATAACATTCCCTTTGCGAAGGCGAGTATCGTAAATCTTGGTCAGGTCTGTAACTTCGATAATATTCATAGGCTTACGGCGGCGCTGTTCTCCCGCGCACCGGTTCAAAGTAGAGTGTTCTGCTCTCTAACACAAGAACAAAAAACTATCCAAGTCTTGACCTTTTAGGGGGTTGGACTGTATATTGAGGTGAAAAGTCGGGGAGAAAATCGTGGTATTTGGGTATAAATGAGCAGAATGAGAAGCGTATGGTTGGCACTGTTTCTGATTGAATTTTCTGTCCAGGGAATATCTGCTGAACCACGACTGGTTATAGCTGGTAATAGATTTGATTTTGGCGCAACACCGCAGCATTCGACGGTGACACAGTATTTCTGGTTCCATTCAGTCGGGACCGACACGGTGAAGATAACCAAAGTGGAGACAGGATGTGACTGCACCACAATGCCTTTGGAGAAGACGGACCTTGCGCCCGGCGACTCTATGAAGGTTGGTGTAAACTGGGATACTCAGGCCAGTGTCGGAAGCAGTGGAAAGTATCCGCGAATTCACGTTGCAGGGCAGCATGACCCGGAGCGGCTCTTCCTGACGGCTTCCGTGACCCTCTTCCCTGACTCGTCACGACCGATCTCGGTAAAGCCGTACAGGGCTGAACTGTCGAAGATGAGCAACCGGTCGGTAGATTCGATGCGAGTGATGCTGACCAACCATGGTGAGCTTCCGGTTGCGTTGAGGGTGACATCGCTGCCTATGATGGAGTACCGCGTGACGGTGCCTGACAGCCTGCAGGCGAAAGAGACTCTGGCGATGGTGATTGCGGTAGCCCCGGAGTATAAGGATAAAGAGTTTTCGCGGTCGATCACGCTCTCATATGATGGCGGCGCGGTCGGGGCGGTCGGAAATATCACGGTTCCAGTAAGAAGGAAGATTATCTCCTGATGCCGATATCAGGAGGAGATAACCGATAGCAACGGGCATTAGCTGAAAGGATCGAATAGATATCCATGAAGAAGACCTTGCTCGGAGTCTCGTTGGGATTGGCGGTGTTAGGAGCCCAGGTTTTGGGCGCCCCGCGAATGACCATACCGAAGGCGGAGTTCGATTTTGGATTCGTGCCTCAGAATTCGACGATCTCCCATGTCTTCTGGCTGCACTCGAATGGTGACGACAGCCTGAAGATCATTAAAGTGGTCCCTGGCTGAGGATGCACCAAAGCGCCTCTTGAAAAAGAGGTGATCGCTGTCGGTGACAGCACACGGCTTGAGATCATTTTTGACACGAAGTCATACACGAATGTGGTGATGAAGTCACCGCAGATAGAGACGAATGAAGGTCCGCCGAACAAGTTCGTGCGGATATCGGCAAATGTAGTGGCGCGACCGGACTCGACGTATCCGGTGGTGATCAAACCGTACAAGCTTGACCTGACGCAGTTCGGCGAGAAGGTACGGAGCGAGATCAAGTTCACGATCAACAATCTCGCCACCAGCGACCTGCATCCGAGCGTGGCATTCGCGCCGGATCAACTTCTGGAAGTGGTACTTCCGAAAGTCGTCCCCGCGGGTAAATCGGCGGAGGGTGTGGTTCGCCTGAAGAAGGACGCGCTGGACAAGCAGATCGACAAGTCGATCACGCTGCAATTTGATGATGAGAAACGGAGCCGGTTCACGATACCGGTGAAGAGACAGATCCGTGGCACGGCCCAGGCGGCCGCCGCTCCGACGACTGTCCAGCCTCAGGGAGGCTCGCACTAGCTCTCTTCCCTGTCGCGATACTGATGCAATGGGCCGCCTGATGGCGGCCTTTTTTGTGGGAGACCGCAGATTATCGTCCGCCAGCGAACTGCTTGTGTGTACAACTGTTTACAACGATACATTGATGAATGGATGGAGGTAAGTTAATGCGAAAGATGTCTGGGATTGCCGGTCTGCTTTTGCTGGCGACCACAGTGACGGGTTGGAGCGCGCCACGACTGGTGTTGCCGGAGTCCGAGTTCAACTTTGGGTATTCTCCTCAAAACTCCTCGATCAGCCATATCTTTTGGCTCAAGTCCGCAGGGGACGACACGCTTGTTATCAAGAATGTCGTGCCCGGGTGCGGCTGCACCAAAGCTCCTCTGGAGCGGGATAAGATCGCTGCCGGAGACAGTACTCGCCTGGAGATCGTATTTTCCACTGGCAGTTACCAGGGAGCTGTTGCCAAGAATCCACGGATCGAGACCAATGAGGAGTCTCCCAACAAATTTCTTCGCATCTTAACGAGGGTCATGACGCGACCAGACTCGACCTACCCGCTGATCATTAAGCCGTACAAGGTCGACCTGTCGCAGTTCGGCGACAAAGCCCGCGAAGAGACAAAGTTCACACTGGTCAACAAGACCGAGAAACCACTCACGCCGCAAATCGTCTCTACTTTTGACGATTGTTTTAGAGTCACTCTGCCAAAACTGATCCCCGCCGACGGTTCCGCTGAAGGGACCATCTCAATCAAACCTGATATGAAACTGAAGGGGTTCGAAAAGTCCTTTACCATTGAGCTCAACGACGATGCAAAGAGTCGATATACGATCCCTGTGAAGCGGCAGTTGAGAAATGAGGCACAGACCTCGGTGCCTCAAAACGTAAACGTCTCACACAAGTAGATCACCCCCCAAACAAGAATGGCCGTCCAGCAATTGGACGGCCATTTTCTTTTGCTCTTCTCGACTCTAATACTGATCGAGCAGTTCTTCCTTGAGGAAATCAGCCCAGGTCTGGTCGTAGCGTTCCGTGTCTACGGTAGAGTGCACGAGCTTGAACTCATTATCCCCTTTGAGATCCTGGAAGACAAAAAGCTTTCCTTCTTTGATACCTCGGTAATACCAGATCATGAACGGTTCGCCGGTTCGCGGAGTGGGAATATCCTTTATCTGGTCCCAGGGGCCGTAGACCATGTAAATCCTCCCTCGATCAGAGGACCAGCCATCCGTCCTCCCAGCCAACCGTGAGAAGCGTTGATTTGCGAAACGATATCGTTTGATCATCTCAATCCGGTTTTCGATGATCGGCGTGAGCGGGTCATCGTCGTGCTCCCGCCAGTACTGCTGGAGGAAGTTGAGCTTGGCCTCATCCGAGAGGCGGTTCATGATACCCTGTTGCTCCGGGCCAAGCATATAACGCGTAAGATTTATCTTTTCCTGCAGCGTCAACGAGTCGTAAGGATCCACCAATGTATCCTGCGCGGCCGCGATGGCGACATTGGCCCGTGGCTGAATTCGCTGGAGTTGCACGACCGCGGTATCTGCCTGGTGGCTGGAGAGATCTGTCGCGATAGCGCGGAAAATGAGTTTGGTGCCGTAGATCGCGCTGATATCTATGGGCTGGGCGACCACGGCGGTGGCACCGGGTTTGGGCCGTTCGGTGAATCCGAAATCCTGAATGACGGCGCCAAGAGAATCGAGGATCGCGTAATTGACGCGATATTTCGAGCCGATATCGGTGATTGTCAGGTTGTACAACTCGGCGAAGAAATAACAGGTGCTATCTTTGACACTAAAAGTGCCGGTCGGAATGGTAAAAATCTTGAAGCCGTGCTTGACCAGACGATCCTGCGCCGCGGCGACCGTGTCTTTGACCGTGAGAATGCGATGCGCCATGAGCGGACCCGCGATCTCCAACCTGGTAGTTTGCGGTGGTGAGACCACCACCGAACGAAGAAAGACATCGGCGGTCCGTTTGCTGACAGCATCGATCACTGACACATTGGCGGTATAGCGCCCCGGTTTGACCAGAAGTGAGAGCTTGTTGAATAAGGTCATTTCGGTGACAGCCGCGGCGACGGTATCCTCTACCCTTACCGAAAAGTAGGTATTGGCAGAATCTATTGGTATGGCTGTCGAGTCAAATAGAGTCACCTGGGCGAAAACACGGCCATAAAACGAGGAATCGGAGGAGTCTGGTCGAAAGAAATCGAGGCCAGTCTGGTTGACTGTGAACGGGAACTCGACCACCGCTACCGAGTCATAGGCGGGGTTGTTGTAGCAGAGCGAGGTCGCGTAGACGACGAGTCGCTTCTCCACAGCCCCGGCGGATGAATAGGCCAATAGCGAGACCAGAAGTAGTCCCGCGCAGATACGAAACAGGGTGGCCATGCGCTCAGAAATCAGGGCGCTGGTTGAGCCCATCGTACGGATATTGCAGTCTGTAATCGCCATCTTCGTTTTGATCCACAAAGGTAAATCGCCGGTATTTGCCTTCCCGATAGTAGTGCCAGATCTGATAGGGGAAGTAGGACGGCGAAATGGGGTGATCATCGATTTGATCCGGCTCGCCGAATTGAATATAGATGCGTCCGCGATCGGTCCGCCAGCCTTCCCTGCGCAGATGCCTGAACTGGTGGTTGGCGTAGGTGATGCGGCGATAAAACTCACGTTTGGTCTCATTCTCGAGCGTTCCGGGGGTCGGGTCTCTCCCCTCCCAGAATGAGTTGAACGCCTGGATCTTCTCCTCCATCGACTGGAGCTTCTTCATGCCGGAGAGTTCAGCCGAATTGGAGATGTAGGCCAGCTGCTCGACCGCGGCTTCAAAATCGTGCCGCAGGAGCGCTTCCTGCGACCACTGGATAGTGAACGACTCATTGCGAGAATCGAGTTTTTTGGCGCGATGACCGCGAATGTAAACTTCGAGATTGTAGTCGCCGGGGAGATAGTCCGCGAGGGCGATGTCGCGGATCTGACGTGTGACAGGCTCGGTCAGATCCATCCAGAGCGTATCCCGGTAGAGCATCCCTTTATAGGGCGAGCGTAGAATAGTCTCCACGTAAACTTTGGCGGTATCGCTTGATCCCCGATAAATCTCAAAATAGTAGATCAGGCGGGTGGAGTCATCGCCGCCAAAAAACCGGGAGACAGAAGGAATAACGGTGATATCTCCTTTGTCAAATGTCCCTGGTTCGCCGGTTCGAGAGTGAGCTTCCTGGACAAACAAAAGATCGGAAGTGGTCGGATCAGCGAGATCGTGATCAGGAAGATTGACGCGGAACTCGCGGTTATGGATATGGCCGGAGCCAATATCTCTGAGAGTGGTTTCGAGCGTGTATTTGCCCGGCGGGAGCTCGACATTTATCTGGCTGGTCCGGTAGTCAAAGCGGGACTGGGTAGCCTCATAGGTCGGGACGCGAACGGTTCGCTCCTGATCGAGTGACTTGACCTGCTCACCATCGGAATCGATGACCCGGATGGTAAAGGCGAATTCAGCCACGAACTCGCCTTCTTTCTGGGAGAATTGCAGGCCGAAGTTGAAAACCTGGTAGTAGACCTCGAGGCGAGCAAGGGAGTCGCCGGGGAGGTCGAATCCGGCATAGTCTACGAAGAAGGTCGGCTGGCCGATCTCAGTCTCCTGAGTACGCTGCTCGGCCCGGGTATCGCGTCGGGTCAGGGCGCAACTAGCCGTTAGCAAGCAGGCGGCTGCGATAGTGATGTAGAAGAGTACTTTTCGCATGGTGCTGTCTAGTATCTAACCTTTGGTTACCGAGACAGTTCCAATTTAGACCTGGTGAGGCAAAAGGCAAGTCTTAATTGGACTTACGGAAGCGCCAGCTATTCGTAGCGGAGCGCATCAATCGGGTCAAGGCGGGAAGCTTTGATGGCCGGGTACATGCCGGAAACCAGACCAACAGAAACTGCCACAACAAACCCGAGTACTATCCAAAAGACGGATACGGACAGCGGAAAGTTGAATGCAGCGTTGGCAATAAGGCCGACAGAGACGCCAAAAATAATACCGATCATCCCCCCGGTCGCGGAAAGCGTCATGGCTTCGGTCAGGAATTGCAGGATAATATTGGCTCTTTTCGCCCCGATCGCCTTGCGGACGCCGATCTCTCGGGTGCGCTCAGTGACGGAAACGAGCATGATATTCATCACTCCAATACCGCCGACCATCAGGCCTACCGAAGTAATTATGATCATTGCCAGATAAATATACTTGGTGATGTTGGAGATGAAATCTTTGAATTGCTGCTGGGTCGACAGTGAGAAGTTGTTGTCCTGGTCGAAGGGGACCTTGCGATAGACCCGAAGCGTGTTGATGATCTCTTCCTGGGCCTGCTCCATCTGAGCGAGCGATTTTGCCCGGGCGACCAGGAACAGCTCCTCTTCCCAGGGATGGATTTTCTCGAATGTAGAGAGCGGCATAATGACCGTCTCATTTACCTCATCATTGCCAAAGCTTGACTTCACTTTTTCGAGGATGCCGACAACCTCAAAGACATTGTTATTGACCCGAATCTCCTTGCCGATCGGGGAGTCGGATTCGAAAAGAACGTCGGCAATATCCGCGCCGAGAACCACGACATTAGTGCGGAATTGCTGGTCTGTTTCGGTCAAGAAGCGTCCTTGGGTCACATTTCGGTTATTGACCTTGAGGAAGTCAGGCCAGGTCCCCATCAGGCGTGGTCGGCTGTACTTGCGATTCTTGTACTTGACGTCATTTCCGCCGGGTTTAAAATAGTAGTTCTGAGGCGAGACACCTTCGACGGTCGGGCAGTTCTTGAGGATCGCCTCAGCTTCGCCGACGGTTATCGGCGGGCGGTTGCGGTCTTCTTCATCAATATCCTCATGGTCGACATCCGGGGCGAACTTGGTGATCCAGATGACATTGGAGCCCATCTCATCGATCTCATTGTTCATCTGGCCGTTGAGGCCATTGATGATGGAAGCCATGGCAATGACAGAGGCTACGCCGATCATGACGCCAAGAATCGTGAGACTTGATCGGAACTTGTTGGCCCGGAGTGACCCAAAGGCCATGCCGATGCTATCCCGCATTTCCACAAATGACATCAACATAAGTTACTCATAGCTCAGCGCTTTGACCGGATCAAGTCGCGCCGCTTTCATGGCTGGGTAGATCCCGAAAAACAGGCCAACACCAACAGAGATGGCCAGACCGAGGACGATAGCCAGCATGGAAGGTTGAATCTCCATGTCCATCAGGCCGACCAATGATCGGGCAATGAGGAAGCCGGCAATGATGCCGATCAATCCTCCGGTCAAAGTCACCAAAAGGGACTCAAAGACGAACTGAATAAGAATATGCTTACGCTTAGCGCCAAGGGATTTGCGAATACCTATCTCGCGCGTTCGTTCCGTGACCGAGACCATCATGATATTCATCACCACAATTCCGCCTACTACGAGCGAAATCGAGGAGATTCCGATCAATCCAAAGCGGAGCACCCGCGTGAACTGGTTGAGGACGTCCAGGATGTTGTCTGCGGTCAGCATGTCGAAATCGTCTGCCGCATCGAAAGGGACATGACGGGCGGAGCGAAGAATAACTCGCACCTGATCCATCGCTTCGGGGAGTTTGTCAACCGAAACGGCCTTGACCGCGAAGTTAAGCCCGCGCCTCTGCTCGCCAAAAACTGTCTGAAAGACCGAAAACGGTATCATTATGAAGTTGTCTTGGTTGTTACCAAAGGATGAACCCAACTCCTTGGCTACACCGATGACAGTGAACTTACGTCCGGCAATAGTCAGTTCCTTGCCGAGTGGGTCGACTCCTTCAAACAGATCTTTGCGTATCTGCTCACCAATGTACGCGACTTTACGGTGATAAAGGTCATCTTCAAAAGAATGGAATCTCCCGATGGCCACTTCGATATCGACAATATCAATGTAACTCGCGGTCGCTCCTCCGATCAGCACATTGCGAATGGCCTGATCACGATATTTGACGCGAGCCTCAGAGTAACCGCGCGGTGAGATCTTGTCGCAATAAGTGCAGCCCTTTTCGATCTGTTCGGCATTGGTCAGGTTGAGCGGTTTGCGCTTGATCTTCTCCCAAAACATATCCTCGGAGGTGACTATCCCCATGCGCGTCACCACAAAGGTGGCCGGGCCCAGACGATTGAGGTCTTCGGCAATCGCCCCCTGCATCCCTTCAAGAGCGGAGATGATGGTCATTACCGAAGTTACGCCAATGATAACGCCAAGCAGGGTTAGCCCTGACCGGAGTTTATTCGCGCGGAGCGCGTCATAGGATATCCTCAGTAATGAACCAGCGATCATTAGACCGACACCCTGGCCCTCTCCCCTGCTTTGTCGCTGGCGATCTGGCCATCGAGAATGGACAGTACGCGGTGCGCGCGGGCGGCGATGTCGTGTTCGTGAGTGACCGTGATGATAGTATTCCCCTGCGAGTGCAGGTGATCGAAAAGCTTCATGATATCTTCGGAGGTCTTACTGTCGAGGTTACCGGTCGGTTCATCGGCCAGGATAAGCGATGGCGAGTTTACGAGCGCACGTGCGATAGCGACACGCTGGCGCTGTCCACCGGAGAGCTCGTTCGGCCGGTGCATCATACGGTCGGCAAGTTGGACCTTCTCAAGCGCCAATTTTGCTTTATCGATACGTTCCTTAGCCGGAGTGCCGTTGTAAATGAGAGGCAGTTCGACGTTATGGAGCGATGTCGCGCGAGCCAGAAGGTTGAAGGTCTGAAAGACAAATCCGATCTCGCGATTGCGGATGGTCGCCAGTTCATCATCACTCATACCGCTGACGAGCTTGCCATTGAGATAGTAGTCGCCCTGGGTGGGCGTATCAAGGCAGCCGATAAGGTTCATCAGAGTGGATTTGCCAGAACCGGACGGCCCCATGATGGCGACATACTCACCCTTTTGGATGGTGATGGTAACGCCGCGGAGGGCATGAACGGTCTCTGCCCCCATCTGGTAAGTCTTCCACAGGTTATTTGTATCAATGAGCGACATGTTACGAATTGCTCTCTTTCCCGTCACCGGAAGATTCATCATGGATGACTTTCACGAAGTCTCCATCTTTTATGATACGGAGGACTCGATACGGGCCGGAGATGACAGAGTCGCCAACCTGCAGGCCACCGGTGACCTGTATATTCTTCTGATCGGCGATGCCGGTCTCGATCTCAACAAAGGTCGCCTTGCCGTCGCGAATGACGAACGCGCCTTTGAGTTCTTTCTTTTCTTCGTCAGTCTTCTTGGTGGTATCAGAGGTCGTCTCGGCCGCCTGAACGGTATTCACCGCACCGCCTGACGAAGCCTGAGCCTCACGAGCGGCCTTCAGTGAATCCATATCGAACGCACGGACCACGACAGCGCTGTACGGGATACTGAGCGCTTCGTCCTGTTTCGCGGTGGTGATATCGACAGTCGCGGACATCCCGGGACGGACCTTTACTTCGGCACCCTGGAAAACGACGGTCACTTTGAAGTTGGTCGACTGGTCAGTGGAGCCTAACCCTTCGATAATAGCTGTATTGCCGATCTCAACAACTTCGCCGGGGAAGGTCGTATCGGGAAAGGCATCGACAGAGATCTCGGCTTTTTGTCCAATATCGACCTTGGCGACTTCGGTCTCGTCTACTTCCACCTCAACCTCGAAAATGTTGAGGTTGGAAATGGTCAGCAAGGTTTTGCCCTGAGTAAACGCGTTCTGCGCCGGAGCTACTTCGCCGACCTCCACATCGATATAGGTGATGATCCCGGGCATCGGCGCGGAGATCTTGGTTTTCTTCAGATTATCAGTCGCCTTCTCGAAGTAGGCCTGCGACTGCTTGGCCGAAGCGGCATTTGCCTCGAAGGATGATTTGGCCGCCTCATAAGCGTACTTGGCGTTGTCAAACAGCGCTTCTGACGTCAGGCCATTATCAAAGAGCTGTTTCTGACGATTGTATTCGCGCTCGGCTTGTTCCAGGTCTGCCTTGACACCAGTCATGCGGGCGTTGATCTCATTGAGTGTGTAACGCGCCTGGTCGAGATCTGACTTAGCTTGAATGGTATCGATCATCACGAGAAGGTCGCCAGTATCGACCGTGTCACCTTCCTTAACCGGGAGCGCGATCACCTTGCCGCTGACCTCAGCGGTGATATTGACCTTGCTCTTCGGCTGAATGCGACCGGAGGCAGAGACCTTTTCGACGAGATCCTCTTTCGCGACGACCTGGGCATTCACTTCGGTCTTCTGTCGTGAATCCGAGGCCAGGTTGACATAGATAATAGCACCAACGCCAACCACCGCGGCAACAATCAGTAGGATTTTCCAGAGCTTCATGGTAACAGCCTTTTTGCCTGCTCAGCAGACCTTACATCTTACCCATAGAGTTTTCGAGACGAGAGATGGACAGATTCAAGTCGAAATCGGCCTGGATCAGCGACACCTGTGCCTGTTTGAGTGAGACCTGGGCATTCAGCAGATCAAGAATGGTAGCGGCGCCCAGGTTATATTTTTCTTGTGTGATCTTCAGGTCCTCAGTCGCGGCATCGACATTCTCCTGCGACACCTTTTTCTGCTCGCGGAGCTGTTCGATCTCAAGATAGGTCGCCTTAATATCGCTGGCCGTGAGATTACGGGCATCAGCGGCGCCAGCGCGGGCGTTGTTGAACGAAACACGACTGGCGGTGATATCGCGTTCGCGCGCGAAACCATCAAAGATATTCCACGACAGATTAAAGCCATAGGTGAGGGCAGTGCCGGATGACCAGGTGTCATTTTCGCCCCAGTTCTTTCCGTAGCCGTAGGAGAGCGACGGGGTGAACTTCGGCAGATAGTCGCTCTTCGCGTTGGTCAGGCGAAGTTTGGCGGCATTGATGTTGCGTTCCTGCGACAAAAGGTCAGGGCTGTGCGTGAACCCGTATTGAAGTGCTTCCTCCAGCGTACCAGTGTACTCGCGAACGATATACTCGGTGGAGAACTGATGTTCCTGTGTCGGGTCAAGTCCGATGGTATACGACAGAGCGGCCTTGGTGCTGATGACGCTGTTACGCGCCTGCAGCAGGTTCAACTTGTCGTTTCCGTACTGCACACGCTGTTTCAGGACATCCGATTTGGCGGCTGAACCTAATTCAAAACGCGACTGAATCAGCTTGAGCTGTTCTTCGGAGCGCTTCACAGCCTCTTCCTGCACGCCGATATTCTGTTCCGCGGCGAGGTAGGCGTAGTAACGGGTTTTGACCGACAAGATCAGATCCTGCTCGGAGGAGATGACATCCAGACCGGCCACGATCGCGTCTTCCTTAGCCGCGAGATAATTGAAGACGGCATCCGGTAGCGTAAAGCTGATACGTCCGCCGAAGTCGAGGGATTTGGCAGTAACGGTGGCGTCTTCGTCTTCACCCTCAAACAGGTTGCCCAGAGTATCAATGGCCGCATACTTCTGATTCGTGTACTTGGTCTTGTTCCAATCATAAGCGGCGGAGATACGCGGGAGGAAAGCACCCAGGGCGGCCCGTTTGCCGGCTTTGGCGAGATCCTCAGAGCCGCGCGCGGCTATAATGGAGGCGCGGTTTTTGAGCGCCATGTCGATGGCATCATCGAGCGTCAGAACCGCGGCCTGGGCGGCGGTTCCGAGGAAGAGCACCGCGACAATCGCGGCAAAGGTGGCACGTTGCAGAAACTTCATCTATTTCTCCTTACAGAATTACATCATCGAAGCAATCCAGGTGTAGACGACATGAATGACCGCGACCAAGCCCGCTGAGAGCAGCGCAATCACATAACCTTTGTTCCTGGTGATATTCAGGCAAGCGGCGAATCCGATGCCGAGAACAATGATCTCCCAGATATGAAAAACGGAAATTTTCGACAAAGCGATATATGCGGGGCTCTCTATTCCTAGATGCGCGACCAGAACGGCCGGCGAGAAACTGACCGCCAGACTTTGTTTGGCCAACACCATCGGCATGAGCAGGATCATATTGCCGAAAAAGTAGAGAAGCTCACCATACAGTGAGACTGAAAGCAGTTGTTTGAACGTAGCCTGTCCGCCGAAAACGAAACTCCCCCAGAAATACGCGAGAGCAGCGACCAGCAATGGCGAAAGCAGCAGAGCAAGTGTGCCAAAAACGGGCGTGGTGATAGCCATGATCGACTGCATGCGCTCTTTGGTCATACCGGGGTTGTTCTGCATCTGCTCCTGGAATTTTGGATTAGCCCACTGCATCTCAAAAATGATGTCAGCCATCATAATGAAGCCGACGAGGGCAATGATGCCAATGAGCACCCAAGGGAGAAGAATCTTGGGGTTCGCCGCCAGTTTTTGGAAGAAGCTGGTGGGACTGGTAAAGACTTCCCAGAGGCCGCGCACTGCGAGGCCCTTGTCTTGCGGGAGCGTGACCGCGCCCTGGTCAAAGTTGGTATCCGGCATAGTACTCTCCCTCATGGCTTTTGTAAACGGATGGTTTGTCCAAAAGTTTCAGTACATACTGTACAGAGTTGATTACTCGCGGCAGGGATTAATATTCAACAGAAAAGAAGTGGTCAGGCGGTTGAACGCCCGACCTGAGAACCACCACTCCGGCTTCCCTGCCGATGTGAGCGTCGCGTGTGGAGTTTGTTCAGACGCGCTGAGCGTGTCGATCCTCCAGGGCCTCGATATACTTCTCTGCCGCGACAGCCGCAGTGGTGCCATCGCCAACCGCGTTGGTCACCTGACGGACCAACTGGGAGCGGACATCACCGCAGGCGAAGATCCCCGGAATTGAGGTTTCCATACGGTCATTCGTGATAATGTAGCCACCGTCGTCTTTGCGGAGATCTCCGCGGACGACATTGGAATTAGGACGAAATCCAACGTAAATGAAGACCGCACCGACATCAAGGGTCGACGGCTGGCCGGTCTTGAGATTCTTCAGTGACAAGCTGGAGATGATGCCGCCATTCCCATTGATACGTTCGATAGTTGTGTCCCAGATGAACTCGATCTTCGGATTGGCGAAGGCGCGCTGTTGAATGATTTTCTGGGCGCGGAGTTCGTCGCGACGATGAATGATGTATACCTTGGAGCCATACTTGGTCAAGTATCCACCCTCTTCTACCGCGGCATCGCCACCACCGACAACCGCAATTACTTTGTCACGAAAGAATGCGCCATCACATATTGCGCAGTAAGAGACCCCCTTGCCACCGTATTCCTGTTCGCCCGGAATGTTCAGGCGGACGGGTGAACCGCCGGTGGAGAGAATGATCGCTTTGGCACGGTAGGTATTGCCAGAGGCGCAGCGGGCGACGCGATCCTCACCATCGACATACACTTCCTCGACCTCTTCCATTTCGATCTCCAGACCGAATTTCTTGGCGTGGTCGGTGAAGCGCTGGCCGAGTTCCGCGCCGGAGATATGCTCAAATCCGAGGTAATCTTCGACTTCGCCGGTGAGGGCGATCTGTCCACCGGGGAGATATTTCTCGAGACAGACTGTTTTCCTGCGGGCGCGGGCGCTGTACATACCGGCACAGAGTCCACCCGGACCACCACCGACGACGATAACTTCGTACACTTTTTCCTGAGCCATTCAACAATTCCTTTTAATCATTCTGTGACGGGCGCGATCTGTCGGATGTCGCGGCGGTCAGCAGTTACCAGTCGACTCCTTTTTGCGCGAGGATACCTTTTTGATACGGATGTTTTATTTCGCGCATTTCCGTGACCAGATCAGCCTTTTCTTTGAGCCAGTCAGACGCGCCACGTCCGGTGATAACCAGATTCTGGAGCGGTCCGCGACTATTCAGAATCTCTTCCAGTTCGTCCTGTGTCACCAGGCCGAGCGAATAAGCGACATTCAACTCATCAAGTATAACCAATTGGTAGTTCCCGGAACGGATCTTTTCGAGCGCGAGTTGGACACCCTTGCGGGCGGCCTCGCGGTGTTCTTCAAACGACTTTTCGTCGTCCAGAATACCAACAAATCCTTCCCCAATAACATGCAGTTCCACATTCGGTTCAAGGCGCTTGATCCCTTTCAGTTCCCCGTACTTCCAGGAGCCTTTAACAAACTGAATGAGGCAGATACTCCAGTTATAGCCAACAGCGCGGACACACATACCAAGAGCGGCAGTGGTTTTACCCTTGCCGTCTCCGGTGTAAACGATGAGCAGTCCAGTAGGCGAGTCTTTTTGCATATATTACCTTAGAACTGGCAAATGTAGCCGAAACGGGGGTCCGGGGAAAGCGATTTTTCGGCTTCCCCTCTCTTTTGTCCCACAATAGATTACCTGTCTTTTTGTGAAAAAAGTAACAAAAGTAGTTGACTTAAAGGTCTATGTTCTGTAACATTGCCGATATAGAGATATAAAGTATCGGATAAGTAGCTTATCCGGTAAGAGCTTTCGTTTTTCTAACGTGGCCCTTGGGCAAGGTAGGTCGCTATGCAATTCACCAAGGCGGAAGAATACGGGATGTTTGGCGTCCTGTACCTGGCGGAGAAAGACCGTCAAATTGTGACACCGCTTTCGGAGATCTCGGAATCACAAAACATTCCTGAGAAGTTTCTGGCCAAAATCTTCCAGTCGCTCTCGAAATCGGGGATCGTGCGTTCTCATCGCGGCGTTCGGGGTGGTTTCACCCTGGCTCGCGACCCGAAAGAAATCACCATCAAGGAAGTGTTGGAGACCATACAGGGTCCCTACCACCTTATGAAGTGTATCAAAGACATTCGCACGTGCGATCGGAATGGACATCACTTCTGCGCGTTGCGTGAAGTCGTGATGATCGCAGAGCGGCAGTTGGTGTCGGTTTTCGAGCAATACACCGTTGCCGACCTGATTGAATGGCAGCGAAGCAAGGCGGTAAAAGGCTAAGACAAAAAATGTCGTAAATGGGCGTTATTTAGTTTACTTTGCGAAAAAATTCACGTATAATCGTCGGAACGTGGATTTTTAAGCGGAGGAAATGACGCTGTGCCGGTAAAGTCAGATCGATGGATTATCGAGATGGCCAAAAACCATCAGATGATCGTTCCGTTTGCCGAAAGCCAGGTTCGTACCGGCATAAGTTTCGGGGTCTCGTCTTACGGCTACGACTTCAGTCTTGCCGATGAGTTCAAGATGTTTGACCCCTCAGCCACGCAGATCGTTGACCCCAAGATACCCGGATCGGCCGCTTTTGTGGACATAAAGGCGAATTCGGTTATCCTCCCCCCAAACTCATTCATGCTGGGCCGTTCGCGGGAATATTTCAAGATACCGCGGAAGGTCATAACCGTCTGTTTTGGCAAATCGACTTACGCCCGATCAGGGGTGATAGTGAATGTGACGCCGTTTGAGCCGGAGTGGGAAGGATACGCGACGGTTAGCCTGGCAAACAGCTCTCCCCGCCCGGTGAAGATCTACGCGAATGAAGGGATCGCGCAGATACTGTTCATCGAATCGGATGAGGTCTGTCAGACCTCCTATGGGGACAAGAAGGGGAAATACCAGGGGCAGAAGGATATTACGTTGTCGAAAGTTGAGTCAGCGCCGATATCGGAAGAGTGATTTCGGGGCATAAGAATAAGCAGGAGTTGGTTATGTTAAAGGATGCTGTAAAAATACAGAAAGACGGTTCCTCCGCCAAAGCGAGTAAACGGAGGATGGTAACGATCGACGGCAATACGGCCGCCGCGCATGTCGCTCACGCGACCAATGAAGTGATCGCTATTTACCCGATCACGCCGTCATCGAATATGGGTGAAATCTGCGACGCCAAAACGGCGGCGAAGGAACGGAATATCTGGGGGACAATCCCGACAGTGGTCGAGATGCAGTCCGAAGGCGGCGCTTCCGGAGCGGTGCATGGCGCGTTGACGACGGGTGCCCTCACCACGACCTTCACAGCTTCCCAGGGACTCCTGTTGATGATCCCGAACATGTTCAAGATCGCCGGCGAAATGACACCGACGGTGTTCCATGTGTCAGCTCGCGCCGTCGCCACGCAGGCGCTGTCAATCTTTGGTGATCATTCAGACGTGATGTCGACACGGTCGACCGGTTTCGGCTTGATTGCTTCGGGTTCGGTACAGGAAGTAATGGATATGGCACTGATCTCTCAGGCCGGCGCGTTGGCCAGCCGTGTACCTTTCATTCACTTCTTCGATGGTTTCCGGACCTCACACGAAGTGCAGAAAGTGGAAGAAGTTTCCTTTGAAGACATGCGCGCGATGATTGACGAGGAATTGGTCGCGAAACATCGTCGGCGTGCCCTCTCCCCCGACTTCCCGACCATTAAAGGGACCTCGCAGAATCCGGATGTCTATTTCCAGGGTCGCGAGACGGTGAACAAGTATTATCTCGCCGCGCCGCAGATCATTCAGGAGGCGATGGACAAATTCGCCGGCATAGTGGGACGTCAGTACAAGCTGTTCGATTATTTTGGTCATCCGCAGGCGGAAAAGATCATCATAATCATGGGGACTGGCGCCGAAGTAGTGCACGAGACGGTGGACCATCTTGTTTCAAAGGGCGAGAAGGTCGGCATGATCAAGGTGCGGCTGTATCGTCCGTTCTCAGTCGAGCATTTCGCCAAGGCTCTCCCCGCCTCGGTCAAGAAGATCGCGGTAATGGACCGGACGAAAGAGCCGGGCGCGGTCGGCGAGCCGTTGTATACCGACGTTCAGTCGGCAATCAACGAGATGATGGAAAGTGGAACCGCGCAGTTCCATACGCATCCGCTGGTGGTAGGTGGCCGGTATGGTCTCGGCTCAAAAGAGTTCAATCCGCCGATGGTGAAGGCGATCTTCGACAATTTCAACGCCAAAGCGCCTAAGAATCACTTCACGGTGGGCATCAAGGATGACGTGACCTTTACCTCGCTCGATCCGGACCTCTCCTTTGATATCGAAGGCGACACGTTCCGCGGTTTGTTCTTCGGTCTTGGAGCCGATGGTACGGTTGGCGCGAACAAGAACTCGATCAAGATCATTGGTGAGAACACGGACAACTGGGCGCAGGGATATTTTGTCTACGATTCAAAGAAGGCCGGCGCTATAACGGTGTCGCACCTTCGTTTCGGCAAGGATCCTATCCGCAAGCCATATCTCATCAAAGAAGCGCAGTTTGTCGCCTGCCACAATTCCAGCTTCCTTGAAAAGTATGAGATGGTCGAGAAGTTGCAGGAGAACGGTGTTTTCCTGTTGACCTCGCTGCATGGTCCGGATCAGATCTGGGATGAGCTTCCCAAAGAGGTCCAGGAAGCGATCATCGCCAAGAAGGCGAAGTTCTACGTGATCGACGCGATCAATATCGCGAAGAAACTTGGACTCGGCGCCCGCATCAATATGATCATGCAGACCGCGTTCTTCGTGATCTCCGGCGTGCTCCCGCGGGACAAGGCGATCGAAGCGATCAAGAAAGCGATCGTCAAGACATACGGCAGCAAGGGTGATAAGGTCGTGAATATGAACTTCGCGGCGGTGGATGCCGCGATCGAGGGGATTCACGAAGTGAAGTACCCGAACAAAGTAACCAGTTCAATCACCCGCCCGCCGGTTGTGCCGGTCTTTGCTCCCGAATTCGTGCAGACGGTGACGGCTGAGATAATTGCCGGTCGCGGCGATGACCTTCCGGTCTCCGCGTTCCCGGACGACGGCACGTACCCGACCGGTACGACGCAGTATGAGAAGCGGAATATAGCGATTGATATCCCGGTCTGGGAAACGGATCTGTGCATCCAGTGTAACATCTGCGCCCTGGTTTGCCCGCACGCGGCGATCCGTCCGAAAGTATTCGATGCCAGCTATATTGAAAAGGCACCAAAGGAATTCAAGTATGTGAAGGCGATGACCAAGCAGTTTGAAGGGATGTACTACTCATTGCAGGTGGCGCCCGAGGATTGCACCGGTTGTGTCGTCTGTGTCAACGCCTGCCCCGCCGTGAAGAAAAACGCTGATGGTACCAAGTCCGATTTCAAAGCGATCAACATGGCATTGCAGGCCCCGATCCGAGAGCAGGAAGTGAAGAACTGGGACTTCTTCCTCAACGTCCTGCCGGAGACGGATCCGAAGCTGTACAATCTGGAGACGCCCAAGGGCTCGCAGTTTGTGAAGCCTTTGTTTGAGTTCTCCGGAGCGTGCGCGGGTTGCGGCGAGACGCCGTATGTTAAATTGATGAGCCAGTTGTTTGGTGATCGCGCGTTGTGCGCGAACGCGACCGGCTGTTCATCGATCTATGGCGGCAATCTCCCGACCACTCCCTACTGTCAGCGGGCCGACGGTCGCGGACCGGCCTGGTCAAACTCGCTATTCGAAGACAACGCGGAGTTCGGATTCGGCATGAGACTGACCGCCGACAAGCTGAAAACGTACGCGTTCGAGCTGGTGAAAGAGCTGGTACCGAACATGTACGACGAACTGCATGGCGCGGATCAGTCGAACCAGGAGGGGATCGAGATTCAGCGCGGCCGCGTCCAGAAGCTGATGAAGGTACTTGATTCCATGAACGGCTCAGACAAGGTCCTGGCGCTGAAGAATGTTGCCAATTTCCTGGTCAACAAATCGGTCTGGATAATCGGCGGTGATGGCTGGGCGTATGATATCGGCTTTGGCGGCCTTGACCACGTGCTGGCCTCGGGGCTGAATGTCAACGTACTGGTGCTGGATACTGAGGTGTATTCCAATACAGGCGGCCAGATGTCAAAAGCAACTCCGCGCGGTTCTACGGCGCAATTTGCCGCGGCCGGCAAGTCTACGCCCAAGAAGGATCTCGGGATGATGATGATGTCGTACGGCAGTGTGTATGTCGCTCAAGTCGCAATTGGCGCGAGCCATAACCAGGCGGTAAAGGCGTTTGTGGAGGCTGAGAAGTATGACGGGCCTTCCCTCATCATCGCGTATGGTCACTGCATAGCCCACGGCATCGATATGGCCCACGGGATGAACCACGAAGATCTCGCGGTGAAGTCCGGTCATTGGATGCTGTATCGCTATAATCCGGATCTTCTCCACCAGGGGAAGAACCCATTGCAACTGGACAGCAAAGAGCCGTCGATCTCGTTCGAACAGTACGCCTATGCGGAAAATCGCTGGCGGACGCTGATCGGCAAGGACCCGGAACGGGCGAAATGGCTGTTGGAAGCCGGCCAGATGGACTGCAAACGTCGGTGGAATCTGTATAAGCAGTTGTCAGGCATGGATTATACGACGGTCAAAGACTGAACTGATCCATTCTGAAACATCCCTTGTTTAATACGAGGCGGGTTGAAAGACCCGCCTTTTCTATTGCCGCAGAGCCGCTTGAAATGGTCAAGGTTCCTTCGGATTCGTCCGATAATCTGCTTAACGACTATCAGGAACAGTTCGACTTTCGGAGGAATCATGCGCGTCCGATTTGCACTCATGCTGGCCGGAGCTCTTTTGATCGCGATATCTGCGATCGCCGCTCCGACGCCCAAAGAACAGGAAATGGTGAATCAATTCCTGAAGAAGACCGAAAAGAAGCATCGCCCGAAAAAGCTCGGGTGGGTGTCCGCGAATTTCACGTTCAACCGCGTCAACCGGTACAACGAGTACAATTCATTCACCAATCACGTGAATGCTAATCTGTCCGGTGGCCAGTTCTCGAACCTGAGCCAGGCACTGGCTGGTGGCCTTGAATTAGGTATTGGCATGAATCGCAAGCTGGCGTGGGTCATTGGTGGTGAGTATTGGCTGAAGGCCGGTGAAAAGCTCTCCGGTACGGTCAGCTATTCCCCGCCCTCTGGCGGTGGCCCGGTTCAGCTGACTGATCCGGAGTCCGAGATGCAGGTGTATGGCGCTTATACCGGCGTCAATTACAGTATTTGGAATCCGCGCGCGGTGGGTGAAGTTGTGAATGGTGGTTCCGCGTGGGTGAGCGGAACAGTCGGTTACTACCAGGTGAACTGGGATCTCTTTCCGCAGTATGAGAACCTGAATCTTTCGACCGCTTCCCCAGACGGCACCAATACGACCTTCAAGGGGAACGCTCCGGGGTTCAGCATTGGCGCGGGGATTGACTATCCGGTCGGTTTTGGCGGGCTGTCCTTCGCCGCCGAAGCCAACTATTTACATCTGAACTTTAACAATGTCGCGTGGTATAACTCGGTAGACCAGGAAGTGGTCGCCACCTATGGCGATAGCCCGGATTCACGCGTCGACCTGACAATGTCCGGTGTTCGCGCCCGGATCTCGCTGAAGAAGTACTTTGGTTGGTAAGCCGGTCATACCGGCACCTTGACAGGTGGCGAATCATCCCTATCTTGACGCCAGCGAAACTGTCATTTGGATTGGAGATAGAGAGTTTGAAACGACACCTGTATACGATCGTAGCCGCCGTTCTGGTAATGCTGGTGAGCAGCCTTGCTGACGGCGGCTCTTCTTTTGCCCAGACGAAACTTCCGGCCACCCTGGCCGGGACTATTCCCGCAAAACCATCGGGACGGATCGCGTTCATTCGCGATGGAGATATCTGGGTGATGGATGCCGATGGCCAGCGCCAGCAGCGCGTGGCCGAGGTCAAGAACGCCGACGGCCGGATAAGCTGGGCGCCGGATGGCAAGCGGATCGCCTATACCCGCGCCGGAAAGGTGCAGTTCCAGGAACCTGACAACTCAGGCGGCGTGAAGAAGCTGTACGATGTGTTTGTCTGCTTCCTTGATTCCGCGAATATCGGCAATACCATGTGGTGGCGCCGTCTCACGATGGATGTCGGCGGCCGTGATCCGGAGTGGAGCGCGGACGGACAGAGCATACTTTTTGCGCGCGACATGAACGCCAACATCGTAAACGCTCCTACGCCGAACTATCAGGTCTGCACGATGGACGATGAAGGCGGCAACCAGGTGATTCTGCGTAAGGATTGGCAGAATATGACAGAGTACTTCATGAATCCGACGGTCAGTCCGAATGGGGATGTGGCGTTCGTTCACATGTACGAAAACAAGCCCCAGGGGATCGCTGTCCTGAACAAGGCGAACTTCATGAAGGATCTTGGCGCGGTCAAGCTTGAGACCAAAAAGATGCTCAACTGCATTGCGCCAGCATGGTCGCCTGATGGCAAATGGCTCGCTTATGTCAGAAACGACCTGCAGAAATCGGGAATTTATATAACGACTCCGGATATGAAGACTTCGTATGTCGTCTACACGCCTCCGGCAAGCACGGCCATGCGGCCAGTCGCTCCGTCGTGGTCGCCTGATGGGAAGTGGCTGACGTTCTCCACTCATGATGGTTCGATCTATATTTGTGATATCACTGGTGGAAATCTGAAGCGTCTGACGGGCCCGGGGACCGATTGGGCACCAGCCTGGTCAAAGGGGCAACCGAAGACCGCAGCTAAGAATTAACTGCTGTTCAGAAAATGAACAACGGCCGGATCTCAAGACCCGGCCGTTTTCTTTTGGCCTGCCCTATTCGACTATTTCTTTGGGCGATGCCAGTTAGTCAGGACGTGAGTCAAAAGCCTGACACCGTAGCCGGTGGCGCCTTTGGGCTGATATGGGCGGCCCTTGGGCTCATGGTCGACATAGGCGATATCAATGTGTGCCCATGGCCAGTTGCCAACGAAGTTCTCGAGAAACGCGGTGGCAGTCATAGTGCCCGCGGGTCTCCCACCCGTGTTGATCAGATCGGAGACCGAGCCTTTCATCGCGTCCCGGAACTCATCCCAGATCGGCATACGCCAGGTCTTCTCATTCGTAGCTTCCGAGGCTTTTGCTAGCTGTCCCATCAGATCATCGTTATTTCCCAGTACCGGGGCACCAGCATAGCCAAGGACAAAGAGAGCGGCGCCAGTCAGAGTGGCGATATCGATAACTGCCTGCGGATCGAATTGATTGGCGTAATCGAGTGCGTCGGCAAGGATCAACCTCCCCTCCGCGTCAGTATTGAGGATCTCGACAGTCAGCCCTTTACGAGAGACATGAACATCGCCCGGTTTGGTGGCAGTGCCTGAAGGGAGATTCTCTGTCAACGGCGTCAACATGACGAGATTAACGGGGAGTTTAAGACGCGCGGCAGTGATAATGGTCGCCAGCATGGTGGCCGAACCGTGCATATCCCCTTTCATCTCGTGCATATTCTCCGCGGGTTTTATAGAGATACCGCCGGCATCGAACGTGACACCTTTGCCGACGAGGACGATCGGTTTCTGGCCATCGCGTCGGCCGTTGTACTTGATGATAACGAAGCGGGGCGGTTCAACTGAGCCTCGAGAGACGCCAAGCAACAGGCCCATGCGCTCGCGTTCAATTGCTTTTTCATCGAGTACGCGGCACTGCAGTTTATTTTTGCGGGCAAGTTCCTGCATCTTTTTGGCGTAGATGCGCGGAGTAAGATGGTTGGCAGGAGTAAAGGCTAGGCGGCGAGCCAGGTTCTGACCGTCCGCAATGATCTCCGCGCGCTTGATCGCTCCCTGCAGAGTTGGAAGCTCACGTTTATTGGAGACCGCTAAACTTAACTCCGCGATCTTCCGCGTGTCCTTTCTCGCCTCTCCTGAGCGGAATTCGGTCATCACAAACGAGCCTAGCAGATAGCCTTCCAGCGCGGCCTGGTAGTAATCTTCGTTGTCGAAGCCATCGAAATAGACGACCACTTTGCGACTGCCAGACAGCGTCTTGGAGCGGGAGCAGTTCCCCAACGCGGCGCGGAAACTTTCTGTCGAGAGTTTAGTTTCGTCCCCCAATCCAACCAGCATGACTCGTTTGGCTTTGAAGCCGGTCGGGCCAAAAAGCACAGCGGATTCACCTGATTTGCCACTGAATTCACCATACGCGAGAAGCGAACTGACCGCGCCCTTTGTCGCCGAATCAAGTTGCTTCAAGAGTGTTGATCGTATCGCAGTGAAAGATGTTACCGGAAGGACTGCGCAGTCGGCGGATATATCCTGCAGCCGACCGGTCAAGGCACGATGTTGCATGAGAACTCCTCTTCTCGTTTGACTAAGCGCTGACGAAATAAAGGAGGATTAGTATCGGGAGTCAAGGAAGGCGCGATAGTTGCGGGAAGTTTCTTCGATGTTATCTGCGCCGAACTTGGTGAGGAACGCGTCGGCCAAGACCAGTGCCAGCGCTGCTTCGCAGACGACGGCGAGGGCTGGAACGACGCAGTTGTCGGTCCGTTCGACCATCGCTTTGGCCGGTTTTTTGGTGACAACATCGACTGAGTCGAGCGGTTGATTCAGAGTGGATATCGGCTTGTTGGCGACCCGAATGATCAGGTCCTCGCCGTTGGTGATGCCGGCCTCGAGTCCGCCGGCGTTGTTGGTCTTGCGATAGAAATGCTTGCCCGTGCGGTGCCCTTTGGCGTCAAAGTAAATCTGGTCGTGAACTTTGGAACCGCGCAGCTCAGCGGACTTGAATCCCTGGCCGATCTCCACGCCTTTGACGGAATGGACGGACATCATAGCGGCGGCGATGCGGCCATCGAGACGCTGATCCCATTGCGAGAATCCACCAAGACCGACCGGGAGGCCCCGGACGATCAGTTCGACGATACCACCCAATGAGTCGCGTTTTTTCTTCGCCTGGCGAATCGCCTCTATCATCTGCTTTTCGGTAGGCTTATGCAGGCAGCGGACCTCGGATGCTTCAGTGAGTTTCTGTACCCTGGTCAAGTCGGAGAGATTGACCTTTTTGTCGAGCGCGATCTCACCAATGCGGATAACGTGTGAGGCAAATTGAATGTCGAAGTACTCAAGAAGTTGTCGCGCTAGTGAGCCGACTGCGACACGCGCTGCGGTCTCACGCGCGGAGGCGCGCTCCAGCACATTCCGCAGATCATGGTGATTCCACTTAATGCCGCCGGGTAGGTCGGCATGCCCGGGGCGCGGCGTGGTCGTCTGGTATGCGAGCCGCTGCTTTCGGAGGTCGAGCTTCTTGGGGAGCGGATTGAACGGATGCATGATCTCCGTCCAATTCTCCCAATCCTTGTTGCGGATAACCAAAGAGATAGGCGAGCCGAGTGTCAATCCGTGGCGCACGCCGGAGACGATCTCTGCGTAATCCTGCTCAATCTTCATCCGACCACCGCGACCATATCCCTTCTGACGGCGGGCCATTTGGAAAGCGAGCTTATCGGGATCGATCGGCAGACCGGCTGGAAGCCCGTCAATAATGGCGGTCAATTGCGGGCCGTGTGATTCACCGGCGGTCAGGTAACGCAACATGGGGCAGAATCTAAGCTGTTTAGTCAGAAAGGTCAACGGGAAGGGGTTTCATCCATGACCGTATCATCAGGCAGGACCAGGCCGGAATCGGCCGCGAGCTGCTGGATCCGTTTGGCGATGCGGTCATCGAGTCTCATCGCCTGCGACATGGTATAGAACTCTACCTCGTCGATCGGAGAGATATCTTTGATCTCGGCGATAACGGCGACGGTCTTGCGCACGGCGTTTTCAATGACGTCGAGCGAGGCTGGCAATGCCTCGATCACGCGCTCGGTGTCACCACGTTTCAGGCGCTGTCGAAGCAACTGGGTGCGGCCGTACATGGCCATTGCGGCGTTGTTCACATAGTGCGACAGAGTCGCGATGGCGATATTTTTCGACTCGATTGCGCCTTTTTCGCGCTCTTCCTTCAGCAGTTTCTGGCTGAGTTCCTGTCGTTCCTGGAAGAGGTTGTGCACGACGAGATAGGTGCGCCAGATCTCTTTGTTGGCGCGCATCAGCAGGTCTTCGACCTTCCCGATATCGGTGTCCAGGAATTCGGCCGCCGCAAGCGCATCGGTCATCAGGGTGACGGAAATCTGCTCGATATCCGACTTGGAAATATTAAGTGCCTGCGCAACCTGGTTGGTGCGATTCATCTTTTCGATCGGATCCCAGCCGGATTCGTTGGCGAAGGTATGTCCCAATAAGCTGGCCAACCGAATGATATTGGGCGTCGACGGCCCCGGCGCTATCGTAGAGAAATTGTGATGGTCGCGAATCGCTTCACAGATGGCGACCGGCAGACGCCAGCGGATCGATAGTTGATAGCCAACCTCGCAGTGGTCAGTCCCGAAGACTTCTCGCTCAGCCGCAAGCACGCCGCTACTCTTCACATTCATCGACACGATCTTCTCGTACTGCTGCGGGTAGTGGTTGATGAAATAGAGCACGCCGACATCGTGCAAGAGACCGGCAATGAAGACCTCATCGGACGCTTTGACGGCGACCGCTTTGGCGATCTTTTCTGCGGCGACAGCCACAGTTAGGTTATCCGCAAAGAGATGCTTGGCGTTGACATAGGTGGCCTTGCTGAACCGCTCGGTATTGAAGACCGAGGACGAGAGAGCCATGCACTTGACCGTACTGATACCGAGTACCTGCACCGCCTGCTGCACAGTAGTAGTGCGGCTGAATCGTTGATAGAACGATGAATTGGCCAGCTTGAGGATTCGAGAGGTCAGGGCTGGATCCTTGAGAATGATACGAGCCAGTGACTCGGTCGAATAGTTTGCCTTTTCGATCTCCCGAAGGAGTTCATTTAGGGCCTGAGGTAGCGATAAAATGTCGTCGTTGCGCGAGATATCTTCCAGTATTGTCATCTTATCCATAGGGGCACTCTTACAGTTATTCCCATTGTCGGAAGAACCGGCAAAAGATTGAGTAAACTGGTTGAAATATGGCGGGTTAGGCTATTTTAGCGGCGAGCGATCGAATCAGGTCGGTCAACTGCTCTATACGGAATGGCTTAAGGAGAACTTCGGTGATTCCGGCCGCAGAAATCTCGGATTGATCCAATCCTGCTTCCCAACCTGTTACAAGTATGATGGGGACTTGCGGGTGAAGCGCTCGGATCTGGCGGGCCACCTGAAGGCCGGTCATGTCCGGCATGGCAAGGTCAGTCAGGATGATGTCGAATTTGCCCGCAGAGGCCAATTTCAGCCCTTCTGAGCCGCTTGCGGCGGTTTGGACGTGGTATCCCAAGGATTGGCACATAGCCGCAATAAGGTCCAGAATGACGGCCTGGTCATCTATAGCAAGCACCCTGACCTGCTTTGCGGATTTACCGGCGGCCGGCATCTGAATGGCAGCTTTCAGTGGGAACTTGAAGCTGAGATAGGCTGGCGTCGGGCCGGTCTTGTCGGCGGCAAAGAAGCAAATCCCTTGACTGACCGGCTTGAGAAAGACATCCGAGGGACGATGCTGGAAGGCCTGGTCAGCCGGGAGGTAATCGCCGAAATGGGCCACCGACTCAACCGGCGGGAAATTCTTCCGATGACGCGAGATGTCGAGATAGAGATAATTGTCCGCGACATAAGTTGCGATAGAGATAACATCTTCATCGGTCGCTATCGCGGCAAAGCGGTTAAGTACTGATTCAAATAGCTGGCGTATCTCGCTGTCCGGGAAATGGATACTAACCGCCTGTCCGAGCCTGACATCCAGTTCGCGGGGTCTTCCCCCAGCCATGTACAGGTCCCCGGAAATATGTATATCTCGAAGAACCGACTCCACCGAGAAGTTGACTGTCCCAGTTAGATGATCGTCGAGGACGTGCAAAGTCTCGGACGGCAGAATCAGTGCTTTCTTAACGAGTCGGGCGGCGTTGTCTGCTTCGGCAACGATGGACTTAAGCAAGGAACGCAACTCGCCGGAGACCTCTTCCCTGCTCGCGGCCAAATCGGCCGAGCCGATAACCGCTGACAGGTGGTTGTTCAATTGATTGATCAGCGGCGCAAGCCGTTCGCTTTCCTCTGCCGAGAACTCAAACTTTTCAGAGCGACCGGCTATGGTCGCCATGTTGCAGCGCAGCACATACAGACCAACCGCAAGTGTAATGAGCCGTTCCCACTCCATTCTCTCTGATTCCGGCAGATCATAAAGAACGATAATAACGACCTCGTCAACACCAGTCATGCCCGCCAGCGGGCAGACGCCGAGCATTTGCGGGAGGCGTCTCTCGCCGAACATGGCGTGAAGAGACTGCTGTGTTGACGGACTGAATGACTCAAGGGCCGCGAGCACCGCGCGTCTGCCGTAGACGAATTTCGGCGCAACTTGCGAGAGCGCGTCTCCAATTAACCCTTCCCCCGGCTCAATCAGGAGATCTACAATATCGGTCTGAGTCACCTGGAATGAATCGGCCGCGGTGAACGAACCGTGTGAATGTCTCACCAGCGTGATCATTTGTGAATGCGGCGGAAGAATATCTTCGAAGTGCCGCATGAATGTCCCGATTCGCGGTTCACCGGAAACCGCGGACGGTTGAATGAGCTGAATCACTTTCTCAAAGCCGAGACGACGCGAGAGATCACGGCGTGAGGTTTCACGCTGCTGCAAGGCAAAGCGAGCCAATAATCCAAAGAACGCAAGAAGGCGAAGATCCTGGTCGCTGATATTAAATGGGCCACCATCTTTACGTAGCAGAAGAGCGTCAGTTGAGTCGCTCGCCACCGGGAAAACCAGAGATGAGCGGACGACTGCGGCGCGCCCTTCGCGATCTCCTGACTCATGGTTGATAATGAGCGGCTTGCGGCGTTCCAGCGCCTCGGTCAAGGTCAGCCGATACTGGTCGGTCAGGTCGGAGAGCGATTCAGTCCCGCCGTAAATATGCACACTGCCGCCGGAAAGTCCACAGAGGTAGACTTCGTTGCAGCCAGCCAGACCGACGAGTTGGCGACAGAAGTCCGGCAAATTGGCCGAGCCAGAAAGAGATTGCGCGCTGGCGGAAAGGCGATCGATCAAACCGGTCTGGCGAAGAGTGACCTGTTCGAGTTCGGTTCTGGCGAGCGACAACTCACGGGTGAGACGGGCCGCGCGTATCTTCTCGGCAACCCAATCCGCTACCGGTGAAAGATACATCAGTTCGGTCCGGCTGAAAGCGCGCGATTCTTCCGCGAGCAAGACAATGGCGCCGATCTTTTCATTGCCGGAGATAAGCGGAAGGACGAGACTTGATTGGAAACGGGACTGCACCGGCATGCCCTTGGCATCGGTCAGATCGAATTGACCTGCGATCATTGGGTCGCCGAGGTCGATGGCCTGTCCGACCACATTGTTGTCGAGCGTGAAATGCTCAAGATGAGCGGTCTCGTTTTTGGTTAGGTTGGCCGTCGCGCCGAGGATCAACTGGCGCTTGCCGCGGTTGATGAGGAAAGTCACGCCCGCTCGCTCCGGTGCCTGAAGCAGGATCTCACGCAGCGCGAGGGTGAGAAGCTCGAGCAACTGATATGATGCTCTGGTTTCAGATTGAAGTGTCTGCAGCAGACCCAGGCGGTTCTCACGGGTCTCAATCTCTTCTCTATGCGTGCGCTGGTTGTCGGCAAACAGAGCGAGCGCTACCACTACTAATCCGAGCCCGAAGGCGAGAACGATGTATGTCCAGGTGGAAAGGATCGGATACGCGGTGATGACGAACCAGGTGTTATAGTCGGAAACTGACGTGATAGCGTTCCAGATGGCGGCAATAAGGATCAGAACCCCGCCTCCAATATATGCGGCTCTGCCCGCTCCACTGATTCGATGCAACTGGAGACGGACAAATAGAAACGCCAGCATAGCGGCCGCAAGGACGGCCATTGGCACAGTGATCCAGAGCGAAGCCATCAGTTCATGTCCACCAGATCTCCGTGTAGGGTGAAGGCATCGGCCGAAGTGACGTGGATCGGAACAACCATCCCCGGAGTAAGGGGTTGTTCAGTCTTGAAAAGGATTGTCTTGTTCCCTTCGGTACGCGCTCGGAGATAGTCATCAGAACGACGAGAGGCGCCTTCGATGAGCGAAGAACGGATCTGCCCTACTTCGCGCTGATTGCGGTCGTAACTCAGGGATTGCTGCAGAGCAATCAGCTTGTTCAGGCGACGGATCTTATCCTCTTCCGGAACATCATCGGGATATTGCGCCGCGGTTGTTCCTGGCCGAACAGAATAACGGAACATGAAGGCGGAGTCGTATTGCACGGCGCGAACCGCGTCGAGCGTCGCCTCAAATTCCTCTTCGGTTTCCGAAGGAAAGCCCACGATCAGATCGGTCGTCAGTGAGATGTAGTCGAGCTTCTTGCGGATATACTCGACGATCTTGAGGTAGTGCTCGACCGTGTAGATCCTCCCCATCTTCTGCAGGACACGGTTGGCGCCCGATTGGAGCGGGAGATGGATATGCGGGAGCAATTTCGGTTCATCCGCCATGACATCGACCAGACGACGCGAGAGATCCTTCGGGTGAGAGGTCATGTAGCGAATGCGAGCGACGCCGGTCTCCCGCGCAACGCGGGACAGAAGTCCGGGGAAATCAAGACCGTTGTATTCGTAACTATTGACATTCTGGCCCAGGAGGGTGATTTCGACCACCCCCTCATCGACCATCTTCTTTATGGCATCAACGATATAATCCGCGGAGTGCTCCCGCTCTTTGCCGCGCACATATGGCACAATACAGTAGGTGCAGTAGTTGTCGCAGCCGCGTGAGATGGTGACAAAGCCGGAGTACGGGGTCTCTTTGATCGGGGCGATCATATCCATATTTTCATGACCGAAGGCGGTCATCACGGAGCTGGTCCCCTCGATCCCTTCCAGAGCATCGGGAAGCTCGAATAGGCGGTCGGTGCCGAGAACAAAATCCACATGCGGAACGCGACGCCGCAAGTCATCCCCCAGGCGCTGAGCCATGCAGCCGACAACGGCCACCTTGAGATGCGGCTTGCGCTTCTTGAAACGATATATCTCGCCAAGTCGCCCAAAGACACGATCTTCGGCCTTTTCGCGGACGGAACAGGTATTCAGAATGATCAGATCCGCCTGGGATTCATCGGCTACCCGTCGATACCCCCGGGTTATCAGAGTTGAGGCAAGGGTCGAGGAATCGGCCAGGTTCATCTGGCAGCCGTATGTGGAAATATGAAATGTCTCTACTTTTTGTGCACTCTTCACGTGGGTACTCCGCGATGGTCAGTGGCGGCCCGGTTGTAACGCACAATGATACCGAATCCCCAGCGGAAATCAATATAAAAGGGGCCGCGGGCACAGGGCGCTTGGCTGATAAGAAAAGCCCCGGCTGGAGAGCCGGGGCCTGTGTATTTGAGCTGAACCAACGATTTACGGAGCGCAGCCGACCTGCATGTTCGTATTCCCTACTGTGAGATAGGCGATCATGATGCTCAGATCGGAGAGATCGACATTACAGGAATTGTCGACATCAGCGGTCAAACCAAGCGGCAAGGTCTGTCCCGGAAGCGTCAGGTAAGCGATCAAGCGTGAGAGGTCACTGATGTCACACGGCGCGAATGACAGGTTGACGTCTCCGGGATACAACTGGCCCGGGGCGATATGAATGCTCAGGGTCACCTGATCAGAGAAGCCGCCCCACGTGTCGCGGACTCGTAGTGTTACGGTGAAGGTGCCGGTATCGGTCGGGAGGCCAGAGATAAGTCCATCGTTATTGATGCTCAATCCGGGTGGAAGTGAACCAGAGAGGGTCGTTATTTCCAGCGGCCCTTGGGCACCACGTTGGTCGACGGTGTCAACATATGGGTGGAACTGCTGGCCCTCGTGGAGATCAGCCGAAGTCGTGACAACGAACATATTCCAGGTGATGTCGGCAAGATATCGGAGAATCCATCGATTGGGGTCGAATTTAGCCTGAACAACTTGTTTGGGGAGGTGAACCTTGAACATCTCGTCGCGTTCATCCACCATCACCGTGACGGTGTCATGAGTGCCATCCAGATAGTCGAAGGCGATATCGACCGGCATCTTGAAGACCTGTGGATCGGTCGTCTGTGTTTGGACAACGTGCAGGAAAACATCCCACCCGCCGGGAGCGCTCTCACCAAAATACGCAAACTGGTAAGCGGGACGGTAGGTACCATAAATCCATTGCTGGAAAAACCAATCCAGTTCTTCGCCCGTAGTCACCTCGACGAGGTCGCGGAATTGTTCAGTCGTGACAGATTTGTGCTGATACTGGGAGGTCACGTATGCGTCCATCGCCTGCTGGAATTTGGTTTCACCCAGTACTCCACGCAACATATGGACAACCCACGAACCCTTGTCATAAACGATGTTGGAAAAGATACTGCTCACCGAGAGGGTGTCGGCACGATAAATGGAGCCGCCGGGAGTATAATCTTGGCTCTGCATGTACGAGTGGTAGCTGGCCCAACCGTTCAGGTTGAGGTAATAGACGGCTTCGCCATAAGAGGCGAATCCTTCATTCATCCAGATGTGACTCCAGCTATTGCAAGTAATCATGTCTCCAAACCACTGGTGGGTCAGTTCGTGAACGACCACCGGCTCCGAAAACCCGAAGTTGGTGCCGGTCATGGAAGTCATGGTTTGGTGCTCCATGCCTCCCCCCCACTCGAAGTTGGAATGTCCGTACTTCTCATTAAGGAAAGGATATGGTCCAAAGGTCTCGGAGAGCAATGCGATAGCGTTGGGGGTGATGCCCCATCGCGGCAGGGCGTAGGAATATCGGTCAGGATAGGTGGCATGGACAACCGGCATCGTATCGAGCCCGCCGTTGTAGATGTAGGGCGTATTCCAGACCGTGTATTTGGAGCAGGCGACCGAGAAAAGATAGGTCACCATAGGGTAGCGCACTTGATAGTAATAGGTACGCGTGTTGGTGTTCAGAATGGTTGAGTCGAGAGTACCGTTGGAGCCGACGTAGAAGGCGCTGTCGACCTGGATGGCAATATTGAACGAATCCGCCTTGTCATCCATGCGATCCTTGCAGGGCCACCAGGTTCGCGCGAAGTACGGCTCAGAAAGCGAGGTCATTACTTTACCGCTGACGCGCGTGTCGAACGCAAAGGCCTGGAAGCCCCCCTCGACCGGATGACCGTGGTAGTGAATGGTCATCTCAAACTCTTCGCCGGTGTCATACGCCTGATCAAGGTCAACCGTGACAACATTGGAAAGTCGCGAAAAGGTTCGCGTACCGCCGGGCCAGGTGAGGGAGTCGATGACCATGTTATCGTAGAAATCGACCTGTACCTGGGTGACATTGTTTTCGGCGGCTTTGGCAACAATGCGCACTTTGCCGTAAATGATCTCTGTCGTGTCATTGATGCGCATGGAAATGTCATAGAATCCAACATCGTAGTTGGTCTGCGTGTTGGCCATCGGGGCCGCAGAAATGCGCTTGAGGGCGTGTTGTTCACCCAAAAGCGCTCGGCTTTTGGCCAAAGCCATCTGTTCGTGGATCTGCGAGGACGGGACATTGGTCCAGTCCGTGTCGGATACGGATTCAGCACCGGCAGTTATGGCGGTTGTCAGAGCAAACAGGGTGAGGATCAGCAGCAAACGGGGCGAGACCAATCTCACGTAGGACCTCCAAAGTGTGTATCGTTTCGACGAATGGGCGGAAATAATCGCCGACCATCTTATCCAGCCTTTAATATACTCACTATCGGCTAATTGTCAACGAGTTATAGCGATACCAAGACACTTCAGGTCCACAAAATAAGGGCGCCGAGATTCTCGGCGCCCTTCAAGGTAACTCAGGTCGGGCTATTCGATTACGGATTGCCGCAAATAGTCGTGCCAGGAATAATGAAATACGCGATAAGGCGGGACAGATCGGAGAGGTCTATCGTGTCAGAGCAATCTGTGTCGCCAACGACATACTCGGGTTGTGGCTGAGGTGATCCCAATATCATGTAGTTGATATTCCATGAGAGATCCGAGAGATCTAGTTTGCCATCCCAGTTCCAGTCACCATGGTAGCGCCACATCAATAAACTGATCTTCACAGTCTGAGGACTGTTATTGGCCCAGGTCGAGTATACCAAGAATGAATCGGTGTAAGTCCCCAGAGTCAGATCATCCGCCTGGCAGACGCCGGAGAGGAGTGTTGGCACGTTACCCGACGTTTTGTCCGGAACATACCAGGAAATATCTTCATCAAGGGTCCAAGGCATACAGCCCAGATTGGAGTTAAACAGATAAGTAGATATAGCGACCGGACCGGTCTGCTCCTGATGCGGGATGGAGAACACCGTCTCAGCTATCGAGATACTGGCTGGAGCAACGCTGTCAATGCGTGTATATTCAACGATCAGCATCTCGGGCGAATTGTACGCAAAGTCAGCCGAAACTATAACGGTGTCGTAGTAAACGCCAGCTGGGACATCCGGGTACAGAGACTGCACGAAAAACGTCTTATCAAGCGTTCCGGAAGTGGTATTGATCGTGAAGTAATCTGATTCGAATGCAAGAGTCGCAACTTTGGGATCATCACCGCCCTGGTTGAACACGATGAAGCTCCCTACCGGCGAAAGCTCCTCAATGTCGCGGCATCCATATGTAGTGAACTTTAGAGTATCCTTATTCAGTGCCAGAACAGCCGGATCCTGGACTATCCTGAAGTGGAAGACTACCGGGTAAGGAGAGTTGATGGCCTCGGGTGAACTTACCCACAGGGTGTCGAAATACTCGTCCCCAACCGAGCCGCCCAAGACCTTAAAAGTCAGGTGCACTGAATCCGGTGCCGTGCCACTCATGGGTGAGACGGTAAAGAGGCGAATGGAACTCTCACTTAGAGTAAAGGTCATTGAGCCAACACCCGCGTTGCGGATGTAGATGGAGCGGGGCGGGGCATTGTCCGGGGCATCGACGATGATGTGATTGATCTGTGAATCGACAGCGATCATCGGAAGGCTCGACCCGAGTGACAACTTCACCGGGATTATGACGGAATCATTCGTCGCGCCAGGGTCGCTGACCACGATAGTATCGTAGAAATCACCGACTCCAAGGGTGGAGATATCAACCGCCACCGTGACCAGCGTAGAGTCAATGCCACTGGATGGGCTGACTGTCAACCAGGAACTACTCCAAGCCGTTGACCAGTTCAGCGTACCACCGCCGATGTTCTTGATGATCATCGTCTGCGCAGGCGGATTTGAGCCACCGGTCAGACCAACAAAGTTGAACGAGGATTTGTTGGTAGAAATGACCGGTGCGGGAGCAGCAACTGTCAGCGTGACCTTTTCATACAGGGGCGAGTTGTAGGCACCCGCGGACTGCACCGCGATCGAATCGATATATACGCCCGTAGTCAGACCGGTGATATTGACGGAGACTGAGATGGAGCGAGGCGTCGTGCCGGACGCTGGCGTCTTGATCAGCCAGGGAGCGTTCTCGACCAACGTGAACGCAAGGTGATCACCGGCACCGTCGCCACTGGAAGTCACCGTAAAATTCTGGGCGGGAGGAGTCGATCCGCCAGCGACAGCATCGAAGCCAAGCGAATCAACGGAGAGTCCCAATGCCGGCGCATACAATTCGAAACAGTACCCCGAACCCTGGCGGTCCGGACCAACACCATTGCTGTATGCCTGACCGGGAAGGCCGACCCATGAAGGATGATAATCTGTAAGGCTCTGTCCTACCCATACCCAGGTCCCGCCTTCAAACCAAAGGGCCGAATCGATACAGATATGCTTGCCAGCCGCGGCCTTGTTTCCATTGAACCAGGCTGTGATCGCATACACCGAGTCATTCCATGTCGACGGCATCTGGCGAGTGGCTCGCGTCGGGTTGCCGGCCGCCAGGAAACCAAGCGAATCGTCGTGCCCATCACAGGAGAACTCGTTAAAAGCGTATGTAATGTCGAAGAACGGCAGGAAGTAGGTGGATACGTCATCACTGGGATCTCCAGGAGTCCCGCCGTTGTCGATCGGTCCAATGGAATCGATAGTGGTACTGTCCCACGTGGCCCCATCAGGAGATGATAATTTGTATCCGTTTGAGACGTTGCACTTCTCCCCCGTGTCATTCTGGAATTTGATGAGGAATCGGATATTGGCGCCGGCCTGAACCTGAGTCCCGCTGACCAGGCCACTGACACTCTGAAGGGAAACGACGCCCTGCTGTGCCGCAGCGCTCCCTGTGTACAGCGCAACAAGCGCAACAGACAGGAAGAGATTCTTCCATGAAATCCGCATATGTGTCACTCCGTGGTTTGGGTACTGAAAGAGACCGTTGATCGGTTCATCTTTACTCTTCGTCCTGAAAGGATCTATATGCAGTGGGCCGAGTCCGGTGGATCGCCCGTCATGACCAGCGCGCGGAACAGGCCAACAGCCATATCGGCGCAGAATATTGTGATCAATTCATAGTCATGAAACTGTCGGCTACGCAGGACCTGCCCCGCCCGGAATCCTCATCGAAAGAACACGCGATGTCCCCGAAAACCTCAACATCGCTCATGATTTGTAAGGAAATGCGAACCGTTTCTATGGCATGAATATACGAGCAGTCACACGCGACTGTCAAGCGGAAATGACGGGTGAAAAAGGCGAATGACCGGAATAGAGCGAAAAACTGGACCGAAAAGCGCTACTTTTTCTTGCGACGTGAGGAAGCCGCGGCGACCGCGCGCGGTTTATTTCGAGCGGCCCGTTTCTTGCGGGAGCGGGCGATCTCTTTGGCAAAGATCTTTTCGAGAGTGTAGGTAGATGGTTGGAAGTCAAGCAAACAGAGCTCAAATAATTCATCGACTCGTTCGATGAAGACGAATTTGGTCTTTCGAATGATCTCTCTGGGTAAATCTTTGATATCTTTTTGGTTCTCTTTGGGCAAGGCGACCTCAAAAATACCGGCCCGGTATGCCGCGGATATTTTTTCTTTGATGCCCGCGACAGTCAGAACTCTCCCCCGCAAAGTGACTTCGCCGGTCATGGCGATGTCATTGCGGATCGGGCGTTCCGACATCACTGAGGCTATTACCAGACAGACCGTGACACCGGCGGACGGGCCGTCCTTGGGAATTGCGCCCGACGGAAAGTGAATGTGAATATCATACTCATTGAAATCGTTGGTATCGATACCGAGGATATCGGCCTTTGAGCGGACATAGGAGTGGGCCGCCTGGATCGATTCGCGCATCACATCACCAAGCGAACCAGTGGTGATTATCTGCCCCTCCCCTTTCATCTTGAGGCCCTCGATGAACATCAGTTCGCCGCCGGCTCCGGTCCAGGCAAGCCCGGCCGCGGTACCGATCTCGGGCTCCTTTTCCGCTTTTTCCGGAATGAAAATAGGCGTACCGAGATAGGTCTCAAGATTCTTCTCGTTGATGAACCAGGTCTGTTTGCTTTTTTCCGCCTTTTCCAGCGCGATCTTGCGGCAGATCTTTTCGATCTGCTGGGAAAAAGTGAGGAGGCCGGCCTCTTGCGTGTAACTGGAGATCACGCGGCCAAGGGTCTTTTCATTCATCCGAACCTGGGATTTCAGCAGGCCATGCTTCTTGAGCAGTTTCGGAATAATATACCGCCGGGCGATAACGATCTTCTCGCGCTCGATATAGCCGGGGAACTCGACTATCTCAAGTCGCGGCACGAACTGCTCGGGGAGTTCCTCGAACGAGCGGACCGAGCAGATGAAGAACACTTTGCTCAGGTCGAACGGCACTCCAACATAGCTGTCGAGGAAGCGGCTGCTCCGCCGGTTGTCGATCGCATCCAGCAGCGCCATATTGACCGAACTGTCGTTTTCAACATTGAAATAATCCAGATCCTCGATGAGGACGACTGGATCGCAAGCCCCGACATCGCGCAAAGTCCTGATAATGCGTCCGGGAGTCGCTCCCGGCCAGGTACGTGCGGTGCCCTTGAGGTCGGTGACTTCCGATATTCCGCCGACCGAGATGCGGACGAATTGTTTGCCCAGCGCGCGTGCGATCGCTTTGGCGAGCGAAGCCTTACCCGTCCCGGGTGCGCCAACCAGACAAAGGGTCGGGCCTTCATCAGCACCGCCCAGCAATTTGCGAACAGACAGGCGCTGCATGATCTGCTCTTTGAGCGCGGTCGGACCGTAGTAGTCGGTGGAGAGAATATGCTCCACTTCGGTCATTGCGTAATCCTCGGGTGAGGTTTTTCCCCACGGCAACGAGAGCAACCAGTCGAGATAATTTTTGGTCGTGCCGTACTCGGCCGTGGCCGGCGAGAGTTCGCTAAGGCGATCTATTTCTATCCGGGCACGCGTGATGACTTCGGGCGGAAGATGGGTCGCGCTTTTGATCGCCTTGCGGAGACGCGCGGCCTCTTTCTCTTCGGTGAGATCCTCACCCAGTTGCCGCTTGATCTCATAGAGTTGCTGCTTGAGAAAATAGCGGTGCTGCTCTTCCTCAATGCGCTTTTTCGCGTTCTCGTTGATGTTGAGGACCGTGGTGACGCGATGCATCTCGCCGTGCAGCAGATTGAGCAAGCGGTCGTAGCGGATCTCGAGGCCGATACTCTCCAGCAGGTCCTGTTTGGATTGCAGCGAGAAATGGAACGAAGAAGCGATCCGATCCGCCAGCGCGGATGGATCCTCAATATTCATCTTGAGGACGTTTGAAAGTTCGGGTGAATAGATCGGGTCGAGATGGGTGATCTCGCTAACGATCGTTATCGCGGCATCCATCCGCGATTTGATATTCTTGAGCGCAACGGATGGTTGCTCTATCCCGATGGCGGAGCCGACCATGAATGGCTCGGTCTTGATGATCGCGGAGATCGAAGCACGCATAAGGCCTTCGAGAGTTACCAGCATGGAACCGCCGGGGCCTTCCTTGTGGTCGACCACCCGCGCGAGGACACCTATCTGATGGATCGGTGCGTCGGTGGCGGTATCGACCTCGGCATGGGCGTATGAAGCGACGAACTCTTTCTTCTTGGCGACGCACTCTTCAATCAGCGAGCGATTTTCGGGGCGTCCAATCTGCACAGTCAACATCATCCCCGGAAACAGTACCCCGGTCATGAGGGGTAGGATCGGGTACTCGTTGGAGGCGTCAGTCGTCTGGACTGGTAATCGGTGTTTGGCTCGAATTATCATAGTCATGCCGGTTGTACGAAGATTATCGGTTCAAACCGATGTTTCTCAATGAATAGACCGGCATTTTACCCTGACTGTCAAAGGCTATTTGTAACCTGTTGAGGGCCAAGGGCTCCCTTCCCTTAAGAGGGAAGGGAGTTGCCGGAGATGGCCGCTACCGGATTGGCGCACAACTGCTGAACCTCCCAGTCGGGATAGTGCCGAAGGTTCTGGTAGTTGATGCTGATCGACCGCGGGTCGATATCCAGCCGATAGTAGCCGAGGCGATTGTTCTCGATCACCTGCCAATCGGACGGGAAGCCAGCCGCGATCTCGGACTTGAGGCGATAAAGATAGCGCGCCTGATTGAAGCCGGCTTCGAGATCCTCCTTGAAGATCCAGCCGCTGTCACGACCAACTCGCGACCAGGCCAGCTTGGTCAGGTACTTGAACGATTTGCCAGTCAACCGAACCGGGAATCCGTTGATGCGAACGAGGTAGCGGTCTCCCTCGTAGGAACCATCGATCTCGATCTGGTGCGGGACGGTCCCGACTGAGCCGAGTCCCGGAACGGCTCCCTTGATCTCTGTCTGCTGTCTCAACATGGCTAATTCCTCCTGAAAAAGAGTTCCCCTGTCTCCAGGGAGTGAAAGTTTGTCAATATCTTTGCTGTCCGCGTCGAGCAGGTCACCCAGGTGGGTGAAACCGGCATGGTGCAGAATGAGAAAATCCTGACGTTTCAGCATCTGCCCGAACTGGTCATAGAGATCCTTCATTTCGACGGGGAGTCCGTGGCGGAGACTGAAGGCATGTTCCAGGAGCAGTTCAAGCGATGGATGGGCGGCATCGCGCGCAGAGAGCAACGCGGCGAGACCACTCACCAGATGCGCGGCGGTTTCGGCAAGCGAGATGACCTGTCCAAGATGCATCTGGTAACGCTCCTCTATCTGCTGCACCGACATCACACGGCACCAGTCATCCAGCAGGAGCGCGGCTTTGAGCGAGGCGGCGGTGCGATAGTCAAGCGGCTCGCGACGGTGATCTTCCGACAACAGGAAGCCGACCTCATCGAACGCGAAATCAAATCGCTGGCAGAGCATTTTGAGCGGCAGATTCTCGCGATATTCCAGGCGAGTCAGGATGCCGGGCGGGAGATCCCAATCCGGGGCACTGAGCGCCAGCGCGGTCCATCCGAAAAGCGACTGCGGAATATTCCGCTCGAGTTGCCGCAGGAAATGATCCGCCTCAGCGACGGTCAGACCGGTCTGAACAACCGCCTGACCAAGCGGGGTCGCCCAGAGGCGAGCGCCGGAATCACCGCAGTCGATCAAGCCACGGTCATGCAGTCGGCCAAGTGATGGCTCGATCTCGAGTTTCGCCTCTGGATGACGCGTGAAATAGAAACTCTGCCGAAGTGAATGGGTCACCGCGTCGACGCTCTCCCCCAGTCCTGCGACAATCAGGTGAAGCAGCCAATCCTCGAGCGGAAGGGTCGGAAAAGCAGATTCGAATGGCTCACTACTGTCATTGTTGATGTAAGCATCCCAGAGGATGTCACCATCGAAGCCGGATTCAGCGAGCACGATAGCGCGCGCGGGACGAGTACTGACGCAGCCGAGACGTCCGGCGCGACCGGTGATATTATCAAACTCTGCGCGGGAGATCGGGACAAGGCGGGGACGTCCGCCATAACTTCCCGACGTATATTTGACGGTTTCCAGATAGACGGTGTCAGCTGGAAGATTGACTCCAAGAGCCAATGTGGTGGTGGTGAAGAGTACGGATATCTCACGGCGACTGAAGGCTCGTTCGATGACCAGGCGCTGTTCGGCGGAGAGATCAGAGTTATGGAACGCCACACCGCGGGTCAGCGCCTGTTTGAGTGAGCGGACCAGATAGGAAGATTCCTCTGCCGCCAGCGCATCGAGAACATGAGTGGCCGATGGCCACTGCGAGATGGCGGCCAGACGAAGCGCCATCTCGACCGTGTCACGACGAGATTTCATAAAGACAAGAGTGGAGCCGGAATCTTCCCGAAGTGACTTCAGAAACGCCGTACGGGCCTCAGGACCCTGCTCCAGACGAATGAAGGGGAACTGGTGATCTTCCCCGCTATTGTAGGAGCGCAGCCGTAACGCACCATCGGCTGCGACTCCACGCATCAACTCCACCGGCCGGGCGGTCTCACAGACCAGATCCGCGTCGAGCCAGCGAGCCAATTCGGCTGACACCTCCCGACCAATAACGGCCGAAAGCGCCAGCAGGGTTGGACGATACGAAGACGCGCGGAGTTTGGTCAGCAACCGTTCCAGGATCGCGCCACGGAATGGTTCGGCGAGCATCTGCAGTTCATCGATCACCACCAGACCGATCGAGCGAAGCGTATCGAGTTGAGTGGCGAGCAAGAGGTCGAATTTTTCGTAGATGGCGATCGCCAGATGAAACTGGCCATCGAGGAATTTCCGGTCATTCTCCGGATGGTCACCGGTGACAATGAGACATTCCAGACCAAGCGTGCGGTAACAGCCGCCGATCTGGCGATACTTCTCCTCGGCCAGCGCCTTGAGTGGGAAAAGCATCACTACTTTCTGACGGGAGATCAACGCCCGCGCCGCGGCCAGTTCGGCGCAGAACGATTTGCCGGATGAGGTCGGCGCGGTGATGATCAGATTGGGGACCCGCTGGTCGGTGGTTCTTTCCCCCAGCAGTCCATGCTGGATCGCCTGACGCTGCACCGGCAACAGTCGCTCCCCCTGACGTTGCCGCCAGAGATCGAGAATGCGACGCGGGATGCGATGTCTTTCCAGATCGTTCAATTGCATTTCCTGATTCTCCCCTGTTGACTGGTTGCCCGAAACCGATCATCCGTTGGTTATTCTCCGCAACTCCCGTAGCCGCAGGATGGGCAACTCATGCAGGTCCCGAGGCGGACCATGCCAACGCCGCAATCCGGGCAGGTGCCGGCATTGGAGTAGCGACAACTGTCGCCTGTATGGCTCTGGTCGGACTGCTGCCAGATATGGCCGACGAAATCGGACCAGGCGGAAGCTTCGAAAAGCGGTGCGCTGATATCGAGGCTGCTGAGCGCCGGGCTGGAGTGACTGATAAATTCAGAACCGTTCATGGTTGTCTCCCTCGATTGTGTGGGTTGATTGCTGTGAACCAAGGATACTGCACATTTGTGCAGCTGTCAAGAGGGGGCGGGCAAAAAATCTCCAAAAAAGCCGCGACCGAGACTGACCGAAACCGCCAAAAGCTACGTAACAATATGACAATAAATGGCTTATTGGCGCATGGCAATAGACTGAAGGAAATCACGATTTTTCCTCCCCTCGCCGCGGACCTGACCAAGAATAGGCAAACAGAGCCACCCCTCAGACCTAACGTGGGCTTCTTAACTCTATTTTGGATTGACTAATCGAACATTCAGCATATTTTGAGGAGACACTGCATTTGCCTCCCAACGTTGCCGGCCAGTCCGGGTAACCAGATCAAGGAATGAGGATCGTGCTATGAAGTCGCTGTCGCGTACGACTATGTTTATCTATTGTGCCCTGCTGCTGGTCGCTATCCCAGCCGCGCAGGGAGTCCCCATAAGCATCCTTCAGGATTCAGTGGCGTTAAGTCAGATACAACCAGATATCCGCCCAGTAATACCGAACGCCTCTACCGCTATCATGGGAGCGATGGCCGGAGACAGCACATTCTCCCTCTGCCTCAAATCGGTTATTACGCCCGACCAGACGTTTGGCGGCACCGACTGCTGGGGATGGGAGGATACCGACGGCAAAGAGTATGCCATCATGGGAGTTGCGAACGGTATTGTATTTGTAGATGTCCAAACAATGCAGGTGAAGGATCTGGTTCCGGGGCCACAGACCGGATGTGGTTCGACCAGATGGCGGGATATCAAGAACTACGGAAAGTACTGCTATGCAGTTTCGGAGTGCAGTGGGACCAATCAGGGGATGATGATCATGGATATGAGCTTTCTCCCGGATTCTGTCAGATATATTGGGAGTTTCTCTACGGCCAGCGATATTCGTTCACATAACCTTTCAATCGATACAACCAAGGGGTATGCCTACCTCGTTAAACAGAACTATTCGGGATTCCGCATCGTCAGGCTCACCAACCCGACCTCGCCGGTTGAAATAGGTACGGTCCTGACAGGCGATTGCCATGATGTCTTCGCGCGGAATGATACCGTCTGGGTAGCAGAAGGAACAATGGGCAGTTGGTCGATGTACAACCTCGCCAACAAGACCTCGCCACAACTCATTACTCGCGTCCATGTGCCCAATCCCGGTTATGTGCACAATATCTGGCCCACACTCGATGGTAAATATGCTGGGACAACGGAAGAGACTGCGAGCAAGTCGGTAAAGTTCTGGGATATTGAGGATCCTCTCAATGTATCGTTGGCTGGCGAGTATCTTGCCCCCAGCGATCTTTGTCACAACGTGCATATGCAGAATGGCTTGGCCTTCATGTCTCACTATGAGTCGGGGCTTGCGGTTGTCGACATGACCGCGCCATCGCCAGGAACCGAGGTCGCGCGAATAGACACCTATGGGTCTGGAGAGTCGGCACAGTTTAACGGCGCCTGGGGAGTTTTCCCGCATACTCGGACGGGGAAGGTCTACGCCTCCAATCTGGATGGAAGACTTTTTGTGTTCCTTTCACGAACCGAACAACTGCAGGATACGCTCAAGGTCTCCTCTGTCTCGACCGACCCCGGTGAAAAGATCGTGGTTGACGTTAGCGTACAAAACGATGTGCCGGTGCATGGGTTCAACTTGCCGGTCGACTGGACCGGGCCGTATGGTCTTCAGTTCGACTCCGCCTCGACTGCCGGACTGCGCACCAGCTATTTTGAGTATTTCAATTACCAGGGTTATGATGCCGCAAATTCGCGCATAGCCGTCGAGATTCTTGCCTCATTGTCAGGAACCTCGCCTGATCTACCGGTAGGAAGTGGCCCGGTGCTTCGACTCTACTTTACAGTGCCGTTTGGCGCGACGGGTGACAGCAACCAGGTGCGACTGGCACCCTATGCTGGTCCTACCACTATCTACCCGGAGCTGTTGACCGAGTGCTTCTCCCTTCAAGTGCCCCTGACCAACGGCAAGGTGACACTGGCGCCATCGGGCTGCTGCGTCAATCTGTGCGGGAATGTGAATGGATCGGTCGGCGACGTGGTGGACATCTCCGACCTGAGTATGCTGATAGGTTTTCTGACCGTGCCGGGCTCCGGCATCGTCTTCCCGTGCCCCGATGAAGCGAATATCAACGGCTCGCCCAGTGGCACTATAGACCTTTCCGACCTGAGCCTGCTGATAGCTTACTTGACAACCTCGCCGCAACCGAACTTGCCGCTCTGTCCATGATCAATGCTTGTCGATCAGAGCGAAAGAGCCGCCCTTCGGGGCGGCTCTTCTGTTAGGAGAGACATCAGTGGTCAAGTTTGAAGTCTACGGTGTAGGTCACCCAGCATCGAACCGGAGTACCGTTCTGAATACCGGGGCTGAAAACATTCTTGTGCGCTGCCCGAACAGCGGCGTCATCAAGAATCGATGAACCTGAACTGACATACACGCGCGCCTCGATCACCTTACCATCTTTGTCAATCAATGCCTTCACCACGACTCGCCCGGTCGTGCCGGTCGCGCGGGCAATCGAAGGATACTCCGGAGTTTTGAACTCGATCATTTTGGGCTCTACTTCAAAGGCCACAAACTCATTCATATCCGGAATGAAGTCATCCCCCAGAAGGGCTGAAGTGTCAATCCCGTTGCCGACACTGCCGGTGTCACCGGCGGCATTGTAATCGCCCAAATCGGTGCGCGATGGGAGCATTTCTTCCGGTTCAGCGTCGTTCCAAGTGGAATCCGCCACGGCCACCACCTGACTGGTAACAGTCTGCTGTGGAGATGGCGCTGACGGCTGAACCGGCGTGTTTTCTCTTTCCACTGAAGGTGGGTTTGGAAGCGTGACCTTCACCTCGATCGGCTCCGGTTTCTGGTCAATGGGGATAACCACCATCGTGTCGCCGAAAAGAGTCTTATAGATTGTAGGGCCGGTCAACCCTACAGTCAGCAGGGTCATGAGCACCAGTTGCCCGAACAGCAGATTGCGTTGGTAACTGGCCTTGAGTTCGTACGCGCCGTACGGGGTACGTCGGGCATTGATCAGCGTAAACATCGTACACCTCCCGTGGTTTAACCTCTCACCTTCTAGTACGAAGGTTGGAGGAGGATTCTTCCCTGATCGGCGCAATGTGGTCTTGAAAGGTCCTCTTATTAAGAGGACGGGACAGCGCTATATTTTGTGAAGCGGGGAAAAGAGAAACGGCGATAGTCCTACTGGACTATCGCCGTAAAAGATTTCAATCGATCTGAATCAGTCGCCCGCGTTTATCTTGAAGTTGACCTGATAGGTCACCCAGATAGCGGTCGGTCGGCCATTCTGAATAGCCGGTTTGTACTTGTTCTTGTATGCGGCAGCTACGGCGGCCTCGTCCAAGGATTGAGTACCGGATGACTTGGCAACCTGTGCCTGACGGACGTTGCCATCCTTGTCGACCAGCGCCTTGACCCAGACTGTGCCGGTCAGACCGGCGGTCTTGGCCAATCGCGGGTATTCAGGCGTTTGCTCGAAGATCATCTCGGGTTGAATCTCTACCGGCACGAATTCATCCGGAGGCGGAAGGTATTCGTCTTCAGAGATATCGACGACGATATTCTGGTCACCATCACCCGCAGTCACATCGGGAGCAACGATCTCAGCAAGCTCTTCTCGAGTCGCAAGCTGGACATCCTCGTCCTGCACCTCTTCATCGGCAACCGGTTTCGGGATACCGACTTTAGGTGCGGCGACGTTCGGATTCTGGATCTTCACTTCCGGCGGGCGTTTCACCACGGTCGGGGGCGGACCCAGTTCGGCGATCGTCTTGATGCGGACCTCAGGGACGGCCGAAAGATCATCTTCCGCGGTCGCCATCTTGATGATCTGCCAGCCGAGCAGGATCAACACTATCAGAGCCAGAACCGAGCCGGTACCGATCATAAAATTACGCTGGTACTTGGCCTTCAGTTCATAGGCGCCATAGGGCGACCAAAGGGCGTTGTTTGAGTATGAAGCCATTATAACTGACCTCGTGCTTGGGCAGCGGCTTGAGCGTCTATCATTATCTTATCATCACGCTCTTCCCACTTCCCCGTGGCATATCGATACGAGAACTTCTTGTCTTTCGGCAAGTCCTTCACATCAACCTTCAGTTCTCTTGCCGTGTAGGCGTTCCAGGATCGCTCCAACAGGTCGATCTCATCCAGGATATTGACTAGATCCTCGTAATTGGCGCCTCGGTTGATAAGCACCAGCGTATTGAGTTTTGGGTTATCCTGGTTCAACTTGCGGAGCAGGTTGCGCAAGGAGTCGCTGTTGACGACATAGGCAACCGAATCCGGCTTTTTGTCGGTGCTCGGGATCAACTGTGGCAGGTTGGTCGGGGACTCGATCTTGGTATTCCACCAATAGCGTCCATCCGCATCCACGCGGACCGTCAGCAAGTTCGACTCTTTGACGACCGTTGTGTCATCCTGCTCCACGTCCTTCGGCGGAAGGTTGATCTCCATCGCCTGCGGCATGGCGAACACCGTCGAGACCATATAAAAAATCAGCAACAAAAAGGCGATATCCACCATCGGCGTCATATCGATACGGATACCGAGACGGCGCTTCGGGCGTCTTAACCCCTTGTGTTTGCCTTTTTTCTCTCGTTGTACAACGTCACCGGCCATTTGGCCTTCTCTCCTCTCGGCAGTCCGTCCATGTTATGGTCGGACTGGTAAAGGTCGCCTGCGATCAGGTCGTTTCTTGTTCAGTAATGATCAGGAATCGGGTCATATCCTTTTCCTGCATGGCGTCCATCACATCCTGCATCAGGCCGAAACTGGCTCGTTTGTCCGCTTTCACCACCACCAGCGCCTTGAAATTCTTGGCGCGGGCCCTGACGAGTTCGTTGCCGACCTCACCAGACAGGACGGT
>CAYNIJ010000012.1:0-109720 GCA_964397415.1 uncultured Ignavibacteriales bacterium | reverse complement strand
CGCGGCAGACGTCCCCGTCTGCCCGCCTCTCTATCGCTTCATCCCAGCTCATCCGTTGCCTCATCCCAGCGAAAGCTGGGATCCAGCCTTTCCCTTCTCCTTTTGGGAGAAGGTGCCCCCGCGAAGGCGTGGGGCGGATGAGGGTTTCTCAACTTCTCCCTTAAAGAACTGCAACTTTTGTTAAGTTGCGTCTGTTTCTCCCACCGTATATACTGACCCCGACTTACAGGAGGAAAAATGGTTCATCCGTGGCACGATGTTGATCCCGGCCAGGACATCATCGATCATTTCTTTGGCATTATCGAGATCCCCAAAGGATCCAAAAACAAATATGAACTGGACAAAAAGACCGGCCTGCTCATGGCTGACCGTGTCCTGTACAGTTCGGTTCACTACCCGGCCAACTATGGCTTCATCCCGCAGACCTTTTGCGATGACAACGACCCCCTGGATATCCTCGTCCTGTCGCAGGAAGAACTGCATCCGCTCTGCATGGTCCAGTGCAAGGCGATCGGCATGATGTCCATGCGCGATGAAAAGGGGCAGGATGACAAGATCATCGCGGTCCACTACAACGACCCTGCGTACAACAGCTACGATGACATCTCGGCTTTGCCGCGTCACATTGTCAAAGAGCTGAAGCGGTTTTTCCAGGATTACAAAACGCTCGAGCATAAGGAAGTGATCGTCGACACGTTGCGTGGACGGATCGACGCCAACAACGCCATCAAAGACGCCATCAAACTCTACCACGCCAACAAAGAGAAACTGATCGCGAAGTACCAAAATGGCTGAGAAAAAACCGGCTCCCCTCACCCAACCCTCGTTTGTCGGGGACAAAGTCTATCTCCGTCCGATGACCGCCGATGATGTTGCCAACACGCATCACTGGTTTGTGCTGACCGAACCACAGAGTCAGACCTGTCATCCGCTGACCATCACTTCCGCCGCTGAGGCCTCCGAGGCATTCAAGAAGCAGGACCGAAATCCGGAGATGGCGTCGTTGATGATCGTGCGGATCGCGGACAATATGCCGGTTGGGCGCGTCCGCTATTTCAACTGGAACAACCTCAATCGCTCGGTCGAGTTGGGGATACTGATCGACCCGGACGAACGGGAAAAGGGGTACGCCAAAGAGGGGATCCGCATTGTGATGCGTTATTTGTTCAAGCATCGGAATTTGAACAAAGTCCATGCGCAGACCTCGGTCCCGAATATCGGCGCGATCAAATTGCTGGAGTCACTCGGATTCAAACGCGATGGCGTCTTGCGCCGCCACTATTTCCTCAACGGCGAATTCCAGGACGGCCTGATTTACTCAAAATTGGCGTTTGAGATGGAGTAGGGGCACTCCCGGCAAATCAAACACTCCGTTCTCCACGGTAGAATCTCCGATAATCCCACCGCCTCATTCCGCGAAGCCTGCCCCGGGCTTGAACCGGGGGCGGGAATCCAGTCTTCGTAGGTCGGGTTGAACGCGCCTCCTATCACCGTACCCCACCATTTATGGTGGGAATCACAATCGCCGTCCCAAGCGTGAAGCCCGACATTCTTCTATAGGCGTGGATCCCAGCCTTCGCTGGGATGAGGCGTGCGATAAAAAAAACGGCGGCATCCTCAGACACCGCCGCTCATCTATCAACCGAGAAAAATCACCACCCCAAAATCTGCTCCAGATTCCGGTTGAGCTTGAATATCCGCTCCTGGTAATCTTCCTTCTTTGCCTTTTCCTTATCGATGATCTCTTTCGGCGCGTTAGCCAAAAAGTCCGCATTCGCCAACTTCTTGGAGAGCTTTTCATGCGCGTCCTTCAGGCTCGTAAGATCTTTCTGCAAGCGGCTCTTTTCCGCCTCCAGATCGATCAACCCTGACAGCGGCACAAATATCTCCGCGCCGGAAATCACCGCCGAAGCCGACAACGGCGGCTTTTTGACATCCGTCCCCACCACCAGATTCTCCACGCGCGCCAGTGACCGGAAATACTCGATATGTTCTTCGAGCAATTTGCCGAATGCCGGCTCGTTCACGCGAATGAACAGATCCGACTTTTTCCCCGGCGGTACATTCAATTCCGACCGGATCGACCGCACCGCGATCACCACTTCCTGAATCTGACGCAAGAGTCCCTCGAGATTTTCATCCCGATAGGTTCCTTCGGCTTTCGGCCACGGCCCAAAGGTCAGCGTGTTCCCTTTTTCTATCTCACCATTGGTCAACTGGAGATAGATCTCCTCGGTGACAAACGGCACAAACGGATGCAGCAGTTTCAGTATCTGATTCAGCACATAGGTCGCGACATTCAGCGATCCCTCGCGGATCGGCACACCCGGCTGATCCGGCTTGATCAACTCCACATACCAGGAGCAGTAATCATCCCAGACGAAATTGTAGAGCGTCTTGGCCGCGGCATTGAGGCGATACTCCGCAAACGCTTTATCCACTGCCTCGACAGTTGTCTCGAGACGGGAGAGTATCCACTTGTCAAAGATCATCAGATCATCGCGATTGACCGTCTCCAGCACCGGCGGGCGGCCATCCAGACGCATCATCACAAACCGCGACACCTGGTAGACCTTGTTCACGAAATTCCGCCCGGTCTCGAACGCATTTCGCCCAAGCCAGGGATCCTGACCATCAGGAGTCGCCAGCATGAGGGAGATGCGGAGCGAATCCGCGCCATACTTGTCGATCACTTCGAGCGGGTCGATCCCGTTGCCGAGCGATTTCGACATTTTGATGCCGTTCGCGTCGCGGACCGTGCCGTGGATATATACATCCGTAAATGGCGACTCGCCCTTGAACTCATATCCCGCCATCACCATGCGCGCCACCCAGAGGAAAATGATCTCCGAGGCGGTCACCAGCACCTTGGTCGGATAAAACTTTTCGAGTTCGGGCGTTTTCTCCGGCCAGCCGAATGTCGAAAACGGCCAAAGCCATGACGAGAACCAGGTATCGAGTACATCGGTATCCTGCGTCAGTGTCTCCGGGTCATGTCCGTTCGCTTCTTCTTTGGTCGGACGGTTCACCGACACAAACATCGTCCCGTCCGGAGCGTACCAGACCGGGATGCGGTGTCCCCACCACAATTGGCGCGAGATACACCAGTCGCGGATATTCTCCATCCAGTGCAGGTAGGTCTTTGACCAGTAGTCGGGGTGGAACCGGAGCTTGCCGGATTTCACCGCTTCAATCGCCGGACCCGCCAGTTCATCCATCTTCACAAACCATTGATCCGACAGGTACGGCTCGATGATATTGTGGCACCGATAACAGGTCCCCGCCGAGAGGTTGTACTTCTCGGTCTTCTCGAGGAAGCCCCTCTTATTCAGATCCTCCACCAAACGCTTTCGCCCTTCGAACCGATCCAGCCCTTTGTAGCGGTCGGCGTTTTCGTTGAGCGTTCCATCGGTGTTGAGGATATTCAGCTCTTTCAAGTCATGCCGCTTGCCGATCTCAAAGTCGTTCGGGTCATGCGCCGGGGTCACCTTCACCACACCCGTACCGAACTCCGGATCAACATACGAATCCGCGACGATCGGTATCTCGCGCTCGATAATCGGGAGAATCACCGTCTTCCCGACATACTTTTTGTAGCGAGGATCTTTCGGTGAGACCGCCAGCGCAGTATCACCAAGCATCGTCTCAGGGCGAGTCGTCGCCACGGTCAAGTACTCATCCGACCCTTTTATTTTGTATCTGATATACCAGAGCGAGGAATCAAAATCCTTGTGTTCGACCTCGTCATCCGACAACGACGTTTTGCACGACGGGCACCAGTTCACGATCCGGTGGCCGCGGTAGATCCATCCCTTGTCATAGAGATGCTTGAACACGGTCGCCACGGCCGTGGAGAGACCTTCATCGAGCGTGAAGCGAGTCCGCTCCCAGTCGCAGCTGCATCCCATTTTCCGCAATTGCGAAAGGATGATATCCTTATTCCGATAGGCCCAGCCGCGTGTTCGCTCGACAAACTTGTCACGCCCCAGCTCACGACGGGTCAGCCCCTCTTTGGCGAGCTGCTTTTCCACGATCACCTGCGTGGCAATACCGGCATGATCCGCGCCGGGCATCCACTCGGTCTCAAATCCGGCCATGCGATGCCGGCGGACCAGGATATCCTGGATCGTATTATTCAGTCCATGCCCGATATGCAGGACGTCCGTGACGTTCGGCGGCGGGATGACGACTGAATACGACGGCTTGGCTGATGTCGGATTACCATGGAAGTAATGCGCGTTCAGCCAGGCGGCGTAGATTCTATCCTCGACCTCGGCGGGATTGTATGCCGAGGACTTCTTTTCTTTACTGTCGTTGCTGTTGCTCATGTTCTTTCACTGCGTTATATTGGCCGGTCCGAGGAACCGCCCGATAATGATAAGCGCCTACAATAGCGTGATTTAGACGCAATGTCAAGTCGCCGGCTCCGGACAATCCGTACTCAACCTGTCAAACCAAGGAGTGGTTCCCCGTGGCTATCTCCAAGCTACTTGCCCAGATAGAAGACCCCGCGCTCACCCCGTTCGACCGCCTCGTCAAACTGTTGGCGATCCTTCGCTCGCCCGATGGCTGCAATTGGGATCGAAAACAGACCCATGAATCGCTTGTGCCATACCTGATAGAAGAATCCTACGAAGTTATCGACGCCATCGAGCAAAAACAGTACCCCGCCCTCAGGGAGGAACTGGGGGACCTCGCCGTACAACTGGTTTTCCATGCCCAGCTTGCCGCCGAGAGGGGAGAGTTCACCATTCATGACTCGCTCAACGATGTCGTCACCAAACTCATCAATCGCCACCCGCATGTTTTCGGCGAGCGCAAGGAACTGGATCCCCAGCAGGTGCGCGACCAGTGGGAGCAGATAAAAACTTCCTCCGGCGAAAAAGATTCGGTGCTCGGCGGAATCCCGATGGCCATGCCTGCGCTCACACTCGCGTTCCGCATAGGGGAGAAAGCCGGTGGTGTTGGTTTCGATTGGCAGAAGCCGGATGATGTAATGGAGAAGATAGAAGAGGAACTCGCGGAACTTCGCCAGGAGATGAACGCGTCGCCACGCAACAAAGAGCGTGTGGCCAATGAGATAGGGGATCTGCTGTTTGCGGTCGCGTCACTCGCGCGCAAATGTGATATTGAGCCGGAGACCGCACTTCGTTCGGCGCTTCAAAAATTTCGCATGCGGTTCAACGAGATGGAAAGTCAGATTCGTTCCGACGGCAACAAGTTCACTGATTTTTCGTTAGAACAGCTTGAAGAACGGTGGCAGCGTGTGAAATTGCGCCACCAATCTGATTGAATGTTAGCAAGATAACTTTTTTGGATCGCGGGAGGTGGAATTTTTTTCCCAATTCACACGCCAGAGGAAAATTTCCTGAAACCGTACGGTTTTTTGTTGTGTTAAAAACGGTCATACGCTAACATTGGCGTCCAAACGAGTACGAGGTTCAGCTTCGTAAACGAATGTAAACGAGAGAGAACAGAACAGTCTTCCATATATAGATCTGACACATCGTGGACTGATTCCATCGAGCACACGGCGACCATTATCGGCCGGCTGTGAGGAGGATTAAGTATGGCATAACTTTCTGCAGGACGTTTCTCTTATGTAACCTACCGCGCGGAGTGCGCGGGATCGAGAAATCCCTGTATTGGTAGATTTGAACTCAACTCAACACCTTTTTGCATAAGGATTTTGTGTATGAAGAAAGCGATAATACTCGCTCTAGCGTTCGTGATGGTGATCGGCGTCAGCGCAATGGCGACCGAAACCCGCACTGTCGTGATGGGTCAGAACAACCACATCATGCTGGATGACGCCAACGTGTGGCTTTATCCGTCCCGTATCAACAACTACCCGAATATCGCCACCGCCGAAGCGAATTGGGACTACGACGACATGTACAATGTTGGCGTGAACTGGAAATTCGGCGAAGAGAACCCGTGGGTCCTCGGCACGTATTTCTCCACCAATGGCGAATACTATCCGCAGGGTTACACTGGCAATCCGCTCGGCAACATGAGCTACCTGTATTATGGCCCGAGCATGGATGCAGCCGCCAAGCAGCAGTACATCACCTACGGCACCGGCCGTTCGTTCGACCTGCTGTATGGCCGTAAGCTCGGTACCTTCAACTTTGGATTCGGCCTTGGCTACAACCATGCGTCGTACAAGTCTGAAGAATCCGGCGACGAGACCGAAGAAGCCTTCACTCAGTACACCGTCAGCCTGGGTATCACCCCGGATGCCGGCAACTGGGATGTCGCCGCTCACATCGCGATGGGTTCCTGGACCGATAAGGATTCCGATGGTGCGGACCAGTCCGAGTCCGACGGTTATTCCGATATCGCCATTCTGGGCCGTTATTTCCACAAGATGAACAACACCGTCACGTTGGTTCCGCACGCCATGATCGCGTTCGGCAGCCGTGGTGAGAAGTTCACTGGCGACTACGAAGCCAACACTGACTACAAGGAAAAACTGACCTCCTTCGAAGTCGGCGTCGGCATGAACTACACGCCGGTGACCAACGTCCTCGCCGTCCTCGATTTCGGCTTCTGGCAGGACAAGCTCAAATACGAGACCGAAGGTGCGGAAGATGAGACCGAATCCTGGACCAGCTTCCCGTACTGGCGCCTCGGCCTTGAAGGCGAAGTGTTCAACTGGTTGGATGTCCGCGCTGGCGCGACCTCTGACTGGGGTGGCTACAAGTGGGAAGACAACTACAAGTATGGCTCGATCATGAACGAGACCTACTTTGGTGCCGGCCTCAACTTCAACCGCCTGCACATCGACACCTACATGGATCCGGAGATCCTGCTTGATGGCTTCAACTTCATCAGCGGTTCCACCGATCAGGATGACCTGAACTTCCAGGTCTCCGTCCTGTACGAAATGTTCTAATCGTTAGATCATATCGAACACAAAAGCCCGGTCTTCATAGACCGGGCTTTTTTATATCGACTGTCTGGAAGAATACTGTGCCTAGAATGAAACTGTAACCGCCATGCCAACCCCCCTGCCGCTAAGATATGGTCCCGCTGAAAGTGTCAGCGCTCCAACCTGCTCCTTCTTGTATCTGAGGTATGTCTTCTCCTCCTCTGACTTCAGAACAAAGCAGAGTGTGCTCGCCACAAAGTCGAGACCGGCAAGTGTATAAGAAGTCGCTCGATCTTCCTCCGGTTCGTCATCCATGAATACCGTTAACTGCAATCCGCAGAGTACTGCACATATTATGCCTCCGCTGATGCGAGACTTTCTGGCGCCGTCATGCAAACTGGCAAGCGTGGCGATCGTCGATGAGTCTCGCGCGCTACGGTCCCGCATAGTGGATATTCGCGAATATTCTTCTTCTGCCTTCGAGGGATTCGTCAGATCATGGAAACCCAGAAATCCAAAAAGTACTCCTCCACCCAGATAGACCGCGGCCGCTTCTTCGGGGTTGGCGTACTTCTCTTTCTCGCCCATTATTGTCCCTCCGCGCATTGCCAATACGGAACCAGTCGCCAATAAAAGGACTCCGGAAAAAGTTCGGGAATTGCGTTTCTTGCCCGCCAGTGGCCTGAGATACCTTTCATTTACGCTCGTACTGTCAGGTTGGATCTCGTCAAAATAGCTCAATTGAGTATGATCTATCAGCGGCGCAGGTCGCGCAGAATCAACATCTGGAGATTGCGCCAGACAGACCCCAGTCAGCAAGAGTGGAACTGAGAGCAGAATGACGAGCGTGGGAGAAATTCGAAAGTAACTCCGATACATACGACCTCGCAGCATGGCAAAAAAATGGATACTCTTTTCTACTATGCAGGGAGAGAGGGTTGATTGTCAATCGACAAAACGGCCAGGGCGGGAATTCGTCAGTTGAATCCCCATTGTTGTGCCCATTTTTTCCATGCTGCGACGGACTCTCCGGTATCCTCTCGTCCCGACCGAGCTACAGGCATATCCCCCTTGGTAATTGCTTTGGTAGTTTCATGCTGGGAAGCAAGCAAGAGAGCATAGAACGTTTGCTGTAAATCAAACCCATTCACAGAATCAAGGTGTGCGATGAGTGGTCGGATAGCGGGCAGTCCTATCTGGCCAAGTTCCTCGGGAGCGATCCACCAGGTATTGGGCTCATCATAATGACCGTAGTAGGAGTAGAAGGTAGAATCCCCCAATTGTCGAATCAAGAAACTGACAGTGTCCAGACCGGAATAAGCATGCGCCGTCCAGGCCAAACGGTTAACCTGGCGACGTAGACTATCCTGTGCCGTGCGCAACATTCGAATATACTCATCGGCTCCGCTGCTGTCGGAAGGTGGGGTCAGCCTCCGCAGGCTGTCCACGACAACATTGAGCGAATCTATCTTCGCCTCCCACCGCGTCGTCATCTCCTCCGCCGCTCGACGGTTACTCTGCTCGGTTTTCGCCCGCCAGAGCGACACCGCCGTCACCACGCCGATCAGCACGATCGCGCCGACCACTATCAATACTGTTCTTCCTGATACCATACTTAAGTATACAGATTCACGTTTACCACCGCAAGCCCACTCAACACGCCAATATCCACAGATTGCTCCAGATTCCACTTGCAAAACAAGACAATTTGCTCCTTCTTTAGTGCTGCTATCAAAGGAGACCTTTCTATGCGACGCACAGTTCTTGTCTCACTCTTCCTGTTCAGTCTGATCGCGGTTACCGCCTTCGCCGATGAAGGGATGTGGCCGCTCTACAGTCTGGACCAACTTCCCCTCGATACGCTCAAAGCGTACGGCCTCAAACTGCAACTTTCTGACATCTACAATCCGGCGGGAGGAGGTTTGGCCGATGCTGTCGTGCAACTTGGCGCGACCGGCTCATTTGTCTCGCCCGATGGTCTGATGCTGACCAACCACCATGTCGCCTTCGGCGCGGTGCAGGAACAGTCAACTGTCGAGACCAACTATCTGCGCGATGGATTCTACGCCCCGACGCTTGACAAAGAGATCCCCGCCAAAGGATATCGCGCCTACTCGACTTTGGCCATCGAGGATGTGACCACCAAAGTGCTCAAAGGTGTGAGTGACAAGATGGCCGATATCGACCGCTACAAAGCGATCGACATGAATATCAAGAAAATCGTGCGGGACACTGAAGCGGGCCGCGATGTGAAAGCCAAGGTCGCCCGGATGTTCGGCGGCAAGCAGTACATGCTCTATACCCAGCTCGAACTGAAAGATATCCGCATCGTCTATGTCCCGCCGGAAGCCATTGGCAACTTCGGCGGCGATATCGACAACTGGATGTGGCCGCGCCACACCGGCGATTTCTCGTTCCTCCGCGCCTATGTCGGCCCGGATGGTAGATCCGCCGAATTCGCCGCGGAGAATGTGCCGTACAAGCCGAAAGTATATCTCAAGGTCGAGCCGAACGGCATCCGCGAGGGAGACTTCGCCATGACCCTCGGCTTCCCCGGCTCCACCGAACGATATATTAGTTCCTACGACCTTGAGAATCAGATCGAGTTCGGCTACCCGAACACCATCACGACTTTCGAGGACGAGATCAATATTATGATGCAGGCGGGACGTCACGACTCCGCGGTCGCCCTGCGACTGGCATCAGACCTCCAGGGACTCAACAACACGCTCAAAAACAGCTACGGGACGATGGAGGGATTCAAGAAGGGGCAGATCCTCGAGCGCAAACGCGCGGAAGAACAGCAACTGATGGACTGGCTGAAAGCCAATCCCGCGCTGTTGAAAAAGTATGGCAAAGTGCTCCCCGAACTGGACTCGCTTTACCGGGCAAAAGAGATTCGCCAGCAGCATGACAACGTGCTCGGCTATCTCGGTTGGGGGTGCGACTACCTGCGCCTTGCCAGCACCATTTACCGCTGGTCGGTTGAACGTGAGAAACCGGATATGGAGCGTGAGCGCGGTTACCAGCAGCGCGATATGGCGAGCGCGGTCGAACGTCTCAAAAACGCGCAGACCAACCTGATCCCGTCAGTCGACAAAGAGATTCTGAAATACTTCATGACTCGCGCGCTGCAACTTCCGCCCGACCAGAAGATCACGGCCTTTGAGAAACTGATCGCCGAGGTCGACATCCCGCAACGCAACGAGTATGTCAACACTCTGGTCGAAGATCTCTACGCGAAATCGAAAGTCGGCTCTCTTGATGACCGGCTCAAGATGTTCGATATGACCCGGCAGGAGCTTGAGGCGTTGAATGATCCGTTCATCAATCTCGCCAAAGCGCTGAAGCCCGAGCAGGATGAGGTCCGCGACCGTGGCAAAGAATTCGCCGGCGCCGAGACTCGTCTCGCCCCGAAACTGATCCATGCGTTCGCCGAATGGAAGCAGGCAAAAATGTATCCCGATGCCAACGGCACCATGCGCCTCTCGTACGGCCAGGTAAAAGGGTACACGCCACGCGATGCCGTCACCTATCGCTATGCCACTGGACTTGGCGGCGTGATGGAGAAGGAATCTTCGATGGATCCCTTCATAGTTCCGAAAGAACTCAGCGCGACTTACGCGCAGAAGAATCCGGGACGTTGGCTTGATCCGGTCATTAACGATGTCCCTGTTGATTTCCTCACCACCAACGACATTACCGGCGGCAACTCCGGCTCACCGGTGATCAATGGTGAAGGGAAACTGATCGGCGTCGCGTTCGATGGCAACTGGGAGGGCGTCGCCTCCGATTATCTCTTCGCGCCATCGGTCACACGTACAATCGTAGTCGATGTCCGGTACATTTTGTATTTGATAGACAAGGTCTACCACTACGACAATCTGATGCGCGAACTGGGCGTCCAAACCGCCTCGTAATCGCGCTCTCTGACATTTCGAGGGTGGGCGTTGTTGGCGCCCACCCTTTTTTATTCCCTCAATTTGAAGTCCCCCCGATTTGTCCTCCCCCAATATCATTGACCCTCTATAAGCCATTGTATTCACTGCATAGCGATACTCCCAAATGCCTCATCCCAGCGAAAGCTGGGATCCAGACTTCCTCACGCTATAATGATGCCTCATCCCAGCGAAAGCTGGGATCCAGATTGTCTGATTCTTTCAATTTTTTACTGACAGCCCCTGTCAGTGCATCCCTCCATAATGATAGCATGCGATTCTGGGTTTACATCCTGGCAAGCAAACGCAATGGCACACTCTACACAGGAGTGACCAGAGATCTGGTACGACGGGTCTAGGAGCACAAAACCGATTCTGTCCCCGGTTTCACCAGCCGATATGGTGTTCATCGTTTAGTCTGGTATGAGTCAACGGGATTCCTTCATGCCGCGATCACACGCGAAAAACAGATAAAAGCCTGGAAACGACAATGGAAGATACAATTGATCGAGAAGACAAACCCGGACTGGAAAGACCTCTATAGCGAAATAGTCTGAACACTGGATCCCAGCCTTCGCTGGGAAGAGGCTGCTGGATGATTCGCGAGCAGGAAACAGATGCGGAGGAGGGCATATCGAACTCATGCTCAAACCCCAACACAACTTGCGATCGCTTGGCTCACTCCATACCTTCCCCCCATGCTCATCCGCAAACTAACCACCCATGACGCGCCCGCATTCCGCGAACTCCGTGTCGAGATGTGCGCCGCGCATCCCGAAGCTTTCGGCCAGACCCCCGATGAGGTCATCACAATGCCCGACGACAAATTCATCGACTGGATGTCCCCCTCCGACAATTACCCGGAGAAGTTCGTCCTGGCCGCATTCGAAGGAGACCGATTGCTTGGCACTGTCGCCTTCCGCCGCGAGGACTCAGTCAAAGAGCGTCACCGGGGCTGGATCTGGTCGGTGTATGTCCGCCCGGAAGGGAGAGGGAAGAAGATCAGCAAACAACTGATGGAGCAAACCATCGCTGAGTCACGCGCGATGGATGGTCTGGAAATGCTAACCCTAACGGTCGCCACGACACAGACCTCCGCCCGCACACTCTACACGTCGCTCGGATTTTTCACTAATGGCCTGATATTGCAGGGGTACAAACTCCCCGATGGCCGCTACATCGACCACGAAGAGATGATGCTGCGGCTGTAGGCAAGTACATTCAAACTGTTCATGAAGAAGGGGCGGTCACACGACCGCCCCTTTGTCTATCAAATAAGACTGCGTCATTTCCCGTCGAATATCACCGGCCGGTCAAACACCTCTTTCACCGTCCGCGCGAATTTCGCGAAACTCTCCACATCCACCAGCCCATCATGTATGATAAGCCGATAGTCGATCGTCAGTACGCTCGATCCCTTATCCCAACTCACCTTGTATGCAAACTGCCATTTCTCACTATCTATCGTCACCGGCTTGTCAACTTTGGGAGCGCCGAGCGATGCCGGCACATGCAGTCTGAAGCAGAGGATCGTATTGCGCACATTCCACCGAAGGTCCACTGGAAACTGCCGATTGCCATTCCAATACAGACTGGTAAACAGGCCGTCGCTGAACGGTGACCAGGCCGGCAGATTCAACAGAGTCATATTGGAGACGTGCTGTTGCGTCAGGGTCATATTCCCCCACCAACTCTCGTGGTAAACCGGTTCCGCCGACTCCCGCGGATCCATATAGATGGAATCGATCGTCATCCCAACCTTCCAGGCATCCGCCGCCGCGGTCTGCATCTTTTCCCGCGCGGTCTCAGGGGTCTCGCCATACATCGACGTCCTCCGCGAACCTGACCTCTGATCCCGGTAGATCCGTCGCGTCTCGAAGCGTGAAGCTGCCTGATCGGCTATCCATATCTCCATTGTGTCGGCCAGGAATGCCGCTTCAGTCTGCAACGCCGGCAGGCGCAGAAGTTCAGCGTTGGTCGATGCGCTCACCGGCAGGCATGGTTGCCCGGCCGTGTATGGCGTGATCGTCTGCTCGAACGGGTAATATGACGCCGTCAGGTCGACATACTGCGTGTCACCCTCCAATTCGCACGCCGCTATCAGATGGTTGAAGTCGAACTGTGGAAGTGCCATGCTGGTGACATTGCTGCGCGTCAATACCAGCACCGGCCAGGCAGGAATGCCGACCTCACGCGCCATCGAGATGAACAGGTGCGCTTTGTCTTTGCAATCTCCCCAGCGACGCACCAGCACTTCGTCCGGCTTCTGCGGTATGGCGGCATCATAATTGAAATCGATCGTCTGGTACGGAATATCTATCGAAACGAAGCGGAAGAGCGCCCGCGCCTTTTCGCGCGAATCGGTTAGCCCGGACGTCAGCGCGTGTGCCTTCTCTTTCGCGCGCGGATTGTCATTCAGGATCGCTTCGCTCACCGAATAATACCAGGCATTCAATTTCTGCCAGTTCGGGATCGTGGACACCACGATTCTCCCGACCACGTCGCCCGATGGCGGGAGCATATCCAGGTCAAGCTGGTACGCTTCGGCCTGATCCCCGCTCCAAGCACACCGTTTGAATCCGCAGTAAGTATCGACAGTCGGCTGCGGCGCGGGGGGAAGCGAAGTCGTCACGATATCCGTGCGGTCAGTTAGAATGCGATACTCCCAGTAACGCTGGAAGAGGCTGTAGTAACACTCGTAATTGTCGGTGAACTCGTTCCAGAGATCGCCGGTACTGTTGAACCACTGGCGATACCGCAATTCGATCGCGTCGCCGGGGCGAAGGTCCTTGAAAAGGATCGACCCTTCGTTCTTTTCGCCATTTAGCGGCGGCTGCCCCTTGCGCAGTCGGCGCGCGCCAAGCAAATACTCGAAGGTGCTGGACTCGTCCACCGGATTGTTGATCTCCTGGTACGCCTGCACCGCATCGTTATCTAGCAGAACACGCACTGAATGCATGTCACGACAGGTCGGCCCTTTGTCGTAGACCAGTTTCTGAATTCGATCCAGCAGCATCCACTGGTTCTTTCCTCCCAATTGCTCCGTGGTCGGTGTGTATTGCCAAAGTGAGTCGACGTTGATCGTTCCGAACAAACTATCCAACGCCACATTGTTGTGCAGTTCTTCCAGCCGCATGTACGGTGTCGGAGCCGAGCTCTTTATCTCATGGATCTTGAGCAGCGCCTCACGCGCCTTTCCTTCCTCGCCCATCTGCCGGTAAAGGCGATACAACTGATCGTAGGCGATCGTACGATAGGGGTACTGTCGGATCAGTGCCAGCAGGTCGGGAAGCAGAACCTCAGGCGTGTGTGCCTCGATAGCCGCGTCGACCATCATATCATAGATATTGCCGTAAGTGGGTGTGATCTTCAACATGTCGCGGAGCGCGGCTATCGCCTCCGGATACTTTTGGAGTGAGAAATAGTGCTGTGGAAGGCTGGAAAGATACTGATACCCTTGTGAGGTCTTGCGACAGTATTCGTAAAACTCCTTTTGAGCCGACACATAATCGCGGTTAACGGCATTGTACAGTTGCTGCAGCACCAAATGGAGCATAGCCGCTTCTGGGTATTTTTTCATCAGGTCAAGAATGCCCTGCTTGTATCCCTGCATATCTCCCTTGAGGATGTACCCGATATTGACCAGTGCCTCGATCGGGACGCGATTCGGATACTGCATATTCAGCTTGGTCATCATCTCCACCTGCTCCGCCGTCGTCCCCGCTGAACTGCGGACCCACTGCATGCCGACCATCGGACAGGCGGCGGCCGAGATCATGCCGAGTACTTCGCCTCGCCGCACATCATTCCCCTGTTGTTCAACCATCTGGCAGAGCAGATACATTTCGAGTGGCGTGAGTTGGTTCTCGGCCAACGCCGCCTCAAATTCGGTCACCGCTTCGTTGGTGTAGCCGTTGTTCATGCGAAGCACGCCGGACCAAAAACGTCGCTCCGTGCTCGGTCTATCCGCGGTCAATGAGTCGAACAGATCGAAGATCGGATGGAACTGGGACACTTGCAGGTCCGGATTGGCAGGTATCACAGCGTTTCGCAACCAACGCAATCCGGCCACCGGTGTGTAGTCGGCACCACGAACACCGATCCTGACATCGGCATTGCTATCAGCGTTGCCGAGCGTCAGCGTCAGTTCATGGACCCCCTGTGCTAGTCTGGCGCGGAATCCACTGCGGATGCTGGCATTGCGAAAGGTCGGATCGGCCTGAATCAGTTTTCCGTCGAGTCGCACGCGACTGGAATACACACCCCCCAGCAAGATGATGATCTCCTGCTCGGCGGGCAGCTCAAAAAACGCCTTTACCAGGCAGACATTCGAGACCGCGGAGCTGAACGGAAAGATCGGAACGACATGGCCATCGGCACCAGTCTCGAGCCAGCACCATCCGGTGCGAACACCCATCGCCCCTGTGGCTGTTGCCGCGGTATCGAACGGCGCGGTCTCCAGCGGAAGATCGCGGAAGAACGCGATATCGGACTTATTGTCGAACGGCCCAATAGCCCATGCGCCGATGAATCCATCATTCGTGCCTCTGGTGACCGGCTTGAAAGAGGTCGCCAGCGCGAGTGACTGATTCATCCTCTCAGCCATATAGCGATGTCCACTATGCGGCGACTTTTCGATCATCGAGACGATACGCCGCACGACCACTTCGTGATCCGACCACTCTTTCTCGATGGCGGTCCAGTACTCAAATACCGAAGGAAGGTACGGGTCGCCCGGCTGCGAGCCCATCTGCTTGACCGCTTCGCTGGCGGTCAAATGATCCATATCAAGATCGGCGGCCAGGAACAGACCACGCTTCGCGGATTCATCTTTTGGATTCTCCTTGATCGCCTTAGTGAACAACTCCTTGGCGACGCCGGTATTCAATTTGTGCAATTCCGCCCAGGCGTCGTCGACAGTCCCCGCGGCGACCATGCCACTGATGAGACAAACAAACAGTCCTGCCACGCATGTTGTCAGTGCGAACCGAGACATGAAACCCTCCGCGCTAGCGATTTGCAATCGGCTCTCCGATCGCGATGGTGAGGATACTGGTCGTCTCCCGGAAGAGATATGAAAGCGCAAAGGCTGACACGAGGAAGTAGGGCCAGTCGTTCGAATGGCGTTGAGTCTTGATTACTCCAATGCGCAACTCGTGAACTGGTGAAAGGGGGGCAATGTCAGCCGGACAGGTAGTCACTCTTCTCCCTAAAATGACCTTCGAACTACATTTTTAACAAGGTCTGCATTTTCCCGCACGACGTCAAGGAGAGATGCGTCCGTTCGGCTTGCATTAATAGTGTCCACCCCCTAACTTTCTTCTCCCATGATTTCGCTCATTCTCGGACTTGGCAACATCGGCAAGAAGTATCACCAGACCCGCCACAATATCGGGTTCGATGTGGTCGACCATCTCATTGACCTCACCCATGCCGCCCCGCAACCTCGCGTCAAAGAGTTCGACTGGGCGACCTTTGAGGTAGGGGAGAGGAAGATCATCCTGGCCAAACCTCGTACGTTCATGAATCTCTCCGGCCTGGCCGCCGCCCGGTTACTCGAGGAGAACGAGCTGATCCCCAGCCAGATGATGGTCGTCGTGGATGATTTCGCCCTCCCGCTGGGGGCGGTCCGAATCAGGGGGAAAGGCTCGGCCGGCGGTCACAATGGCCTGACCTCGATCATCGAAGAGATTGGCACACAATCGTTTCCGCGAATCCGCCTCGGCATCGGCCAAATCATAGCCACTGGGCGGCAGACGTCCCCGTCTGCACCGACCGACCCCCATTCGCCTCATCCCAGCGAAAGCTGGGATCCATCCTCCCCAAAATCTGTTGACAATGACGCGGATATTGTCGACTTTGTCCTTTCTCCGTTCCAAACGGAGGAGCGTCCTGCCGTGGAGAAGATGATTCGCCACGCCGCCGACGCACTGCTCTTTGCCATCGCGCATCGACTCGACGAGACGATGTCAAAATATAACGTGAACCCTGCTTTGCCGGAAAATCTGTAATCCAGAGCAAAGCCGTTAAACCTTAACCAACGTCCAAAGGGAGGATTACTCGTGCGACTTTACGAGACCACCTTTATTGTCAATCCCCAGACCGATGATGCGTCGATAGACCGTCAGGTTCAGACAGTCACAGAGCTGATCACGAACCATGGCGGCAAGATCGTGCGCGAAGACCGCATGGGCACTCGCCGGATGATGTTCCCTATCGAGGGACTTATCCAGGGGTACTATGCGAGCATTATTTTCGAAGGGACCACTTCGCTGCTCCCCGAACTGGATCGTCTCTACAAGATCGAGGAAGCCTACATTCGCTATCTGACCATCTTGTACGAAGGCGACCCGGAAGCCAACAAAGCGGCCCGCGACGCGTTTGCCTCCGCCTTCGAAGAACGCGACGAACGTCGTGGCGGCGACCGTGATGATGACCGTGGCGGACGATTCCGCGGCGGACGTCGGGATCGTTTCGATCGCGGTGACCGGTATGACCGTGGTGACCGTGGTGATCGCGGCGACCGTGGCCCGCGCCCCGCTCCCCGATCCGATTCTGCCCCTGCCGACCGTCCGGCTCCGGCCGCCGGCAAGGATGAGGCATAAAAACGAATCTCCCGGGATAGATCTATGGCAGCCCATTTGGCGTACATCAACAAGGTGATCATCACTGGCCTGTTGGTTCGTGATCCGGAATACCGGCACACCACCACCGGGACGCCGGTTTCCAATTTCCGCATCGCCACCACCAAACGGTATCACGATGTCGACGGAAACCTGAAGGAAGAAGTCTGCTATATCGGCGTCGCCGCATGGCACTTGCTGGCTGACAGCTGCCGCGAGCGACTGCGCAAGGGAAGTCCGGTGCAGGTCGAAGGAGAACTGAAGAGTCGCGTGCGCGACACCGGTGAAGGTGTCCGCCGTTCCTTCGTCGAGATCCGGGCCGACCAGATCAAGGTGATGCATGAAGATGGAAGTCAGGAAGATTTGCTCGAAAGCGCCACGCCGGCGCTGACCGCGTCTTCCACGCGCTCCATCGGCAATCGGGTTGCCGGATTCACCGGCGATGCTGAGGAATCACCTTTTCGGATAGTGGAGTCGTCCAACGACGGCTTCGAACCGTGTCATCAATTAGACAACGACGAACTGTAAAGAGAGATACACATGGCTGAACGAGGCGAATACGGGGATCGGCAGCGTCGACGCAAAGTCTGCCGGTTCTGTGAGAACAAGATCATGTTCATCGATTACAAGGACGAACGGATGCTTCGCCGCTTTATGACGGAGCGTGGCAAGATCGTCCCGCGTCGCATCTCCGGCAATTGCGCGATCCATCAGCGCAAGCTGACCGTGGCGATCAAGCGCGGACGCCACATGGCGATCCTGCCGTTCGTGGCTGAATCGTACAGGTAGGTCTGTGACCACTGACGAAGTGGTAAACAGACACCCGCAGTCGACACAAGGCTGGATCCCTCCGCTCATCGCCGTCATGCTGGCATTCCCGGCATTGCGGGTCTTGGGCGTCGATTCCGGCAAGGTCGGACTGTCACTGCTCGTCGGCGTTGCGGCATACGTAGTAGCGATCTACCTCTTCTACGGCATCGCACGATTGAGCTATCTCGGCCACTGGAATTGGCTGGGAATCGGAATTTTGGGTGGCGCGATACTTGGCGCGATAGTCGGCGGCGTCGAACATCTCTGGTTCACGCAGACCGGCTGGCTCGCCGTCCTGGTGCCGGGACTTCTGGTCGGCTACCTGCTGAAGAGAACCGACAGCAGCTTTCGGGTTTATCTCGGCGGCCTTATCGCCCTGATCCTGCTCTCCATCGCGGCCTGGTTGCCGACCTGGCTCGATGTGTACCGGCTCGGCACACAAGCCGGTGATGAGATGGTGAAAATGTTTGTCGGCGGCCTGAATCCCACGGCCTACAGCCCGGAACAGGTCGAGCAGATAACAGAGATGTATAAAATGCTGGTGAGGTTGTCGGTTCGGATGACTCCGGCGTCAACTATCGTCAGCGCGATCGTCCAGTTCAGTCTCGGCTTTCTCTGGCTGGCCTGGCGATTCGGACTGACCGATCCCGTACTCGGCAAAGTGCGGCGGTTCACCGAATGGAAAGTCCCGTTCGGCCTGACTCCCGCTTTCGGGGTAGTGATCGTCGCCCGACTGGTCGGAAATGAGGCGATCAATCTGATCGCGGACAACGCGCTGTTGGTGATGGCGGTCTTTTACGCGGTCTGCGGGCTCTCCTTTATGGAGCACACGCTGCACCGGGTGAAGGTCTCGCTCTTCATCCGCATCCTCTTCTACGTGCTGTTATTCCTGACGCACGTTGCGGGGCTGCTGATGATGGTGCTCGTCGGCTTTGTCGACAGCTTCCTTGACTGGCGCAAGCTGACCGGAAATGTTACTGTTGAACAATGAGTTTGAATCGTATATTGAAATGAGAGGACTACCATGAAAGTCATTCTTCGTGAGGATGTTGAGTCGGTCGGACAGGCCGGCGATACGGTTGAAGTGAAGGACGGCTACGGCCGCAATTTCCTGATTCCCCGCAATCTTGCCATTCCGGCGACGCAGGGAAACGTGAAGGCCATCGACGAAGTTCGCAAGCAGCGCGATATCCGCGTCAAGAAGCGCCGCAAAGCCGCCGAAGTCATCAAGGATCGCATCGAACGCGTCCAGCTTCGCATTGCTGTCATGGTCGGTGAGGAAGACCGCCTGTTTGGTTCTGTGACCAACAACGATGTCGCCAAAATGCTCGAGACCGAAGGGATCACTGTCGACAAGCGCGCTATCGAACTCGAAGAGCCGATCAAGGCGCTCGGCATGTACTCCGTACCGGTCAAACTGGAAAAGGATGTCACCGCGCACGCCAAGTTGCTCGTGGAGAAAAAAGTCGTCTGATATGAAAATGCTCGAAGTGAAGCTCGAGGGTCTGGCGCTCGACATGACCACCAATACGCCGGTGGTCATCCTCACGCCGACCGGCATCGACAAAGTGCTCCCTATCTGGATCGGTCACGCCGAGGCGTGGGCGATCGCCATGGAGCTCTCCGGCGTCGGGTCCAAACGTCCGCTCACCCATGACCTGCTCAAGCGGGTGATCGAGTCGCTCCATGCGACCGTCGCCCGGGTCGAGATCACCGAACTGCGCGAGCAGACCTTTTTCGCCGTGATCCACTTGAACACGAATGGCGAACCGGCCCGTATCGATGCCCGCCCGTCGGACTCGATCGCGCTGGCCCTCAAGACTGGAGCTTCTATCTTCGTCAACGAAGACCTGTTTAATATCAAACGCCCGGAACCGGGCGATGAGGCGGCTGCCGGCTCTGATGAACCGCAGGTCCCGCCAATGCCGACCGACCGGGAGTCACTTCGCGAACGACTCAAACGAATTCCCCCCGAGGAATTCGGCAAGTTCTCGCTGTAGTATGCGACATCTGCTCTCTGTCTGGCTGATAGTCTGTCTGCCGTGGCTTTCTGTCGCGGCTGACCAGAACGATTCGCCCGAATTGACCGTGCTTTCCGCTCAGGCGGAAGCCGCGCTCAGGGCCGGCAACTGGCAGGAAGCAAAACGTCTCACCGAAGAACTGGCTACCCGCTTCGCGGATTCTCCGCGCCGCGACCAGTTCATCTTCGACCACGCGAAAGCAACGTATCACAGCGGTGATCTCGCCTCCGCCGCGACCGAATTCTCGCAATTCCTGACCCAATACACCAGATCAGCATACGTTCCCGCAGCGCACTATTTCCGCGCCTGCAGTTGGCATCGCCAGGGGAAACAGGATGAAGCCGCGGTCGAGTACCTGCAGTCATACATCAGCGGCGCCGATGACAAACTCGCCGCGCTTATCGCCGATGGACTCGCCACCTTCGACCGTCCGCACCTCTCTATCGTTTTTTCGCAAGCCTCCACCGCGACCCTCAATGAAGAACGGCGCTGTGCCCTCATTCAACAGGTCTCGACATTGCTCATCGAGCGTCAGCGCATGGATGATGCCGTCCTCATTTTGAGTCGATGCGGCGAAACCGTCCCCGCTGTTGATGCCGGTGAACTCCTCCCCGAGATCATCCGCGTCGCGATAGTCCTTCCGCTCTCCGGAGAGTTCCAGCGCTATGGCGAAGAGATGCTGAACGGCGCGATGATCGCCCTGCAGAACGAACCGACCGTTGCCAAGCGTGTCCGTCTCATTCCGTTCGACACCCAGTCCGACCCGGTCATGGCCGGGCGCATCTGCCGTGAACTGGCGGAACTGAAATACGACGCCATCATCGGCCCGCTGACTTCCAACGAAGCGGCCGTCGCCGCTTCCGCGATGAATGACCATTCAATCCCTCTGCTTATCCCGGCCGCGACCAGCGCGGGCCTTACGCTGCTAGGCGGGTCGGCCTTCCAACTTTCTCCAAATATTGAACTGCAGGGGATACGCATGGCGGAATATGCCCGCCGCGGACTGAATGCCGACACCGCGATAATCATCACGCCGACCGGATTTGATCATCTGCAGATCGGCCAGGCATTCGCCCAGCGTTTTGAACAGCTCGGCGGAACGATCCTTGGCGTTGAATATTATCGCTCGAGTGACCGCGATTTCGGCGCCTACATCCACTCGGCGAAAAAACTCATTCTGCGTGGTCTGGATGAATCCGCCACCTACCTCGATGCCCGCGGTGATACGGTCGAAACCGAAGCTATCCCCGCGCAGGTCGATGTCATCTTTCTCCCCGGCCCGACCGATCAACTGCGCCTGCTTGTGCCGCAGATGCGTTTCTATAACCTGACCGGTCAACTGCTCGGCTCCGATGGCTGGGGGAGCGAAGAGATCTACACGCTCGGTGATGATGTCATCCGTGGCGCGGTTTTCGCCTCGCCGTTCGTGAACTCGGGACGCCAAAAACCGGCGTTCACCAAGGCGTACAATGATCGTTACACCGAACAGCCGTCGCGCCTCGCCGCACTCGGGTTCGATGCCGCTTCGCTTCTCTTGACCACCCTGGCCGAGAATCCGACCAGCCGTGTAGAGTGGCTCACCGCTCTTGGACAAACGCTGAATTTCAATGGCGCGGCCGGGACCATAAGTTTCGGACATTATCGCGAGAATGTCGAACTTCCTCTCTATCGCATTCAATCCGGGCGGCCCGAGCCGCTCTACCCGTCGCGCGGATTGACCGAAGGCTCCGGCGCCAACTGGTAACCCGCATGCGTCTGGGCCGATTCAACTGGTTCACCGTATAACCAACTGGACTCATAGAGAAAGCTGTTATGGACGAAAAGAAAGTTGCGATCAGGATGGTGGTCGATGGCAAGGAGCGCGAAGTCTCCTTTGAGGAACTCTCCCTCTCCAACAACCTCGCGCTCGAAGCGCTCGCCCGTGTCATGATCGAGAAGAAACTGATCGAACCAAAAGACTTGCTTGAAATGATGGAGAAGGTCAAAAAAGAACGCTACCGTCCGGAGCCCGGCGCATAACCCATGCTCTCCTCAAGCGACCAGACAGACCAGACTCCCGCGACCGCCGAACAACCGGCCGGTCGCACTGTCGCGTGGACGATCCATCCTGTCAAACGGAAACCCTGGGTCTCCGCCATGGTGACTCTGGTCGTGTTGCTGTTCTCTTTCCTGGTTTATGTCTCGACCGAGTCAACCTTCTTCTGCGTCTTGTCGCTTATCGTGCTGTTCGCCTCGCTCGCGAAATTCTACATGCCGACCAGCTACACCCTCACCGAGAGAGAGGTCATCGTCAAGACCACGACGCAGACCCTTAAGAAAGAATGGTCGCTCTACCGAAGCTGTTGGCCGGACAAAAACGGCATCCTGCTTTCGCCGTTTGTCGAACAGTCGCGCCTTGAGAATTTCCGCGGACTCTATCTGATCTTCGGCGACAATCGCGAGGAAGCGACTTCGTTCATTAAAGAACATATCGCTCCGCGGACCGGGGGAGAGGCATGAGCTGGCTCGGCAATAATCCTATTCCGAACGAAGGGAAAGAGATCTTCCCCGAGGAAGAACTGGCGATCATCGAAAAGGTCACGAAGAAAGTCGTCGAAAAGGGGATGACCGTCCCGGCGATCATCTTCCTCGAATCGGTCAAGCCGCTCAATTTCATCTCCGCGCAGGCGATGATCTTCTTCGAGCCGATCGTCCAGACCATCTTTAATCTCCGCGATTATGATACCTTCCGCTCGGCGCTGGAAAAACGACCCAGTATCGAAATGCTCATCCAGCGTATCGAAGCGATGGATGCCGAGGCCTCTGTCCGTGAGAAGCGCGTCAAGAAGTTCATGAAGGAAGAGCGCAAGAAGTGGAACTGGTACCAGCGCTATCTGGGAGTCTTCACGCCGAAGGTCGTCATCCCCGACGAGATCCTCAATCCGCCCAAAGCGGAGCCCAAAAAAAACGACGGCCAGTAGGCCGCCGTCTATTCAACAGGTCAGTGATCTCCACGACACTGACTATTTCTTCTGGGCACTTTCCAACTGCGATAATTGATATACCTCTATCGAGCGGGCCAGTGTGTCGGCATACGGCGAGCGCATCTGTTTGAGGAAATCATGCTCCATCTGCGCCTTCTTCAGGTCATTCATCGCGAGATAGGTTTCGCCGCGATACTCGCGCGCCTGCGCGAAATCCGGCTTGAGCGCCAGCGCCTCATCATACGCCGCCAGTGATTTCGCCAGCTCGCCGACCTTGCGCCAGCAGTACCCAAGATAATTGTGCGCCTCAGGCATCAACGGATTCAATTCGACTGCCTTAGTGAATTTCTCGATCGCCTTGTCATACTCTTTGCGCGCCTTGGCATCCGAGGTCGCCCGGTAATTGTAGGCGTAGAGCGAATCCCCTTTGATCCCGATCACACGGGCCTTTTCGACATGCTTGACGCCGTCGTTGTACTCGCTGGTCGCTTTTTTCAGGCTATCGGCAGCCTGTTCTTCGGGAGTCTTTTCACCCCCGCCGATCGCCATGGCAGTTGAGGAAAGAAGGATCATGCTGAGAGCTATGACCGTCGTTGCCAAGGTGGCGCGAGTAACCACCCCGACCCGACCGGCGAGATTTTGGATTAGCCAAGTCCCTGTTAGCTTCATATCTTGCCTAACAGAAAATTCGCTATTCGGTTTCCGCTTTGGCCGATTCACCCGATTGTGAACCTCTCCGCCCAGGGATTCGACCGGGGAACAACCGGCCCCAGCCCCGGTTATCTGTATAGTAATTATTATCTTGGCTGGATTGGGCGGGACGGCTATATTTGATTTCGAAGGTCCGGCTGTTCAGTTTTTGCACTGTCTGCCGATAAAGATAACACGTTCAAGGAGTTGGACTTGAGTCAGGATTGGTTACTCCTGATGGCTGGCGACCCGAACTCACAGGGTTCGCCGCTGTTAATGATAGTCTGGTTTGGGCTGATTTTCCTGGTCATGTATTTCCTCATGATCCGGCCTCAGCGCAAGCGCCAGAAAGAGCATGAAGCTCTGCTGAAAGATCTGAAAAAGGGTGACAAAGTCGTCACCAGCGGCGGGATGTTCGGAACGATATTCGCCATCGACGAAGAAAAAGGGCGCATCGTTCTCAAGATCGGAGAAGAAGTCAAAATGGAGTTCCTCCGCTCATCCATCGCCGGTAAAGTAGACAAGTAGTTTTAGGAAAGTTTTTTAGGAGTTAGCGTGGCTGTACGACCGATCGTCACTTACGGCGACCCTGTTTTACGACAAGTCTCAGCGCCGGTCACAGAGATAGACCAGGCGGTCAAGGATCTGGTGTCGGATATGATCGACACCGTGAAAAAAGCTCAGGGTCTTGGATTGGCGGCGGTACAAATCGGCGAATTGAAGAGAATCTTCATTGTCGACCTTTCTGCGGTCGACATCACTGCCACCCTCACCGTTTTCATCAATCCGGAGATAATCGAAGCCACCGGCCAGGTTGAGCTGGAAGAAGGCTGTTTGTCATTTCCGGGGATCTACCAAAAATGTACCCGTCCCGCCAGAGTGCATGTCCGCGCTCTCGGACTCGATGGCCGACCGTTCGACATGACGGTTGATGGCCTGGCGGCACGAGCGATTTTGCACGAGTATGATCACCTTGAGGGTAAGCTGTTCATCGATTACATCTCGCCGATAGCCAGGACGCTTTTGAAAGGGCGGCTGAGAAAACTCGCCGCCGCTTCGTGAATCTGACCCGTCAGACTCTCTGAACCGGTCACTTGCCTTTGCATGTCGCCCTCATGCGACATCGGGCCGTCCAGTCATGCTCCACCTACATGAGAATTGTCTACATGGGCACGCCGGAGTTTGCCCGGTTGCCGCTCGCGCATTTATGTGAGAGCCGGCACTCGGTGCTTGCCGTTGTGACCGGACCTGACAAGGTCGCCGGTCGCGGACACAAGCTTATCCAAACCCCGGTCAAACAGGAAGCCGAATCGCGCGGCATCCCGGTCCTTACTCCCGCTTCCCTCAAGGAGCCAGGACTGACCGATGCGTTGCGCCAATACGATGCAGACCTGTTTGTGGTGATCGCATTCCGGATATTGCCAATCAAGCTGTTTACTATACCACGGCTTGGCTCCATCAATATCCACGGATCACTCTTGCCCAAGTACCGTGGCGCGGCGCCCATCAACTGGGCGCTCATCAACGGCGAGACCGAAACCGGACTCTCCAGTTTCTTTTTGAAACGGGAAGTGGACACCGGGAATGTCATCGGTCAGGTGAAGACCAGTATCGCCGAAGACGACACGTATGATTCTCTGGCGGAGAAAATGAGCGCGATGGCCGGGCCATTCCTGCTCGAGACGCTCGATGCGATCGAGGCAGGCAAAACCGACGGCATTCCGCAGAAGGATGCCGAGGCAACCGCCGCTCCCAAGCTAACTCCTTTCAACTCGATGATCGATTGGGGATTCCCGTCGGTCAACATCCGCAACTTTGTGCGGGGTCTCTGTAGCAAGCCGACTGCCTACAGTTATTTCCGAGGGAAACGAATTAAGATCCTCGCGTGTGAACGCGCGGATGACATGGCCCAACCCGGTCTTCGACCCGGCACGGTCCTGCAGGATAAACGACGCCTCATCGTCGCCTGCGGCCCCGGAGCAGTCGAGATAACCCGGATCGTGCCCGAAGGGAAAGCGGAAATGTCCGGCGCCGCTTTCGTTAATGGTTTTAAACCTCTCACCACCGAGCTGTTCGGGGAGATCCCGCGCGGGGTGAAGGAGTATGAGTGAAAACTGAGATTCTTATCAACTCGACCGAGTACGAAAAACGACTGGCTATGCTCGAAGATGACAAGCTGGTCGAACTCCAGGTCGAACGACCGGATACTGAACGGATGGTTGGAGACATTTACAAAGCCAAGATCAAAACCGTTCTCCCCGGCATGCAAGCCGCCTTCGTCGATATCGGCATGGAGAAAGCAGCCTACCTGCATTCCTCCGACATCGGCAAAGATTACGGCGGCCGAAGTTACGATTCCGAAGAACTGGATGATGACGATGCTCCCGTGCAGGTGGTCCGCAAGACCCGCCGCGCCGGTATCGAAACCGTCCTGAAGAAAAACCAGGATATCCTGGTGCAGGTCATCAAGGAACCGATTTCCACCAAGGGCCCGCGCGTCGCGACCGAGATCTCCATTCCCGGGCGCTTCCTCGTGCTGGTCCCCGATGATGACCATATCCGAATATCCAAGCGCATCACCGATTGGGGGGAGAAGCGCCGCCTCAAAAAAGTGGTTGCCCCACTCCGTCCAGAAGGATTCGGTCTGATTGTCCGCACCGAGGCCGAAGGGGTCAACGAAGAGGATTTCCGCGCCGATATCAAACGCCTTCAGAAACTCTGGGCCAAGTTGAAGCGCAAAGCCGACACCCTCTCCGCGCCGTCCCTGATCCACAAAGAAGCGGATATGATGGTCTCGATGATCCGCGACGTCTTCACCGACGATGTCTCCCGTGTGCTGGTGGATAACCGCGACGACTACAAAAAGGTCGTGCAGTTCGCCCGCCAGGTTGCGCCGCATCTCAAAGACCGCGTCCAACTCTACAAGGGAAATCAGCCGCTCTTTGACATGTACAATCTCGAAGCCGAGATCGACAAGATGCTCTCGCGCAAAGTCTGGATCAAGAAAGGCGCCTATATCGTCATTGACCAGACCGAAGCGATGGTGACTATCGATGTCAACACCGGGCGGTTTGTCGGCGGCAAGGATCAGGAACAAACTATCTTCGAGACCAACCTGCAGGCGGCCCGCGAGATCGCGCGGCAGATCCGCCTTCGCGATATCGGCGGCCTGATCGTCTGCGATTTCATCGATATGTACAGCCGTGAAAACCGCCGTCGACTCTACGAAGAGTTCAAGCGGGCGTTTGCGCGCGACCGCGCCAAGCGCGGCATCAACCCGGTCACCGAATTCGGCCTTGTTGAAATGACCCGCGAGCGCGTCCGCCCGTCGCATATGCACACCCTCTCCGAACAGTGTCCGCATTGCCAGGGGCTCGGTCGTATTGTCTCCAAGGAGAATCTCGCGACCAAGATCGAACGATGGTTCATTCGCGCGAAAGCGGCGAAGAAGTTCGACAAGTTCCACCTCATCGTCAATCCGAACCTGGCCGCGACGATGGCCGAGTCCGGCGAGAACCGCGTGGAACGACTGATGAAAGCGCACAAGTTCCGCATCAATCTGGTGCGCGACACCACCATGCCGCAGCACGAGTTCCATATCTACAACGCGGACGACAACGCGGAGATAACCGAGCAGTACAAAGAGCAAAAGCCGGCCTGACGCACTCGCCGCTTGACTGTTGAATATCGAAAAGCCGCCCACACGGGCGGCTTTTTTGTTGTCGTCTGCACGACGAATCACAAATTAACATTGACAAGCCAGTCTCTTATGCACATAATTAATGTATCCTTAGTCACCCCAGCAGTCCGTTACGAGTTCTCGCTTCGCCATCTGGTCATTGCTATGGAGTGATGCTGTCGCCCGCGCGAACTGCTGTCGCGGCTCAACTCAAATCTGCGGAGGGCGCGACATGTGTATCAAAATTCCTCAACGCATCGCTTGGATCTCACTACAACGACTAACCGGATGCGCCATTGTCAGCCTGGCAATTATCCTCGGACTGTATCACCCGCCAGCAAGCGCGCAGTCACTGTATGGTGACGGGTCCGATGGACAGATCGTCATCGGCGGCAACGTGACACTCACTCGGGACTGGCAATTCTGGAACCTTACGGTGAATCCCGGCATGACACTTTACACCGCTGGCTACACGATCCGGGTCAATGGGACACTCCAAAACTTTGGGACCATCACCGATTCATCCTCCGGTGGAAATGGCGGCACTGGTGGTACATATGGAGCCGGTGGATACCTGTCCGGCATTTCTACGCTGATCCCGGGCGCCGCTGGAGGTGACGGTTCTCCCGGCTTCGGTGGACCGATCGGAGCAGGGAGTGGCGGGCGTGGTGGCGGTGGTGGTGGCGGCGGCGGCGTGGCTCAGGACCTTATGGTTTCAAACGTTGCCGAAGGCGGCCGCGGCGGCAGTGGAGGCGCAGGCGGCAAAGGCGGTGGCATCGTTCTGATCCATGCTCGTATTCTTGACAACCAGGGGATCATTCACGCTAATGGATCTCCGGGAAATCAGGGACAGAATGGTCTGAACGGCGAAGAGATCAACAACACGCTGTTATTCACGGACTATGATATCGGCAGCGGTGGTGGTGGTGGCGGTGGCAGTGGTTCCGGCGGAAACGGCGGCACTGTGCAGATCGTCTACGAGACCATGTGGAATGAAGGGTCGATTACGGCGCTTGGCGGCACACCAGGTGGTTTATCCCAAGGGGGCAGTCGACCGGCGCTGGAAAATTCACCATCTTCTACCGCGCAATCGTCACATGCCGGCGGCGGTGGCAACCAGAGTTTTACTGGCAAAGGTGGAGAAGGCGTACCGGGATATACAGGCGTCGCTCCTCTCAGGCAGGCAAGTGCAGGTGAGCCTGGGGAAAACGGCAGTTCCGGAATTGTCACGATGACCACGTCGGTCACGTGCTACAGCGATGTAGACGGTGATAATTGCGGATGCCCCTCTGAACCTGCGGAGTTCGCCGGATCATGCGGGCCCGGCTATGTTGCGGTCGTCGGCGACAACTGCCCATCGGTCGCCAATCCGGATCAGGCTGACGCCAATGGCGATGGTATTGGCGATGCTTGCTGTTGCGTGGGTAAGACCGGCAATGTCAATGGCAGTGTGATCGAAGCGCCTGATCTGACAGACCTCTCCATGCTGATCGGCTACCTGACCATCGTACCTACTCCGGTATTGCCATGTCCGCTCGAAGGAAATGTGAGCGGTACCGGTATTATCGATCTGACCGACCTGTCGATGCTCATTGGCTATCTGACGCTCACGCCAACACCTGTTCTCCCCGACTGCCTATGAGCGCAAACCACTTGCTGAAACTCATCCTGGCCAACACCCCGCCTCGGCGGGGTGTTCTTTTTCGGGCAGATGACTTCCGCGCCTTAACTTAGATTCACAAAATCGATGAAACATGCGCGAGCATGTTTCCGTACCTCAATTACCAAAAGGTACAAGACTCATCACCACGCCGGGAAAGAAGGTGTCTCATGAAACAGAGGGATTCCCTCTCAGGTGACATCGTCACCGTAGAACTGTCCGGCAAGCTCATTGCCGGTGACCAACTCACCTCATTCCTCGGGCGCGTGCAGTACTATCTGTCGCTCAACAAGAATCGGTTCATAGTCGATCTGCACGATGTCGAGCGAATGAACTCAGCGGGGATCGGCGCGCTCGTGGCTGCCCATATGGCGGCGACCCGCGCGGGAGGGAAATTCGTGTTGGCGAATATCACCAATGTCGAGGATCTGCTGAATGTCACGCAACTGCTTCGCGTCTTCGAAAGCTACGACTCCCGCGACGAAGCAATGCTGGCCCTGCAGTAGGACCTAACGCGAACAATCAATATCACGCGCGATTGAGACTATCGGTATCTCGCCGTCCGCGCATCTCGATCGATATCTAACTTGAGTCCTGCCACACCTCATGTTGCGCAGGCAAGCATCCATCTTAGTTGTTGTCAAAAAAAAGCCCATCTTCCGGTGGGCTTCGTCAGTCAATTCAATGTCGTAAAGAACTAGACGTCCAGATTCCGCACGTACTGCGCGTTCTCCTGGATGAACCGACGGCGCGGCTCGATCTCGCTTCCCATCAGCACCGTAAAGAGATTCTCCGCCGCGGCGCCTTCTTCCAGCGTCACCTGCAGCAGCGTCCGGGCTTCAGGGTCCATCGTGGTTTTCCAGAGTTGCTCCGGATTCATTTCACCAAGACCTTTGTAACGCTGGATCGAAACGCCAGACGACGGCATCTGCTTGAGGATCTTCTCCTTCTCCTGATCGGAGTAGGCGTGGAACTCCTGCTTGCCATGGCGCAGACGATAGAGCGGCGGCTGGGCGATATAGACATGCCCCAGGTCGACCAGTTCGCGCATATGCCGGAAGAAGAACGTCAGGATAAGCGTCCGAATATGCGAGCCATCGATATCCGCGTCAGTCATGATAATGATCTTGTGGTAGCGAACCTTGCTGGCATCGAAATCCTCGCCGATACCGGCGCCGAGCGCGGTGATCATGGTCCGGATCTCTTCGTTCGAAAGGATCTTATCCATGCGCGCCTTTTCGACATTGAGGATCTTTCCCTTCAACGGAAGGATCGCCTGGAAGCGACGGTCGCGCCCCTGCTTGGCTGAGCCACCGGCCGAGTCTCCCTCGACGATATATATCTCGCATGATTCCGGGTCGCGCAGTGAGCAATCCGCCAGCTTGCCAGGGAGCGAGGCGGAATCTAGCGCGGTTTTGCGACGCGTCAACTCCTTCGCTTTGCGGGCGGCTTCGCGCGCGGTCGCGGCAAGCACCATCTTCTCGACAATTCGCTTGGCGGTCGATGGATTCTCCTCGAAGAACTCATTAAGGAACTCGTTCGTGACCGACTCAACCGTTCCCTTTACTTCGGAGTTACCAAGCTTGGTTTTGGTCTGTCCCTCGAACTGGGGGTCGCGCACTCTCACCGACACGACCGCGGTCAATCCCTCTTTGGAATCATCGCCGGTCAACTGGACCGAGTCTTTCTTCAGGAGATTGTTTTTGGTCGCGTAGGTATTTATCGAGCGGGTCAGCGCGGTGCGGAACCCGGTCAAATGCGTGCCGCCCTCGATCGTGTTGATATTGTTGACGTACGAGTAGACAGACTCAGAGTAGCCGTCGTTGTACTGCAGCGCGACCTCGATCTCAACATCATCCTTGGCGCGCTGGAAATGGATCGGCTTGTTGAAAAGCGCCGCTTTGTTTTCGTTCAGGTAGCTGACGAATGCCGACAGGCCGCCCTTGTAGTGATATTCTTCTTCTTTGTTATTCCGGTGATCCTTCAACTCGATCGTGATCCCCTTATTGAGGAACGCGAGCTCTCGAAGGCGCGACGCGACGATATCAAACTTGTATTCGACTTTGGAGAAAATCTCATCATCGGCCAAAAAGCAGGTTTTGGTGCCGGTCTTTTTGGAGGCGCCGATCTTCTTCGCTTTGTATTCCGGAATGCCGCGCTTGTATTCCTGTTTCCAGAGTTCACCGTCGCGCTGAACCTCGACCCAGCACCACTCAGAGAGCGCGTTCACAACTGAGACGCCAACGCCGTGCAGACCGCCGGAGACTTTGTATGAATCGTGGTCGAACTTACCGCCGGCGTGCAAAGTGCACATGACCACTTCGAGCGCAGAGACTTTCTGCTCCGGATGAAGCTCTACAGGAATACCACGGCCGTTATCCGAGACCGAGATAGAGTTATCTTTATTGATCTCGACAATGACCCGGTCGCAATAGCCGGCCATCGCTTCGTCGATGGAGTTATCGACCACCTCATAGATCATGTGGTGCAGGCCGCGCTGGCTGACATCGCCGATATACATGGCGGGACGACGGCGGACCGCTTCCAGTCCCTTCAGGACGGTAATACTGGAGGCGTCGTAACTGCCGTTGTGTCCGTTCCCGTTGCCGCCGTTTTCGACTTCGGCCTCTTTGCCGTTCTTCTTTTTCTTTTTGACGACTTCGTCGATCTCAGTGGCCATTGCGCTTACATTCCTCTCTCGTTCGCGACGAGTCTGATCTCTTTGATGACTCTACCAAATGGGTAGGTTCTGATCTGCCGGATTATCGATTCAAGCTCCATGGCGAGATTCTGTCGCCACGCGGCATCCGGGACAGCGACATACAACACGCCATCGGCAAAACGAAATGCTTTGGCGCGACGGGCGATATTTTCGCCGACCAACTCCGGCCATCTCTGCACCACCATCCAGCCATTATAGGTGGGGCCAAGGCCAAGACTGCTCATCGCCGCCTCGATCGCGCCGGACACCGGTTTGGGCTGTTTTTTCAGATTTCCGGACACGGGAGCTTGCCTCTTAATCCTTCCCTTATATAACCCTCAAAGATAGCATTTGTTAAATCAAAACGCAACATAAAATCCCTATTTATCCTATTGATAGACAATCGGATAGGGGCGGTTTTGTGCAGATGTGAAATAAGCTTCCGCAGGGCGCTGTGAGTGGTCATTCAACCCCGATTCTGCATCGCCGGACAAATGGCCATCATCGGCAGGATCACTCCATATTAGCGTCGCCCAGGATCACGCCAACGCAAACAAAAACGACGGTGAACCTTCATTCACCGTCGCCTTACCATCACACGATCCGTGTGCGATGATCATCTCTTTGATGCTTTGATCGTTCCTGAGCCAGTCACACTCGTCGAAAGATGCGCCGGTTGGTTGATATAGCGGATATTGCCGCTACCGGAAATCTCTCCATCCAGCGAATTAACCGCGTACACTACCGCGTTACCGGAACCGGAGATCTCAACTTCGACATCCTGCGCGACCAGCTCGCGCGTGTCAATATCGCCCGACCCGCTCAACTCAATATAAAGCGCGTCAACCTTGCCGGATGCTTCCAGCGTACCGGAGCCTGATAGACTGAACGAAAACTCCTTGCTGTCGAGATTGGTAATCGTGACCTCACCCGATCCGGAAATATCAACTTCCTCAAGCGAAGCGACCGTGATATCAACGGTGCACCCTTTTCTGGTTGAGAAAGAGCCTTTGGAGTCGATCTCCAATGTCTTTCCGCGAACGCGGGTCTTGATATTATCCAACAGATTATCATCGAATGTCAGGGTGACCTTCTGCGGGGTGCCGATCGTGATATTGATATCAACACCGAGATTTGATTCGATCCGCGTGAACGCCTCAAGCGACCGTTCTTCGCTCTCCAGATTCCCCGAACCCTTCTCCTGACGAGAATTGCCAAAGAGATTCCAGTCATCGGCGGCGGCCGGTATCGCCAGGACGGCGACCAATGCCAGCAGACAGAGGGATGTCAGTATACGCCTCATCGGTACCTCGCTCCATAGAATAACGCTTCAGTTAATACTAAAGGTACGAACTGAAGCGTTCAGAAGTTTCGAATGGATTTGTGAGGTTACCGTCCGAAGTCGAACAGTGTTATTCCGTCGATCGTGGCGTCACTGGTTTCAGTTTGGTGCGTCCGGGATGTTTGTGCGAGGGAATATAGAAATCCGGCCCTTCGGGGCGACGCATCCGTATCGTGTAATCCTGACATCCCTGACAGCGACGTATCTTGCCAAGCGCTTCCCGTTTTATCCGGCGACGTTTTGTATGGGTTGGCGCGTAGACCGGATCAACGATTATCCGATGACCCATGAACGGATCATTTTCATTGATGAATTTAACGCCGCGGATGACGTTATTCGTCCCGGGTTCATACAGAGTCGCGCCGGGGCATTCAATGAAAACATATTCATCGCTCTCGACCCCTTCGATCACGCCATCGAGAACAGCATCAAGTTGCGTATTGCACTGCTGACAGATCCAGGTACCATTGCGCTGAACCAGGTCGCGGTGGCAGTTGATACATTTTTTAGCTTCGTCCATAGTCGTTCCCGGGATGCAGGTTCTGTTTCAAAGGGAGTAGTGCAAGGCGCGGGCCGGACGGGAAGAAGATCACTATCCTGTTGATTGACGCGGGATTATCCGTTCAGCGATGTTCGACTCAGGCGAATTTCGGAGAGAATATCTTGGAGCAATCCAATAGTCTGATGGCTCAGCCTTTGAACAGCAAAACCAGCGAACAGCCGGCCACAGTGAAGGGGAGAACTGCCGCAAAGGTATAGGGGAGAAAGAGCGTCGCCAGAAACGCCAGCACGAGCGACGGTATCACCACGTACTTGAGCGCGGCGAACGCGAGCTGGACCAATTTCCAGATAAGCAGAAAGCCCAGGACGGCCGCGACGATGTAGGTCGCGATCAGGCCGTTCGGGCCGAAATGAGTCTCGATAAGGGTCTTCAGTGGATACAACAGTGACGCGAGATTTGGGACTGTCGCTGTCACGGCCGCACCCACCGTGGCTATGTAGTCAGTCATGCCCGGCAATCACCTCAGGTTTCTTCGAGTGGTTCAATCGTGAGCGATGATTCCCCAACGCGGGTCAGGCCGACCATCCGCTGGGTCAGGAAATTCTGCGTGGTGATCCACTGGTGAGAGACCTCCAGAATCTTTTGCTGGTCTATCTCGGTCTCCCAGTCCATGATGATCTGGTCGATGCATTTGTCCTCGACCACTACATCATCCATCGTCAGCGTGAATTTCACTTTCATGGCACCCTGCCTCGCTTCCGTTTCGTTCGCTGACAGAAATGCAAGCGGGGTGCCTTGAACGGCGAGGTGGAGGGATGACCATAGAAGGCTATTGCAGGACAATAGTTTAGGTGGAAATCTGTGCAGCAATTGCACCGCGCGGAAAGGATTTCACGGCGAAGAGCGTCGATGGATCAAGATCGGATTATGGGGGAGAGGCAACAGTCTGGGGAGTAAGTTGATGCTACCAAACAAAAACCTGACTCCGCCGCAGCGAAGTCAGGCCCGTTCATATTGCGAATCTGTCCTGAGCGAAACGCGATGGTTTCGCCAAACCTTCCTCATCGACCACGTCATCCGTGAGCAGCCGACTGATAGGTGAGCGTGTGGTCCGGGTTCGGCCGGGGAGGCCATCCGGAAGACTGCTCGATCAATGGCGCGGTCGATCCATGCATTCACCGGCCCGGACAGAGGACCGGACATTGCATGGTCACTTCCACTGTTTGTTCTCCTTTGGATCTGCCTGGAGGGGATCCGGCTGAATCCTCAGGAAAACCTCCTTTCCATAGGTCTCCTCCTTTACGTGCTTCATGCCACGCAGAACGGCCATGAGGAAGCCAGTGGGGACTTACGCATATGTTGTACGAGAAAAAACGAATCGTGTGAGGGGCGATTCGATGCGATGAAGGGGTGATTATCTACGGGTAAGATATGGATTGCATTGGTCTGTGTCAAGGGGAAAGAGGGGGGACGCGGTTGGCTATCGCGCAATGAGGAGTCTGAATCTTGTAGGTCAGGCCCGCTCCGCCATGCGAAGTACTGGCGGTGAGCGAAGCGAACGGGCCTGACTCCTAAATGTCAGGCCCGTGGAGAACTTGGCTGCGCTCAGCTTGCCAACCGCGCCTGACCTACAAGACACATGTCCTTCACACCCGCCCCACCCTCGGCATTACGATGGCCACTCCTCTCGTCGCCAGTGGTCGCAGCGCCAGCGCCAACGCCATCAACGCATCGCACTCGTTGTTGTCATCCCAACGGGCCGACCGAAGTTCATCCTCCAGTGACCACGTACGACCCGGGCCATCCGGCAACTCCCAACGGGGGTAGGCGATGAGACCACGGGCATGCATCAACTCGACATTGGTGAGCAGTTCCGCTTTATTCATCGGCGTGAAGATCACTCCCGTCGGCTTTACATCATCGAGCTGCTGAAGTATCACATCCCCCAATCCCGTCGCGTCGATAAGTAGTTCTCCCGGGTACTCCATCTGACGTTGGCGTATCTTCTCAAGTATCACCGGCCAGTCGAACATCCTGAGACGTTCAAGTTTCACTACGCGCGCGATATTGTCGTGCACGCAGATCGTAATACCGACTGTCGCCGTCCGTTTCCGTGCCAGATCCCAGCCGGAGATGTAGCGGCAACGTGTGTGATCATCTATCGGTGGAAGCGTGTGCATCCGTTCAAGCGCGGCATCGATATCTCTCCCCGGAATCACCTCGCCACCGGAATCAATAAACTCGCACATGATATTCTGCTTGAGCCGCGTCTCCGAAAAATAGGTGACGCGTTCATCCAGATACTCGCGCGAGATATGGTCATTATCCCGGCTGTCCCCGCGCTGGAAATAGCCCGGACATTTCCTGTCGACTATTTCATTCGCCCGACGGTACAGCCAGTTTTTCCCGTTCGGTGTCGAAACAAGATCAAGCGTCCCTTCGCGGTCCGCCAGACGCATCATCAGGACCTCTTCCACCACATGCTCCGCGTTCGGGTCAAACGCGACCTCGTCGTAGACGACAAAGTCATAGTCATTCCCCAGCAGATGGTCGCCGCGGTTCTGGGTGGTGCGTGCTTCGATTGTCGCGCCATTGGTCAACGTGATCTGCAAAAACGGCGTATGCAGTACCGACTCGACCAACGGCTTCATGAAGGCAGAACGGTATATCAGTCTGAGCGCGTGCAACAGTACCAGATCGGCCTGATTTTGCGTGATAGAGACCACTGCCGCGCGGTAACGGTCAGCGCTGTCGTACTTCCTATCGCGATACCGGTAGACCGCGTGGTGCAGAAGTTTCACCGCCGAGACAAACGACTTCCCCCACCGATTGCCGGTGACCAACAGGTTTTCTCGCTTGGTTGAGTGTACCACCCAACGTCGTTGGCCATCGTGCAGTAATATACCAAGTATCTTCGTGCCGAACGACCGAATATCCAGCAAGGCATCGAACCAGATACTCTCTTCCGGCGGCACTATATCATGCGGCATGCGCGCTCGCGAGCGGTAGCTTCGTCGATAAGACCGGCCTGGAACAATTTGAGCAGGTTATCCACCCGCTTTGATTCAATCCCGATAGAATCCGCCGCCTGATAGGCAAAGGTATTGTCGAATTCGAAGCGGCATCTGACGTCGAACCCGCCCAGCGCCAGTTCGATATTCCCGATCCACTCGAGAAAATCCGCCACCTGCGCCTGCACCGAGCGGACCTGTCGCATCACGATATCGAACTTAAAGTCCGACCAGGTGGTGGTCGCGCCGTACGAGTAGCCGAGCAGGAACGGCGCGAGATTGGTCCCGGCGCAGATATCCTCGATCAACGCCCGATGATTAATGAACCAGCTATTGGTCATCCCGCGCGAAGCTTCCGGGCCTATATAGTCGATCGTCACATTATTCCAGGTCACCGGATTGTCATCCACTTCGCACTCGCGGATCATCGAGACCGTGGCGTCGAAATACTGGTTTATTCGGTCGGTGTACGCGTTATCCGATTCCCCGGCCATCCGCTCGGGCGGTGTGATCTTGACATGCAGACGGCTGTAACCGGAGTTGTGCTGAGCGCGCTGAAGATCCCGGATCAACTGTTGTTCTATGAACGAGATGAACGGCACGGGATGAAGGATCGATCTCCCAAATGGCTCCGCTATCGTGTTCGACAGCGCGACATAGCGGAAATCCGCGCGATCCAGCGGAAGCGTGATCTCGCCGTTGTCATACAAAAGTTGAGGTCCGCGCGCGGTTTGCTCACCACGCAGATGCACCGCGTCGACCGGCACAAACTGGTCGACTCCGGATGCATCGGGGAGCATAGTGACAAATCCACCAAATATGCCGTCTCGATAAAGCGAAGTGAAAAGATCGGGAAGCATCGTGGCGACTCCGACCCGGTCACGGTTCGTGACCTTCATGATCTGTTCGGACAAGCGGTTGAGTCGCGCGAGGGGTGCGCTGACTGAGTCTTTCTCCGGAATTTTCTGACCATCGGACGAAAGGATCAAAAATCTCCCCGGCGCGGCGGAGAGACGTCCCCAGGTCCAGACGCAGGCGGAGATTATCGGGATCTGATCGCACAGAAAGCGGTAGAGCATCGTGCGATAGCGCCCGGAATGCAAGTCATTGGGGGAGAGGGCGAGCATCCGGTTCAGTTGGTCGGTGGTGAGGGATGGTTTTTCTTTGACGGTGGTGGCAAGACGGGTAGTGGTCATTGTGCAGACTCCTTTCATATAGGGGCCCGCACTTGGGAGAACTGACAAGTGTAATACAAATTGAAGGCGACTTGGCCGGAGATTGAGGCGAATACTAATGAGAAAACGTGGTTCCAATTGAATGAGCGCAGTTAGATACTCGCGCTCCAATGACAGTCAGATACTACATCGGCCTTAAGCTCTCCGGCAGTTCCTTCACATGCTGTGGCAACAGGCAGAACAGATTGTCGTGATACGGCAACTGCTCTTCGGTGTTGATCGCCACCAATCGCGACGGGAACTCTTTCCCTCTGGCCAACCGGTAGACCGTATAGTCGTTGGCCTGACGAATCAGTCGGTATATCTCTTCCAATGCCCCACCCATGTTCTTATGCAGATGGCTATACTCCACACAGAGCGCGGGAGCCTGCGGTGACGCGAGGATCGATTGCGCTCCCTTGAGCACTTCCAGCTCCCATCCCTCAACATCGATCTTGATCATCCGGGGAGTGGGTATCGCATGCACACTGACAAAATCAGCCAGCGTCTCGATCTTGGTCTGCTGGACTGTGGTGATCTCGTCATCCATCGGGATCAGCGACGCGCTCGCTGTGCGAGCAAGATTGCTGTAGATGGTCGCTTCACCAGTAGCCGCGCCGATCGCTTCATTGACGGTCACCACATTGGCGCGATGGTTCATTGTCATATTTCCGGCCAGTACCTGATAGGTATCCGGCTGGGGCTCGAAAGCTATCACTCGGCCCGTCTCGCCAACCGCGTGCGACGCCACCAGCGACATCAGGCCGATATTACTGCCGACATCGAGGAAGGTATCCCCCGGTCGAAGTATCCCCTTGATAACCGCGATAGTGCCGGCTTCATACGTGCCGTTGTAATAGATCGTGCGATCCAAGCCCGGTCGAAGAGCCGGATCGATCATGATCTCAAATCCGTAGATCGTCGAGCAGGCGACCGGACCATCCGGGAGCGGCATCATCATTTTAGCGAGGGTCTTGCGGATCCGTCCTGCACCCTTGAACGGATGGCGGATGAAAAACGAGTTCACTTCGTGAACGAAGCGCGTCATTCGTGGAAGTTCTGATGTCTGATGGATACCTACCTCCTCCATGAGAAGTGTCGTGTGACGCATACCTCTTATATCGGCAAAGTGCCCCATTTTTGTACCACGATTCAACAACAACTTCTGGTCACACGCCGCACGATTGGGAGACATACAGTTAGCCGCGTGTGAGGGGCGGCAATACGCCCATCATTGACCGGGCCGCTCCTGAATACTATACTATAATCACACACTTATCTGGTCACCAGGGAGTTATCGATGCAGACACTAACGCGAGTGCTCCTTTTGTTCGGAGTCATCATCATGCTTGAAAACGGCCACGCCAGCCAGCTTCCCGATATCGATTCCCTCTGGAATTTCGATAAACCGGCCGAAACCGAAACCGCATTTCGCGCGCTCGTCCCAACCGTGGTTGCCGCCAATGACACCGGATACCATGCCGAACTGCTGACCCAGATAGCCCGCACACTCGGCCTTCAACAGAAATTCACCGAGGCCGATGCCCTGCTCGACACCGTCAACTCTATGCTTCCCGCCGCCGGCCCGCGCGCGTATGTGCGCTATCTGTTGGAGCGGGGGAGAGTGCGCAATTCTTCCAAACGTCAGGAGGAAGCGCTTCCTTTGTTTGCCGATGCCTGGGAGAAAGCCAAGATCGGGGGATTCGAAAATCTCGCGGTCGATGCCGCGCATATGTGCGCGATCGCCGCGCCTGCCGACCAGAAACTTGCCTGGAATCTTAAAGCGCTCGAGTGGGCGGAGCAATCATCCGACCCCAAAGCCCGCAAGTGGCTCGGTTCGCTCTACAACAATATCGGCTGGGACTATTTCGACCAGAAGAAATATGATCTCGCCCTTGAATCATTCACCAGCGCTGTTGCCATACGCGATTCTTTGGACCAGCCGACGCAGTTGCGGATCGCTATCTGGTCTGTCGCGAAAACGTATCGCATGTTGGGCGAACTGGAGACCGCGCTGGCGATGCAGCAGGATCTGGAGGCGGAATGGAAAGCCTCCGGTGAGGAACAGGACGGCTACGTCTTTGAGGAACTCGCCGAATGTCTGCTGGCGCTGGGCCGCACCGATGAAGCGACCCCGTATTTCGCCCAAGCGTACGAGAAGCTCTCCAAAGATCAGTGGCTCGTTCGCGATGAACAACCGCGCCTACAAAGGTTGAAAGAGTTGGGGAAGGTGAAGTAGGTGGAGACGTTTTACCGATCTTAATCTGAATTCTCTTTGTAGGTCAGGCGCGGTCGACCAACGAAGTGCAGTCGAGTTTCTGTGCGCCTGACAGTTACCAAGTATGTCAGGCCCGTTCGCTTCGCTCCCCGCCAGTCTGTCGACCGTCGGAACGGGCCTGACCTACGGACCTTCCCAACTCTCAATAACCGCACCCCACCATTTATAGTGGGATTCTCAATCGCCGCCCCAGTTTTCCCCTATTCGGACAATCTCGGTTATCGTTGGTCCTACCTCTCAAATGGCCCCCAGATTCTTGTTGTCGAATCTCCTAAAATAGCCGTACTTATCCTATATGACCGACGCCATCAGACAACTCGAGATCGAGATCAAGCTCAAACTTGAGTCGTTTACCGATTACCTCAAGCTGATCGGTTATCTCGGGCAGATCGAGTCCGAAGATCACCATATCAACGCCTTTTTCGATACCGAGGATCGCCAGCTCGCCCGCGCCGGATGGGCGCTGCGTGTCCGCGCCGAAAACAAGCGCGGCCTCGTGACGATCAAGTCGATCCCGACCACCGAGGGCGCCGCAGTCGTTCGCCAGGAGATCGAGGCCGAGATCCCGCGCGGCGTCGCGTATGAGATCATCGGACTGCGCGAGGAACTGATGGCCATGGCTATCATGCCGGTCGATTTCATCAAGCGCCAGTTCCCCGAATTGAATCTCGCGAAACTGATCCAGTTCGAAAATGTCCGCCAGAAAAAGCTCTTCCGTATCGGCGGCGACAACTACCTACTCGAGGTCGACAAGACCATGTACACCGATGGTTCGGTTGATTACGAGCTCGAGGTGGAACTGCACGACATGGATCGCATCGAGACCGTCGAGGATCATTTGCGCAAACTGTTCCACTCACTCGGTATCCCGTTCGAACATCAGACGGAATCCAAATTCGCCCGCGCTCTCAAACGCGCCAAGATATACTAAGCTTTTCTCTGCACAATCCGTACCCCACCATTTATGGTGGGCTTTTATTTGTCGCTCACAGATCCCGCGGCGAACGCATTTTGCGCAGTCGCCGGAAGATATCCGTATACTCCCGCACCACCTCCCGCTCCGCCTCAGAGAGCGACTCCAGCAGCGGTATTCCCAGCCGCAACACCATCCGCACGATATCTGAGTTGTTCCGGTCAAGATCGAGCGCCAATTGGTCGAGCCGGTTCTTCAGCTCATATGTTATCCGCACGGCCAGAACATGCTCGTGCGGGTTCCCTGATTCGCTCGCACTGTTTATTTCCTCTACCAATTCAGGTTTGTCTGGATTCATTGTATTTTTCTCCCATTAGTGAAAACGTTGGTGTGACACGATCACTTGGTACGACCGTACCCGTATCCCGAACTCGCGACGCAATCATTGGAGCAGTATCCGCCACGGACGGCGCGGATCACGCGCGCGAACCAGTTCATCGATCTCCGCGCGATACGGCGAGCGACAAAGCGGACACCGCGTCGCCGATCTTTTCGATATGCCGAATCTCTCTCTCGCAAACGACTCCAGCAGTTTCCGAAGTCTCCCCAGTGCTCTAAGATGCAGGGTTGTCGCTCGCGCGAGCGATATCCCCATCGAATCCGCGATCGCGGACATCTCTTCGAACTGCAGATAGTATCGTTCGATCACGATCCGCTCGTTTGGTTCGAGCTGTTCGATCGCCGCGCGCACCGTATCGTTGATTCGCTCCGCGAACTCAGAACTCTCCGACTCAACCGGCGAAGCCGTGATCGACGTTATCCAGTGGCGATAGATGACTCTGCTATTTCCCATGAACTTCCCCCTGGCCGGACTGCAAGCCGCTTCCTATTTGGGCGGCAAGACCCGGCATTGGTTTTCCCGCAAAAAGGGGGAGAGGGGTGGGTCCGACAAGGACATGCCCATCACAAACCAATTGGGGGATAAGGGGATAGCCGTATCACGTGATTCACTTCCGGGGGATGAGCGCGCAACCGCTGTCTGTCTGCACGCTTTTTGCGTATACTCGAAGAGGGAGGGGGGCGGCGAATGTCGACGCGATTGAAGGAAATTGCTGACCCTCATCCGGCGCTGCGCGCCACCTTCTCCCAAAGGGAGAAGGGAAGATGAGGAAAAGGAAAGTAATCGACAGACAGTACTGACGACCGACCAGAGTTTCGAAGCTGTTGTTCTTCCCCTCTCCCCTTGGGAGAGGGTGCCCCGCCTTCGCGGGGGCGGGTGAGGGGAAAACTTTTGAGAAGAAAACCAAAAGAGGATCGCTTGGACCAATACCCTTTCTCTCGCGAAACCGTCTACCCGAACCCCGCCGAATCCCGCGCGCTCGCCGAGGACGGCTTTCGGATGACCAGCGGCAATCAGAATTTCCGCACGCACCTCATGACCTGGGTATCGCTCACTATCCTGCTGATCCTCTATCCCGGCGCGTCGCTTCTCGGCGCCGGCGATGATCCCACCGCCCTGCTCAAATCGCTCGATTCATTCATGCTGATGTTCCTGCTGATCACCACCATCATTTTCCAATGGGTGATATTCGGTATCAATTACTGGTCGGTCTATACCGAAGGAACCGGGCTCGCCGGTATCGGCTTCACCAAATTCCGCGGTATCTATGTCGCCTGGGGAGTCGCGTTCTTGCTGGGCGCCAATCTTCTGCTCGCCGGTGTCGCCTGGGTATTGGGTCAGATCGGCATGCCGCTTCCGGGCGAAGTGATGATGCTGGTGCCGAAAGACCCGATGGGGAAAGTTGTCTGGGTGATGGTTTCGATCACTGCGGGTGTCTGCGAAGAGACCGCGTTTCGCGGCTATCTGATGACCCGCCTTCGCCTGGTCGGCCGCATGAACTCATGGGTGATCCCGACTATCATTTCGGCGGTCGCATTCGGCGCCTGTCATGCGTATCAGGGGATGCCCGGCTTCATCGCCATTACTATTTACGGCGCGCTCTTTTCAATACTATATATCCGGACCGGTTCTATCTGGCCGGGGATAATCGCGCACTCTCTGCAGGATCTCGGCGCCCTCATCTGGCCCCATTGACGATTCCGTCATCGCGAGCTCCTAATCCGCCTCTTCCCGGCGAAAGCAGGAATCCAGACTTATTCGTGGATTCCAGTTGTAGGTCAGGCGCGGTCGACAAGCAAAGCGCTGTCGATTATCTACGCGCCTGACATCATTCCACGTTGTCTCACAAAACGTCAGGCCCGTTCGCTCCGCTCATCCGCCTTCGGCGGAAGCGGGCCTGACCTACTTCTCAAACAGGAGTCGAGCAGACGGGGACGTCTGCCGCGCAAATTGAAACCTGTGAGTGGAGGAAGAACCCTACTTAACCAGCACCATCTTCTTCGTCGAACTGAAATCGCCGGAGTCAAGACGGTAGAAATAGATTCCCGAACCGACTTCGTCTCCCTGCGATGTCCGGCCATCCCAGCGCACCCGATGTTCCCCCGCCGACATCATTCCGTCAACCAGTCGCGTCACTTCCTGCCCCAACAGATTGTAGACTGTCAAGCGAACCGACGCGCGGCTCGGTAACGTAAACGATATCTCAGTCGATGGATTGAACGGATTCGGATAATTCTGCCCAAGCGCAAATCCCGACGGCACCCGTGGATCGTCATCCTCGACATCGGTCGGCAGATAGAGATAAACATTCCCCCAGATCGCCGCGCCGGTCGCGCGCGGGTCAACCCAGGTTGCCCAGAGACGTCCCAGCGATGCCGCCATCGATGGCGCGCTCATATACTCCGGCGTGGTCACCGAAAACGGCTGATTCGACGCCAATGGCGCGAAGAGATTGGTGTAGATGCGATAATAAACCTGACGGCTCCCGCCGCGACGGTCCACCCACCCGGCGCTGACATATCCCTGTTCATCGAAATCAATCGTCGGCTCGCTCGGATTAGCGGCGATGTTATCCGTCACCAGTGTCGCCGCTTGAAGTATCGCGCTCGCGCGACTGATGACAGTCAGGTAAAGCTCTTTGGTCGCGGTCCCCGATGTTGTCCAGAGCAGACCAATCTGCCCGGAGTCATTGACTGCCGCGGCGATATCATGTATCTGCGCGCCGCCGACTGTCGAGGTATAGGAGAATGTTCCCCCCGCTGTTTTGTCGGCGTTATACCATGCGCCGCGAAGACGGGGAGAGGTGCGGCCGTTATCAAGCCAGCAGACATAAAATCGATTTTGCGCGTCATGTCCGGAGTATAGCTTCACGATCTGACTATCTGTCGCCGCCGATGATATCAAGAACTCCGCGCCATCACGCTGACCGGTCGAGGTCATCCATCGGCCATAGACCTGCGGCGAGGAACCCCGGCTGTCAATCCACGCCACCAATCCGCGCCCGGTTTTCGCGAGCGCCGCGCGCGGCGAAGTTTTCCCGTCGCCAAGCGATGAATCAGAGATCGCAAACTCAGCCGACTTGGAGGCGTTGTAATCAGACATATATCTCGCGAACACGCGCTGTCCCGGCACTCCCCCTATCGCGCGGCCATCCACCCAGACCACTAAGTTAACTGTGTCGCCGTCGGCGGCCGAAGGTTCGGACTGAAGATTCGCGCCGGTATCCAGATTCAGTTTTCGCTGTGGTCCAACCGCTGTCGCTGTTTGCGCGACCAGTTGCGAGAAGATGTCGCCGTTGTCATTCCGTCTATCCGCCCAGACCACCAGATCATACCAATCGCCGACCGATATTACAGAGGGTGAACTGGCCGGCGCGCCTTGTGTGTCATCATTGAGCGTCCGCGGAGACAACATCAACTGCCCGCCGAGTGTATCAAACTGGAAGAGCGAAATATCCGCGTCCTCGTCGGTGAACTCTGTCCAGACAAATCCATACCGGTTCGCCGAGAAGAACTTCGTCGATGGCGCCCAGCGACGTCCGACCGTCGGACTGTACAGATCCTGCACGCCGGTCAACGGAAGGAGACTGGTCGAGAACCGACGCGAGACAATTCCGATCTCCGCGCCGTAACTTGCCCAGGTGACCAATAATTCGCTATTCGGCGCAATCGCCAGATCCATATCCCAGGCGGCCAGTGAGCCGCCGCCATTCGAGGCGAGCACATTACTTCCGACCAATCCGGTGGTCGGATTAAACGACTGGAGATAGATCTCCTGTCCGTCGCGAATATCCACCCACCCGATCGTGTAATTCCCCAGAGTCGAAAAAACAACCTGCGGCGTGAACTGCAGTGAATCCGCCGAGGCCGGCGGGACGATCGTAAACTCCGAAGAGACCGCCGCTCCCGCGCCGGTGTACTGACGGACATAGATATCCGGGTCAACCGAACGGTAATCTTCCCAGGCTATGACATAACCGGAGTTCGGCTGCACCGCGACCTCGGGCGCCCAATGCGCGTTGGTTGCCGCGTCGCTGTTCACTGTCGTCGGCGTGATTACCGATGCTCCCGTGTTGGAGTATATCCGCATCTTGATCGTGTTGCCGGAGATATCATAATTCTCCCAGACGACCACAAGTCGGCCATCGGGATAGATGTCAAAATCATACAGCCCGGCGAACGTGCCATTGGTTGTGTCATTCACGAGATAGGGCGCGATATCAACCGCCAGCGCGCTGGTGTAGCGCGTGCCGAAGAGCCGGCCATTGGTTCTGTCCCGATAGAAAAGAAAGACGCGCCCGGCGGTATCGACCGCGACTTTCGGCTCGACATACTCCGCGCCGGTCGTCGAACCAAGCATCAACTGATTACTTCCGACCAGGGCGCCGAGCGAATCAACTAATTGCAGAAAAATCTTATTCGCGCCGTTCCGTTCATCCTGCCAGACCGCGACCCACTGGCCATTTTTCATTTTGGCGAGTGACGCGGCATCCTGTGTGAAATGCGCGGGCGAGGGTATATCTGAGATGCGCAGATCGGCGGCATCGGGAGACGCGAACTGCAATGCTGACGTGACAAAGTCACTGTTGCGACTGTCCGCATTCGGCACAGTCACCTGCCGCTGATGCAAGTCGATTCGTTCAGTCAGCGATGTTGAGGCATACCCGGCGAGAGGGCAGAGCAATAGACAGAGGACGTATTTACTCAACGCGAACATCAATCACCACACATTATGCGATTGGATATTTGGTGCGGCCCTAATTGGCCGGACACCGGGCTCCCCGAACGCCCTGCCCGGAGCAGGTAACTCATTGTGAGGGCACTACATAATACGCCCCCGGCGACGTTCGTGCAAGCTCTTTATAGTATCGGCATTCTGTCAGTAAGTTGCAGCACAATTAGTTGCCGGAATCTAATTGGCTGCCGCGCAAATCTTTGGCGCAACTTTGCGCCCCCTCCAAACGTACTGTAACCTAAAGGATTGCAGGCGACTGGCACTGTCCGGCGCCGTACAAAAATAACTGAAGGTCAGAAGCAGATGGAACATGTATCCGCGGCCGGCCCCGAACACCCCTGGGACAGCGGGTCCGGCGATGGAAGATAAAGGAAACCTGGGCGTACTATGAGCATGCGTACAAACAAGTGGCAATTCAAGAATGGGCTCGTCATTGCCCTTTTCGTCGCGATGGTCGTCCCGGCATTCGTCTGGGCGCAACCGGCTCCGCCGCCGACCCCGTCTTTCGAGGAACGCGCGCGCAAAAAATCGACCCTCGACCGCGAATCAAAAGAGGTCGCCGATGAATACGCCGATATTCTCGTCGAACTCCAATCCCTTGTCGCGGATTACCATGAGTATCTCACGGAATCCGAGTCCCCGACGATCATCAAGTATCTGAACAAGCTCGACAAGATCGGCTTCAACCTCGACCACAGGGTGTATGTCAGAGATCGCAACAAACTCGTCGAAGATCTCACCATGCATGTCGCCGAGCTGGAAAAGATCGAGACGTATATCGAAGAATCCGAGGAGATCTTCCCGGTCCGCATTCTGAAGGTCGTAGGCTCATTGCGTCGCGACCTGGAAAATCTCAACGACCTGCTGCAGGATGACCTGGTCGAGCGCATGGACAATGTCCGCGCCAATGAGGATGCGCTCTCTCAGGCGATCGAAGAATTACTGGCCGAGATAAAGGTCGAGCACGGTCACAACTTCACGTATGTCACTGTGCCGAAGATCGACGAAAAGAAGATCGAAGCGTTGCAGAAGGAAGCCGAACTGATGGCCAAGCAGGCGCAAAAAGAGGCGGCAAAGGCTGAGAAGGTCCAAAAGACCGTCAAGGTCAAAACGCCTGCGCCGGGCGCTCCCGTGGTGATAGCTCTGGATGATCTCCCCAACGCGTTCAGCTTTGGCTCGGGGACGACCAAGGAGATCGAGGACACGCTATCAGTTACCAACCCGAAACTCCCGATCCGAATCCAGAGTCAGTTGGGTGAAGTGGTCGTCACCGGCTCCGCTTCCAAGCAGATCATCGCGCGTCTCTCCGCCGAGATCGCCGCCGATTCCCGCACGCAGGAAAAGAAACTTCTCTCTGAAATAGATCTGAAACTCGAAGCGACGCCATCTGGATACCTGATCACCGCCACCGCGCCGACCCACAATCGCGATGGCGAAAACTGCCGCATTATCAGCAACAATCTTGAGATCATGCTCCCGTCGTCAAACCCGGTCGAAGTGACCTGCGCGTTTGGCTCGGTCAGCGCCCGCGACCTCAACGGCGGCATTCAAACCGCGTCGGAGTATTCGCAGGTTGAGATCGAGGATGTCAAAGGTGGCGTCCAGGTCACCAGCAATATGGGCGGTATCGGTCTGATCAGTTGCAGCGGTCCGTTCCGCATCAGTAACGCGTACGCGCCGATCACTATTGAAGACTGCTCCGGCCAGTTCGACATCCAGAACTCCTACAGCGAGATCGGACTCGAGGACTGCACCGGGAACACGACCATTCGCAACTCGGGGAGTATCTCCATCTCCAACCATACCGGCGATATGCGCATCAGCAACAGCTTTGGTCCGATCGAGATCGATGGTCTCTCCGGCAATCTCTCCGCCGCCAACCAGTTCTCGCCGCTTTCGGTGCAGAATATCAAGGGGACGGTGGTGGTCGAGAACGCCAACGCCAATATCGACCTGACGAATATCATGGGGAAACTTTCCGCCACCAACAAATTCGGTCAGATCTCGGCGGAGCAACTCGCCGGGCAATTCAACCTGGCCAGCCAGAACGGCAATATCTTCGTTGTGCTTGGCGATTCCCTCAGGGGGAGTTCCTGGGTCTCCACGACGTTCGGCAATGTTGATGTCATTATTCCGGAAGAATCCAATTTCTGGGTGAAAGCCAAAACCACGTTTGGTGATATTCACAGTGATTTTCCGCTCAAACTTGATGATCTGGGGAACGCCAAATCCGGCTGGCTCAAACTGGGCAAAGCGAGTGATTCGCTCAGCATCAACGGCCAGAACACGGTCATCACTATCAGCGGCTCGAAATAATCGTACTGATCGATACATATACACAAAAAGAAACAGCCGGTCCCGTGACCGGCTGTTTTGATATCATGCTTGTCGCTGCTCTGGCGGACTGAGCACTCCGGACAACTCGGCGCGGATCTTATCAGATTCTTCTTTGATCAACGCTTCCTCGATACCGACAGCGCGCAGTAGATGTTCCGACAAACTGACCGCCGCCTCGGCCTCCTCGAAGCTAATGACATGCGCCCCCAGCTCTTCCAGCAGGTTCTGCTCGGCGAGATACCGCGCCCGCACCAGGATCATGATATGCGGATTCAACTCTCTGGCCGTCGCGATCATCGGGATACGGCTGACCAGGTCAGGAACGGTCAGTAGAAGAAATTTGGCCCGCTCGATACCGGCCGCGGTCAATATCTCCGGCCGTGCCGCGTCTCCAAACAATGCCGACAGACCGGCAGTGGATCTCAACGAGTGAACCGTATCAATGTTCAGTTCGATCACCGTGGGATGGATATTGAAATCCCGAAGTATCCGCGTCACGGTCTGGCCGACCGGCCCATAGCCGACCACTATCGCGTGATTTTCCTTTATAGCTGCCGCTGCGGTCATGGTCGTTTCCTGATTGATCTTGCGCGCCTGCGCGTCGGAACGACGGTTCAGCATCGTCCAAAGAACTTTGGACTTCCTCAACTTCAGCTCGATCCAATTGACGCGCCGAAAGATGAGTGGGTTGAGGGCGATCGAGATCAGCGACGCCGCGATCAGCGCATGCTGGCCTTCTTCGGTGAAAACTCCGAGGCTCAAAGCGGCCGACGATAAGATGAAAGTAAATTCTCCCACCTGCGCCAGGGCCAATGAGACAGTCAGCGCGGCACGAACCGAGTAGCCCAACAGCAGGACGATCCCCAATGCCGCGAGAGGTTTGGCGATCAGCACAATGGCAAGCACCATAGCCACCAGCATTGGGTTGGCGACCAGAAAATGCGGATCAAACAACATCCCGACAGAAATGAAAAAAAGCACCGCAAAGGCATCACGCATCGGCAGGGCATCCGCCGCCGCCTGATGTCCCACCTTGGTTTGCCCGACCACCATGCCCGCGAGAAACGCGCCAAGCGCGAACGACGCGCCAAAGATCGTCGCCGAGATCGTCGCGATGGCGATTGCCAGCGCCAGCACAGTCAGCGTAAACAGCTCCCGCGAGCGTGTCCGCGCCACCTGCGACAAAAGCCAGGGGATGAATCGCTTCCCCGCCACCAGGATGATGGCGGTCAGGACCGATAGCCTCAGTACCGCCAATCCCACCACCACCAAGGCGTTCCCTTCTCCCTGGCCAGCTTTCATCGAGGTGCTATAGATCGGAAGGAGCACCAGTACCAGAATGGTAAACAGATCCTCGACAATCAGCCACCCGATCGCGATATGCCCGTGTGGCGTATCAAGCATTGAATTATCGGTCAAGACCCGCGTCAGAACCACGGTACTCGCCACCGCAAGCGCCACGCCAAGCACGATCCCGCTGGTTATCGACCAGCCAAATCCGACTGCCAGGATAGCGCCGAGGATGGTCGAGATCGTGATTTGCGCGATCGCTCCGGGGATCGCCACACGTCGCACCGCCAAAAGATCACTCAGCCGGAAATGCAGCCCCACCCCGAACATCAGCAGGATCACGCCGATCTCGGCCAGTTGTGTGATGATCTCCTGATCCGCCACAAACCCCGGCGTGAATGGCCCGACCACTATCCCTGCCAGCAAGTAACCAACAATAGGGGAGAGCTTCATCCGCTCGGTGATATACCCAAAACCGAGCGCAACGGGGAATCCAATGGCTAAAAGTAGGATCAGATCATAGTCATGCATGCAGGATGGCTTTCCTCACACTGTCTCTGGTTATACCTCCGCAGCGTGGCCGGTATCCCAGAATGCCGTCTGGAGAGCGATTCGTCAATGAGAAAACCGCGTTCTTTCATTATTTGAAAGCTGTGCCCGCGAGAATCAGGAGACTGGAAATTCGACTATGCTTGAACTGAAATGGGAGGAATAACCGCGCGCTCCGGTCAGGCGACCGGCTCTTTCGACATCGTCTGATCCAGCTTCTCAAGCTGTTTCTTCAATCTCGCTTCGATATCCAGAATATAAGTCTCCGCGTGGTAGACCGTCGTATCGAAACTGGCAAGATTCTTCAGCTCTTCCATCACCGAGCTGATCGTATTCACGCCATTGGTGATGATCGTCATCGCGCTGCGCAACTGCCCGGTCTGGTCCTGGATCGTCCCTTTGGCGATGCCGTACTCTATCAACTGGGCGCGGCCCAGTATGGTCGCCGTCGCGTTGTTCATGTAATGGTTGAAGGTCGCCGTGATCGTCTTGAGTGATTCGAGCGCCAGCTTCTTCATCTGGTCGCGCGCTATCTGCTGCTGCATCTGGCGATTCTCGCGAAGCAGATTCTCCGTCGTGATATACTGCTCGAACAGCATCCGGTTCGCTTCCGCCAGCAATTCCTCGGTCGAGCCGATCTCGATCTCCAGGAACTTCGCCTCGGCGATCGTCCGGGTCGGCAATTGCTCTTCGATCCGATTGAGCGCCTCCGGCGTGAACCCGAGCGAGATGCGGATGGTATCCTTGTTTTCGTGAGCGAAACTGAGGTCTTTCTGCTTCCCTTCGGCAATGGAGAACCGGGAGATATGATTCGCCAGGTTGACCGCCTGGCTCAGCCCGATCTCACTGCGCGTAGCTGAATCGGGCGGGAATACCATATGATGCATCCCAACCGCCTCGCAGATCTTCTCAGGTATATGCCACTGCTCCAACAGGAATTTCCCGACGCGGGCGTGGTTGGTCCCCCAGAGACTTTCTTCCAGTTCGACCAGATTCTCTCCCTGCTGTACCTGTTGCCATATCTGGCGGTAACGGTCAGGGAAGGAGTTTTCTAGTACGAGTATCCCGATATCATGCAGGAGTCCGGCGACAAACGCTTCTTCGGATGGCTTCTTGCCGAGCGCCTCGTAGATCATCCGCGAACCGATCGCCACTTCCAGCGAATGCCGCCAGAAACGCGTCCGGTTTATTTGCGTTTTCCAGTCGCCGACCAGCTTGTAAACCGACGATGACAGCGCCAGCGCCGTGATCGTACGCATCCCCAGCGTCACTACCGCCTGCGTGACCGTGGAAATACTCCGTCCGGCGCCGTAATAAGGGGAATTGGCGATCCGCAACACCTTGGCGGTCATCGCGGGATCATGCATCAGAACCTTGGCAAGTTCCGCCGACGATGAATCCTCTTCGCGGGTCACGCGAAGGACCTCCGCCAGGGTCTGGGGGAGGGAGGTCAGCTCCTTGTGGTCGCTGAGGATCTTGGCAAATATCTCTGTTTGCATAGCCATACGCCGGTACTGGATATATCGGCGGAATGGCTAACAAATTGAGTCCATGTTCCCGAAGGAGAGGCAGATACGAGCGAGAACAGTCAGAAAAGGGAGGGGCAGAACGCCCCTCCCCGAAATCGGCTAATAGCAGACCGGCAGCGACTGGGTGACTCCCAGAAGGTACGCGATGATCATTGATAGGTCCGTCAGATCCAGCACACCATTGCAGTTGACATCCCCCGGCGGGTAGCTGATCGGCGGCCCGACGACAAAACCAACCGGAACATCTGCCTGCGGCATCACCACCCCCAACTGCGAGGTTGCGTTCTGTACCTGGATCGAACTGAAATAATTCCCTTCCGGCAACATTGTGCCGTCGGCGGTAACCCGAATGGTCACCGGCGTGGTCAAACTCCCTCCCGGAAGACCGAGAATCTTGACCCATGTATCAGCGGCGCTCAAGTCAAAGGTTATATCCGATCCACTCGACGTAAACGAAATGTCGAATGTATCCCGCGCCATCTTCCCGGCCGCCCCGTCAAAGGTCAGACTGCTGACCGACACCTTAAGCGTATCCGGCGGGAACTGATACTCGTAATAAACGATCGTCGGTACTACCAGATCGCCGTCGCGAGAAATACAGATTCGTCGATACTGATCGACCTGGTTTTCGACGAGTATCAGGTCGGCGCCAGTTGATCCAAGGCTGACGCGATCAAATTCGATCCAGTACAGATCCTGCGCTCCCGCGAAAATGTCATTTTCAGTATATTTCGCGAATCCCGCATTCGGGAGCGTCCGGTCTGAGTTCCAGTAAAGAATAGCGCCAAAACCTTGATTTGCCTTGTAGAAGTTGCCGGACACTTGCCCGAACCCGCCGTTACTACCTGGCATCATCCCAAGAAAAACGCAATAACCGGCTGCCCCAGGCTGCAAATTCCCCTTTACGGTCATTCTAACGGAATTGATCCCGTCGGGCACCGAGGTCAATCGCGGGATGAACAGGGTGTCATTCGGGGATGGCGCGAAGCTGTACGTCTGTGATGGCGAACAATCGTAAACCCCGTTGGGATACGAAATAAAGATGTTATCGACCAATCTGACTATATCGCCATGCGCCACCCCCGACCGGTCGTCCATGTCCATCCGTGGCGTCCAGGGCGCGCCCTCCATGTAGAAATAGTCGAGAAGATAGGCGATGTCGCTGATATCAATTTGTCCCGTACCGTTGACATTTCCGCATTCCTGCGCTCTTGCAGGCAACGCGCAGAAGAGAAGCACCGCCACGACTAAGAGTAATCTGTGGATTCTCATTATCCACCCCTTTCCGATTCTGTTTCGCGACCAAACAACCGTGCGTTACGTGGGTAATTGCTACCACACGCCGCACCGATGACTTCTATTTAAAGACTGATAAATCTCGCAGAGAATTTGCTGAGTGACATGTTTATAATAGAGTGCGCTGTCTATTATGTCAAGCGAAAATGAAAGGGATGTTGAATTTCAGCGAGTCAATTTGTCGTCAAGGCGCTCCAGACGAATGCGGAGTCGCTCTTTTTCCGTCTGACCGTAGGGGCAACGATCTTGCGCCAGCTTGGCGAATTCTATCGCTTTAGTGAAGTTCTTTTCTTTATGCTCATAGTAGACCGCCAGTTCTACCGACGCACGGTACCCCTCCCGACTATCAGTTGCAGACAACGCCTGCCATATCGCCACCGCTTGTCCCCACTCGCCGGTCCGCTTCAATGCCGCGGCATGAAACAGCTGCATCTCCGGAGTCACCTCGCCCGTTGCTTCATCTGATATCCGCTTGCAGAGATTCAGCACCTGCGGATCTTTGTTTCTCCGACGGTAGACCCGCGAGAGTGAAAAGAGGTCATCCGTCTGGTCAAGCACCGCTCCCTCGGTCGCGAACGCGTTCGCCACATGACTCAGCAAAAAGTGCAGACTGATAATATCATTCCGGTTATGCGTCAACACTCCTGCCATCGTATCCAGCTTCTCGCTCGACAGCCACTCGAAATAGACCGACGGCACCAGATACCCGGGGATATCATCCTCGCGATGAAATTCAAACAGCCGACGTTCTACATGCGTGAGATTGCATTCTTTCAATCGACGTTTGAACAGCCGTCTCGCCGAATGCAGAAGGTCGATATGCTCGCGATAGACTATCTCCCGCCCGACCCGATTGACGATCAGTCTGTCCCGCACCACCGGAATATCAAACGCCGCGCCGTTGTATGTCACGACAGATTTCTCCGGCCCGAATTCCGTCTGCAAAACCTCGAGCATCGCCGCTTCATCGGAGTAATCCGGTATGAGATATTGCCTGACCTCAAATCCGCCATCCACCACCGACCCGCACCCGATAAGAAACGGCACGATCCCGACACCGCCCAATCCGGTCGTTTCGGTATCGAAATAAACAACCTGTTTCAGGTCAATCTCGCCATCGCGCTCCAGTGCAGTGAATGATGAATGCGGATGAATCGTCGCGTTGAGCGTCTCATCCAACTTCACTTGACCGTGTCGATAGTCTGTCGGGAAAAATCGTTTGACGAGCACAAACCGGCCGGCGGCATGCTCTACCAGTTCGCCCCCCAGTTCGCGCGCCATGCGAGAATAGCGCTCCGGTATCTCTCGCGCCGAACTCTCCTTCGCCTTATTTGACGACGAGGGAGAGGTCGCGATCAGCCGCGCCATGCCGCTCAGCTTTTCATTGAGACTTCGGGGCTTGTCCATTGGTCACGGCTTCAATAGCGGATTGAACTTTGAGGCGGGTAAAACGGTCCGATTCGGACGCGAGGAAGGGGGCGCGAAAATCGCAAACATCATTTGGATCGGCAGCCACCAGCGCGACCGCGGCATGCGCCCGACGGTTCGCGTCTTCTGATTTTGCCTGCGCCATCAACGTATGTAATGCAGTATCAGTTTTCATCAGTCCAAGTACCTGGCAGGCCAAATGTCCTACCTGCCGGTTCGCGGATTCAAGTGAATCTATTATCGTTCGCAACACTGTCGCGGTATCGAGTTGCCCCAGCGATGCCGCCGCGGTCATTCGTACGCCGTAGAACGAATCCCCTAGCAGATGCACCAGCTTCGGCACCGATCCCTGCACTTTCAGTTGCCCTGCCGCGACTGTTGCCGCTTTGCGTACTAACATGATACTATCTTCCAGCGCCGTTACCACCGCATCTGCCGCGCGACTGTCACCGATTCTCCCCAATGACCCTATCGATTGCTCGCGCACCTGCCACCGCGGATGATTCGCCACACCCAGCAATCCCATCACCGCCGCGGTATCTTTGATATCTCCGAGCGCCCAGGCGACTCGTTCAACCACCAGCCCTTTGGTGAAACCCAATGCTTTCAACAGATATGGCACTGCCGGTGATCCGATCTTCTTCAGGATATTGATGATCGCCAGCCGTTCGCGCGGCGATTTTGTCTCCAGCTTGTCCACCAGTATCGGGACAGCGTCGGCTCCCATCGCGGCGATAGAGTCCTCCGCCGGTTTCACCATCGGCTGAAATTTCACTTCCCCCGATGACGCGATCACAAACAATGAGTCGATCTTCTTCTGCAACAAGCTCTGCGCGTCCGCTCTGTTACCGATGAACACAAGGAGTATGACAAAAACGAGTATCGCTATCACATTCTTCATGGCTTCACCCCGGTGCTGTCTTTGGCGAAGAACTCAATATCCATCCCGCCCCCCCAGCGCGAATCGGTCTTCCAGTACGAGTTCTCTTTCCCGTTGCCGGTATGCTGATCACTCCCCGCAAGGTCCAGCATCAGACCTATAGACCCAAAATCACGGCGCGTGTCGCCGAATCCATGCGTGTTTTTCGGATTCTTGATGAAATACCGGTCGTCCCCTTCGTTATCCAAAAGCAGTCCCGCGCCGTTGGCCGAGCCGGCTCCCTGCGAAAGGTCATATGCCGTGTAGGTGTCATTTCCGTGACGGTCCAGCAGGATGCCGCACGAATAATCATGCCCGCATCCGTGCATCAATCCCTTCCCGAAATAAACATCATTCCCGTAGTCATCGACTAATATCCCGAGCGTCATATGTGTCGCCGCCCCCTGAGCGTACTGATATGACTGGTAATTGTCATTCCCCGCGGAGTCATACAGCATCCCCAAGGACCACCAGTAACTGGTCCCCTGGGCGAAAATATCCGAGAAGTAATTATCATTTCCCTTCAGGTCGACCAGGAATCCAAGTCCGCCCGAACTCCATGGGCGCAGTCCATACCCGAACCCTTGCGACAAAGAGAGGTAATGGTCGTCGTACCGAAGGACATCTTTGTATTTTCCACCGGCGTAATAGGAGTCAGAGCCGTCGAAATCATACACGATCCCGGCTCCCTTGATGAACCCGAATCCCTGCGCATGCAGTGCGCCGTTATATATATCTCGCCCCGATTCATCGATCACGATCCCCATTCCAAATGTCCCTGCCCCCTGCACATGGGTATCCCCATCGTACCAGTCATCCCCGCCGCCATCCCACAACAGCCCCATCCCGAAAAACCCTGAGCCAACACCGAATGATTTACCGGAGTAACGGTCATTCCCTTCGAAATCCAGTAACAGCCCGACCGAAAGACAGCCCGACGCTATCGCGAAATCTGATTTTGCGTTGTACTGGTCATCCCCGGCCAGATCGATGATTATCACCGGATGCGGGTTGGCCGGATCATAGGTCAGGTCGTAAATGTCATCTCCGCCGATATCGAGAATGAATTTGAAATCACCCGTGTAAATATCCCGCCCCGGCCCGCCGACCCGCCAGCCTTGCTGTTTACCCAGATATTTTTCTGTATTGGTTTTGTCCGGGATATAGCCGACTGAATTGAGCAATTTGTCGCGTGGTATCCCGCCCGAATCGGCGATCGTCTTCAGCGTCATCAGCTCCGGCATTATCTCTCGCAAGTAACTTATCCCCGCCGACAGTATCGGGTCTGTGTTGATCTGCGCGCCGAATGTCACAAATGTATCCGTTATCTTTTCTTCAGCTTTCTCCAGCGAATCGAGCGCTTCCACGCCGAGGAACTCTTCCTCCACGCGCGTTACCAGCAGTTCCTTGAACTCATTTCTCAGGAATGCTTTCTGCTTGGCCGTCAGTCCGGCCAGTACCGACTCGGTGGAGCGAGGGAAAACCACATGTATGTAATTCCCCGAACGCGACAATACCTGGTTCATCGCGAAATTGCTGTAGTACAGATCATACTGCGCTTTCAGGTCATCCGCGGTCGGTGGATACGCCCGCCCGCGTTTGGTCTGGTATTCTCCCTGAAGATCCTGAAAGAGTATCCCCGCCAGGATCTCCGGCTGACGTGGCACGCACGCCTGCCGGATCTCTTTCGAGTACGGGATCATCTCAAGCGGTGAGCGCATCAGATCCGCGACTATCTTCAACCGGAACGAATCCGGCTCCGTGTAGTCCGACCGATAGGTGATATCCCCCGGCGACAGATTGAGATATTCCATCAGGTGCACCAGCCCCGCCATTTCGGGGGAGAGGTTAGCCGATGGTTGCGTCGAATCCTGGGCAAAGACTGCCGAACCCAACAGCGCGATCAGTATGGTAATGAGTAGTGTTTTCATGGATAGCTCAAAGGTGACAGATTCCGCCTCAAAGGGCAACTACAACATCGCTATCCTCTGAATCGGCTATATCGCTCTGAAGTCTGAGAACTGTCTGAGGCTCTGTAGGTCAGGAACCTTGCCCGAAGGGCCGCGAAGCGGGTTCCTGACATCTCAATCACCCAAAAATCCTCTGGTCAATCCCGACCTTTCTTACTACCTTTCCCCGTACCCCCGCCGGGACACAAGTCGGGGAATACCAAAGAGATGACCCAGACCATTCGCAAAATACTGATAGCCAACCGAGGGGAGATAGCTGTCCGAGTTATCCGCGCCTGCCGCGACCTCGGCATCCGCTCCGTCGCCGTCTACTCCGAGGCGGACAAAACTGCCTTTCATGTCCGCATGGCCGACGAAGCGATCTGTATCGGCCCCGCCCCCTCCAACCAGAGCTACCTTGTCCATGACGCGCTGATCAACGCCGCCAAACTTTCCGGCGCCGATGCTATCCACCCCGGCTACGGCTTTGTTTCCGAAAACGAAACTTTCGCCGCCCGATGCGTGAAAGAAGGAATCATCTTCATCGGCCCCCGCCCCGAAACGATTGGCCTTTTGGGCGACAAACTCGCCGCGCGCGAAACCGCCATCAAAGCCAAACTCCCGCTGGTGCAGGGTTCCAACATCGATGTCACCAATCTCCCCTCCGCCCGAGAGACCGCCAAAAAGATCGGCTACCCGATTCTGGTCAAAGCCGCCGCTGGTGGCGGAGGGAAAGGGATGCGGGTTGTCAACTCCGATGATCAGTTCGAGGAAGCACTCCAATCCGCCGCCTCCGAAGCCAAATCCGCCTTCGGTGACAGCCGCGTCTATATCGAGAAATATCTCGCCCGCCCCCGCCATATCGAGATCCAGATCCTCTGCGACCAGCACGGCAACTGCATCCATCTTGGCGAACGCGAATGCTCCATCCAGCGCCGTCACCAAAAAGTGATCGAAGAATCACCATCCCCCATCATGACGCCGGAACTTCGCAAACAAATGGGGACCGCCGCGGTCGAGATCGCGCGCGCCGCTGGATATGTTGGCGCCGGGACGGTCGAATTCCTCGTCGATGAACAAAAAAACTTCTACTTCCTCGAGGTCAACACCCGCCTTCAGGTGGAACACCCTGTCACCGAGATGGTCACCGGTATCGATCTCGTCAAAGAACAGATTGCGGTCGCCGAAGGAAAAAAGCTGACCCTTCGTCAGGAAGATATCCAGCTCCGTGGCCATGCGCTCGAATGCCGCATCTACGCCGAGGATCCCGACAACAATTTCATGCCCTCCACCGGCCTGCTTTCAAGTTATGTCATACCGGCCGGTCCCGGAGTGCGTGTAGACTCCGGCGTGGTCGTTGGTTCCGAGATCCCGATCTATTACGACCCGATGATCGCCAAGTTGGTTGTCTGGGGGAAAGACCGGACCGAAGCTATCGACCGGATGAAACGCGCGCTCGAAGAATATCGCGTCTCCGGTGTCGAGACCACAATCGGTTTCCACCGCGTCATTATGGATAACAAAAAATTCATCGATGGCGCGCTGTCGACCCGCTTCCTCGAGGAAGAATACCCCGACAATGTTTACCGCCGCCTGACCGATTTTCTCCGCGAACGCGCCGCGCTGGCGGTCGCTATCGATGCCTACGTCCGCGAGCGAAAAATATCGGTCGTCGAACAACCACAGACCAACAGCTCCAACTGGTCGGTCTGGCATCGCGTCAATAACCTCCGTCAATTCGGAGGGAGTCGCTGATGCCTCGCTACTCTGTCGAGATCGACAATCAGGAATTCGATATCCAGCTCGAATATCGTTCTGAGCGATTTTTCGCTACCGTGAACGGCCATGCGTTTGAAGTCCAGCACCAGTGGCTCGGCGAAAGTCGCGCTCTCTTGTTCATCGGGCATGAATCGCTTGAGGTCGATGTCCGCTCGATCGGCGGTAATGGCGAACGAAGTATCTTCATGAAGGGGATCGAGATCCCAGCCTTCATCGAGGATCACGCTGTCGCCCGCATGCGCAAGGCCGCCGGGATCGGCCACCATGTCGCCGCTGATACCGCTATCAAAGCCCCCATGCCCGGCCTTGTTGTCAAACTCCGTGTAGAGCCGGGGGAGAGGGTCGCCAAAGGCCAGCCGCTGCTTATCATCGAAGCGATGAAGATGGAGAACATCATCAAAGCCCGCACCGACGGCATAGTCAAAGATATCAAGGTCAAAGCCGGGCAGTCGGTCGAAAAATCGGATGTTCTATTGGAGTTCGAAGGATGACCGAGCAGAAGAAAACGACCTCCGGCATCCCGATACCGCCACTGGTCGATGAATCAAATCGCCCCGTGCATCCACTCGGCAAACCGGGCGAATATCCGTTCACCCGCGGCATTTATCCCGATATGTATCGCGGTCGGCTCTGGACCATGCGTCAATATGCCGGCTTTGGAACCGCCGCCGAAACCAATCGCCGCTTCAAGTATCTTCTCGAACGCGGTCAGACCGGTCTCTCGGTTGCCTTTGATCTCGCGACCCAGATAGGCTACGATTCCGATCATCCGATGTCTCACGGCGAAGTTGGCCGCACCGGCGTCGCGATCGACTCGCTTGCCGACATGGAGACCCTGTTCGACGGTATCCCGCTCGACAAGGTCTCCACCTCCATGACCATCAACTCAACCGCGGTGATTTTGCTCGCGATGTATATCGCGGTAGGGAAGAAGCAGTCCGTATCGCCGGACAGACTCTCCGGCACGGTTCAGAACGATGTTCTCAAGGAGTTCATCGCGCGCGGGACATATATTCTCCCGCCCGGTGGCTCGATGCGCATTATCACTGATATCTTCGGTTACGCCAACACGCATCTCCCGAAATACAACACGATCTCAATTTCTGGCTATCATATACGCGAGGCCGGCGCCACTGCCGCGCAGGAAGTCGCTTTAACGCTTTCCAATGCCATCGCCTATGTGAAGGCCGCGTTTGATGCCGGCCTGACTATCGACCAGTTCGCTCCGCGCCTCTCGTTCTTTTTCGCTTCGCATAACGAGCTGTTTGAGGAGGTCGCCAAATTCCGCGCCGCCCGACGTATCTGGGCGCGTATCGTCAAAGAGCAGTTTGGCGCCAAAGATGACCGCTCCATGCTGCTTCGTTTTCACACGCAGACCGGCGGCTCAACTCTGACCGCCCAACAGCCGGAAAACAATATCGTCCGTACCACCATGCAGGCGCTCGCCGCTATTCTCGGCGGCACGCAATCGCTGCATACGAACTCCTTCGATGAGGCGCTCGGCCTCCCGACCGAACGCTCCGCCGAGATTGCCCTCCGTACTCAGCAGATATTGGGCTTTGAGTCCGGCGTCGCCGATTCCGCCGACCCCCTCGGCGGATCTTATCTGGTCGAGCATTTGACCGATGCAATCGAAGCGAAGATTGCTGACCTGATGGCTCATATCGAGCGACTGGGCGGCTCTGTCCGCTGTATTGAGTCCGGCTATTTTGCGGATGAACTGGCTCGTTCCGCCTACGAACATCAACGGATGGTCGAGAAAGAGGAAAAGATCGTGGTCGGCGTCAACAAATTCAAAACCGACCGCTCGGAGATACCCGCAGTCTTAAAAGTTGACCCGGAGCTGGAACGTCGCCAGATTGCGGCGGTACAAATGGTCCGGAAGAACCGGGACAATGCCAGGGTCACCCACGCCCTCGCCAACCTCAAAGACGCGGCGCAGGGAAAAGATAATGTCGTCTATCCGGTGCTTGAGGCGGTAGAACAGTATGCTACGGTAGGAGAGATATCTGATGTATTTCGCTCTGTCTGGGGAGAATATCGCGCGCGCGGGTAGAACCGCGTTCATCTGCCTCGTCATCGGCATTCTTGTCGGATGCTCCGGCGGAGACAATACCGGCTCGGCGGACAAACCTGTCGCCGAGATCGATGACCGCGCCGCTATCCAGGAATCCCTTACCGAGGTCATAACCCGCTGGCGCTTCAAAGACAAAGCCGGCCTCTATGACAACGAGTTCCCCTATCTTCGTGAGAAGATGTCGTTCGACGAATACCTCGAGACCAAAGATATGCGAATGGATGCTGACACCGTCATGGGGATCGAGGTCAAAGAGTATATCTTCCATGGACGGGACTCTGTCGATGTCCTGGTTGAGGTCATTTTTGAGGGCCCCAAGAAGATCAAGACCCGCATGCGCGACGCGTATCGCATGTTTTTCTGGGACGGCAAATGGATTCGCCCCACACTCTCCAATATCAACTCGCAAATAGAGTGGGAGAAGATGAAGAAGTCGTACGAGGAGGCGATCAAAGAAGAAGAGGAAGATTCGGGCAACTGATATGTCCGATACGCTTATCTCACATGTCGGGATCGCCGTTGCCGATCTGGAAAAGGCGATCGCGCTCTATCAGCAACTCACCGGCCTTACTCCCGCGCCGATCGTCGATCTTCCCGATCAAAAAGTCCGCGTCGCCATGTTTGCCGCGCCATCAGGCGATCCGCACCCCGGCGGGCGTATCGAACTGGTCGCCGCCACATCGCCGGAATCCCCCATCGCGAAATTCATCGCCCGCAAAGGGGAGGGGTTGCATCATATCTGTATCTATGTTGATGATATTAATGCGCGTCTGGCCGCGCTCAAAGCCGCCGGGGTGAAGTTGATCGATGAATCGCCGCGAATCGGCGCCGATGGCGAAAAGATCGCCTTCGTCCATCCCGCCTCCACCGGCGGGGTACTGCTGGAACTTCAGGAAAAAAACTAGCCGACTCGGCTGACCTGACGACTCTGCCCGCAGAAGGTGCAGACCGACTCCAGATGACGATTCTCCGTCCCGCACGCGCATTTCCAGTGCGATGACTTCACCACATTCGTCCTCGTCTTCTGATTCTGGCGGTACCGCGCAAAGAAGAGAATACCGATTATGAGCAATATCGGAACGCCAAACGTCAACATCCGATTCTTCGGCGCCAGGAAAACATCTTTTTCATGTTTCCCGACAAAGCGGAAATCCTGCTGCATCCCGGCCAGATCTTCCGCGAACTGCGCATAATCCTCAAAGCCGGCCCGCCCCCAGAGTGTGAACAGATACTGGTCGCCGCTATTCAATCGATACAGCACTCCCATCATCCGGTGACGCACCATTGCCCCTTCGGCCATATCCTGCGATGTGAACTCCAGCACGAAGCGCACATTGTCGCCGTCATTGTACCCGCTGGAGGTCAACAGTTTTGAATTGGGGAGTGTCAGGATGACGGAATCGATCACCCTATCGACCGACGCTTTCAGCGATGCCTGATTATCTATCGAGCCTTCCAATTCGAGCGTCGATTTGAATATCAGCATCTCCGACTCTTTACCGGAGGACATCAGCAGAAACGGATAGGAATTGCTATCTCCCAATATCTCCCATCCGTCGGCCACGGGCAGTTCAATTTCCTCCGCCAGCCGAACCACCTGCGCGGAAACCGGCAGGGCGATCAGGAGCATGAATGCCGTCAGAATTACGCTCAGTCTGAAGAGAAAACGCATAGATGCATTATCGGCAGAATCGACTGAAATCCCAAGCCCTAGAACGTTCCGTCAGGTCCTAGCGCTCGCCCGACTTCTCAAGCAGACTCCTGCATCTTAATAGCGCGAACGCGAGACCTGACGGCTCTTTCCCTCCCTATCAAAGAGGCTTCGACCTTGAGCGTGAAATCAGGGGCGAAGCCAAATTTCTTGTAGGTCGGGTTGAATGCGCCGTCTCAATCTGCGAACGGTCATTCTAACGCCTCACCCAAGCATGAAACCCGACATCTTGTTCTAATTCAGAGTCGAAGCCCGATCATTTGAGCGGCAGACGTCCCCGTCTGCCCTGAATCCCCCTAAAAATTCCTCTTCAGACTCTCCCGCACCATCCTCACCCGCTCCTTCACAAACTCATCCCGCCCTACTGCCGGACGGTAGACAAAGTTCCGCCCATCCTTCTCTCGCGCCAGAAGTCCCTTCTCGTACAGCCGGGCCATCACCGTCATGATCGTCGTATACGCCCGCTTGTTTTCGCCGAGAAAGGTCAGCGCCTTTTTGACCGTCAACTCGCCATGTTTCCAGGCAAGTTCCATCACGCGGGCCTCGGTCGGCCCGAGAAAAACGGTCAGACCTGATCCCTCAGGATCACAATAGAATGCGTGATTGGCCACGGTTACGGCTGCGGAGGATTATCCCGTCGGGTGTGCCGGAAGATCATCGATGCTCCGACCAGGATGATCGCGATGGGCCAGAAATAATCCCACCAGTTGCCACCGATGATATCAAGCTGGCTCAACAGGATCAAGACGCCGAGAACGAGCAGAAGTATCCCTACAAACATCGCGTACTCCCAATTAGGTGTGAGCTGATTAGTTCTGATACGATGGTTTCCGCGTGTCGGTTGCGCAAGCCTCAAAATGGGGCGCTACCGCCAAAGAAAACGCCTCCCGAGGGAAGGTATCTCGAGAGGCGTAAAGGGAGGAGGAGGGTTGGGGTGTTCTTACGGTTTTATTCTACTTTTTGAACTTCCTTACGATTGCGGCCGTACCTAGGCCGATCCCCATCAGGACCAATGTTCCCGGTTCCGGAGTTGGACACGCTTCGGGGCTCGTCCCTGTTTTGAAGCCTCGATTGTCCTGGTCCGATTGGTCGTACGATTTGCCGGTCTGAGGCTGGATGTCTTTCCCTTTGCCTTCACCTGGCTTGGTCGGAACTGTGATACCGTAGACATCCGCGAACGTGATCGACATAACGATCATGAACGCTAATGCTGCTACGACCCACTTTCCGATGCCGTTTCCATTCCGATGATAGATCTTCATACCTATGCCCTTTGCCGAAGACTATCGGTGTTACAGACGTTCTGTTCCCTTATAGAGCAAAGCAGGTGCCAAGACCGCGCTCGATAGAGACAAATCGGTCCATGCTATTGTAGTTTAACGCGATAGACGGGTCCTAATCCTGGCGCTCCAGCCCCCCTGTATTACACTAGTGCAAATGTTTGCACAATTGTAGTGAGGAACTATTAGCTCTTCTGAATTGGCTCCCTTTAGCAGAAGCAGTCGCTAAACCCAGGAGCCTGCATGAAAAACTCCCGCGGGCGAATAATCGCCCAACTCGATCTCTGTTCTAAACTGCCAACCTCTGACCTGATTCCGCTCATCAATCAGCGGATTAGCCCACCCTCGCCACTGACCGAGGCAGACATTTTCATCCGTGCCATGTTCATCCTCTCCGACCAGACCAACGCCTACGGCGGACGGTTCCCTTCAAATGAACACCCCCGTCTCGCCGAGCTACTCGTCGATTCGCCCGTCCTGGTCGGACATCGACGCGACCTTCTCCCGATCGGCCGGACCTTCCATGCCGCCTGTGTCACGCAGGATGGCCGCAACTGGGTCAAAAGCTACTTCTACTGGCTGAAGTCCGCTGAAGGCGCGGAGACTCTGCGCGACAACATCGATGCCGGTATTTACAAAGAATGCTCTATCGGATTTGTCTACGGACTCCCCGAATGCTCCATCTGCGGCAAAGATATCCGCGTCTGCCCCCACGAACCGATGCAGTCTTACGCCGTCAATGGCGAGCCAACCGACTGCCACTTCAACTACCGCCAGATCGACCGCGTTCTCGAAACTTCCCTCGTATACCGGGGTGCCATTCCCGACACCTCCATCACCCGCGACCTCGCCATCACCAAGGTCTCCAGCTCCGATGAACCGCTCCGTATCGACTCGCTGGATGACCTCCCGCCCTCCGCACGCTACCTCATCACGCCCCGGTACGAGGGAATCGATGTTCGGCTGAAGAACCTGCCGCATGGATTCATCGCCGCACGCCTCACCGGCGAGGAGATACTACTGCCGCTGGATAACCTTACCACCTCGGAACTTGGATCCAAAGATCGTCTGGCGCGCTTGGTCGGCTACCGGGGACGTGAACGCTCCACCACACAGCAACTCGAACGTTACCTTTCCGGCGCCCACGCCGCGGTCAACCGCGCGACGCTCTTTCTCTACCCGCTCTCTGAAGAGGAGAATGGACTCTTACAGAAACCGATCGAATCACTCGGATGCCGCTTCATCCGCTCCCGCTTTGTCACCCGTCAGCAAGTGCAACAGGCGGTCGATGACCTCACTACCCGCGAGGGAGTAGAGATTCACGTGATCGACCAAACTCAGGAGAACATACGATTCCTGTATCAACCACGCGGTCGTGATGGTCAGCAGATCCCAACTCTTCGCCTTGCTCGCATGTCACACTCCGATGATTGGCTTTTGGATATTAACACCGACCAGCCGAGACAATTCGTGATCCGACAGTTTGATATCGCGCGCTTCAGACAGTCCGCACGCTTTGTCGCCGATCAGATTCTCCCGCCGATGCGCATTCCGGTTGACCCCAGGATGCAACTCACCTGGCGATCCGCCACTCAGACTCAGCGTGACAACGCGCTTGCGCTCGATGTAGGGGAGAGGCAGGGAGGAGTCTTGAGAATTCAGCCGATCCGGATCGAAGGGAAATCTCGCTACCTCTTCTATCGGGTGGATCGCCCATCCCCACAAACCAAGGAGCGCCGATGACAATTTCCACTTCGAGCAGCCGAAAATCACATCGCGTCGCAAACGACAACGGACTCCTCCGCTTCAGCGGTCAACTGCTCAATCTGCTCATGATCGCGCTCTCTATCGCCGCCGCGTACTTCATGACCATCCAGTCCATCAAAGTTGAGCTGGCGGCCAAGGCTGAATCCGCCTCCGTTGCGGCGCTCGACAAAAAACTGGGAGTTGTCGAGATCCTCCTCAAAGAGGGAGTCGTCAACAAAGAGGAGTTCTACCGTTTCTCCACGAGCATCGACTCCCGCCTCGCCCGTATCGAATACCTCGTCTCTGACCCCACACAGGAGAGAACCCGTGCCCAACGACAACCGTAACACATTCGATCCCGATGAGGGAGCGCGCCTGGCCGACCAGCTCAGCTCCCGGGATATCCCATCTCTCGATTTTGATTCCCTCACCGCCTGGCTTCGCGCCGCCGTCGAACATCTCCAGCAACTCACTCGCGAGGAACAAAATCATCAACAACTCGCACAAGCCGTCCAGAAGATCGAGCATGAGCTGAATCTTCTTCGCTATGATTACCGCGCGCGCATCACCGGTCTCCTCAAAGCGATCGCCATCGCCGACAATTCGCGCACCCGCCATGATGCCCTGGACCAGATCATCACTTCGCTTGTAACTATGTCCGCAGAAGAACTGATCGCATGCTACCGCCGCACCTCCGCTATCTTCCGCGACCATTTCCCCACCACCCTCCCACCCCTTAAACTGGGACAATAATAACTTCGGCTTCGACTCCGCTCAGCCCAATTGAGAACTAGTACGTTCCGTCAGGTCCTAGCGCTCGCCTGACTTTACAAACCTGCTCAAACATCTCATTTGCGCGAGCGCGAGACCTGACGGCCTACTTTCGATCTTCAGGCAACCCATTCTCCTTCAACCCTAAACTCAACGGAAACACCATGCAACCCACCTTCATCTCCGCCGACTCCTTCCTTGGCATCCTCAGCTCTCTCGGCCTGATGCTCGCTACCTTCCTCGCGAAGAAATACATCATCCCCTTCCTGCAGGTCGGCAAGCGGCAGAAATATGCCGAATACATCGCCACCATCGCCGATGATCTCATCGACAACCTCCGCCTGAAATATCCTGACAAGACTTGGCTGGAACACCTGGATGAGGTCGTCGATACCCTCGTCGCCGTCTGTGGCATATCTCCCGAGATCGCCAAACGCGCCCTCCAGGCCTCTGCCGCTCGCAAATGACCATGAGGGAAATCAGATTTTGCTTTCGTGATTTGCGCTGCAGACGTCCTCGTCTGCCCTTCGTTAACTTTCCAACACCCTACCCCACCATTTATGGTGGGCTTCACATATCCTACCCAACAAAAAAGCCCCGCCATCTCCGGCAGGGCTTTTCATTACTCACTCAATCTTTCAATAACACGGCGCCCCGGCGTTCCCCAACATGTAATTCATGTAGTACACCACGTCGCCGATATTGATGACGCCATCGCAGTTCGCGTCGGCCCGCCCCGCCCCACCCACCGGCGGTTGGCCATTGTTCGTTAAGAACGCGAGCAGACGAGTCAGGTCGCTCAGATCCACCTGGCCGTCACCAGTGTAGTCCCCCGGGTTAAACGCCCCCGCGCAATTGTAGCGCACCAGCACCGCGTCGTACCCCTCGAGACTGGTCGCGTCAATCGCCGTCGAGCGGAAGAAGTAGAGATTATCTTCCGTCAATCCCTCCGGCGTCCAATTGACCGCCCAGCCGTTCGCGCCATTGATATCCATACCGACCGGCTCGCGCGTCGGTACCCAACCCTTGGCGGTCATCGACACCGCGATATCTATCGCATGCCAGCCTCCGTTGATATATATCTCACTCACCGCGCCATTCACCCGTATCGGCGTTGTCTGCGGCGCGCCGCTGTTGATTGGATTCGCCACCACTATCTTGTAACTGCCATCCTGCTGTTCCCACTCAATAAACCCTTCCACCGCCACCCAATAGGCCGGCGTGCCGCCAAGGCCCAGCATCACCACCCGCTCTTCATCCTCCACCCAAGTGCGAAGCTGCCAGTAGTTCGGCGCGCGAAGCAGATCAAAATCAAACTCGTCCCCCTTCGCGAATGCCCACTGCTTCATCCCCGCAAAAAACATTTCGTCGTAGGTCCCATGATCCGCCCGTGTCTGGAACCTCACCGCGAGCGATTCCGCCACCTGTATCATCGTCAGATTGGCGAAACCGGAGCGCGTGATCGACGTGAACCCTCTGTCAGCCCACTTCTTTGCCGCTATCGCCCCGACCGCCGGCGCGCTGTAATAATTACCGAATTCGCCGTTCGCGATCGAGTTCCCATCCGAGCCGTTTCCATTTGCGTCACCAAGCATCTGCTGGTGAAGCGTCGTCAGCCCGGCGGTGTAATTCAACGAGGCGCTATGCCAATAGACTTGCACGCCCGTCAGATTCTCATCTGTCGTCTGCATCAGGAACGAAACCGGCGAGCAGAAGTCCTCTCCCGGATCAGGGGAGATGATTCGCGCCACAGGAGGTGTCGGCTCCAGAGTGGCACTGATATCCGCCGATGCTTCGCGTCCCAGCGTATCCACCGCGCGCGCCCGGATCGTGACCGCTCCCTCGGGGATCGATGAGAAATTCCAATTCACGCTGTATCCGTTTCCGGCTTCGGCGGCCGCCACACCACTTCGCAACGGCGCGGTGCCGTCATAATCGCGACCGAACTCAGTCCAGACACCGTTGCGCTGATACTGGAATGACACATAGTCGATGATCGATGATCCGGACAACTCCTGCGCCCAGACCTCGGTCGACCCATTGAGTACCTTGCCATCGGCAGGGTAGAGGATCGCGACTTCCGGCGCCGGTTGAGTTCCGCCGGAACCACCGGTCGTGCCGTATGCTTCCATCACCAGACGTCCGGGGAAATTGAACTCCGGACCGAACTCAGGCGGAAAATTGCAGAGATCCACAAACCCGACTGTGGTATCCCAGATATTGTAAGAATAGCACGGCAACTGGATCGAGTCGATCAGCACCGCGGAACTGACACTCACTGTTGAGCCGATAAAGAACCCCGCGAAGAATGGCTCACTCACCGCGATCGGCGAGTCCAGCGGGATCCAGAGATTGTAATATCCCGCCGCCGGTACGGAAAGCGTGTAGTCCGACGAGATCGCCAGCATATTCCCCGGCACGCGACAATTCCCTGTCAGGATCACCGCTTCCTCAACATCCACCGACACGGTGATGGAGGTCGCCGCGCCGAAATACATCGGCATATTGATCCCACCCACCAAATACGGATACGGCGCGTTGCAGTCGCCGGCCGGATCGATCAACGCCTTGTATAATTCGTTGCCGGTCACCCAGCCATTCATCTGGTAGATGATCTCATCAACGCTCGCCGCCGTACAGACTTCCGCCGCCGAAAATGACGGCGTCAGATGACCCGGCTGAAGCGTAATGAATTTATCGATCTGCGCGCGCTGGATCGTTCCCGTCTGGCGTTGCGCCGCGACAAGCGACGACGCCAGGATCAGCACGAGGCAGCCGGCGATGATTGACCGGTTACGCATTGGCTCTCCTTCGCGATGTATGCCTTCTTTCCCTTGATTATCGTTCGTTTTTGCGTATACTTGATACCCCTTGCCGGAACGTCACTTAGGCGACGACAGGGAAGACGCGACTGTGCAGGATTTGAACACCATGACCACTCCGGGACCCACGCAACGAAAGCCTGCCTGGCTGACGGTCAAGCCGTTTGCTGGCACCGAGTTCTCCCGTGTCAGCCGACTCTTCTCCGACCTCGGACTCCAAACCGTCTGTCAGGAAGCCAACTGTCCCAATCGCGGTGAATGCTTTAATCGCGGCACCGCCGTCTTTCTCATCCTCGGCCCCAAATGCACGCGCAACTGTCGCTTCTGCGATGTTACCCCCGGCATTCCTTCGGCGGTTGATCCGACCGAACCGACTCGCGTCGCCGAGGCCGCCTCGCGGATGCAGTTGCGCCATGTTGTTATCACGTCTGTCACCCGCGATGATCTCGCCGATGGCGGCGCCGCGCAATTCGCCGAATGTATCATCCGCGTTCGCGAAGTTCTCCCCAATGCCACCATCGAAGTTCTCACCCCTGATTTTCGCGGCGACCTCTCCGCTCTTGAAGTGGTTCTGCGAAAACAGCCCGATGTCTTCAATCACAATGTTGAGACCGTCCCGCGTCTTTATCCTTCTGTTCGTCCGGCGGCGAACTATCAGCAATCTCTCGCGGTTTTATCCGCGGCTCGCGACAGAAAAGGGATATGGGTGAAATCCGGCATCATGGTCGGACTTGGTGAAACAACCGATGAATTGAAACAGCTGTTCGATGATCTCGCCGCGTCCGCTGTTTCACTATTGACGATCGGCCAGTATCTCGCCCCCTCGAAAGATCACCACCCGGTCGTACGCTATCTGCATCCCGATGAATTCGATCATCTCCGCGAACTCGCCGTACTATCAGGGATTCCAACCGTTTTCTCCGGCCCGCTGGTTCGCTCTTCCTACCTCGCCGACAATATGATAGCGCTTACGCGCTCCTGATCTCGTATTCTCGCATTTTGCCAAGCGCAATTTCTAAACAATAACTCTCTCTCGACTGGACTTTCCGCTCCCAGAGCCGAAAACTGGATAGACGTAGCATTGTAACAGAGGACTTCATGATACCTGCCACCTCCGCTCGGCTTCTCATCGTAGATGACGAGCAGTACATTTGTGATATCGTGCAGGAAACGCTCCTCGACGAGAAGTACGAGGTCGTCACCTTTTCGTCCCCGCAGGAAGCCCTCGTCCATCTGCGCAACAACCCCGTCGACCTGATCCTCACCGACCTGATGATGTCCGATGTCTCGGGTATCGATATCCTCCAGGCCGCGAAAACGTATCAGAACGATGTCGTCGTTATCCTGATGACCGCTCACCCGACTCTGCAGACCGCGGTTGCGGTCCTCAAACAGGGCGCGTACGATTTCCTCGTCAAACCGTTCAAGCTGGAAATACTAAAGGCGACCATCAAGCGCGGACTCGCGCACCAGCGCGTCTCGCGCGATAACCTCCGCCTCCGCGGACAGGTCGAGTTTCTCAAAGCCGCCAGCGCCATCTCTATCGGCGTGGAAATTGACAAATACCTGCAGATGGTCATGACCTCCGCCAAAACCGAGTTCTCCGCCGCCGCGGTTGCGGTGCTGGAGATAGAGCCGCTCACCGGCGAAGTTACTCGTCGCCTGCATATCGCCGATGATCCCGAGCTGTCGCTCATCGTTCTCGATGAATCGCGCATCGCCGGATTCTCCGGCCGTCGCGTCTGCGAACCGCGCATCATCAGTGAACCGGTCTCGCGCGATGGTGCGCCGATGACCCAGACCGTCATCTCCAGCCCCATCTACATCCGGCGGAAACTGCACGGCGTGGTCAACCTGGTTCTTTTCGACCGCTTCTATCGCATCAGCCCGGGGCAGATGGATGTTCTCACCATCCTCACCAACTCCGCCGGCTCGGCCATTGCGAACAACATGCTTTACAACAACCTGCAGACGTCGTATCTGCAGGCTATCCGCGCGCTGGCCAACGCTATCGAAGCCCGGGATAATTACACCGCCGGTCATACCGACCGCGTCATAAAACTCGCCGAGCGCGTCGCTCGCTTTATGGGCTGGTCCGAAACCCGCATCAACCATCTAATTGTTGGATGCACCCTCCACGACATCGGCAAGATCGGCGTCCCCGATTCGATCCTCAACAAACCGGATCGCCTCACCGATGAAGAGCGCGAGAAGATGCTCAACCATCCGAATGTCGGCCTCCGCATCGTCCGCGATATTGAACTCTTCAAACCGTCGCTCCCGTATATCGCCGCACACCACGAACGCTACGACGGCGCCGGCTATCCCAATGGTCTCGCGGGCGAAGAGATTCCGATAGAGGGAAGACTCCTCGCCGTCGTCGATACGTTTGACGCCATCCTTTCCGACCGCCCCTACCGCAAAGGCGCGACGCTTGCGATCGCCCTGCGCGAATTGATCATCAATCGCGGACGGCAGTTCGACCCGAAGCTGGTCGACATCTTCCTCGATGTCCTCAGAGCTGGATTGATTGATTTCCGGGAATTGTACGGACGCGACGAGGATATCACTATCCTCGACTCGGTCCTCAAGTCTGAATCGGTACCGGCGTAAACGACAACAGCAGAATAATCAGCGCGATCACTCCCATCCACCGCGCCGTTCGAGTCAACGGTTTTTCATCCTGGAGCGTCGGCGGATGCGCCACCCCGAACACCATCCCCATCGCCGCGAACAACCACCACATCATCGACTGAAATCCCAACAGCGCAAGGCAGACCACCGCGAACCAGCCGAGTATTGCCTGTCTCCGTCTGACCAGACTGTAGGTGATATGCCCGCCATCGAGCTGGCCTATCGGCAACAGGTTTATCGCCGTCACCAGTAATCCCGCCCATCCGGCGAAGGCCGCCTCCGAAAGGACATATGTGTATCCATCCGGCGCCGCCCCGACCTGCATCAATGCGAGAAAACGAAAGAGTATTGATTCCCCGGTCAAGGACCAGGCCAGATCCCCCAACTGAAGATTCGACACCATCACGATCTTCGTCTGCGCGAAACCGATCGCCAGCCATCCTATCGCCACTATCCAGCCGAATATCGGCCCGGCCGCCCCGACTTCCATCAGGTCGCGACGGTTCCAGAAGGGCGACCGCGATTTTATCACCGCGCCAAATGTCCCGAACAGATTCGGCGCAGGCAAAAAGTACGGCCACGAAGTTGCGATATGTCGCCGCCGACTCGCCACAAAATGCCCCATCTCATGCACCAGCAGTATCGAAGTTATCGCCAGCGCGAATACGATCCCTTCGCCGCGCGCCATCGCCGCTTTGGTCGCTTCCCAGGTTCCGAAACGGATAAACACTGGCACCACGTAAACCGATATCAGCGTCGCGACAAACAGAATGATATTCAGGGGAGGGATATGCAGATGGCGTTTGGGATCCATCGTCAACAGCAACGGCCCGTCCGGATTCTCCACCAGCGTGAACCGATACCCCGCCAGTCTCAGCCGTTCCTTGAGATGTTTGACCGACTTCGCCCGCTCATACCGGAAAGTCAGGCTGACCACCCATTTCCCGTCATGCGGATAGATCGCGTCGATCTGAAAGAGATCTCCCAGCAAGGGCGTCAGTATCTGCGCCTGAAGTTCCGCCTGTTTCTGCTCTGTCGATCTCAGTTCCATCGTTCAGAGTATACACCCCACCCTTCCACTGAGACAGGAAAAAAATCGGTCTGTCTTTCAAGACCGTACCCCACCATTTATGGTGGGCTTCTCAATCGCCGCCCAAAACCGTTGCGTCAGGTCCTGCTTCGAAGCCGACCGCCGCCACCCTTCCGCCAACCATCACCGATATCCGTGCCCCGCTTCGAAGTGTGACCTGACGCCTCTGCTCGTATGTCAGTATCTCTTCTCCCACCTATAAGGGGTTGTGGACTCATACCTGATCGGCCAGAGCGAAGTCGAAGGCCGACTATCAGAGCATAGCCTCCCGTAAGAACAATTGGCCTTCGACTTCGCTCTGGCCAATTGCACGTATTGCCCCCACCAGTACCTGTCATCGCGTAGGCTAGTTGCATGGAATGCCCGACGGGAGTAAACGTCATCGCGAGGTTTGCCTGCACCACCCGTTCATCTCAACCGGACTCTCCGTGGCAAACCGTCGCGATCTCCTTCCCATCGGGCTGAGCGCAGTCGAAGCCCATTTACCCAACAAAAAAACGCGGGAGGCCGAAGCCTCCCGCGTTAATCAGCGGTCTGATTACGTTACATCGCTTACTGGATGATGAACGCTCCCACCGGGCACGGGCCATAGTGGAAGTAGTAATTCACCAGGTAAGTGACGTCAGCCGAGTTGATCGAGCCGTCATTGTTCACGTCACCGAGGTGAGCGAACGGAATGGCGCCAGGACCGGAGCCGGCAACGTTATCAGCCAGAGCAATAATGTCAGCAAGGTTGACGATGCCGTCATTATTGATGTCACCACGACCGTAACCAACCCACTTGTTCAGCAGGGTGGCCAGCGGAGCGTAGTTAGCGGAATTGGTCGGACCATCCACAACCATCGCGAAGTGAGCGATCGCGAACATGATGGAATCTCCACCCGCCGCAAAGCTCTTCTCGACGAAGGTCGCGAACACGTCCTGGTCGTCCGCGGAGTGCATGCTACCCTGTGACGAACCGCCGATCGGCTGGCTCATCCAGAAGTAGGACGAATCCACGAAACCGTTGCCACGAGCGGTACCGCCCGCTGACGATGAGGTCATTGACTGGGCACGATCCAACGCCTTCGTATTCTTGAGAGGCGTGTATTCTTCACCAGCGCAGCCACCGCCAAACGGCAACTTAACCATACCCCAGACCTTGGCGCCAAGATTCGCATCCGCGCCGTAGGTAAAGACCGTCGAAATGGTACGGTCGATACCGCAGGTATCCGGGTTCACGATATCATAGTCAATACCAACGCCGAACTTCCAGTTATCAAGCTGCTGACCGTTGCGGGTCTTTACCTTCATAACTTCGACGGAAACGTCGTTCAGCATTTCGTACGGAGCCGCAACATCAACTGCACCGAACGTGCTCGTCGACACATACAGACCCATCGTTGAGTCGGCATCGAAGAACGCCGTTTCAAAGTTCAGCCAGTTCCAGGCCGCCGCACCGGCGCCATCCGGATCGTAAATGAGGACGGAGTCAATGTAGTCCTTGCAGACCAGGTTACCGGTCAGCGGGGTGTACGAGATACCGTCGGTCGTGATCGAACCGAGAGAGACGCCAGTCTGGAGAGCGGGCTTGCAATCGTCGTTGCAACGGTTCGGGTCAGCCTGCATGGAGATCCATGAATCAGCCTCGCCACCGCCACTCCACCAGTCCTGAGAGTTCAGAGCCACACGGTTACGGGTTACGCCGTACACGTAGGTGCCCTGATAGAACGAAACCGCGTCACCCAGGATGTCAAAGTTACCCGGGGTCGGGTTCCAGTCACCGGTACCCAAACGACCAGAGTTGGCCACGGTCTGCAGGTTCGCAGAGCCGGCGCCAAAATGGAGGTGTGTGGTATCGATCAAGCAACCGCCTACCAGCGTCGCCAACACTTCAGGATCTTCGGTCACGTTGTTCACGAAGAAGTCCGGATCGTCGGTGTCGAACTGGATGTAGACTTTGTTCGGTCCACGCGGCAGGATGCTCTGGTTAACGTCGAGAACGACGTCAAACGTATCGCCGGGGTTGACCACGATCGGGGTCACCGCAGCGTTGTTCAACCAAACCGGCACTGCCGCGGCAGCGCGATTCAGCGTACGGGTCGAGGAAACGTCAACCGTCGTCTCATCAGTCACCGTCACGAGGCCAGCGCCCTTGAAGGCTTTGACACTGCGGGAGGTGATCTGGTCGGCGATGGAAGCCGCGCGCTCGGTCACGTCGAAATCTGACCACTTCTGGGCGCCAGGACCAACCGAGCCGTTCGGGGCGTCGGTGATGATCATGTTACCACTAATGGTAGCGCAACCAGTGTTGGTGTAGATATCCGGCAGCGGTACCAGCAAGCTCAGAGAGTTGCCGAAAGATACCGGTGTCGTCGGCGTGTAGTCGATGATCTCAAGACGGCCGCGATCGGTGGTCTTGTCGAACATATACAGTTCGCCAGCAAACGTACCGAACACAACCTTACCATCATCAGCAATGGCGCCACCAGCACCCTGGCTGTTGAAGCCGAGTGACAGGTAGTCCAAACGACGATGGAAGATCTCGTTACCGTCATCGGCATTGAAGCACGACAGGTAACCGTCAGAGTTCCAAATGTAGATCTGGGAAGCCAAACCGTTCTCGCAGGTCATGAACCCGTTCGAAAGGTTGCTACCGGTCGTCTTCGCCGGGCCGGCGTCGCTGATCCAGTCAATACCGCCGGTGAAGCGGTTATGAGCGATCATCGTGCCACCAAACGGAGTCGAGGTCCAGGTCGCACCACCAGGAACGATGATCTTGGCCGCGTCGATCATTACGTTCGGACCGACCGTCAAGCCACCACCCTGATAGATATGCTGCGTCGGCGAGGTCCAGTTAAGGGAGCCGTCAACAGCGTTGATGTTGTACAGAATACCTTCATCGTCGAACACCGGCGTAAAGTACGCGGAAACCGCGAACAATTCACCATTGTGAACGGCGAGCTGATCGGCAAACGTCTCGTTGGTAGAGCCGTCAACCGTGGTACCGTAGTAGCCACCGGCCGTCGACAACTGCCAGAAGATGGCGCCGGTCGCCGGGTTGATCGCATACACGTCACCATCCGGAATAGCCGGTGGTGCGGCGATCGTCGCGGCGTACAGAGCGGTGCCGTCATACGCCAGGTTACGAACCGGCGTCGAGATCAGTGTGGCTCCCCACAGCTTGTTGCCGGTTTCGGCATCAGCCGCAAGGATACGAGAAGTACCGGTACCGAAATACACGGTCTGGCCAACAACGACCGGAGCGGTGTAGTTCGTGAAACCGGAAGCCACGTCGCCAGCGGCATAGCCCTTGGCAACGGCGTTAGCCGAACGCAGATCCCACAACGCCGGGAATCCAGGCTCCATCTTAACGGCCATCATCGAGCTACCACCACCATAGAACATGACAAGGGTCGGGATGCCGGCCACGTTGATCGTAGCGATCGTCGGGGTCGAGCGAACCAATGACACGGCCATGTAGTACGGAGCGACGTTACCCGTGAAGGACGCCAGCACAGTACCGGTGTTGAGTTCGAGGATATTCAGCTTCGAGTTCTGAACCATGACAACAAACGTATCATAGATGATCGGAGCGTTGAAGGTGATGGCGCCGCCACCAGCCGCAGTGCTACCGAATCCAGGATCCGTGTATTTCCAAATATTGTTCAGATCGCAATACGCATCAGTCAAGGCAACGTTGGAGTGACCGGTACGGCCGTAGTCATGAGCGTTGGTCGGATAGTCATCCGCCGCGCCGCAAGCCCACGTTGAAGGCGGAATTGAGCAGAAATCCGCCTCGCAAATGAAGTTATCAAGCGCTGCAATCGTGTTGTTTTGATACCACAGATTGTCGGCGCAGAGCTTCACCCACATACCGCCATTGATTTGCTGTGTCACACCAGGAGTGGTGGTTACACGCTCGCGCGCGAAATACAGCCACTCATTGTCGCCATCGAGAGTGAATATCGGCTCCACGGCCACGAAGAACTCGTTGGAGGCGATAACATCGGGGATTACCACTTCAGTCCACCCAGGTAGCATAGTGATCTCTGCGTTCGTCAGTGTATCAGAATACACCGCCGAACCCATCGCACCACCGATAGACGTAAAGATGCTCACGACGACCGAGTTCGGTACATCGGGATAGGCATCAAACGTCTCATCTGTCAACTGGAAGCGGACTTTTTCGATACGATTCACCGGAGTTCCCACGAACTTCGCGGCGATACCGTTACGCGAGCCATACCAGCCGCACATATCCATATACAGGAGAAGGTGCGCGCCAACCATATACGACGGCTGGACCTGGCAGGCCGAGAACTCGTCCTTACAGAGCGTCGGCTCAATCAAGAAACCAACTTCCGGAAGACCGCTGATGCCGTTCCACACAGGGTGGACGCCAGTGTTCTTCCAGTCGTAAGCCGGATTGATGCTCGGCGTGTACATAACGTCGGCGCCCGAGAAGTCGGTCGTCGGTTCGTTAGATACCAACATCAACAGACGACCATTCGCCGCGTTAACTGGAGTCGGGACGGCCATTTCCATTGTGATGTGATAGCCACCAAGCAGAACCAGGTTAAACGACGAGAAGTCGATGTCGAGGTAGTTGAATCCGTCGCCGGCAAGACCGGTCTGTGGGAACAGTGCAAGGCCCGAAGGACCATTCACTGACGCAAGCGGACCAGCGCTGACATACGGATGACCAGCAGAGTCGCCCCAGACCTTAATGACCGGGTAGTTCGTGCTGGCAGGAGTATAGTACGCACCCGGAGCGGACGCGTTGTAGTCATAGTGATAGATCGTGACGGTCTTCAGAGTTTCCGGACCGGCGGCCAGGAAACGCTGTCCGAAGCCGAGACGAGAAGCGCCACCAGCCGGAGCCTGCGGCGGACCGGGAACCGTGAACAATGACACGGAGGTCAGCGGCGAGAATTCGGTGTAGCACTCAGTGTAATACTGACAGAAGTCAGAGAACTGATCGAAGTTCACGTTCAGCGCGCCACCGTTGTAGGCAGCGACGGTCAGCCACATGCCGGCGGAAACGGAGTACTGGGAACCACGACCGGTGACAGTCGCCGTTCCACCAATACCAGTGTAACCGGCATCGTCAGACGTGAAAACGATAGTATCCGTCGACGGACCCGTCGGATCCGGCTTAAAGGAAATATGATAATTTCCAGTAAGGGTCGGCGGAGTCGTGAACGGGAAATAGAGATAGTTAGGCTGGTTTGCAAAGGCTGGGACGACAAAGGTCTCAGTATAGACGAGCGTATTCGGCAAGCCGCCGATATCGTCCCACACTTCGACAACTATGCCAGCCTGGCCATCCGGGACGCCTTCGGCGACACGGTAGATCCAGTTGTAAGCACCATTGACCTGAACAACGTAGTTCGGCAAGGATGGGCCATCATACCGCATCGCCAATCCCTGGTTGTTGTGATTACTACGACGGGGGAAGGAGATGAAGTAGGTTGCGTTGACCCAGTCCGCCCAACCAATGATGTAGCACTCAGTGGTGTCTACGCCAGCTCCAGCAGGACGAAAATGCCCCTGAACCATCGGCTGATGGGAGTGGTTCTCTGCTGGACGGTTAGCCGGAGTCACATACCCTTTGGGGAGCAGGGACTCGCCGGTATTAGTGGACGCCGTCGAAGAGAGGTCGCCCTTAACCGTCTTGCCCACTACTTCTGGGGGGGTAGTGCCGGAAAATGCTGTACCGCTCAGGAGCATGAAGCACCCCAGAACGAATACCGCGGTTAACAGTCTTTTTAACATTTAATTCCTCCTTAAAAAAGGAATAGGTGAAATCGCCTTCTGAAGTCCGGAGCACGGCCTAACCGCTATATCGGCCATATGGACGCTCTCCATAATCTCATTGTGTCTAGGGAAATGTGAGATCCTAACTTCAGGCCACGAATTCATGTGTTATTCCCATCTTGGAGTCGGGAGCCTCCGGTTCGGAACTGCCCTACTGGGGAGTCGCTCCTACGAATATAGCAATGTGAAAATTTGAGTCGCTTCTGAATGCTCGATCCAGGTAAGAACTGATCGATACCTCCTGAATGGTTATCCACTATGGGTTTCATGTTACTGTTGTTGTTGCAGTAAATAGTGGATAGAAGCGGTAGACGCAGGAACGATCAAATGCATCGCGCTCGGTTCTGCAGGGTTTTCCAGTGGCTATAGCACGAAGCTACACATCACACGGAAACACCCTGCTGAGGGGGTCCGAGATCGTTATCATTCGTTCGTCTGATTAAGAAAGGAATCGGTGTCTTGACCAGTCACAATTTGGCTCTCGAACCAGTCCAGACATTACACACACTCGGACAATAAGGTAATCTTTTCCTGTTTTTTGTCAATACCTTATTTGTCAACAGATTCCACAATTTCACACCCTCCGGGGGCACGGTGACGAGGGGGAAAGCAGGGGGAGAAGGGAGCAAACGGGGGAGAAGTACGGCAAACTACGGTATGCTGAGCGTGATTCAGTCCGCCGATCCGCGCGTAGCAGCCGGGAGCATGCGCCCATCGGGTCCTTTGCCCATACGCCACGAACCCTCACCCGCTCTGTCGTTCCGGCGGGTCCTGCTTCGAAGCCGCATGGCACCAAACTCAGCCTTTGATCACCGATAGCCGCGCTCCGCTTCGAAGTGTGACCTGCCGGTTCTTTGGTCATGAATGCCGTACCCCACCATTTATGGTGGGCCCCACAATCGCCGACCGTAGTGGTTAAGGTGGGAGTACTTCGGGCTTCGACTACGCTCAGCCCGAATGGTGAGGTAGGACAGGAGATAGACTTTAATTGGACTGAGCGCAGTCGAAGCCTCTTTCTTCCGAGATTCTCCAAACCCTCATCCGCCCTCCGGGCACCTTCTCCCAAAGGGAGAAGGGAAACCCTGCCAATCAAAAGGAGACGGGACGGAGATGAACTTGTCCGGAGCAGTGAATTTCCCCTCTCCCTTTGGGAGAGGGTGCCCGCCCTTGGCGGGCGGGTGAGGGCTCTTATCCACCGCCTACCCACATTATATATCTATCCACATCGGCCATTCGCCGCGCGTCGCCTTCCGCCAAGCGATATCCGTCAAACTCCCGAACTCGACACTCGAAACGTTATTGACTTGGATTCTGAAAGAGCGGTCATTGTCTGTCCATGCGCCTCCAATCTGTGGATATCACCAACTACCGGGTCATCAAGCATGCCCGCATCACGCTCCCGGATCAGATGATCGGGATCATCGGGCCGAACGGTTCCGGCAAGTCGAGCATCGTCGAAGCGATCTCCTGGGCGCTGTACGGACATCAGGTCGCCCGGTCCGGCAAAGAAGAGATCAAGGCCGCGTTCGCCGCGCCGTCGGATCCATGCTCCGTCGAACTGGCGTTCGAACTAAAAGGTGAAAGCTACCGTTTGATCCGGCGTCTGGTCGGCAAGTCCGAACGCGCCGAGGTTGAACTCTACCGCGCGGGAGCATCGGAGTCGATCGGTATCGCCGAAACGCGCGGGTATATCGAAACCTTGCTTGGCCTAGATTGGCGCGGCTTCCTGACTTCGTTTCTGGCGCGGCAACAGGAGCTCAACGCGCTGACCGATCTGCAGCCGTCCAAACGGCGCGAACATCTGGCCGGGATGCTCGGTATCGAACGGGTCGACCGGGCGATAGCCGCGGCGAAAGAAAGCTCGCGTCAGATGTCCGACAAGCTCAAACTCCTGCAGGAGCAGGTTGGCTCGCGGGAGTCTCTGGCGCAACGGCTGACCATGCTTCGGGAGCAGCAAACAGAACATGAAAATCAGGTCGCCACAGCCGCCGGAGCACAAGAAGAATCGGCCCGAGTTTTGGCCAGAAAAACCACTCTGCTCCGGGAGCAGCAAGGGCGGGAAACGGCCTGCTCCCGCTATGAAAACGAGCTTGCGGCCATGGCCCGCTCCGAGAGCATGCTCGCTGAATCCCGCGCCAAGATCGCGGCCGAATTGGACACCCTGACCGCCGATCGGGCGAGCCTTCCGGCGCTCGAATCCGAGGTCGCCAAGCTGGCCGAAACGCGCGAAGAACTGAACCGACTCCGGCAACTTCAGCAGACCGAATCGCTCCGGGCCCAAACGAAACTTCAGCTCGAATCGGCGCAACGCGACCTGATCACCTGCACCGATCAATTGAGCCGGACCGCCGATCTGCTCGCGCAGGTCGACCATCAGCTCGGCGAACTTCCGCCGGACAGCCCGCGCCATCTCGAACTGGCGCGAACGGAGTTGAGCGCGATTCGGGATCGCGCCGTCCAACTGACCACGCAACGCGACCAATTGAATAGCGTCGTCCGCAAGCTCGCCAAACAGGCGGAGTCGCTGTCCGAACTCGACACCGAACCGATCTGCGACCGATGTCTCCGTCCGTTGACCGCGCATGACCTCGACCAGGTCCGGCAACATCTGACCGATGAACTGGCATCGATCCGCGCCGAACATGACCAACTCGAACAGCAAATGACCGACCTCGCGGAGAAGCGTGAGTCCGCCGAATCGAGGTTGACCGAACTGGAGCGACTTGCCAAAGCGGCGACCGACCTGACCGGCCAGAAGCTGAAACTGGAATCTGAGCAGGAATCGCTGACGCAAAAGAAAGCCGCCGCCGAATCGCAACTCTGGTTTGTCGGCAACCAACTCGCGCAACTTGGGGATGGTCTCTTCGACCCCGCCCGGTTTGCCCAGGTTCAGTCCGAGTTGACACGGCTTGAGCAGGTCGACGCGAAACTTCAGCAGGTCAGGGGTCGGCTCCAACGTCAGCCGCAGGTTGAGTCAGACTTGGCCGAGACCGACCGCAAGCTGGCTGACCTTCGGACCGAGATGGCGGGCGTTCGCGACGCGGTATCCAAAATCGGCTTTGACCTAACCGCGCTCGACCAGGCGACCCACGACTGGCAGGCCGCGCAGACCGCGTTCGAGTCCGCGAAGGAGACATCGCTAAAAGCGTCCCATGCCCGTGACATGGCGAACCAGGAGATCCAGTTCGCCGAGCAACAGCTCGAGCAGTTCGCCAAAATCGCGCAGGAGATAGAGCAGAGCAGGGCCCAGCAGTTCCGGTCGGAGACCCTGGCGCGGCTGTTGGGGGAATTCAAGAAACATCTGATCGCCCGCATCCGCCCCCGCCTGGCCGAATTGACCGGCCAGTTATTAGCTGACATGACCGATGGCCGATATAGTTTAGTGTCACTGGATGAGGAGTACCAGATCCAGGTGAATGACATGGGGCAGTTTTACGGGATCGACCGTTTCTCCGGCGGCGAGACGGATCTCGCCAATCTCTGCCTCAGGCTGGCGATTTCGCAGGCGCTGACCGAGTCGGCCGGGATGGAGCGATCGTTTGTCATGCTCGATGAGGTCTTTGGGTCGCAGGATGAATCCCGCCGCGATCTGGTGGTGCAGGGGCTGATGTCCTTACGGCGGCATTTCCCGCAGATGATCCTGATCACTCATTTCGAGGAGTTGAAGCAGAAGGTGGAGACATTGGTGGAGCTGGTGCCGACTAGTCATGGATGGTCCGAGGTGAGGGTGAATGGCGCGCTCGCGTAGAAAAAGCAAGAAACTCCGCAAACTGACCTGGCTGATCGCCGGGTTGATCGTTGTTTCGGCCGTATCGTACCGTTATGTCGAACAGGTCGGGCATGACCGTCCGGCGCGCGAATCGACCCGTTTTACGGTGAAAAAGGTTATCGATGGCGACACGGTTGAACTGACCGGCGGCGACAAGCTCCGCTTGCTCTCTATTGATACTCCCGAGAATGGTGAGCGCTTCCATGACGAGGCCCGCGAGCTGCTGGGACGCCTGACCAAAGACCGCCCCGCCAAGGTCGAATACGCCGACACCCGCCGCGACAAATATGGGCGACTCCTCGGGTACCTCTATGTCGATGACACGCTGTTTGTCAATCAGGCGATCGTCGATTCCGGCTTGGCGTATGTCTATCTGTTTAATGACAACGATAGCCGACGCGCCGAAGTCCGCCATTTGATCGACGCGCAGAAGCGGGCGATCGAATCGAAGCGCGCGTTGTTTGGATTGTCGTATGAACGCGAAGAATATTATCTCGCGAATATGTCCTCGCACCGGTTGCACCGCCCCGGTTGTGAATCGGTAGAGGATACCAAGCCACACAACCTTCGTCGTTTCGTGACGCGAGAAGATGGTATCGCGGTGGGGTTATCTCCCTGCCGCAACTGCAAGCCGTGAGTCGCTGACTTGCGCGGCAGAGCTCCTGCTCTGCCCGGTCTTCGCTCTTAATCAGGGCAGACGTGGACGTCTGCCGCTCAAAGCCTGAAATCCTCTTACCTTGCGCGTCCGACTTCGTTCCTTGACTAAATCGGTCAATGAGGTATATTTTAACGTCGCGGGATGCCGATCATCCCTCCCTTCGCCTTCTCAACCGATTTGACCAGGAGCCTACTGTGCGAACCGCCATCCGACCATTGTTCATCCTCCTCTTCTGTGGCCTGTGTCTCACCCTGATAATTCCCAGCATCAGCCAGGCCCAGTCCTGCTGTACCGGGACGCGTGGAAATGTCAGTCAAACCGGGACGATCGATCTGACAGATCTCGCCATGCTGATCGGCTATCTGACGATTCCCAATGTGACTTTGCCCTGTCCCGAAGCGGCCAATATTTCGGGGACCGGCACCATCGACCTGACCGACCTGGCAATGTTGATCGGCTATCTGACAATTCCCAATGTCACGCTTGGGCTCTGTCCGGCGGATACCGGGCTGATGGATCCCGTTGCACGAATGGCGGCGGTGGACGCGGTGGAAGGACATATGGACTCGCTGATGTACCTGCCGGTCGCCCAGTTCAATCAACGGGTGCTGACATTCATGCAGGGGAGACCGGAGTTTGATACGGTAGGGATGGATCCTTCCGGAAACAACGTCTTCGCGCGTTTCACCGATGGCGTGATGTTCATGGTCGGCGCCAGCTTTGGCGAATTGGATGATTCTCTCCCCGGCGAGACATTACCATTTATGCCTATCCCCGAAGCACCGCCGCTCAGTCGCGAAGAGATAGACAGACGGTTTGGTAATCCGGCAACCGCCGATGTTGCGGCTTTCGAAGATCTCCCCGGTTCAGCGCGCTATCGTGTGATCCAGACAGTCGGAACCGCCTTCCAGTCGGCAGGCGCAACCACTAATCGTCTGCGCAATTGGCTTTCGGCGAACGGGTATGTTAGTGCCGGTTCCGGCTCGACAGTCGAGCAGTTTCGGACAATCGGCGGCGAGGGAGTGATCTTTTATGTCGGCCATGGGGGCGCCGGGATACAGCCGGACGGAAATCTGGATTATGGCATCTGGTCGTCGTCGTTGGCTGGAGTTGGCAATCTCAATACCTACGCGAGTGATCTCCGGAATGGTCGTCTCTGCCTGTTGGCGGCGGCGAAGGATACCAATGCGATCGGTAATCCCGTCAACGAGACCCACTACGGCATCACGTCGCGATTCATTACGCACTACTGGGGGAATTTCGCGCCGAACGCGATGGTGGTGATCACCGCGTGCGCGTCGGACTCGGTATCGTCGTTCCGCAACGCGATCCAGGCGAAAGGCGGCCCGGCCTATTTCGGTTGGGATGCCACGCTTGACTGCAAAGGCGGATGTTATGCGGCGGAATTCTTGTTCGATCGATTCCTCGGTGCGAACAAGGCGTTTCCGCGCGAGAATCCAAAACAACGGCCATTTGATGTCTCAAAAGTTTTTGCCGATCTGCAGAGCCGGAATTTCCATGTTCAGCCGGGAGGAGATGGCGTGAATACATTCTCGTCGCGCATGAGGTATCATCCGGGGTCATCGAATTTTGGTTTGCTTGCGCCGAGTATCCAGTTCCTTGATCTCTACGCCGCGACTGACACGCTGACGATCAACGGAATATTCGGAGAGGATCCCGGGCCAAACGGGAAGGTAACGGTGAATGGAGCGGAGCTGACGATCGCGTCATGGACGCCGACCGTCATCAAGTGCCAACTTCCTTTACGTGGGCCCGGTTCGATGGGGCCGGTGATCGTGCAGACGAAGGGGACCGATGGCGCTGATTTCCGGAAGAGCAATATCGTCAATATCTCGCAGTGGGAAGGGACGGTCACACAAACCCGCGAAGAGGATGGGACGCTGAAACTGACGAACAATTACAACATACGGATCCGCGCGGATATCCATTCGCATCGCGATGAACCGGGTGAGGTTCCGTTCAAGCCGATCACGCCGTTCTTTTTCGAGAAGGACGCAACCGCAGATTGGTTGGTCGGTGGTGAAGGACAGTGGGTTGATGTACCAGGAGAGATCACGTACGACTACTCGTGGGCCGGCGGCGGTGATCTGCCGATCTACGATTCATCCAATCCGGGCCTGATGCGCTTTTTCCAGTATCTTGGATCGGTCGATGCCGCTCAGAAGCACGCGACGCTGGTGATCAACGCGCTGATCTACGAAGGATGGGAGATCACCGAGGTCGCGACGCATATGAGCGGCACTGATGTGATCACCTATCCCGGTGCCTGGGCGACGACGATGGATCTTGAGTTGTACGATGATGTCGAGAACTTCTACTACTACACGGTTGATATGGATGAGGATTTCAATATCACGGCGGGTAGCCGGAGCGCGCAGAATATGTTACGAATTTCGGACTATGGGCCGGTCATCCCGGCGCGACTGAAGATCGAGTGGCCGCAGATCAACGTGCAGTATCCGCCGGACCAGAACGAAGCGCAGTAGGGGACGTGCAGACGAGGACGTCTTCGACGCAGATTTTCGCCGTCAGGTCACGTTTCAATCCGTGGCCTGACGCGCATCAAGCACCACAATAACTTATCCACACCCAGAGCCAAAAAATCCGCTCTCAAGCGCTTGTTTTTATTTGATTTACACAACGCCAGACGGTACCATTTGCCCCTTACAGGTATAAAAGTAACTGCTATGACGACGACAACAGAGACCAAAACGCAGCCGACCGAAGCGACCAGCGCACGTCGGGAGACTATCCTCTCCGGCATGCAACCGTCTGGCGCCCTTCATGTTGGCAATCTTGAAGGGGCGCTCCGCAACTGGGTCACCCTGCAGGACAAGTACCACATGTTCTGCTGTATCGTCGACTGGCATTCCCTCACCGGCGAACACGAAGATACCTCGAAACTGAAAGAGCGCGTCTTCCAGATGGCGGTCGATTGGCTCGCCGCCGGGCTCGATCCGGAGAAAGTCGCGATCTTTATTCAGTCCGATGTCAAAGAGCACGCGGAACTGCATCTGATATTCTCGATGCTTATTACCGTGCCGACCTTGACACGGCTCCCTACCTATATCGAAAAGAAAGATCAGCTCGATACGTACGGATTTCTTGGTTATCCGGTGCTTCAGGCGGCGGATATTTGCCTGTACAACGCGAACAAAGTTCCTGTCGGCAAAGACCAAGAGAAGCATATCTGGCTGGCGAATGACCTCGCCAAGCGCTTCAATACGATCTACGGAAAAACGTTCAATGAGCCCGAAGCGTTGTTCACCGAGATACCTTTGATACTCGGCTCCGACGCGCGGAAAATGTCGAAATCATACGACAATCATATTCCGATCGAGTTCACCGAAGAGCAGACGACCAAGCGGCTGAAGACTTTCTTCACCGATCCGAACAAGCTACGCAAGGGGGATCCCGGTAATCCGGACAAATGTCCGGTCTACCTGTTACATCGGGTGTACACGCCGACGCACGCGGAAGAGATCGCGCCGCCGTGCCGCACTGGTGAATTGGGTTGTGTTGACTGCAAGATGAAGCTGGCGCATAACCTGAATGAAGCGCTTCGCCCAATACGCGCCCGCCGCACCGACCTGGTGAAACATCCGGACCGAGTCTGGGATATTCTGACCACCGGCGCGGAACGCGCCCGTTCCCGCGCGCAGAACGTGATGGAGAAAGTGCGCGAGCGGATGAAAATGAACTACCGAAAGAAGAAATAGATGGAACAGACTCTCACCAATTCAACCACCGACTACCGGGTCGATCTGGACGTTTTCAACGGCCCGATGGATCTGCTGCTCTTTCTGATCAAGAAAGAGGAGGTGGATATTTATGATATTCCGATCTCGCGCATCACGCAGCAGTATCTGAGCTATCTCGATATCATGCGGAATCTCAATCTCGAGGTGGCCGGTGAGTTCATCCTGATGGCGGCAACTTTGATCCACATCAAGGCGCGCCTGCTGTTGCCGCGTGATGAGAATGATCCGGAAGAAGATGATCCGCGCGAAGAACTGATCATGGCGCTCCTCGAGTACAAGAAGTACAAAGAGGCCGGTGACATTCTGCGCGACCGCGCGCTGATGGAAGAGACGACCTTTGTCCCGCCGCCGCTTTTGGGCGAAGTGAAAGGGAAGGTCGATCTCAGTCCCGCGACCACGCTGTTTGATCTGGTCTCAGCGTTCAAGGCGGTGATGTCGACGCGCCACGAGGAAGTGGTGCACGAAGTGATCGTCGAAGAGATCACGATCGAGGACCGCATAAAGTCGGTTCTGTTGGCGTTGCAGGATAGAGAATATGCGCCGTTCATCGAGTTGTTCGAGCAGTCGCAGAAGCGGATCGTGGCGGTGGTGACGTTTATCGCCATCCTCGAACTGGCCCGCACGCGTCGCATCAGCATCATGCAGGCAGCGCCGTTCACCGAGATACGGCTGTATCGCGGGGAGTTCTATCATGTGCCGATACCGACCGAGAATCTTGATCTTGTCGAGGTGACGGCGATGAGCGAGCAGGCGGAGGCGGTGTGAGCGACAGCAGCCAACTCGCCTCGATAGTTGAAGCATTAGTGCTGGCTTCGCCGGAGCCACTCCCGGCCAAACGGATATCGCAACTTCTGGAGACCGCGACTCCCTCGAAGATAAACGAAGCGGTGGCGACGCTCAATAATCGATACATGGAGACCGGCAGCGCGTTTCGCATTCGCGAGATCGCGGGCGGCTATCAGTACCATATTCTGCCTGACTACATCGGCTATGTAGAGGAGCTGTTCACGCGCCGTCGCAAGATGCGGCTGACGCGGGCCGCGCTCGAAACCGTGGCTATCGTCGCTTACAAACAGCCGGTGACCAAGACCGAAATAGAACATATTCGCGGCGTCGCCTCCGATGGCGTGCTGCAGAATATGATGGAAAAGAATATGATCACGATCGTCGGACGGGCCAAAACGGTGGGGAAACCGCTGCAGTACGGCACGACCGATGAGTTCCTGAAGTTTTTCGGACTGGCCAGCCTTGATGCTCTGCCGAGAATGTCGGAGATCGAGGAAATGCTCGCCGCGGCCCAGGCCCGAGAACAGACCGAATTGGACCTCACTGATGAATCAGCTTCGGCTATCGAGGCGAAGCTGAATGTCGCGGATGGAACGTACGATCCGTCGCAGTACGCCGACGACCGCCCGTTGGACGCCGGGTTGTTGTCGGAGACAGTACGCGAAGTCGCGGGACGCCGGTTCTCCATCAACGATGATCCACACGACGAGTCTGCTTTCCAGTCAGATACCGAAGACGCGCTCGAGAGCACGGTAACAGCCGGCGACAGCGAGCCAACGGACAAGACCGAGTAGCCCTTTACTTCGGGCTGACTTCTCCGTACCTTCCATCAACTGGAGCAACCGTGATTCGTATCAACAAGTACCTGTCCATGTGCGGGGTGACCTCCCGGCGTGGGGCGGAGGGATTGATCGCCGAAGGTCTTGTTACCCTCAACGACCATACGATCGAAAAAGTCGGTACCATCATCGACGAGACGACCGATGTCGTCAAGGTTGATGGAGTCGAGGTCCGTCCGGTGCAACGGCAGGTGTACGTTGTGCTCAACAAGCCACCGATGGTGATGACGACCCTGTCGGATCCGTTCAAGCGGAAAACGGTCACGCATTTCCTCAGAAAATTGGAGCATCGGGTCTATCCGGTCGGACGGCTGGATTATGATACCGAAGGGGTGCTGTTGCTGACCAATGATGGGGAACTGGCGTATCGCCTGGCGCATCCGAAATTTGAGGTTACAAAAGTTTACGAAGCGTTGGTGGAGGGGGAATTCACCAAAATGGCGGTGGATCAGATCCAGAAGGGGATACGCCTCGAGGACGGCGCTATTGGCAAGGCGAGAGTTGATATCCTTGGATTTGTCAAGAAGTCGACGCGAATCCGTCTGACGCTGCACGAAGGACGCAAGCGCGAGGTGAAACAGCTCTGCAAAGCGGTGGGATTTCCGGTGATGAAACTCCGACGGGTCGAATTTGCCGGTATCACTACGCGCGGGATGAAGACCGGAGAGTGGCGGTTGCTGACATCGACCGAAATATCGCGACTGAAATCAATGACCCGAGCGGATTGAGTAGAGAGTTTACTTCTTGGGCAAGGGTCGGTAGAAAACGAATCCGTTCGCGGCACCGACAAACAGCTTATCACCCGCCAGAGTCAGTTTGGCGATATCCATCGGCTGCGGCAATGTGCCATCTTTCTTCCATGTTTTGCCGCCATCTCTGGTCACCAGCAAATGTCCGCCGGTTCCTCCGACATAACCGAGTGAATCATCGACCAGCACCGCGGAGGTAAGGGCGGCGTCGCCTTCAAGCGGGACAGTGGTCCAGGTTTTGCCGCGATCGCGGGAGAACGCGCACATAGCTTCATTGCCGCAGATGATCCCGGTATTGTTGAAGAACGCGGTGGCGCGGCCGGCTTTGCCGCTGACTGTGCTCAAGTATTGCCAGGTGGCGCCTTTGTCGGTCGAGTAATTGAGACGGCCATAGGACTGGAAGCAGACGGGGAGTCCTTTGGCGAGACAGAGTTCGCCGAAGCCCATGCCGGTGACGTCCGATTTCTCCCACTTTTTGCCGCCATCGATACTGCGATAGAGGACGCCGGAGAGGTTTTCGGACGGTTTGAGACCGGTCGCTACAGCGATTGTGTCGTTCAAGAAAACGGCGCTGGTGATCCAGACAGTGGTATCCTTGATACTGCGGTCTTCCCACTGCTTGGTGCCGTCGACGGTGCGATAGATCTGGCCAAAACGTCCGACCGCCAGTCCGGTATCCTTTGACTTGAAGTAGACATCTTCAAGCGCGCGGGCGCCGGTGATGGTGTACAGGTCCCAATATTTGCCGCCATCGCGAGTAATGCCGTATTTCCCACCCGAAGTGACAAGATAGCCGAGTGCCGGGGTGGGGAAGTGCATGCCGGTGATGGTCTCTTCGATCGGGAATTTGGACGCTTTCCAGTCCTGCGCCTGCAGTCCGGTTGCCAGGAGCAGGAGGGAGAAGAGGATCACCATCGGGAAGTTCAAGTGGCGGCGGTTTTTAGTTTGTCCAGTCTTCATCGCTTTTTTACTATCCATACGGGTACAAGATTTCAAGTTATACGCGCCAAAGTACAGATAGCCGATGCAATTGTCAAACCGGCGCGTTAAAGGTCAAAAACTGTGCAAGGAACGCTCGTACACCTGTCCAATATCCAGATCCGCACCCAGCGGGGGGAAGAGCTGTTTGCGGGGCTGTCATTTACGCTTGAGACGGGGCGCTCTGCTGTTATTATCGGCGGGGCCGGCTCCGGCAAGACCACTCTTTTTGAGCTGCTTTTGGGGCTCCAACATCCGTTGAGCGGCACAATCGAGCTGTTCGGCGAACAGTTTGTCCGGCCCTCCGGGCGACAGTTGAAGCGGATACGCCGAAAGATCGGTGGGGTGGGTGGTCCATTCAGCCTCGTTCCGTCGCTGACGGTCGCCGAAAATATCTTGATGCCGGCGATCATCGCCGGGGAACGACCGGAGCTTCAGCGCGAACGGATGCTCAAGATTCTGGGTGAGTTTTCGCTGTTGAATCATGCCGGTCAATATCCGTCGTCATTAACGCGCGTCGAGAATATGCTGGTGCAGATCGCGCGAGCCTCCATCGCGTATCAGCCATTGATGATAATCGATGAACCTTCCGCCGGATTGGACGCCAAAACCTATCTGCGGGTGCTGGATTATCTGGTGCAGGCATCGCGGTCGGGACGGTCGCTGATCATGCTGACCTCGGAGAAACCGCCGATAGACCTTCCCAACAGCACAAGCTATGAGATAGCTGGGGGGATGTTGAAATGACGCGAAGCCGGTTTGTGCTGAAGGAATCGGCGAAGACGCTGCTCCGCCATCCGGGGGTGACGCTCGGCTCACTGCTCTCACTGACCCTGATATTTCTTCTGTTCAATATCTTTTGGGTGACGGCGCTTTCGACGGACAAATTCTATGCTGATCTGCTTCAGCAGTTGCGGATGGAAGTGTTTGTCGCTGAGTCAGTGGCGGATTCGTCGGTGACTACATTGTCGAATAGAGTGCAGAGCATTGGCGGGGTGGCCTCGTTACAGCAGATAACCAAAGAGCAGGCGCGGGAAGAACTGGCGCGGATGGTCGGTCTGGATCTGCTGGTGGGGTATGATTCACTCAATCCGTTGCCGCGCTCGCTGGTGCTGACGCTGAAACCGGAAGCTCTGAACGCCGCTGAGATGCTGCATATCGAGCAACAGATAACCGCGATGGACGGCGTTGAGGATGTTCTTTACAGCCGAGACTGGCTGGTGAAGGCAGAACATACGCGGTCGATAGTCAGCACGGTTGGCTGGGGGATCGGGTTGATAATCCTGCTGACGGCGGTGATAACGTCATCGAATTCGATTCGCCTGATGACCCGCGCGCGAGGGATGGGGTTTCACCAGATGATCCTGATGGGGGCGGGGAAGTTTTTTGTGGCCGCGCCATTCCTGCTCGAAGGATTTCTGCTGGCCGGGCTCTCGGCTCTGCTCGGGTGGGTGGTGGTCTGGTATGCCCATGCCAATTTTGAATTCACGCAGTTTCCGGTGGTGCTGCCATCGGGGATGCTGATCTTCTACTTCTGCCTCGCGGCGGCTCTGCTGGGGGCGATCTCCGGCCTCCTGGGGATCCGCAAGCTACTCAAATGAAAACGGCGCGTTACATCCTGTTGCTGATGGCACTGGTTGCCCTGTCGGCGTTCTCCGCAATGGCGCAGGAGTCCGAGGATGTCAAGCAACAACGAAAAGAGCTGGAGAAGATCCAGAAGGATGTGAGTCGTTCGCGGCAGAAACTCGACTCGCTTCGCCAGGAAGAGTCGCGCGTGCAAAAAGCGCTGACCGACTATGACAAGCGCCTGGCCAAAGAGCAACAGACGCTGACCAAATTGAATCGCGATCTGACGCGGTTGCAGAAAAATATCAAGGACGCGGAGTCGCAGTTCGGTTCGCGTCAGCAGACGCTCGACCTGACGCGACGGCGGTTCCTTGGATCACTTCGGCAGTTTTACCTGACCAATCCACGGCTGACCACCGATCTGGTGGATCATCCGTCGACGGAGTATCAGACCAATCGGAAGATGATCTACCTGACGGCGCTGGTGAATTTCGAGCAGGGGAATCTGGCGCAGGCCTCACAGTTTTTCGACCAATCGATGCAGGAGCTGGAGAAACTGTCGAGTCAGCAGGGGAAGGTGACGAAGCAGAAGAAGCGTCGCGAGACAACTGTTGCGCTCGAGCAGTCACGTAAGCAGAAGCAGGAAAAAGCGCTCGACAAGCTGGTGCAGATGAAAAAGGAAGAGGCGGACCGGATATCAATGCTCCAACAGGCGGCCAAAGAGATGGAAGCGATCGTCGCGCGCCTCGAAGCCAAGCAGAAAAAGCAGGCGGAGGAAGCTCCGGAGACGCAGTATGAGCCGACGGTTGATTTCGCCACTCTGCAAGGGACACTGCGAGCGCCATTTCGGGGGACTATCACGGTGCGGTACGGGGGATCGACCGATCCGACCACAAAACTGAAATCATTTTCGCCAGGGATAACGATCCAGGGGGAACCGGCGGGGAATGTCACATCCGTGGCGGCGGGGCAAGTCGCCTATACGGGGAATTTGCGCGGCTACGGCAATTTCGTTATTATCAATCACGATAACGAGCATTACACCACGTACGCTGGTCTGGGAAGGATATCCGTCCTGACCGACCAGGTGGTGCGGGCGGGGGAAATAGTGGGGACCGCGAATGCCGAAGGATTGGTGAAATTCGAACTGCGCCGGGGGAAACAGTCGCTCAACCCGGCGGACTGGATCCGACTTGATACTTTCTGATATTCGACAGATCCAACCGAAAGCCTGGGAGTTGCTTTCTCGCTCGGTAGCATCGGGGCGCGTAGCTTCGACCTATCTCTTCTCCGGCAAGGAGGGATTGGGGCATTGGCCTCTGGCGCTGTCATTCGCGGCGCTATTAAATTGTCCGAATCGGAAAGAGATGGATGGTGTGCTGGTGCCGTGCGGAGAATGTCCCAGTTGTCGCCAAATTTCGACGCTCAATGCCGGACTGCTTCAGATAGTTCTCCCGATTCCCTCGCACAAAGATCTCAAAGAGGGGATCGATCTGACGAATGAATCGCTGGACATCAAACGGGCGGAGCCTTTCGCGATACTGACATCGAGTTCGCAGTTGACGGTGCCAATAGATATGGCGCGCGAGGTGAAGAAGCGACTCTCGCTCAAGGGAGATAAGCAGGAGACCCGCGTCGCGCTGTTCTATCAGATGGAGAAGATGCTGCATGCCTCGGCGGACGCTTTGCTCAAGCTGATAGAAGAACCACCCTCCGATACGGTGATGATCCTGACCGCGGAGAAAGCGGAGAACCTGTTGCCGACTATCCGCTCCCGTTCGCAGTTGATTCGACTGGAGCGGGCCAACACCGAGGTCTGCGCGAAATATCTTTCGACCAAGTACGGCATCGCGCCAGAAAAGGCGCTTCTCTTCGCCAAGGTAACGGATGGAAATGTCGGGAGGGCGGTGGAACTGGCCTCGGATGAAGAGAATGAAGAGTTATCGCAGCGGGCGACTGGATTCCTGTTGTTTAAGACGCTTATCCTGGAGCCGGGGCCGGAGGCGGTCTCGCGCGCGCTGGAGTTCATCCAGGACAGAGGTGCGGCGGAAGCGGTCTTCCTGTTCTGGGGGTCACTCATTCGCGACTGCGCCAATTACGCGGTGACGGGGGATGAGACGCAGATCATTAATCTGGATTACGCGGCGGATATCAAGCGGTTGTCGCAGCCGTTTGTCGACCCGGAAGTGGCTCCGGCGATGACGACGGCGATCAAAAACACACTTGCTGACCTTCAGCGCAACGTGCATATTCAGCCTTCGGTAGCCGCTCTCTCGCTTAGGCTTGGCGCGGCGGTCCGGACAGTCCGGTAGCCGGGCGCGGCTCAGTTTTCCCAAGGGAGAAATACGGCGATGGCCGAGATATATCTGGTCGAATTCAAAGGCTCCCGCAAAGAGTACTTTTACAATAGCTATCATCATACCCTTAAGCTTCGCGAGTATGTTATCGTGCAGGCCGAGCAGGGGGAAGATATCGGTCTGCTCTCCAAGTTGATTGACAAGCAGGTCAAGTTCGGGGAGAGTAACCGTCCGCGCTCGATCCTTCGCCCCGCTGGCAAAGAGGATCGGGTGCGCCGCGATGACCTGGTTCGCCGCGAGCTGGACTGCCGCAAGGAGTTCTACCAACTGATCCGGAAACATGGGCTACCGATGAAGGTGGTCGATGTGGAGTGTCAGTTTGACGGGAACAAGATAACGTTCTTCTTCACAGCGGATCACCGGGTGGATTTTCGCGCGCTGGTGCGCGACCTGGCGTCGCGCTTCCGGACGAGGATTGAGTTGCGGCAGATAGGGGTGCGTGATGAAGCCCGCCGCAACGACGGGTACGGCATCTGTGGGCAACGTCAGTGCTGCAATACGTTCATCCGGGATTTTGCGCCGATATCGACTAGCCACGCGCGCGAGCAGGATCTGTCATTGAATCCATCCAAGATCTCCGGCAACTGCGGACGGCTGCTGTGCTGTCTGCGGTACGAGGTGGATGGGTATATCGAGACGAAGAAGAAATTCCCGCCGGTTGGCGCGATCGTCACGACCAAGGCCGGTTCCGGTTTGCTGCAGCGGATAGATTATTTCCATGAAGAGATGGTGATCATGCCGGAGGATGGGATACCGGTGCGCGCGAAAGCGGAGGAGCTGATATCGGTCGACAGGTTGCCGTCGGGGAAGGGGGCCGCGCACGCGGCGCAGATGGCCGGTATGGAAGAGCCTATGGATCAACATGACAAGGAAGAATTGAGACATCTCGACGATGCCGAGCGAGAGTAACAGAGAAAGAGCAAGCGGTGCCACAGCCATTTTACATAACGACCCCGATCTATTACGTGAATGACCGTCCGCATATCGGTCACGCGTACTGCTCGATAGCCGCGGATCTGATAGCGCGGTTTCACCGGCTGGAAGGACGCGACACGTTCTTCATGACCGGTACGGACGAGCATGGGACGAAGGTCGCCGAAGCCGCGGAGGCGGCCGGACTTTCGCCGCAGGCGTTCTGCGACAAGACCTCCCAGCAATTCAAGATCGCCTGGAAGAACCTGGATATTGAGTATGATCATTTCATCCGGACGACCGACGAGCGACATGTTAAGGGGGTACACAAGATACTTGATGTCATGCGCGGCGCGCGGCTTCCCGACGGCCGCGAAGTGATCTATTCCAGCTATTACGAAGGGCTGTACTGCACCGGCTGTGAAAAGTTTCTGACGGAGAAGGATCTGGTCGACGGCCTGTGCCCGGATCACAAACGCGCGCCGGAGAAATTGCGGGAGAAGAACTATTTCTTCCGCCTCTCCGCCTATGTCCAGAAGATCAAATCGATGATCGAGACCGGAGAGTTGCAGATACTTCCTGAAGAACGCCGCAACGAAGTGCTCGGATTGATCGGGCAGGATGTGCCGGATTTCTCGGTCTCGCGTGAACGAGTGAAGTGGGGGATTCCGCTCTCGTTTGACCGGACGCAGGTCGCGTATGTCTGGGTGGACGCGCTGTCGAATTATATCACAGGTATTGGATATGGGGATGACCCGAAGTCGTTCAATCTCTGGTGGGACGAAGGGGAAGTGGTTCACCTGATAGGGAAAGATATCCTCAAGTTTCATACCCTGTATTGGCCCGCCATGTTAATGGCGGCCGGGCTGAAATTGCCGAACACGATCTATATCCACGGCTTCTTCACGGTGGATGGCGAAAAGATGTCCAAGACGCTCGGGAATATCATAGACCCGAACGACATGGTCGCGCAGTTCGGGCCGGACGGGACACGATACTTGCTGTTGACGCAGTATCCGTTCGGGATAGATGGCGATGTTCAGGCGAAGCGGTTTGTGACGCAGTACAACTCGGATCTGGCGAACGACCTCGGGAATCTGGTGTCGCGCGTCACGAAGATGATCATGGCGGACTTCGGCGGGAAATTGCCGGAGCCGTATCGAAATATCGAGGGGCTGGAGCAGTTGATGCTGTTGACCGAGCAGTTGCCGGACGCGGCCTATTCGCATATCAAGCATTTCCGGTTAAGCAACGCGATCGCTGACGCGCTCAATCTGGTGCGCGCGGCAAACAAGTTCTTCAACGATGCCGCGCCGTGGCAATTGCGCAAGGCGGGCGAAATAGACAAGCAGGGAGGCGTGCTGTATGCCTGCTGTGAAGTGCTGCGGATCGTCTCGATCATTCTCTATCCGGTGATGCCGCGCAAGATGACAGAGATTCGCGAAGTGCTCGGTCTGGATGATTCCACGCTGACCCTGCGGAACGCGCGCGAGTTCTTTGATCTGGTACCGGGGACGGTGATCAATATCGACCAGCCGGTCTTCCCGCGTATCGAGGGGACGTTTACGCCATCGGCGCTGAAGGAAAAGCCGGAAGTGAAAAAGCCGGATATCGCGCCGAACGATGACAGTCTGCTGGATATCGGAGATTTCCAGAAAGCGGATCTTCGGGTCGCGCAGGTGCTTTTCGCCGAACGGGTCGAGGGGGCGAACAAGCTGTTGAAGCTGCAGATCGATATCGGCACAGAGCAGCGGCAGATCATCGCCGGGATAGCGGAGCATTATACCCCCGAGCAGATCATCGGAACCTATATCATCGTGGTGACCAATCTCAAGCCGGCGGTGATCCGGGGAGTGGAATCGCGCGGGATGTTGCTGGCGGCAAAGGCAGGCAAACATCTGGTGCTGGTCCGTCCGGACGGTATCGCGTCGCCCGGCGCCAAAGTAGGCTGATGATAGACTCACACTGTCATCTCGATTCACGCGTCTACAATAACGAAGTTGAGCCACTCCTGACGCAGGCAAAAGCGGCGGGAGTGGATGCCGTTGTGACGATCGGCGCGGATATGGAGTCCTCGGAGAATGTCGTGGCGTTGGCCGCTGCGCATGAGATGGTGTATGGGACGGTTGGGATACATCCGCATGACGCGACAACGTGCACTCAGCAGGCATTGGCACGACTGAAAGAGCTGGCGAAGCGGACGAAAATACAGGCGATCGGGGAGATCGGGTTGGATTATTATCGCGATATGTCGCCGCGCCCGGTGCAGAAGCGGGCATTTGGCGAGCAGTTGGATCTGGCGGTTGAATTGCAGATGCCAGTGGTGATACATACGCGGGAGGCGTTCGAGGATACACTCGAGATAATCAAGCCGTACGCGAAGAAATTGCCGGGGGGTGTCTTTCACTGTTTTCCCGGCGACAAAAACGACGCGGAGAGAGTGTTTGATCTCGGCTTTGTCGTGTCGGTCGGCGGCGTGATAACATTTCCGAAAGCGGGGATGGCGGAGATGGCGAAACAGGTGCCGCTGGACAAGATAATTATGGAAACGGACGCGCCGTATCTTACGCCGGTGCCGCACCGCGGGAAAACGAATGTACCGGCGTATGTGTCGTATGTCGCGGAGACGCTCGCCACTCTGCGTGGGATAACCAAAGCGGAAGTGGTCCGGGTAACGGATCGGACCTGTCGCAAACTCTACCGGATGGTGGAGACATTTGGCGGATGATATGGCGGAGTACCATGCGAAGAAGCGGCTCGGCCAGCATTTCCTGACGTCGGAGAAGATCGTCACCCGGATGGTCGACCTGATCAGCCCGAAGGCAGATCAGACGATCCTCGAAGTTGGTCCCGGGCGGGGAAAGCTGACATTACCGCTCGCCGAATCCGGCGCGAATCTCTGGGCGGTCGAGTTCGACCGCGACCTGATAAACCCTCTTGAGCGGATGCTCGACAAATATCCGAACGCCACGCTGCTCAACAAGGATTTCCTCGCGTTTCATCCCGAAGATTACGATCTGGACAGGTTCGTGCTGGTGGGGAACCTTCCATACAATATCACGTCGCCGATCATCGACTGGTGTGTTCGGTATTTCGACCGGATACAGATGGCGGTGTTCATGGTCCAGCGTGAAATGGCGTGGCGCATCACCGGCTCGCCGGGAAGCAAAGACTGGTCACCACTCGGGATCTTTACGCAGATACATTTTGACGCGACGTACTGTTTTGATGTCCCGCAGCACGCCTTTGCACCGCCGCCCGAAGTGGTCAGCGCGGTGATAAAGTTGGAGCCGTGGCCGGTGGTGCCAAAATTCGACCTTGAGAAAATGGAAAAAGTGGTGCGCGCGGCATTCACACAACGAAGGAAGACGCTTATCAATAACTTAGTTCCCAATATTATCGGCGATGTCGCGCGGCTGAGGATCATCCTCGCGGAGCTTAACCTCGCGGAGAATTGCCGTGCGGAAGAGATATCCATCGCGCAGTTCGCCAAGTTGAGTGAGAGATTGATCCCAACGGCGGATAAACCAGAATGAGCGGGTCATCAGGAAAAACGGAACGTCGCCAGGTGACACTGACTGTCCCTCTATATGCCGCATCCACGCGTCTGGATAGCTGGGTGGCGGCGCAGGAAGAACTCAAGCTGTCGCGGAGTCGGGTGCAGAAACTTATCGACGATTCGGATATCCTGGTCGACGGGAAAGCGCAACCATCGCGGTATCAGCTCAAGGGAGGGGAGTCGGTCACGATCCTGATTCCACTCCCGCCCGTGACCTATCTGCGCGCCGAGTCGATCCCGCTGGATATCGTCTATGAGGATGACTATCTCGCGGTGATAAACAAGCCGGTTGGGATGGTGATGTACCCGGCCGCGGGAAATTCGGCGGGGACATTGGCGAACGCGCTGGTGCATCATTTCGAATCACTGCCGGAGTTAAAAGGGGGACATCGACCGGGGATAGTGCATCGACTCGACAAAAACACGTCGGGGCTACTGCTTATCGCCAAGCAGGAAGAGACGCTGGTGAAACTTCAGGCGATGCTGGCGAACCGCGAGATCAAGCGGACCTACCTGGCGATCATCTGCGGGCATATGCCGAAGGAGAAGGGGAAAATTAACATGCCGATCGGGCGCTCGCCGAACGAGCGAACGAAGATGGCGGTGGTGGAGAGCGGCAAACCGGCGGTGACGGAGTATCAGCTCAAAGAGCGGTTTCGTTCGGTTGAATTTCACGAGGTGAATCTGCAGACGGGGCGGACACACCAGATACGTGTGCATTTCGCGCATCTGGGACATCCGGTGCTGGGGGATCCGGAGTATGGCGGACGGGAGCGTTGGGTGCGGGGGATATTCGCGCCGGAGCGTCTGCTCGCGCGGAAGATACTATCGATATTGGATCATCAGGCGCTGCACGCGTGCAGGCTGGCGTTGAAACATCCAGAGACTGGGGAACAGCTGGTGTGCGAGGCGGATCTGCCGGGGGATTATCAGGAAGTATTGGCGTTGCTGCGGAGTCAGCCGACGTAGGGAACCCTCATCCGGCGCTTCGCGCCACCTTATCACAGAGCGCGGCTGTTGAGGCTATTGCAATTGTCTGCATATCGACTCTGCCTCAGAGATCACTTCTAGCGGCAATTGTCTCCAGTTTGAGATTACGACCCCAAGTAATACCTTAAGAATGACTGGAGAGAGCTTTAAGAGTGAAGGGACTGGATCTCCGGCCCAGATTACTCTAGATGTTTGTCGATATGCAACAACGTCGCCTTCGGAGTCCACTAGTTTGTCCCCTTCCCACTCCCATGAGCCCGAGATTAGAGCGTACATATCCTGCTCCAGCCAATGGGAAATGTACCAGACTTTCGCTTCCTTAAGATAGTGTGTCTCCAGTTGTGGGTAGATAACAGACGTAACTGAGACAAAGTCCGCCATAGTCTCAATACCAGAATCTATATTGAGATCTCGCAGAGAGGACGTAAGTCCGACGAACACTTCCGCGTCTTCCGACACATTCGTCTGTTCCTCTGATTCATCGACCTCACTACCCCATCGCACACTATCAATCAGATCAACTATTTCTGACATTGTCAGTGGCATTTCGGACTCAGGCTTCTGAAGTACAAATCTCATTGCATACTCGTCGACAACACTATATCGAATCCTGTCTCCGAGTTTCCTGGCGCGGATGCTAATGACGTCTCCAGTTGTCGATTTCATTGACACCCTTGCAATTTCTATCTCGTCAGATGAATAATCTGGAAGGTATTCGCCTCCCATAAGCTGCGGGTGAACTTGACCGAGAGTGAGGCGGACATCTTCCTCCAGAGTATCTTGCAATAGCTCGTCCGGCATATCGTCAAGCGTGTGATTCCTCACGGCATCTTCAATCATTTTCCGTCGAGTCGTGCCTTTTACATTGCCGACAATTTTGGACAACGGATCTGGAGCCGTCCAATAGCTTTCCGGCCGATAGTTCCAGTCAATGTCAAACATGATTTCCCTCCAAACTGAGTCAAAGATTTTGCGAGTATAGTTAAAGAAAAAAACAGTGTCAAGACATGGAGGGTTCGGAATGGGTGAGCAAGGTATCTCCGCAGAGTATGTGATGCGCATGGCGGGATAAGTGAGGATGAGGCGGGGGTTGCTTCGAAATCGCGGAGGGGAGAGGTTGCTTCGTCGGCCGCACACTCCGTTCGCATGCTCCTCGCAATGACGGTGATAACGTGGAAGAGGCAGGCCGCGATTTCTCACAATGACAGCTGTGTTTTGCGCGGCAGAGCTCCTGCTCTGCCCGAAACTTGATTCTGCGCAGACGGGGACGTCTGCCGCTCAATCGGGACCCTCATCCGGCGCCTCGCGGCACCTTCTCCCGGGGGGAGAAGGAAAACCCGTATGAAAAATTCAAGAGAGATACTCAAAAGAGAAACTGACTGGAGAAGCAGGACATACGTGCCATTACTTCCCCTCTCCCTCTGGGAGAGGGTGCCCCCGCGAAGGCGGGGGCGGGTGAGGGGGCATTTCACTTTCCATAGTTTAACATTAACCTTTTCCAGCCGATCACTGTTATAGTAGCAGGGAGGGAAAGGTGATATGGCTATGACACGGGCGACGAGACAGGCGGAGAAGGTGACAGAGAAGAGAGCCGAGCGGCCAACGGCTAAGCCAGCTGCAAAACTTGTAGCAAGAGCAGCGGATAGACCGATGGCAAGGGCAGCGGCAAAATCGGTGGCAAGGGCATCGGGGAGTCCGGCGGCGAGGCCGGTGGGGAGGGCCGGGCAGGCGTTGGCAACATATACGGTGCTCGTGCGGGGGACCGAGTCGGCGACATCGCGTATTCATAAATATCTCGATGAGCTGGGGTTGACGATCAGTCAGTTCGGGGTGCTCGAAGCGCTCTATCATCTCGGGCCGCTCTGCCAGAAGGAACTGGCATCCAAGATCCTCAAAACATCCGGCAATCTCACGATGGTGATCGACAATCTGGAGAAGTCGGCGTTGGTGCGTCGGGTGAAGGACGAGGCCGATGGCCGGGTCTGGAATATCTCTTTGACCGACGCGGGGAGGAAGCTGATCGCGCGGATCTTCCCGAAGCATGCATCGATTGTCGAGCGGGAGATGGCGGTGTTATCGCAGGCGGAGCAAAAGACGCTGGCGAAGTTGTGCAAGAAGTTGGGGTTGGGGAGATAGACGAAGCACGCAAATCGGGTTGTGGGTCGATGTGATGGGGTCCCCTCACCCGCCTCTTCGAGGCACCCTCTCCCAGAAGGAGAGGGGAATTTCCCTTCTCCCTAAGGGAGAAGGTGGCGCAGAGCGCCGGATGAGGGGAATCGATCGCAGTCGCGCGACCCTAATTCCGACATCAATCCATAAACAGGTATTGCCTCCAGCGCTGGTCGGAGACGCCGATATATCGCTGGATGAAATGAATATGGCTCGGGCGGGTGGGGCGTTTCAGCAGAGTCATGCCGGCCTGTTCCGGTGACCTGTCACCTTTCCTATTATTGCATTTGACACAGGCGCAGACGAGGTTCTCCCAGGTATCGGCCCCTTTGTGCATTTTGGGGATGACATGGTCGACCGTCATGGGGCCCTTGGTGATGCCGCAGTACTGGCAACGGTGGCCGTCGCGCGTCAGGATATTTTTGCGCGTCAGCATGATCCGTTTGTAGGGGACCTTCTTGTACGACCAGAGGCGGACGATCGAGGGGAGCGGCCAGGCGGAATTGACCGAACGTAGCTTGAGACCATCGGCGGTCTCGATCATTTCAGCTTTACCCTGGAAAAGAAGAATGATGGCGCGTCGAGCGGAGCAGATAGATAATGGTTCGTAGTTCTGATTAAGCATCAGAACATTTCGACTGACTAGCGGACTTTCCATACCTTCTTGCACTCACACAGTGGCAGCCGGTCTGGTTTCTCGGTCGGAAGCCCCGACCATTGGCCGGACGCCGTTAGCTACATTGTCGGCTAATAACGTCAATTCATGAGCAATTGTCAATAGGAAAGTGGACAAGAGTGTGGGGTAAGTGATGGCGGGGGAAGGTGTTAGGGTGTGATTTGAGCGGTGGACGTCCTCGTCTGCCCTGGGGGTGTGAAGGTGTGAGGGTCGGGCAGACCGGGAGGTCTGCCGCGCAAAGGTGTCGGGCTTTGCTCGAATACCCGGGGGCTTGCTGAAACGCAACGTAGGCATATATTGTCCATATCTAAGCGGACAGTTCATTACCTGTGAGGCATGCGTGGCCGAGGCGAAAACCAGACCAACCAAAGCAAGTGTGGCGAAGTTCATCGACGCGCTCGAGAATGAACAACGACGCACGGACAGCAAAACGATCACATCCATGATGAAGAAGATCACCGGGGAAAAGCCGGTGATGTGGGGAGAGTATATCATCGGATTCGGTTCGATGAATTTGCCATATGCCGATGGGAGTGTTTTGGACTGGCCGATCCTCGCGTTTTCGCCTCGCAAACAAGCCCTGACGCTGTATGTCATAACCGGGAAAGAGAAGCCTGAGCTGATGAAACGGCTGGGGAAGCATACAACCGGGAAGGTCTGTCTTTATGTCAAGCGGCTGGCGGATGTCGACCTAGATGCGCTGGAAGAGTTGCTAATGCAGACAGTCGCGATCAACCGGAAGAGGTATTCACAGAATAATTAGGCGTTTCATTAAATAGGATCTCACCAAATGGCAGAACTGAAAACGAAAGAGAATGACGCCAGTGTAGCGAAATTCGTCGACGCAGTCGAAGACCCGGTCCGTCGCAAAGAGTGCAAACAGATCATCGCGCTGATGAAAAAGCATACCAAGGCCCAGCCGAAGATGTGGGGGCCAAGTATCGTCGGATTCGGGAAGATCAAACTGAAGTATTCGACGGGGCGGGAGTTGGAGTGGCTGATAATCGGGTTTTCGCCGCGCAAGGCGGCGCTGACACTCTATGTGCTGACGCAGCGCGAGTCACCCGAGATGATGAAGAAGCTGGGGAAGCATAAGACGGGGAAGGGGTGCCTGTATATCAAGAGCCTTGAAGATATCGACATGAAGGTGCTGGACAAGTTGATCGCGCAGAATGTAAAGGCGATCAAGGCGCACGCGGCCGAGGTGATGAAGGGGTAGATTTGCGGGCAGACCCGGAGGTCTGCCGCGCAAAGGTGTCGGGTTTCGCTGGGGCGGCGATTGGGAGTCCCACCATAAATGGTGGGGTACGGTGGAAAAAGGGGAGGGGGGGAGAAGAGTAAGTGTCGGGCTTTGCTGGGGAAGGATTTGAGATAATAGCGAGCAGGCGGAGAAGCCGCTCAACCCGACCTACGGAGAAGTGGATCCCAGCTTTCGCTGGGATGAGGCAATTCATTCAATTGATGTTAGAGCAAAGAATAAAAAACCCGCCGAATGACGGGTTTTGTATCTCCCCTGAAGCTCGCGCTGTCTATTCTCTCCCCGTCGGACACTAACTGTCGGTCCCGCCCATGAATGATGAATTCGAATCCCTCCCCAGCCCCCCGGTCGCCCCGAATCCCTCGGCCTTCCTCTATCCTCCCTTTGAACTCCCCCTGAGATCAGATCGCGAAAAGTCTAATTGTCGTCGCGGACGGCGGCGTACTGTTCGTTCAACTCTTCTTCGATACCGTATTTCTTGATCTTATCGAAGAGCGTCGTATAGTCGATCTTTAGAATCTGCGCGCATTTCCGTTTGTTGCCGCGGACCTGTTTAAGGATACGCAGGATGGTCGATTTTTCCGCGCGCGCCTGAGCCATCGCGCCGATCTCTTTTAGTCCGGCGCCATCGCGCAACTGAACTTCGTCAGTGCGCTGAAGGCGGATAGCCAGATGTTCCGGCGTGATCTTTTTACCTTCGGCCAAAATGACCGCGCGTTCCATGGTGTTTTCCAGTTCGCGGACATTGCCGGGCCAGTGGTACCGTTCGATGAGCGAAAGGGCTTCGCGGGTCATCGACTTGAGCGGCTTTTTCAGTTCACGGCAATACTTGTCGATGAAGAAGTCGGCCAGGGCGGAAACATCATCACGTCGATCCCGCAGTGGCGGGATATTGAGCGGGAAAACAGACAGGCGATAGTAGAGATCCTCGCGGAATTTCTTCTGCGCGATCAACTCCTGCAATTCCATATTGGTGGCGGCAATGACGCGAACGTCAACATCGACAGTCTTCGTCCCGCCGAGGCGCTCGAAATTCTTCAACTGCAAAACGCGAAGCAGTTTTGCCTGCAAAGAGATATCCATGTCGCCGATCTCATCGAGAAACACGGTGCCCCCATTGGCGATCTCGAATTTTCCCATTTTGCGGGCATGGGCGCCGGTGAATGCGCCCTTCTCGGAGCCGAAGAGTTCGTTCTCCAGAAGTTCATGCGGGATCGCGGCGCAGTTGATGGCGATATACGGGCCGTTCTTGCGATTGGAGAGCGAATGGATGGCGCGGGCGAAGAGTTCTTTTCCTGTGCCGGATTCACCCTGGAGCAGAACGGACGCATCGGACTTGGCGACTTTCTGCACCAATACCGAAAGCTCTTTCATCGATTCATTTTTGCCAATGATATTGTCGAGGCCGTGGCCGGAGAGGAGTTCTTCGCGAAGCAGGGTATTCTCGGCCTGCATGCGTCGATTCTCCAGCGCGCGGTTGACCATGACGCAGAGATGTTCGGTGTCGAATGGTTTGGTGATGAAATCGTAAGCGCCGCGCTTCATGGCGTTGACGGCATCTTCAATGGTGCCGTAGGCGGTCATCACGATAACAGAGGTTTCATCATCGATCTCCTTGACCGAGCTGAGCAGCTCGAGGCCATCGATGTTGGGCATTTTGAGGTCGGTCAGTACCAGGTCATATGACTTGTTCCTGACGAGATCAAGAGCCTTCTTGCCGTCTTCGGCAGCATCGACCCGATACCCTTCTTCAGTGAGGGTTTGGGTCAACATGTTGCGCATCGAATCTTTATCGTCTACTACCAGAATAGTAGGCATCAGTTACTCCTCGTCCTTAGTCGCGAGCTCCACTTCAGTCGTCCCCCGAAAGGGGGAAGTATCCCATATATCGGCGGAATCCGATACTATTCCAGCAAGGAGACGAGGAATTTTCTGATTATCTGAAAAATAGATGCGGGAATGAGTTAGCGGGTGACGGCGAAGGTCTTTTTGGCGGTTCGTCCGCAGTAGGATGCTTTGAGGCTGTAGACGCCGGGCTTCAATTCGCGTTCGTCAAGTGACACCTTGTAGTGGCCCTCGCCGATCCGTTTTGAGAGGAGGCGATTGATCCGCTGGTCTTTTGAGTCGAGAAGTTCGACCGTGACATTGCAGGATGTTTCGATATGAAACATGACCGACGGTGTATTGCCGGGAGTGTAATCGATATTTTTCTCAACCGCGACCGAGTCGAGGCGCGAGGAACGGATGAGCGTGAAATTGGCGCCGGATTCGAGGATCTGCGGATCGACCCAGACGACCTGCCATTTGCCGACGCCACCGGACGGAGCGCGGGGAGCCTCGCTAACGCCCTCGTCGTACGGGCGACATCCGGACAGAATGGCGACGAGAATGAGAGCGAGAATGAAGAAGATCCGGTAGTTCATATAGTAGGTATGCAAAGAAAGAGTGGGGTTGTCAACAATAGAAGTTGGTAAACGGCAGACGGAGACGTCTGCCGATCACATAGTGGTTTGGTTGTCTCATCAGTTGTGAGATTATACACGCGAAATGTCTAAAAGTCGGAACATGGTTGAACGGTGACGAGTAAAAGGCGTGTGATGTGATTGTTCGGAGGAAGTGTTGACGGAATATTGCTGAAGATAAAGAGGGGGGACGGGCCAAAAATGTTGTGGGGATATATTGAGATCGCGACGCCTCGCTGTCGGCGAGTGGCGATTGAGAAGTGAGCGCGGTGCTGGCGAGGCTCGCGATGACGGCTCAGTGAGTCCCACCATAAATGGTGGGGTACGGAATTGGAGGAGTATGCAGGGCAGACGGGGACGTCTGCTGCTCATATTCAAGATCTGTAGGTCAGGAACTTTACCCGAAGGGCGGCAGAGCCGGTTCCTGACGTTTACTAACAGAAGAAAATGAATTGTCAGGAACTCGCTTCGCGACTCGCCGTCGGCGAGCAAGGTTCCTGACCTACATTCCTATTGTAGTGTCGAAACCTCCGTTTCGCGGACCCTTCGGGCAAGGGTTTCGGCCTGCCGGTTGGTGCGCGTTGGTTAATCATTGACAGATCACGCAATGTTATCTATATTTTACCCATTCCGAGACTGCGTTCTTCTTTTTCCACGACAGTGTCAGGAGGGTTCAAGCGATGCGTGCGTCGATAACGCTGGTGTCTGTCATCTGTCTGCTTGCAGCAGCGCCATCGGTCATGGGGATCGATCTTTCGCGGGGGATACTCTTTGATGTTCCCGAAGATGTTTTGGTTCGCCAGTTCGGGCGAATGCCGGCCTCGCAATTGTCGGCCGCCGACAGCGCAGCTCTTGCGCAGTATCGATATGACGGCGACCTGTTGCGGGTTGTGGCTGTCCTCGTCGACTGGCCGGACCGTCCCTGTTCATTCACCAAAGATACTCTGACTCAGCTCTATTTCTCTCACGGAGTCTGGCCGGGCGGGTCGGTGGCAGAGTATTTCGAGGAAGTTTCATACGGGCGGCTGACGGTGACCGGCGAAGTGATCAAGTACCGCGTGATGCAGCCGTACTCATCGGGGTTTGATTTCGAGTCGATCCTGCCGGCGATCGATGATTCCGTGGATTTCAGTCAGTATGACGCCAATAACGACGGAGTGGTCGACGCGGTCGTGTTTATCCGGTCCGGAGTCGGGCAGGAGGATTCGCATGACGCGAATGATATCTGGTCGTACGCGTATATCTATGGGCTGGGATACGGACCGGGACCATTCGACGGCAAGATGGTGTCGAGATGGAATACATCGCCGGAAGCGTATCCCGAGCATAACCCGGAATTCCCATCGGCGTTCACCGGAGAGTATTCGGTCAATCGCATACGCGTCTTCTGCCATGAGCTGACGCACAATCTGGGATTGCCCGACCTTTATGATTACAATGACAAGCTGTACGTTCCGTCATTTTACACGCCGAATGATTACAATGACCACCCGCTGTATGACTGGTGCCTGATGGGGTTTGGCGGGTACGGGATCCTCTCGATGCGTTCGGATGTACCATCGCATCTCTGCGGATGGAGCAAAAAGAACCTCAACTGGGTGACGCCGATAGTGGCGGATGGGATCGCGCAGCAGATCGTACTGAAAAATATCGAAGCGTACAGCGACAGTTCGCTTTATATCCTGCCGATCCAGCATTCGACGACGGAGTACTATCTCCTGGAGTTCCGCAATCCTCGGTCAGGAAAACGATTCGACCGGACTGATTCGGATTTTTCAGTCTACTTCTGGCCCGACCTGACGTTCGGATGCGATACGCTCGACCGCGGGCTGTTGATCACGCATATCGACGACGCGATGGGTTTCTGGTCGAACAACGGCACACCGACCTATCCGCATTATAAGGCGATCGTCGAGGACGCGGGGTATGACCCGGCGCGGCCGCACACGTTCAACCCGGAAGGGCGGGTGACCGATTCGGCGCAGTGGTGGTATCCGTATGAATCACGCAAAGGGGCGTTGTTCTCGAGTGAAACGCCGGGACAGCAGAGTTTCGGACCATCGACCACGCCGAACAGCCAGGGGTACTACGGGCCATCGGGGATAACGGTGCGCGTGGATTCGATCGTCGGTGAACGGCTCTACGCGTATGTCACGTTTGACAGCGACAATGACGGCATTTTGGATCCTGACGACAACTGCCCGGATATCGCCAATCCGGGGCAGGAGGATGGCGACGCGGACGGGGTGGGGGATCCGTGCGACAATTGCCTGACAGTCGCGAATCCTCTTCAGGAAGATACGGACAGTGACGGATTGGGTGACAATTGCGACAATTGCGCGACTGTGGCCAATCCGCTGCAGCAGGATGTTGACGCAGATGGCGTGGGGGATGGTTGTGATAATTGCCTGTCGGTCGCGAATCCGTTGCAGGAAGACAATGATCTGGATGGGGTGGGGAATATGTGCGACAACTGTGTTGATGTCGCCAATCCGTTGCAGGAGGATAGTGACAGCGACGGGCTGGGGGACGTGTGTGATCTGTCCTGCTGTATAGGGAGGACGGGGAATGTTAATAAGTCGCCGAGTGAGACTCCTGATCTGTCGGACTTGTCGTTATTGATCGCGTATCTAGTCGGTGACCCACGACCGGAGTTGCCGTGTCCGGAGGAGGCGAATGCGAATTCGAGTGGTGGAATTGACCTTTCAGATCTCTCGATCTTAATTCAGTATCTTGTCTTTTGGTATCCACCGGGCGGTTTCTTTCAGAATTGCCCGTAACGGAGATAGACATTGAAATGAAGAGCGGCAGACGGGGACGTATGCCGCTCAACGGTCTGTCAAGAACTCGC
>CAYNIJ010000011.1:0-111556 GCA_964397415.1 uncultured Ignavibacteriales bacterium | reverse complement strand
AAGGATAGATTGAGTCACCGGCCAAGGAACCAGAAATTCGGACATTTTGGAACCGCGTATTTGCTCAGGTGTTTAATGAGACACGGGAAAGTAGGCTGGTAGCCGATCCACCCCGTGAACTAGAGATTGCTCCGAATAGACAAAATTGATATATTGAACGACAGAAAATAACCATTAGGCAAAATCCGAAGAGGAGTAACACATGAAGAAGATGATTTTTCTCGGTCTGTCCGGTCTGGCGGTTCTCGCTTTGACTGTCGCGCCGGTAGTCGCCGGTGAAAACTGTAGCGGCACCAAGACCAGTGCCACAACCGCCTCCAAGTCGACCTGTGGCAGCAAGACCGAAGGGACCAATGCCAAGATGATCGGCTCCGGTTCCTCGTGTGGCGAGAAGGCGACTGCCACGACCGCTTCCGCTGATGGCACTTGCAATCTCGCTGGCAAGAAGTTGACGGCCGAAGAATGCGCCGCCATGATGAAGACCATGTCCGCTGAAGAGTGCGCCAAGCTGTGCGGCTACGAAGGCAAGATGGAAATGGTCAACATGAACATCAAGGGGATGACCTGTGGTGGCTGCGAAGGCTCAGTGACGGCCGCTCTTGAGAAGACCCCTGGCGTCGTGAAAGTCCTCAGCGTGAACTACAAAGATGGTTCCGCGCTGGTCTGCATCGACCCGGCCAAGACCAAAGCCGAGACCTTGACTCAGACTGTTGCCAACAAGGGTTACGAAGCCCAGATCATCCCGGCTGTCGCCACCACCACTGGTGCCAACACCAAGGCCGCGGGTGCTGGCTGCTCCAAGACCTGCACGCCTGAAGAGATGGCCGCCTGCGCTTCCAAGAAAGAAGCCAAGACCGGCGCCGAAGGCACGAAGTAAGTTCTGTATCTCCTTTTTGGGTGTTACCGGCGGGGTTCAGACGAACCCCGCCATTTTTATGCCTGCCCAAATTGTGAATGGACGACCGCGAGGCGCCTGCGTACATTAGTAGACCAATGAGACTCCGCCCCTTACATCTTTTTGCCATCCTCACGCTAATGGTGACCTCAGCGAATGCCGCCAAGTATGCCGGCGAAGCATTCTCGCTTGGCGTTGGCGCGCGGGGGTTGGCCATGGGAGGCGCGGTGATCGCAGGACCGTTTGACGGCACCGCCGCATATTGGAATCCCGCTGGAATGAATCGTCTCGACGGCCGTTACCTGACCGCCATGCACGCCGAAACCTTTGGCTCCCTGCTCAATCACGATTTTGTATCGTATGTGGATGCCCGACCACGCGCCAATTCACTGATCCAGCGATTTGGCTTCTACGTCTACTACCTAGGCGGTGGCGGCATCAAGATCACCCAACTTGACCAGTACAATCGACCATATGTCCTCAAAGAGGAAAACCACGGTGATTTCCTTTTCGCGGGTTCAATTGCGGGACAACTCTCTTCACGGATCGACTTCGGTCTGACCGCTAAGGTGATCTATCGGGATATCGGCACCGAGTCAGGGTATGGCTTGACTCTGGATGCCGGGTTACTCTTTCAGCCATATCAGTTCGCGACCGTTGGGCTAATGGTCACCGACGCGACTACCGGATTCATTCGCTACTCCGGCGAGACATTTGACTCCGGCGGCAATAGCGAATCGATCTATCCGACCGTCAAGCCGTCACTGATGCTGAGCACCCAGTACCGCGACTTTGTCGGACGCTTCGTGATGTCAGGCGATGTGAAGTTTGAGGGGCTGCGCGAGGCGGCTCGATACTGGACCGGGGATATCTCTCTCGACTCTCACTTTGGGTGGGAGCTTGGCTACAAGGAAATGATCTTCGGGCGGGCCGGATTTGATATCGGCCGTTTTACTACCGGGGCGGGGCTGGACATTCGACGGGTCACCATCGATTTCGCCTATCTGCATCATTCAGAGCTCGATGAGACTTTTCGCGTCAGCGCGGGATACCGGTTCTAATCAATGACGATGGACAGCGTCACCATACTCGGTCTGGTAGCGGGCACACTCACGTCAGCCGCTTTTTTCCCGCAATTCATTCAAGCCTGGCGAACGAAATCGGTGAAAGACGTGTCGCTCGCTATGTACATCATCTTCTGTCTCGGAATATCCCTCTGGCTTGTTTATGGCTTCCTGGTCGGGTCGGTGCCGGTGATTCTGGCCAACGTGGTGACCCTAAGTATGGCCGCGGCGATACTGTACCTCAAGATCCGTTACCGCTAAGCCCTCTTGCCAGCCGGCGATTCGTCTGCTACCTTTTCAAGCATAGAGTGTATCAGTCTTAGATAAGGAGATCCTCACGTGATTCGCAAATTCTCATTTCTTTGCCTACTCTTGATCGGGATGGCCGCGAGTCTGCTTGCCGCCGACCCTGCCCCACAATCAACCGATCCGGCCGATTCACTGGTCCTGCCGGGGGAGTCGCGTCTCTCAAATATCCGCCAAATAACTTTTGGCGGACAAAATGCCGAAGCGTACTGGAACTATGAAGGGACCGAACTGATCTTTCAATCCGAGCGGGATGGACGCGCCTGCGACGCCATCTATCGGATGAACGGGGATGGTTCCAACGTCCGGATGGTTTCGCCAGGACGCGGCGCCACCACCTGTTCATTCATCGCACCGGACGGCAAGGCAATCATCTACGCCTCAACCCATTTGGCCGACTCTGCCTGTCCACCCAAGGCGGACATGTCGCGCGGCTATGTCTGGTCGCTGTACAAGTCATACGACATCTTCAAGGCAGACCCGGATGGCTCCAATATCGTCCGCTTGACCGAGACTGAGGGATATGACGCCGAAGCGGTCTATTCGCCCAAGGGTGACAAGATCCTCTTTACCTCCGTCCGCACAGGAGACCTTGAGCTTTACCTGATGAATCCGGACGGCTCAGGGGTCGAGCAGTTGACCAATATGCCGGGATACGATGGCGGCGCGTTCTTTTCTTATGATGGCGAGTGGATCTGCTGGCGCGCCTCGCGCCCGACCGGTGACGCTTTGAAAGACTACCAGGCTCTGCTGGCCGACGGGCTGATCCGTCCGAGCAAGCTGGAGATATACATCATGAATCTGAAAGACCGCACGCCGATCCAGTTGACCTCGAATGGCGCGGCCAATTTCGCGCCGTATTTTCACCCGAACGGCAAACAGCTCATCTTCTGCTCAAACATGAATGACCCGAAGTTGCGCAATTTTGATCTGTTTTTGTTGGATATCGCCACCAAGCAGATCGAGCAGGTGACGCATAACGAATCGTTCGATGGATTTCCGATGTTCACTCACGACGGCAAGCGTCTGGTCTTCGCCTCGAATCGCAACGGCAGCGTGCAGGGAGAGACCAATATCTTCGTGGCTGACTGGAAGTAGTAAGGATCCTTTCAAAATAAAAAGGGCGGAGCCAAATGGCTCCGCCTTTTTTTATGTCGTTTAGTTCAGCAACTATTTGAACCGCTTCGGGGAGCGGGCTTCCCACTCGGCGATGATCGGGCTCGCCACAAAGATGGACGAGTACGTTCCGATCGCCACACCGAGGACGAGCGCCAGCGCGAAGTTGCGCAGTGTCTCGCCGCCGATGAAGACCATCACCACCACCACGATTACCGTAGTCGACGTGTTGATAGTACGGGACAAGGTCTCGTTGATGGAGCGGTTGATGCACGGCACAAACTCGGCGCGCGTCCGGAATTTGCGAAGATTTTCGCGAATTCGGTCGTACACCACCACCTTGTCGGTCAGCGAGTAACCGGCCAGCGTCAGCAAAGCCGACAACACCAGCAAGTCGAACTCGAGTCCGAGCAAGTAGAAGATGCCGAGTACCGCGAGAACATCATGCACCATCGCGACTGTCGCGGCGACACCGGAACGGAAGTCGAACCGGAACCAGATGTACACCATGATGCCGATGATCGACAATATGATGGCGAAACGCGCATCCTTGCGGAGCTGCTCACCAACAGCCGGACCAATAATACTCTCGCGATCCACCGTGAAAGTATTTCCGGCGAACTTGGTCCGGATGATCTCGCCGATCCGTCTGATCTTCTCGGCGCCTTCCTGTTCAGTCTCGGGCCGCTTGGTCTTCACCATGAAAGCGTTACCGCCCGAAAAGTCCGTGACCTCGTTCACTTGAGCCTCGGGAAATTCGCCGGTGACAGCGTCGCGAACCTGATTGATATCAACTGACTGCGCAAAGTGCCCCTGCACCAGCACGCCCCCCGCGAAATCTATCCCCATATTCCCTTTGCCGACAGAGATCATCACGAAGGCAAAGATCCCGATCGCGGCCAGGATGGCCGACAGGATAAACGCAAACTTGCGTTTGGAGATGAAATCTATGTTTGGAACCTTTTTGATAAGGGAAAACATCGTGTCCTCTCCGGTTAAATGCTCAACGTTTTGTACTGCTTGCGGAAGTCAAAGATCAACTTGGTGATGACGTACGCCGTGAACAGCGAGATCAACACACCCCAGAAGAGGGAGACCGCGAAGCCTTTGATGGAGCCGGAGCCGAGAATGAACAGCGCACCGGCCGTGATAAGAGTCGTCACGTGCGAATCGAGGATCGCCACCCAGGCGCGGTCGTAACCGGCATCGATCGCCGCACGCACCGTCTTCCCGGCCAGCAATTCCTCGCGAATTCGCTCGAAGATCAGGATGTTCGAGTCGACCGACATACCAATGGTCAAGATGATCCCCGCTATACCCGGCATCGTCAGGGTCGCGTGAAGCGCCGCCATGACCGCAAGCAGGAAGAACAGGTTGAAAATGAGACCGATATCGGCGATCAAACCGGAGACCTTATAATAGAACGCGATATAGGCAAGCACCAAAAACAATCCGACGAGAGCCGCCCAGAATCCTTTGCTGATCGTATCAGAGCCGAGCGTGGCGCCAACCACATTCTTCGCGATGATCTCAACCGGCGCGGGGAGCGAACCGGCCTTGAGTACGATCTCAAGATTACGGGCATCATCGAACGAGGCGCCGGAACCCATCGTGATCTGGCCGGAGTTACGGATCTTGGAATTAATGAATGCCGCGGATTCAACGCGATCATCCATGACGATCGCCAACGGCTTGTCGATGTTGGCGCCGGTCAACTGCGCAAAACGCGCCGCCGCGTCGCCGGAGAGCTTGAAGTTCACTGCCATGCCGCCCATGTTCTCGCGGCCAAGGCTGATTCCTTCGACTTTGTTGCCGGGGAACTGGACTTTACGCTTGAGCAAGTAAAGTTCGTACACTTCGCGAGCCTCGCGGATCGCCGGGCGGGTCGACCAGGCAAACTCAACATCAGGCGGAATCAATGCTTTGACGCGCGGGTCTTTCAACCAACGATCGATCAATGCCTGATCCTTCTTGTTCACAGTATAGCCCGGCCAGGCGGTGCTGGTCCGACTGGAGACAAGAGTCAGTTCGAGTCGGCTGGTCAGCGGGTCGGTGGAGTAATCGGTCGTTTCTTCATACTCATAGGCCGACGCGCTCGTATCCTTCTTAGTGGTATCTCCCATCAAGTCCGCCATAACCTGATTCTGGCTGTCAGCGGTCGTGGGAGTAGTGGAAGGCGTAGTGGTCGCGGCCGTCTGCCCCGACTTTTCGCGCTCAATTGTTGAGATCGCTGTATCGATCTTCGCCAGCAAGAGATTGGCGGTCTCGATGCTTTCGAGCAGCTTGAATTCAAGCACAGCGGTCTGGCCGATAAGTTCTTCCGCACGGGCAGCATCGGTATATCCCGGAAGGTCGACGATGATCCGATCATCCCCTTCCTTCTGAATCACCGGCTCGGCCACGCCGAGGGCGTCAATTCGGTTGCGCACGACCTGGATAGCTCGGTCGACAGCGCCCTGGCGGGCGGCTTCGTCGAGTTGGTCAAGTCGCACACGCAGGACGACATGAATGCCTCCCTGCAAGTCAAGTCCGAGACGGATCGCCTTCTGCTGCATTTGCAGCATCTTTCCAGGATCCTTCTCCTGCAACGCCTGCTTTTCGGCGTCGCTCATGGTCCATAATTCGAACGTGTTCCAGAAAGCCCAGATCGCCGCTACAACCAGTAGCACCGTCAGGGCCACACGCCATTTTTGTGACGTCATGGTTGTCCCTTTCAACTATTGATTAAGACTGTAGTGAGTGAACAAACGGAAGGGCGCGTGAAGCGCCACAAGAGAGATTACATGGTGCCGGAGGGCTTGGCACCCAGGAGAGTAGCCTGACGTCCCAGATCGGTCGAGATCATGGAGGATGTCATCGGCAGGCGACCGGAATTCGGCTCGACATCGAATGCCTTGAGATACGCGCATTCGAAAGCCGGACGGTCGTATGATTGGGTCTTCTCGTCGATCGACTTGAAGACCATCGGGATCGCGTTGATGATCGCGGGGAGCGAATTGGTCGACTTGCTGGGTGCCATCTTGCCGCCGGACGGCTCAGCGGCTCCGGTATTGAGCAGAACCTGATCCTCGACCGGCTGCTCAACTTGAGACGGCAGGGCAGCCTTGCATACGATCTTTCCCTGTCCCGTATAGCCGACTGAAACAAGCAAAGCCATAAGTAGCATTGCGACAGTGACCACGCGGGCGGTTCTTGAAATGTGGGATATCAGTCTCTGCATGATTTAACCGCGGGAAATATACCCGTAAATCCTTCAAAGTCAACGCCATTTTCTGCACAGGACTTGACAGGCTTATTGCGGGACAATAAGTTACCAGACGTACATGTCGCCTGACTTGGTGATGTGCACCGATTGAACAGTCATTCCCTGGAGTCGATATGCGTACGCTCTTAGCCCTACTGTTTTCTCTCGCTTTTCTGACAGCCGGAGTCTCTGCCCAAACTGAGACCCTTACCCTCGATAACGGGATGCAGGTTATTCTCAAGGAGAACCACAGCTCACCCATGGTGGCCAGTCTGGTCTTCGTGAAATCCGGCAGTCGGTACGAAGGGAAATTTGAGAACGGCATCACCCATTTCCTCGAACATCTGCTCTTTGACGGCACCACAACTATGTCGCGCGAGCAGATCGATCGTTCGATCAGCGATCTGGGCGGGTATATCAACGCCTTTACGCGCAAAGACCTCACTGCCTATCTCGTGCTGCTGCCGAAGCAGTACATCGACTATGGCATGACTGTCCAGGCGGATATGTTGTTCAACTCGGTCTTCCCCGAGGCGGAAATGGCGAAAGAGCGCAAGGTCGTGATCGAAGAGATCAACAAAGACATGGATGCGCCATCGGCCCCATCTGACGAACTCTTTTCAGAGATCGCTTACGGCAAAACTCCATACGGTCGGCCGGTTCTTGGATACAAGTCATTCATCGAGAATATCGATCGGGACGCGATCATCGCCTACTGGAAGAAATACTACACTCCGGGGAATATGGTGACGATGATCATCGGCGATTTTGATGCGGCCCAGATGAAGCAGACAGTGGCGGGGATATTTGGCAAGGCGTCCGGTCAGGCACCGGAGTTTCATCCGTTCACTGTAGAGCGGATATCAGGGGTGGTTCGTGTAGACACGGTCGCCGCGGTGACCTCGACCTATATCAACTTCTCGTTTGAAGCCCCGCTCATCAGTGACTCTTCATACCTGCCGATGGATCTGCTGGTGCAGTACCTGAATCTTGATGAGGTCTCCCCGCTCAAGCAGGCGTTGCTCGGAAGCACCCCTCTGGCATCGGAAGTGTCAACCTCACTGACCAGTTATCCTGATCTGGGTCGTGTGGATATCAGCGTGGTGAGCGAGAAACCGGAGAACTACCTCCAGATCATCAATACCGTGCAGAGCACGCTGCGCAACCTGTCTTCGTTCGAGGGAGATCTTGATGTCGGGATACTCGAAGGGATCAAGACTTCGGTCAAGACGCAGGACATCTACAACGCCGAGAAGCTGCACTATTACGGTTTTATGATCGCGCCGATGTTGATGACCGGTGGGTGGGATTTCATTCAACAGTATCCCGACCTGCTGGCGAAGGTTACACCTGTGCAGATGTTCAGCGCGGCACGTCAATGGCTTGAGCAACCCAACTATGTGGTCACGACTGTGCGACCGCTCGATGATTCCTCCAAGACTCCTTACCGCGCGGTTGGTATGACTGCCGATGAGGTCAAGGCGTATTTCGATTCGGCGACGTTTCCGCAGTTTGACTTGGCGAATGGCATTCCTCTCACGTACCCGTCGACCGATTCGGTCTCGATGAAGATAGATGACTGTGCGACCTACGCACGTCGCACACTAAGCAACGGACTGACGGTATTGGTCAAGTCATCCCCCGATAGCAAGGTCTTCGCGATGATGGCACTTGGCAAGAACCGCTCGACCAACGAGCCGGACAGTCTGGCCGGAATCACCGATTTCATGAATCGCTGTCTGGAGAAAGGGACCGTCTCACGCTCGGCGGCAAAACTTTCGCGCGAACTGAACAGCATCGGCGCGACGGCAACCCTGTACGACAACCCGTGGATACCATACGATGATCGGTATACCACGCCGATGTTTTCTTTCTGCAAGTTCGAGACCATTGATGAGTTCGCGGAAAAGGGGTTTGGCCTCTTCACGGACATGCTCTTGAACCCGGCTTTTGATTCGGCGGAGGTGGAGAAGGTCCGACAGGCGATGATGGGGGTTTTGGGGCGCGAGGCCGCATCGCCAGGGACGGTCGCGAAGAATCTTTTCTACAAGACACTCCTGACAAATACGGGCCTGCACAAGCCCGTGATGGGAAGTGTGGAGACGATCGGGCGTATTACGCCGCGACAACTTCGTGATTATCACGCCCGTTTCTACGCGCCGGATAACATGATTGTGGCTATCGCAACGAGTCGAGACACCGGCGACGTGCTGACTTGGGTGTCGCAGGCATTCTCACACTCGACGCCGGCGCAGGCAAAGAACAGCGTGCCCGCTCAACCGCAGCCGCTGACTATCAGCCGCTCGGAGCATGTCGAATTGAACAAAGAACAGATAAGCATCTACCTCGGTGGATTGCTCCCCGGCAACAGTGACCCGGCATCGGTATCCCTTGAGGTCGCGATGTCGATCCTCTCCAATCGCCTCTGGAGTAACCTCAGGGAACGGCAAGGGCTTGCCTATTCAGTCGGGTCGGGAGCGGGATTTGAACGCGATTTTGGATGGTGGTACTGTGTGATCGGCACCGGCGCGGATAAGTATCAGCAGGCGTACGACGGTTTCCACCTGGAGATAGATAAACTGAAACTCGATGGCCCCACTGAGCTTGAATTGAAGCAGACGCGGAATCAGATATGGGGCAGATTGATGTCCGCCAAGCTGTCACGCATCAATCAGGCCTATTATATGGCGGTGAATGAATTCTTTGGTCGCTCCCAGCCGTATGACCCGACATATCTGGAACAGCTTTCGAAGGTCAATCTGGCCAATACATCAGAAGCAATGCGCAAATATGTTCGACCAGAAACTTCGGTCCTGGTTACAGCAGGGAAGAAAACAGAGTAGAGTTTGAAACACTTGGGGAAATAAAGAAGGGCAGGATTTCATCCTGCCCTTTTGCATTTTCAGTTATGGCGGTACCTATCCGGTCTTTCGCTTGAGTCCCAGCCCCATAACAGCCGCGGGAATCAGATGCTTCCGGTGCAGGACATGGAAGACGATCGCCAATATCACGTATGCGATCGCCACTTCGATTCGGATCGACTCCACAAAGAACTGTGCAAGGAAGAGTCCCAATAACAAAAACCCTTCTCCCCTGCCGATCTTCAGATTCACCAGTACCGCTACCGCGAACAACGATTGGGCGGCTGTTAACCAAAGTTCATGAACTTGCTTTTCATCAAGAGTGAACGCGACGATCTGTCCGGCAGACAGCGAAAACATCAATGGGATAGTGCCTATAAGCAGGGTCCACTGGTTGACTTTCGAAGAGATCAACGCTTTGAGCGCTGAACCAGCGGCACCACGCAGTGTCCAGGTGGCCGCGATAATGAACTCCGGTGACTCCGAGGCTATCGGCGCCAGCCATTGCACGAGCAGGAATCGGTCAATACCGAAATCCGCTCCCATATCGACCAGCGATTCGGCGAAGGGTTCAGCGACAAAAAAGATGACAACGCCGGCGAACAGAAACAATCCTGCGGTCACTATTCGTCGTTTGACTGTCTTCATGTTGGCGATGATCTTAACCGGCCCAACCAGTTCTGGCTCCTCGTTCTCCATTTGCGCCGCACGGCGAGTGTAGAGCGCGAAAATCGTCACTAGGATAAGAGTATCGATGATCGTGAGGCTTCCCTTAAGTGGGATGGTGAACGAGTAGATGGTGGCCATGGCCAGGTAGAAGATCTCTACCCGCTGGCTTTCATCGAGTATGACCGCCGCTTTCTTTTTCGCCAGTACATAGAGAAACAGAATGAATGGCCAACCCAACCCGACGAGCATACGGTTTGCCCCGGTCATATTGGCGATGGCGTAATGGTGCCATTCATTCACTTCGGGATATCCCTGCCCCGCTTTCCAGGTGAAGACAAAGTCCACCGCGTATTCGGGAAGTACCGCGATGAGCGCGAGGATCGCAACTGCCAGCGATTCGGAGATATCGATCTGTGCCGCCTCCGCCGCCCAGGAGAGCAGAAACGCCGCGCCAAAGACTGCGACGCCGAACGCGAACGTCCCGATCACCGGAGCCAGGTGCGTATGGGTGATCCCGGCCCAGAGACCAGGAAGAGTGGCCACAAACGCGAGGATCAGTATCAGGTAGAGATACGGATCGATGTCGTAGTGGCGATGATCGGACTGTTTGTGATGATCCTTACTCTCTTTAGCCTTGCTCATCTATGCAACTGCCCTTTTCGGCTCGCTTAGCCCCGAATTATCATGTTCACGATATCTTTTCTCAGCAGGACGCCGACCAACTGCTCTCCATGCAATACAAAGACCCGGCGGACATCCTTAAATATCATCATCGCCGCTACTTCGACTATGCGAGTATCCGGAGTAGTTGTCTCGTAGTCATCGCGATAAAGCTGCGAGACTTTGATCTTGTCTTCCTGCTTGAGTAGTTCTTCAAACGGCTCAACTTCCATGGAGTAGTTGAGGTTTGAGATAAGCGCCTTGTAGTCCGGTAACGCGACCTTGATCAGGTCGCGGTCATTGATGACTCCCAGCAGTTTGTTCGATGTATCCACCACCGCCAGCGCGGAGAGGCGGTTGCGAAACATTTTGTTGGCCACTTCTTTGAGGGTGTCATCGGGTGTGACCGACGCCACACTGTGGCGCATCACGTCTTTGACCATCAGCTCCTTGTCGACCATCACGCCGCTGTCGGCAACGAGGCGAATCAAGTCCTGCGGATTGTCTGTCCCCAGCAATTTCTCCAATGTGCCGGGCTGACGGGCGAAGCGGGCCATGCCCGAAAGCGTCTGCAAATACAGTTTGGCAATGGACGACGGTGTTAACAACATGCAGACCACATGCACCGGGACCGAGTCGAGGGTTTTCCCTTCCAGCCCTTGTTTGGAAACCCCGACCGCGATAAACATTTCTTTCACCGCATCGGTACGGGCATGCGGAAATGCCCAGCCGTGCCCATACGAGGTATCCTCGACCTCTTCCCGCTCCCTGATCGACCGGAGTACTTCCTGGTAATCGAACTGAACACCTTCCTCGCGCATCATGGTGAGCAGTTCCTGTACGGCGTCATCTTTGCCGCGGGAGCGGAGATTCATCTTGATGCGGTGTTCCACCAGCAGGTTAGCGAGCTTCACTGGCTGTATCCTCCGGCCCTTTCCAGACGACCCGCCCACGCGGCAGAATCGTGTGCGGCGCGACTACTCCGCCCGAAACCACGAACTTTATCGCCTGCTCCACAGTCATCGCCACCGGCGTGATATCCTCGATGGGAAGAATGATCGTCCACCCCGTGAAGGGTGTTGGCGTGTTCGGCAAATAAACTGCCGCACATTTTCGTTGTGTCCCTTCTATCATCAACTCCGTATAACTCGCGATAAATCCCAAATTGTACGAGCCCTTGCGCGGGTACTCGACCATGACGACTTCTTTAAACGTCGTGTTGGTCTCGCTGGTCGTTGCCTGCAACAGCCCTTTCGCCCCAGAGTAGAGCGACCGGATCAACGGAATCCTGGCCAGCAGTGTCTCCCACACCCGATAAAATCGGCTCCCCAGGTAGTTGCGGGTCACAATACCGGCAAAAATCACCAGGACCAGAGTGGCGATCAGACCCAACCCGGGGATATAGAACCCCGCAATCTTATGGATGAGTGGCTGTAGTATCCCGTCAATCGCCTCAAACAGAAGTTTGAGAACCAAGTAGGTTATGATGAGGGGAACGACAACCAGCAGTCCGCTGACAAAATACTGCTTGAAGATCTTTCCTGCCGCACTGGAAAATGACATAGGTCCCTTCGACCGCCGCGCGGTCGGCCAAATTATACCTTAAGACTCTTTACCTGTCAACAAGTTAGAGGAGGAGACAGAATCGCCCTGAGACCGACAAAATAGCCCTGCCGGACATAGCAGGGCTCATCGAAATCCATGCATTGCCCTCAGTTGGGGGCTGAAAACCCGAGCGCCAGAGGGATCTTGGAAGCAAACTGCATGATCGAGTCCGGAAAGAGCCCAAAGAAGAACACGCCAACCAGACCGACCACTATGACCACCGCAATGGGGTTTCTGAGGCTGAGCGTATATGGGCTGGTCTCGGCGCTGAAGTACATCATTTTGATCACATACGCATAGTAGTAGAGCGCAAAAACCGAGGTCAACAGTCCGACTCCGACCACCCAATACAGGAAGTAATAGCTGGGGCTTGCTCCAGCCAATTTGATCGCCGCCGCGAAGACATAGTATTTCGCCAGGAATCCAGCTAACGGCGGAATTCCGGCAAGGGACAGGAGAAAGACCGCCAAGGAAGCCGACATGAATGGCGAGGTCTTTGAGAGACCCGCATAACTGGCAATCCGTGTCGAGCCAGTTTTGTCCTCGAACATGGTGACGATGGCGAACGCGCCCATGTTGGCAAACAGGTAGGTGAAAGCGTAGAAGGCGACCGATGCGAGTCCTATTTCATTCACCGCCAGCATGCCGGTCATAATGTACCCGGCTTGAGCAATAGAGGAATAGGCCAGCATTCGTTTGATATTGGTCTGGCGAAGGGCGACTGTGTTGCCGACTATCATAGCCGCGCAGGCAAGCACCGCAACCAGTATTCCCCAATCGTTGGGAGAGAAAGCAGGATCCCAAAAGGCGTACATGCCATTGACGAAGATCTTGGCAAACGCCACCAATCCCGCGGCCTTGGAACCAACCGACAGGAATGAGGCGATCGGAGTGGGTGCTCCTTCATAGACATCCGGCGCCCACTGGTGGAACGGCGGTAGGGCCAGTTTGAATCCGATACCCGCCACCATCGTGAGAACCGCCAGGACAAGCACGACTCCGATATCACCTCTGGCGATATGCAGTGTCGAGAGATTTATCTTCATCAACACGATATCGGTTGTGCCGCTCAGACCGTACAAAAAGGAGATGCCATATAGAAGCAGCGCCGAGGAGAGCGCCCCGACTATCAGGTACTTGATCCCGGCCTCGACCGACAGTTTGTCATCTTTGAAAAACGCCGCCAGCACAAAGAGCGGGATGGTCGTCAGCTCCAGCCCGATATAAAGCGTCAGCAGTTCGTGCGATGATGCCAGGAACATCATGCCGACGGTCGAAAACAGGATGAGGCCGTAAAACTCGCCGCGATGATTCAGGATCTTCTTTTCCATCAGGCCGAACGAACTGCCGATCGCCATGAACGCCGCGCCGAGGAAGATCATCTTGAAGAACAACGCCATCGGGTCGTTAAAGAACATCGTCCCGAATCCGTTGCCGTAGCCGACAAAATAGAGCGCGATACCGCTGACCACCGGCCCGGCCATCGCCAGCCAGGTCACCGCCTTTCCGCTGGTCCGTCGCGTCACCAGATCAAACGTGAAGACCACTAAGGCCCAGAGAAAGAGGAATATCTCCGGGAGCATCATGGTATAGTTGAACGGCGGAAGTTGCGGTATCATTTGATTACCTGCCCATCAACTGCACGAGGTTGGTCAACGTCGCGTTCATCAGGTCATTAAGCGGCTTGGGGTAGACACCTATCCAGAGGGTCAGGATCATCAACGGGATAACCGTGAAAAGCTCGCGCCCGTTGATCTCGGTCAACCCGCCCCACTTGGCTAGATTGAACTCACCCAGGAAAACCCGCTGTACCATGCGCAACATGTAGGCGGCGCCCAGGACAACCCCAAGGATGGCTATTCCAACCAAATAAGCATTCAATTGGCTGAACGCGCCAAGAAATACCATGAACTCTGAGATGAAGCCGGACATCCCCGGCAGGCCGAGCGCGGCCATCGAGAAGAAAACCATGATCGATGTATAGATCGGGAGCTTGCTGCCAAGTCCACCAAAGACTGCGATCTCACGGGTATGTGCGCGGTCGTAGAGCACGCCGACGAGTAAGAACAGCGCGCCCGTGATAAGACCGTGCGATATCATCTGGAACATGCATCCGGCGATCGCCTGGACCGAACCAAATGCCGCCAGAGCCAGCATGCAGTAGCCCATGTGCGAAACGGATGAATACGCGACCAGCTTCTTAAGATCCTTCTGGGCCATCGAAACGAGCGCACCATAGATGATGGCGATCACGCCAAGCAAGGCGATCCAGAATGAGAGGGCGTGCAAAGCGCTGGGAAACATCGGCCAACTCACGCGAAGCATACCGTACGTCCCCATCTTCAACAATACGCCTGCAAGAATGACCGATACCGCGGTGGGGGCCTCGACGTGCGCGTCCGGCAACCAGGTATGGAACGGCCAGACCGGTACTTTGATAGCGAACGCCAGGAAGAAGAAGCAGAAACAGACCATCTGCACTGTATGCGTCAAGGTCGGCGCTGACTGGATCAGCGTCAGCATATTCAGCGTGTGCGGTTCGCTGGTGAAGTAGAGCACCAGGATAGCGACCAGCATGAAGATCGAGCCGAACAATGTATAGAGGAAGAACTTGATCGCAGCGTACTCTTTCCGCGGCCCGCCCCAGATACCGATCAAGAAATACATCGGGACCAGCATCACTTCCCAGAAGATATAGAACAGGAAGAAATCGAGCGCGACAAAGACGCCCATCATCCCAACCTCAAGCAAGAGGAAGAATGCGAAGTATTCCTTCACGCGATTCTGAATGCCAAAGGAAGCGATGATAGAGAGGAAACTCAGCAGACCGGTCAGCCCGAGCATCGGTACCGAAATGCCGTCCGCGCCCATCAGATACTGAATATTGAGGGACGGGATCCAGTCGTAGGGTCCTTCCATATATGCCATGGCCGCGGAGCCCGCGTAATTGTAGAAGTAATCCCAGACCAGCCAGAGCGACATGATCCCCGGAATACCGCTCGCGACCGCCGCGGTCCAGCGGATCGTATCCTTCCGCTCTTTTGGTATGCACATCACCGCGATCATTCCGATCAACGGGAGTAAGACGAGCCAGCTCAGTATACCCATGTCAGCATCTATCCTTCAATTCTCTATTTGTCAGCATCCCGACTTTCGGCCGGTTCGGTCCGTCCGGAAGTACGCGTGTATATCGCCATGACGATCAGCCCGACCACAAAGATGGTGGTCAGCGTCGGCCACGGCAGATCAATATTGTTCGTGTCTATCTTGTAGAGCATCACCAGCACGAGTGACCCGATCATGAAAAGGGCGTAGAACTGAACTCGACCGGACTGCAGGTAACGGAGCATGCCGCCGAATTTGCGGACAATCCACCCTGAGCCGTTTACCGCGCCATCAACAATCCACTTGTCGAACCACTGGTGTATCTCAGAACTGATCACTGTCAGCCAGCCGGTGCCGTTGACCGCGCCGTCGACAACCTTGGCATCGAATGTCCACATGAAGTTGCCGATCTTCAGAATCGGCTGAATGATGATCAGGTTGTACAGTTCATCGAAATAGTACTTGTTATAGAGCAGGGTGTAGAGCGGTTTGAATCTGGCGGCGATGGCGTCTGCAGAGATCGCCTTGCGATAATATATCACGTAGGCGAGCAGTATCCCCGACACGGCTACTATCGTCGATAGCCCCATCAGGAAATAAGACGGCTCGGCATGATGCGGTTCCGCTCCAAAGAACACGAAAGAAGAATAGCCATTGTGCAGCCATGGCAGCGCCACCCATCCAGCGCCGATAGCCAGCACACCCAGGAAGATAAGCGGACCGGTCATGACGTTTGGCGATTCGTGCGCGTGGTCATACCGGTGCTGATCGCGGGCTTCGCCAAAGAACGTCAGGAAAACCAGCCGGAACATATAGAACGCGGTCATGAACGCGATCGCCAGCGTGAAGACGAAAAAGACCGGATGGTGATATGCCGTCGCAATGATCTCATCTTTCGACCAGAAACCCGCAAGCGGGAATATCCCGGCGATCGAAAGCGAACCGACCACGAATGTCAGATAGGTCCACTTCATCTTTTTGCGCAGGCCACCCATCTCCTGAATGTCGTTGGTGTGGACCGCATGAATGACCGACCCCGCACCAAGGAACAGAAGCGCTTTGAAGAACGCGTGGGTCATCAGGTGAAGGGTTCCGGCCACATATCCGGCGGAGTGGTGGCCATTCGCGGTGTCATATCCGAAAAGGCCAAGGGCCATAATCATGTAGCCAAGCTGTGAGCAGGTCGAGAAGGCGAGAATGCGCTTGATATCGTTTTGTACCAGTCCGATCGAGGCGGCCATGAAAGAAGTGATGAGTCCGATTATCGCGACCACCATCGCGGCATCCGCAGAACCAACAAACAGATTCATCGTCCGGGCCACCAGGTAGACACCGGCTGCCACCATTGTCGCGGCATGGATGAGCGCGGAGACGGGAGTCGGACCTTCCATCGCGTCCGGCAACCAGACATGCAATGGGAACTGAGCTGATTTGCCGACCGCTCCGGCAAAGACGCCGATCGCGGCGAGTGTCAGAATAACCGGCGGGATAGAGCCGGTCGACACGATACCGAAAACTTCCTGGAAATTAAATGTCCCGGCATAAACGCCGATCAAAAGCAGGCCCGCAATGAATCCCAAGTCACCCACACGCGTGGTGAGAAACGCCTTTTTACCGGCATCGGCGGCCGACTTCTTCTCAAACCAGAATCCGATCAACAGATACGAAGTCAGACCAACCAGTTCCCAGAAGATGAAGATCATGAAGAAGTTGTTGGCCAGCACCAGCCCGAGCATCGAAAAGAGGAACAGCGAGAGATAGGCGAAGAACCGGCTGAACCTCGGGTCGTCCTTCATATATCCGACAGAATAGATCTGCACACAGGCGCCGACGGTCGTCACGACCACCAGCATGATCGCGGTGACGGCATCGACCAGGATACCGATCTCGAAATTCATTTTGGCGAACGAGGTCAGGTAGAAGAACGACTCGTAGCGTTCGCCATGTCGACCGATGGTCTCAAACAGCACGGTCACCGACATCAGCCAGGAGATCAGGATCATGGCGATCGAGAATCCGGAGGCGACCTTCTCTTTCCACCGCAGAAAGAAGACGATCATCAGGAACGAAATGAGCGGCAACAGCGCGATCAGATATGCATACGACGTCATGGGGCCTACCATTTCATAATGCTGATGTTGTCAGTATTGATACCGCGCCAGTTGCGATAGAGGAGCAGGACGATCGCCAGACCGACCGTCGCCTCCGCGGCCGCCACCACGATGATGAACAGCCCGAACATTTGACCGGTCAAACCGGCCGGCGCGAGGAATTTGTTGAACGCCACAAAATTGATATTGGCGGCGTTGAACATCAGCTCTAAGGACATCAGGATCCCGATCGTATTGCGGCGAGTGATGACACCGAACAAGCCGATCACCATCAGCAGAGCGGCCAGAGCCAGGTAATGGAACATCAGGAGCGCTCCTCTCTCGCCAGCATAATTGCGCCGATAAGCGCCGCCAGCATCAGGATCGAAACAACTTCGAAAGGAAGCATGAAGTCGGTCATCATCAGTCTACCGATTGTCCCAACGTTGTCTTCAGGCAGAGCGGCCTCCGAGTACGGCCAAATATCGGTATTGGCGATCAGCGCGATCGCTCCGATGACAAAGACTATGCAGACAAAGACCGCCGGAAGAACCTGCTTGTTGACCTGCATAATCTTCTTGTTAGCCAAATTGGAGGTCAACATGATGGCGAAAATCATCAGCACCGAGACCGCCCCCACGTACACTAGTACCTGCACCGCCGCCAGGAACTCCGCGTTCAGGAGGACGAATATACCGGCGATGCAGAAGAGGCACAGTATCAGAGCCAGCGCGGCGTGAAAAACATTCTTGAGGCTAACTACCATCAGGGCAGAGATGACTATGATCGCCGCGAGTACCCAGAACGCCGGTTCGCTGGAGACAGAGGTGAGAAGATTCTCAGGCATTGTCGGTCTCTCCCTTCTGCTCGGTCTGCGGCGCGGGGGCGGCCTCCGGAACTTTCTTTTCTACGGTTGCAGTAGCGGCGGGAGCCGGAGCGGCAGCGGCCGGTTTGGCTTCAACCTTCTTTTTGCGCGTGTCAACATAGTCGACATCGCGACCGCACTCTTGCAGTTTCTTTACATCCCAGGTCAGGTCATCCTTGTGGATGGTCGAGAACTCATATTTGCCGGTCATCTTAAGAGCCGAGAAGTTGCAGGCCTCTTCGCATAGTCCGCAGAAGCAGCAGAGTCCGAAATCTATATCGAATGACTTCAGGTCGCGTTTTTTGGTCGCCTCGTCGCGCGGCGCGACAATGCGGATGGCGCCAGTCGGACAGGCTTTCATGCAAAGAAGGCAGGCGGTGCAGTTCAGATCACCTGTCTCTTTGTCGGAGAGAAGGACCACAATGCCGCGCGAACGCTCCGGCATGGTCCACTTCTCTTCCGGATACTGGATCGTGATGGCATGCTTCCCCAGGTGCTTACTGGTGATGCCCATGCCCTTGAACAAGTTCTTTATGTCTTTCCACAAACCCATCAGTACACCATCCAGCCTACCAGTACCATCCCAACAACTTCATCGTCGCCGCGAGTATGAGGTTGACGAAAGCCAGGGGGACCAGGAATTTCCAGGCGAACTCCATCAGTTGGTCAACACGCAAACGCGGGAATGTCCACCGGAAGATCATCAGAATGAAGACCACAAAGAGAGTCTTCAAGAGGAACCAGATCCAGGAGGGGAGGAACGGTCCGTTCCAGCCACCCAGAAAGAGCGTCGTCGCGATCGCCGACACTGTAAACATATTGACGAACTCCGCCAGGAAGAACATGGCGAACTTCATGCCGCTATATTCCACATTATATCCGGCGACGAGCTCCTGCTCTGCCTCGGGGATATCGAACGGCGTCCGGTTTGACTCCGCGGTCGCCGTGATCAAGTATGTAATAAACGCGAGCGGCCCGAAGGGAAGCCGGAAAATAAACCAGTTGAAGATCACATGTCCTTGTTGTGAGACGACAATGTCACCCATCGAGAGAGAGCCCGAGAATAGAACCACCACCAAAATTGAGAGAATCATCGGGACTTCGTAGCTCACCACTTGAGCGGCCGACCGGATCCCTCCCAGAAGCGCGTATTTATTATTCGAACCCCAACCAGCCATCAGGAGAGATATGATGGTGAATGTCGTGACAGCAATAATGTAGAGAATGCCGATATTGAGATCGGCCACAATCAGGCCGTCGCCGAACGGGATCACCACATAGGCCGCAAATGCCGCCACAAAGCAGATAACCGGCGCCCAGAAGAAGACTGTCCGGTCGCGCGTATCGACCAGTACATCTTCCTTCTGGAGTAGCTTGATGGCATCCATAATAGTCTGATACCAGCCGTGCCAGCCGGTCCGCATTGGACCAAATCGTTGCTGTATATGCGCCGATATTTTCCGCTCCCACCAGACCAGGAACAGCGCGATCAACGCCAGCAGGGCAAACATCATCACCGCAAGCACGGTGTACGTAATGATATTGACCCAAACGTCGGGAAGACCGGTGGCGGTCAACTTTTCATACAGCCATCGAAAGACGACGATCAGTTCGCCGCTGGCCAAAATCGGGCTCATCGATCCACCTCCGGCATGATGATATCAAGCGAGGCCATGATGGCGACGATATCCGCGATCAGCAGTCCTTTGCCGATCTCCGGAAGCACCTGCAGTTGATTGAATGAACCGCCGCGGGTTTTGACGCGAGTCGGCTTGTTGGTACCATCGGATACCAAATAGACACCCAGTTCACCGCGCGAATTCTCAATGCGAGCGTAGACCTCGCCTACCGGCGGCTTGAAGTTGGGGGATACTTTTGCTTTGATATCTCCTTCGGGGAGACCATCCAACGCCTGCGACACGATCTTCAGAGACTCTCTGATCTCCTGCAACCGCTGAATATACCGGTCGTAACAGTCACCATTCTGCTGGGTAGGGATATTAAATTGGAATCGGTCATAGATAGAATACGGATCGTTGCGGCGAATATCAAACTTCACGCCGCTGGCACGGAGAGCCGGACCGGAGACGCCCCAGGCGATCGCTTTTTCCGCGCTCAACACACCAACACCCTTGTTGCGCGCCACCCAGATCGGGTTTTCGTTCAACAACCCTTCGTAATCAGACATTTTTTCAGTGATCGTCTTGACCGCTTCGCGCGCTTTCGGCACAAACTGCGGCGGGATATCCCGGGAGACACCACCGATACGGATATAATTGTAGGTCAACCGCTGGCCGCAGGTCATCTCGAAGAGATCCATGATCAGCTCGCGTTCGCGGAAACCGTACAGGAAGGGGGTAATCGCCCCCAGATCCAGCGCGGTCGTACCGTACCAGAGCAGGTGCGACGCGATACGATTGAGTTCGAGCATGATGACGCGGAGATATTCCGCGCGTTCCGGCACCTGGATGGCGGCCAGACGCTCCGCTGCTAGGGCAAAGACGTAATTGCAGGACATCGCGGTGACGTATTCGAACCGATCAAGGATCGGAATACACTGGGGATAGGTGCGGTTTTCGCAGATCTTTTCGATCGCGCGATGCAGGTAGCCGATATGCGGCTCGATCTTAAGAACGCGCTCGCCATTCATCGTCAACAACAGACGGCATACGCCGTGGGTTGACGGATGGTGTGGCCCCATATTAACGACAAATTCTTCGGTCCGAATTCCACTCATGCGCCAAACTCCGGGAGACGGATGAAATCAGGAGCGTCCCAATCTTTTCTCATCGGATGACCCTGATCCCAATTATCCGGCAAGAGGAATTGCGTCAGGTTGTCATGTCCCTTGATGTTGATGCCGTACAGTTCCCACATCTCCCGCTCGTACCAGTTCGCGCCGGGCCAGATATCCATGATGGTCTCAACCTCCGCCTTATCGTAGGCGAGGCGAAGCTTCAGGTCCAGACGCAGATTTTTGGTCGTGGAGGCGAGCTGGTAGATCACTTCAAACTGCTGTTTGGTGTCGATCCCGCCCATATTGCAGAGATAGTCGAACTGCAGGGTGGCATCGTCGCGAAGCGCCAGGGCAGTCGCGTGCAGATTCTCCGCAGTCACCAGATAGACCGGATCATGCCTTCCGGTATCCAGCAGGGTGAGAGTCGAGGCAAAGTGACTGGCGATATAATCTTTCAATTCGTCTTTGGTCATATCACTTCTGCCAGTCGCTCAGCTTTTGCGCTTTGATCTTTTTCTGGAGTGTCAGGCAGCCTTCCAGAAGAGATTCCGGACGGGGCGGACACCCGGGGATATAGACATCGACCGGAACGATATGGTCGATACCCTTTTCGACCGCATAGCTGTCGTAGTAGAAGGGTCCCCCTTTGACCGTACAGCCGCCCATCGCGATCACATATCGCGGTTCGGCCATCTGGTCATACAGCTTGCGAAGGCGCGGCGCCATCTTCTTGGTGATAGTGCCAGCGGCTATAATGAGGTCGGATTGACGTGGTGAAGCTCGGAAGATCATCCCAAGACGGTCAAAATCGTAACGGGAGGCGCCGGTCGCCATCAGTTCGATAGCGCAACAGGCGGTCCCGAACAGAAGGTACCATAGGGAACAGGCCTGACCGTGGTGGAGGATCTTCTCCAGCGAGGTCGTCACCAAAGCGCCGCCGGGGATCTTTTCGGCGTAGACGGGAAGTTCTTTGATCACACCCATTTCAGTGCCCCTCGTTTCCAGGCGTAGTACAGGCCAAAGAGCAGGATCAGGATGAATATGACCATCTCTACCAGGGCGTACAGGCCAAGTTGATTAAACGCCACCGCCCACGGAAACATGAAGACCGCCTCTACATCAAAGATCACAAAGATGAGGGCGAACATATAGAACCGGGGGTTGAACTGAATCCAGGAATCACCAACCGGCTCCTCGGCGCACTCATAGTTGACATTTTTTGCCGGGTATGGGTTGCGGGGGCGAATCAGGCGGGATATGAAAAAGGTGACGAGAACTATACCACTGCCGGCTATAATGAAAATTGCTGGTGCCAAATACTCCGACATCTCTCATCACTCCTCATGTCACATATCGGAATATGTGACTGAATTCACAAGTTACGATTAGCCAAGAAAATTAGTTTTGATTGAAAGTCAAGCTGTTTTTTGAATTCTCTACCAGCCAAGTCCTTTTCCCGCAAATAGGTTGGTAGTCACAAAGTTAACAAAAAAGTACACGTTAAATCAGGACTGCCATTGTGGAGTTAAACTAGACATAATACCTTTTTTATCCGCTTAAGCCGCCTTAGATTAGCTATTGGAAGCAGACAAAATCGAATTATCCGGGTGTTTTTGTCGAATTCCAGGCTTTTCCGGCACTCCCTCCCCCATCCACAATCATACCGCCGCAATCGCCTCAATCTCGATTTTGACCCCTTTTGGGAGCTTGGAGACCTCGACTGTCGACCTCGCCGGCGGGTTGACATCAAAATAGGTGGAGTACATCTCGTTGACCGGCCCGAAGTCCCCCATGTCGGTCAGGAAGATGGTGGTCTTTATGATATTGGAGTAGTCTACGCCGGCTTCTTTGAGCAGGCCGCCGATATTGTCCATCACTTGCTTACACTGTTCGGCCGCGGTCTTGCCGACTACTTCGCCGGTCTTGGGATTGAGCGGGATCTGGCCGGAGCAATAAATGATAGCCTTTGGCTCGATACGGATAGCCTGGGAATAGGGTCCTATCGCCGCCGGCGCTTTATCTGTGCGAATGATCTCTTTCATATTACCTCCTCAAGGTACGAGAAGATAACCGGAGGTCACAGGCGCGTCAGCATAAAACGGAAGAGGTTACTTCCCCAATTTCCACCGATTTGAGTCGGCAAAGTAGATTCCTGCCAACACAACCAGCAGATAGGTCAGGTTTGGCGCAACTCCCTGCGGTTGTCCCTGAACAACCTTGCCAAAGGAGAGAACGGCCAGCAGTGCGCCAGTTACGATCAGGGCCAGGAGATATTGGTATCCGGCGAGAAACATCAGGCCGACCAGCAGTTCAACAAAGGGGAGCGCGTAGGCAAATGGGATGACCACAAAACCGGGGAGCCAGGTCTCAGCGAATCCTTCTATGATGCCAGTCGGAGATTGCGGATAGGTCATCACCTTGCCGATGCCATGGGCGACAAAGATGATACCCAGTGAGAAACGAATCAAAAGCGTTATCCAGTGCGCATTCGTCATTTGCCTACTCCTCGATGTGATAAAATTGTCTGAGGTTGTCTTAGATAAGACAGTTGAAGATGGCAGTTGGTTCCAGCTGTGATGCGAATGAAGGGATGATCGGGGATCAGATCTCGAGCAGGCCGGTCGGGCCCATCAATTCCACGAAGATGCGAAGCAACTGCTCATCGTACGCCCCCTTCAGACCAAACATGATTCGGAGCGCCGGGAATGTCTCCATCGCTTTCTGGTAGACACGCTGGGTGGTCATGGCGTCGAATGAATCGGCGATAGCAACTATCTTTGAGTAGATATGGACTTCGTCCAGCGACAGACCGTCGGGATAGCCGCGGCGGTCTCCCCGTTCATGGTGTTGCAGGACGGGGTAGTAGACAGTCTCGCTGACGATCCCGGTCTCGGTGAGAATATCGACTCCCCATTTTGGGTGCTTTTTCATGATCTCAAATTCGATCGGCGTGAGAGCGCTTCGCTTGTTGAGAATGCGCTCCGAGATGCGCGATTTACCGATGTCATGCAACAGCGCGCCGACACCCAATTCGTGCATAAACTGCTCATCCTTGATCCCCATCTGTTGGGCAAGAGCGATCGAGAAGGTGCAGACGTTAACGGAGTGGGTGTACGTGTAATAGTCAAACGACGTGATCTTCAGCAGATTGAGGAAGGCATCCCGCCCTTTGAGAATATGGTCGACCGTATTGGCGACCAGTGCCTGAGAGCGGTGGATATTATCGCCAAGCGTCGGGTTGTTCAGGACATCCTTCACCAGATTGGTAGAGGTGTCGTAAAGGATCGCCGCCTTCTTCTCTTCCTGGATGGTCCGGTCGGTTAGGATCTTGTCGAGGTGAGCTTCAATATACCGCTGGTATTTGTCCTTGTTTTCGAACGGGACATAGAGCTTATCCACACGATTATCCAGAAGCTTTTGACGGGTCCGCTCGGTGAATGGCAGATTGGGAGCTCGGTAGAGCACCAGCTCGCTATTCACCTTGAGGAACAGATCAAAATCCAGGATCGAATCAACCCGGAGTGAATCCAGGTAGATCGGCAGATATTTCTGTTCGGTTCTGGTTCTGATGGCAGTCGACACCGGCTGTCCTTATACCATTGCGGTTTACGCCTTTCGCTCTAGTATCGGCAGAAAGTCCCCGTGATTATAGCCAAAGAAATACCCCCGGAAAGCAGGGTCCGGGGGCGTGCTCACGGTACGAAGGGAGTATGGAAAAGACTCGGAAATGCTCAGGAGCCAATGTTTTTAACCGACTGGATAACCGACTGCAGGGAACCGGTAATATCGGTCAGGATACGAGAATAGCGCTTCAGCAACTCTGAATACTGCCAGCGCATCTGAAACGCTTCCTCGGGAAACTGAAACAGATCCAACAGGGTCGCGCGATAGATCTCATCGATATATTTGATAACGTAGAACGGGTAATCCGGGACATTGGGGTCATCGACTTCCCCTTTGCCCAGACGGTCGCGGTACACTTCGACCTTTTCCAGCACGACGGTGCCGAAGCACCAGGGGGTCATGATAACGCCAAGGTTGGAGCCATCGGTATAGAAGCGAAGGATCGCCCGCTGCAGGACATCGGTAATAACCAGGCGGGCGCGATAAAACGCGATCGTTTCTGCATTCTCCGGATTGGTGGCGGCGAGTTTTTTACGGAGCGCTTCCTGATCCGCTTTAGTCCGGGTATAGACCATTTTCAGGAATGTATAGTAATCCTCGAAATAGACTTTGCTGTTCTCGGACAGAGACATGATGAAGTGTCCGTGATCGTCGCGTCGGACTTTCGGCTCATGGGTGTTGGCCAGTCGTTCCGGGGAGAAGCCTCGCTGAAATTTTCCGTCTAACATCGGTAACACCTCTCTCTGCTGTCGTTTCCGAGACAGGTAACAGCATAGAGTATGCCGACCATGAACGGCGAGTTGTCACCCCCCATTTCACTCCTTATCAGCTTGTGAGACAGAGGGAAATGAGGGTGTCCGCATGTTCACCTCGCCTTTTGGCCAGTGTGCAGAGTTTGTCACATGGTTGCGAGAAGCTGCGCGAGAGAGCCAAGTATGCAAACCACTTCCGAATAGGGTCCTCTACTATGGGATATTCCCCATAGCGAACCTTTGAACATCCCGAGATATCCAATCACAAAATTCAAAATTCCGCGCGCTGACCTGCCGATTTTTTCTAGTACGTGCCAGAATCCGGCAATCGGTAGTGAGGAGTATCATGCAACGCAACGATCGAAGCACCAGAGTGCAGGACCGACGCAAAGGTCCCCGGGCAAAACCGTCCGGTCAGTTCACTGAAGATTCAATGGATGAAATGAATAGCAGACACGGAAAGCCAGGGAAACGTCAGTGGCAACAGGAGAAACAACTCCTCAAGCAGATCGACCCCAAATTGCTTGAAGAGTATCTTCTGGACCACGAATAGCGTTTTTCCGCGAATACTGAACAGAGAAAAGGCCGGGTCGACCGGCCTTTTCCACTTATCTAACTCTTCCGCTTCTTGCGGTTGGAGACGAAATCCCACAGCACATAACTCCCCAGGTCATCCACCGAAGCGAAGTATGCTCTCCCGCGGTTGAGTTCCGTCAGCCGTTGCACGAATTGCTGAAGATACGGATCATCGGTCACCATGAAAGTCGTGATCGGGATCTTCTTCTTACGGCAGATCACTGCCTCATCGAGAGTTCGATTGACAATGCGAGGATCAAGTCCCATCGGGTTCTTATAATGAGTGCCGTTGGGGCGGGTGATCATCGATGGTTTGCCGTCGGTCACCATGAATATCTGTTTATTGACATGCTTTTTGGCCAGGAGGATCTGGCGCGCCATGCGCAATCCTGCCTGCGTATTAGTGTGGTATGGGCCCGCACCTATATAGGGCAGGTCAGCGATCTGCACCTGCCGGGCATCGTCGCCAAAGAGCACGATCGACAGGTCATCCTTGGGATACTTGGTCAGAATCAATTCGGTGAACGCCATCGCCACTTGCTTCGCCGGCGTGATCCTGTCCTCGCCATACAGAACCATTGAGTGAGAGATATCGATCATCAGGACCGTGGCGCATGATGAAAGCCGTTCGCTCTCGAAAACCTCCAGATCTTTTTCATCCATGCTCAGGTCGAGATCGCCCGACCGCGCGATGGTGTTGAACATGGAGGACGTGAAATCAATATTTCGCGGACTGTCGCCGAACTCGTAGGCCCGTCGTTCGGGGAGCGGTTCTTCCGATGACCCTCCCTCATACGGCAACGGGTGATCCCCTTTACCCGATGACCGCATCTTCTCGAAAATCTGACTGAAGGCATCCTTGCGCAAACCGCGCTCACCTTTGGCAGAGAGTTGGAGGCCACCGTTTTTCCCGGGTTTGACCAACCCTTGCTGTTTCAGCAGCTCCTTGAATTGCTCCAGGTCATACTTCTCATCCAAAACTCCCTGTGCCTGCAGTCGCTCCATCAAACGAAGCGTCTCGTCGGCATCGCCGTTAAGGCGCATCAGCAGGTAGGTGTAAATGGACATCAGGTCGTTCAGGTCCTTGATCGCCTGAAAGAGCGCCTCGTTCCATTGTGAATAGATGAACTTCACCGGGAGCCGCCCAGTCCTTTCAACATATCGGAGAAGATATCCGCGTACCTCACCAGTGAATCGACCTCTTCGCGAGCGATCACATTGTTGTGGTGCAGTCCCTCCAGGACCAGTTCCATGCGGAGAAGGAGTTCGCGCTCATCCTTGGTGTCGAAGTACTGTTTGACGATCTGCTTCAGCCCGGCTATCGACTCTAACCGTTTCCGGTACTCGTCGAAAGTCAGGTCATCGGCTATCTCCAGTTTGCGCCCGGTCGAGAAGAAGTCGATAACCGCTTCGTACGGATTCGACTGCTCCGGCCGATCTGGTTTTTGCTTCTCTTTGCTGGGAGTCGGGAAATGGCGCAGGAAGACCGTATTGATCGCCTTGCCGATCAGACTTTGCGCCACGATAATTGAGCCTTCCTGCTCTCCCTCGTAAACCAATTCGATCTTGCCTGTTACCGCCGGAATAACCGCGTATAGGTCGGTCATCCGCGGGAAGAGATCGTGATCCTTGTTCATAAGCGCACGGCGCTCGACATTAGACAGCAGATTCTCGTAGGCCGCGATCGACACGCGAGCAGATACACCCGAGGTCTGGTCGACGAACTCGCTCGCGCGAGCCTGAAATGACACTTCCTCGATGATATCCCGCACGAATTCGGGTACCTTTACTTCCGAATTCTCTGCGGATTGCTCGCTGGACGTGATCGCTTTGGCATCCTCAAGCGTACGCGGGTAATGCGTGATGATCTGTGAGTCAATGCGGTCCTTGAGCGGAGTGATGATATTTCCGCGATTAGTGTAGTCCTCCGGGTTGGCCGAAAAGACGATGAGAATGTCAAGTGGCAGTCGAAGTGGGAAGCCTCGAACCTGTATATCATTCTCCTCGAGGATATTGAGCAACCCGACCTGAATGCGCGGTTGTAGATCCGGCAATTCATTGATGGCAAAAATGCCGCGGTTGGTACGCGGGATGATCCCCCAGTGGATCACCTCTTCATTTGATATATCCAGCTTCTCACGCGCCGCTTTGATCGGGTCGATATCGCCGATCAGGTCGGCGATTGAGACATCCGGTGTCGCCAGCTTTTCGTGATAGCGTTCTTCGCGATGTTTCCACTCGATGGGCGTGTTGTCGCCATGCTCCGCGATGATCTGCTTTGCTTTCGGCGATATCGGCCGGAGCGGATCCTCGTTAAGGTAACTACCGGCCACGATCGGCTGCCACTCATCGAGCAAGAGGTGTAACTGGCGAAGGATGCGACTCTTTGCCTGTCCGCGAAGTCCCAACAGAATGAAATGGTGTTTGGAGAGCACCGCATTTTGTATCTGCGGTATAACCGTCTTTTCGTAGCCAACAATACCAGGGAATATCTTCGCCCCGGACTTGAGGAGTGCCAGCAGGTTCTCGCGCATCTCTTCTTTGACCGAGCGGCTTTTCCAGCCTGACTTTTTGAGGGCGCCGAGGGTCGTAGGTAAATTGGGGGTCACGGAATGTCCTTCTTCAAAATGGCCGAGGTATTGTCCAACTCAATGAGAGTAACAGGTAAATGCGCCGGTTGGTTCGGGAAAGGAGAGGAATTTCGCCTGACGGCTAAAAGCCGAGACTATGCCAATGGGCGGTAGTAGTCGGTGCGGGCGGTTTTGGAGACCGAACCATGCGGCACCTGGAGCACTTCGACCGTAAACGGGCGACTTCCCTTTATCGCGATGATATCGCTGATCTTCACTTCATGCGAGGGTTTGACCTTGCGGCCATTCACTTCGACCAGCCCGTTGTCGGCCATCTCTTTGGCCACGGTCCGTCGCTTGATGAGGCCGACCGTGCTCAGGTAATCGTCAACCCGCATTATTCCTCGAGCTGGTAGACGATGAAGCTTTTCTTTTTGATATCAGCGAGCCACTTATCGACCGACCGTCCAGTCTTGTCCTGGCGGGCAAGTTCCTTGATCTGGTCGTAGTCGTTTTCGATGGTGTACGTCTTGGCCGGAGTGTGTTCAAGCAGCTTGAAAATATGTATGCCGTCTTGCGATGTCACGGGACCCTTGTAGCTTCCCACTTCGCTCCATCCGGCTACGGCATCGGCAAAGGCCGCGGGCATTTCATTGACCGCCAGCCAGCCAATCTCGCCACCAGTTGCCCGCGTGTTGTTGTCGTCGGAGAAAGTCTTGGCAAGTTCCTCAAAGCTCGCGCCACCCCGTGCTTCGCGAAGTAACGAATCCGTCAGTTGGTAAACCGCTGTCGTATCAGCGGCCGACGGTTCGACCGCAAGGAGAACATGCCGGAGGCGCAGCCGATTCTCCTGCTTCCCCTCGTTTCGAATGATATGGTAGCCGAACTCGGTTCGGACCACCCCGGAGATCTCATTGACACCCAGCGCGAACGCGGCACGGGCAAATTCGGGAACGACATCCTCACGGGCGACGTAACCAATGTCGCCGCCATTCACACCCGCACCCATACTCGAGTACTGGGAGGAGATGGTGGCGAAATCCGCGCCGCCGATTATCCGCTGGCGGAGTTTTGTGGCGAGCGCTTTGACCGAATCTTCGACCCGCTGTGAAGGAGTGATGCGCAAGAGGATATGCGCCAGTCGTACCGCTTCCGGCTGAGTCGGTAAGGAGTCTTTGAACTTGGCGTAGAATTCCTCAACCTCATGCTTGGAGATTGAGATGGTCATCAAGCGTTTCTGGATCAGCCGCTGCTTGAGCAGTTGCTTTTCGATATCGGGGCGATACCGTTTCTCCAGGCCGCGAATGGTCAGGTTTTCGGCCGCCAATGCCTCGTTGAATTTCTCCTCCGAGCCCATGCGCTGGATGGCGCGCTGGATATACTCATTGACTGCCTGATCTATTTCTTCATCGCGGACTTTGATGCTGGTATCTTTCCGGGCTTCCTGGAGAAAGAGCAGGTCGGTGACCATCTCGTCGAGCAAGCGATCACGAAGCGCGATAACCTCTTGTTCGGAGTTTGGTTTGCGCCCCGTCTGGAGGCTGTAGATTTGCATCTGGCCGGCCAGTTCTGAGGCGAGAATCGCTTCTTTGCCGACGATCGCGATAATGCGATCGAGGGTCTGCCGCTCCGGCGCGACTCCCTGCGCTGCAGCAGCGGAGGCGAGGATCAACAGGCCGAGGATGATAAGTCTTTTCATCAATTCCCTGATGGTGTACCCGCGGGGGCCGTCACCGCGGAGTATTTCTCCTTGTTGACCGTAGACCAGAGGACATCATGATTGATCTCGATCGTGGTCGCGTCCTTGCGTTCTTTGACCCACTGATTAAATCGCTGAGCGGCGTCATCCGCGGCCAACTTCTGTTGAATCATCGGTCGCACCGCCAGGAAATCCCTGATCTGGGCATCGATCTTATCGACCACGTAATACACAGAGTATTTGCCGCCGGTCGTCTGGACCGGTCCGCCGATCTCGCCGATTGCCGACTTGTAAGCGGCATCGAAGATCTCCGGATAGCGGTCACGGGTGATATATCCCAGATCGCCCTCGGTGGTTTTAAGCGCCGGGCGCTCGGTCAGTTCCACCGCGCGCTTCTTGAAGTCAGCCAGCGAGCGAAGATTGGTCAGCTTATTGGCCAGCAATTCATCGCTGACAAGTATCTCGTAAATGTGAACACGCGCGGCATCCATATACTCGTTCTGGTGCGCGTCGTAATACTGGCGCATCTGTTCTTCCGTCGGCGGCTTGGAGGTCATGATGGAGTCGTTGCGCATTACGTCCGCGATCGTCAGATCTTTGAACAGGGTCAGTTTGCGCTTGAACTCATCGTCATTCTCCAATCCCTCTTTGGTCGCCTCGAGAATGAGGATATCTGAAAGCTTAGCCTGAAAAACGGCGGCCGGCATGGAGTCGAATGCCTCAAAACTGGGTCGAGCCTGTTGCGGAAGCGAGCGAGCCAGTGTCAGGTAGTCTCCCAGAGTGACCTGTCCGCCTTCCCACGTAGCGACCACCAGTTCCCGTTCATTGCGATCCAGTTGGCGGTCGTCGAAATCGTTCTTCGGCAATGTTCGCAGGATCTCCGCGGGATAGAGATCGTTCCGCTTGTGGATGACATAGTCGAGCGTCGAGCGATCGACCGTGAACGGATACTTGGCTTTGATCGCGTCGATATACGCAGCGGTCAATCGAGTCCGCTTGAGATTTTTAAGCATCCGCTCGAGGTTTTCTTTCATCGCCTCATAGGGCTGACGTGATTCGTTGGGCAGCCGCTCTGTCACCTTGATAATATGGTATCCAAATCTGGTCTTGACCGGAGTGGAGATCTCGCCGATCTCCAGCGCCAGCATCGCTTCCTCAAACTCCTGCGCGCTGGGCATCGCCCCAAACTGGAGGAAACCCAGTTCGCCGCGATTACGTTTGGCGGTCTGATCCTGAGAGCGGTCATATGCCAGTTGCTCGAAATTCTCCCCGTTCGCCAACCGGGCAACCAACGCGTCAGCAGAATCTTTGGAATCTATCAGGATATGGCTAACCTTGTGACGGAACTCCAATTTCGACCAGAGTGCCTGAATTTCGGCATCCGGAGCGGTGACCTTGTCCTCCACCGTGCGTTTGTAAAGAATATCCAACAGGAACTTGTCTTTATTGGCGGCTACCGCCTGGGCCACTTCCTCCAGCTTGTCGATACCCTTTTCGTACCCGGCCAGGATGAGCAGCCGCTGGACGATCATTGAGTCCAGGATCTGGCTCTTCATGTCGAATTCTTCCTGGGCGCTGGTGAAATTCTGCGGCAGGGTTTTTGTCAGCTCCTCGAACTGGTCAACCGTGATATCATAAGAGCCGACTTCGGCGATCACTTTGTCGTTCGATTTCGAGCAACCGGTGATGAGCGCGGCCAGCATCATCGCCACGACCACGAACTCACGCTTCCAGATTCTGCTCATAACTATCTCTAACCTCCATACGCGGTAAGCATTGTACTATGCCACTGGACAACAGTTCCGCCGAATATCGACGGACAAGGCTGAAATGATACTACCTAACGGACGCAATATCAAGGAGTTTTGGGGTAAGAGGCGTATAGCCGTAAACGGCTATTCGTAGTCCGATTCGAGATAATCTTTGGTCGTGGACTGGCGGGACAGGCGCTGCGAGAGCTTTTTGGTGAACTCCAGAGCTGAGTTTTCGCCATACACCTTCAGCATATGGTTCATGGCAATGACTTCCGAGATCACGGTGATGTTTTTGCCGGGTGATATCGGCACATTGATCAGGGGGATATTGACCCCCAACAAAGTGGTGTAACTTTCCTGGATGCCAAGCCGCTCATAGTCGGCGGTCTCCGACCAGAGCGTCAGACGGACCTCGACCTCTATGCGCTTCTGCAACCGGATCGCCCGGATCCCAAAAAGCTCCTCAATGTCGATTATTCCGACCCCCCGGATTTCCATGTGGTGACCTAATAGCTCGGAGCCAGAGCCGATAATGACATCCGGGGCTGCCCGAGTGATCTTCACCACATCATCGGCCACCAGACGGTGTCCGCGCTCGACCAGATCGAGCGCAACCTCCGACTTGCCTATACCCGACTTGCCGGTATAAAGTAGTCCTACGCCGTAAACGTCTACCAGAGTTCCATGCGCGTTTGTTGAGGGCGCAAAGGCGTGATCCAGGAATGCCGCAAGTCGCGCTGAGAGAATCGCGGTGGTCAGGCGGCTGCTAAAGACGGCAGTATTATGGCGTTCCGCCATCCGGAGAAAAGCGATCGGCGGGGTGATCCCTTTAGCGATAATTACCATTGGTAAATCATAGCCGAACATCTTTTCGGTGACCGCCTCGAGCTGCTGAGCCGGAAGTCCAGTCATGTAAGTCATTTCAGTCTCACCGAGAATCTGGATGCGCTTATTGGCAAAACGCTCGAAGAAGCCGGCCAGGGCAAGCCCGGGGCGGTGCAACTCGGCGTTATTGATGAGCTTCAGAAGTCCTGAATCGGAGGAAGTCAGGAGGGTTAGTTCCAGATCGCGGTTTCTACCCTGATAGAGTTTTTCGACCGTTAAAGATGCCATAATCAATTCAATATAGCGGGTCTCGCGAAGTTGAGGCAAGCCAGAAAAGCCCGGGCTCTTCGCATAGATTGACCACATGTGTTGCCCACACGCATGCCGTACAAGTGATTAGCTGGGAGTGACCGGCAGGGAAATGGTGGGCTAAAAGTATTTGACAAGTCGCCGAAATACTATATACTACGATTCCTCTCGGGGACAGGCTGTGCCTGAAACCGATGGTACAACATAGAATTAGCTCATACACTCCCCTGTAGCTCAGTCGGTAGAGCAGCTGACTGTTAATCAGCGGGTCGCTGGTTCGAGTCCAGCCGGGGGAGCTTAAGTTGTAGATCAGGCCTTTCGGTTGTGTAACCGAGGGGCCCTTTTCTTTTATGCGAGTCTGGAACAGTCCCAAAATAGCCGCCAATCAATTATGATTCGCACGGAACACTCGATTGTGTAATAATCCATTCGGCGCATCAGGGAGCCAGGGGCCGGGGCGTATTGCCTGCGAACTCCGCGCCGAACCGCACATAATCCTTACTCAAAGCTCTTGGAACACAGCTTACCCGCCCCGGCCCCTGGACCTGAGCGCCGACAGATTTCCCTGCTTGAAGTGCATCATCACCAAGTACCACCTAAAGTTACGAGACCTGGCTATCAGACTTGACAGTACCGATTGACGCCAACCTTGGACTCCACTTCTTGGGTTCTCGGTGATTCCTCAATACGAGCTGACCTGCGCAAGAACCCAGCTTCGGATCGCACCCTCGGCAAACCCGTATTCGTGGACCCGCGCGTACCAGATTCATACTCGGGGCAAACAGCGAAAATTGCTTGACAATACGCCAAAATTGGGTTTCCTTATAATGTGCTCGGGGCGGACCTGCGTGAGAATCCTTTGCTCGCAGTTTTCGAACCTCTTCCGCCTTACTAACTCAACAAGATTTTAGGTGATTGACGAGAGGTAATACTAACGATTGCACCTTGCTCATTGACTACCAGTGCGGAAATCCATGTAATCAATCAGTGACTTCGATTCCGTAGTCGACTGGTACAGCAATTCAGCGTTATATCTCGCAATCCATTATATCAAAAGTTCATGACAAACCGTATTGGCGTGAATGACATTTACGGCGTCGGCGAATTGCTGACGATCCGTAGTCACCGTCGCGCACACCAGTACGCTTACAACCGGTGTAGTTGACGCCGAACCCCAGGAGGGGACATTGTCGCGTTATTACGATTGCGTAGATTCGATCTCACATCGAACAGGTGTGTCAGCACCAAGATCCGACGAAGGCTGCGCTGAGTCACGGAACTCACACTCTCTTCGCCTCGGTTACCACCCCGGAACTTCATTTTCCACAAAGAAAAACACGTTTGCAAACCATAGAAGGACCTCAGCTATGCGGTCACTGATCCTTTTCTGTTTCGCCATTCTCGTTTGTTGCTGCCTGTTCAGTCCGTCGGCTTTCGCCGCGACAGTGTCGGCAACAATCGTGGAAACCGACACGTCGGATTATGCTCCCGGCGACTCCGTCATTATCAAGGGGAACGGATTTGCCCCGCTGGAACAGATCTCAGTTGAGATAACCAACATCCTCAACCCGGGTGTGGGAGACAGTGACGGGCCGTGGTATGTGTGGGCCGATGCTTCAGGGAACTTCGAGACACACTGGATCGTGCCAAATGAAGCCGTTGACCAGTCATTCCTCCTGACCGCCATCGGGCTGACATCCGGCATTGTGGCAACGACCACATTTACCGACGCAAACTCGAAAATAGAGATGACCGTGTCCGCCAACGACACGCTGTGCGCAGGCAATACTGTCGATATCTGCGCGTTCTTAACGCAGAGCTGTCCGGCCGGGGTTGATAATCCTCTCCCCAATCGCAAGGTGTTGTTCTACTTTAATCCAGGCAACTGCAGTAATGATGGTTCGGCCGACGATTCCGCATACACCGACGCCAACGGCATAGCCTGCGCGACTCTCCAGATACCGGTAACTCCAGGGAACTATTCACTGAAAGTCAGATTTGATGGAGAGTCTCAACCTGCGCCGGCACAACCACCAAACAGTGCTTGCGATACAACGCAGCGAGTCAGTCTCTCCTCGTCGGTTGATTGCCAGGGAGTCATCGTAGCGAACACCGCCGGTCTCGCGCCTTTTGTGTCGCTTCCAGCGGATTCTACGGTCTTTCTATGCGGTCCCGACACAGTCTGTCTCCCCGTAACCGTGACTGACCCGAATTGCGATATTGACACGATCTACAGCAATATCGGAATGTATGGTGGAAACAGATATAATTTTGACGAGGTCAACAAAGTTCGTCAACTCGGTGGCACCGTTACTCAGGTCGGCGGAGGTTTCCCCGGCAAGCCACTGTATGTTGCGACAGACTTCGTGCCGCCAGTCGGCGTGACCTCGGGCGTTTCCGTAACTCTACCCAACTTCTACTTCTTTAACTCCATTGCCTCCTACGGGACTTTCTCCAATAGCTCCGGCAATGTGCAATACGGCGGGCAATTGCTGAGCGCGCCGACAGATATGACCTACACGCTGGTAGGTGCAGGCGGACCGGATGGATACAACGGCGATGGTTCTGTCGACTTCGCAGTTGGCGCCTTTATCACCGGACAATTCGTCTCGAACATTACCACCTGCAACGGCCAATCGGTCGATCTGGTGCTTTTCACCGATGCCAGTGTCGGCGGGACTGCTCAGATCATCCTGAAGAGAAGTGGCATATCGGTCTACACTACCAATCTGACGATCGCGGCAAGTTCAAGCGGTTCCGGAACGGGCGGTATCACGGTGGACCTGCCCGACCATGTGCTTTTCAATCAAGTGTACATCAAGGGTCTCACCGGCACCTTCCGCATCGATGCGGTGGCCGCCAGATATGCTCCTTCGCCGTCAGCCGCTGACATCTGCTTCCCGGCGGATACTGCCGGAACTTATCGCGTGATCGTATTTGCCAGCGACCATTGCACCCACTCCGGCGCCGACACAATGTTTGTAACCGTGACCATGAATCAGCCGCCGGTTGTCAACGCCGGCGCTGACTCAAGTGTCTTCCAGTGTGTCGCCAGTCAGATCTGCAAAACGATCTCTTTCTCAGACCCGAACGACAATATTCAGACCAAGCAACTGATCTCCGGTCCGGGGAGCCTGGTTGGAAACCAGGTCTGCTTCACTCCGACCATGTCGGGGACGAACACTTTCATAGTGCGGGCCACCGACTCATGCGGCGCATTCGACCAGGATACGTTCAATATTACAGTGACAATCAACAGTGCGCCTGTGGCTACGAATCCGCCTGCACAGTCCAAGTTCTTGTGCAGCCTTACACAGCAGTGTTACACGTTCACTGCATCGGATGTCAACGGCGGGACACTTACCTGGGCGATGCTCTCCGGTCCCGGGTCAATCACGTCGGGCGGACTCTACTGCTTCACGCCCGCTGCTCCCGGAAACTACACCGCGACAGTAACAGTAACTGATCCGTGCGGTCTCAAAGACACGACATCGATCACCTATACTATCGGGCTCAACGGAGCACCGGTTGCTGTCAATCCGATGACCCCAGCGGCCCTGTTCCTGTGCACAAACAGCCAGATCTGCTACTTGTTTACGGCGACAGACCCCAATGGCAATCCATTGACCTGGACCAAACTATCAGGCGCAGGGACCGTCACGACCGGTGGCAACTGGTGTTTCACCCCAAGCGGCAATGGCGCATATTCAGTGGTGGTCATGGTTGCCGATTCCTGCGGCGCGGCGGATACGACTACTCTGACTTACAATGTGTCTATCAACGGAGCCCCAACCATTGCGTTCGGCAATGATACGACTGTCTCCACTTGTACTCCGCAGCAGATATGCCTGAGCTATAGCGTGTCTGATCCGCAGGGACTGGCGAAATTGACAGAGTCAATGATCTCGGGGTATGGCACTATAGATACTGTCAACAACCGAATCTGCTTTACCCCGGCTTCTTCCGGCACTTACCAGTTCATAACGTCGGTAACCGATTCGTGCGGCGCCTCGGATCGTGACACGATCAATGCGATCGTATCATTCGGTCAGGTAGCGACGATCACCTGTCCGCCATCGGCAATCAACATTACTGGTTGCGCAGGCGGTCAGGTTTGTCAGGCCATAGCGATCACGCCACCGACGGCGACGGTTACTGCGTCCTATGGAACATATTCTGGCGGCAATCTCTGCTTTACAGCCGACACCGCCGGGCACTATGTCATAAGGCTTATCGCTACTGCTCCGTGCGGTGCTGATACGTGTGACATTTCATTCAACATTACGATCACCCCAGATCCTAACCTGGTCTGTCCGGGTACTCAGACGAAATTCATCTGTGCCCCTGGACAGATTTGCATACCGGTAGGCGGCGCGATGAGTGCCACCTGGCAGATCACTCCGATCGGAACCTACTCGTCAGGAAATGTCTGCTTTAACGCGGATACTTCCGGCACCTATATCCTGAAGGTCAAGGCGACCACACCATGCGGAGTCGATTCCTGTAATCTTCAGGTCAACGTGGTCATAAACTCAGCCCCTGTGGCGACTAATCCACCGGCCACCATTGATACGTTTGTCTGCTCGACCGCGAACATCTGTCGCCAGTTTACGGCCTCGGATGTCAATGGCGGCCCTTTGACGTGGAGCAGGCTGTCCGGTGCGGGAACAGTCAGTTCGTCCGGTCAGTGGTGCTTCACCGCGAGTTCAAGTGGTACTTACAGTATTGTGGCGAAAGTCGCGGACTCATGCAGCGCCGCTGATACCGTCAGTATGACCTACAATGTCGCCATGAACTCCGCGCCGACCATCGCCCTGGGTAACGACACTACTATCTTCGTTTGTACTCCTTCCACGGTTTGCCTGCCATTCGCGGTGAGTGATCCAAATAATAATGTTCAGGGAGTGAGCATCGTATCGGGCAGTGGAACCATTGGATTGAATCCGAATCAGCTTTGTTTCACCGCCGGCGTAGGCGGTATGCTGACATTTGTCGCTCAGGTGACCGACTCGTGTGGCGCCACCGATCTCGACACGATCAACGTCACTGTCCAGATCAATCATGCGCCAGTCGTGAATGCCGGACCAGATCAAACGATCTTCCAGTGCGGCCTGGCCCCGATCTGCTGGCCTGCCGGCGCGACCGATGTCGACAATAACCTCGCATCGGTTGTAATGATAACTGGCCCGGGTACTTTCAACGGCAGCCAGATCTGCTTCACCCCGACCGGCACGTTGAACTACGAGTTCGTTTTGAAGGCGACGGATGCGTGTGGAGTGATTCGTTACGATACAGTCGTTATCTATTACACTTTGAACACGGCTCCGGTCGCCAATGCCGGCGCGGACCAAACGGTGTTCCAGTGTTCGCCGACACAGATCTGTTGGCCGGCCTCGACCTCCGACATAAACGGAAATCTCGCCAGTTCGTCGCTGATCTCCGGACCGGGGTCCTTTAATGGCAGCCAGATCTGTTTCACGCCATCGGGAACCGGCCTGTATACATTCATCCTCCAGGCTGTTGACGGGTGTGGAGCATCTGATCTGGATACGGTGAACATCAATGTCACGATCAACTCCGCTCCGATCTGCCAGGTACCCAATGACACGACAATCTTCCAGTGCGCCGCGGCGCAGGTCTGTTTGCCGGTTGGTGCGACGGATGTCAATGGCAATCTGACCTCGTGTCAGATCCTTTCCGGCCCGGGTGCGCTGTCAGGTGGCAACTGGTGCTATACGCCTATTGCCAGTCAGATCGTGAACGTGACAGTTCTCTGTACGGACGCCTGTGGTGCGACGTGCCAGTCTGACTTCACGGTTGAGTTTAAGATCAACCAGGCACCGAGTATCGCCTTTGCAAACTACGGCCAGTTCTTCCTCTGCTCGCCTCAGCAGATATGCGTGTCATACTCAGCCTCTGACCCCAATGATCCGCGTCCTCGCACGGTGACGCTTGTCTCTGGCAGCGGCACTCTGGATACCGGCAACAATCGCGTGTGCTTCACGCCGACCGCCACCGGGATCTATCCTTTCGTTGTCAAGGTGACGGATGAATGCGGTCTCTTCGCGATGGACACGATCAATGTCGACGTGAAGATCAATTCAGCCCCCGTTGCCAACGCGGGTCCGAATCAGAGCATCTTCCAGTGCGCGCCTACATCAATATGCTGGCCAGCCTCATGCTCGGATCCCGACGCTAACTTGAGCAGTTGTACTATGACTGGACCGGGTACGTACTCCGGTGGTCAGATATGTTTCACTCCGGCTTCATCCGGTACATATGCGTTCGTGCTGACGGCGACTGACGCCTGCGGCTTGCAGAACGTCGATACCGTGCAGATCACCGTTACTTTGAATGGTGCTCCCACGATCGCCCTCGGAGCGGATACCAGCGTCTTTATGTGCACCCCTACGCAGGTCTGCATGAATTACTCGGTCTCAGATCCGAATGGCATGGCGAAAATATCGGAGTTCCTGACTGAAGGCTTTGGCACCATCGACACCGCGAACAACAAAGTCTGCTTTACGCCGACTTCGTCGGGCACGTACAGCTTTGTGGTCAGCGCCGTTGATTCCTGTGGCGCGTTCGATCGCGACACCATCAGAGCGATCATTACATTCGGAGCTTTTGCGGATATTACCTGTCCGACCGGGCCGTTAGCCAAGTTCCTCTGTGCCCCTGGCACTGTTTGCCAGCCGTTGACGATAGCGCCGGCAGGAGCGACAGTCACGACGACTCTCGGAACGTACTCTGGTGGCCAGTTGTGTTTCAACGCTCCGACATCAGGCACCTATAATGCCCGAGTGATCGCGACGACAGCCTGCAGCGCGGACACGTGCGACTTGACGTTTAACGTCACGATCAACACGGCGCCGGTTGCCGACGCCGGTCCAGACCAGTCGGTCTTCCAGTGCACTCCAGACTGGATCTGCTGGCCCGTGTCGTGTACAGATGTCAATGGCAATCTCGATAGTTGCAAGTTGATCTCCGGACCGGGAACGTACAATGGCAGCGCCATCTGCTTCACGCCGGCCAGTTCGGGTGTGTATACATTCATCCTTCGTTCTGTCGATCAGTGCGGCGCTTCGGATCAGGACACGGTGAACATCACCGTTACTTTGAACAGTGCTCCGTCACTCGCCTTTGGCGCGGATACCAGTCTCTTCCTCTGCACTCCACAACAGGTGTGCATGAGCTACTCGGTATCCGATCCGAACGGTATGGCGAAGTTGACTGAGGTCTTGACTGCCGGGTTCGGTACGCTTGACTCCGCCAACAACAAGGTCTGTTTCACACCGACCACTGCCGGGACGTATGAATTCATAGTTTCGGTCACCGATTCATGCGGATTGAGTGATCGGGATACAATTCGCGCGATCATTACATTCGGTACTTTCGCAGATATCACATGTCCAACGGGACCAATTCTCGCCTCGCTTTGCGGTGCCGGCCAAGTCTGTCAGACCTTGGCTATAACGCCTCCAGGGGCGACTGTCACCACAACACTGGGCACGTATTCCGGCGGACAGCTCTGCTTTAATGCCGATACTAGTGGAACCTATACGGCTCGTGTGATAGCGTCGTCTTCTTGTGGAGCGGACACCTGTAACATCAGCTTCCTGGTCACAATCGGCCAGGCAGCCCAGTTGAACTGTCCGGGAACACAAACAGTCTTCGTGTGCGCTCCAGGCAATGTCTCGGTCCCGATTGGCGTGATGGGAGCCGGAGCGGTTGTGACGGTCTCACCCATCGGCTCGTACTCATCAGGGAATATTGTATTCCCGGCAGACACATCGGGCCATTATGTGCTCACGGTCATCGCTGCGACAACTTGTGGCGCGGACACCTGCCAGGTGGTCGCTGACGTGACGATCAATTCACGACCGGTCGCGGTGAATCCAGCGACGCCGAAGGACACCTTTGTTTGTGCTTCTGCTAATATCTGCTACCAGTTCTCGGCCTCCGATATCAACGGCGGCACGCTCACCTGGAGTAAGTTGACCGGCAGCGGTACGGTCTCGCCGACCGGCCAGTGGTGTTTCACCGCCGGGGCGACTGGCGCGTATTCGGTTCTTGCGGCAGTCACTGATCCGTGTGGAGCCTCTGATACTGTCACCCTAACTTACAATGTGACTATTAACTCGGCGCCGACCATAGCATTTGGCAACGATACGACACTCGCGCTCTGTCCGGGTGGTTCGGCCTGTCTGCCGTATACGCTTACCGACGTGAACGCCAATGTCACGCTTGAAGAGCTGGTGTCAGGCAGCGGAACGATCAATACAGGCGCCAATACGGTCTGCTTCTCGCCAGCTTCGGCCGGTATGTACACATTCATTGTGAAAGCCACCGATGCTTGTGGTGCGACCGACCAGGATACTATTCACGTGACAGTGACCATCGGAGAAGTTCCGGTGGTTGTCTGTCCAGGCACTCAGAACTTCTTCCTCTGCTCGTCGCAGCAGATCTGCGTGCCGGTCACGGTCACGCCGGGTAGCGCGACTGTCACAGTCTCGCCGACGGGCACCTACAGCGGCGGTAATGTGTGCTTTACGCCAGCGACATCCGGAGCGTATACGTTGACGATCATTGCCAGCAATTATTGTGGCAGTGACACCTGTCAGGTGACAGTGAATGTGACCATCAATTCGCGACCGGTAGCTGTGGATCCGATATCGCCGAAAGACACTTTCATCTGTGCTTCAACTAATATCTGTTATCAGTTCGCCGCATCGGACGTGAACGGTGGCACCCTGAACTGGTCGCGTTTGAGCGGTAGCGGTACGGTTACCCCCGGTGGTCTCTGGTGCTTCACCGCGAACTCCGCCGGGATTTATGCGGTGACCGCCGCGGTTGTCGACTCATGTGGCGCGGCTGATACGGTCGCGATGACCTACAACGTGACGCAGAACGTTGCTCCGATCATAGCACTTGGAAATGATACCACCCGGTTCCAATGCGCGTCGACTCAGATCTGTCTGCCGTACACTGTCATTGATCCGAATAACAATGTGACGGCTGAGCAAGTGATCTCGGGAGGCACTATTGACACGGTCGCGAATACCGTCTGCTTCACTCCTCCAGCAACTGGCGTGTACACAGTCATTGTGCAGGTGACCGATGGCTGTGGGGCGGTCGACCGCGATACTATCAACGTGACCGTCAATCAGAACCGCCCGCCAGTAGCGAACGCGGGCCCTGACCAGACGCTTTTTGTCTGTACTCCGAATCCGATCTGCTGGCCGGCATCCGGTTCAGATCCGGATAATAATCTCGACAGCGTTAAGGTTGTGTCCGGAACTGGTTCCTACAGTGCCGGTACGATCTGCTTCACTCCGGCGACCAGTGGGACCTACACCTTCATTTTGCGGGTGGTCGACAAGTGTGGGGTGTCAGTTCAGGATACGGTGGTCATACAGGTGACGCTCAATTCGCCGCCCGTGTGCCAGGTTCCGCCTAACACTACATACTTCCAGTGCACACCGACACAGGTCAGCTTGCCGGTGTCCGCCACGGACGTTGATGGCAATTTCGTCAACTGCCAGATCGTTTCCGGTCCCGGCTCTATAAGCGGCGGCCAGTGGCAGTACACCCCGTCGGTTGACGAAGTCAGAAAAGTGGTCATCGAGTGCGCTGACGCATGCGGCGCGACTTGTCGTGACTCCTTTACTGTGGTCTTCAAGCTCAATGCTCCGCCAGTGGTCAATTCTGGTCCGGACAGCACGGTCTTCCTCTGTGCCAACAAGACCATCTGTTGGGATGTCGCGGCTGCTGACGAAGATCTCAATCTGCAGTCTGTCGAATTGCTGTCGCCGCTCGGAACCTACAATCCGGTGACCAAGAAGATCTGCTTTGACGCAGTCTATGGCGATATGCCGACCGGTCAGTATAGCTTCGTAATCAAGGCCACGGATTCCTGTGGGGCCGTTGACTATGACACGACGGTCATAACTCTTGATTACAACAACCGACCTGTAGTTGTCGGGCCGCCTAATTTCACCGCGTACATGGAACAGGTGGGACCGCTCTGCTTTGACATCGCCATCTCCGATCCGGACAATAATCTGAGTTCGGTGAACGTGGCGCCGATGGGCACTTACAATTCATCAACCGGTCAGGTCTGTTTCAATGTGGCAGCCAAAGGCACGTATTGTCTGTACGTAACAGCGACCGATGCCTGCGGCCTGCAGACGGTGGATACAGTATGCATCGAAGTAACGGTTGATGAGTGCATGCATGTGGAGATCGAGAAGACTCACAATGCGCTGCAAGGGCAGCATGAGACAGTCAACATCTTTATGAATGGTTCGGGGAAACCGCTCGGCGGATTTGACTTCCTCATTGCTTACGATCCGACCGCGCTTACGCCAATGGGCGTGAAACCTGGCCCGCTGTTTGAGCAGTGCGGTTGGGAGTATTTCACTTTCCGTTATGGAGCCAGCGGCAATTGTGACGGTTGTCCTGACGGTCTCATACGTATCGTCGGCATGGCCGAGACCAATAATGGCGCATATCACCCCGGGTGCTTCTTCCAGGGTCTGGTCGGTTCAATGGCCCAGATCGACTTTATGGTCTCAAACGATCGCACTCTGGAGTGCATGTATGCCCCTATCCAGTTCTATTGGATCGAATGTACGGACAACGCTCTTTCGTCGGTGGCCGGCGACACACTCTGGATCTCCCGTCGTGTGTATGACTTTGAGCACAACCAGATTCAGGATAACAGCTTTGGCCTGCCGGGCTACGTGGGCGCTCCGGATTATTGCCTTGAAAGCCCTGGCCCCGGCAAGCCCGGGCCACAGCGTTGTATCGACTTCCAGAATGGTGGAGTCGATATCGTCTGCGCCGATTCGATCGACGCCCGTGCCGATGTCAACTTGAATGGAATTGCCTATGAGATCGCTGACGCAGTGCTGTTCTCCAACTACTTTATTCGCGGTTTAACCGTCTTCACGGTCAACCAGGCGGGTCAAGTGGCGGCGACTGATGTCAACGCCGATGGTCTCGTGCTAACCGTGGCTGACCTTGTTTACCTGATCCGCGCGGTGGTTGGCGACATTCCTATGACACCGAAGCTGAGTCCGCAAGCCGCATACCAGGCAGAAGTCGCGGTCAGCGATGGTGTCCTGTCTATCGGCAAGACAGACGCACGAATCGGAGCGATGAGTCTCGTGCTCGAAGGTCAGGTTGAGCCCACGCTGCATGAATCCGCTTCTCAGATGGAGTTGAAAACCGCGTATGACGGCAAAGTGACGCGAGTTCTCATCTACTCCTCAACTGGTAAGGGCTTCATTGAGTCCGGTCCGGTGATGTATCTGAAGAGCGCGAAGATCGTGAAGTCGGTTGAATTGGGCAGCTACGACGGCTATGTCGTCGACGCGAAGATCAGTCTGCTGCCGAGCGAATACTCGCTGTCGCAGAACTATCCGAACCCGTTCAACCCGGTCACCACGATCGAGTTCGCGTTGCCGAAGTCTGGCGAATGGACGCTGACCATCTACAACGTCCTGGGCCAGGAGGTCACCAACTGGCACAAACGGACCGAAGCCGGTTACCAGAAGATCGATTTCGATGCCACGCAGTACGCGTCGGGTGTCTACTTCTATCGTCTGGTGGCGGATAACTTCACCGCGACGAAGAAGATGGTACTCCTGAAGTAAGTTCCTCATTATAGTTTGCTCCTAAGCACACACGCCGCCCGGCCTCAGGCTAACACCTGAAGCCGGGCGTGTTTTTTTTGGGGGACTCGCCATTACTTTCCCGAGGCTCCAATTGCCAAAACCGCAAAAGTAGGTTATCCTGTCATTTATATGAAATGACCGAAGGCAGTTGGTGGTGACTTTTTTCGAAGGCAGACCGTGACGGAAACCCCGGAACTGCTACTGCACAATCTGCAGGAGCGCGTCAAGGAATTGACTGCGCTTCACGGTACGGCGCGTCTGCTTCAGAACCCTACGACACCGGACCGCGAACTCCTCACCGCAATCCTTGCCCTGCTTCCGCCCGCATGGCAGTACCCGGAGATCACAGAGGCCCGCATTTGGTTCCGCGACCTCAGCGTTGCCACTCCCGGCTTCCGGTCGTCCCTCTGGGTGCAGACGGCCGTCTTTGTTGTAGGCCAGGAGACTGGCGGGATCGAAGTCACCTATACGGCGGAGCGGCCGGCGGCAATCGAAGGACCGTTCTTGTCCGAAGAACGCGACCTCATTACTTCGCTTGCCGAGATGCTCCGTTCGCACTTTCAGCATAGATTGGCGGACAATGCGCTCCTCCAGGCTCACGAGTCGCTGGAGCAGCAAGTCAGGGAACGTACGACCCAACTGCAGGAGGCCAATCGAGTTCTCAGCGACAGGGTCGCTGAATTACAGGAGGCCAACCGGAAGATCGAGGAGTTTCAGCGCCTCCAGCAGCAGTTGACGCTCGAACTCTCCCTGGCCGAGATCCGGGAACGCCGGGAGATCGCCGCGGAGCTTCACGACCATATCGGGCAGGCGCTGGCGTTCATCAAAATGCAGGTGTCGCAGTTCCAGAGTAACGCGGTCTTCTGCGGATTCGAGGACTCGATCGCGCGGATCATGTCGCTGCTTGATGGCACGATCGCCTATACTCGCAATCTGACCGTGCAGATAAGTCCGCCGGTCCTGCACGAATTCGGGCTTCCTGCCGCGATTGAGTGGCTTGGCGAGCAATTCCAGCAAAGTCACTCACTACGGGTGACTGTGGATCGAAGCGGCTTTCACGGCGCGGCGAAGGGTGAACATGCGGCCGTGCTCTTTAGATCTGTCAAGGAACTGCTGACCAATGCGCAGAAGCATAGCGGCGCCAGCAAAGTCGCGGTTACCATATCCGGCTCAGAGAACCGCATTCGGATCACTATCGCCGACAATGGTCACGGGTTCGACGCGAGTCAGTGGCTGCAAACTCTGACTGTGAGCAAAAAATACGGTCTCTTCTCAGTCCGGGAACGGATTCGCCTATTGGGTGGAGAAATGTCGATCCAGTCCGCGAAAGCTTCAGGGACAATTATCACATTGGAGGCGCCGCTAGCGGCAAAAGTATAATGTCTACTATCTCACTAGTGCTGGCTGATGATCACCTGCTTTTTCGCGCTGGTCTACGTTCGATGTTGGAACACGAGGGAGAACTACAGATAATCGGCGAGGCGGAGGATGGTCATGCGGCCGCGCAACTTGTTGAGCGACTGCGCCCGGATATCCTGCTCCTGGATATCTCAATGCCTGGACTCAATGGCCTCGAGACAATGCGCAAACTGCAGGAGCTGCAGGTGGCCACCCGGGTCATCATTCTCTCTATGCACTCAGATCGTCACTATGTTACAGAGGCGATAAAGGCTGGCGCGCGTGGGTACCTGTTAAAGGACTCTACGCTCGAGGAATTAGTGGTCGGAATCAGATCCGTCATGCGCGGAGATATCTATCTGAGCAGCAGGATAACCGGGGTACTGGTCAATGACTATGTCAACTTGTCGGCGGCGGTCAATGGGCCTTCGGATCTGTTGACTTCGCGGGAGCGGGAGGTTCTCCAGCTAATCGCGGAAGGGAATAGCACCAAAGATGTCGCCGGACGCCTTAATATCTCCGTAAAGACGATTGAGACCCACCGCAAGCGGATAATGGATAAGCTCGATTTGCACTCGGTGGCCGAATTGACCAGATTCGCCATTCGTGAAAAGATCATCCAGCCCGAATGATATCGCCTTTTCCGGTGCGGTCGTAAGGTTTGGCGCACCCCGATATCAGGTTTCTCCTCATTGCTCAATACGGAGAACATGCTCTATGTTCTGAGTGACGCGGCAAGCAGCCGTGATCCGCGATCACTCGGAGGATAGAGATGTTTGATACTGGCAATACCGGCTTTATGCTGGTCGCGACCAGCCTGGTCATGTTGATGACCCCAGGGCTGGCGTTTTTTTATGGGGGATTGGTGGGACGCCGCAACGTGCTGACCATCATGATCCAGAGCTTTGTCTCCATGGGTGTTACCACCATCATCTGGTGGGCCTATGGCTACTCACTCTGTTTCAGTGGTGGCGAAGGTGGCATCATCGGAAACCTGGATAAGGTCTTCCTGATAGGCGTGACCCTCGACACTGTTTCCCCGTTCGGAACCGGCAATATTCCGGAGTTTGTATTTATGGCGTACCAGATGATGTTCGCCATCATTACTCCGGCGTTGATCACCGGCGCATTTTCCAATCGAGTACGATTCGGCGCATACCTCGCCTTTCTCGTGCTCTGGCTGACTTTCGTCTATTTCCCGTTTGTGCACATGGTCTGGGGGAATGGCCTCTTGGCCAAATGGGGGGTGCTGGATTTCGCCGGCGGCATTGTCGTTCACAATATCGCGGGAATGGCCGCCCTGGCATCGGTGCTTTACGTAGGTAAGCGGAAGATCGGCGACTCAGTGCCGCACAGCATCCCGCTTGTGGCCCTTGGGACCGGATTGCTCTGGTTTGGGTGGTACGGCTTCAACGCCGGAAGCCAGCTCAAGGTAGACGGCATCACCGGGATCGCCTTCCTCAATACCGACATCGCGGCTTCCTTTGCCGGGCCGACCTGGATGCTCCTCGCCTGGATATTCGAAAGAAAACCGAAATTCCTCGGCTTGCTTACCGGAGCTGTCGCGGGATTGGCTACTATCACTCCGTGCGCCGGGTATGTCACTCCAACGAGCGCCGCCATCATCGGCATTGTCGCTGGTGTCGTCTGCTACTTCGCCGTTTCATTGAAAAACAAACTCAAGTGGGATGATGCCCTCGATGTCTGGGGTGTACATGGCGTAGGGGGAGCGATCGGTGTGATACTTCTCGGCCTGATGGCCAGTACGGCCGTCAACGCCGCCGGCGCAGACGGACTATTGAGCGGGAATTCTTCTTTCTTCACCAAACAACTGATCACAGTTGTAGTCTCTTCCATCTACGCGTTTGTCTTCACCTACGTGATGCTCTGGATCATCAACAAGTTCACACGCGTACGAACTTCCGCTAATGAGGAAGAAATGGGCCTTGATGCCAGCCTGCATGGTGAAAAGGCATATGAAGAAACCCCGGCGGGGCAGTTTTGAACCGAAAACCATAAGTGAGATAGACCGATGAGACAGAGATATTTCTTGATTTTACTTCTGCTAGTGATCCCAGCCAGTATCGCACTGGTCGGGAGTGCTTCAGCAGGCGACCTGACGCTATCGGCCTCGGCTGATCTGGTGAGTCGCTACAACTGGCGTGGGCTCGACTTTGGGAACGCATTCTCCGTTCAACCTGCTCTCAAGTGTCAGGCCGGCGGATGGAAAGCAGGATTCTGGGGCTCGTACTCCAGTGAAATCGACGAGATTGATACATGGACCAGCTACACGTTCGGTACCGATAACGCTGGCAGTTTTACCGCCCTGATAACCGACTATTACTTCCCGTCGGCTGGAGTGCGATATTTCAATTTCAATGACTACGATGACGCGGATGGGGCCGGGGCGCATTTGATCGAGCTAGGGCTCTCCTGGGCCGGGCCAGCATCGTTTCCGATCACGCTCTCGGGGTATATGAATGTTCACAACGAAGCCGGAAACTGCGCTTATTTCCAGGCAGACTATGTTACCAAGGTAGACGATCTCGATCTGACCCTGTGGTTGGGGGGAACTACAGGCAGTACCGAGAATCCGGTTTTCTACGGTTCCGCCGAACGACCGGTGGATGATCTCCAAGTGATAAATCTCGGAGTGAAGGCAACCCGCGTGCTCTCGTTGTCGGAAGGGCATTCTGTGCCTCTTTCTGTCGCCTTCATTCTGAATCCCCAGCAAGAGGTCACCTATCTCATTCTCGCAATCTCACTATAGGTTTCTCGCATGATCTCCTGTTGGCAAGGGGTCGGACATCTCCGACCCCTCTTTTTCTCGCAGCCAACGCCGGGTCTTCTATGACACAGGATTCGTGGTGCAATCAATAAATACAATCTTGTATGGTATTTAAATGCACTTGTTAGCTCTACTTTTGATTCAAAAATATCACCTCCGTCGCTCCAAATAGTTGCCTCTGGCACAGGCTCCCGATATATTCCGACCGAACATGGTGTAAAGAGGGGAGATTTACACTCTATTGATGGAATGACAGGCAGTTACGAGCAAAGACAACATGGCGCGCGCGACCCGAACCGATGAAATACCCTGCACCCATTGTGGTGCACCCTGTCGCGAACAGATCGTGCCGGTCGGTGAGGCGACTTTCTGCTGCAATGGCTGCCGTGCGGTATATAAACTTCTTCACTCTACCGAACTGAGCGCGTATTACAATCAGCAAACGCCGCCCGGCATCAAGCCGCCGGCTGATATCGATACTTCGAGGTTCGCCTATCTCGACGATCCCCAAGTGCAGAAGCAACTCATCAGCTTTTCCGATAGCCGTATCAGCCGCGTGAACCTGATCATCCCGCAAATTCACTGTGCGTCCTGTATCTGGCTGCTGGAGAATCTGTATCGACTGCATCCTGGTGTTAGCCGTTCGCAGGTCAATTTTCTGCGCCGTGAGGCGGTCATTCAGTTTGACCAGACGACTATCTCTTTGCGCCAATTGGTTGAACTGCTTAGTCGTATTGGCTACGAGCCGCATATTCGCCTTGAGCATTTCGAGAAGATAGAACGTCGCGACCCAAAGCGCTCGCTGCACCTTAAGATCGGCGTCGCGGGATTCTGTTTCGCCAATATCATGCTGCTCAGTTTTCCGGATTATCTAAACTCGCGGGAATTAGAACAGACCGCATTTCCGCTGGTCTTTCGTGTCACAATGGTGCTGCTGGCGCTCCCCGTTCTCTTCTACTCAGCTTGGGGATACTTCACATCCGCCTGGTACGCGCTCCGCTCGCGCATGGTCAATATCGATGTTCCCCTTGCGATTGGCATGGCCGCGCTGTTCGGTCGAAGCATCTATGACATTGTGCTCAACGCCGGTCCGGGATTTCTCGACTCCTTTTCCGGGCTTGTTTTCTTCCTGCTGTTGGGGAAGCTGTTCCAGCATCGAACCTACGAACAGCTCTCTTTTGAGCGTGACTACAAAGCTTACTTCCCAGCATCAATTACGCGCAAGGCCGGTGACAGTGAGGTCTCTATTCCAGTCACCAATCTTCGAGTCGGGGATCGCATCATCGTTCGCAATCAAGAACTGATCCCGGCCGACTCTATCTTGATCAACGGGAGGGGGCTTATTGACTATAGCTTTGTCACCGGCGAATCACTGCCCCGCGCGCTGATGAGCGGCGACAGTGTCTACGCCGGTGGACGGCAGACCGGTACCACGATTGAGCTCGAAGTGGTTAAAGAGGTATCGCAGAGTTACCTCACCAGTTTGTGGAACAATACCGCTTTCGCCAAAGAATCATCGCGATCCGTAACATCGGTGGCTGACTCCTTTGGTCGATACTTCACTCTTGCGGTTCTCGTCATAGCCGCAGCGACCGCGGTTTACTGGCTTCGTCGCGACGTGGATATCGCGATCAATGCCGTGACCGCTGTACTGATAGTAGCCTGCCCCTGCGCGCTGGCGCTCTCCTCGCCATTTGTCCTCGGAACCGCCCTTCGCATTATGGGGCGCCATAAGTTCTATTTGAAGAATACGGCAGTGGTCGAGGAGATGGCGACAACCGAAACGATCGTCTTCGACAAGACCGGCACTCTTACCTCCAACGAACCTGACGACATGTCATTCATAGGCGACACTCCCCTGACTCAGGATGAGATCCGCATGGTCAAATCGCTCGCTCGCCACTCGACCCATCCGGTCAGCCGGAGAATCGATGCTGAATACTCGGCGGAGCCTCTCGTCTTAGAGAATTTTAGAGAAGAGCCTGGCCAGGGGATTGAGGGGATTGTCGACGGCCACACACTCCGCCTCGGACGGTTTAGTTGGTTGAATCAGGATAGGTCGCTGGTCAAGCCCAACAATTATACATTGGGAACAATCACATGGCTGACCATTGATGGTCGCCTGCGTGGTCATTTCGTCATGACCAGCAGGTACCGCGACGGGTTGGATGATACAATTCAGTCGCTGCGACAGACGCATGAACTTGCGGTTTTGTCCGGGGACAACGACAGGGACCGCGAACGACTTGCCCATTTGTTTGGTGAGTCATCCTCACTAACTTTCAATCAATCGCCTCACGACAAGTTGAATTCCGTTCAGTCGCTTACCTCACAGAAGAAGCGTGTGTTGATGGTAGGAGACGGTCTCAATGACGCGGGGGCGTTGCGGGCCGCTTCGGTTGGCATCGCGGTCTCGGACAATGCCATCAATTTTACTCCGGCTTGTGATGGAATTCTCGAAGCATCCCAGCTCTCACGGCTGGATCGTTTTGTGCGATTGGCCAGGGTAAGCCATCAGTTGATCCTTGCGAGTATTGTGATCTCGATATTCTATAACGTGGTCGGGCTCTATTTTGCCGCGACCGGCAATCTGTCGCCGCTGATTTCGGCGATCCTGATGCCGGTCAGTTCGGTGTCGGTGATACTTTTTTCGACCATCGGCACGCAGTTGGCGGCCCGACGTCTTGGAGTACGGTGAAATGTACGTGATCATCATACTTATCGCCGCTTCACTTCTGGTCGCAGTCGGATTTCTGTTCGCTTTCTGGTGGGCAGTCCGGTCCGGCCAGTACGAGGATACCTATACACCGGCTATCCGAATGCTCTTCGAGGATAAGTCGGTTCCCACTGATACAGAGAATAATATGAAACCTTCATCGGAGATATAACGCATGGCGGTTGAACAGTTTTCGTACGACAACAAGATAGTACGAGATTTCGGCATCGCGACGGCCGTCTGGGGAGCGGTCGGCATGCTGGTCGGATTGCTGGCGGCGCATCAGCTCTTCGCGCCCGTCTTCAATTTCAACCTACCGTACCTCACTTTCTCCCGCATTCGCCCGCTGCATACCAACGCGGTGATCTTCGCGTTTGTCGGGAATGCCATGTTTATGGCGATTTACTATTCGCTGCAGCGGCTCTGCAAGTCGCGCATGTTCAGCGACACCCTGAGCAAACTCAACTTCTGGGGCTGGCAGTTCATAATCGTCTGCGCGGCGATCTCCTTGCCGATGGGGTTCACCACGAGCAAAGAGTACGCGGAACTTGAGTGGCCGATCGATATCCTTATCGCGGTCGTCTGGGTGATCTTCGGCATCAATATGATGGGAACGATCCTCAAGCGTCGCGAGCGACACATGTACGTCGCGATCTGGTTCTACATCGCCACCTGGGTGACGGTCGCGGTGCTGCATATCGTCAATTCGATCGAACTCCCCGCGACCTTCATGAAGAGCTACCCGGTCTACGCGGGAATCCAGGATGCGCTCGTACAATGGTGGTACGGACATAACGCGGTCGCGTTCTTTCTCACCACGCCGTATCTCGGCATGATGTATTATTATCTGCCGAAAGCGGCCGACCGACCGGTCTTTTCATATCGACTCTCGATCATACACTTCTGGGCGCTGATCTTTCTCTATATCTGGGCGGGGCCGCACCATTTACTCTATTCCGCACTCCCCGATTGGGCGCAGTCGCTTGGTACGGTCTTCTCAGTGATGCTTATTGCGCCGTCCTGGGGCGGTATGCTCAACGGACTGCTCACACTGCGCGGCGCCTGGGACAAAGTGCGTGAGAGCGCGGTCCTCAAATTCATGGTCGTCGCGGTGACCGCGTATGGTATGGCGACCTTTGAAGGCCCCACTCTTTCGGTGAAATCTGTCAACGCCCTTTCGCACTTCACGGACTGGACGATCGCGCATGTCCATGTCGGCGCGCTCGGATGGAACGGCTTCCTGACGTTCGGTATTCTCTACTGGATAATTCCTCGCATCTACGGCACCAAATTGTATTCCGAGAAATTGGCCAACCTCCACTTCTGGATCGGCTTCCTTGGGATCCTGGTCTATGCACTTCCAATGTACTTCGCCGGTATCACACAGGGATTAATGTGGAAGGAATTCGGCGAAGGCGGTTTCCTGGCGTATCCAAATTTCCTGGAGACCGTGTTGCAGATCATTCCGATGTATATGATTCGCGCGGTAGGCGGTTTCCTCTTCCTGATCGGCGTTATCATGATGATGTTCAATCTTTGGAAGACTGCCAAATCCGGCAAACTTGTCGCCGATGAAGCGACTTCCGCCCCCGCGCTCGAGAAGAACTTCAGCGCTACTGGTCATGACAAAGCCTGGCACCGTTGGCTGGAGCGCCGGCCGGTGCAGTTCCTGTTCTGGACGACCATCGCTATACTTATCGGCGGAGTCATTGAGATGATCCCGACTTTCCTGGTAAAGTCGAATACACCGACTATCGCGGCTATCAAGCCGTACACGCCTCTTGAACTGGAGGGTCGCGATCTGTATATCCGTGAGGGGTGCAATAATTGCCATTCGCAGATGATCCGTCCTTTCCGCTCTGAAACCGAGCGTTATGGCGAATACGCGAAAGCCGGTGAGTATGTGTACGAGCATCCATTCCTCTGGGGTTCCAAACGAACCGGTCCGGATCTCTTGCGTGTCGGCGGTAAGTATCCCGATGCCTGGCACTACAACCATATGAAAGATCCAACCTCAATGTCGCCCGGCTCCATCATGCCATCCTACCCATGGATGATCACTGATGAGCTTGATGTCAGCGCGACACAGGCGAAGATCAGCACGATGAGGAAATTGGGTGTCCCGTATCCGGAGGGATATGAATCCCGCGCGCTTGCCGACCTTCGTACTCAGGCGTTTAGTGTTGCCACAGGGCTGAAGGATGCCGGAATCGATGTGCGCGAGGACCGTGAGATAATCGCTTTGATCGCCTATCTGCAGCGCCTCGGCGCGGACCTTAAAGGGAAACCGCAGGCAATCGATATCAACGCACCCGCAGCCGCCTCAGCCGGGCAGTAAGGAAGGAATGGGCTATGTTATCTGACATGCTCCGGTCTATCCCTGGTCTTGAATATTGGCCAGCTGTGGCTCTGTGCATCTTTGTCGTGGCCTTCGTACTGGTGATCTGGTGGTCACTGAAGCTCGACAAAAAAAGCGTAGACAGATGGTCACGCCTGCCGCTGGATCGTCGCGATGAATCTGAAGGAGTTCGCACCCATGACTGATATGAACGAAAAACTGCTCGACCATGATTACGATGGCATTCGGGAGCTCGACAACGATCTCCCCCGCTGGTGGGTCTGGCTTTTCTATCTGACTATTATCTTCGCCGTCCTGTATATGCTCTATTTCCATGTGCTGGGGATCGGTTATCTCAGCGCGGATGAATACCGCCAGGAAATCGACCCTTCGTACGTGCGCATTGAGGCTGGTGGTTCACGACTCTTTGGGCTTGCGCCGGTCTATCGCTCCCCGCTGGTGGCTCCGGAACGTGATGCCCGCCTCTCGGCCGGCATGCCGACCATCGTGCTCGCGTACAAGGAAGAGAAGCGAGAATCAGATACGACCACCTATGTTGCCTACACCGAGCCTGACAGGCTCGCGGCAGGAAAGGCTATCTTCGATCGACTCTGTTTCACCTGTCATGGAAAGATCGGCGAAGGTGGGATCGGCCCGAACCTTACCGATGATTACTGGCTTCACGGCGGTGCCTTTCCCGAAATCGTAAAGACCGTCAAGTTCGGCGTTCCAACCAAAGGCATGGTCGCCTGGCGGATGGATCTCAAGCCGGAGCAGATAATCGAGGTTGCCAGTTACGTGAAGTCACTGCATGGCACAAATCCGCCCAACCCGAAGGCGCCGCAGGGCGATCTCTATCAGCCATGATGATCTTATGAGCAGCATACAGGAGCCCGGAAACAACTTTCGCGATAAGCTGGCTACGATCGACCAGCGCGGCAGGCGGTTGTGGGTTTATCCGACCCAACCGACCGGTTCATTCTATCGCGCCCGCACTATCCTTTCCTGGTTTCTGCTCGCGTTTCTATTTGGAGCTCCTTTTATCAAGATCAGTGGCAACCCGCTCCTCCAATTTGATATCTTGAATCGCAAGTTCTTCATCTTCGGTCTTATCTTTTGGCCGCAGGACTTCTTTCTGTTTGTTCTGGTGACCATCGCCTTTGTCGTGCTCGTGATTCTTTTTACGGCCGCGTTCGGGCGCCTTTTCTGTGGCTGGGTTTGCCCTCAGACGATTTTCATGGAAATGGTCTTTCGCAAGATAGAGTATTTTCTTGAGGGGAACGGCCCCCGTCAACGGGACCTCGACCGAGCGCCGATGTCCGTGTCCAAGTTTTTCCGCAAGTCAGCCAAGCATATCATCTTCTTTGGACTGTCATTTCTCATTGGCAACACCTTCCTCGCCTACATCATAGGAATCGACGCGCTCAAAGACATTGTCACGTCCTCACCGGCCGAACATCTGACCGGCTTTGTCGCCATGGTGATATTCTCCGGCGTCTTCTATTTCGTTTTCGCCTGGTTCAGAGAGCAAGCCTGTACGCTGGTCTGCCCATACGGTCGACTCCAATCAGTCCTGCTGGATGCCAACTCGATCGTTATCGCGTACGACTTCCGCCGCGGTGAACCACGCGGGCCAGTTCAGCGCGGGCAGGACTTCTCGCAGCGCGGGCACTGCATCTCCTGCGATGCCTGCGTGAAGGTTTGCCCCACCGGGATTGACATTCGTAATGGCACACAACTCGAGTGCATCAACTGCACCGCCTGTATCGATGCCTGCGACCGAGTGATGGAAAGGATGAAGCTGCCGAAAGGTCTCATAAAGTACTCGTCCTACAATCGCATCGCTGAAGGGAGACCGCTTCGCTTTACGCCACGCATGTGGATTTACACCGGAGTTCTTTCGGTACTTCTGATCCTCATCGCCTTTTTCCTCATCAGCAGATCCGAGGTCGAAACCACAATCCTCAGAACAACTGGGTCGTTATATGAGGAATTGGAGCATGGGATCATCCGTAATCTGTATACCGTTTCTGTCATCAATAAGACCTCGAAAGATCTTTCCCTTACCCTCAGGATGGTACAGCCGGAGGGAAAACTGACGGTGGTTGGTCCGCCGCTAGATGTTCCTCCACAAGGGAAAGATGAGACCGTCGTCTCAGTAGAGATACCCCGCAAGCATCTCTTCTCGTCGAACTCGACGGTCATTATCCATGTGATGGAAGGGGACGAAAAAGTCGAAGAAATTCGCACCACTTTTGTAGGACCGGACCCGCGTGAACAACATGACAAAGAAGCCGACGAACAGAAGGAGCATGACAGTGACTGATACATCCAAGAAAGGCCGCGGCTGGGAGGTCGGTATCTGGCTGTTCTATGCTGGTTTCGTAATTTTCATTCTCGCGTGTGTGGGATTCGCGTCGATGCAGCGGTTTGATCTTGTCGAGGACAACTACTACGAGCGCGGGATAACCTACCAGACCAACATTGATCGAAATGACCGGACCGCGTCACTACCTGAGAAACCGTACATTGCGCTGAATGCCGACAACGATATTCAGATCAGCTTCCCGGTCTCGTTCAAAAAATCCGATATCGCCGGTCAGGTGTTGTTGTACCGGCCATCCAATTCGCAATTCGATCGCCAGATGCCCTTGCAGCTTGATGAGTCGGCAAGCATGCTCCTTCCGATGTCAGACCGCCCAACCGGGCTCTGGAAAGTTAAATTGAACTGGCAGTATTCAGGTCAATCGTATTACAGTGAAGAAACCATAATTGTAGAGTGATATCATGACACCGGAGATCTACGCAGGATTCGTCGTTGGTATATTGGGGAGTGTCCATTGTGTCGGGATGTGTGGTCCCATAGTAGTCGGATTGCCGGTTGGCTTTTCCAATCGGACCAGACTGTTTATCAGTCGACTGCTCTACAGCTGCGGCCGAGTCATCACCTATATGCTCATGGGGGCCGCGGTCGGTCTCATCGGCAAGTCGATCGTCCTGGCGGGATTCCAACGTTGGCTGTCAATCGCGGCTGGTGTCGGGATCATCCTCGCGGTGCTGCTGCCAGTCGATATCACTCAAAAGATCTTCCCCGCGAAATTCAACTATCTGATAGTCGATCGCATTCGCAAAGCCTGGGGGACGCTGTTCCAGAAACGCACCATGCCATCCATGCTGGCGATAGGTCTCTTGAATGGCCTGCTCCCCTGTGGATTCCTTTATGCCGGACTCGCCGCGGCGGCTACCACAGGCTCGGCGCTCTCGGCGGCCGGATATATGTTCTGGTTTGGTTTAGGGACCGTCCCGGCACTGCTCGCAACATCGCTGTTCGGTTCATTGCTGAATATCCGCGTGCGACAGTTCTTTCTCAGACTTCTGCCGGTCGGAGCGGTCGTGCTGGGACTATTGCTGGTCTTGCGCGGGATGAATCTCGGGATCCCGTATATCAGCCCCAAACTGGATACCGAAACTCACTCCTGTTGTCACTGAATCAGCGACCCGGCTGAATTCCATATTTCTGGATCCGCCGGTAGAGTGAGGTCCTGGTCAGACCAAGTTCCTTCGCGGTGTGGCTGATATTTCCCCTGTGCTTCTGTAGCGCCAGGTTGATCGCCTGCTGCTCGATCTCATCCAGGTTGAGGCTTTGGGAGAGCAATGCGGCATGGTGCTGTTGTTCGCGCAACCTCAGTGTCTCCTCGCGAGATTTCCGCAACCGGACCGATGCTGCCAGAGTCGCCAGCAACTTCTCTTTATGCCACGGGTCAATCAGATAATCGGTCGCCCCTTCGCGAATCGCTTGCAACGCAAGTTCGCTCTCCTGGGCGCGACAGCGCACAAGGATCGTCACCAGGGGATCCAACTCATGGATTCGCTCGATCCAGAACATCCCACTGTCGCCATTGGAACTGGACTGCAGGAACACACTGTGGATCAGGATGACATCGTATTTTTCTCGGGTAAGAAGGTCGGGGAGGACAGTGACATTGGCATCACTGTGTACCGCGGCGAAATGCTGGATCAGATACGGCCGGAGCGGTCTGAGAAACGACTCATCTGGATCAACGATCAAAACCCGGCCAATTCGTTCGGCTACTGACATAGAAACCCTCGCCAGTCACAACGTTGTGCGTCACTATCTATTCGAATTTGACGGAGGAAAGTTTCACCCTGGACTCACAGGTCGCTGCAAGACCAAAAAATAACCCGGCTCGTGAGAGCCGGGTCAGAAGCCGTATGCGATTAGCGGCTAACTACTTCGCCTTCATGTTCGGGCCGATCATCTGCTCCGGTCGAACCTTCTGGTCAAAATCCTCGGCCGTCAGAAGGCCCAAAGAAACCGCCGCCTCTTTGAGCGTGGTCCCTTCCTTGTGCGCCTTTTTGGCCACCTTTGCCGCATTGTCATATCCGATATGCGGATTGAGCGCTGTCACCAGCATCAGCGAATTCTGCAGATGTTTCTTGATATTCTCGCGCAGCGGTTCGATCCCGACCGCGCAATGCTCGTTGAACATCTCGCACGCATCCGCCAGCAGCCGGATCGACTGCAGCACATTATAGATTATCACCGGCTTGTAGACGTTGAGTTCGAAATTCCCCGAGGCTCCACCGAAGTTGACGGAGACATCGTTCCCAAACACCTGCGCGCAAACCATGGTCATCGCCTCGGGTTGGGTTGGGTTGACCTTTCCGGGCATGATCGATGATCCCGGTTCATTCTCCGGAATCGCTATCTCGGCTATGCCGGAGCGGGGACCTGAGGCCAACCAGCGAATATCATTCGCTATCTTCATCAGCGAGCAGGCAAGCGTCTTGAGCTGTCCATGTATTTCAACCAGTGCGTCATGGGTCGCCAGCGCTTCATATTTGTTCGGCGCGGTGACAAACGGCTTACCGGTCAACTCAGCAATGCACTTGGCCGATTTGACCGCGAATTCGGGATGAGTATTCAGACCGGTACCGACGGCCGTACCACCAAGCGCCAGCGGATACAACCGCTTCATCGAATCATTTATCCGATCCAAATCGAGCGTCAGGGCCGCTGAATACCCCGAGAACTCCTGCCCCAGTGTCAATGGTGTCGCATCCATCAAGTGAGTCCGACCGATCTTGATGATATCTGCAAACTCCTCTGACTTCTTTTGCAGGGTGTTCCGAAGCTGCGTCACCATCGGGATCAAGCGGCGATGAATTTCCTCCACCGCCGCAATATGCATGGCGGTCGGGAACGTATCGTTCGAAGACTGCGCCTTGTTAACATCATCATTCGGATGGATCGGCTTCTTGGATCCCATTACGCCGCCGGACATCTCGATCGCGCGATTGGAGATGACTTCGTTCGCGTTCATGTTGGATTGCGTACCGGAACCGGTCTGCCAGATCACCAGCGGGAAATGATCATCCAGCTTGCCGGAGATCACCTCATCGGCCGCTTTGACGATCAGCTCTCCCTTGTCTTTCGGAAGTAGTCCCAGCTCCATGTTTACCAGCGCGGCCGCCTTTTTGAGGATACCCATGGCACGGATCAGTTCGCGCGGCATCCGTTCTCCGCCGATCCTGAAGTGATAGAGCGAGCGAGCGGTCTGCGCGCCATAGTATTTGTCAGAGGGAACCTTGATCTCCCCCATGGAGTCAGTTTCTATCCGATGATCCATTGCGTCTCCTTGGCTGTGATGTTTTTCACATGCCTAAGAATATACGCAAACCGGTTCGGCGTGCAAGCGCTAACCGAACCGGTATTGACTCAGGGTGTAGCAAGCTAACTCATTGCAGGATTATCGCATAGCTCTACTGATTGACGTCCGCCAGAACCGAAAGGAACGGATTAAAGGTGATTTTCTTCGGCTTTCCCGGAAGCTTTAAGTCAAGTACTGAATCCGGTTGCTCAATGAGCAGACGCAAGTACGCCTTTCCTCCGCTTTCCAATTCAATTTCCACGGGCACGTACATCACGAAATCATCGGGCACATCGCGCTGCACAACGTGGAGTTTGGCTACGTAGGAGCCATCCGACTCCGGTAGGGCCTCATAACTGAAGTCGTAGGTCGGAATGTAATTGTTGTAAACCCATTGCCGGAAAAACCACCCCATATCCACACCCGCATGCTTCTCGACCATTTTCTGGAAGTCATAGGTCGAGACCTGACGACCGTAGTAGGTGGCATAGAATTCACGCATCATTGCGTAGAAGCGATCCTCTTTCATCGTCTGCAGGTCGATCAGCAGGTTACGCAGCATATGCAGGACGAACGCCCCGCGCTTGTAAATGACGATGTCGTAATTCTCCTCGTCCTTTACGTTGTGGGCCCGTGGCCCCAACGCCAACGCGGCCGCGTTCTTTCGCTCGAACAGAACATCCTTCCGATGTTCGTTCAGCCGGTCCATAAACTTGTCGTTGCCGGCCACCGCCTGCAGAAACATGTATGAGCTGTACTCGGCGAATCCTTCAGACAGCCAGGTATCGCGGTAAGTATCGATACCTACCCCCGCGCCAAACCATTGATGCGCGGTCTCGTGTGAACGGTGCAGCCGCTCGTACCCCCACATATCACCAGTCACCCAGGTGAACACGCCCAAGAGGATGAAGGATGGGTAGGATGTACTGTGACCCTGCACTGCCTCCGACACGACGACGGTATCGGCCTTCAGTGGTCCATATAACCAGCGATAGAACTCAAGGCTCCCTTGTATATCCCCCACCACTTGTTTGAGTTCACTTCCGGAATACTTGTGAAGTACTTCGGAGAAATGCACGTCGAGCGCGACACCGTTCTTCCCTTCATATTGATGTCGCTCGAATATACCTATGTTAAACGAGGCAAACTCACTGGGAGTGGTCACCTGCCAGTGGCTGAAGAGGGTATCCTTGACCTTTCGGCTTTCGATCTGTTTTCCCGACGCTACGAGCGAGTAGTCCGACGGCGAACGCATTTTGATATCATATGTCGCGGGAGACCATTTACCGGCCTGCGGATACCAGGAGCTCCCCGCGAAAACGATATAGATCCCCAATTCCCGCTCCGCGACATCACCGTGATAGAAGAACTGGAGTTTTGTCTTTTCGCCGGCAGACAGCGGTTTATCGAAGAGCAGCCAGAGTCCAAAGTAATAGTCGCTGTCCTTAAACCGCTTGAACGGGATCATGGCTCCACTGGCGTCCTTCACTGAATCAACTTTCATTTCCAGACCAAGGAAGAAGTACAACGCCCGCGCGGGTAGAGTATCCCATATGATCTCAGCGCTGGCGACCGACCACATTTCACCATCACGCTTCAACAGCAGATCCATATCATAGTGGGTGCACTGGAGCGATGTTTTGTCGACGCCGCGAAAATCAAGCGCGATCGTATCCGCTTCGACCGGATACAGACAGAGGGACTGCCAAACCCGTCGATACAGCACCTGCATTTCGCGCTTGTAGAAGCCAACCTGTTCACGGGAGTATGGATCAAAATGGTACAAAACGGCCCCGCCATCCTCCAACTCGGCCAACGCCACAAAGAATTCTGTCCCCAGTGGATCAGCCAGACTGCGCAGCGCACTGAACTGGAAAACACGATCACGCGTGTCGTCAAGGTATCCTCGGTAGGTCTTTCGTACGGCGCCAAAGTCGACACTCGGCTTGTCGCCCACTGCTGCAGTCGAAATCAATTTCTGATATTCACTCGAATCCATCATCAGCAACATTTTCTCAAACGGTCGATTCAGGCTGTCGGACTTCATGAATCGATGGAGTTGCTGTTTTTCCATCGAGATCGATGGTTGGAACTCCAGATGTCCCCGGCCGATGAAGATCCCACCAAACCAGATCTTTCCGGAATCAAGTTCCAGCGGAAGGAACGGCATGAAGTAACCGGCCTCCAGATACAGCCGCATATCTTGCCGTGCGATCACCTGCTGTGAGAGTTTAAATACCTGAGTACTATCGAGCGGAAGGTCGAGGATCTGATCAGCCGCACGCTCCATAGGCGACTTTGGAGGGGTGGTTGGAGCGGATAAAATGGACGTGCTCAGTAAACAGAGCAGCGGTCCAATTATCCAGGAATAACGCGTGACACACATGGAGGAACTCCTCCCGAAAATTATCCCGATGTTTAGTTCATTCTCGTACCGCGAGCGGGTGTTCCGCCCGATACTGCCGCACAAACGCCATCCGGTCCTTCAACGCCGGATGATCATAAAACCAGAACTCGATGATCGGATTCGGATCGGGGTCGGACAAATTGTAAGCTGAGAGCTTGTCAAACGCCGAGGCGGCCTCTTCGCCGGTGATCCCCGTCACATCCATACCGAAGACATCAGATTGATGTTCCATATACCGGCTCGCGTAGTTCTGGATCGGCTGCAAAAGGAAGCCGAAGATCGTCATGAGCGCCAGCAAGAGAGGCAGCGAGGCCATGTCTCCCAACCGTTCGAATTTAAACGCGTGCCGCCACCGACCGATCAGCTTATGTACGGTCTTCTCCATCAGCCAGAGAATCGCGATCAGATAGAAGACCAATAGTCCTAGCCCCCACCAGATATGTTTCATAAGATAGTGCCCCATCTCATGACCCATCACGAACTTGATCTCGTTGTAGGTGAATCCCTTTATAAGCGTATCATAGAGTACGATCCGCTTGGTGTTCATTAATCCGGTGACATAGGCATTTACTTTAGACGATTGCTTCGACGCGTTCACCTCAAAAACATCTGATCCCTCAATCCCTGCTTTGCCGGCCAGCGTCAGGATCTCCTGCTCCAGAGTCTTGTCCTTCAGCGGTTCAAACTTGTTGAAAAGCGGCGAAATCAGAACCGGCGCAATGACGATGAAAAGCACCATAAAAGGAAACGCGCCGATTGAAAACGCCAGCCACCACCGTTTGAAACGCTGAATCACGAAGTAGAGGAAAAAGACCGGTATCGGCACTATGATCAACATCACCGCCAGGGATATCAACTGCTCCCCAAACCAGTCACCAAACGACTGGTTCATGAAGCCATATTGAACTTCGAGGTGGTAATCGCGGTAGTAGTCAAAGGGAAAACTGAGTATGGACATCGCCACGAACAGAAGAATGCAATAAAGACAGATCTTGAGATAGGACAGCCTCGCTACTCCCGCCCAATCCCTGAAGCGTGCGCTCAACCCAAGGAACAAGATCACCGCGATAACCAACAATCCAGAGAATAGCTCGACAAACCTCCAGAGATTGACCATATCGGCGTACTCGGCCAGAAGGGCCCGACGCTCGGGTGACAGAGGATAGAGCGGCACGCCGTCCTTGGTCAGGATACCGGCGTGACTCCCGATCGCATCACCGCCGGCCAAACTAGCAGAATCGCTAACGCCTGCCACTACAGTACTGTCTGATGCCGGTGTCGCGAGTAGACTGTCGAGTCGAATTGAATCCGGAGAAGTTTGCGCGATGACTGAAGTCACCAGCAATAACGCGATGAGGATCCCGAAGAATGATCTGGACATATTCCCACCTCAGGTTCGTCGGTCAGTTAGTCCAAATTATCCGATTGTCAAAGCGAAGTCAAGACTCCTTGACGGGTCAATGCCGATGCCCGAGACAACAGCCAACAAAAAACCCACCGTTGCCAGTGGGTTCATGCTTAGTATCGTTTGTCGATCTACTCGTACACCGAAACGCGCTTGCCGGTTTTGCCGACGCGCTCATACTTGACGACGCCGGTCACTTTGGCAAACAGCGTGTAATCGCGACCTGTGCCGACATTATGTCCTGCACGTATCGGGGTGCCACACTGGCGAACGATGATAGCACCGGCAGTCACGGCCTGGCCGGAATAGACTTTGGTTCCACGACGCTGACCGCCTGAATCGCGACCATTCTTGGAGGAACCTACACCTTTTTTGTGAGCCATCTCAATACCTCTATAACTACGTTCTTCTTCTCAAATCACGACCTCCCCGGCCATACCTCCCCTACCCATGCCGGAACAGGGGACGCAATATACTAGTTCCAAGCGAATAGGCAAGAAATATTCTAAGGTGTTGTATTTCAACGCGTTGTCGTGGATGAGTAATTTGTCATCCAATCCCGTGAGGAGCCCAGTCAAGAAACTCTGCAAATTGACAACTTCCAGTTAAACGGTCGTCCATCCGAGACGGCAGTTGCGGCCCGCAGATACTGAATCTGACTTAGGAGTTGCAACGTCACCACACGCTTGCTATATTGGACTTATTAAGCCCATTATGCGCTAATAGTGCTCATCAATCGCGGCTGTAGCCAAGTCCGGAGCCTCCATTTGCTACGTCTACCAGGAGGTTTTATGCGTATTGCTTATCCACGAAACTCCGTAGCCGCTATCTGCTGCGTATTAACGGTTCTTACCGCTCCACTACTTCGCGCTGAGAGTACTAATGCAACCGTTCCGATGGCGGTCAACTCAAGGGGCGCGTTGGTTGCTAATACTTGGAGTGATTTGCACTCGTTGGCCGCCATGGGCCGTACGATAGCTGCCAATCCCCCCTCTTCCGGTGAGCCAGGTGTGCAATTTGCCTATGTGTCAAAGAGCTCTGCCGCAGTATCAGCCTATACACGCTGGGGCTACAACGCCTGGATTGCGGCATTCGACCAGTGGCTTTACTCCGGCGGCAGTGTAGTGGTGCAATTTGACGGACCGACTTCTCTTGAGGCCGGGTTTTTCCCAAGGATTCATATTGATCCGACTGGGACAGCTTACCTTGGCGGCTACGATTGGGTTGATGCTACTCTCCCTGTCAGTCAGTTGCACCTTGTAAAGGACTTTGCCCCCATGATTGGAATCTTCGGCAATACTCCAGATGGCTCGGTTATGTCTGAAACGGTCCGAGATCAGAGCAGCCAAAGTGGTGGTGAAACGTACTGGCCAACTATGGCAGTCAGCGAGTTTGGCGGCCAAACTGTTTTCTACATGTGCGCATGGGAGATAATATCGCCGGAAGGTGCTCTGAAAGTGTTTCGTAAGAGCAGTTGGAGTTCCGCTAATCCGGATAATTCCTGGCAACTCGTGTTCACTGATACCAGCCATAGCGCCACAGGTGATATCGCTTGCGATCCAAGTTCAACCAAAGTTGCCTGCGCCTGGACCAAACCGATCCGCCCGGGCAGCGACTCGCTGAATTGTGATGTCTGGATGGCAGAATCCCCGACTGGCCTATCCGGCAGTTGGACTCGCACCAATGTCTCTAACTATTCGGGCGCGGGACATCGGGCCCGGTATGAAGTCGCATGTTTGTTTGACACGCAGAGCAAGTTCCACATAGTGTGGAATGGCTCCAAGACCGACGGCGTGAACTTTGGAAGCCGGTCCTGTCGACTATTCCATTGGTCACAGTGGTCTACGATTACCAGCACCGTATATTGGGCTGAGTGGGATCCCAATCGGGCAGATTGCTGGGGAGGTAGTCGGGTGATGAATGTCGGTCATCTCTCAATTGCCGAATGCGATGGTCGTCTGTACACGACTTTTTCGTGCTTCAATGATGCACAGCTTTCCGGTCACGTAGACGACTGCGTCTCGACCGCGCCAGCCGATCGTGCCGCCAACGGTGAGTACTACGTTTCTGTCTCTTCAGACCTTCAGGGAACATCGTGGGACAGGCCGCGCAACTTATCCAATAGCTATACGCCGGCCTGCGACTCAGCAACCTGTGCCGATGATCGCTGGGGTAGCTTGGCTCTTTATCCGATAGATGATGCGGCGTTTCCAGGTGTAGAATCCTGGCCCGAAGACGCTACATACGATCCTTCGGGCAACTATGCAGGCACACAATATTTGCAGTTTGCCTATGTAACAGATCGCTATCCCGGTCAGACCCGTTATGAGCCGAAGCAGGGCCCCTTCACGAGTAATGATATCCGATGGATTCGTCTGGCATGTGTCGGGCAGGGTCCGATGTTAACCGACCAAGATGGCGATGGCGCTCCGGATGGCCACGACAACTGCCCACTGACACCAAACGCCAATCAAGATGACGGCGATAATAATGGTGTGGGAGACGCGTGTGAGGCCACCGCTGAGCCAACTTCAACTGGCAGCAATGTAGAAGTCAGTCCATCTGCCGGAGTTACACTGACATTCAGTCAGGTTACTGTCGAAGGATCAACTCAATCGACTGGAAGCTCGACCGGCCCACAACCTCCCAACGGGTATGCGATCGCGCCGATCGGCAACCCGGTATATTATGAGATCAATTCGAATGTTGTCTTTACTGGAACAGTCCAAGTGTGCATTGCATACGATCCAGGTCAACTTAGTCGCCCCGAACAGGAGTTGCGTCTGTTTCACATGAGTGGTGAGCCACTCATGTGGCAAGATATCACTACTTCCGTCGACACTGCCGCCAATATGGTGTGTGGTATGACCACGCACTTCTCGCCGTTTGTTCTCGCGGAACCAGTTCCAGCAGGCTGTTGTAGCGGAACAACGGGCAATGTTAACGACGGGGTCTCTGAAATACCGGATCTATCCGACCTATCGCTTCTGATTGCTTATTTAACCACAACTCCGAAACCAACGTTGCTTTGTGGCCCGGAAGCAAACGTGAACGGTTCAGGCGTCAACCCAGATATTTCAGACCTGTCACTCCTGATCGCTTATTTGACGGTGACTCCGAAGCCTGCTTTGCCGGCGTGTCCCTGAGGATTTGAAGCTCGTATTCTAGAACAAAAAACCCGCTCGGATGCCCGAGCGGGTTGATGTATTCAATCAAATCACGTCGAATTACTGACCGACCTTCTGTTCCTTCTGAGCGGCATTGAAGGTGAACGAGAGTCGATCCATCTCCGCGCCGATCACCAGATCCAGGTCGCCAGCATACTGCCCGCGCAGGATCTCCTCGGCCAGTGGATCCTCGAGATACTTCTGCAACGCCCGCTTGAGCGGCCGCGCTCCGTACGCCGGATCGAATCCCTTGTCGACCAGGAACTCCTTCGCCTCGGGAGTCAGCTTGAAGCTGATACCGCGCTCGGCCAGTCGCTTCGCCACATCGATCACGAGAATATCGATGATCTGTTTGATATGCTCTCGGTCGAGCGAGTGGAAGATCACCGTTTCGTCGATACGGTTCAGCAATTCCGGATTGAACAGCTTTTTCAGCTCGTCCATGATCTTGTGACGCATCCCGTCATACGACCCGTCGAAGTCGGCGCCGTCGAACCCGACCGTCTTCTGTTCGCGAAGCTGGCGGGTACCGACGTTGGAGGTCATAATGACGATCGTATTCTTGAAGTCAACGCGGCGACCGAACGAATCGGTTAGCGCGCCGTCATCAAACAACTGCAACAGGATATTAAAGACTTCCGGATGCGCTTTCTCGATCTCGTCGAGCAGCACCACTGAGTACGGTTTGCGACGGACCTTCTCCGTCAACTGGCCGCCTTCTTCGTAGCCGACATATCCGGGCGGCGCGCCGATGAGGCGCGACACCGCGAATTTCTCCATATACTCAGACATGTCGATACGGATCAACGCCTCCGGGTCATCAAACAGGAAGTCCGCCAGTGAGCGAGCCAACTCCGTCTTACCGACGCCGGTCGGTCCGAGGAACAGGAAGGTGCCGATCGGACGGCGCGGGTCACCCAGCCCGGCGCGAGCGCGACGTAGCGTCCGCGACAGCGTGGTGATCGCTTCTTCCTGACCAACGATCTGCTTCTTCAACTCTTCTTCCATGCGAAGCAGACGCTGTGATTCCTTTTCTTCAAGGCGGAAGAGAGGGATACCGGTCATCTTGGAGAGAACCATCGCCACATCATCCGCGGACAACGTGACGCGCTCTTTCTCGCGGGTCTCTTCCCATCTTTTGGACTGATCCGCGAGTTTCTCTTTTTCAGCCTTGATCTCGTCGCGCAACTGCGCGGCGGTCTCAAACGCCTGATTTTTGACGGCCTCTTCTTTGCGGTGCATCAATTCGGCGATGCGCGTCTCGGATTCAGAGAAGAATCCCGGGCGCGTGTAGGTCGACAGATGCGCGCGCGAACCGGCCTCGTCGATAAGATCGATTGCTTTATCCGGCTGATATTTGCCGGAGATATAGCGATTCGACAGCTTCACCGACGCGACGATTGCTTCATCCGAAATATGCAGCTTGTGGTGCTCTTCGTACTTCGGACGGAGCCCCTTCAATATCTTGATCGTATCTTCTTCGGAGGGCGGCTCCACCATAACGGTTTGGAAGCGGCGTTCCAGCGCGCCATCCTTTTCGATATACTTGCGATACTCGTTCAGTGTCGTGGCGCCGATGCAACGCAATTCACCGCGCGACAGCGACGGCTTGAAGATGTTTGAGGCATCCAGCGAGCCTTCCGCGCCACCCGCGCCGACGATCGTATGCAACTCGTCGATGAAGATAATGACATCGGTCGAGTTGATGATCTCGGTCATCACCGCTTTGAGGCGCTCTTCGAACTGGCCGCGGTACTTGGTACCGGCCACGAGCGAGGCCATATCCAGCGTCACGACCCGCTTGTTCTCCAGCGTTTGCGGGACATTTCCTTCAACGATTCTCTGGGCTAGTCCCTCGGCGATAGCGGTTTTGCCGACTCCCGGCTCACCGATGAGTACCGGATTGTTCTTCTTACGGCGTGACAACACCTGGCAGACGCGCTCGATCTCGGTCTCGCGACCGATGATCGGGTCAAGTTTACCGCGACGCGCCAATTCGGTCAGGTCACGACCGAAGTGATCCAGCGCCGGTGTTTTTGATTTTTTCCGTTTCTTCTTGAACGAAGACGGCTTGCCGCTCTGGATATTCTTCAGTTCTTCGTAGGCTTCTTTATAGTCGATCTCGTAGGTCGACAGCACTTGGGCAGCCACCCCCTCTTCATCTTTCAACAAAGCGAGGAGGATATGCTCGGTGTCGATATCCTTGGATTTAAGCGCCCGCGCTTCCTGACCGGAGACCTCGAGCGTCTTTTTCGCACGTGCGGTCAGCGGAAGCTGGCCCATGGTCATCGTCCCGCCTGACGGCTGCACGACCTCTTCGATCGATGCCTTCAGGTCGTCCATATCCAGTCCGAGGTTGCCAATGATGTCGACCGCCCGGCCTTCCCCGAGACGAATCAATCCCAACAGGAGATGTTCCGTACCGATGTAATCATGTCGAAGTCGCGCGGCCTCGTCCCGGGCATATTCGATAGCCCGTCGGGCCGCTTCGGTAAACATCTCATTCATGCTGTGTCTTCCTTCCTGTCACGTGACAATATGAACCGTCACATTACGGTTGCTACTTCAGAACAGAAACCAGCTAGTCCGAGTTCCGCAACTTCTCACGAACCAACTGGGCGCGCACGAAGTCACGACGATTCGGGTCCATCTCCTGGCCAAAGTACTTCTGCAAATGTGCCGGCTGCGACAATAGCAAAACTTCGTTGATCAGAGCGACATTCAAGAAATCGATGATCTTCATCTCATGCCCAAGCCGTACCGCCGACAGTAGGTTCATCACCTCTTCGGAAGTCAACACTCGCGCATACTTCAGAATGCCATATGCCCGCCATATCTTATCTTCAACCATATCGGCCGCCTCGTCCATCAGACGCTGCCGCGCCGCCGCCTCCGCCTCGATGATCTCCCGGACCACCCGGGTGATCTGCTGAAGGATCTCCGACTCCGACACTCCCAGCGTGTTCTGGTTGGAGACCTGGAACAGGTTCCCCAGCACATCGGAGCCTTCGCCATAGAAACCGCGCACAATCAGCCCGCTGTGGGTGATGCGCGAAATCACTTTCTCGATATCCCGGGTTAAAACGAGACCGGGAAGATGTATCAGGACCGAAGCCCGCATGCCGGTACCGGCATTGGTCGGGCAGGCGGTCATGTAACCAAAGTCGGCATCGTAATCAAACTCGAGGAATTTCCCGACCTCAAGATCATATCGCGTCGCCTGCTCAAACGCTCCTTGCGGATCAAACCCGGCAGTCAACGACTGGATGCGCAAGTGATCCTCTTCGTTGATCATGATAGAGACCTGTTCGGCCGGACTGATGAATAGTGCTTTCGAAGTATCACCATTCAGGAAGGCCGGTGATATGAGGTGCCGCTCAACCAGGAAATCCCGATCCAGATCGGATATCTCCTGCGCCTTGACATAGGTTCCTTCATGGAGGATCGAGGAATGCCCTATCGCGGAATCGAAATATCCGACTATGCGCCGTTTGGTCTCGGTGTCCGCGGTGGTCGGAAAGCGGCATCCGGCCACATTCCGGGCCAGACGGACTCGCGTCGACAGCACCACCAGCGCCTCATCCCCTTTTCCGGATAACCAGGTCGCCGGCGATTTTGCCATGGTCTCAAACATCTCGACAACTCTCTCTGCTGCGCTCACGAATTATATCCTACTGCATGTTTGATCGATTTCAGTTTATCGCGAAGTTCGGCGGCCCGCTCGAAATCCTCCGCGGTGATCGCCTTGCGCAGTTCGGTCTCCAGTCGCTCCTCTTCCTTGATCGGCAGGAGCACGTCGCCCCGCTCGGCCACTTCGGGAAGTTCCGGTGATTTGCCACGGTGCAACGACGCACCATGAATCTTGCGCATGATCGATTCCAGCCGTGGACGAAACGTTCGGTAACAATCGCCGCACCCAAACCGCCCAAGGCGAGTGAACTCGTCGAAAGTCAGCTTACAGTTCGGGCAGACCAGCGCGTCCTGTGGAGTGCCCGCCCCTTCCGGGGCAAGACTCTTGGCCAGGTTGGTCAGGATCTCAGCCAAGGGGAATGGCATATTATCCAGCGGCGAATGGAATCCGCGCGCCGAAGCACACTCCCGGCAGAGGGCCAGCGATATCTTTTCGTTATTGATGATCTGCGTCAGGTTGACCTGCGCTTCCCGCTTCTTACAGTCCTGGCATACCATGTTTGTCGCGTGTCCTTCCGTTAACCGTGCAACCTGCCGTCAGCCATATGCAACTGACGTGTGCATCGTTCGGCCAGCTCCTGGTTATGCGTTGCGATCAAAAAAGTGGTCGACTTCTGGGAGTTAAGACGGAAGAGCAGATCGTGGAGCATGCGACCAGTCGCCGAATCGAGATTCCCGGATGGCTCATCCGCCAGCACAACTCCCGGATCATTGGCCAGAGCGCGTGCGACCGCTACTCGCTGTTGTTCCCCGCCCGACAACTGGTCTGGACGGTGACTTTTCCTACCACTTAAACCAACTTCCGTCAATAACAGTTCCCCCTGCCGAGCCGCATCCGTCCGCTTAACCCCAGCTAACAACATGGGGATCATGACATTCTCCAGTGCGGTGAAATCCTCGAGCAGGTAATGAAACTGGAACACAAAGCCAACTTTCTGATTCCGTATCTTCGCTCGTTCTTCCTCGGTCAGCGAGCTGAAAATCATTCCATCCAGACTCACCTGACCCTCACTCGGGCGATCTAGCCCACCTAAAATATGCAGCAAAGTCGATTTCCCCACCCCGGAGACTCCGGTGATCGCGACCATCTCGCCGCGTTTCACCGCAAGATCCACGCCCTTGAGCACCTGGAGCATCCCCTCCGCCGTCTGAAACTGACGGTGAACTCCAATTGCCTCAAGAATATGCTTAGACTGCTGCACGGACAGCTCCATTTCGACCGGTAACCCGGCTACCCGAAATTTGACTATCCGTTACATTCATTGTCGCCATTTTTGCTCAAAGTTTTAGCAGTGCAACGACATCTACTTGCGGAGTACCTCTACCACCGACATCCGAGCCGCCTGACTCGCCGGATACAGCGCGGCCAGATAGCAAATGGCCAGCGTTACCAATCCCGCCAGGCCAAAGTCAACCCAATGCACCTCAATCGGGACATAACTCACGAAATAAAGGTCTGCCGGCAATGATATTACCTTGTACTGGTTTTGGATAAAGGCAAGTATCAATGCTATTGTCCAACCAACTCCCACACCGATCACCGCGATGAATATCCCCTTCATGACGAAGATCTTCCGAATACCGGCAGGAGTAGTGCCAAGCGTCTTGAGTATTCCTATCTCAGCTCGCTTTTCCATGGTCAGCATGACGAGCGTGGAGATGATTGAAAAAGCCGCGACCAACACTATCAGAATGAAACCGAGTCCGAGTACTAGTTTCTCAATGGCTATCCAGGAGAAGAGATTTTTGTGCAGCACATTCCAGGGAACGACATCATACTCATTTCCCAGCGCGGAATCGATGACCGGCGTCATATTTTCCGCCTGATATATATCAGTCAATTTGAGATGAACCGCCGTCGCGACATCACCCATCATGAACAGCTTTTGTGCCGACTCCAATGAGATGTAGGTCAACTCTCCATCAAATTCGTAGTATCCTGTTTCGAATATCCCGGCTACATAGAACTTCATGATGCGGGGCGAAATGCTTCGCCTGAGATCTTCTCCGCGCAAGGCATACAGCGCGACTTCCTGGCCGACATAAACACCCAGTCTATCCGCCAGGTTCTTCCCCAGCACTATCCCCGGCAGCGAGTCACCATTGATGAGCGTCCGCTCAAAAATGTACGAGCCTTCTTTGATATCCCGGGCGATATTCGCTGTCTGCTGTTCTTTGGCGGGTTCGATGCCGCGCACCACCACGCCATCCCCCTGCCCCGACTCCGAACTTATCGCCGCTTTGTAGTAAATGAACGGCGAAGCCGCCACCACACCGGGGAGTTTCTCGAGTCTATCCACCAATTGATCGTAGTCCGGAATGAATTCGCCACGTATGCTGAAAACGGTGATGTGAGAAGTGGTCCCGAGCAGGCGACTGCGTATCTCTGCTTCGAAACCGTTATGCATCGACATCACAAAGCAGACCACGGCAACCCCCAAGGTCACCCCGGCAATGGTCATCCAGGTTGAAACAGAGATAAAGAACCGCCCGGAGCGGAAATAACGGCGTGCGATGTAGCTTTCGAATGTCATTAGTTACTGCGAGTTATACACTCCATCCAGTCTATATGGAAACATACCAGATGATAAACAGAGAAATCAATTGGTTTTAAGAGATACCGGCATTAGTTGGGCCCTACTAAGCGATTGTGGGGCAATGCGTAACCGAGGAACACAATCTCCCGGACTGTGCGGCCCCCGAAATCCTGACCCGTGATCATGGAAACGGGCAGGATTCACTCCTGCCCGTTCACATTCAAATCAACTGATATTCCGACAGAATGCTCTATTTCTCTTCTTCCAAAAGCTGCGCCAGTATCTTTGAAACCGGTACTGACCCTTCTTTGGTCTCTTTCATCTGCGGGAAGAATAACACATCGCGAATCGACTGCTGGTCGGTCAACAACATCACGAGCCGGTCGATGCCAAATCCTAACCCCGCGGTCGGCGGCATGCCGTACGCCAGAGCCGTAATGAAATCGTCATCCAACGGCTGTGCCTCTTCGTCCCCTTGTTCGATCGCCTTCCCCTGCTGGAGGAACCGACCAAGCTGATCCATTGGATCATTCAACTCGGAGAATGCGTTCCCCATCTCTTGGCCGGCGATGAATAGTTCGAACCGTTCGGTGAAACGCGGATCCTTGCGGTGACGCTTCGCCAGCGGTGATATCTCTACCGGATGATCCGCGATGAAGGTCGGCTGGATCAGATTCGGCTCGACTTTCAGCTCCCAGACTGCTTCGATCGCCTTCCCGCGATTGATAAGCTTTTCCTTCTCATGTACGCCGAGCTTCTGTGCGGCGGCCTTGGCATCGGCATCCGAGAGATCGGTGAAATCAACCCCGGTCGCTTCTTTGATCGAATCAACCATACTGATCCAGCGGAATTGCGGCCCAAAATCTATCTCCTGGCCGTCGTAGGTCACCTTGTGCGAGCCAAAAACGGCATGGACCGTGTGGCGCAGCATCTCTTCGTAGAACGCGGCCATGTCGTGATAGTCCGCATACGCCCAGTACAGTTCGATCATGCTGAACTCGGGGTTATGCTTCCTATCCATCCCTTCGTTCCGAAAATCTTTGCAGAACTCCCAGACCTTTTCGTAGCCGCCGACGATCAACCGCTTGAGATACAGCTCATCGGCGATCCGCATATAGAGTGGGATATCCAGCGCATTATGATGCGTTTTGAATGGTCGAGCCGAAGCTCCACCGTACAGCGGCTGTAGGATGGGGGTCTCCACTTCGAGAAACCCGCGTGAATTCAGGAAGTCACGCACTATCTGTATTATCTTCGTCCGCTTGACGAAAACTTCGCGAACTTCCGGATTAATGATCAGGTCGGCGTACCGGCGGCGATAGCGGATCTCCACATCGGTCAACCCGGCATGCTTATCCGGTAGCGGATGGAGCGACTTGGACAGAAGCTCCCACGAGTTGACCTTGAGTGTCCGTTCGCCGGTTCGGGTAATAAAAAGTGAACCCTCGGCGCCGACTATATCTCCCATATCAAGCAGGTCGAAGTTATCGAATCCGGCCTGTCCGACATTGTCGATCTTGACATACAATTGGAGCTTGGCCGCGACATCGCGTACATCCGCAAAGATCGCTTTCCCCATTTTTCGCTTCAGCATGATACGGCCGGCCAGCCGGACGGTTATCTCGTTGGCCGCCAGGGTATCAAACTGCTCCTGCAGTTCGGCGATGCTGTGCGTCCGGTCGTATTTGTACGGGTACGGCTCGATCTGCTGTTGTTTGAACTGGGCGATCTTCTGTCGACGGATCCGTATCAAGTCCGCCAGGGGGAGGTGTATTTCATTCTCCGCGCCGGTAGTATCCGGGGCAGGCTTGTGCTGGTGGTCACTCATCGAATCTCTCCATTGGTCAATCGCAATGTCGCGAAGCGAACAATATAGGGGAAACCAATCCCGTTGCCAAGTAGCGGTTTGGAGCTGTGCAATTTCGGGGCGTTAGGTGGTCCGGTCCAGTTTTGAATCTCCCAAAGAAACCGTCCCGGTTTGCCGACAGTATATATAGATATAAAAGAGTCATGTAGTCCTCGATGGCCAACCTCAATGCAGGAGAATCCTATGTCGAGAACCTTCTCCATCTCATCTCTCTGCACCATGATCTGTCTCATGGTCATGCTTACCGGATGCGGCAGCGACAAACCGAATGCTCCCTTGAGCGCTTTCCAGCCCGAGATCGTCAATAACCCCGACAACTTCGCTTTCCAGGCAACCGCAGTCGAGAATGTCTCAACCACCGTGCAGTATTTCTGGTCGAATTCCGGTACTCTGGCATCTGTCGATCATTCCTCTGCGGTCGATTCCGGAACAACAGTCATAACCGTCTTTGACGCCGATGGAACACAGGTTTACCAGAGTGATCTCCTGGCAACCGGGACTCCTTCGACTGCGGCGGGCGTTGCGGGCAACTGGCGAATCCGTGTTTCGCTGGCCAACTGCTACGGTACGCTCAATTTCCGCGTCCAGAAGCAGTAGAACATGAGTCTCCGAGGAGTGGGGTCGGAAACGATCCCCCCTCGCCACCCTCCCACCGAAACTCTCTGTTTTCATTTCCCGTATCATAGAGTATCTTATCTGCGACCCTCACTCGCCAGGTTCGAACACTGTAGCCGATTGGGGAAAGTCATGTTCATTGTCGCTCCGACCCTGCACCTTCCACGGGTGATGCTACGCCCGTTCTTTCTTGAGGACGTTGATCCGTTGACTCGGATACAGGCCGAGAGTGACGTTCTTCGCTACTTCCCCCGCACTACCCCGCCGCCCCGGGAGGCGGTCGAACGGGATGTTCATTTCCAGATCGAGCATTGGACACGCTTTGGCTACGGACGGTGGGTGATCGGCTTTCCGCCGGATGGACGATTGGTCGGATGGTGTGGACTACAGTATCTGCCGGATACCGATGAAATTGAGATCGGCTACCTGCTTGCCAAACCAAGTTGGGGCCAGGGTTTGACCACCGAAGCGGCTGTCGCCAGCCAACACTGGGCGTTTGAGAATCTGGACCTGCAAGAACTGGTGGCTATCATTCATCCGGAAAACCGCGCCTCAATACGGGTGGTGGAGAAATTGGGGATGACTTTCACCGCCCGGACTGTCTACTTCGGGATGCCATGCAACCGCTATGCGATAAACAGGGGGGAATGCGAATTGTGGGAGTCGGAGCACAACCATCATCACTGAAGGACGTGCCATAGAATAGACAATGCTCAACGGTTACGCTTAGAATTACTCCTAAACTTCCTCACCAGTGCCTGCTTCACCGGAGTCGGGACCAGACCTGTCACATCGCCGCCGTTCTTGGCGACCTCGCGTACTATCGAAGAAGAGAGATACACCCACGATAGCGACGGCATCAAAAAAACCGTCTCCACTTCGCGCGCCAGCTTGCGGTTCATTAGCGCCATCTGGAATTCATACTCGAAATCCGATACCGCTCTGAGTCCGCGGATGATCGCATGCGCCTTGATCTCCTGCACGAAGTCCGCCAATAGGCCATCGAATCCGACAACTTTGATCCGTTTCGCGTTCTGCAGTTTCGCTACTGACTGCTTCATGAACCCGAGACGTTCCTCGGCCGTGAAAAGAAGGTTCTTGCTCGGAGCGGTCGCGACCGCTACGATCAACTCATCGAAGAGCCATGAGCCCCGTTCGATGAGCGAGAGATGTCCATTGGTGGTCGGGTCGAATGACCCTGGGTAAACCGCGCGTCGTTTGTGTGCAAGTGCCATATGAATGTCTCAGGTTTCATCTGTCAGTTGAAAAAACATACCGATCGTCTCTGTCGCTGGCAAGCTAAATGACCGTCATTCCCAGGGCCGGAAGGAACAGCTCCGGGCGGTGTGAAGTGTCGAGTCCGGGGCCCAAGGCCGCACGAGTCACCTCAGCTCTCTGCAGTCCGGATGGGAAGTACTTCGCTAACTGATCGACCAGCAACTCGTTCACATCGCCTGAGAGTGACAATGATGACATTGGGATCGTCAGCCCTATCTCAGCGAGCGATGCCAGCTTGAAAGCTACCAGCGTCTTTATCTCCATAGCCACTCGTTTGACTGACTGCTCATCCGCTAGGTCATACCCATCGAGTTTGAGGTGTCCCAGCGCGGTTACTTCACCGCGATAGAGCAGGCAGAAAGTCAGCGTGCGTGGCGCGATATCGATCACTCCGGCAAGTTCGCCGCCGGGCATTTTGCAGAAGGCGCGGAAGCCTCGTCCCAGCGCCACACCTCGAGACAGAGCCAATGTGGAAGCATCCTCCGGGATCCCAACCGTCTTCTGCATTTCCGCGATTGCTGTTTTGCGGCAGATCAATCCGAGGTACCTATCCGTCAGACCCGACTTGATCGAGTCAAACCTGAAGAGACTCGCGTCATCCAATAACGACTGCTCCATTTCGAATTGCAGCCGAAGTCCTATGTCGCTTCCGGATACCGATGGCATCAGGTAATACTTCACCATCACCGCATCATCCGGTAGAGCAAGCGCCAGTGTAACCTTGTCCGGAAACTGGATCTTTTCAGATGACGGTGTCTGCGAGAGCCAGAGAATCGTTGTGCGGCCATCGGTCTCGCCGACCGAGGCGGTGCAGATACTCGACCCGCGGAGGTCTATTCCGAGAACTGCGCTCACCGTTTTATCCTCAGGTATGGCTTGATCCGTTCGTATAGTTTCGGGCCTATTCCTTTCACTTCGGTGATATCGATTTCCTGCTCGAACCGGTGTTGCTGCCGGTATTCCACTATCCTGTCAGCCAGTGTCCTGCCTATCCCCGGCAGCAGTTCAAGTGAATCGGCCGGCGACGTATTCGGGTCCACCAGGAATATGCCCGTGAACTTCGCTTCTTCAGAAAGGAAAACCGGCATTGAGACGGCCTGCGCCGTAGGCTCCGCATATGAGCGAACGAGTAGATACCCGGTAAGCAACAGTGCTGTCAAGGTCAGTATCCCCATCGCCTTGAGTTGCGTCGGGGTATAGTCGAAGAATTCCGCAAGTCGAGACATCGGACTCCCTTAGGATACGTACGCAATATAAGGAGCCGCGCTTCGCTCGCCAAGTCTTGCGTGCTCGGATTGATTGAAGAGCAAAAAAGCTGAACTTAAGATGTCCAGATAAGGAATTGAGTTGAGTGGGAGGGGAAAAGAGAAAAATAGCCCCCCATGCCGCCTGAGAATCCTCAGCGGACGGGGTATCGAATATGATACCAACTAGCGCAGATTGAGCTGTTCAGCCAGTGTCGGATCCGGCAGCGGAAGCAACTTCCCTTCACGCGCCAACAACTGCATCAGCTCGTTCAGATCCTGTGCTTTCGCCTCGTTCAATGAATCCACCAGCTTCTTGCTGTAGATCCCGAACAGCGGTTGCGCCACTCCCAGGTGACTCGACTGGTAGCCCAGGAAAGACTCTCCCTGGTAATTCCTGACCAGTTCCACCACCAGTTCGAGCGGGAAATCACGGATCTCGGTCGAACCGATAAAAACCGCATCCGACCCCGACTGCCGTAATGCTTCTTCAATCCCGTGCACCGCGCCATGCTCGGTTGATTCGTCGCATACATACGGATAGTTGAGATACCGCTCGCGCGCCTGGTCCTTTTTCAGCACCAGCGTCACACGCTCAAAGACCGCTGCGTAGCGACGGTACCCCCGCTCAAGGCGCGTCAGGTCACCATCGGGCTGAAAATCTCTCTCCTGATTGCTTTTCCCCCCGGCGAGGACAAAGCAATCCATCTCCCTGAATCGATTCTGCACAGACTGCTCCCTTCCATGCGAAAGACGAGATGATTGAAATTCATGTGGGATATTCATTCCGGGATAACAGTAAACCAAAACTGTCCCACTTCGGCAAGGAAAAACGAGAGGTAGGCTGAAATCTCATAAAAAAACCGGCTGGTAAGCCGGTTGTGGATAACTCATCGATGCGCGGCAGATGCCCTCGTCTGCCAGGTCTATTACATGCTATCTATCTCATCGGTGTTATGGATCGTGCCGGAAACCTGATTAAGTACCTTGATGCGGGTCAACTTCTGGTCAGCTTCCAGACCCCAGCCGGTTACCACATCTCCTTTGCGGGTCACCTTGACGAACGCGTCCGTCTGTATCTTCTCAATATCCGGATTCCAGTGCAGGTAATCGGTCTCGAGCATCGATTTCTCTTCCGATACAACCACCACGTGCCCATAGACATGCAAATGATTAGTGGTCTCTCTGATAAGCGCGGAATCGCCATCCAGGATAGAGTTGACATGCCCGAGAGAATCGAAGAACTCGGCGTGCACTTTATACCCCATGGTGGAATCTTTGGCGTCGAACTTGATTATCCGATCGGCGTTGATACGCGTGGTAACGCGTTCCCCTTCAAGCAGATCGATCGTTGCCCCGCGCATTTCGGTGTCGGGACGGGTCGAGTCGACCACAATGTCGGTCTTGGTGGCACTCTCATGATTGGAGCAGCTGCCAAGCGCCACGGCCAAAATGCCGGTCAGGATGATCTTTCGGTACATTCCCATATCAGTCTTCATCTATCGGCAGACAACATGGGAATTATCAGGGGAGAGTCAAGGCATCTTTTCGGGGCGGGTATTCCAGCGTGTATGAATCCACATCCATTGGTTGCGGTGGGCATCGATTAATTCCTCTAACGCCTTGGTGCAGAGCACGGTAGCGGTAATTGCGTCCTTTTCAACATCCCCCGTCCGTTCAAATGTTATCTCCGGACGGATCACTACCTTATACCGGTCACCGGGCATTCGAAGGCAAGCAATCGGTACCAAGGCCGCCCCGGTCTTCACCGCGATAATACTCTGACCGATAGGCGTATTCGCCGGCTTTCCGAAGAAAGGCACAAATGCCGATCGCACCCGCATCGAGTCAATATCTATCAATACCCCGATCACCCCGCCTTTCCGAAGCCAGCCAACTATCTTTTTCGGGGAATCAGTTGTCGCAATATTCATCAGGCCGGTTGATTCACGGTTCTTCACCAACAATTCGTTAAGCCGTTTGTCGTACATCTCCCGCCCGATCACCGCGCACTCATACCCGAGTGACTGCATATACGCGGCCAATAGCTCGAAATTACCGAGATGTCCGGTGACTCCGAATATTCCCTTCCCTCGACGATACGCGGCCTCGAAATACTCTCTACCCTCGATCTCCACCAGAGGTCTGATCTCTGACTGGAAGTGCTTCCTGAATCGAAGGACATCGACCAGGTTCATTCCGCTATTAATGAAGAACTGCCGGCCGATCTCTTCGCGCTCCGCGTATGACAGCTTGTCGCCATAGGCGATCTGCAGATTGTCATGCGTTCGCTGGCGGTCCCGGTCGATCATCCGCCAGGCCAACTTGCCAAGCCATGCACCAATTCGAATAGCCCATGATCGTGGGAGAATATTCAAGTTCCAGATGAGCAGACGCGTCAGGTAGTAGATGAGAGTGTTTTTTGATCTTTTCAGCACACGCGAAGGCATCTGACTGTCGCCACTTCTTTCAGAATTCCCTATTTCCGGTCGGCTAACGCGAGGCGCGCGCCCAGCGCAATAAAGACCGAGCCGGTGAACCACTTCTGTACTTTCCAAAAGGTCGGTTTGCTCTCCAGCCAGCCCGATGCATGCCCCACCGCGAACGCAACGATCAACAATACCGTCACACCGGAAATATCAAACATGATCCCGAGTGTGGCCAGTTGTAACCCCACGGATCCGCGCTCAGGATTGACAAACTGCGGCAAAAACGACAGGAAGAACAGCGCCACTTTCGGATTGAGGATATTGGTCACTACCCCCTGCCAGAATATCCGACGGGTGCTTTCGCGCGCGACATTTTTCCCCAAATGTAACTGCTCTTTGTTCCTAAAGGTCTTGATGCCAAGGTAGATGAGATACGCCGCCCCGAGATACTTGATAGCCATGAATGTCACCGCGGAGTAAGAGAGCACAGCCGACAAACCTAATGTCGCCGCAATTATATGTACTATCGTCCCGGCACCTATCCCGAGTGCCGATGCTACCCCGGCCCGTTTCCCCTGACCCAGAGAACGTGTGGCGGTGTAGAGCATATCCGGTCCGGGAGTTAAGTTGAGCGCCAGCGTCGCCGCCATGAAAATAGCAAGCTGCGAAAGGTCAAACATCCGTTGCTCCAAATGAGGAGGGTGTATGTGAAACGCCCGGATTGACTGCTAAACCGGTTACACCAATTTCGATTTCAGAATATCGTGCAGATGGATCACGCCGACCAACCGTCCGTCCGGCGACACTGTTCCCAATTGCGTGATGGAGTATCGTTCCATCATGGCCAGCGCCGCATCCAGGATGGCCGATTCAGAGATCGATTTCGGATTTCGGTGCATCGCCTCATCGGCGGTCAGAGTGAAGAAGTCCTTGCCGCGCTCGAGTAATCTTCGCAGATCCCCATCGGTGAATATCCCGGTCGGCTTGCCATCGTTGTCGATCGTAAACACACACCCGAGCCGCTTGGAGGTCATCTCCAAAAGCATCTCTGTTATCTTGGCATGGGGGTCGATGATCGGTAGTTCCTCGCCCGAGTGGTGTACTTCAGACACTTGCTTCAGCAAACGCCTGCCGATAAACCCGGCCGGATGGTAACTTGCCAGTTCTTCCATCGAGAAATTGCGCGCTTTGACCAGCGCCAGAGCGAGAGCATCCCCCATCACCAGCGCGGCGGTCGACGATGATGTCGGCACCACATTGTTCGGGCACGCTTCCATCTCGACCGAACAGTCGAGCACAATGTCCGCCTTCTGCGCGAGCGGAGAGTTCGGCGTGCCGTTTAGGACGATGATCGGTACACCGATCCGTTTGGCCGCGGCAATGATATACGCCAAGTCATCGATCTGGCCGGATTTGGAGATAAGCAACATGATATCATCGGAGCGTACCAAGCCCAGATCACCATGCACCGCTTCGGCGGGGTGCAGAAAGAACGATGACACGCCGGTCGAATTGAAAGTCGCGGTGATCTTGCGGCCGATAAGGCCAGATTTCCCCATTCCCGCTACGATCACGCGCCCCTTGCATTCCATGATCGCCTGGACCGCGGCGTTAAACGAGCCATTCAGACGATCCGCCATGGCAGCCACCGAGGCAGCTTCCTGACGGATCACTGATTGGGCGTAGGCGACCAGATCTTCAGGCTTCATATCACATAGTCGATCGGTTTCTTGCCGACCGCCTCAAAATAGATCTCGATCACTTCGCGCACCGCGCCACTTCCCCCGGATTTCTCGGTGACGAATTCAACGACCTCAAGATACTCCCGAGCGGAGTTTTTCACTCCTATCGGAAGCCCGACTCGTTGCGCCAATCCAATATCCAGAAGTTCATTTCCCACAAACGCGACTTCGTCAAAGGAGAGATTCAGCTCGTCCAGAAGGGGCTGGATCAAGTCAACTTTGTTTTTCTTCCCCTGAAGCACATGCTTTAGGCCGAGGTCCTTCATCCGCGTGTCGGTTGCCGGAGAGTATCTCCCTGACACTATGGCCAGCTCGAGGCCGCTTCGCATCGCCAGCACCATGAAAAAGCCATCGGAGATATTGAAGCGCTTCATCTCAAAACCGTCCGGCCCGAAATAGATGGAATCATCGGTCAGCACACCGTCGACATCCAACGCGAGGAGTCTGATATTCCGGAATCGTTCGCGAAGTTGCTCGCGTGACAACTGCACCTTCGCCATCTACTTCACCGCCTCGCGTACCCTGAGTACTTGTTCTATCATCTGCGGCATAGATTCCAACGGCAACTGCGTCGCACGATCCGATTTAGCTTCCGATGGATTGGTGTGGGTTTCCACAAACAGTCCGTCTATTCCGACCGCAGCCGCCGCTCTCGCCAAAGGGATCGCAAATTCCGGCTGACCCGATGATTCCCTCCCTGCGCCACCCGGCAACTGCAGTGAATGAGTGGCGTCAAATACGATCGGCAGTCCGGTCTTCTTCATTATTAACAGGGAACGGAAATCAACCACCAGATTGCGATACCCAAACGAGGCCCCTCGCTCAGTCAACATCACCTTCTTTGTCCCGGCCTTGCGCGCAATCTGTTCCATATCATCGGGAGCGAGAAACTGCCCCTTCTTGATATTCACCCACTTGCCGGTTGCAGCCGCACGGACCACCAATTCTGTCTGGCGACAGAGAAACGCCGGGATCTGGATGATATCCACCACTTGGGCAACCGCGGCTATTTCTGTGGTCTCGTGAATATCTGTCAGCACGGGGAGCCCGAAACTCGCTTTCACCTTGGCCAGGATCTCCAGCCCCTTCTCCAATCCCGGACCCGCGTACGAATCTCCCGATAGCCTGTTGGCTTTGATATACGATGTCTTGAATACGTAGGGGAGATTGTGTTTGGCGGCAAGCGTTGCTACCGACTCCGCCACCCGCAGGCAGAGGTCCAGAGACTCTGCCACACATGGCCCCGCGATAAGGAAGAACTCCCCCTGCTCAATTCGCCGCATACTGTCCAGCGTCATAGCGGGGAATATATATCCCCCGCCGAAAAAGGGAAGCTAATATCTGCCAGTCAGTTCACTCGGACTGAAGCTTCAGTTTCCAGACCACCGTATCCCCGGCCCGTGTGAACATCTTGTCTGCCGCTATCTTAGGGACGGTGTCATTGACCGAATAGACCCAGAAACCGACCGACCCACCCCGGACGGAATCGATACCTGTGACAAAAGTCCCCATGGAGGTCTCTCGCGCTTCGACATAATGGGACATCTGCAGCAACTGAAATACGGTTACCGAATCCTGGCCCATAAGCGTTACGGTCACACTGTCCCTGCCAGAATTCTCAGGGTCGTTGGGTGTTGAGGAAGTCTCGGCCGGCGACTTCGCCGCGTCCTCTTCCTTCGTTCCGCACCCCTGAATAATCAGCCCGATTGAAAGTAGTATGGTCAGACCGACCACAAAAAAACGAGTCTTCATGCCATCACCTCTTTTGCTTGAGTGCTCCAAGGTGAGAGGCACTGACGACCAAATCAAGTTTGATTTTGGCGGCCGATTTTTGGTTGCCCCCGCACTTTCGGGCGGGATATATTGACAAATACATCAGCTTTCACGAGGAGTGACAATGGAGTTTGGGTCTATCCTGCAGCGGTCCTGGGATATCGCCTGGAAGTACAAGTCCCTGTGGATCTTCGGCCTGTTCATCGAAAGCATCGGGAGCCTCAATGGCCTCATTAGTAAAGATGACTACGAGACTGTCCGGGAGCTGACCAATAGCCCCGCATTCCTCACGCTACTGATGATCTCGCTGGTGGTCGGACTCATCTTTTTTATCATGCACTTCATTTCATCGGCGGCACACATCGATGCCATCAACAAGCTGACCCGTGGCGGCTTCTACACGTTCGGAAGTTCCTTCTCGGCGGGGGTCGACAACTTCTTTCGTTTTCTCGGTCTCTGGCTGCTTTTGGTCGGCGCCGTCATTGCGCTTATTATAGTCCTGGCGATTCCCGGGGTGCTGCTGTTTGTCATCCATTGGGTGCTCGGAGTATTGGGACTGATCGTCCTCGTCCCGCTCCTGATCGCCGGGATCATCACGATCATCATGCTGTACTGGCTGGCGCAGCGCGCCATGGTCGTGCGTGGCAGTGGCATCAGTGACGCACTCGACGAATCATACTTTCTGTTCCGTACCTATCTGAGTACCTGCATCAAGTTTGCCCTGATACTCATCATCATCGCCATCGCCATCAGTATGGTGATAATTGTAATATTTGCTATCGTCGCCGCCCCGTTTATCGCGATGGCTGTCGCCACCGATGGCGGATTGATCCCGGCGCTGTTGATAGGCATACCGATAGGATTGGTCCTCCTGCTGGTGCTGGATGGCTTCTATGGTTCATTTTTCCATTCAGCCGTGACGCTCTTCTATTTCCGGTTGCTGGATATTCCGCTCGAACAGCCCATCTCCGCGCCGCCGGCGCCCACCATGGGTTAGCAGAGTTTTGCTTGCACGACGGAGTTCGGCTTTGTACTATCGAAGCATGTTACGGACAGTCCTGATATTCGCGATTTGCCTTACCGGTTCTCTGTTTGCACAGCCAGATTCGTATCAACAGTCACGGCCCTCTGTTCTGTTCGACAAAAGGAATGTCGAACTGCAGACCAGCCTCTACCCTTCTTACTATGCAACTGTTGCCGCAATCGATGACCAGCGCTGGGTGCAGACACATACAGCGGATCTCGACACTTTCTGGCTCAACCGTGGGGATTCAATTCTCTGGATCCTGTCCGAACTTGCCGGAATCCCGTGGGAGAGACAGACGATTCAGATCGCGGTTCTTCGCTACTATCCGACCATCGGATGCGCGGACCCGTTGATCCTTCCGGTCGGCGGTATTCGCAATGGAGCATTGACCGAAGCTGTCCCCGCCGGTGCTCCGACTCAACTCAACCTCATCTTCCAGCTCGCTCAGCGTCTCTTGCAAGAAGGTGAGGCCACCCGAGCGGATCTGACGTCTTCACTGCGCAACCATCCTCTCGCCCAGCCCGGCCCATACTACCGCGACCTGCTCGCTTTTCACCTCGCCTATTCAACTGCTCGCATTGTACTGGAACCGGATTCCGCGGTAGCCGCCTATCAGTCGCCGTTCTGGAGAGATGGTTTTCCCGGCCGCGAGGTTTACGAGCAATATCTCCAATCAAACTGGATCCTAACTCCCGAGAAACCTCTGTTGGTCTGGCTCACCAAGGAGCCAAGCGATTCGCGCCTGGTCAATGCGGTCACCCCTCTAGCCAATCAGATTTCTGTACAGGAGCGCCGGGAGACAATTGAGGGCCTGCCGCAAAAAGGGCAACTCGGATTTTCGGTTCGGATAAATGACAGTAATCAATTGGTGATTGACAAGATCGATCCGGCACGCCTCGCCTACAAGGCGGGGCTTCGTTCCGGTGATATCATCACACGCGCAGGTGGAACGCGCCCGCGCACCCACAAAGAACTAATGGAGCTATTATTCGATGGACTTGAGCGTGGCTCGGTCGCAGTTCAGATCACCCGCGCCGGCAAATCTGAAACTGTGATTGTTCGGAAATAAGCGGCTACATCCACCGCTTGATGAATTTCAATATCCCCTGATCCCATCCGACCCGATGCGTCACTCCCGCCTTGGCGTACTTCAGTTCATCTTTATGTTCGAGATACCACTTGTGGGAGCCGATCAGCGCGTCCTGATTTGAATACTTCGATTTCCAGCCAAGCTTTGATTCGATCTTTTCAGTTGAAACGAACGAGTCCTTGTCCGCCGTCCCATACACCCACTTGTAGAGCGGCGATATTTTCATGAACTCAAAGACCGCCAGGGCCCCCTTGACCAGAGGGGCCGGAGTGGGCAGGACACGCGCGCCATTCCCGGCGAAATCACACAGCGCGCCGACATCCTGCTTTACTTTCTCAAAGCGTTGGGCGCCAACATTGAAGATATCATTCGCCACATCAGGCGGCGCGGAACCGGCCAGGAAGATAGCCTCTATTAGGTCAGTGACTTCGAGCAGTTGGTAGAGATTCTCTCCCTTTCCGATTATCGGGATCCGCTTGCCGGAATCGACCCAGTCATACAGAATCTGGAACACTCCGAGGCGCGCGGTGCCAATGAAAGTTTTTGGGCGAATGACCGGCACACACATCCCGGCGGCGCGGAACTCCGCACAAACTTCTTCTCCGGCAATCTTCGATTCTCCGTATGCCCCTACACCTTCAACTGGATCTGTCTCAACCAGTGGATGTTTCTCCGGCACACCGTAGACCGCGGTCGAGCTGATGAAGATGACGCGCTCGACGCCGCACTTCTGCGCCTGGGTCAGCGTATTGCGGACACCGGCGATATTGGTCGACATGATCTCTTCGCGCGGCCAGAGCGGTAAAGCGGCGGCGCAGTGCACGATGATGTCTATCTTGTTGTCATGGATAAGGCGGTACATCGCGTCCGCGTCGCGGACATCAACATTCACCAGCAATGCGTCTTTGGGATACTCATCCGCAAAAAACGGCGCGATATCGTTGCAGGCCAGGAAAGCTATCTCGCGGCGCGGAAGGTTCTGCGCCAGATGATACCCCAGGAAACCAGCTCCCCCGGTCACCAATACTCGTTTATTCTTCATAGGACAAGAAGATACGCAAATTTCCGGAAACGACAAGACGGAATCCAATTTGACCTTGAGCGCTCCAAGAGCTATGTTTCTGACCGTAAAATCAAAACTTCCTGGGAGTTCCACGAATGCCACAGCCGATCGTGTATGTTGAGATGGGAGCAGTCGATGTTCCCCGCGCCGCGGCGTTTTATCAGACTGTTTTTGGATGGGAGTTCACTGACCCGAACCAGGTCTCCTATTCCACCTTTTCCTCGGGCCCCAATGGCATCGGCGGCGGTATCTACAAAACCGACAAGTCACGCATCAACGCAACCAGTGTGCTCTATATATATGTGGATGATATCGAGGCGTCCTGCGAAAGAGTCATCTCCGCGGGAGGCGAAGTGGTTGTCCCGAAATCAGTCATCCCCGGCACAGGCTACTATGCCCACTTCAAGGATCCCTCCGGTAATCTGATGGGGTTGTTTACGCCTGGGCTCTAACGCCCTGGATGAGGAGACTATTTCGAGGAGTCGACAGCAGGGCGTTCATCACTCGAGTCATTCTTCCCATTCCATGGACTGGTCTCAAACTCGAAGACTTCGAGTATCGTCACAAACGCCGCCGCGATGAGCGGACCGGCGATCAATCCCTCCAGTCCCATCAACGCGATCCCGCCGGTCATCGAAAGAAACAGCATCAGCGGGTGCATCTTTGTTCCCCCCGCCACCATGTATGGGCGGAGGAAATTGTCTATCTGGCTGACGATCAGAGAGCCGACACCGATGATGATGAATCCCTCGACCGTATTGCCATTGATGATCAGGATTATCCCCGCAGGGATATAGATAATGAACGCCCCAATCAATGGTATCACGGAGAGAAACGCCATAATCGCCCCCCAGAACAACGCCGAGTCGATCCCGACCAGCGCGAACATGATACCCCCGAGCGTCCCCTGGATCAACGCGATAATAATACCGCTAATCATCGTTGAGTTGATAATGCTGTGAAGCTCCTTGACCATGGTGTTGGTACGTGACCGCTCCAACGGCATCAGCGCGCTAATCCTTTCCACCAGCGCTACTCCATCTTTCAACAGATAGTAGAGCGTAAAAAGCATCAGTAAAAAGTAGAATACGAACTTGGAAACGTTGGCGATGATCCATGACGTTTGATGGACAAAAAATCCACCGACCCAGGAGACGGCATTTTCGGAGATCGCTCGAAGATCCAGTTGCTGAACATCAACGTATGGGCTCAGCCTGGCTACCAGATCGTTCCACCATGGCGCGATCCGCGACCACAGTCTGTCCAGTTCGCCATTCTGGCGCATCTCCGCCACCTGTTGCACCGTGGAGGCTGCCTGTTCCACCAACAAGACAGACAGCAATACGACCGGTCCAATAATAACCACAATGATGAGTACTAGTAGGATCAGTGATGCCAGTCCCGGTCGCTTGACGCGTGTGAGCACGCGCTTGTACAGCGGGTGGAAAAGAATCGCGAAGACGGTCGCCCACATGAGTGGCGCGAAGAATGGCGCCAGCAATTTATAGAAAAGAAAGATTATCGCGGCCGCGACCGCTAAAAAAAGCGCGATGGATAAGGAGTGGCGATTCATCGTCATGGAGAACTCTCGAGGTTAATCTATGCCGTTTAAATACCCCAGGCAACTCCAATCCCGCTACTCCCCAAGCCTTTGCGTCTTCCGATGTTGACTCATAACCTTCTTTCTTTCAATGACATATGTTGCCCGAGCACATAGCCCGGCGGGTTGCTCGCGCACGAATTCAGAGTGGTTTCGCAAATTGCCACTGGAGTAAACTAGTCCATCATTTGACTGAACGGTACAAGCTCGACAGTCGCCGACCCGGACAAAAAGCTAACGGCATATGGTTAAGTCTCTTAAAAGCCTGCCGATACAAAGTATAGAAATTGCACTAAAGAGCGAACGTGGACTCAGCCATGTCACGGTTCGCAATCGTTAACGCTCATTAAAGGAGTTCACAATGGCTTTCAAGAGAACCCGTACCAGCAACCGTGCGTCCGTTCGCACTCGTTTCACCAGCCGTGCGAAGCAGGGTGGCAAGCCGTGGACCGCGAAAGACATCGCTTTCATGCGCAAATTCTATCGCGTCAACGAGACCACGTGGGTCGCTCGTCAGCTTGGCCGCACCGTGTACAGCGTTCGCTACAAAGCGTCCTCGCTGAACATCAAGAAGGTCAATCCTTCTAACTGGAAGGGTAACACTGGCGTGACGAAGGTCAACAATCGCCGTCGGAACAATGCTCCGAAGGTTCGTTGGGCTCGTACCACCCGTTGGACCGCCCGCCGCAGCCGCAGCCGTCGTTCTTCGCGCTCCGGCCGTTAATTGTCCTACCGACTCTCAGCGGCACAAGGTAGTGCCGCGTTAGACCCGCCTTGTGCTCCAACGCGGGTCTTTTTTTATCCCCTCAATTGTATATATTGTGGCACTACCTCAGGAGGATACTATGCCTGTCGTCAAATACAGCGACATGAAGATGACCGAGATCAACATGACCGGCGTCTCCAAAGCGACCAAGTGCAATGTCATCGGCGGAACCGAAGGCTGGACCGACCATACGCTTCGCGTCTTTCGTCTCCAGCCCGGCGGCTTCACTCCCCGCCACCAGCATGACTGGGAACATATCAACCATGTCGTGAAAGGGCGCGGACGGCTCCGTATCGGCGACCAGATCCATGAACTGACTGAGAAGGATTTCGCCTTCGTCCCCTCAAATACTGAGCATCAGTTCGAAAACCCATACGACGAAGAGTTTGAGTTCATCTGTATTGTGCCGAACCGCGGCGCGTACTAGTCCGTCGACAGACCTGTAACCCAGACGGGTGATCGCATGCCGAAGATCTGCGGTGTCACGACCGCTGTCCCACCATATCGGGTACCGCAATCTGAGGCGGCCCAGTTTGCCAGGCACCATTTTGGCAGCAAGGACCGCGACTTTCAGAGGATGTTGCAGGTCTTTGAGAATGCCGGCATCCAAACCCGCTATTTCAGCCGGCCGGTCGAGTGGCATGTTCATCCCCACTCGCTTGCAGAGAAAAACGAAGTCTATATACAATCGGCCACTGATCTTTGTCTCGACGCCTCTCGCCGTCTCTTCGAACGCCTCAACCTCTCCGCGTCAGATATCGATTACATTATTTATATCAACACTACCGGGCTCGCCACCCCATCGATTGACGCTCGCTTGATCAATCTTCTGGGATGTCGGTCAGACATCCGACGCACCCCTATCTGGGGACTTGGCTGTGCCGGAGGCGTCGCCGGGCTCTCCCATGCATATCACCACCTGCTGGGACATCCTGACCAGCGTGTACTTCTGGTTGCCGCCGAATTGTGCGGTCTGACATTTATCCCCGAGGACTTCTCTCGCAGCAATCTGGTGGCGACTGCCCTTTTTGGCGAAGGGGCCGCGGCGGTTTTGCTTTGCGGCGATGATGTTCCATTTTCCGGTCTCCCCATCCTCGGCACACAGAGCCGATTTTATCCTGACTCGCTCGATGTCATGGGGTGGCATGTTGTCTCAGAAGGACTGCAGGTAGTCTTCGCTCAGCGGATCCCGGACATTGTAGCCGCCAATGCCAAACAGGACTTTTCGGACTTTCTGCAGAAACATGATCTGAACCTGGGGGATATCAGGGCCTTCCTCTTTCATCCCGGCGGCATGAAAGTCATCGATGCGTACCGCCAGGCACTTGGCTTTACTGGTAAAGAACTGTCTTTAGCTGAGGATATCCTCCGAGAGTACGGAAATATGTCTTCCGTTTCCGTCCTCTTTGTTCTTGAGCGCTTCATGGCACAGCAGAGGTTGGCAGGAAACGGTCACGGACTGATCTCCGCCCTCGGTCCCGGTTTTTGCTCCGAATCAATGCTCATTTCGATTTGATAGCCGACTCCCCTTGACTTTCAATTGACTATCCTCGATTCTAGTCAGAAAAGATAGATCACTCTTTACAAGGAATCGCAATGTCCAGGTTTTTGCAGGTGGCAATGGAAGCGGTCAACGCTATGGAGCGCGTGACGGTTGAATATTACTATAGGAAACCAAAAGTCCGCACCAAAGCTGACAAGTCACCGGTCACGATCGCCGATGTTTCCGCAGAGAAGGCCGCCATAAAGGTCATCCGTAAACAATTCCCGAACCACGCAATCTTGGGCGAAGAATCTGGATATCGGAAAACCAATTCGGAGTTCACCTGGATTATCGACCCGATCGATGGTACCCGAAACTTCATCGCGGGTATTCCGCTTTGGGGGAACCTCATCGCACTGGCGCACGATGATCATGTAGTGCTAGGTATCTCCAACGTTCCGCTTCTCAATGAACGGCTCTGGGCTGAGCGCGGCGCGGGAGCGTTCCTCAATGGGAACCGTGTCCAGGTCTCCAGCAAGTCCGCCATGCGCGAGGCGATGATCAGCTTCAGCTCTGTCAATTCGTTCCACAAGTCACGTCGCGAACCGAATCTTCTGAAGTTGCTTCATGCTACCGCCCGCCAGCGCGCGTTCGGAGACCTCTGGCCATATCATCTGCTGGCTTCGGGAAGGTTGGAGATAGTGATTGAGGCGCAGATCAAGCCGGTTGATGTCGCCCCGTTTGTCTGCATCATCGAAGAAGCCGGCGGTTCTACTTCGGACCTGCTCGGTCGACCATTTTCGCTGGGCATTCGAACTTTCGCGGCGACCAACGGGAAACTACATCAGAAAGTCATCAGGCACTTCACGGGGTAAAGTTCTCATTCCTTCCCTTCTCCCTATGGGAGAAGGTGCCCGGAGGGCGGATGAGGGACTGCTATTTTCCCCCGATCATTCCCGATAACTTCACTCTATTCCTCGCTACCAGACCATACACCCCCCGCGCGATTTGACGTATTCCTGGCCACCGCATGATCTTTCCGATCCAGGCGGACTTGGGAAAAATAGACATCACCTTCGCCACGGCATCCGCCCCTCGGTACATCTGACCGGCATCATCAAAGAGGTGCACCGCGTTTTTCAATTCATGTTCCGGCGGAAGGTTTTTGCCGTGGGGGAGTCGCGGGTCAGAGAGCGGCACCGCCTCGACCAAGCCCAATGTATCTACCTGCCGTAGCTTTTTGATCGAGGCCAGACAGATCGGGCAGGTGTCATCGTAAATGAGGTAGTAGTGCGGCATACGAGAATATAATAGTAGCCAAGGGAAAAGTCGTGTGCGATATTCGTTGCGTGCAATATCTATTTTTGGGTAAATTTGTAGAGATAGTATCGGGCGGGGAAGATTTATGATTCGACATTACGTTTTCATCACTTTCATCTTGATAGCGGCTGGGGCATCGGCAATTGCTGCAGGTCATTATTCAGCGGAGCAGCCCAAGGAAATACGCGGCCTTGGACAGTCAAAATTCGCCACGCCTCCCGTGAGTGTGCTCAGGCCATCTGCTTCTGACTCATGCAAAGATATACCATCGGCCCAAGTTTGGGTGAAGTTCAGGATGGACCGTAACGGTAAGCCGCACGGCGTGCAAGTTGTGTGGTCCGATATCGATGATACAACTTATGAACAAACTGCTAAAGAGCTGGTGGCGACAAAGACATTTACTCCTTCCGCAGCCAAGGGGACTGTGCCTAATTGGTGGCGCTATCATATTGTGCTGTTTCGCTCCCTGTCTGCGGAGGTCTGCACGATGGATAGCACACTAAGCGATTCCGTCAGCTTCACCGATGCACCGATCATGATAGCTTCCGGTTATTTGGATGTGCCGCATGACGCGTTGGAGCAAGGCGACAGTGTGTCGGTTTGGGTGGTCTGCCGCGTGAATCCCGAAGGATACGTTGATTCAGTTAAGGTTCGTAGTCGTTCGGGGAATGATAGGTTCGACGCTGCCGCTGTTGATGCTGCTTATCAAAGCAGATTTGCGCCCGCTTTGCGCTTCGGGAAACCTGTTGCGGTCTGGGTGACCTATCCGTACAAATACCGGAGAGGATGAACCCGATGATTCGATCACTTCGTATCGTTGGTTGTTTGATGTTCGGGTTATTGATCTTGGTCGATAGTTCCGATGCCGGCCACTACCGCAAGAATCCGCCCGCTGAGTGCAAGACCATCGACCCCGGCGATTTCACGTTTCCGCCAATCACCATGCTAAAGCCAGCCGCAACAGATTCCTGCAAAGCCTCCCCGCATGCGGAAGTCTGGGTGAAGTGCAGAATCGACTCCACCGGCAAGGCTTTTCAGTCGAAAGTCGTTTGGTGCAGCATAGATGATACTACCTTTGAGACCACGGCCCTTGAGTACGTCAAGACAGCAACTTTCGACAGTATCTGGACCGGTTACCACGGCCGCGAGGGCTGGCTGTACCACATGGTACTTTTCCGCCAGCAAGACGACCACAAGTGCGCGATTCATGAACCGTCGCTGCCGGACACCGCATACGTCCCGGTCGAAGTGATGCCAGAGATGGTCTACCACGCGCAGCCTGCTTATCCCCGGAATGCCCGTTACAGGAACGCAACCGGAACTGTTTGGGTTAAGTCGCTGGTCTCCAGGTTTGGGACTGTCGAGCAGGTCATGATCGGCAGTTCCTCAGGTGATGCATACCTGGATAACGCCGCTTTGCTCTCCGGCTATCGCAACAAGTTTAAGCCGGCACAGCAGAAAGGGCGACCTGTCGCAATTTGGGTGACCTATCGGGTCAACTTCAAGCTCGAAAATCGTTGATCCCCTTTTCCCTTGCCTCTTGCCCGCCAGTAGGTTATTATTCAGCGGATCGGGGATTATGGGGAAAAATTACCCTTTATTCCATTTACCCGGACCACCGTGACCAAAACCTAACAAAAGTCGCGGCTGACTCGGAACCACCGTTGAAAGTTTCCTGTTACCAAGTATGGATTTACAAAACTTTCCGGGTCTTCCGAGAGTATAGAGTTGTACTATGACGGACAAAAGGTCGGAAGAACTGGAAAATCGACGGAGCTTTGAGCGCGAAGCTCTGCCGCATATGGACGCGCTCTACCGGACCGCTCTGCGCATGACCAAGAATGAGAATGACGCAGAGGATCTTGTCCAGGAAACGTTTGCGAAAGCCTACCGCTTCTGGGACAAGTTCGAGAAAGGTACCAATGCTCGGGCATGGTTGTTTAAGATCATGACGAACATTTTCATCAACGAGTACCGTTCCAAATCCCGCGCGCCCGTCTCGGTCAATGTCGATGATATCGACGACAACTTCCTGTACGGCCAATTGGCCGCCACGGGACCGTCCGATGACCCAGAGCGGCAGTTTTTTGCGAAGATATTTGACGATGATGTAAAGAAGGCGATCGAAGATCTGCCGGATGATTTCCGCATGGTGGTGATACTCTCCTTTATCGAAGAGTTCTCCTACCAGGAGATCGCTGAGATCTGTGACCTTCAATTGGGCACAGTGAAAAGCCGGTTGCACCGAGGTCGAAAACTACTACAGAAGAAACTATTCGATTACGCTGTCAAGAACGGGTATATCAAGGATCTCGCTAAATGAACTGCCAGGAAGCCCTCGCCTTACTGTACGACATCATCGACAAAGAGGCATCCGAGATCGACACCGAGCAGGTGAATGAACATCTTCAGAAGTGTTCGCAGTGCTTGAAGCGCTATGAGGTCGAAAGCGACTTGCATAGGTTGGTGAAGATCAAGCTCGCTAACACGGGCCCCACTGAGGAATTGGAAGACTTGCGGACCAGGATCCTCGGCAAGCTCGATACTATCGATCGAGAGGAAGGAGGACTGAAGGGCCACAAGCCCCCCTTTTGGCGAGCCTCGTACGTCGTAGCCGCAGCCGCGGTCCTTGTTGTCACTATCAGCGCCGTTTATCTCGCGACCGGTTTTTATCGGCATAAAGATATCTATATCCCGCTCGAGCAAGCTCACTGGCAGGCCGAGGATAAACTCCTGTCATTCGAGAATCCTATCCTGACCTCAGCCGCAGTCTCTTTCGCCGCCGACACTATCGGCTATCGCCCCAGTTCTGAAGTTTCCGGCACCCATCTGGTTGGCGGCCAGATTGAAGATCTCAACGGCGCCCGCATGGCGCACTTCGTTTATACCAACCCCGGCACTCGCACCGTCTCGGTTTTCGTTGTACCGGCTGCCCATTTCCAGATCCCAAGCGATCTGAGATCCGCCCACGTCCAACGCCACGGGCTTGACCTGTTCGACCACAATTGCCGCGGATGTCGCCTGGTCTATCACCGTGTCGGCAATGCGATAGTCGTGACCGCCACCACAGACCGTCAGACCGACTTGCTCGATTTCATCCCCGGCCAGTCGACCATTTAGCTCCAGTTTCACACTGTAGGATTCTCCCCATACTGCCGATACTAGTGTCGTATGCGACACATCGGACGTCTCGTCACATTCGTATGCCTGCTGACCGGCATGGCACACGCTCAGTCACTATCAGATCCGTATCTGACCGATGACCGCAAGCAGTTCCTTACTACTGTCCAGCAATTACTCTTTGACGATCGCTTTGCCGAGGCAGACTCAGTTATCGCCGCGTATAGACAATCCGCGCCGCATGACCCTACCGGAATTCTCTTTCAGGCCGGATCTCTTGTCACTCAGATGACCGACCGCGAGGAAGAGATCACACCAGACCTCTTCAAGGCGCTCATAGATTCCTGTCTTGATCTGACTAAAGACATCCTCGACCTCGGCACGCCGCGCGAGCAGGCCTGGCGGTATCTGATCCGCGGTCATGCACATGCCTATCGCTCCATCTATTCGTCGCACTTCGGGTCATTCACCGCGGCAATAGACCACGGTTTCGATGCCAAGGGCGAATACCAGCGCGGACTCAAGGCGGATTCAACACTTTACGATCTCTACTTTGGGCTTGGGTCATATCATTACTGGAAATCCGCTAAAGCCGGTTTCTTGCGATGGATAGGAATTTTCAGCAACGATAAAGAAAAGGGAATCCGCGAACTGCGATTGGCCGCTGATTCGTCGCTCGTCTCTCGCGAAGCCGCCACCAACGCCCTTATCTGGGTCTATTTCGACAAAGACCAATTCGAGGATGCCAAACTGCTGGTCGATTCAGCCATGCACCGTTATCCCAATGGCAAAGCGTTCCTCTGGCCGCTGGCTAAGGCACAATACGAGAAAAAGGAGTTCGCCGCCGCGTCGACTACCTTTGCCGAACTCCGTCGCCGCCTTCAACAACAGCCCGGCAACTACTACAATCTGATAGAGTGTGATTACTTCTTGACGCAATGCCACGATCGCCTGAAACAGGATGACCTGGCGAAGTCCACAGCTCAGCAATTTGTGGAATACTATGACAGATTGACGCACGAAGTATTGGAGCGTCAGCGCGGGAATCTCAGCTACCTCAAGAAAGTCGCCAACCGGAAGAACGGCTAACTCGGCTGCTGCACCGGAGTGCGCGAGCTTTCATCCAGCAACCGGCATCCTTCCATCATCAACGATTCATTCGAATAGAACGTATTCGACGGTGGCAATTGGTCGATACTGATCGTCTGAATGGTCCAGGTCCCCTGCGTCCATCCGATCCCTTCATAGAAGGCATCCGGCCCCTGCTTCGTCCCGCACTCCGCAAAGGTTATGGCGCCCTGACAGAGATACAGCACCAACTTGCCGGAAACGGAGTTGACCGTCAATCGCGCGGTTTTGCGACTCGGCCCCAGCGCCTGGATCAGATCGATAAGGTTCATCTCTTCGAGATGCCCCACCGCGCCAGCTTGCTGGACGATTTCCTCACGCTCTTTCGCTTTCGCTTCGATCCGCGCGCGGATCTTTTTCATCTTGATAAGCAGAACGTTCAGATTGTCATCAGCCGGGATGACATCCTCGATCCCCTTCTCCAGAAGACCGGTCATCTGCGGCGCCAGTGAACCATCGGTCAGCAGGAAGGTCGGCACCTTGTCGACTGTCACCCCGAGATCGATAAGCTTTTCGACCAGTGAACTGATAGCGATCGCTCCGCTGGCTTCGTGGATCACCAGAATATCCGGATGACTCCGCTTGTACAGTTCCGCGAACTCTGTCGGATCGGTTTCCACAATGAGGCGGAACCCTGCCTGTTTGATGCGCTGCTCGATATCCCCCAGCTTCTCTCTGTCCTGCGAGAGAAGGACCACCTGGCTGTATTTCTCCAGAGTCGATATGGAGAGGATCTCTTCCTGCACCATCGCGATAAAGGCCTCCACCACTTCGGTGAGGAAGAGCTTCCCGACCAGATCCCGGTATTTTCGCTTGATGGCGTCGAATTTGTCGAGCGTCAGCGTCATGTCAGGGCGCATGGTCTCGCAGAAGATATCGACGACAGTAAGAATATTCCCGCCGAGCACTTCGATAGGCAACCGTTTGGTGAATTTCTCGCGCAGGTTGATATACATTGAGCGAAGGATCTCTATCACCAGCGGCTGATAATTCAACGAACTCAGCAGTTTGACCGTGAGGTTGATATATTCGCGATGATCCTGATCAGCTGTGTTTCCATAGTAGAACTTGGAGAGGTCATGCAGGTAACCGGCGTTCGTGATGATCAGTCTGTCCTTGTCCGCCAATTCCAACCGTCGGCAAAGCCTGTCGACATACTGCCCCACGCGAGCACTATGGTTATTCACCACGCCATCTTCGGATGAGAGCAACGAGGTGAACAACTCCAGATTGCGCACCAGAAGGTCCGCCTCCAGCGTTCCGGCATCGAGCGACAGCAGTAATCCAGCCGCGTTCTCGTAATATCTGACGCGTGTTTTGGGCGATATCTTACGCAACCGGTCGATCAGGTCAATATAATCACCGGGAACGGTATCCTGGATCAAGACTGAGTGGAACCGCTGGTTTCCTATCAACTGGATAGCATCATCCGCCGAATCAGTTCGCTTGACTCGATACTCCCCCTGCTCCAGTAGCGACTGCATTTTGTCGCCGGAATCCGGGTCATCGGTCACCAACAGTATCGCGCTCTGCGGGTAATATGAATCAGAACCCGATGGTCCCGCGCTGATATGGGGCACAACCAATTGCTCAGCCTGTTCGATCGGCAGCGCTTTACCTAAATAGTGTTTGGAGATCGCCATATTGAGCGCCAGTTCAGCGGCGACATACGGCTTGATCTGTTTCCCCGATGCTACAAACTCAAGTTCCTGCAACAGTTCTTGGCGATAAGGATCCTCACAGGCCACCAACAGCATATTCTTGGATGGATCATAGGCGAACGGCATGACTTTCCGCGCGACCGCGACCGTTGCCGGAAGCATATCAACTATCGATTCAGGTATGTCAATTTTGGAGAGTACTATACCCTCGCACCCCATCTGCGTGGCCAGTGCCCTAACCAGGCTGGCCTCGTCGAGGAATCCCAGCGTCAGAAGTTGCGAGCCAAGACGTCCGCCAAACAGCTTCTGGCGTTGCAATGCCTGAGCAAGTTGATCATCGGAGACGAGTCGTTCACGAAGCAGAACTTCGTCCAATCGGGGGACATTTCGGGATTCGGTCATATTTCGTTTCGTCTGTTCTTGTGCCCTGTCAGGCTTTGCAGTGTTCGGCGGCCACCAGACACCGGGCGCCGCGATTCACCCGTTCCACAGTTTTAGGCGCTCCCCGTCCGCTATACACGGACCCCACTCCCGCTCCCCTTTTATCGGCTAAATCGTTCTAAATTTGAGTCTTAGGCAGATTTTTGGAGCTCAATATTCCTCGGTATCCCCCCACCTTCCTGTCGTTTCGATAGTTGCAGGAATGGCTGCAATTCCGTAGTTTCTCCCCTATGGATGACCGACGCAAAGAGATCGCCGTCAAACTGACCGCTGAAGTCAGTTGCGCGGGTTGAGCTTCCAAACTTGGGCCGGCGGTGCTGGCCGAAGCTCTTAAATCACTGCCACAGTCGCGGCACCCGGACTTGATCGTTGGCTTCAACAAGGCTGACGATGCTGGGGTATTCCGTCTCTCGGAAAACCTGGCGCTGGTCCAGACGGTCGACTTCTTTCCGCCGATCGTCGATGACCCCTATTGGTTTGGCCAGATTGCGGCGGCGAACGCCCTTTCCGATGTCTTCGCTATGGGTGGCAAACCGATCACCGCGTTGAATATTGTCGGCTTTCCGGCGTCCACCATGCCATTGTCAATCCTGACCGATATCCTGCGCGGCGGTGCCGAAAAGGTTGAGGAAGCTGGTGCGGTGGTCGTGGGTGGTCACTCCATCAAAGACAAAGAACTGAAATTCGGCATTTCGGTGACGGGCATAGTCGACCCGCACAAAGTTGTCACCAACTCCGGCGCCAAACCGGGTGATGTCATTTTCTTGACGAAACCGCTCGGCACCGGCCTCATAACCACGGGCATCAAGCGTGGTAAGGTAAGTGATGACCTCGCCATGACCGCGATCAGAACCATGGCGGCTCTAAATCGCACGGCTGCTGAGTTGATGGTCAGGCATGCCGCTCATGCGGCAACCGATATTACCGGATACGGACTGCTTGGACACGCGTATGAAATGGCATCTGGATCAAATGTTTCGATTCGGATAGACGCGCAATCGCTCCCCCTGCTTCCTGATGTTTTGCAGCTCGCTGAACTTGGCATGATCCCCGGCGGCGCCAATGACAACCGGAAGTATCTGGAGCCGTTTGTGTCAATAGCAGAGTCAGTAGACAAGAATCTTGAGGCGGTCATGTATGACCCGCAGACCTCCGGCGGGCTTTTTATCGCCCTTCCGGAATCGCACGTCAGTGCGTTTCTTGCCGATGCTCGGGGCTCCGGTTTGCTGGCTGCCCAGATAGGCCGTGTAGAGACTTACCACGACGCGTTCCTGCTGGTCGAATAACCACTTGTCCGGCATTTGATTTCCGCAATCATTCTTATAACCGACTGAATCAATCCACTTAATCTACTTTCCGCTTTACAGCCCCTCCCACCATCGCTATTATCAATCTGCTTGTAGTGGCCAACAAATCTTAGCACAAGGAGGCTACACCATGGCTGACCGGTACAAAGTTAAACCGCTCCCCTACGCCTACGATAAACTCGACGGCATCTCTCAACAGACCAACACCTTCCACCACGACACCCACTACGCCGGGTATGTCAAAAAACGGAATGAGGTGATGGAGAAATTGGCGGCCGCGGATCGTTCTGCCGCCAATGCCAACTACTCGGAATTCGGTGGACTGAAACGTCACGAGACCTTCAACGCCGCCGGACAGCGCCTGCACGAACTCTACTGGGATATTCTCGGTGGCGACGGCAAACCGACCGGCGAAGTTCTAAAGCATATTGAGCGCTCCTATGGCTCATTCGACAATTGGGTCGCCGATTTCAAGGCATCCTCGATGATCGCGCTCGGTTGGGTGATTCTCGCCTGGGATCCGGGCGATGACAATCTTTATAACTTCACCGGCGACTCACACAATCAGGGCGGCGTCTGGGGGACCTTCCCACTCCTCGCTATCGACGTCTTCGAGCATGCCTACTACCATGACCAGGGACCGGCCCGCGCGAAATATATCGATGCGTTTGTGAAGAATATCAATTGGCAGGAAGTTGAGCGACGCTACCAGATCTTCAAGCGTATCGCGGGCGAATTCAAAGCCAACTGGTAGGATGGCAACTCAAGGTCAAAACCTCGTCCAACCAGATTTCATGAAGTGCCTCATCCCAGCGCACGAAGGGATTCATTGACCATAGGGCAGGTTCCTCCGCTTAACAAAGCGTCCGGGACCTGCCCTGATTTTTACACTTCTATCCCCTGATGATCGGAATCTCTGTTGTCGTGGTTGTCGGTGGTATGTCCTGCTCACCGCCACCCCATGGAGGAAGCAGTCGTGACAGAACCAGCAATATGATGAACGGGAGAATCAGCATCACGATCGCGGTGAGTAGTCCTTCAATCCCGAACATCTCCAATTTGTAGGTGGTCAATCCTCGCAAACTCTTGGAGAAGAGCTGGCCTCCGATCACCACATTCCATCTCGTCGCGAAGATACCGACCTGCACCAGCAGCGCCGCCACCAGATAGAGCACCCGCCTCATCTCATCCGGCATCCGCCCGAATCGGGCAAATCCCAACCCGACCAGCGGGGCGAGTGTCCCCAGCAATATCTGTGAAATGATCAGGCTGATGAACAGCCGACTGGAGATCATCTGCGACAGGATATGTATAGACTCTTCGGATTCATACAGTCGCTGGATGAAATCCAGCAATTCCAGTGAGAAGTCGACCAGTATCGCGTAGAACAGAAACTCCCCCAGCTTGTTGACACACTTCATGTCGATCGCTTTCCAGCGGATCATCGATGACACCATGTAGACCAGCAGTACCAGCGCGATCCCCGACACGATCGCCGAAAAGAGAAACACGATCGGCATCAGCACCGAACTCCACCAGGGGTTCGCCTTCACCGACCCGAAGATGAATCCGACATATCCGTGCAGCAGGAAAGCTGAAGGTATCCCTACTATGGTGATGAACCGCCCGGCTTTCTCATCAAAGGCGAGCGATTTCTCCGACAGGTCAGTCGCTCCCAAGGTCAGTAGTTTGTAGACCCAGCGGATCGCGCCAGTTTTTTGTCGCGACCATTCAACAATGTGCCGGCGGTAGTCGAACCAGATCTCCAGCAATAACACGACCATCAGGTACCAGGCATAGACAAACCCGAACATCGCCATCGCCGATTGCGTGTGAGGAGTCAGAAACATCTCCAGCGCGCGCTCAGGGCGCCCGAGGTGCGCCAGCAACGGCAACGGCGCCACCAGCAAAAAGGAGAGCGCGGTCAGCAAAGACAGCCGATAGACCGGCTGAAGCGCTTTGACCTTAAAGACCCGCTCGAGCGACGCCAGGATAAACGCGCCTGCCACCAGCCCGGTCAGATATGGGTAGACCACGATCAGTATGGACCAGTGCAACTCATACTCATTCGGGTACATGAACCCAGTGACATGGGGAAATTCGGTCAGCATATTAAGCATGGTATCCTCCGGATCTCATCGGACCTCCGCATCCGCACCCGAATAGAACACGTGCGGCTCAGTATTCAACCAGCTCTTCAGTACCGTTACATCATTGAAGCGCATGAAGCGGCTGATCGGACTGCTCTGCTCCCCTAGTTCGCCAAATACGCGCGCCTGAGTTGGACAGACCTCAACACACGCGGGGACCTCTCCTTTGGTGATACGGTGATAACAAAATGTGCACTTGTCGGCTACTTTCTCCGTGGGATGCAGATACCGCGCTCCATACGGACAGGCCTGGATGCAATAGCGACATCCCACACAGTAGTCCTTGTCGACCAGGACGACCCCGTCCCGTGAAGTAAATGTCGCTCCCACGGGGCACACCTGCACACACGGTGCATTGGCGCAATGGTTGCACAACTTGGGGACAAAAAACGCCTTGAGCGAGTCGCTTTCCTTTTCTGATGTCGGAAAACCATCGATCCCCCCATTCGGACTATCGACCAGTGCCTCGCCCTCAAGTGGGACCCGATATCTCTCAACCCATGTTCGGAAAAAGACCGGCTCCCGCGGCACTTTGTTCTCGGTTTTGCAGGTATCCGCGCATCGACCGCACCCGATACATTTATGAATGTCTATCGCCATCGCGTACGTGTGATCTTCAGGCTTATAGGCGCTTGGCTCAGTCTCCGACGCCAATGCTTCCGGGAGAATGGATGCCAGCAGGATCCAACTTGGCACTGTACGGGCACACGCTTCCAGGAAGTTCCGGCGGTCCATTCCAGGTGATTCGTTCCGGTTGTCTTCGGGCTGTATCATAGTTTTGCCTCCGGATAGTGAGGATAGTGGCATTCCCAGCAGAGATACCGTCCCCCATGTTCCGCCATATCAATTCGTGCGACCTCGACCGATGCCGATGATCCGCGCGCATGACACCGTCCGCAGGTTTCTGAAGAACTCGGCTTGACCGCTCGCACTAGTCGCGGTTGTGTGGCGTGATCGGGCGGCACCGTATGACAATCACTGCAATTCAGGCTCGCATGTGTTGACACGGACTTCTGATTGGAGATCATGCGATGACACGCGCTGCATTCACCCGCGGCGCCATCCAGTCGGGGAGAATGAGAGTCATGACAAGTGATGCACGCTTCCCCGGGATTGTGCATCGCTGGAAGTATCTGCGGAAATCCGGTGGGACGGGCCGGGTCATACCCGTGACAAAGTTGGCAATGCTCCCGCCCGCGTGGAAGGTTTGGCAGCGTCTCACTTTCGCCGTTCGCATGCTCTGCTGACGCGCCATGACAGGTCTCACACGACAATCCCGCATGCCGGGAGAGCTGCTTTTTCTGATAAACATCCTCATGGCAACTAAGACAACTTCGATAGCCCGCATACACCATGGGCAATGCGGCTACTTCGCCAACTGATGCCGCCCGATAGTGGCCAAACTCGCCAAACGTATCTGGGACAAACAATTGCCTGGCGCCAAGGAGTAGCCCGACGAGTGCTACAAACACGATTATCAAGGGAACAAGTTGATGAGGTACTCTCTTCATGATCTACCCGCTTTTTTCTCTTGCATGGGTAAATGGATTGATTATACTATAATCATACAATAATGGTCGTTTATGTCAACATATTTCTAATACGACCGCGATTATTCTCGAAACGGCCATCACATTGATCAACCCGATTGCGGAGAGTTTTCTCTGTCGTCGCCAGTTGATTGATTCTCTCAGTCATTGCTGTGGGCCCAATGCATCCACTCGCGGCAGTGCATCCGATCAGATTGCTTTAGTGAAGACAGAATAGACTAACCGACCCGTCGGGCCAGGAGGTTCTCCATGAGCGCATGGATCGTTTCTGTACTGATTCTGATCGTCGTAGAAGCCGTTGCTATCGCGGTACTAGTCGGTGTGATCGTGATGGCGTTCCGCCGTTACCGTCCGCCACACACGAGCAAGCCGCCGCAGGCTTAAACAAGCGCAGGCTCGTGCCGAGCCTACGCGGTTCCCAGATCTCGTTCTGAGAATGAGCAGAATTGAAACGGGGTCCACGTCAGGTCAACGTCGGATCCCGTCATGGATTATTCCGAGACTACTTTGCGTAGTTTTCTTCAACGAACTTCCAGTTAACCAGATTCCAGAAGTTGGTGACATAGTCCGGCCGTGCGTTCCGGAAATCGATATAGTACGCATGTTCCCAGACATCGCAGGTCAACAGAGGGGTCTTGCCGTCGCGCATCGGATTGTCAGCGTTCGGTGTTTTCTCGATAGACAGCGAGCCATCTTTGGCTTTCACTAGCCATGCCCAGCCGGAACCAAACTGCGTGGTCGCGGCTTCGGCGAACTTAACTTTGAACTCGTCGAATGACCCAAACTGCTTCGCGATCGCTTCCGCCAGCTTCCCCGAAGGTGCTTTTGGTGAGTTCGGCGTCAGGCAATGCCAGAAAAACGTGTGGTTCCAGACCTGAGCGCCGTTGTTGAATATCCCGCCAGTCGCTTTGCGGACAATATCTTCGAGCGTCGCTTTCTCAAACTCTGTACCGGGTATCAGCTTATTGAGGTTCACCACATACGCGTTGTGGTGTTTGCCGTAGTGATAGTTCAGCGTCTCTTCCGACATCAGCGGAGCCAGTGCGGTCCGCGCGTAGGGCAATTCCGGAAGCTGGTGTGTCATTTGTTACCTCCTTATATAGAACTCATTAGAAGAATGTCAGTTACTGCGCCTCGCATACCATTGCGGAGCGATCTATCCGCATTACCTGAAAAAAGCATAGATGTGGCAGCAGACATTGTCAAACGCTTTCTCCACTTTTGATACCAACCTTTTTCCATTTTTCCAGTATAACTTGTAGAAACTCGCGCTCGATGAGTATCGATTCAGAGATTATTGCCAATTAAGAGCGACTTACTCTTCTCTTTCGTCCCACTTCAGGGCGAAAGTGACCGAGTAAGTTCGATTTTAGTTGCTGTGGTCAAGAGAGCCGGTAGTTTACCGATGTAGTGAGTAAAGAAGTCGGCTTGGGGAGTGGCCGCCACAGGGCAGTGACTACAAGGATGATGGATATACTGAGATGGAAATCGGCCTGATCTATTCCGAAAAGGATCCGCAGCAATCGGCGGCCCGCAATTTTGTGCACCGCTTCGTAAAGGAGCGCGGCATTCTCGCCAATATCATCGAATCCGACCAGCCAGTTACCTCTCCAACCGTCATTATTAATGGTCGGGCCTTGACTGACCTTCGACGCAACCCGCGCGAGACCGGAACCCGCATGTTCCCCAATATTGAAGATATCGCCCACGCCCTAGAACAGCACTTCTGGAGTCTCTAGAAGACTCGCTCATCCAATGTATCACGTCCCGTTCATACGGGGCATTTTTGTATGAGCCGGATCAGTTCAAGCGTCCCGCGCCACCGGATGACTCATTTGTACCAGAGATGAAACCTCTTGCCTGAATCGGGCGTTTTCTCCTTCTAAAGAACGACACAACAGTCTTTCACCATATCGGAGGTGACACCCATGAACTTCTCCGTTACGCAGTCGATCGAAATTCTCGAGCGCACCCCCTATGTCCTAGAAGTACTTCTGCGCGACCTCTCCCCCTTCTGGACCGCAAATAATGAGGGCCCCGACACCTGGTCCCCCTACGATGTCATCGGCCACCTGATACATGGCGATCGGACCGACTGGATCGCCAGGCTGAGGATCATCCTATCGGACAGCGACCAGAAGACGTTTGCCACCTTTGACCGCTTTGCTCAATTTCAGGAAAGTAAGGAAAAAACACTCGCCGACTTGCTCGGTGAGTTCAAGACTGTCCGCGCGGCGAATATCGCCACCCTTCGGTCACTGAACCTGTCCGATGATGACCTCAAGAAAATCGGCATCCATCCGGTCTTTGGCGAAGTGACCCTCGCGCAGCTTCTCTCGACCTGGACCGTCCACGACCTCGACCACATCTCCCAGATATCGCGAGTGATGGCGAGGCAATATCTGGAGGACGTCGGCCCGTGGACTGCGTACATGAGAATCCTCAAGCCACTTTAGTAGTGACTTGTTCTGCAGCATGAAAAAAACGGGCCTGTCAAAAGGCCCGCTTCTCTATTCCGTACACCACCATTTATGGTGGGCGATACTACCCGTTCACCTTCTCATCCAAAAACGCCACGATCTGGTCATAGCTCATCCGGCTCTGTTCCATCGTGTCGCGATCGCGGACAGTCATTGTGTGCTCGGTCAATGTCTCGCCATCGATCGTGATGCAGTACGGGCAACCGGCCTCATCCATGCGCGCGTAGCGTCGTCCCACCGCGCCGGAATCATCGTAGAAGACCTTGAATTTCTTCTTCAGGTCGTGATAGACCTTCTCGGCATATTCCGGCATCCCCTCTTTATTGACGAGCGGGAAGATCGCCGCTTTAAGCGGCGCGATGCGCGGCGACAACCGAAGAAACACGCGCTGCTCTCCCTTTACCTCGATCTCGTCATAGGCATCCACCAGTGTGGTCAGCAGAGTTCGGTCGCAACCGGCTGATGTCTCAATGATAAACGGCACGAACTTCTCGGCGAACCGTTCGTCGAAATAGCGAAGATCCTTTTTGGTTGCTTCCATATGACGTCCCAGATCGAAATCGGTCCGGTTATGGATCCCTTCAAGCTCATGCCAGCCGAACGGATATTCATATTCGATATCGAACGCCGCTTTGGCGTAGTGCGCCAGTTCTCCCTCACCATGCTGATGCCAGCGAAGTTTGTTCATCTTGATGCCGAGCCGCTCATACCATGCCCACCGTTGTTCGCGCCAGTACTCGAACCACTTGTCATCCTCGGAGGGATGGATAAAGAATTGCATCTCCATCTGCTCGAACTCGCGGGTCCGGAAAATGAAATTCCCCGGTGTGATCTCGTTTCGAAATGCTTTACCGATCTGCGCGATACCGAACGGTATCTTCTGCCGCGACGAGTTCTTCACATTGAGGAAATTGACATATATCCCCTGGGCGGTCTCCGGGCGCATATAGACGGTCGCGGATTCATCCTCGACCGGCCCCATAAACGTCTTGAACATCAGGTTAAACTTGCGCGCCTCGGTCAATTCGCCACCACACTCAAGAGGTGATTTGGACGGCTTCAATGGACAGCGGGCTTCTTCGAGTTTATCCGCGCGGAATCTCGCTTTGCACTTTTTGCAGTCGACCATCGGGTCGGTGAAATTGGCGACATGGCCGGAAGTAACCCAAACCTGCGGATGCATCAGGATGGCGGCATCCAGACCCTCGATGTCATCCCGGCGGTTGGTCATGGCATCCCACCAGAAGGTCTTGATGTTCCGCTTCAGTTCGGCGCCCAACGGACCATAATCCCAGCAAGAGCCAAGTCCGCCGTAGATCTCCGAGGAAGGGAAGACATATCCGCGACGCTTGCACAGCGAGACGATCTTGTCCATGGTGTCCGGGGTAGCCTGTTTTGCGCTCATCGCGAATCCTTCTCCAAAGTCAAATGGCTGTTTCTCAGCTTCTCCAGGAACTCCAGTGATTTCAAACCTGACACCAGCCCGGATTGGTAGCTGAGGAATTTGGTCAATGTATCGATCAGTAGCGAGGCTTCCTGGTATCCGATCGGGACGGTCGACGCTTCATCCAGCGACGCCGTCTGCAGGCGAGATAACACCCGGTAGCTCTCGGCAGAAAGCCCAATATAATACTCTCCCTCCCGTTGGCAAGCCTGACATACCACCCCTCCCCGCTCGGGTGAAAAGAGCACCGGCTTCTCGATTTTGGTTCGATGATTCGTCTCTTTTCCGCAGTCGATACAATACGCCAGCGATGGATGGTACCCGAGATGCGAAAGGAGGCGGAGAAAGTAGGCGAGGAAGATCGCCGGAAGATAATGTTTCTCCACAGTGTCGATATGCCGCAGATAACTGACCAGGTAGTCGTACAGCAACGTATGAGATTCTTCTTCAGGTAGCAGCAGATAGAGCAATTCGCAGGCCGCCGAGCCGTAGGCCAGCCGACCAAGGGTTCCCTCTTTTTCGAACGAGAATTGCTCGATCAGATCAACATCGTTGATATACCCCCGTTCGGTCTTCTCAGAATAATGAAAACCGATCTCCAGACGCGAAAACGGGATCAGTCTCCCCCGCTTCGAGGTTATCGACCGTCCCCCCTTGTCAATTAACGGAAGCTTGCCGAAATCACGACTGAGCATAACCACTGTGCGGGATGATTCCGCCCAGTTGAACATTTTGAGGATAATGGCTTCGGATTTTTCGCGTGCCATATACCGTGTTACCGGTAACGCAGGCGATAGAGCGTCTCGTTCGGCAGCGCCATGTGATACTTGGTACGGGCGATATAGGAGATATAGAGCGAATCTGAGCGAAGCATCTCCCGCTCATGTGTCGCGTCTATGAGCAACGTTAGTTGGCGACGGTTGGCCTCCTCCAACCCCTTCTTCTCCAGTTCCAGGCGAACGATACGCGGCACGCCGTAATCACCACTGACAAAAGACCAAGCGAAAAAGAGACCGATCAGCCAGAACCCGATGGTTATCAGGCGACGGCGGGCGTGCGGGTTCTCCTTGGCCAGCCGTTTGAGAAACGACCCGGCAGGAGTAAAGATCGACGGTTTCGATTTGGTAACTCGACGAGGCATGCGGCGAATAAATGCCTGTTCAATAGCCTTGGCAAGATTTTTTCAAACTTCTTACCCGCCAATCGCTTGCCCGACGCGCCATCACTCTTACCGCAAACAAACTTGACATCCCCCTCCGCTCTGCGTATTCCCCTCCCATCTAACAGTTAATTGCATGGAGGCTCGCATGGAAGCGCACATTGGAAAGGTCGCCGGGGTTATTTGGGATATCTTGAGCAAAAAGGGAGAGGTCAGCCTCTCACAACTGCCGAAACTGGTCGCCGAAAAAGACACGCTCGTATACCAGGGGTTGGGATGGCTCGCGCGCGAGGGGAAGATCAGCTATCGCGCCGACAAAAACCGGACATTCGTCGAACTGAAGAAATAAAGAAAAAAGCACAACCGCATTCGCGATGTGCTTTCAGACAGTGTCGAAAAAAAATGCGCCATCAAGGACTCGAACCTTGGACCCGCTGATTAAGAGTCAGCTGCTCTACCAGCTGAGCTAATGGCGCATTCTATAACAATATGCAATTCTGAGGGTGGAAGGGATCGAACCTTCGACTCCCTGCTTAAAAGGCAGGTGCTCTACCACTGAGCTACACCCCCAGCCGTTATCGTGACAAGACGGTTTCGACTGGACTTGCCGGGCGCGATCACCCGGCCACGCGGCCTAGCGCCCGCCGTGCCAGACGCCTAAAATAGCCAGAAGCGAATGGATGTCAACCGGTTTTTCCCCTCGACCGACACCGCAATCCCCTAAATCTGGCAGGAATGTGATTCCTCGCTTCTGCTCCGCAATCGACCAGACCACAGTAAGTTCCACCACCCAACCTGAGCTCGTTTTTCACTCTCCGGAAAAGATATTTACCTGACCCGATCTATCCGTTATGTTGAGTTAGTCTGCCCCGCACTCACGCTCGGCCGACCGAACCAGAATGGAAACGTACCGCTGTGAAGATTCGCCACAACGCTGAAGATATCGAGATCCGCTCGACCCTGCCGGTCATCCCTCTCCGTGATGTCGTTGTTTACCCGCACATGATCTACCCGCTCCTCATCGGACGGAAACTGACGATCAACGCGCTGCAGGAAGCAATGGTGCAGGAGAAGCAGATGTTTCTCGTGGCCCAGCGGTCTCCCTCTATCGACAACCCCAAGCCGGCCGATCTTTATCCGGTCGGTGTGGTTGCGCGCATCCTTCAGGTAATGAAGATGCCGAACGGTACACTTAAGGTGCTGGTCGAAGGACTCATTCGCGCGGAGATTCTCTCGATCTCCAAGACCAACAACTATCTCACTGCCAAGCTCAAGGTCGCCGCGAACCCCGAAAAACCATTCGACCGCGAGATCGAAGCGCTCTCGCGCGCCGTCTCCGAGCAGTTCGCCGAATATGTGCGCCTCAATCGACGCATCCCCGACGAGGTTTTGGTTTCGGTCGCCTCCATTGAACGCTACGACCAGCTCGCCGATACTATCGCGGCGCAGATAATCCAGAAGATCGATGCCAAACAACGTGTCCTCGAGGCCTTCGACGTCAAGGAGCAATTACAACTGCTCTCCAAAGTGCTCCGCGACGAGATAGATATCCTTAAGATCGAGCAGAAGATTGACGGCTCTATTCGCGATGCCCTGAATCGATCCCATCGGGAGGCCTACCTACAACAGCAGTTGAAAGCGATCAAGGATGAACTCGGCCAGGGAGACGAAGCGACTGCCGAGGTCGAAGACCTGCTGAGCAAGCTGGACAATCACCCGTACCCTGAAAAGGTGCGGACCAAAGCCGAAGAGGAGATAAAGAAGCTCTCCAAGATGCATCCGTTCTCCGCCGAGGCTGGCGTGGTCCGTTCTTATCTCGATTGGCTTCTCGGCATTCCATGGTCGACGGTGACCGAAGATCGCACCGAATTCACCGAAGTCCGCACCATCCTCGACAACGATCACTACGGCCTCGAGAAACCGAAAAAGCGGATTCTCGAACATCTCGCTGTCATTCGCCTTGCCGGAAAGGTCAAAGGTCCGATCCTCTGCCTCGTGGGACCGCCCGGCGTGGGGAAAACTTCTATCGGTCGCTCGGTAGCTCGAGCGATGGGACGTCAGTTTGTCCGTATGTCCTTGGGCGGCGTACACGACGAAGCGGAGATCCGCGGTCATCGTCGTACGTACATTGGAGCGCTCCCCGGACGTATCATCCAGTCACTCAAAAAAGCCGGCTCATCCAACCCGGTCTTTCTGCTGGATGAGATCGACAAACTCGGCAAGGACTTCCGCGGCGACCCCGCGTCAGCTCTGCTCGAAGTATTGGATCCAGAGCAGAACAATACATTCTACGACAATTATCTCGAGGTCGAGTATGACCTGTCGAATATCCTTTTCATTACTACCGCGAACTCTATAAGCTCGATCCCGATAGCGCTACGCGACCGCATGGAGATCATTCGCCTTCCCGGTTATCTCGATTTCGAGAAAGCCGCCATCGCCAAACAGTATCTCGTTCCCAAACAGATGAACGAGGTCGGTGTGCAGAAGTACGGCATTGAGCTTTCCGATGACGCCATCTTTGAATTGATCCGCTACTACACTCGCGAGGCTGGTGTCCGCGAACTTGAGCGACGCATCAGCGGGATTCTTCGACAGACCGCCGTCGAGATCGCCGGTGGCAAGAAGATGAAGAAGCTGGTGATCAAAGGTAACAAAGTCGCCGGCTATCTTGGCCCGCGCAAATACACCGAC
>CAYNIJ010000010.1:0-113009 GCA_964397415.1 uncultured Ignavibacteriales bacterium | reverse complement strand
AGGGACCTATCCGCTTCCGGAAGCTCAGGTCGACCGCTTCATGTTGATGTTGAAAGTGACCTACCCGACTCCGGCCGAAGAGCGGGAGATCATGGATCGCAACACCGCGGTTGAGACGCGTAAAGTGGAGAAGGTGATCTCGCCGCAGGATATCGTGCGGGCGCGCGAAGTGGTTCGCTCGATCTATGTCGATGAGAAGATCAAGGAGTACATCATCAACCTGATCTTTGCGACCCGCGAGCCGCAGAAGTATCGCCTGAACGACCTGAGCAACCTAATATCGTTCGGAGCTTCGCCGCGCGCGACGATCTATCTCAATCTCGCGGCCAAGGCACACGCGTTCCTCAAGGGACGCGGCTATGTGACGCCAGAGGATATCAAGGCGATCGGGCCGGACGTGCTGCGCCACCGCGTCCTGCTGACCTACGAAGCGGAAGCGGAAGAGATAACCTCGGATGATATCGTAAAGAAAGTATTTGACGCTATCGACGTACCATGAGCCGAGCATGATCCCGAAAGAGATACTCAAGAAAGTACGACGGATCGAGATCCGGACGCGGCGGCTGGTCAACGACCTGTTCTCCGGCGAATACCATTCCACCTTCAAGGGGCAGGGGATGGAGTTCGAGGAGGTGCGTCAATATCAGCCGGGGGATGATATCCGGTTGATCGACTGGAATGTGACCGCGCGAACGGGACAACCGTATATCAAGAAGTTCCGCGAGGAACGCGAGCTGTCGGTCGTGTTACTGTTCGATGCGTCATCATCAGGAAAGTTTGGGACACGCGAACGGTTCAAATCGGAAACGGCCGCCGAGTTGTGCGCGCTGCTGGCGTTTTCGGCTATCAAAAACAACGACAAAGTCGGGCTGATCATTTTCACCGACCGGATCGAGAAGTTCGTGCCGCCCAAAAAAGGACGCGCGCATGTACTTCGACTGATCCGGGAGATCCTCTATTTCAAGCCGACGGGGATCTCGACCGATATCGCCGGGGCGCTGGAGTATCTGTCGCGGGTGATTCGTCGTAAATCGGTGATCTTCCTCATCTCAGATTTCATGTCCGAGGGTTTCTACAAACCGCTCCAGATCGCGAACAACAAGCATGATATCATTGGCATAAAGGTTACCGATCCGAGAGAAACGGTGTTCGAGGATTTCGGACTGATCGAGCTGGAGGATACGGAGACGGGCGAAGTGATCCTGGTGGATACCGGGTCGCGCGCGTTCAGGAAGGAGTTCGCGGCGCGATCGCAGGAAGATGTCACCGCGCTCAAGCGGAGTTTTCAGTTGATCAACCTCGATTTCATCAATATTCGGACCGATCAGTCGTACATCGTGCCGCTGATCAATTTCTTCAAAATGCGGGAACGGAGATTGTAACGAGTATGCAGGGTGTACGTCTGGGCAAGTTCATTGTGATCGCGGGTCTGATGTGTGGACTGGCGCTGGTCTCCGGTTGCAATGGCGGCGGCGCGAAGATCGATGTCGAGAAGACCAAGAAGATCGCCGGGGAATTGCGAGATAACAAACTGTTCACGGCGGCGATCGAAGAATACGAGTCGATCCTTGAGGATGGGGGGCTGGACAACGCGCAGAAGGGGAATATCTGTTTCCTCGTGGCCAAGGTTTATTTTGAGGATTTGAAGGATTTCGAGAATGCGGCGGCCTGGTATGTGCGGGCGCGCGAGTATGACCCGAACGGCTCGTTTGTTTCTGAGGCGTCACAGAATCTGGTGACCTCGCTTGAGAAGATAGGGCACCATCTGGATGCGCGCAGGGAATTGGGCGCGGCGACGGATATCGATGCCACACCGGCTGTGCCTGGCGATGTACCTGTAGCCAAAATAGGCGATAAAACGATCTATCGTTCTGAGGTCGAAAAGCAGATACAGTCATTGCCGGAGCAATCACAGCGGCAGATAACCTCGAAGGAATCTAAGCGGGAGTTCCTGCGGCAGTATGTGGGAGTTGAACTGATGTATCGCGCGGCCTTGCGAGAAGGAATGGACAAAGATCCGGAGATAGCACAACAGAAGGAACAGATGCTTAAATCCATGGTGGTGCAGAAATATCTCTCAGAAAAGGTCTTCCCCGGTCTCAAGGTAGAGGCCGAGGATGTGCACAATTTCTACTTGGCCAACAAGGATACGCGATACGACAACAAGCCGTTTGATTCGGTCAAACAGCAGGTGATGATGGATTACCAGTCGCAGAAGGCGCAGTCCGCTTATGCGGAGTACTTGGACAATCTGGCCAAAGCCGAGAAAGTTGAATTCCTGGATCAGAACCTCTAAATGAAGAGATTGCTGAACATAGTCGCTGTTTTGCGGGCAGTCGCGATTGCGCTGCTTGTGGTGCCTTCGTATTTGTACGCTCAGGCTGAGCCGGATACAGTGAAGTCTATTCCGGGGATCACCATCACGACCTCGGTAGACAAGGCTGAAGTGTTCATTGGCGATCTGATCACGTACGAAGTGACGATCGAACATGATTCAACAATAACACTGGTCCCGCCGCCGCTGGGCGCCAACCTTGGGGCGTTTGATGTAAAAGATTACGACCCGGACAAAGAGAAAAAGCTCGATGAGGGGCGCATCCAGACAACCACGACCTTTGTCCTGAGTACATTCACGACCGGTGACTATATCATACCGCCCATCCCAATCCTGTTTGAGATGCCGGATAAGAGCCGCAAAGTGATGCTGGCCGAGCCTGTGCCTATCAAGATCAAGTCGATGCTGGAGAATGCCGGGGACTCGGTGGATATCCGCCCGACAAAGGATCCATATGAATTCAAGCGGAATTGGGTGCCATACTATGTGGTAGGTGGACTGATAGTCGCGTTATTGGCGGGCTTGATCCTCTGGTGGAGATTGCGCAAAAAGCCGGAAGAGGCGGAGCCGGTGGATCTTCGTCCGCCATGGGAGATCGCGTACGAAAGGTTGGCGCTCCTGCAATCCGGGCCGCTGTTGGCCGAAGAGAGGTACAAGGAATTTTATATCGAGTTGACGGAAATCATTCGCGGATTTCTTGGTCGGGTCTATCGCATAACCGTGCTTGATATGACGACCGAGGAGTTTCTGACGATCTTCAAAGGGATGGAGCTTCCGGAGGGATTGTACTCTCAGACCTCTGATTTATTAAAGCATGCGGATCTGGTGAAATTCGCGAAATATGTTCCCACACGCGAACGAGCGGATGAGGATTTTGATTTCGCGCACTCTATCGTCAGTCTCGTACGTGTTGAAGAAGAGCGACGGCAACAGACACAGCTTCATGTAGGCGTTGGCGCGCAGCAATCGCCATCGACGGGAGGCGGCCAATGAACGCGCTCGAATTCGGCGGTCTGGCGCTCAATCTCTTCAGTGAATCCGGTCTGGTGATCCCGGCGATCGCCATTCTGTTGGCGGGGCTGGTGATCCTGATCGGAATGTGGCTCTTTTATGTCAAGCGACATCGATACCAGTCCGCGACGCTAAAGTACTCTGATATTCGGATCGTCAAGCGCGCGGCACGTTCGAATCGGCAGCGGTATCGGTTCATTCTGGCAGTTCTGAGAATCCTGGCGATCGCGCTTCTGGTGATGGCGTTTGCGCGCCCCCGGTCAGGAACTGAGGTCACTGATGTGACTTCGGAAGGTGTTGATATCATGATGGCGCTGGACGTGTCATCCTCAATGACTGCCGAGGATTTCAAGCCGAACAACCGGCTGTATGTCGCCAAGGAAGAGTTGAAGAAGTTTGTCCAGAAAAGGACGAATGACTGGATCGGCCTGGTAGTATTCGCGCGATATGCGTACACGCAATGCCCGCTGACCACGGATTATGGCGTGCTGCTCAATTTTGTCGATCAGGTTGATTTCGGGACGGTCGATGATGGTACGGCTATCGGGATGGGGATCGCGACCGCGGTCAACCGCTTGCGCGAAAGCGAATCCAAGTCGAAGGTGATCATTCTGCTGACTGACGGTGAAAACAATGCCGGCGAGATAGACCCGCTTACCGCGGCCAATCTGGCGCAAGCCATGAATATTAAGGTCTACACGATAGGTTGCGGAAAACCGGGGAACGCGATGTTCCCGGTGCAAGACCCGATCTTTGGCAAACGGTATGTTTATCAGCCGACGCGGATCGACGAAAAGTCGCTCCAACAGATCGCCGATCGGACCGGTGGCCGATATTTCCGTGCCCGCTCAGGTGAGGAATTGAATGAGATCTACACGCGCATCGATGAACTGGAGAAGACTGAACGCAAGGTCGCCTCGCACGTTCAATATAAGGAGCTGTTCCACTGGTTCGTGTATGGCGGACTGGCGTTGTTGATGCTGGAGATCGTGCTGGCGAACAGCTATTTCAGGAAGTTGCCGTAAGTTATGCGATTCGCTGAACCGATACATTTTGCGCTGCTGTTGGGGGTCCTGTTAGTCGGGATTTTCCTCTTTTGGGCAATAGCTCGCAAGAAAAAGATACTATCCCGATTTGGGGACCTTCCGCTGATCCTTCGGACTGCGCCGTATATCTCCTTTGCCCGTCAGCGGACGAAGGCAGTACTCCTGATCCTTGGGCTGACCTTTGTCGTGCTAGCGTTGGCGCGGCTGCAGTTTGGAACACATCTGGAGATGTTGAAGCGGGAGGGAATAGATATCATCGTCGCCCTTGATGTTTCCAACTCCATGCTGGCGCAGGATATGAAGCCGAATCGACTGGAGAAGGCGAAGCAGGAGCTTCGGTCAATAATCGACCGACTCAAAGGTGACCGTATTGGCCTGATCGCGTTTGCCGGAGAGGCGTTTGTACAGTGCCCGCTGACCCTCGACCTGGGGACCGCACGGCTGTTGTTGCAAGTGATGGATAACCAGTCGGTATCAATACAAGGGACCTCGATCGCCTCAGCCATTCAGGTGGCGCAGAAATCGTTTGAGTCGAAAGAAAAGAAGCACAAGGTGCTGGTGATTTTGACCGATGGCGAGGACTTTGGTGGAGATATCGAACAGGCTGGGGACGATGCCCGGAACGACGGGATCAAGGTCTATACGGTCGGTATCGGTAATCCGGCGGGTGAGCCGATCCCGATACTAGACCGACAGGGGAACCAGGTTGGTTTCAAGAAAGACGAGAATGGTGACGTGATCATGACGAAGCTGGATGAGGCGACCCTTCGTAAATTGAGCCTGACGACCGGCGGCAAATTCTACAATGCGTCCGCCGGAGAGATGGAATTGGACAAGATATTTGACGATATTGCCGGTATGGAGAAGAAAGAACTCGAAGGGACGTTAGTGACCAAATACGATGATCGTTATCAGTGGCCACTGTTGATCGCCGTGATACTGCTGGTAGCGGAGTTCTTTGTTCCAGAGAGAAAGAAGGCTGTGGAGAGCCCAACCAATGCGTAAGACATGCACCATTGCAAGCGTGGTAGTCCTCTTCGCCGTCCAGGCGGTGCTCGCGGATTTTATCGGGACGGTCAAAAAGGGGAACGAGGCGTTCAAGAAAAAAGATTACAAAACGGCGTTGGAAGAGTATCGTGCGGCAGAGGCCGACAACCCGATCTCGCCGGAACTGGACTACAATCTTGGGACGGCGCTGGCGAATGATGGCGGGTACGAAGAGGCCATAGACAAATTGCAGAAAGCGCTGCGAACGCAGGATATTCAGGTCGAGGCAGCCGCCCACTACAATATGGGGAATACCTATTTCCGCATGAATAACTATCAGAATGCGATCAAGTCGTATGAAGAGGCATTGAAACTGAATCCGAACGATCTCGACGCCAAGTTCAACCTGGAGTTATCGCGCAAGAAGTTGAAAGAACAACTTAAGCCACAACAGGACAAGAATCAGCAGAACCAGCAGCAACAGGATCAACAGCAGCAGCAGGACCAGCAGAACAAGCAGGATCAGCAGAAGCAGGATCAACAGGATCAGCAGCAGCAGCAGAATCAGGACCAACAAAACAAAGATCAACAGCAACAACAACAGCAACAGCAGATGGGACAGCAGAAGCAGATGTCCAAAGAGGATGCTGAACGGCTGCTGAACGCGCTCAAGGATGATGAGCAGGATATCCAGAAGAAAATTCGCCGGACCGTAAAGGGGGGCGAGTACATTGGCAAGGATTGGTAAAATGCAAGTGCGCTCGTTCCTGATCATTTGTCTTCTCCTGATGACCGCCTCGGTTTCGGCGGCGCAGGATGATCTGCAGGTACGAGTGGCGCTTCACCCGGATACAGTCGGGTTGGATGAGCAGACGACCCTTGAGGTGACGGTCTCCGGTTCGTCGCAAAATGTGCCGGATGTGGAGATACCGGCGCTTCCGAGTTTCGAGATATATTCACAGGGAAGATCGAGCAGCGTCAGTATCGTCAATGGACAGGTCTCTTCCTCAGTCGCGTACCGGTACCTGTTGCTGCCGCAGAAGCCGGGATCGTATCCGATCCAGGGGATCTCCGTAACGGTCAATGGCAAGAAAGTGGTCGGGAATAGTGTCCTGCTGGTGGTTCAGAACAAGCGGCAGTCGACCTCTCCGCGATTGGGAGATCAGGCGACCGACACCAAGGGGGGGACAAAGGACTATTTCTTAGATGCGGTTGTCGACAAGAAGAATCCGTACGTCAGCGAACAGGTCACGCTGACGCTCAAATTCTATATCGCGGTTCAATATTACAGCAGTCCGCAGCTTGATGAACCCTCGACTACAGGGTTTTGGACCGAGGTGGTGGGGAACACGGCGCCCTATTTCCAGCGTATCGAGAATCGCAATTACCGGGTAATTGAGCGAAAATACGCTCTATTCCCGACCCAGACGGGTGAGTTGACGATTGGCCGCGCGAGTCTGACAACGACGGTTGCGTCGAGAAACGCACGGCGCGATCCGTTTGATATGTTTGGCGATCTCTTCCCGCAGGGGCAGCAGATCGTAGTGAAATCCGAGCCGATCAAGATCACGGCCAAGCCGCTGCCGACCGAAGGGAAGCCGGATAATTTCACCGGTACGGTCGGGAAATTCACCATTACCGCGTCGGCGGACAAAACAGAAGTTGAACTGAACCAACCGGTGACGGTATCGGTGAAAATAAGCGGGGTGGGGAATATCAAGTCGGTCGGAGAGCCGGTTATCGAGGAGTCGAGTGACTTTCGTGTCTATCGCGCAGCGAGCAATGAAAATCTTACCAAGGTCGATGACAAGATCGGCGGGACCAAGGTCTATGAGGAAGTGTTTGTGCCGAAACGTCCGGGGATGCTCCAGATCCCGGCCCTCAGCTTCAACTACTTCGATCCCAAGACGAACAAATATCAGTCATTGACGACGCAGCCAATCACGTTGAGCGTGGTGAAGCCGGAAGGTTATGTCGCGTCACCTGATGTTCCCTATTCGGGGCCCGCGGTGACGGTCGGGAATCAGGCACAGGATATCAGGTTCATCAAGCAGGAGCCGGGGGATCTGGGGGCGGCCGACGAAATGATCCTGTTCAGTCCGCTCTATTTGATCATCAACGGATTGCCGGTGCTGGCGTTGTTGGGGATCGTGGTTCTGCGGAAGCGTCAGGAGATGCTGACCTCAAATGTGGGAATGGCGCGTGCGCGAGGAGCATCAGCGCAAGCGAGGAAACGACTATCTAAAGCCAAATCACTGGCCCGACCGGATTCTGTGCGAGATTTCTACGGTGAATTGAGTCTGGCATTTACTCAGTATATCGCGGACAAGCTGAATATCTCGCCGAATGGACTGACGAGTGACACGATCGCGACTTTGTTGCGGGAGCGTAAGGCTTCGCCGGAGTTGATTGAGAATATCCTCGGGCTACTAAAGCAATGCGATTTTGCCCGCTTTGCGCCTGCCACCTTGAGTCAGCAGGATATGGAGGCGGCTTTGGCCAAAGCTGAGGCGATCATGGTGCAGATGGAAGGGGTGCGCTTTGCATAAGCTGCTTCTCTTTCTGTTAGTCATATTGGCTTTGTGCGCAAGCCTGACAGCTGACCCGATCGATGATTTCAAGCAGGGAAACAGCTTCTTCCAGGAGAAAGAGTACACGAAGGCGATAGAGGCATACTCCCGGGCTGTTCAGCAGGGAGTTGGATCCGCGCCGCTCTATTACAATCTGGGGAACGCATACTTCAAGAATGGCGACCTGGGATACGCGGTGCTGTACTACCTGAAGGCGCGTCGATTGGATCCGGCGGACACTGACATTCAAAGCAATCTCGAGTTTGCCCGCAGTCTCGCGACCGTGCAGCTTGAGGGAGTACAGCTCAATCCGATAAACTCGCTGTTTGAGTCGATGGTGGCGCCGTATCGTCTGAACAACATGGCATGGTTATCTTCGCTGTTCTTCATTTTGTTCGTGGGATTGCTGATCGTCCGATTTGGATTTGGTCTAGTCTCGGGCTGGGTCAAGCCGGCGATCATTACTGTGCTCATCCTGTTGGTCTGTGTGGCGGCATTGACCACCTATAAGTATCAGCATGATTTCGTGACTCGGTGGGCAGTCCTGGTGGGGGAAGAGGTCTCGGTCATGTCCGGGCCATCTGATTCGGCGAGCCTTGAATTTCAGGGGGAGCCTGGGCTCGTTGTCAGGATCGCGGGGGAATCTTCGGACTACTACGACGTCATCTTCGAGAATCAGCGCCGGGGCTGGGTCAAGAAGAGCTTACTGGCTGAAGTATAATCGTTTATCCCTGACCGTCCGAACTTTCTTGGGTTGACACCCCTATAATGTCGGCCTATCTTTGCCGTTATGCCCAAAACGGGGTAAGCCGTCTATGAAGAAGTTCCTGACCAATAAGCAGATGTGGGGCACGATCATCGCGATCGGGTTGCTGGCGTATTGTGTCAAGGATATCCGGCTGAGTGAAATCCGCGAGCTCGCGACCCGTGTCAATTACTTCTATCTCATTCCGGCGACGATCGCGGCATTCGTGTTCATTATTTTACGCGCAATTCGGTGGCGGATGATGATTACGCGACAGACACCGCTCAAATGGGTACGCGGCACATGTCTGTATTCGGCGGGACAAGTGTTGAACATGGTAATGCCCGTATTGACCGGCCAGGTCGGTCGGCTCTTCTTGTTCTCCAATAAGCTGGCGCTGCGGAAGACATACATTTTCTCGACGATAGTGCTCGAAGTGCTCTTTGACGCGCTTAGCCTGATAATCTTCATCTTCTTTACCTCACTGGCATTCGCGTTTCCGGAGGAGTACCGATTCCTCAGTTACATACTCGCGGGAGCGACGTCGGTACTGCTGGCGGGGCTCTATCTCATTACCAGCAAGCAGACACGCATCGAGGAGTTTGCGCGGCGAAAACTGGCTCATCGATGGCCAGGTGTATATATCGGAATCAAGAAGTTCGTTCGCTCGTTCACCAAAGGGATAATGTTGATCCGGTCAAGCCAGCATATGGCAGGGTCGGTCTTCTACTCCTTGGCCTCATGGGCCGCACACATGATGGTTATCTGGTTCCTGTATGAATCGTTCGGCTTTGACCTTCCGATCGCGGCCGCGGCGGCGATCATGATCATAAACAGCATCGTCCTGATGGTTCCCCTCACACCAGGCAACGCGGGGACATTTGAATTCGCGGTCAGTACTTCTCTGGCGGCGTTCTCGATCGGGAGGACCGATGCCGTTCTGTTTGCTTTGTCGCTGCATCTGATGGATCTCCTGCCGATAGTGACCATGGGGTCGATCTTCCTCCACCTTGAGAAACTGTCGCTTCGCGAATTGAAGGCCAAGGCAGCCCAGCAACCGGAAACGTCGGTGCTTGAAACCCTGACTACCGATACCGATGTGATCACCGAGGAGAAAGTATGATCCGGTCGTTCTACTATCTCCCGAACGAAGGGGTGGAGGTCATCGAAGGGGTGGCCGATTTTGACCGTCTCAGCAATGTGCCGGGGGCGCTTCTTTGGGTGGACATGTGCAAGCCGTCGGATCAGGAGTCATTTGTCCTGACGCACGACTTCAAGTTCCACCCGTTGGCGATCGAGGACGTTATCTCCGAAAAGCCTCGAACGAAAATAGATGACTACGACCGCTACCTCTTCCTGGTGTTCCAGGTGGTCGACTATATCGGCAGGGAAGAGGGGCTGAAGATCATGGAACTGGACTTCTTCCTCAGTAAAAACACGCTGGTGACGGTGCATTACGATGAGCATCGAATATTCGACTACCTCTATAGTCGTGCGGAACGGGACGAGCGGCTATTGTCGCGAGGAGCGGATTATCTTTTTCACGCGATGATCGACACGGTCGTGGACAACTACAATGGTATTCTCGATGTGTTCGAATATGAAGTTGACCAGGTTGAAGATGATGTGCTGGGATCCGCGGATGAGGATACGTTGCGGTCGATCTTCGCACTGCGGCGCGATATCGTGCAGTTGAAGCGCATAGTGCTTCCTCAGAAAGAGATCGTGGCACAGTTGTCGCGCCAGCATTATGCCATGATCTCCCAGCAGTTGGTCCCGTATTTCTCCGATATTCATGACCATCTGGTGCGCATCAATGATACCGCCGACACGCATAGGGAACTATTAAACTCTTCTTTGGAAATCCACTACTCATCCGTGCAGGCAAAGACAAATGACGTGATCCGGTTCCTGACTGTTCTGACCGCCATTTTTGTCCCGCCGACTCTCTTTGCTTCGTTGTGGGGCATGAACTTCAGCGGTATGCCGGAACTGGACTGGAGCTTTGGCTACCCCCTGGCGCTGATCGTTATCTTCGGGTCAATGATCGGTCAGCTTATCTATTTCCGCAAAAAAAAGTGGTTCTAAACTAAACTTTTTTGTCCATTCTCCCGTTAACTATCTTGACATACCGACCGGTAGGTATAATTTAGATACCGACCAGTAGGTACGCGACGCCGCCGGAACGGGTTCCGGGACGGCAGAAAGACAGGTAGGAGTAATGGCCAAAATAAAGCAGAGTCCCAAGCTGCCCGCGGAACAACGCCGCGAGCAACTTCTGGAGTCGGCCCGCAAACTGTTTACCGAACAGGGGTATCGAGGGACCTCCACCGAGGAGATCGCCCAAAAAGCCGGGCTGACCAAGGGGGCACTCTATTTTCATTTCAAGAGCAAGGAAGAGATCCTTCTGGCGCTGGTGAAGCAGATGAGCAGCAGGTTCCTGCAGGCACTGCAGTCGCTTCCTACGCCGTTGACCCCCTGGCAGGTGGTTGAGATGGTGATCTGTCACACCCGTGAGACCAAGCCGAGTGAGTTTCGCTCGATCATGGATATCTGGGTGCAGGGGATGCGGTATCCGCGGATACGCAAGTTCATCCGGGAGGATCACGACCAGAAGATCGCGTACGCCGTCAAGCATATGGAAAAAGGGGTGCGGATGTCGGCAGAGGAGCTTCACCAACTGGTGGTCCTCAGCTTCGCCATTTGCGACGGGATCGCTGGACGGCGGGTTTTCAATAAGGATAGTATGAACGAAGAGATATTGCTGAAACATGTTCGCCGGATGTTTGAGGCGATCTACCAGCCTAGCAAAAGCTGAGGATAATACCGAGATGCACGATCACTATCACACACCGAATCAACGCAAGCTATGGCTTGGTCTCGTGTTCCTGCTTGCCGCAATTATGGTTGGGCAGGTCTCGGCGACCGAGACGGCGCTGACGATCGAAGATGTCAGGCAGCGGGCGGCGACCTTCAACCGTCAGTACCTGTCCGCGCAGCAGGATCTGGAGCAGGCAAAAACGCAGGTCACCTCGGCACGTTCCGGTGTGTTCCCTGAAATCAATTTGTCGGGCTCGTATGCGAGAAATTTCACAATCCCCAAGTTATTTGTCAGTTTTGGTGGGGAGACACAGGAGCTTCAGACCGCGTTCAAGAACAATTTCGGATATACGCTGTCAGTACGGCAGTCTATCTGGGAGGGCGGAAAGGTTTTGACCGCGTGGCAGATCGCCAAACTGTACCGTACATACACGGAGGCGAATCTTAAGGCGGTCGAGGACCAGGTTCGCTACAGTGCCGACCTTTTGTTCTACGGCGCGATCTTCCAGCGCTCAGTGCTGGAGACTCTGCGCAAAGCGCACGAAGCGGCGGCCTACAATCTGGAGGTTGTGGAGAAACAGCACGGACAGGGGATGGTCTCCGATTACGAACTGCTCCGCGCGCGCGTAGAAAAGGCGAATCTGGAGCCGCAGATACTTCAGGCCGAGTCGGACCTTGAACTTGCGGAGAAACGGGTGCGGTCCTTTATCGGTATGCCACTTCGCGACTCGATAATCCTGATCGAAGACGCAATGGATACGACGTTGGGAGAATTGCCTTCGCTGGATGCTCTGCTCGACGTCGGTTTGGCGAATCGTCCGGAAATGCGGTCATCGCAGACCTTAACCGGCATCACCAAGAAGGCGATCGGTATCGCCAAAGCCGATTACTGGCCGTCGCTCGACGCGTCGTACACGTACGACACGCGGTCGTCATCGGATGTCTGGAAGCTGGACAATAATGTGAGTAAAACCTCGCAGTTCGGCCTTTCGCTGAATTTCAAGATATTCGACGGTTTCAATCGTTCGAGCCAGGTGGCCTATCGTCGCGCGGATCACGAGAAGACCAAGATCGCTCAGGCGCAGATGGAAGATGATATCAGACTGGAGATCGAGCAGGCGTACGACCAGGTCATACGGGCGAAAAAATCGCTGGATATTCAGAGAGAGACCATCGCGCAGGCGGATGAGGGGCTAAAGATCGCAAACCTTCGATACCAGCAAGGGGTCGGAACGCAGTTGGAAGTGTTGTCGGCGCAGGCGGCGTTGACTGACGCGCGGCGGTCGCTGGCCCAGGCGCTCTACTTCTTCAGAACAGCCAAAGCAGAACTCAGAAAAGCAACCACTATCGATATCGGTGCAGAAACGAGATAACTATCATGAACGGGCAAAGATCAATCACAGTCGTTCTTCTGGCCATGAGCATCTTGGTCTGGGGAGCATCCTGCAGCGAACAAAAACAGATCGTTCAGGCAGAGCGCTCGATCGCCGTCAATGTGCAGACGATCAGGCCATCGGATGAACGGGTTGTGCGAACATTTAGTGGGTCGCTGGAAGGCGAAAGGCAGGCGATCCTTTACGCCAAGCTTGCCGAGGCAGTGGCCGATGTGCCTGTGCGCGAGGGGCAGGCGGTCAAAGCGAACCAGGTAATCGTCATGCTGGACAAAGATGGCCCGACCGCAAACTTCAATGAAGTGCGCTCGGTCTTCCAGAACGCGGAGAAGAATTTCTCGAAGATGGAAAACCTGTACAAATCGGGCGCCATCTCCGAATCACAGTTTGACGCTGCCAAAACGCAGTTCGAAGTCGCGAGAGCGAATTATGAGTCGGTTAGCCGACTGGTGGATGTGCGCACGCCGATCTCGGGAACGGTTACTTCGATCTCGGTCCGCGATGGTGACTTTGTGCATGTCGGTCAACAACTCGCAGTGGTTGCCACACCGGGAAAACTGCGCGTAAAGTTTGCCGCAAACACTGACAATGTGCAGTACATCTCACAAGGGGCTGAAGTGAGGATCGTCTCAGATGTGGTGAAGGACACGGTGACGGGCAGAGTGGCTTCGATAGCCGAGTCGGCCGACCCGGTCACTCGCAGTTTCCAGGTGGAAGCGATGCTTGATAACGACGGCAGCCAGTTCCGTCCGGGGATGTTTGTGAAGATCCTGGTGACGGAAAGAGAATTGCCGCAGGTGCTGGCAGTTCCTCGCGCTGCTGTTCTTCAGCTGGAAAACGCCAATGTCGCGTTTGTGATCGAAAACGGAGTCGCCAAGAAGCGGATTGTGACGCTCGGTCCAGAACTCGAGGGCCGTGTGGTGATTCTTGACGGACTAAAGCCGGGGGATACCCTGGTGACGCTCGGACAGAACTATCTGGACGAGGGGTTCAAAGTGACTATCAGCTCCGCTATAGAGGGCTAAGATATGAAATTATCAGATGTCTCAGTCGCGCGGCCGGTCTTTGTGACCATGATGATGTTGGCATTGGTCGTCCTTGGATACTTCTCATATACTGGACTGTCGGTGGACATGATGCCGGATGTTGATTTCCCGTTCACGGTTGTACAGACCGTATATCCAGGTGCATCGGCGGAGTCAATGGAATCCGACATCACGAAAAAGATCGAGGATGCGGTCAACCAGATCTCGGGAGTGCGGCATATCACGTCGCAGAGTCGGGAAGGGTACTCGCTGGTCATAATCGAATTCCGGCTCGAAAAAGACGGGATGGAAGCGACCAATGATGTGCGCGAAAAGATCGCGGGGATCCGGAACGAACTCCCTGACGACATCGAAGAACCGATCGTCAGCCAGTATGACCCGACTGCCCAGCCGATCATCTCGATATCAGTGTCGGGAAAACGGACAGCCAAAGATATAACGGAGATCGCGAAGAATCGCGTCAAGAAAAGACTGGAGTCGGTCCAGGGGGTCGGCGCCGTCGAATTGATCGGTGGTTCTGAACGTGAGATCCTGGTCGCGCTCGATCCGCACCGGATGGAGTCACGTGGCGTGACGGTCGCCGATGTTCAGTACAGTATCCAGGCGGCCAATCTCGAGATACCCGGCGGGCGAGTTGATGAATCCTCTCGCGAGTACCTTGTCCGGGTAATGGGACGTCTTGAGCGAGTCTCCGATTTCAATAATGTAATAGTGAAGACCTCTAACGGGGTCCCAATCTACTTGCAGGAGATCGCGAGTGTTTATGATACGACCGTCGAACAGCGTTCGTTAGCCCGGCTTGATGGGAAGTCGGCGGTCGCGCTTTCGGTGGTTAAGCAGTCGGGCGCAAACACTGTCGATGTTGCGGATGGCGTTGACAAAGTCCTGGCGCAACTGAAGTCGGAACTTCCGCCGGATATCCAGTTAACCAAAGTGGAGGACAACTCGACCTTCATTCGGGATTCGATCCATGAGATCCTGTTCAATATCCAGTACGGCATGTTGCTGGCAGTGATCGTAATATTCCTGTTCCTGTTGGATCTTCGGCCAACGATCATCGCCGGCCTCTCAATCCCCATCTCGCTAGTCGCGACCTTTACGATAATGAAGCTGCTGGGATTTACCATCAATGTGCTGACACTGCTGGGGTTGTCACTGGCGGTAGGTATTTTGATCGATGACGCGATCGTGGTGATGGAGAATATCTATCGCCACATTCATATGGGGAAAAACCCGATGAAGGCCGCTATGGACGCAACCAAAGAGATCGGGCTGGCAGTCATGGCGACGACCTTCTCGATCGTCGTGGTCTTTGTGCCGGTTGCCTTCATGGAAGGTCTGATCGGACGGTTCTTCTATCAGTTCGGCATGACCGTGGCGTTTGCGGTGGTGATCTCATTGTTCGTCGCATTCACTCTGACGCCAATGTTGTCGTCACGATGGCTGCGCGAAGGGGAGGAAGAGGGAGCACATAAACCGCGGGGAACCGGTCTATTTGCCCGCATCTGGGGGCCGATCTTCAATCTGCTCAATTACTGGAACCGCGCGTTTGACTGGTTCAAACCGAAATATGAACGGCTACTGGCGGCATCACTGCGGACTCGATGGCTGGTGATGTTCATAGCCGTGGCATCGTTTGCCGGATCGCTCTATTTGGGGAAATTCATCGGCGTGGAGTTCATGACGGAGACAGACCAGTCGAAAATGGCTATCGATTTCCAGACTCCGCCGGGAACGAACTTGCACGATACATCGGAGCGAGCTGCCATTATTGAATCCACAGTCAGGAGCAATATTCCCGAGGTGATCGCTTCATACGTGACGATCGGTTCAGGGAACAATCCCGTGACGGATGGTCGTATCCTGTTAAACCTGACGCCGGTCACGGAGCGGACAATCTCAGCCCGTCGGCTCATGGATTCAGTGCGTGTTTTGATCGCGGGGATCCCGGGTATCAAAACCTCGGTCAGTCGCGGTGAGGGAGAGGGCGGCGGCGAGAAGTCAATCGAGATCTCCGTGCGCGGTGAGGATTTCAACGAATTGACGCGGCTTTCCGGCGACGTGAAAGAGATCTTCTATAAGGTGCCGGGCGCGATCGACATAGATGATACCCAGGAGAAAGGGAAGCCGGAGTTCCAGATAAGAATCGACCGAAAACTGGCCGAAGACCTTGGACTCAGTTTGGCGACTATCCCGATGACGGTTCGCGCATTGGTTGAAGGGGATGTTGTTACGCGCTACAAGGAAGGGACAGAGGAATACGACGTACGCATTCGTTTGGATGAGCCGTATCGCACCTCGGCCGATGATATCGGGCGCATTCTGGTCGCGAGTAACAAAGAGATACCCGGAACCAAAACGTTTCTTGTGCCGCTGAATCGAGTTGGTGTGCTGGAGAAGAGCGCGGCGATCGGTCAATACAACCGGTATGACCGTCAACGCGAAATAAAGGTAAACGCAAACGTGGCTTCCGGCGCGTTTGCCGGAACCGTGACCCAGACAATCATGGCTGACGTTGCAAAACTGCAACTCCCGCCGGGGTACTATGTCGGTACGGTCGGCGAGCAGGAGATCATGGCGGAGTCGTTCCAGAACATCCTCAAGTCCCTGTTCCTGGCGATCATCTTCATCTATTTGCTCTTGGCATCGCAATACGAATCGTTCTTTGACCCGTTCTCGATCATGTTGTCGCTGCCGTTATCGATGGTTGGCGCGATACCAGCGTTGCTGGGGCAGTCATTCTCGATTATGTCTTTGATAGGAATAGTGCTTTTGATGGGGCTCGTGACGAAAAACGCGATCTTGCTCATCGATTTCGTCAAGCAGCAGAGGGCGGAAGGGGATGGGCGGACTGAAGCGATCCTGAAAGCGGGACCGATCCGGTTACGGCCGATCCTGATGACCACCTTTGCGATGGTTTTTGGCATGGCGCCGCTGGCGCTGGGACTTGGGCCCGGGGCTGAGCTTAGATTGTCGATGGCCCGAGCCGTTATCGGAGGCATCATTTCTTCGACACTTTTGACCTTGGTCGTTGTTCCGGTTATGTATACATTGGTCGACGACTTTGTGGGGCTGTTCCGGCGCAAGCCAAGCCGGGTGCCGCATGAGGCCAAAATTGAAGGGGTGATCATTGACGGTAAGGCTGATAAATCCTTCTAAATCGTTCGGATTCTCCAACTTATACTTAGATTTCCTGGCCGGCAATGCGCCGGCCAGTGGCCTATTTGTGTCGCCGGGGTATCGGCAGACGGCACAGGCACTGGACGCTGTGAGCTTTCAGCGCCAAAAACTGCTGGATCTACTGACTCACCAGAACCGAGAATTCGGTTCGTCAGAGAGAGTGTTCGCGAACATCCAGTTGTTAGCCGATCCTCGCACGGTCTGTGTCTTTGCGGGTCAACAGGCTGGACTTCTGGGGGGGCCGTTGTTCTCTCTGATAAAAGCACTGGCGACGGTCAGGGCCGCCAAACGGCGCGCCGAAGAATTGGGCCGACCGGTGGTCCCGGTATTCTGGATAGCATCTGATGATCATGATTTCGCCGAGATCAATCATACATATCTGTTGAATCGCGAGGGGGAGTTGGCTCGCGTGGACTATCCGATAATGCCCGAAATGCCCGTTCCGGTCGCGGAAGTCAGGCTTAATGATGAAGCGGCGGTGGCGGGAATGCACTCGAGGCTGCAGGAGATTCTCGGCCAATCGGAGTTTACACCTGAGTTGTATCGACTCCTGGCTGAATGCTACAAAACGGGAGAGGGGTTCGTTACCGCCTTCGGCAAACTGATGGCTCGCCTGACTGCCGAGTATGGGTTGATCCTCTTTTCGCCGGCGGATCCATCGGCCAAGAGACTGGCGGCACCGCTGTTCTCAGAGATAGTTGAGCGTCAGGACGAGTTGCATCAGCGAATGGGGACCACGAACCGTCGAATAGAGCAGGCATCGTATCATCTACAGGTCGAAAAAAACGAGCAAGCGACGCATCTTTTCTACCATCACAAAGGGCGATGGCCGATAGTTCATCGAGACGGTAGTTTCCAGGCGGGCGAGGCGTCATTCTCCAAGACAGAACTGCTGGCTCGAATTGCGGCGGAGCCGGAGAGATTTTCACCGGACGTTTTGACACGGCCGTTGATGCAGTCATACCTGTTTCCGACCCTCGCCCAGATGGGGGGACCATCGGAGATAGCCTATTTCGCGCAGATCAACCCGCTGTTTGACCTGTTTGGGCTCCCAGCGCCGGTGCATACCGCCCGCCCGACCGCGACACTGGTTGAAAAGAAGCATGAGAAGACAATGGCTCAGGCTGAGATCGCTTTCGAGGATCTGGCAGGAGATTTTGAACAAGTTATCAATCGAGTAATGGCGAAAAGTTTTCCGCAGGATATTGAGCAGGAGTTCCAGAAACTCCGCGAGGAGATCTTCGGCCGATTCGAGCAGTTCAGCGGGCGGTCGTTGGATTTCGATCCCTCACTTAAGGATTTTGCGCAGCAGACCTCGGGTAAGATTGATTTTTCTCTAAAGGCTTTTGAGGCAAAGGTCTTTTCTGCACATAAGAAGAAACAGAAGGAAGTGCGGGAACGTTTGTATCGTTTGTGGTACGCGCTATATCCGAATCGCGGATTGCAGGATCGTTCGCTTAATATCAATTATTTCATAGCGAAGTATGGTCCGGGAGTCGTGTCTTTTCTGTATGAGCGGCTCGATCCGGATCAATCGGCACACCAGCTCATCTCACTGTCGGAGTATACAGATTAAATGAATATTGGAATTACCTGTTATCCGGTCGCCGGGGGGTCGGGGATAGTCGCCACTGAGTTAGGGCAACAGTTGGCGATGCGCGGCCATCATGTCCACTTCATTTCCTACGCGCTGCCGTTTCGACTGGATAAATACCAGACAAACGTTTTCTATCATGGCGTGGAGACGACGGCCTACCCGCTTTTCAAACAGCCGCCGTACTCGCTGGCCCTGGCCTCGAAGATGGCGGATGTATCCAAGGCGTACGACCTCGAAGTGTTGCACGTGCACTACGCGATACCCCACGCGACCTCGGCGTATCTCGCCAAGCAATTGCTCATCGCTGATGGCGCCAAAGTACCGAAAGTGATAACCACGCTCCACGGCACGGATATCACGCTGGTAGGGTCGGACCCGTCGTTCTATGATATAACCCGCTTCTCTATTAATATGTCCGACGGCGTTACCGCGGTCTCACACTATCTCGCCGCTGAGACGATGGATGTATTCAAAGTGACGAAGCCGATAAGAGTCGTGCACAACTTCTTCGATGAGGTCCGCTTCAAGCCAAATCTGACCCAGTGCCAGAAGTCGGAATTTGTTAAGGAAGGAGAGTTCCTGATCGCGCATGTCTCCAATTTCCGACCGGTGAAGCGGGCGATGGATGTGATCGATATTTTCGAGAAGATCAAGAATGAACTTCCGGCCCGACTGCTACTTATCGGCGAAGGTCCTGACACGGTGCTCGTTCGTCGCCAGATCAATAAACGTGGCCTGCAGGATAGGGTGATCTTCCTGGGGAACCAGAGCCGGGTCGAGGCAGTGCTGCCATGCGCGGATCTGTTCCTTCTGCCATCGGAAGAAGAGTCCTTTGGCCTGGCCGCGCTGGAGGCATTGGCCTGTGGGGTGCCGGTGATTGGATCCTCGGGGACTGGCTTGGTTGAAGTAGTGGAAGATTACCGCAACGGATTCTTGTTGCCGGTAGGCGACACTGTCTCAATGGCCCGCGCCGGGATCGCGTTATTACGAGATAAGAGCAGGCTGACCGAGTTCAAGCGCTCCGCGGCAGAGAGCGCGCTGCGACGATTCTCGGCGGAGAATATCGTCAATCAATATGAACAGTATTACCACGAAGTGATCAATGGCCGATAACAGAAGTAACGCACCCCGCTTGGATATCCTGGCGATAGCCGCGCATCCGGATGATGTAGAGATCACGTGCGGCGGATTGCTGATAAAGATGGCGAAGAAGGGGAGGGCGGTCGGCGTGCTCGACTTGACGCGAGGCGAGGCTGGGACGCATGGTGATGAAACTGATCGCGCGTCTGAGGCGGCCGAGGCCGCACGAATAATGGGTCTGAGCTGGCGGGGGAATCTCGGTCTGACCGATGCCGCGGTTGAGTTCAATCAGGAGAATAAGCTCAAGATCGCGCAAGTGATCCGGGACACCAAGGCGGAGATGGTGATCCTTCCGCATTGGGAGCAGAGACATCCAGATCATCTGGCTTGTACTCGTTTGGGTTATGATGCGTCGTTCCTGGCTGGTTTGAAAAAAGTGCCGTTGGAGGGGGAGCCAAATCGTCCGCGGAAAGTGATCTATGTCTCCTACTATCGCAATTTCGATTACTCATTCATGGTGGATATCTCAGATGAGATGGAGCAGAAGTGTCAGGCTGTGTCGGCGTACAAGTCGCAATTCCCGACCTTTGAATCTCGTCTGATGCTCGACAAGTACGCGCCGCCGTCGGCGCAGGCGGAGGATACGCGAAACGTCTTCTCGCCGGGGGTGAATATCTACGATCTGATGCGGACACGAGCGAGAGAACTAGGGCACTTGGTCAAGGTTCAGTACGCCGAAGCATACACTATCAAAGAGCATATACTGGTGGATGACCCGCAGAAGATGCCGGTGGCATCGATCTAGCGGTCACCTTCGTGAAAATCATCCGGGTCGAGCCCCAAGGTGTCCAGTAGGTATGTGTAGTCCAGCTCGATTTCCTGGTGAATGGTGGCAGTGGCGAATCCTTCAGGATACTCCTGATTGGTTAGCCTTATGTTGGTAGCGACTGTCGTTCGACTCACCAGACCCGGTTCGCCGATCTGATCGATCACGCTGAGATTATCTATCCCCTCGTAGAACCATTGGACAGTCCAGCAGAGGTAATCGTTCCCACCAGACTCGACACGCGATCTTCCCATGACCCGCTTCGTAATATGGATAATGTCTAATCGCGGGCTTGGCTCCCACGACAAGCCTTTACGGAGTGGATAGGAGAGGCTCTTGACTGTCTCCCAGATCGGTTCAGCTTGAGCGTAGTTCGTCCCAGGTGGCAGAAGCGCGGAAGGGCTGAAAACTTGTGCGATAGTTGGGTCCATCTGCCAACTATTGACCAACGACAGTTTGCGTGGCAGAGAGAGTCCATACGAACCAGATTCATAGCCATACTCGTAGAAGCCGTCAGGTTCATTGTTGAACCAACCGACGGCCGTTTCAGAACTCGGTTGTTCTTCGCTGTATTGAATGGTTTCCACCAATTTGTAAGCGGATCTGAGGCTAAAGGGGATGTTTTCCAACGCGGCCACAGTCACATTGGTCACATACTCTGCGGTGTCTGTAGACACAGGAACCACATCGTCTGGCTCAACATCGGTGATAAAGAACCGGAATTTGTAGCGCCACCCGGTATTGAGTTCTAGAGGATACTGATAGTACTCCGCGGTCCTGAAGTGCCACATGGGCGAGACATATGTTCGGCCACTAGGCAGCTGCGACCGCACATGCCAATAGTATGTTTGGCCGGGCAACAATCCACCCGGTGATTGATTCTGCTGAGGTTGGGTACAGTGCTCGGGGTCGGGGATTGTCGAAATGTACACCTTGTAGTTGGCACCTGATTCCGGACCAAGTGCGGTGTGCCAAGTCAGTTCGGCTGTCGCGGGGATATCCGTCGCGCCATCGGCGGGGTAAGGTTGGCTGAAGATTGAAGTCTCGTCCGGGCCGGTTGCTTTGTCACTACAACCAGCAAGAGCTAGCAGGACGACTGGCATCAAAGCAAAGATGATTCGCGCGTTCATGGTCCCTCCGGAAGAATGCGACGTTTATCGTAATAAACGATAGACGAGTCTATGTTGTCAAAGGAAAAGGGAGGGGCAGACAGGTGGAGGCACCTGCGCAATTTGGCGGAAGGGGTGGGAATCGAACCCACCAGGGACAATGCGATTGCCCCCCACTCGGCTTTGAAGGCCGGGACCGCCACCAGACGACATCCGCTTCCGACCGGAACATACAGCCCGCCAACAGGTTTGTAAAGTAGGTGTACGAAAGTCGACCACTTAACTCTCTGTTGGTTATCAACCAACAAACGTGCGACCTCGGCCGCACCCAGTCCTTAGAGGAGGACAGTATGAACTCAGCACGAAACCAAGGTTTCCGGCTCACATTGCTGTTGGCGGCACTGGCGATTGTCTTTGTCGGATGCTCCGATGACAACAATTCAACAGGATCCGGAGGCGGCAACAATCGGCCGCACTTCAAGACCGTCTCTATCCAGGGGAACAGCTTCAGCCCTTCATCGTTGACGCTTGCCGTTGGGGATACCGTTCTCTGGACCAATCGCGACGGCGTGAATCACACGGTAACATCCAATTCCGGTACGGAACTGGACAGTCCGATGCTTTCGAACGGCGAGACTTACCAGCACATTTTCAACACGAATGGGACATTCGGGTACCATTGCACGGTTCATGCGGGGATGACCGGAACGGTGTCGGTGCCGTAATTAGCAGCCGCCAAAAGTAATTGACCCTCCAGCTTGAGGCTGGCATCTTACCGACATGCCGGAGCTCAAGCTGGATTCACCGCTACAGTTTGTAAAAGGGGTTGGTCCCAAGCGGGGAGAGGCATTGGCCCAACATGGGCTGGCCACTGTCCGCGACATTCTGGCCTATCTTCCACGGCATTATCTCGATCGAACCAATGTCGTTCCGATTAACCGGCTCCGTATCGGCGAAAACGCGACCATAATCGGCGAAGTCAAAGCGCACGGTGTCCTTCGTGGTAAGAAGCCGCGCTACGAAGTGATGCTTCAGGATGAGACGGGGGCGATCTCGCTTCTCTGGTTTGCCGCGATCCGGTATTGGGAACGGTACTTCAAAAAGGGGATGATCTTTGCGGCGACAGGGACCGTGTCGGATTTCATGGGGCTCCAGATGGTCCACCCGGATCTGGAGCGGCTGGAGGACAATACCGATAGGATGATTCACGCCGGGAGGATAATTCCGGTCTATCCGCAGACTGCTGAGATGTCCAAGCTTGGGCTGACCAGCAAGGGGATCCGCCAGCTTACCACGTTCGTATTCGAGAATCTCAAAGAGAAACTGCCCGATCCATTGCCATCTGCCGAACAGGCCAAGATCGGTTTGCCAGGATTGCACGATGCCATACGTGGCATTCATTATCCGGAGAATAGAGATGAGATCGAGTCCAGCCGTCGACGGCTGGCGTTCGACGAACTCCTTGGTCTGCAGTTTGTGGTTTTCCAGAATCTTGGCAAGAAGAAGTCGGTGCACAAGGGGCATGCGTATGCGGCGCCCGGAATCAAACTGGCGCAGTTTAGAGAGCAGCTTCCGTTCGCCCTGACGGATGGCCAGGCTAAAGTCACCAAGGAGATATTCGCGGATCTGGCAAAGCAGACGCCGATGTCGCGCCTCCTGCAGGGGGATGTTGGATGCGGGAAAACAGTCGTGGCGGTACTGGCGGCTCTTTATGCCGCTGAGAATAGTCTGCAGTGCGCCTTTATGGCCCCAACAGAAATTCTGGCCGAACAGCATTTCCGGAACTGGTCCGGTCCATTGGCGCAGGTCGGGATTGAGGCGGGGATATTGACATCGACCTTGAGCGCGGCTCAGCGCAAATCTGTCGCGAAAAAATGCGCCGACGGCAAAGTAGATATCCTCTTTGGTACCCACGCGCTGATTTACGACTATGTCTCATTTGAGCGACTGGGGCTGGTCATTATTGATGAGCAGCACCGGTTTGGCGTGGAACAGCGCGGGAAGTTGTTTGCCAAAGGGGATTCGCCGGACCTTCTGGTGATGACTGCAACCCCAATTCCGCGAACGCTCGCCCTCACGCTGTATGGCGATCTGGATATTTCCACCATCGGGGATCTCCCCCCCGGCCGGAAGCCGATCCGAACGGTCTGGCGGATGGAAGATGCCCGCCCCAAGATATTTGACTATGTGCGAGACCAAGTGAAGGCGGGCGGTCAGGGGTATGTCATTTACCCTTTAATAGAGAAGTCAGAACAGAGCGATCTTGAAAACGTCGAGGATGCGTTCTCCGAACTGTCGCAGACATTTTTCCGGGGACTTCGGTTGGGGATGGTGCATGGGCGAGTCAAACCGAAAGAGCGCGATGAGGTGCTGTTGCAGTTCCGCAAGGGCCAACTGGATATTCTCATGGCGACCACGGTTATCGAGGTCGGCATTGATAATCCGAATGCAACCCTGCTGGTTATCGAGCACGCCGAGCGATTTGGTTTGGCACAGTTGCACCAATTGCGGGGGAGAGTTGGTCGTGGCGAGAAGCAGTCTACTGTAATCGCAGTTGCTCATGGAGAGCTATCCGACATTGCTCAGCAACGGTTGGAATATTTCGCCGCCAACACGAATGGATTTCAGATCGCGGAGGCGGATCTTCAGCTGCGCGGTCCCGGGGAGCTTTTTGGAGTCCGTCAGTCGGGAGCGCCGGAAATGCGCGCCGCGAATCTGACCAAAGATAGAGACTTGCTGGAGGCGTCGCGTACCCTCCTTGAGCAGCTTTTCGCCGAGCCATCGAAACTGGATAACGCATACAAGGGGCTATATCAGTTTCTGCGCGCGAGCGCCGAACAAAGACAAATTCAGCTTGGAGGAGGCTAAAATGCCGGACCAGCCGGACGTTGATATTCAGTTCTACCAGCTAGTGCTTTCACTGCAGTCGGCGGCGATGCAACAGATGGGGAAGATCGCCAATCCGATGACCAATCAGATAGAGCGCGACCTGACGATGGCGAAGCACACGATCGATATGCTGGAGATGATCCAGCGGAAAACAGCCGGGAATCTGAACCCGGATGAAAAGCGGATGGTGGAGCATCTGCTCTATGAGCTGCGGCTGAATTTCGTAGATGAGCTGGCCAAGGACAAAGCCAACCCGGAGGCGTCAAAAACCGACCCAAATTCCAGCCCCACTTCAGCCGATAATTCGTAGGAAGTCGGAAAGCCGCAAATTTTAGTTTTTCCGGCCGAAAATCGGGTATAAACTGTGGACTGGACGGGCGGCTCGGATACCCACTAAATCGCCATCAGACCTTGATTTTGGACGGTCCGAAGGCTATATTTTCTTAGAGGAACATGACAGAGAATACTGCCACTACTACCGGTCTCCCCATTGCGACCCTCCTTGGGGCGTTTGGCCCGAATCTTGAGTTCGCCAAGGAACTCGCCTCGCTGACCAGTTACCGAACTGGCGGACGAGCCAAGTATTTCTTTTCCGCCCGATCCGGCGCGGAAGTGACGCGGGCCATTGAGGCAGCCAAGAGACTTCAGATACCCCACTTTGTCTTAGGTGGCGGAACCAACTTGCTGGTTTCAGATGATGGCTATGACGGTCTGGTCATCAAGGTCGATGTCGTGGGACTTCGGTTGTTAGAGCCTACCCTTATTGAATGCGGCGCCGGGGAAGAGCTGATGTCCCTGGTGAACTACGCCACGGACAATGGATTGACGGGGATGGAGTTTGCGGCCGGCATTTGGGGGTCGGTGGGCGGGGCAATTTACGGGAATGCGGGGGCATTTGGCGGAGAGATCGGAAACACGATAGAATCTGTCACCTTAGTGGATAATGATGGGACACTTAAGACGGTCGGACCTGATTATTGCAAGTTCGCGTACCGGGATTCTTATCTGAAGGTGAGCCGCGAAGTCGTGGTGGATGTCCGGATTCGATTGGGAGCAGGCCAGAGAGAGGCAATCGCCGCAAAGGTCGCGGATATTCTGGCGCAGCGTGATGGGAAGCATCCAAATGACGGTTTGTCCGCGGGGTGTTTTTTCAAAAATATTCCTGATCCTCGCGAGAAATTCGGTAAATTGCCGGCAGGGAGACTTTTGGAGGAAGTAGGGGCAAAGCAGATGTCGGTTGGCGGGGCAAGAGTGTTTGAGCGCCACGCGAATATAATCGTCAATTCCGGAACGGCGACCTCGCGAGATATCCGGGAATTAGCCGATATACTAAAAGCACGTGTTAAAGAGCGATTTGGCATTGAGTTGCAGGAAGAGGTCCAGCAGCTCGGCAAGTTTTAGCCCAGGCATAGGAGGAGCTCTATCGACCCGTTTCTAATGAATTGACTTTTTGCAGGTAGCGCAGAACTAGTGTTGTTGAATCGATTCAGACGGATTCTGTCTTTTGCCGGTCTGCTTGTGGCGGCGCTCGCTTTGGTGTCGCCGGTGGCAGAGGGGCAAGGGGTAGGCTTCCCGGGCATATTTGAAGATCCGCCGCAGGTGGTCTCTTGGTACGATGGCCGGCCACAGGTTTTTTCGGCCGCCAATCCGCCGCTCTCTATTGAGCCGTTCTCACCGTTGCTGATGCGGAATCCCAAAGTCATCAGTTCTTCCTTCGACAGCAGTCTCATCAACTTCAATACCGAATATTATCCCGGGCTATCATTCGTACCGGTGGCGGTCGATGCCGGTGAATTCATGCAGTACCGTCTGCGCCGGAAGGTCTCACAAGGATTCCGCAATCTGGGGAATCAATCCCTCCTGAACGCGGCCAAAGGGAAGGGGGACAGATCAGGCATCTCGGTCGGTATCGCGCTTCCCAGGAAGTTCTCCTCGGTGTTTGGCGAGGGAGGCGGTAACCTACGCGTCTCAGGATTCCGCCGCATCAGTTTCTCAGGTCGATCGCAATGGAATGACGGCGTTCAGTCGGATCTGATCGGCAAAAGCCGTTTTCCGTCGCTGAATATGGATCAGATATACCGATTCGACATTGAAGGGACGATCGGTTCCAAGATATCGGTCTTCGTTTCTGAGGACAGCCAGACCGATATTCCGCTCTCCAACCGACTGATGATCCGCTACAAGGGGGATGATGACGACATCCTCAAGTCGATCGAGGCGGGAAACACCAATCTCCAGCTCCCGAATACGCGGTTTGTCGGATATTCCGCACGCATCCAGGGGCTATTCGGACTCAAGGCCGAAGCCCAGTTAGGCGCATTGCGTCTGACCGGAATTGTCTCTCAGGAAAAGGGCTCAACTGAGCGTTCTTCCATCTCGGCAACAGGGGATGAATCAGCGCAACGGATTCGTGATTGGGATTATGCCGAAGGACGAATCTTTGACCTGGGGTTGCCGGAGGAATTTGGGAAGAACGATCGCGTGCTCAATCTGTTGGTCTACGAAGGGCGCACGTACAGTCGACCGGAGGAAGCGGCCAGTCTTCCCATGGCGATCACGCGAGTCGATCCAGATGATACTCTGGACGTATTTCAGGTGACCCAGAAGGTTGAAGAGGTCGATGACAACCTCTATGACTGGTTCGATGATGCTGAAAGAAACAGACATTATATCGTATTCAATTCCATGCGTCGCGACTATCTGCTTGGTATCTGGATGGTGGTGGAGCGTCGCGACACGCTGACGGACGCAATCATCGGAGTAGATACGATCGGCGATCAAACGCAGGGCGATACGCTGATCCTCAAAATGCTTCGTCCGGGTGGCCAGGCGACCAACCCGAGTCATCCAACTTGGCCATATGTCTGGCGAAATGTCTATACGATTCCCAAAGGATCACAAGCGGCGGACTTGAACATCAAGGTGTTCAAAGCTCCGGTTGGCAATGAGGGGACCTCGGCTGCCGTTGACTATCAGTCAGGAGCGGGCGGCGTATCCGCGGAATTCACCAAGATACTTGGGCTCGACCAATACAATGCTCAGGAAGTACGGGAACCGGATGGCAAGATCGACGACCGTCGCGAAGTCTTTGAGTCCGAATGGGGGCTGATCATTTTCCCGGATCGCGAGCCGTTTAACACAAATGCTGTCTATACATCGGCCAGCGGAGTGACTCAGCCTGAGCTTGAAGAGAAAAATGAGAAGATATACAGGTATACCTCGACCAAAGAGAAGACCGAAAACTCGCTGTACTATATAGAGTATTCCAGCCGCAGTAGAGGCTCGGTTATTCGTTTGAATCGCGCCAATATCATCGAAGGTTCTGAGCGTGTGGTTGCGGATGGCAAGGTGCTGACGCGTGGGCCGGACTACAGTATCCAGTATGATTTCGGGACCATCACCCTGTTGTCACCGGAAGCGCTCGACCCCAACGCCAAAGTGACGGTCGATTTCGAATATGCGCCGTTCCTGGCCATTCAGAAGAAGTCACTCTTCGGTCTGCGCGGTGAATACTCGTTCAGTGATGATTTCAGGATTGGATCGACGATGCTGTATAAGACCGACAAGGCGCAGGATCGCAAGCCGCGCGTAGGTCAGGAAACGGCGACCATGACCGTGCTGGATATGGACGGGACGCTGAAACTTTATCCGAAGTTTATCACCAAAGCGCTCAATGCCCTACCGCTGATTCGAACCGAAGCTCCGTCAACCATGACTCTGTCGGGAGAAATAGCGCAGTCGCGTCCGAACCCGAACGTCGACAACGTCGCGTACATTGATGATTTCGAGTCGGCACTTGAGCAACTGAACCTTCCGCTGGGGCGTGGCGGCTGGACGCTGTCATCCAAGCCATTGCAATTGGCGAGTGACCACGAACGGTCAAAACTTCTCTGGCACAACCCGGTGGGAGGGCGACCACTCCAGGAGATTTACGACCGTGATGTGCGTCAGGGGCAGGGGACGGTCAATACTTTCCGAATGATCTGGCGTCCCGATGGTACGCCGCAGATAGCGGACACGAACCTTGTGGACACGCTTCCGGGTCCGTCGTATGGCGGGATAATGACCTACTTTGCCGGAATCGACGCCTATCGCGTTCAGCTCTTTGAGGTGCGCGTAAAGGGAGACCGCGGAAAACTGCATTTTGATTTCGGCGAAATCTCTGAAGATGTCGACGATAACGGCTCAAACAACACTGAAGATGGTGTGGTCGATCAGTTCCAGAATGGTCGGTTGGAAGAGGGCGAGGATGTAGGGATCGACCTTAAACCAGACGCACTTGAGGATGGCTACGACGCGCTTACCAACCCGGATCCATCGGGAGATAACTGGTACACAGCTGCAGGTGGAGAGGGGGCGGGTATATGTCCGTTGCCGAGTTGCGATCCCTCAAGATACGATGACGACAATGATCCGCGATACTATGACTTCTTGAACGGTACCGAAGGGAACCTGGAAGATATCGTCAATTTGGCGACACCGGATGCCGAGCAGTTGACCACGGTCAACTTCGTAGAGCAGAACGCCTACTTTTCCTATACCATCGACTTGAGTGACCTTTCGGACACAGGATTTTATGTGCCTGGCTCGCGCAATGACAGTGGCTGGATGACATTCCGTATTCCGATCCGAGATTCGAGCAGGCTGGACACGATAGTAGCGCCCAGTTCGGGTTTGCCGGCGGCATGGACCAACATCAAACATGCCCGCGTCTGGTTTGAGTCCGACGCTCCGGCGGATCGTTGGGATACGGTGGAGGTGGCGGCCTGGTATTTTGTGCAATCGAACTGGCGTGATACCACCATTCTTCGTCGCGGACGGGATGACACCGCCAAGTTCGTGGTGGCATCGCTGAGCGAGGACGAGGGGACATTCGTCGCGCCACCGGGAGTGGAAGCGTACGAAGACCAAACAAACAACGTGACCGAGACCCAAAAGGGTCTTGGGCTGGTCTTTGAGAATGTAATGGTTGGCGACACCTGTATGGCAGTGAAGAAACTGCCGTCGGTCGACCGCTATTCGGGTTACAGCGCGCTGGAGATGTACGTCCACGGAGGGAATAAGGCTAACGAGCTTCCCTCTGACTCGGTGATGTTCTTCTATCGTCTGGGGAACGATGAGAAGAACTATTACGAATATCGCACGATGATCCGTCCGGGGTGGGATCCGGCCAACCATGTCAGGATCGATTTTGCGGAATTGACGGGCCTGAAAGACGCGTTTCAGCGGGCCTTGCCTGAAGGTTCACCGCCGAGCGCGGTCGACAGTGCGGTAGGGAATTACCGCATCAAAGGTAACCCGAATATCAACCAAGTGCAGTGGATGGCCGCGGGTGTTCTCAACACCGATTCGACCGCCAAAGCAAATGGCGAGATCTGGCTTGATGAACTGCGCGTTACCAATGTCCGCAAGGATGTCGGAGAGGCAGCGCGCTTCGACCTGACGGGTAACCTGGCGGATGTTGGCTCCTACAATTTGCAGTGGGAGAAAAAGAATCCATATTTCCGCGGAATCTCAGCGACCACTCGTGGCGGATCATCGGACAATCTAGGGAGCGGGTCTGAGGATAACAGCTATTCGTGGTCCGTCAGCATGAATCTCGACCGCTTCCTGCCCAGAGCGTTGAACGCGTCGCTGCCGGTCGGCTACAATTACGCCAAATCGACCCAGTTGCCGATCCTGCGAACCAATTCGGATATCGTTCTGCCCGAGGATGTACGTGAACTGGAGCGGATCACGTCGATCACGCGCGGCGTGCGCGCCTCGGAGCAATTCCGCTACAAGGGGAAGAACCCGCTTTTCAACCTCTTCCTGAATCGTCAGCAGGTGAATTTCTCTTATAGCCGGAGCACTCGTACCGATGTCACCCGGCCGTACAATTTCTCAGAGAACTACAATTTCAGCGGTTCGTTTGACATGTCCTGGCAGCAGCCGCCCAGTATTTCGCCGCTCAAGTGGACCAAGTCAATAATCTTCCTGCGTGACCTGAAGGATACCAAAATATCGTTCTTCCCGCACCAGTGGCGGTGGCGCGGGACATTCAATCGGCAGATCAATGTGTCCGATGACGCGAACCAGAAGCGAACGTCATCACTGCAACGCGATTTTGACGGTGGGTCGGACCTTGCGTACAAGCTTTTTGAGAATCTCGGATTCACCTATGCGTTTACGACTCGCAACGATTTGACGAATGACGACAAGGTAAAGGTCGGGCTCAAAGAGTTCCGGTTGGGCTTACAGACGTATTACTCACAGAACTTCTCAGCCAACTATGATCCCAAGCTCTTCGCCTGGCTCGGGACGCAGTTCGGGTACACGGCAACCTACTCGGACAATTTTGAGCGAACCTCAAAAACCCGGAAAAGCGACCTGAACCGGAGCTGGTCAGTCTCTGGAACCTTGCGACATATCGACTTGCTTTCCATGACCCGAAAGGGTGGTTCAGGAAAGTCAGGCAGCAAACAGACGCAAATGACGGAGAAGGAACGGGCGCGCGGGTATCGCCAGGAAGATCTTAAGAAGCTTGGTGACAAGAACAAGAAGGCGTCAAGTGGGCCGAAGGCCAAACTCAATATTGTCGATCTGCCGTTTGCCGGGCTCCGGTTACTGACCGGCTGGGTAGATCCGATCCAATACAAGTATGGTCGCGGCCACACGGCCTCGGTTCCCGGAATGCAGGAGCGACCGGATTGGCGGTATCGCTTCGGCTTTGAGTTGACGACCGATGTTCCGACCATACGAGAGAGTCGAAATCCGGAAGCACGTGAATCCGAGAACTATGAATTCAACTCGGGATTCAGGTTATTGGGGGGAATATCCACCAAGGTCCGCTTCAAGCGGACCATCAACCGAGACCTGGTCAAGATAGGTGACAAGTCGGAGCGGACCTCGACCAGTTGGCCCGACCTGGATGTGACAATCGGCAAATTCAAGACGCTGCCATTGATAAAAGGGCCGGTCAACAAACTGATCGACATTTTTGCGCCGCGGACCGGGTACAGCCGAGAGAAGACAGAAGACTTCATCCTCAGCCTGGGTCGGCCGCTTTCCGAGACTGAGTCAGAGGATTTTAATCCGCTCCTTGGCGTCAATTTCAAGTTGTTCAAGGCGCTCTCGCTATCCGCAACGTATGGCCTGGATAAGAAGAAGGCGGTTCGATATAACCAGTCTACCGGTGGTGTCTCCAGTCGTACGGAGTCCAAGCAGAGAAGTATCACTGTGACCAGCCGCTATTCATTCCGCGCTCCGGGTGGTTTGAAACTCCCGCTGTTCGGCAAGATGAAAATATCGTCGACCATGAATCTTGAGTTGAACGTCCGGCATACGACCAATGAATCCCAATCGGCAAACGGTGATAATCCGCTGCGGCCCTCGGCTGACAAGTCGGACCTGATGGTCACGCCAGTCATCTCTTATGATTTCAGCACGCAAATAAAGGGGGGATTGACGGCTACCTGGCAGGATACCAAGGACGGCGAACGCAAGAGCCATGTCCGCATGCTTCAGATCTGGGCGGAGATCCGCTTCTAATATCCTTTTGGGTTGACACTGCTCACTCCAGTGGCGACATTCTCTCCGTGAAACGGATCGTATCCATTTTTGCAGTGCTGGTAATCGCCATGTTGAGCTGTACGGCGGCCCATGTTGAACCGCCTCCCTTTGACAGTCACCGGGCGTTTGGCTATTTGGAGGCCCAGGTCGCTTTCGGTCCTCGGGTCCCAGGTTCACTGGCCTGGCAGGAAGCCCAGGCATATTATCACGACCACTTCAGTAAGCTGGGATTGCCGGTCGATTTTCAGGCCACAAAATTCTTCGACCCGTACTCCAAGACTGACAAGCCGCTGGTGAATGTGATCGCACGGGCCAAGGGAAGCGATGCCTCGTTGCCGCCCCTGCTCTTCGTGGCACATTACGACAGTCGTCCGCGAACGGATAGACATTCCGATCCGACCCGACGAACCGATTCTTTGCCTGGAGCCAATGATGGCGCCTCGGGAGTCGCGGTCCTCATGGAACTTGCGAATATGTTCACGCAGAAGCCGCCGGCGTGTGATGTCGAATTGCTATTGACCGACGGCGAAGATTGGGGAGAAGAGGGTGACCACCAGTATTATCTTCTCGGCGCGCAGTATTTCGCGCAACAGGGAATACATGGAAAATACCGGTTTGGCATCGTCATCGACTTGATAGGCGACAAGGATCTGCAGGTATTCCGCGAAGGGTACTCGCAGCGCTACAACGAACCGCTGAACGATATGGTTTGGCAGACCGCCAAGCGGCTCAATCTGTCGGGATTCCAGGATATGGTCAGGCATACAGTTATCGATGATCATCTGCCGATCAACGCGGGAGGAGTACCGGCTATTGTGCTTATCGATTTCGATTATAAGTACTGGCATACGGAAAAAGATCTTCCGGAGAACTGCTCTCCCGAATCGTTGGGCCAGGTCGGGAAACTGCTCGCCGAGATCGCGTACAACAAATCACTCTGGCCGGAACAATGATCACGGAACCGCGACATTTCCCCTCGATCGAAGAGCTTCTGCAAAGCGAGCAGTTGGCGCCGTACATTGATGCGTTGCCCAGACCGGTGGCGGCATCAATCGTCAAGGCGACCGTCGCGGAAATGAAGGAGAAGTTGATCGCGGATAAGAAGCCACTGGCCCCGGACGCGATGTATCGATCAATAGAGAAGGCGCTGGTCGCGGCCAAGGGAGCGGAGGTCCGTCGCGTGATCAATGCCACCGGGATCCTGGTACATACTAATCTCGGGCGCGCGCCATTTCCGGAAGTGGTCTTTGCCAAACTCAAAGAGACTCTAACCGGCTACTGCAATGTCGAGTTTGATCTGCGAACCGGTGCGCGCGGCAACAGGGGTGAGGCGTGCGAACGGTATCTGACGGAATTATCTGAAGCCGAAGCCGGGACAGTCGTGAATAACTGCGCGGCGGCGTTGTTCTTGATCATCAATACGCGGGCCAATCGGAAGAATGTTCTGATCTCACGAGGGGAATTGGTGCAAATAGGTGGTGGATTTCGTATCCCCGATATTCTCAAGCGGGCCGGTGGGAAGCTGATTGAGGTCGGCACCACAAATATCACCACGATCGCTGATTACGAGTCACACATAGATTCGCAAACCGCGCTTATTTTGAAAGTGCACAAAAGTAATTTCGTACAGGCGGGGTTCTCTGAAGAAGTTGCTCTCCGGGATCTGGTCGCTCTAGGGAAGCGCTCCAATGTGCCGGTAGTCAATGATCTCGGTGGCGGCGTGTTTGTGGAAACGGCGCCAGTGATGGGATACGCGGAACCGACCGTGCAACAGTCGGTCCGCGCCGGGGCAGATCTGACTTGCTTTTCGGGGGACAAACTGCTCGGCGGGGTGCAGGCCGGAATGATTGTCGGTCGCGCCGCACTTATAAAGAGTATCAAGAAGAACCCATTGTTCCGTACGATGCGAGTGGACAAGGTTGTCTTTGCTGTTCTGGAGCAATTATTCTCGATCTATTTGAATGGCACCCATACCGTGGACATTCCACTCTGGTCGTGCCTCGCTGTTCCCGATTCTGAACTCTACCAGCGGGGGAAAGCGCTGGTTCGCGACGCCGGTAATCCGGCCGGGGTCAGTGTGGAGGCATCAAAAGTCTACCTCGGCGGGGGAGCCCTTCCGGAAAAAGAGATCCACTCGGTGGCGATCTGCTTCTCGAAGGACTACAAGGCGGAGCGGCTTCTGAAGACATTTCGCCAGCATACTCCTCCCATAATCTGTCGTATCGAGGAGGATCGTTTGATCCTCGACCTCAAAGCGATCCCGGTGTCCGATTATCCCCATCTGCTGTCGGCCATTCGTGCTGCGCTGAAGGAGTGACCGATGCTGGTGATCGGCACAGCAGGTCATATCGATCACGGGAAATCGTCAATCGTTAAGCGACTCACCGGTACCGACCCGGATCGTCTCCCGGAAGAACAGGCTCGCGGGATGACGATCGATCTCGGATTCGCGTTCTACGAGACTCCCACCAAGCACACTATTGCATTTGTTGATGTTCCCGGACATGAGCGTTTCGTCAAAAATATGATCGCAGGCGCGGGTGGGATCGATGCCGTCATGCTGGTGGTTGCGGCCGATGATGGCTGGATGCCGCAGAGTGAGGAGCACTTCCAGATAGTCAAGCTGTTGGGCGTGAAACATGGGATGATCGCGCTGAATAAATGCGATCTGGTTGAGTCGGACTGGCTGCAGTTGCTGGAAAAGGATCTCCGCTCGAGGCTGGCCGGATCATTCTTGGCGAATTCGCCTATCTTCAGGCTCTCAGCCACAACTGGCGTGGGATTTGAAGAACTCAGGCGGCATCTCGATACTTTGCCTGGCACTATTGCGGCCAGGAAGGATATCGGCAAAGCGCGGCTGTATATCGACCGGACGTTTGTGCGACAGGGGATAGGCGGGGTGGTGACCGGCACGTTGCGTGGAGGAACGCTGTCCGTAGGACAACCTGTGTCAGTTTGGCCAACTACCAAGACCGGCAAGATAAGATCACTGCAATCGCATAATGAGGAAGTCAATTCTGTTTCACCAGGAAGCCGCACGGCGGTCGCCGTGACCGGAGTCGAGAGGACGGAGCTGGTGCGCGGGGGAGTGATCTCCGACCGTACAGACCTGAGCTACTTCCGGGAACACCCGGTGCTGGCGCTCTCGATTCAAATGCTGCCTAACGCGCCAGTCTCACTCGAGGATCGACGGCGTGTACTACTGATCGTCGGTACCACCGAGGCCGAGGGGGAAATACGGATGTTCGACCAAGCGGAGATAGGCACTGGACGATCTGGTCTGGCGTTTTTCCGACCAGATGACCCGGTCTATTCGTTGGTTTACGACCGATGCATTCTGCGACTGCCCACTCCCATGGTCACACTTGGCGGCGGGGTAGTGCTAGATCATTTGGCGGCGTTTCCCCGTCGCAGGGAACTGGATATGCTGAGCTATTTGCGAATGCGGGCAACAGGTTCAACCACTGACCTCGTAAGTTCGGAGTTGATCAAGCGCGTACTTGCACCCGCTGAGACTTTTCTGCGCGAGTCGGATTTGTCCGAGGCGGAAGCGTCGCGCATTTTGGTAGCCCTTACGGCCGAAGGAAAGGTTGCGCGTTTCGAGAAGCTGTGGTATCAGGTCGATCACTTGAAATCGGAAATCAGCCATCTGAAAGAAGCGGTCACGGTCTTTCTTAAAGAACAGCCTCACCTCAAAGGCATCACGTTGTCGCAACTGACCGAGCGAATGAATCGTAGTCAGGATACCGTGGCGTTGCTGCTTGATTACCTGATCGCCAATGGCGAGGTCACCCGAACCGGCGATTTCTTTGATCTTTCCGGTCGTGGCATGACCTTGAAAGGCATCTACAAGGACGCACATGACAAGATCATGGCCGCTCTTCGCGCCGATAAATATGCCCCACCGCCGCTCCAGTCCTTTGCCGCGCAGGGGAAACATTATCAGGAAGCGATCCGCTATATTATCGAATCGCGCGAAGCTCACAAGTGCGGGGCCGAGTTCCTGCTTCTGGAGGAGGTCTGGCAGGAAGTAGTGGCGTATATTCGGGAGAGGCTGAACGCATCCGGTAATTTCGCGGTGACAGAATTGCGCGAGCGGTTCGGTTTCAGCCGCAAGTACGCGATCCCGATACTCGAAGAATCAGACCGCCTGAAACTAACGGAACGGCAGGGGGACCTGCGCATCAAGGGAGCACGCTTTGACCATGAAGACTTTGTTCTATAACGGCCGCGTTCATATCCAGGCCGATTATCAGGTAGTTAATTCGATGGCGGTTGCGAATGACCGAGTTGTCGCGGTCGGAAATGCCCTGGAAAAGGACCCCGATCTCAAAGGGTACTCAAAGGTCGACCTGAAAGGCGCTACTATTGTTCCCGGTCTGGTCGACGCGCACACTCATTTCTACTATTTCGCGCTGTCGCTCGGGCGTGTGCAACTGGACGGACTTCCGACGATTGAAAAGTGTCTGGCGCGCATCAAAGAATTCTCGTCCAAGCAGTCTAAGGACGAGTGGATCGTCGGCGACGGTTATTCGCCCGACCGCTTCACAAAGAGAGTGGAGCCGGATAGGCAAATGCTTGACGCGGTGACCGGGGGACGGCCGGCGTTCATTTTCTCCAAAGATATGCACTCCGCATGGGTCAATAGCCGGGCACTCGAGATCGCGGGAATCAAGAAATCCACACGCGATCCTGAGGGGGGTACGATTGAACGACTTTCTGACGGCACCCCGAGTGGCATTCTGAGAGAAAAGTCAGCCTATGATCCGGTTTGGCAAAAGATAGGGCAGCCTTCGCGGAAAGAAGTGGACCGACGGTACAAGCAAGCCCTGGACTATGCGTACCGCAAAGGAGTGACCGGCGTTCATTCGTTCGATGGCCCCGATGGGTACCAGTACTACATGGAACTTGCGGCGTCCGGGAAGATGGGACTGCGGGTGAATTACTATCCGGGAGCGGCGCTCCTTCCGCAATTGCTCAAGAACAAGGTCTATTACGGGCTCGGCACGCCATTCTTTCGGATAGCCGGAGTCAAGATCTTCGCCGATGGCGCGCTGGGGAGCCAGACGGCCCTTTGTTTCAAGAAGTACATTGGTTCAAAAGACAACTTTGGCATAGAGGTGACGTCGACCAGAGAGATGATCCGTCTGATTCGCGAGGCTCGTCGACTTAATTTGCCGGCCGCTATCCATGCGATCGGCGATAAGGCGGTCTCCAACGTGCTTGATGCCTTTGAGGCAGTTCCTCTGCCAGACTTTGGCGCGCGCAACCGGATTGAGCATCTCCAGTTGGTGAGGCGGTCAGATATCGCGCGTGTGAAGAAACTCCGCATTGTGGCATCTATGCAACCATCGCACTGTCCTTCAGACATCGGGATCGTCCGGAAATACTGGGGAGAGCGGGGTAAGGACGCATACGTCTTCCGCACTCTTATCGACAAGGGGATCGATTTGGCTTTTGGCTCCGATGCGCCTATCGAACCACTGGACCCGCTAGCCGGGATAGGGGCGGCAGTCCGTCGGGCTCGCCAGGGATCCAACGATACACTTTATCCTGAAGAGAGGATCACCGCGGCGGAAGCGCTGTTTCGGTTTACGGTTGGCCCGGCCATCGCATGCGGGCAAGAACATGAGCGGGGATACCTGCTTCCCGGTTATCCGGCAGACTTTGTGGTGCTGGCTGAAGATCCGACCCGTGTGGCGGCCTCCAAGCTCTACGACCTGGCTGTCCACTCAACAGTACTAAACGGGCGGCCGGTATACTCCAGGTCGGGCAAGGATTGGCGATAAATAGACCTCGGATGTGATTGAATAATCTATTTAATCACAAGTATTTAGGTTGACACGGCAGGGATTGGGGAGTCATATTGTTACTATCGGGGAAAGGTCGACCTATGAAAAAGAAGCTTCTCCTGATTCTCTTCGGATTCCTACTCGTCAGTCCGATCATTTCGTTCACAATCAAACTGATTGTCGCCGAGCCTGCATATGCGCAGTCCGGCTACTACCAGCCGATTGAGTCGGTGCTGGCGCAGGTAGATTCGGCGGTCCGACAACCGGGCGACACATCGAAGCATACCAGACCCGATATCGATTCGCTGATTCGAACTGGCGAACGTCCTTTGGTCATTCGACTGGATATTGATGGCACTATCGGAGCGGTCACCGACAATCGAATCGAGGATGCAATAGAGAAGGCGGAGAAGGAGCATGCGGCGCTTCTAGTGATCTATCTGGATACCCCGGGCGGGTTCACCAAACCGACATGGTCGATAACCAAGCGTTTCCTCAATAGTCCAGTGCCGATCTGTATCTATATAGCGCCATCGGGAGCAAGAGCCGGCTCGGCAGGTGTCTATATGACGTATGCGGCGCATTTCGCGGCGATGGCGCACTCTACGAATATCGGCGCGGCACACCCGGTCGCCGGCGGCGGGCAGGAGATCGATTCGGTGATGAACGAGAAGATCACCAACGACGCGGCCGCACAGATAAAGGCGTTTGCCGACAAGCGCGGAAGAAATGTTACCTGGGCAGAGCAGGCGGTACGGCAGTCAGTATCCATAACTGACAAAGAAGCGCTGGATTCAAATGTGATCGATATTCGCGCCGAAAACTACGACGATCTGCTTCGCCAGATAAACGGGCGGGAGACAGAATTACCGTCCGGCAAGTTAGTAATGAATCTCACCAATGCCCGCACGGAGACAGTGAGAATATCGTTCGCCTACAAGCTACTGGAATTGCTGACCCAGCCGGATATCGCATTCATTCTGTTCTCGATCGGCGGGTTGGGTATTGTGCTGGAGCTATACAACCCCGGTTCGATACTTCCCGGTGTGATTGGCGCAATCGCGTTGATCCTCGCTTTCTACTCGTTCCAGACATTGCCGATCAACTGGGCGGGGGCGGCGCTGATTGTGCTGGCGATCATCTTGTTCATTGCGGAGATAAAAGTGGTCAGTCATGGTTTGCTAACAGTCGGGGGAGTTATCGCTCTTTTCCTTGGCGGGCTCATGCTGGTTGATACTGTCGACCCGAACCTGAGGGTTTCCAAATCGATTTTGACAACTGTATCTCTGTTGATCGGCATCACGCTTGTCGTGATGTTTTATCTGGTGTACAAAGCGAGGATGCGGAAGCCTTTTTCTGGTCAATCTGCCATGATCGGGCGAACCGGGACCATGCACAGTGAGGGATTTGTCTATATAGAAGGGGCGCTCTGGAAAGTGACCTCGGATGAGGCGATCGCGACCGGTGACGAAGTGGAAGTGATCTCGGTCGACAGCCTTACGTTGAAAGTACGCAAGCATCAATCATAACGGAGGATAGTGATATGGAAGGTCCGAATCTGAATTTTCTGCCGGCGGCGATTGTCATCTTCTTCGTGTTGATACTTCTGTTCAACATGCTCAAGATATTGCGGGAGTATGAACGGGGCGTCATTTTCCGGTTGGGTCGCTTGATCGGCGCCAAAGGGCCGGGATTGATCATCCTGATCCCGATCATCGATAAGATGATGCGAATCGACCTTCGAACGATCACCTACGATGTCCCGCCACAAGATGTAATCACCCGTGACAACGTCTCTATCAAAGTCAACGCGGTGCTTTATTTTCAAGTGGTAGACCCGAACAAGGCGGTCGTGTCGGTCGCGAACTTCTTTGAGGCGACCAATCAAATCGCCCAGACAACGCTTCGCTCGGTGCTTGGCCAGGTCGAACTGGATGACCTGCTGGCCAACCGTGAGAAGATCAATGTCGAACTACAGAAGATCATTGATGGCCAGACTGAACCGTGGGGAGTAAAGGTTTCGGTGGTCGAGGTCAAGAATGTTGATCTGGCGCCGGAAATGACCCGCGCGATGGCCCGTCAAGCCGAAGCCGAGCGCGAACGCCGCTCGAAAGTCATCCATGCCGAAGGTGAATTCCAGGCTTCGCAGAAGCTGGCCGATGCGGCCAACGTCATGTCGACGGCCCCGAACGCGATGCAGTTGAGATTCCTGCAGACCTTGGTCGAGGTTTCGGCGGAAAAGAACAGTACGCTTATCTTCCCTGTCCCGATCGACCTGCTCGGCGCGTTCAAGAATTATCTTGAGGCAAACACGCCGCAGAAATAACACCCATGCGCGGGAGATTTTACGGCGAGGGACGTATAACAGATGTCTCTCGCCGTTTGAGTAACTAAAGGAACAAATGATGTCGACTATTCGACCTGTGTATATGAAGCTGTTGCTATTCGCCTATCTGGCCCTGATTGTATCCGCGGAAACCACGGTTGCCCGTGACAAGCCGGGTCCGGTTTACAAGCGGGATTCCATGATGGTCTACCCTGAGGCGCTCAAGCGGGTGCCGGTGGCGCTACAAGTGTCGGCCTGGGCGGTCTCGCATGAGATAATGAACCGTGGGCTGGTGGTCGACCCGACCATGGCAATGCTCTCAGGGGCGATCAACCCGTTCTGCCTGCATGACCTGACGGTTATCATTACCGACGACTCAACCCAGATCGAGTTTTATGTCGACAGCCTCTGCGCGCGTAGGAACCCGAATGATACCCTTGAATATTACCCCGATTCTGTGCTGGACACGCTCCAATCGCCGTTCAACGACATGCGCGTTCAGGTAGTTAGTAGCTCATTGAAGCCGAAGAAGTTCTACTGGCCGCAGAACAAGCGGTTGGAGGGGGCGACAATACGAGCTATCTACCGCATCTCATTCGCGGACAAGGGGGATATGGGATTTCAAGAGCTATTCGGCCGTTATAACGCGGATGAGCTATTGATGTTCGACTCGACCCGTGCGGTGATAATGCGGTAGAGCGTTTATTCGTGACCCATCTGTTCCAGGAAAGCTAACAGCACCACTGAAGAGTTTTTCGCCGCCACCGTGAAGAACTCTTTGATCTCTGTATCGGCGGTCGAGGAGCCAGACCCGCCGGCCAGGTCGGAAGCTGAACGGAATATCAGAAACGGCAGTCCGTTAACGGTGCAGACCTGCGCTACTGCGGCCGACTCCATATCGGTGACCAAAGCAGCGAACTCCGCGCTCAACCAGGCGCGGTGTTCTTTATTGTCGATGAACTGATTCCCGCTTACCCCGACACCTCCGATGGTCAATCGCGGCGTGCGGCCGTTGATCGGGCTCATGGTGAGGGAGTCAATGGGAATCTTCTGAGCGATCGCCAACAGCGAACCGTCGGCATTAAACTCTCGTGCCCGGACCAGTTTGCCGAGGGCGGCATCGAATATCTTCAGGCTCTCCGGCTCGAATCCATTTTCCCCAAAATAGCCGTAATCGTGCTCGATCCAGACCGAAGGCGCGGTTATGTCGCCGATATTCACCGCTGTATCAATTCCACCCGCGATGCCAGTCAGCAACAGACAGCGGGGGGAGTAGCGGTCGATTAGCGACTGAGTGGTCATGGCGGCATTGGACATACCGACGCCAGTTTCGGCAAAGATGATCGATTGGCCGGAGAGAGTGCCGATCAGGACCTCGCGGCCGAGTACTGTGTCGCGGTCGTTGACAGCCATTGAGGCGGCGACTGTTTTCCCTTCTTCAGAGAAGGCATAAAGCAGGAGCACCGGTTTCTCCTGTGCGCCGGCAATAGAGAAAGCGCCGCATACGACCAGAAACAGCAGGATTCGACAGATTGGCTTGGTCATCATATTCCTCGCATCCAAGAAGGCACGTGATTCATCGTCTGCCACACGTCGTGCTGTCCAAGTTAGTGCGGTGGATAGCGACACGTCAAGCCGGTCCGAGGCTTGACTGCCTTAATTCGACCTGATATACTCCCGCCATGACCAGTAAACGAACCGACTATTTGAGCTGGGATGATTACTTTATGGCGGTGGCCCAGCTTTCCGCCCAACGGTCCAAGGACCCCGGCACCCAAGTTGGCGCCTGTATCGTCAACAAAACCAAGCGGATCATTGGCATCGGCTACAATGGCTTTCCCGCGGGTTGCTCCGATGATGAACTCCCGTGGGCGCGGGAAGGGAATTTCCTCGAAACCAAGTACGCCTATGTCTGTCATGCAGAAATGAACGCCATCACCAACGCGTCGAATAAGCCGGATCTGGATGGTGCTTCGCTGTATGTTTCGCTTTACCCCTGTAATGAATGCGCCAAACTGATCGTCCAGGTCGGGATCAAAGAGGTGGTCTACCTCTCGGATAAGTATGCTCATGACGATAAGTTTATAGCCGCGCAGCGGATATTTGCCATGGCAGGGGTGAAGACCAGACAGCTTACCCCGGACAGAAAGACTATCAGTCTAAAGCTCTCGGAGTAGGCGGGGTCGAGCCCGCAGAGCTTCACCAATCGGCAAATCGGGAAATTCGGGGAAAGGATTCAGGGTTTCCCTTACAAATCGTAGTCCTTGTGAACGGTTTTCACAAAGTCAGTGCCCAGCAGCTGAATATGGGCCGAAATGCTCTAATTTTGGACACTAATTCAGTGCACTTTTGCCTTGCGTTCCCGATTTAACCATATAAATTGCCGCCTTTCCAGAACCCAGACTTCAGGCAGGAGCAACGTCCATGACCAAAACCAAAGAAGATGTCCTTCGTTTAGTTGACGAAGCCGGCGTGCGTTATATCAGGCTCTGTTTTACCGACATCCTGGGCAAGATCAAGGGAATGTCCATCACCCGCTCCGAGTTCGAGCAGGTGCTGGAGGAAGGGCAGGGGTTTGACGGCTCCTCTGTCGAAGGTTTCGCCCGTATTGATGAATCCGATTTAATGGCGATACCGGACCCGCTGACGTTCCGTGTTATCCCGTGGGAGATCGCCGGTGAGAAGGTAGCCATGATGTTCTGCGATATTCAGAACCCCGATGGCACTCCCTATGATGGCGACCCACGCTACGTGCTGAAACGTCAGCTCGCCAAAGTCAAAGAAAAAGGCTGGACCATGTATGTTGGTCCGGAGTTGGAATATTTCTACTTCGAGAACCAACATGAGCCGAAGACCCTGGATGATGCCGGTTATTTCGACTACGAACTGGTTGATGTCGGCACGCAGCTTCGCAAGAAGACGGTCGCCGCGCTCGAGATGATGGATATAGCCGTTGAGTGCTCGCACCACGAAGTGGCGCCGAGCCAGCACGAGATCGACCTGAAATACCAGGAAGCGCTGGTGATGGCCGATTTCGCCCAGGTCTACAAGTTTGTGGTCAAAGAGATCGCCATGGAGAACGGCGTCTATGCCAGCTTCATGCCGAAGCCGATCTTCGGCGAAAACGGCTCTGGGATGCACTGCCATGTGTCGCTCTTCAAAGGTGATAAGAACCTCTTCTTCGACCCCAAAGGGGACCATCTGCTCTCCGAGACTGCCCGCCACTTTATGGCTGGCGTGTTGACCCACGTCCGCGAGATCACACTGGTGCTTAACCAGTGGGTCAACTCCTACAAGCGGTTAGTGCCGGGATATGAAGCTCCGGTTTATGTCGGATGGGGCCGTCGTAATCGCTCGAGTCTGGTCCGTGTCCCGATGTACCGCGTTGGCAAAGAGCGCGCCACCCGTATCGAGCTGCGCTCGCCGGACCCGGCTGCCAACCCGTATCTGACATTTGCCCTCATCCTAGCCGCCGGGTTGAAAGGAATCGAAGGGAAGTACACCCTGCCGGGCCCGATCGAAGAGAACATATTCGAGATGACCCAGGCGCAGAAAGACAAGCTGAAGATCGACACGCTGCCGGGTTCGCTCGAGCAGGCGATCGCGCTGGCCGAAGGATCGAAGCTGGTCAAGGAAGCGCTTGGCGAACATGTCTTCAACAAGTTGATCGAGAATAAGAAGATGGAATGGGATCGCTATCGCATTCATGTCAGCCAGTACGAGACTGACATGTATCAGAAGATGCTATAGAGCCCCGGTGTTGAAATTGGTACCGGACAGGCCCTGAGAGGGGCCTGTTTTTTTTTGTGCTTGTTTTGCCAGTCGGACCGAGCCTAGATTAGAAGTTGAAAGCAATGAACTGGGGAGTCAGAATGACGATTCGACATATTGCGGCCGTCTTTACCATCTCCGTTTTTTTGGCTTGTGGACCAATTTCATTGACAGCTGGGGAGATCATAATCACGGACACGCTTGAGTCGGCGGAGTGGTTTACCAACTCCGGGACACCGGCACCAAGTTCCGCCAGCTTACAAGAGCTTCAGGACAGTATCATATTCTCTTTTATCGACCCCTCTCTTCTGTACAGGTTAAAAGAAGATGACCTTCCTCAATGGTCAATAGATACAATTGGCTATCTGGGTAGCCTCTTGACTGTAGACTTGATGCTCTCAGGTGAGTTTCGCGTATGGGATGACACTACTAAACGCCACAGAACTTCTATATTGAAAGCAATTGCGGGTGAAACTGCTTCCGGGAGATACCGACTTCTCTATGTACTTGGAGGAGATCTATACACCTACATTATTAAGCCGTCTTTCTTTGTAGAGACCGATGGCCACTGGATCCTGTGCACCGACCGTCAGGTAAGTGGGACTGGAGCTTTGCGTGAGGAAAAGTACTGGGTCTGGGACTCAGTCAAATGTGTACCAAGAGAGCTGGAACTCTATCGGCCATTCTGGAAAGCACTAGACGTACTTCTCCCAGAAGGGCACGGGATATGGAAAGGCGGCGGTCCAAATATTCGTACACTTTTCTACGAGAAGTGGACCTGGCGCGATGGCGACGGGAATTGTTGTCCGTCTGGTGGCAAAGTACGAATTCAACTGGGACTCAAGAATGCAAAGCCGTATGTGAAGTGGGGCACCTTTGATTATTCCGATCTTGAAGAACGGATCGAATACAAAGTGCGCAGAAGCGGAGACAGCAGCTACGTCAAACAACCACCAAGATACGTTGACAGTTCGTTTTTCGATACATTAGAGAGTCAGGATTCGGGCTCCACGCAGTTGCCTTTCGAATGGGCAGTAGGCGAAGTGTTAGCGAAGTACGCAAAAGAACTTCTCCCAGACAGTGTCTACATCCAAGTACTACATCCAGCCTACTGGGACGAAAGGAGCCTCACGTACAAAACACCTTCTTGGAAGAGAGGCGATCCCGTGGGACTCAAGAGAGGCGGCACTGTGGAAGTGAAATTCAGGTTGCAAAGTGAGCAACTCCAACCAATCTCCATCTCTTACACAGCGCCTGATAGTCTACCCAACCAAGAGTGATCTTGGGATGGAAATGAGGCTTGCCTACACCTTGTGCGCCCCTATATTCCCCTCATGTCTGACTACAAGTCACTCACCGCGACAGAAATAGCTGAATCAGTCAAAGCCGGAAAGCGCTCCGCGGTCGAGATCGCCAAGGAAGCGATTCGTCTGGCCACGACCGAAGGGAAAGAACTGAACGCCTTTGTCACGATCTGCGAAGAGAAGGCGCTCAGACAGGCGGCGGAGGTTGACGAGAGGGTGAAGGGCAAGGAAGCGGTGGGGAGACTGGCGGGAGTGCCGGTCGCCATAAAAGATAATATCTCTTACACCGATTACCCGTGCACCTGCGGATCGCACATTCTCGAAGGTTATATCCCACCATACGATGCAACACTCGTAACGCGATTGATCGCCGAAGGGGCAGTGATCATCGGCAAGACCAATATGGATGAGTTCGCGATGGGGTCATCCAATGAGAACAGCTTTTTCGGGCCAGTTCACAATCCAATTCGTCGCGATTTAGCGCCGGGTGGGTCATCGGGCGGCTCGGCGGCGGCTGTCGCGCAGGGGATAGTGCCGCTTGCGTTCGGCTCAGAGACCGGGGGTTCGGTCAGACAGCCAGCCTCGTTCTGCGGGATATTCGGTCTGAAGCCGTCGTATGGCTCTGTTTCACGGTACGGACTGGTAGCGTTTGCGTCGTCGACCGACCAGATCTCGCCATTCGCGCGCAAAGCAGAGGATATTGCATTGGTCTATCGGGCAGTGGCAGGTCGCGACCGGCGTGATTCTACGTCGGTGGCTTTCGAGCACCCCGACTATCTCAAAATGGTGAAGTCCGAAAGAAAATTCCGGATCGGCATTCCCAAGGAGTATTTCCCCGACGGTCTGGACCGTGAAGTCAATCAAGTGGTGCAAAATGCGATCACCGCACTGAAGAAGTCCGGTCACACGATCGTCGATGTTTCATTGCCGTCGACCGACAAGGGGATCGCCGTCTACTATGTAGTGGCATGCGCCGAGGCTTCCGCCAACCTGGCGCGTTTTGACGGCGTGAAATACGGGATTCGGCAGTCCGGCGACAAATCGCTGGCTGAGATGTACAGCGACACGCGCGCCAAAGGATTCGGCCGCGAAGTCAAACGGCGGATCATGCTGGGGACCTACACGCTTTCCACCGGTTATTACGACGCATACTATATCAAGGCATCCAAAGTGCGCGAGTTGTTGCGACGCGAGGTAGAGATGGCATTCGAGAAATGCGACCTGATCATTTGCCCCACTTCGCCGACTCCCGCCTTTAAGCTGGGGGAAAAGATCAGCGACCCGCTGGCGATGTATCTTTCCGATGTTTATACGGTCACCGCGAGTCTGACGGGTCATCCGGCAATCTCGGTGCCGTACGGCGTATCCTCCGATGGACGCCCGATAGGTGTGCAGTTCATGGGGCGCTATCTTGACGAGTTATCACTCTTTCAGGTGGCGCATAATCTGGAGAGACTGAGGTAATCATGCCCTACGCGGATCTTGGCGGTTATCGGATGTTTTACGAGGAGTTCGGCGAGGGCGAACCGCTCGTTTTCCTGCATGGGTTCACGTTGGATCGACGGTCCTGGTACGCCCAGGCGGAGTTTTTCAAGACGCATTACCGTGTGATATTGGTCGATGCCATGGGGCACGGCAAGTCCGATGCCGCGCCCGGCCGATATGGACGGTTTGAGCGGGTGGAGGATCTTCACACATTTTTCGAAACGCTTGGTCTTTCGCGGATACATTTGGTTGGACTCTCCATGGGAGGCTCGACGGGGATCGGGTACGCGCTGGAACATCAGGATAGATTAGCTTCACTGACGCTCGTCAGCACGGGAGCGTCGGGGTACGACATTGGGAAGAAGTATCAGAAGTTCGACAAGCTGGCTCGTGAGCAGTCACTTGAAGCCGCCAAGTCGGCCTGGAAAGAGATGACCCTGGCATGGCTGAAGGGTGATCGAGCGCATATTGCCGAACTGGTCACTCAGATGATCGATGACCACACCGGGGAGATATGGAAGGACCCAATGCGCGGTAAGTACCGTACGCAGGTTTACACCGAGCAGGTGCACCGTATCACAGTGCCGACTGCGATAATGATCGGCGAGTTAGATAAGGTCTTTGTGCCTCTATCCCGAGAGCTTCACAAGCGGATCGCCGGATCGCGGCTGGTGGAGTTCCCCGATATCGGTCATCTCATCAACCTCGAAGCGCCCCGGCTGTTCGATAACCATCTCCATTCATTCCTGCTATGCCTGGACCACAGCTAGCTTCCAGTCGACTTTCGACTCCTGTTCGAGCAGTAGTGTTCGACTTCGGGGGTGTTCTCTACACCTACAATTACCGTCAATCGCTGGAGCACTTCTCCTCACATCTCGGCATCTCCGTTGAACGGGCGGAGGCGGCGTGGGAATCCCGTATCGCCGAGTTTGAGCGGGGAGAGATTGACGAACCGACGTATTGGGCCGCATTTCGCCAAGCAGGTGGAATCAGTCAAGCTGATGAGGATCTGCACGAGATGTTTGTCGGCATGTTCCATCCCATGCCAGACTCCCTCCGAATCAAGGATCAACTTAAAGGGAGATTTCTCCTGGGGATGCTTTCCAACAATTGCGCATGGGAGCATGATCTGCAGAAGCGCCTCAACCTGCGAGAGGGGTTTGACTTCGTGATGATGTCCTATGAGGTTGGCGCTCGGAAGCCGGAGTCGGCCATCTTCGAAAAGCTGGTGTTGCAATGCTGTATGCGTCCGGAAGAGATCGTGTTCATTGATGATACGACGGCATATGGCGATGCTGTGCGGAAGGCCGGTATGCACTTCATCGTATTCCGTTCGGCAGCGCAGTTGCGTGAGGAGCTTCACATGCTCCAAGTCTGGTTCTGATATCGGGTTGGGTGGCTGCCGGAATCGCTTGACCTTGGGTCGGGGCCCCCTATATTTCCCGCTTTCAGGAGGATAGCAACGCGTGGCGATCTACGAGGGCTTCGAGCCGGTTATCGGTCTCGAGGTTCACGCACAACTTCAGACCGAATCGAAGATATTCTGTTCCTGCAAAGTGGAATACGGCGCAGAACCGAACAGCCGAACTTGCCCGGTTTGTCTCGGTCTTCCTGGTGCGTTGCCGGTAATGAATAAGCGGGCGGCTGAGTTCGCTATGAAGATGATCCTCGCAATTGGTGGCACTGTGCGCAATCGATCGGTCTTTGCCCGTAAGAACTACTTTTATCCCGACCTTCCGAAAGGCTACCAGATTTCGCAGTTTGACCGTCCGATAGGCGAGGGGGGGGAGATCCGATTCAGGCTTGAGTCTGGTGATGAGAAGGCTGTTCGCCTGATTCGCATTCACCTTGAAGAGGATGCCGGCAAACTGATGCACCCCGAAGATGGCGGCTCCCACACCAAAGTCGACCTGAATCGCTGCGGTTCTCCGCTCATGGAAATAGTGTCGCATGCTGATATCCGCTCTCCAGAAGAAGCCTACGGCTATTTGACAAAACTGAAGCAGATCGTGCAGTATCTGGGCGTCTGTTCGGGTGATATGGAGAAAGGGCATTTGCGGTGCGACGCCAATGTCTCTGTTCGCCCGGCGGGACAAGAGAAGTTCGGTACCCGCACGGAACTCAAAAATATGAACTCCTTCAAGGGAGTTGAGCGGGCGCTCAAGTATGAGATAGACCGTCAGATCAAACTGATCAAGTCAGGCGGTCAAGTGGAGCAGGAGACGCTCCTGTGGAACGAGAAAAAGCAGGTCGCGGAGGCGATGCGCGGAAAAGAGGAGTCGCACGATTACCGCTACTTTCCTGAGCCGGATCTGGTCAATCTGGTCGTCTCCGATGAATGGATAGAGGAGACCCGTCGTGACTTGCCCGAGCTTGCGGAGGCTAAAGCAAAGCGGTTTGTTGAGCAGTTCGGGATCCGGGAATACGATGCCCATGTACTGACCGACTCTCGCGCGTTGGCGGAATACTACGAAGAGATGTTGCGGCACACCAGTGACGGGATCGGTGCCGCCAACTGGCTTCAAGTAGAATTACTGGGCGTCATAAACAAGTCCGGCGAAGATATCACCGAGTCCAAGGTACGTCCGGCAATGCTGGCCGAACTGGTGAACAAGATCGCTTCAGGTGAGATCTCAGGCAAGATCGCCAAGACCGTGTTCGCGGAAATGGTGGAGACTGGCAAGCATCCGTCGGACATCATCAAGGAAAAGGGACTAGTGCAGATCTCCGATGATTCTGCGATCATCCCGATAGTCGAGCAAGTGCTGACTTCCAGTCCGGACAGTGTCGCGCAATATCGATCCGGAAAAACCAATGTGTTCGGCTTCTTTGTTGGTCAGGTTATGAAGGCAACCAAGGGGCAAGCCAATCCGGAGGCGGTCAATCGCTTGCTGAGAGAGAGGCTGGACAGTTAATGCCACTTCCGGCGCGATTGGCTGTCTTTATCTCAGGGCGCGGCTCTGATATGCAGGCGATCATCGATGCGACCGACCGCGGCGAACTTGCCGCGAAAGTAGTATGGGCGGTGTCGAATACGTCCAAAGCATTGGGACTGCAGCGTGCGTCCGACCAGGGTATAGAAACCTGGGTGTTCAGCGCGAAGAAGTACGACTCACTCGAGCAAGCTGGAACAGAATTGGTAAGTCAGCTTCGCGCGCGCGCGATCGATTACGTGGTGATGGCCGGCTATCTGAAATTGATGCCGATTGAAGTGCTTAAAGCATTTCACAATCGAGTCGTGAATATTCACCCCGGGTTACTTCCGAAATACGGGGGACCCGGTATGTACGGACATTTTGTACACGAAGCCGTCTTGGCGGCCAAAGAGAAAGAGTCCGGCTGTACGGTGCATCTGGCCGACGAGATCTACGATCATGGGAAAATACTAGAACAGGTTCGAGTGCCGGTGCTTCCAAACGATACACCAGACACGCTTGCCGCGCGTGTGTTGACCGAAGAACACCGCATTTATCCAATCGCTCTGCAAAAACTCATTACAGGAGAATATAGCAATCATGAGTAATGCCGCTACCGACCGTGTCGTGCTGACCACGGATATCAAAGAGTATCCGCTGATCCGTCGCGGTAAAGTCCGCGACATTTATGACCTCGGGGAGACACTGCTGTTCATCGCGTCGGATCGTATATCCGCATTTGATGTCGTCATGCCGAATGGCATTCCGGGGAAGGGACGAGTGCTGACGCAGACCTCGCTGTTCTGGTTCGATTTCCTCAAGGATGTCGTGGACAACCATCTCGTGACGGCCAATGTCGACGAGTACCCGGTCAAGCTCCGCGCCTATCGCGATCAGCTTGAGGGGCGTTCGATGATCGTGGTCAAGGCGGATCGGATCGATGCCGAGTGCATCGTCCGTGGATATATCTCCGGCTCGATGTGGAAGGAGCTGCAGACCGCGCGCAAGTCGGGTTCGAATTCTGTGCATGGATTCGAGTTCCCTGCAGCATTGAGAGAATCCGAGAAGCTCCCTACGACTCTTTTCACGCCGTCTTCAAAGAACGATGACGGCCACGACGAAAATATCAGTTTTGAGCAGATGGTTGAGATGGTCGGCCGTGATACGGCTGAGTTGTGCCGCGACAAGTCGCTCGCCGTGTACCAGAAGGCAGCGGATTACGCCCTGACCAAGGGGATCATCATCGCCGACACCAAATTCGAGTTCGGATACAAGAACAGCAAGTTTATCCTCATCGATGAAGTATTATCCCCAGACTCCAGCCGTTTCTGGCCGGTCGACAAATATGAGATCGGGAAGAGCCAGCCATCCTTTGATAAACAGCCGATCCGTGACTATCTCGAATCAACCGGCTGGGACAAGAAGCCACCGGCGCCGGTGCTTCCGGATGAAGTGGTCAACGCATCGGCCTCACGGTATCGCGAAGCACAACGACTTTTGACAGGCAAGTAAGCAATCCATGGATACCATCAAGATCAAACGGGCATTGATATCGGTCTCCGACAAAACCGGTATTGTCGACCTCGGACTCGCGTTGGATAAAATGGGTGTCGAGATACTCTCGACCGGGGGAACACTGAAGACCCTGCGCGACGCGGGGATCCACGCGATCTCGGTCTCTACTTTTACCGGTTCGCCGGAGATACTGGGCGGGCGGGTGAAAACGCTCCACCCGAAGATCCATGCCGGGATATTGTACCGCCGCCATGTGGTGGAGGATGTCGAGCAAATGCAGTCGGCCGATTATCGCGGGATCGATCTGGTCGTAGTCAATCTCTATCCATTCAAGCAGACGGTCGCCAAGCCGGACGCTACGGAGGAAGAGATAATCGAGAACATCGATATCGGTGGACCGTCCATGATCCGTGCGGCGGCGAAAAACCACGACTCCGTGACGGTCATAGCGGATCCATCGGATTACGCTGAACTGCTGGAAGAGATGAAGAAGCATGACGGGACCACGTCGTTTGAGTTCCGTCGTCGGTGCGCCGGTCGCGCCTATGCTCTGACCGCGGACTATGATCGCGCTGTGGCCAACTGGTTTGCTCTTGACAGTACCGCTCCGATCCAACAACGGGCCGAGCATTTCCCCGAAGTGCTGAAGATGGAGTATCGCAAGGCATCGCCGCTTCGATACGGCGAAAACCCGCATCAAGAGGCTTCGCTCTTTTCAGATCCAACGTACGCGGCGCCGACGTTAGTTCATGCCGAAGTTTTGGCGGGTAAAGAGCTGTCGTACAATAATTACAGTGATCTGGATGCCTGCCTGGATCTTTTGCTCGAGTTCTCGGAGCCATTCGCCTGCATCCTGAAGCATACCAATCCGTGTGGCGCGGCACAGGGGAAAACCCTGGCCGAGGCATATGCCCGAGCATATGAGTCTGATCCGTTGTCAGCATATGGTTCGATAATCGGCCTTAATAAGATGGTCGATATGGAGACCGCCAGGCTGCTGCACGAGACTCCGTTTGTCGAATGCATGCTGGCGCCCGGCTTTGCGCCTGATGCGCTCGAACTGCTGGTGAAAAAGAAAACACGCCGACTCCTGGCTCTCCCAGACATAGCGCATGGACGTAAACAGGGGCTGGCCAATTACCGGTTTATCCAGGGCGGGCTTTTGGCGCAGACGGCTGATGACCACAAGCTTGACCCAAAATCGCTGCAGACTGTGACCAAAGTAGCGCCGACCCCGCAACAACTCCAATCGCTCCTGTTTGCATGGAGCGTGGTAAAGCATACCAAATCGAATGCCATTGTTATCGCTAAGGACCTGGCGACGGTCGGTATCGGGATGGGGCAGACGTCGCGGGTCGATTCATCCTTCCTGGCGGTGAAGCGCGCGGGAGACCGGGCCAAGGGGGCAGTCCTGGCTTCAGACGCGTTCTTCCCGATGCCAGACGGGCTTGAGGTCGCCGCGCAAGCCGGGGTGACGGCAGTCATACAACCTGGCGGGTCCAAAGGGGATGAAGAGGTCATTGCCACCGCCGACAAACTCGGTATCGCCATGGTCTTCACCGGAATCCGTCATTTCAAACATTGACCGTCCCGGTCGACCTATTGAATTCACTTGAAATCTGACCGCAGGCTGTACGATAGCAGCCTGCGGACTCTCTGTACAACAAGGCCGGCCAGACTCAGCCGGGCGGGCGGCTGGCTCAGTTATCTCATTCCGTGTGACCGTTAGAAGAAAGCGCAGTCATGAATCGTCAAATCGCCATCCCTGTGGTTGGGTTGCTTCTTATCTGTGCGGCTTCACTCCTCGCATATCCGCGACTGTCGGTGGAGCATGCTGAGCCTTGTAAGAACTGCCACTTTTCGCCGGCAGGGGGAGGTGCCCGTACGGAGTACGGTAACTTTACCACTGCTTTCAACGAACTGACACTACCAAGCACCAAGAAGTGGCTGGCGTCGCAGTATCGGAAACCTCGGGTTGGAGAATTACTGATTCTCGGGTTCGATGTCCGTTATCTGGCAATAGATGATGGCAGGATCTTCCGGATGCAGACGGATGGGTTCGTCACGGCCGAGCCGCTTCGAAATATGTTCTATCATATGCGCATAGGCGCAAATGGCGTCACTGAGAACTATGCGCTTATGACCTTCGATGATAATAAATACTCCGCCAAGTTTGGGACCTTCACGCCTTCGTTCGGCCTGCATGTGGAGGATCACAAGTCATTTGTCCGGGAAAGGACGGGGAATGGCGCTGAAGTCTATTTGGATGGCGTATCCCTGTCGGGTGAATTTGCTGGAGTAAATCTCATAGCCGAGGCGTTCAATCCAAACGAGCAGAAGGTCATCAATCTCAATCTCTATCGGCCGGGGACATTGGGCGCGTTCAGCTACCTGGTTGGGAGCTCCTACCGTTTTACGGATGAGATCGGACCAGATGACTTCGGCCTCTTCCCGCATGCAAAATCGCTGTATGGAGGGCTGGCGTATGATCGCTTCACCGCGATGGGAGAGATGGATGTCGTAGGGAAGGGAAATGATCAGATCGCTATGTACGCGAGTCTTGTCGGGAGAATCGAATACGGTTTCTATCTAGTCGGCGAGTACAATTTCTTCGACCCTGACCGGCGACTGGAGACCGGAGTGGACGAATATCTTCGTTTCTCCATCGATTTTTATCCCATGCCGTTTGTGCAGATCCGCCCATCGTACACGAAGTACACGCGAGGTTTTCTGGATGGCGAGGACCTGTTTTTCGTGCAATTCCATGTCGGCTATTGAGGAATGAAAATGAAACCGCTGCTGATATTCGCAATCGTCGTGGTCGTCCTGGTATCAGGATGTACAGATTTTGGAAGTTTGCCAGAGATACCAGTTCCGGAACTGACGGTTCACAGCGACACGACCAACGAGGGTGACATCGCCGAGTGCGAGTTTGAACTCAGTTTTGAGGCTCCTCGTCCGGTGACTATCATCTATACCTTTGAAGGGATCACCGCTACCGCGGGTCAGGATTTTGAGGCACGAACCGACACGGTGACGATAGAAGCATCCGATGGCAGCGGTCATGCGGAGAATCATATTCATGTCGGGCTGGAGTTTCTTCAAGATGACCAGATTGAGCCCCTGGAAGAGGTCACGATTAAGATACTCAGCGCCACAAACGCCGTCATTACACAAGCTGAGGCCACATGTGTCATACTGGACGACGACGGGGTGCCGTTTGTCACCATACGAGACACATCGGCTGTTGAGGGTGAGATGGCTCAGGTCACGGTCGAACTCAATAAGGCCGGCATCTTACCGGTTATCTTTGACTTCAGTCTGGTGGCGGGGTCCGCGACGGCACCTGCTGATTTCATTATGGCAAGCGGGAGAGATACAATTCCGCCGGGTCAGCTCTCCGCAGTGTTGTCTATTGTCACATCCGAGGATGCAGTTTTTGAGCCGATTGAGGAGTTCACCATCAGGCTGACCGCGCTGTCTAACGGGATGTTTTTGGATAGTATGGCGACCTGTACGATTCTGGATGACGATGCCCCCAGTTTCGCGAGCCATATCCAGCCACTACTGTTGGCGAGGTGCGCGATTACCGGGTGTCACGGCGGAAGTTCGGCCGAGGGAGGGCTCAATCTCGGCTCAGCTACCTATCATGCGGTGTTTCATGCGAGTGGCGGCCACGGCGCAGCCGTTGTGCCGGGAAGTGCCGGCACTAGTAGCCTTTATTTCAAGGCCACAACCTCGCCTCAATTCGGCTCACGAATGCCTCCGGGTGGACCATACATCTCGACGACTGACCTGAACAAGCTCCGCGACTGGATCAATGCCGGCGCGCCCGACAATTAACCAGAGGTGTCCCATGAACAAGTTTTCCAGTGTATGTACGCTACTCTTTCTCTTCGCGGCGCCGATATCTGCGGCCGATTTCCAATTGAATCCGGCAGCAAGGCAGGACTCGGTTTACTTCCGTTCCACCGCGAAATTGGAGTTCATTGAGGGGAAAAGCGCGGCGATTGACGGCTCAATTTCGTTCGATCCGGCCAGACCTGACTCAAATGCCTCTGGGCTCCTGCGCGTGGACCTGCGAACTCTCAAGACCGGGATTGACACGCGGGATGAACACATGCGCGACCGGCATCTGAATACGGAGAAATTCCCGTATGCCTATTTTGAATTGAAAGGAGTGACCGGGCTTGAACCGCTTCATGCCGGTGCAAAGGACAGCGGAGAAGTGCGCGGCTGGTTCTATATCCATGGCGTCAAACGCCAGCTTTCCGCGCCAATTGAGGTTAGCATAACGTCCGAGCAAGGGGGAGAAAAGGTGTCAATTCGTACCCGATTCCAGATCATTCTTGACGAGTACGATATTCCGCGCCCAAAAGCACTGTTCCTCAAATTGGCGGAAACGATCGAGGTTGAGTGCATTTTCTCCGGCTACAACAACTTACCGGCAACCGATATTTCGCTCCCTGACTGGCCCGCCAAGGAATAGGTCTTCACACCATTTCTCTGCGTCCACGATACTCTACCGTTGACCGCCCAGCCCTGGACATCTATCTTACCCGATGTGGGGGTGGACGAGAAGGGATGATGGGTAACCGAGTTCTGGAAATTGTTGTTTATCTGATAGATCATATGCGGGAGCACCAGGGGATACTTCCAAGCATGGATGACCTCACGCCGGACCTCCAGAGCATGGGGTATTCCGACAGCGAGATATCTTCCGCCTATTCCTGGGTTATCGACCGATTCGAACATAACGACGAACCATTCTTTGCCCAGTTCCCCGAAGAGCATCACTCAAACCGAGTCTTGACCCAATATGAGCGGCTTCAATTGAGCCCCGAAGCGTACGGTTTCTTGGTGAAACTGATCGCGCTTTCGGTCATCGATGACGAGCAGTTTGAGACGGTGCTGGAGCGGGCGTTTTCGGTATCGCCGCAGCGAGTCGACCTCGAGCAGGTCAAACTGGTGACCGCGGCGGTTCTGTTCAATGAGTTCAGCGAGATGGAATCGCTGGCTTTGCTTGATCCGAAGATCGACCCAACGTTAACGATCAACTGAGATGTCACTTTCCGGCAAAAAGATAATCGTCGGGATGACCGGCGGCATTGCCTGTTATAAGGTGCCGTATCTGGTTCGCTCGCTCATAAAGGCGGGGGCCGAGGTCCGCGTTATTATGACGGCCAACGCCACCAAGTTTGTCACTCCGATGACGCTTGCGGCAACTTCCCGCAATCCTGTCTATACCGATATGTGGGCCGAACGGGATGAGATAGCGACCCGGCATATTGAACTGGCCCGTTGGGCCGACCTGATGGTAATTGCGCCGGCAACGGCGAATTTTATCGGAAAGACCGCATCCGGTGTTTCTGATGACCTGCTGACCACGATTGTCTGTGCCTCTCCCGCACCGGTGATAATCGCGCCGGCAATGAATCCCGGGATGTGGCACAATCCTATCACGCAGCGAAATGTCGGTTCACTACTTGAGTTAGGCTACCATTTTGTGGGACCAGCCGAGGGAGAGATGGCGGAAAAGCAGTTTGGGATTGGTCGAATGTTGGAGCCATTGGAGATATTCGAGCAGGTGAAGCTGTTTTTTGAGGCAGAGGCTCGTCGACGATCCGGCAAACTGGCGGGGAAGAAGGTTCTTGTTACGGCTGGTCCGTGCCGTGAAGCTATCGACCCGGTTCGCTTCATCTCGAACAGGTCATCCGGCAAAATGGGGTATGCGATCGCTGAAGCCGCGCGTGAAGCGGGCGCTGAAGTGACGCTTATCTCTGGCCCGACTCAATTGACCCACCCGGCTGGCCTTCGCTCTATCAGTGTCGAAACGACTGCTCAGATGGCTGATGCAGTGAAGAAGGAGTTCGCAGAGGCTGACTGCCTCATCATGGCTGCGGCACCTTCGGATTTCACACCAGAGGTTTCAGCCGAGCAGAAGATCAAGCGAACCAAAGACGCGCTGCACCTGACCTTGACCCCAACAACTGATATCCTGAAGCAAGTTGCGGGGAAGCGCAGAGAAGGTCAGATCGTGGTCGGATTTGCGCTGGAGACCGAGAACGCGGAAGTGAATGGCCGAAAGAAACTGACCGAAAAACAACTCGACCTTATATTGGTGAACAATCCGCGTTCCGAAGGTGCCGGATTTGACCATGACACCAACCAGGTGATGGTTCTTGCCCCCGATATGATCGCGGAGACTTGGCCGCTCCTCTCGAAGTCCGAAGTGGCTGCTCGCCTTATCGAACGAATTTCTCAATTGATGTCCAGCCGCCCGTCCGGCGCAAAATCCAGATCGCGTGGCTGACAATCCCCAGGACATACTCGACCTGGTGCGTCGTGCGCTGAAGGCGCAGATCGAACTGGGCACTGACGAAATTGTGCTCAATCATGTCGAGCGAAAGGTGGCCGCCGACGTCTCGCCACAGGCAGCCGAAGCGGTGAGCCCGACCGCAACCACGGAACCAACGTTGTTCGCTATGGAGGAAACCGCCAGGATGGCCAAGACAGTTGTCCGTGATGATATTACCATCCCTCTCGGTGACGCGACCTTTGGGTCTACCGACGAGCACAATGCCGCAATCTGCAATTGCCTGAAATGCCCGCTCGGCAAGACTCGCACTAAGTTTGTTTATGGTGTGGGCAATCCGAAGGCAAAATTGCTCTTTATTGGCGAGGCGCCGGGGGCGCAAGAAGACCTTCAAGGGGAGCCTTTCGTGGGAGCCGCGGGGAAATTGCTGGACAAGATCCTTGCAGCCATCCAACTGTCGAGGCAGGAAGTCTATATAGCGAATATCCTCAAGTGCCGGCCGCCGAACAATCGTGACCCCCAGCCCGATGAGGTCGCCGCGTGTCTCCCGTATCTGCATGAACAGATCAGGCTAATTCAGCCGAAACTGATCTGCTGTCTGGGGCGCATCGCGGTACAATCGCTCTTGCAGACAACCACGCCCCTGAGTAAATTGCGCAAATCCTGGCTCAACTATCATGGGATACCGATGCTGGTGACCTATCACCCGGCCGCGCTCCTTCGTTTCCCCGAATACAAGAAGGAGACATGGGAAGACATGAAGATGCTGAAAGCCAAGTACGACCAGGTTTAGAAAGTGAATTGGTGGAGTGATGGCATTTCAAGCCAAATCAGATAAAGATGTTCAACACCTTCAGCCGCCGCAGTCCGGCGACGCCGAACAAGCGCTGTTAGGTTCGATCCTCAAGGATGACGAAGCGATTCACCAGGTCATCGGAGTGATCGACTCCGAGGAGCATTTCTATTCGCCTCGCCATCGCATTATCTACAAGTCCATGCTGGAGCTATATAACCGCTCTGAGCCGTGCGATATTACAACTGTCGCCAATATGATGCAACGGGACAATCAACTGGAAAAGGCGGGTGGCCGCGTCTATCTGGTGGAGCTTGCTGAGTCTGTGGCATCGACTGCCAACGTGCTTGCGTATGCGACAATCGTCCTGGACAAATCACTGCTTCGCCGACTGATCGAGACCTCAAATGAGATATCGCGCTCAGCGTATGTCTCGGAAAACCCGGTCGAAGATCTTTTGGATGCTGCCGAGGCAAATATCTTCCGCATTTCCGAGAGTCGTTTGCGTCAGGGGTTTGTGCCGCTCAAGCAGCTTGTACATCACTCTTTCGAACAGATAGAGCGATTCCAATCCGGTGATGGCGCGCTTGAGGGAGTGATGACCGGCTATACCGAACTTGATATGCTCACTCAAGGTCTGCACAATGGCGACTTTGTGGTGGTCGCCGGTCGCCCATCGATGGGAAAGTCCGCACTAGCGGTCAATATCGCCGAGAGTATCGCGTCCAATGAGAAGACCAAGAAGGGTGTTGCCATCTTTTCGGTGGAAATGTCCAAGGAGCAATTGGCGCTCCGTATCCTCTGCGGGAGGGCCAAGATCAGTCAGCAGAAACTTCGCTCGCGCAAATTGACAGATGCTGAGTTTGCCCAGTTGACCAAACATGGTAATACACTCTCGCAGATGGATATTTTCATCGACGACTCCGCGACACTGACTTCACTCCAGATGCGCGCCAAAGCGCGACGACTCAAGGCCCAATTCCCGCATCTTTCATTGATCATCGTCGACTATATCCAGATGATGCACGCATCCGGGCGTTCTGAGAACCGGCAGCAGGAGATCTCGGTCATTTCACGAAGCATGAAGGCGCTCGCGAAAGAGCTTCAACTTCCGGTGATCGCATGTTCGCAGCTCTCCCGTATGGTGGAGCATCGCGGCGGTGACAAACGCCCTCAGTTGGCGGACCTTCGCGAATCCGGAGCGATCGAGCAGGATGCCGATGTTGTGATGTTCGTGTACCGGCCGGAGTATTATCTTAACGACGATGAACGTCGCGACCCGAAAAACGCCGATAAGATCGGTACGGCTGAGGTCATTGTCGCCAAACAACGAAACGGCCCGACCGGTACCGCCCGGATGGCCTTTGTCAAAGAATTCGCGCGGTTTGAGAATCTTGCCGCCGGCTACAGGGAGTTGCCGGCCGATGTCGATCCTGTCAAAGGTACCGACACGCCATTTTAGGGAGAATCCGCTCTAATGGAACCGCAACGTGGATTGATCACCATCGGACGACGAAGTGTGACGGTCGTCTCTTGGATCGGCGGCATCAGTCTGCTCCTGGGCCGGTTCGTTATTCACCTGAAAGATATCCCTCGTTCGCTCCGTGTGATATTCGAGCAGTTGTACGCCATCGGCGTTATGTCGCTTCCGTTGATTGTCATCATTGCTATCTTTGTCGGCGCGGTTTCAGCCTGGCAGGCGGCCTACCAGTTCAAATTCATCGGCGCGCCACTTCGCTACCTCGGACAGGCGGTGGGGAAGGCGGTCATAATCGAACTCGGACCCGTGCTCTCCGCGCTTGTGTTCGCCGGACGGGTTGGCGCAGGAATCACCGCCGAACTTGGCACAATGAAAGTTACAGAGCAGATCGACGCACTGGACGCCATGGGGATATCCCCCAACCGTTATCTCATGATGCCGCGCGTGCTGGCGTGTATGCTAATGGTGCCGCTTCTCGTGATCTTTGCTGATTTTGTAGCGATAATTGGCGGTTTGATCGTATCTGTGGTTGGCGTCGATGTTTCCACCGAAACATATCTCAACGGATTCCGCAGTTCGTTCAGGCTCATGGATCTGGTCAACGGCCTGGTCAAAGCCTGGGTCTTTGGACTGGTGATCGGTCTGGTCGCTTGTTACGAAGGGTTCCGCACGCAAGGTGGGGCTGAAGGGGTTGGCGCCGCGACCACGCGCTCTGTAGTGATCTCTATGGTGCTGGTGCTGGTTTTCAATTTCGTTTTCGCCGTTATACTTTTCAGGATATAAGAATGGGTGATCCAATCATCAAGCTCGAGCAGATAGTCAAGTCTTTTCGCCGCGTGCGAGTGCTTGATGGCATAGATATCGAGGTTCATGCCGGTGAGTCGATCTGCGTAATAGGGCTCTCCGGCACCGGAAAATCGGTCCTGTTGAAGCATCTGCTACGACTGATGGAGCCGGATTCCGGGCGCGTGCTGTTCGAGGGTGAGGATATTGGCCACTTTGATACCGAGCGATTGACCGCGATGCGCCGTCGCTTTGGCATGTTGTTTCAGGGAGCGGCATTATTTGACTCGATGACGGTAGCCGAGAATGTCGGCCTCAGCATGCTTGAATCGCGACAGTATACGCTTGAACAGATAGATGTCGTTGTTAACGAGAAGCTCGAACTGGTCGGAATGGCAGGCACGAGTGAAAAGTTACCTTCGGAGCTTTCCGGCGGTATGCGGAAACGGGTCGGGCTGGCACGAGCTATAGCCACAAACCCGGATATCATGTTATATGATGAGCCGACCTCGGGCCTTGATCCGGTTACCTCCGACGTTATTGATGATCTCATTGTTGAACTTAATCAGAAATTGCACGTCACATCCATAACCGTGACGCACGATATGCGGTCGGCATTCAAGATCGCGGATAGAATAATTATGCTGTATGGGGGGGAAGTTGAGTTCGATGGAACACCAGACCAGGTGCGCGCAAGCAGCAATCCGATCCTTCGACAATTCATCTCCGGTTCCGCACAGGGACCGATCCGGGTGGCGTAAGTGATAGGCAAGAAGATCAAGACCGCGTACTTCTGCTCCCAGTGTGGCGCGGAACATCCGCGCTGGCAGGGACAATGCCGCGAGTGTGGTTCCTGGAACAGTCTTATTGAAGAACGAGCCCCGGAGCGCAAGAAGGCGCGCGGTACGCCCACACTGGTGGAGCGTCAGACAATCGCCGAGATTTCAAGCGCTACCATGTCCGGTTACAAGTCTGGTATCGGCGAGTTTGATCGCGTTATCGGCGGACAGTTGTTGCCGGGGATGGTGGTTCTGCTCGGAGGCGAGCCGGGGATAGGCAAATCGACTTTGCTCCTTCAGGCGGCACAGGCTTACTCCGCACAGGGCATTCCCGTGTTGTATGCGACCGGTGAAGAGTCACTCTCTCAGATCAAGATTAGAGCTACGCGACTTGGCGTAACTGGCGAGAATATCACCGTCATCAATACCATGACGCTCGAGGAGATCACGGAGACAATTGAAACTGGCAATTTCGGTGTGGTGATTGTCGATTCCATCCAGACGGTCTCCGCGCCGCAATTTGATTCGCCGCCGGGGACGATCGGTCAGATCCGCGAGTGCGCAAATCAGTTGGTCTCCCAAACCAAAGGGAGAGGGAACGCGCTGTTTCTGGTTGGGCATGTGACCAAAGAAGGGTATGTCGCCGGTCCGAAAGTGCTCGAACATATGGTCGACACAGTAGTGTATTTCGAAGGGGACAACGCGCATCTCTATCGCATGCTCCGCGCGACCAAAAATCGCTTCGGTTCAGTCGCAGAAATAGGTTTGTTCGAAATGGGACAGAAGGGGCTTGAGGAAGTCAAGAACCCCAGCTCGCTGTTCCTTACCTCAGAGAACATCACGCATCGCTCTGGTTCTGTCGTCTGCGGAGTGATGGAGGGGAACCGTCCGCTTTTGGTGGAAGTACAGGCGCTGGTCACACGCGCTACGTACGCGGCGCCGCAGAGAGTAGCATCGGGTCTCGACAGCAAGAAGCTGGCGCTGCTGTTGGCGATCCTCGAAAAACGACTGGAAATGCCGGTTTCTGCGCACGATGTTTTCGCTTCGGTCGCAGGCGGGTTGCGCATTGGAGAACCAGCCCTGGATCTGGCAATCCTGACCGCGGTGGCGTCATCGCTGCAGAATCGCGCTGTTCGCCCCAAAACGATGGTCGTTGGGGAGGTCGGACTTTCCGGAGAAGTGCGCGGCATTACACAGATTGACCGGCGAGTTAGCGAAGCCGCCAAACTTGGATTTACCACCATGATCGTCCCGCAGACAAATCGCTGTCAATTACAGGAACCCTCCGTCGAGATATTTGGCGTCTCTGACATCCAAGCCGCACTGGATATTGCCATTGGATAATCGTCAACTTCACGAGCTACTTACCACCGACGGCTCCGCTCGTCGCGGAGTTCTGCATACCGCGCATGGCGATGTCCAGACCCCTGCCTTCATGCCGGTAGGAACCTCCGCTTCGGTCAAAGCTCTTACATCTGAGGATTTGGAGACGATAGGCGCCGAGATAATTCTCGGCAATACCTATCATCTCTATTTGCGCCCCGGCACCGAAGTGATCGAGCAAATGGGCGGACTGGCGAAATTCAATGGCTGGAACAAACCGACCCTGACCGACTCCGGCGGTTTCCAGGTCTTTTCACTTCGGGATATCGCGAAGATCACCGATGACGGCGTGGAGTTTCAGTCTCATATCGATGGCTCCCGTCATTTTTTCTCTCCTGAAAAGGTGATGCAGATCGAGCATGCGATCGGGCCGGACATCATCATGGCATTCGACCAGTGCGTTCCGTTCCCGGCTGATCATGATCTGGCGGAGGTAGGGGTTCGCCGGACGTTTGATTGGGCAAAGCGATGCAGAGATGAACATCAGGCTCTGCTTGCCAGATCAGGACGGCAAATTAGCCTGTTTGGAATTGTGCAGGGGTCGGTTTATAAGGACCTTCGAACTGTTTCGGCCGAACAGGTTGTCAGCCTTGATTTCCCCGGCAATGCTATCGGTGGCCTGTCAGTGGGGGAGAGCAAGCAGGAGATGGAAGAGATGCTGGCGCACACGATCCAGTATCTTCCGGAAGACAAACCTCGCTATTTGATGGGAGTTGGGTATCCCGAAGATATTCTGATGGCGGTGTCGCACGGGGTGGACATGTTTGATTGTGTCCTTCCGACCAGAAATGCCCGGACCGGGAATGTATTTACCTCGGAAGGGCAGATTGTCTACCGAAACGCTGAATATGCCAGGGATGAGTCACCGCTCGACCCATACTGCGACTGTAAGGTCTGCAAGCGGTATAGTCGCGCCTATATCCGCCATCTTTACAATCAGCGAGAGATCACTGGATTCGTGCTGGCGACCTACCACAACAGCTACTTCCTGCAACACCTGATGCGCGGTATACGGAAAGCGATCGAAGAGCATCGGTTCGATACATTCCGACGCGAGTTCTTCGATCGCTATGTGATCTCCGAGAGAGCGATCTCAGCTGCTGAATCGATGGCGAATAAGCAGAACCAGCACAATTATCGAAAAAACCGCCATCGACCCGAAAATGAGTTCTGAGCCTGCCCGCGCCTCGGCATGCGCCGCGATACGTTTAAAGGTCATGTAGCTCAGCAAAACGCTGTTCAGGGCGACCCAGCCGATCACGACATTTCCCATCGCACCGGTCAGATTTCGTCCCCAGAAATAGCCAAGAAGCAGTGTGGCAAGGGCGATGCCGCCATTGATATACAGCGCGGTAGGGGAGCCGGTACGGATGAATCCGACGATCCCCATGAGAATCATATACCCGCCCAACGCCATTACCCAGTGATGAATTTGCATGTAGTCCCTTTCGATGAATTCGTCTGGGGATTGTAACACCGCGATACTCGTTTGGTTCGGCAGGATTACGCAAGATGGACCGCAAAAAGTGATGTTTCAGCGCGACTGAAAGATTACATTGCCGCATGCCAAGTACAACTATGGAAAGTTATTCCGATGCCGAACGGCACTTATGCGAAATCGACCCGGTTATGGGGCAGTTGATCGCCGACCATGGCCCCGGTCTGGTTCGAACTCTGCCGCATGGCTTCGCTTCGATGGTCCGCATTATTGTTGGACAACAACTTTCTACCAAAGCCGCGGCCAGTATTTTTGAGCGACTAAAAGAAGAGGCAGGGGGGAAGATCACCCCGGCTGTGCTCAGCAGGCTATCAGACGCCAGTCTTCGGTCTGCCGGGCTCTCTCGCGCCAAAGTAGTTTCTGTGCGGGATCTGGCCACCAAAGTGAGTTCGCGAGAGGTCTCATTCCGCAGGATCGAGAGAATGTCAGATGCCGAGGTAACTGAACATCTCACGCAAGTGAAGGGGATCGGTCCCTGGTCCGCGCAAATGTATCTTATGTTCGTGTTCGGTCGGCCGGATATATTTGCTGCGGGAGATCTGGGCATCCAGACGGCAGTTCAGCGACTGTATGGGAAGCGGCAGTTGAAAAGGCTGGGGAAGTTCTGCGAAAGGTGGAAGCCATACCGGACTGTCGCTTGCTGGTACCTTTGGCGGTCCCTCAGCAATACTCCAGTGACTAAAACGCCTTAAGCTCCCAAAGATATCCAAAGGTGAAGCGGAACGAACTGAATTGAGTCGGCACAGTCTCTTTCGAGTAGCTTCCATCACCGAAATCGCGCCCAAAAACAAAGTTCGGTTCCATCTGAGTGATGGCCACCTCAAAGGCGTAGGTCCGGTGAAAACGAAGTCCCAGAGTAAAGCGATATCCGACCCGCTGCGACATATCTATCTGATCGATCCCGTAACGTGACCGGAGCAGATCTCGCGACTCCTGATCAGCATCGAATTCGTTAAATGATTGTACTATGCCCGCGCCCAAGTACGCGGTGAGGCGGTCGGTTCCCCGGTAATAGAGTATGTCAAGTCCGAGCAAGGCAGAGCGGTATGATCCTTCGAGGTACATTGGCTGTCGTTCATTCCCTGCTGGCCAGAATCGAGTGCCAACTGACCCGAGGCGAAAATCAGCTTCAGTTCGAACAATGAATGGGTGTGCGGGGCTAAACTCATACTTCACCGATAACTCGGGCGAAACGGAGACAATTCCATTCGGACTAGTGACACCCGCGGAAAGATGAAGATTCATAGCCGCAATGGTATCCTGTTCGATCGGATTGAGCGGTGCCAGGGGAAGGCTCAGCCAGCCAAGCAATAGCAGAGTGGTCACATCGTCTCCTTCGGTGTTGCTACAATATACACGTTCCAAGTCCGTATTCCATCAATTACTAAATGCTTGTCATGTTGCATCTGTCAGTCGGTCTTGCGGATTCTTCTTCTGGCACTCAAAGCCTTTGAATGAAAGTAGGTCTGGGGTCCCGACTGGCGAAAAATCTGCGCCGCAACTTCGAGATGCGTTGGGTGTTACGAAACTCTTTCGACGGGCTTCTGCCACCCCGGATTGTGCCAGCGTAACATGCTGAATACCAATTAGAAAGGCGGGCCACTGCAAACCCGAATCAGGTTGACAACGACCGATTAAGCGGTATATTAGCGCTTTCGCCGAATTGCTGTGAAATAATTCACAACACGCAGCATCGGTCACGACACTTTGATGCAAGGGAGTGTGCGCCATGAGTAGCGTACCTGTTTACAAAAATTACATCAACGGTGCCTGGGTTGATTCCTCTTCCGGGCAAACTTTCGAAAATCGTAACCCTGCCAACCACGACGATGTGATCGGTCATTTCCAGAAGTCGACTCCGGCCGACGTTAAGGCCGCGGTCGATGCCGCTTCCGAAGCTTACAAGACTTGGCGTCTGGTTCCGGCTCCGAAGCGCGGTGAGATCCTCTACCGCGTCGCCGCTCGCCTGACCGCGAACAAGGAGCAGTATTCCCGTGACATGACGCGCGAGATGGGGAAGATCCTCATTGAAACTCGTGGTGATGTTCAGGAAGCGATCGACATGACCTACTACATGGCCGGCGAAGGCCGCCGTTTGTTCGGCATGACCACTCCGTCGGAGCTTCCAAACAAGTTCAATATGACGATCCGCCAGCCTGTAGGCGTCTGCGGGTTTATCACCCCCTGGAACTTCCCGATGGCGATCCCATCCTGGAAGATGATGCCGGCACTGATTTGCGGCAACACTATCGTTATCAAGCCCGCGACAGACACACCGATGTCGGTGGTCAATCTGATGAAAGCATGTGAGGAAGAAGGCGTTCCGCCTGGAGTCGTCAACATGGTGACCGGACCGGGTGGTTCTGTAGGCGACGCGCTGATGAACGACGATCGCGTTCGCATTGTCTCCTTCACCGGTTCGACCGAGATCGGACGCAAGGTTTCGACCGCATGCGCGCCGAAGTTCAAGCATCTTTGCCTTGAGATGGGCGGCAAGAATGTAATCATCATCATGGACGACGCCGACTTGAGTTTGGCCGCCGAAGGTGTCCTTTGGGGAGCGTTTGGTACGTCCGGTCAGCGCTGCACCGCGACCAGTCGAGTCATCATGCACAAAGATATCGCCGCCAAATTTACCGCCATGCTGGTGGAAAAGGTAAAAGGGATCAAAGTTGGCAATGGTCTCGAGGATTCAGTCCAGATGGGACCGGTCGTCAACCAATCGCAGCTTGACACTGTCCTGAAATATGTCGAGATCGGCAAAGCTGATGGCGCCAAGCTGGAGTGCGGAGGCAATCGTCTGACTGGCGGAGCGTACGACAAAGGGTTCTTTGTGCAGCCGACAGTCTTTTCCGGCGTGACGCGCACTATGCGGATTTGGAAGGAAGAGATCTTTGGCCCGGTGTTGGGCATGGGGACTTTCAGCACGTTCCAAGAAGCGATCGAGTTGGCCAATGATACGGCTTACGGGTTGTCGGCTTCAATCTATACCCGCGATATCAATAAAGCGTATGTCGCGATGCGCGATGTTTACACCGGTATATTCTATGTCAACGCCCCGACTATCGGCGCGGAGACTCACTTGCCGTTCGGCGGAACCAAAGAGACCGGCAACGGACACCGCGAGGCGGCGACCGCGGCACTGGATGTCTTCTCCGAGTGGAAGTCGATCTATGTCGATTTCTCCGGTACTATCCAGCGCGCGCAGATCGATAACGCGGACTGATGTTGAGAAGTTGAAATTGAGATAGGAAACAGGGAACGTGGTGTCGGACCGGAGTTGTGAGGAAGCGATATGATCATGGCTTTGCACTATCAGGTTCCATGCTACCTGATCCGTTACATCTGGCAGTCGTCTTCGATATAAGCCGTCCCGGCAAAATCGAGAACGAACTGACAATCGAGTAACGAATAGCTTGTAGCAGGAGGTTTAGAATGCTGACGAAGAAGAGAAAGATCATCATCATGGGAGCCGCGGGTCGCGATTTCCATAACTTCAATACGCTCTATCGCGACAATGATTCGGTGGAGGTAGTCGCTTTCACCGCCACGCAGATCCCGGACATCGATGGCCGTCGCTATCCCGCCGCTTTGGCCGGCAAGCTCTACCCGAAAGGGATCCCGATCCACGACGAAAAGGAGCTGCTCGGTTTGGTCAAAAAGCACGGCGTGGACGAAGTGATATTTTCATATTCTGACGTTTCCTATCAGTATGTCATGGAAAAGGCCGCCTATGTCATGGCGACCGGCGCTCGTTTCGCACTTGAGGGCGGACGTCCGACCATGATCAAATGCGCGAAGCCCGTAGTGGCTGTTTGCGCCGTTCGCACCGGCTCCGGTAAGTCCCAGACCACTCGCAAGGTGGCTGAGGTCCTTCAGGCAATGGGGAAAAAGGTCGTCGCGATCCGTCACCCTATGCCGTACGGCGATCTGGCCGCCCAGGCAGTTCAGCGTTTCGCTTCGCTCAAGGATCTGGTCAAACACAAATGCACAATCGAAGAGCGTGAAGAGTACGAACCGCATATTGTCAATGGCGTCACCGTATACGCGGGCGTCGATTACGAGGCGATCATCCGTAAAGCGGAGCGTGAGGCCGATGTCGTTTTGTGGGACGGCGGCAACAACGATATGCCGTTCTACAAGCCGGATCTCCATATCACAGTCGTTGACCCTCATCGCCCCGGTCATGAGATCAGCTACTATCCGGGTCAGAATAACCTTCTGATGGCAGATTGTATTGTCATCAACAAGATCGATTCCGCCGACCCGGAAAACGTGTCGTATTTGCGCGAAAACATCCGCAAGTACAATCCGACTGCGGTCGTTATTGATGGAGCGTCTCCTATCGAGGTCGACAAGCCGGAGTTGATCCGTGGCAAGCGAGTTCTGGTGGTTGAGGATGGCCCGACCCTGACCCATGGGGAGATGACCTATGGCGCCGGTGTCGTTGCCGCAGAGAAATATGGCGCGGCCGAATTGGTCGACCCGCGTCCGTATACCGTACAGTCAATTTCCGATACTTTTACGAAATATCCGAATATCGGAACGTTGCTCCCGGCGATGGGCTACGGCGATAAGCAGGTGAAGGACTTGGAGACGACCATCAATCGCACGAAGTGCGACCTGGTTCTGATCGCGACCCCGATCGACCTGAGCCGGATCATTAAGATCAACAAGCCGACCGCCCGCGTTTTCTACAGCCTACAGGAAATCGGCACGCCCAACCTTGAGACAGTGCTGACCCAGAAATTCGGGTTCAAGACCAAGAAATCAGCTGGGAAAGGGAAGAAGCGCTAACACGGATGAGAATAGCGGGCAGCCGGAAGCGGCTGCTCGTTCATTCAGGCGTATCACCAGTGAACCCGAAACATTCGAAAAGTAAGACTGCCGTCATCGCACTTGGCGGCAACGCGATCACCTTACCGGGCCAGGAAGATACCATCGCCAATCAGTTTGCCAATACGCGATCCTCGCTTGATGGGATCGTCGAATTGGCGCGTGACGGCTACCATCTGGTCGTCACCCACGGGAATGGACCACAGGTCGGCAACTGCCTGCTAAGAGTTGAGTTGGCCCGTGGCAAAGCCCCGATCCTGCCACTTGGCGTGCTCGTTGCCGATACAGAGGGCGGCATGGGGTACATGATCGAGCAGTCGCTGCAGAACCGGCTCAAACAGGAAGGGATCGACCGCCCGGTTGTCACTATCATCACGCAAATGCTGGTGGATGAACATGACCCGGCGGTACAGAATCCGACCAAGTATATTGGCCAGTTCTATACCGAGGAAGACGCCAAGATCTTCTCGGAGACTCGCGACTGGCAAATGAAGCAGGATGGTAATCGTGGCTGGCGCCGCGTGGTACCTTCGCCGATGCCCATCACCGCCATTGAGGCCAGGACAATCAAAGCATTGGTCGACAGCGGCACAATTGTCATCGCGGGCGGCGGAGGCGGAATCCCGGTCTATGTCGATCAGCGAGGACTGCTTGAGGGTATGGATGCGGTGATTGACAAGGATCTCGGCTCGGCAGTACTCGCCAAAGAGATCGGCGCCGGGATTTTGTCCATCCTGACCTCGGTTGACAATGTCGCGATCAATTTCAACAAACCGGATCAAAAGATTTTGGAGCGGGTGACGCTCTCGGAGCTGAAGAAATATTACGCTGATGGCCATTTCCCGGCCGGTTCCATGGGGCCGAAGATACTGGCCGCCATCAAATTCATAGAGGATGGCGGCGATATGGTGACCATCACCTCGTTCCGCAACGCCCGCAAGGCGGTCGTCGGCGAGGCAGGGACACGGATCGTACCAGATTGAACATGTGTAAACTGTCACAAGAAGCGATCGATGACATCCTGAAATCCGGTCGCATTTACGAAGTAGGCGGCGCTGTCCGCGACCGATTGCTGCAGGCACAGCGAGCGGTCAAAGACCACGACTATCTTGTGACGGGAATTCGGTACGATGATCTGACCTCTATACTTAAACCGCACGGCCGGGTCGATCTGGTCGGGCGCTCCTTCGGCGTCATCAAGTTCACGCAGTTCCGCAAAGGGACGCAGTACACATTCGATATCTCGCTGCCACGGCGGGAGCATTCCACCGGTGTCGGTCATAAAGACTTCGATGTCTCGTTTGACCCGAATATTCCGGTAGAGGATGACCTGATCCGTCGCGATTTCACGATCAACGCCATGGCGCTTTCATTGGATACCGACCAGTTGGTCGACCCACTGCAGGGTCAGGTTGATCTCAAGGCGCGGATGATCCGGATGACCTCGCCGCAGTCGTTTGTTGAAGATCCGCTGAGGATGTTGCGCGCGGTGCAATTTGCCGCCCGATTCAATTTCATGATCGAGCCGGAAACTTTTCGCTCTATACGTGAGCACGCCGAACTCATCAAGACCGTTTCAGCGGAACGGATCGCAGACGAATTGACCAAGCTACTCGAGCGAGCGGAGAAGCCGTCTGAGGGCTTCCGCATCATGCAGACGACCGGTCTGCTCAAGCATATTCTCCCTGAGCTGGAGGCCTGTGTTGGTGTCTCCCAACCGGGGCCCTACCACAAGTATGATGTCTTCGAGCACACACTCCATGTGCTCGATGCCGCCAAACCATCGCTTCGGCTTCGCCTGGCCGCGCTTTTCCACGACATCAGAAAGCCGCAACATCGCCGTGTCTCGGACGAAGGGGACCGCGCGACGTTCTACGGTCATGAAATGGGTGGCGCCAAGACTGCCCGTGACATCATGCGCAGGCTCCGCTTCTCCAATGATCTTACCAAAGATGTTTCGACGCTGGTGGAACGACATATGTTCACCACAGCCGTTTCCGATAAGGGACTCCGCCGTCTCGTGCGCAAAGTGGGAGTGGATCTCATTTGGGATCTGCTGGATCTTCGGCGCGCCGATGTTTCGGGACAGGGGATGGGGGGAAGGACAGACGATGTTGACCAATTCGAGGCTGAGATAAAGTCAGAGCTGGACAAAAAGCCGCCTTTCGGGCTGAGCGATCTCGCGCTCTCAGGGCATGATATTATGACAATGTTTAGTATCCCGCCCAGTCCGCCGGTTGGGAAGGTATTGAATCATCTGATGGAGAGAGTGCTGGATAACCCTGCGGACAATCAGCGTGATGTCCTCGAGAAGTATGCGAGAGACTATTATCAGATGATCCTGGATGGGACTGCAGATTCAATTCACGATAAGGATAGCAACGAATGAAGATCCACGAGTATCAAGCCAAAGAGCTGTTTGCCGATGCCGGGATACCGGTACCGGGCGGGTCAGTGGCCACCACCCCTGCCGAGGCCTTCAGCATCGCAGAGAAATTCAACAAGCCGGTTATGGTTAAGGCGCAGGTCCATGTCGGCGGCCGTGGCAAAGCCGGTGGCGTGAAATTCGCCGAAAACGCAGAGGCCGCGCGCGTCCTCGCCCAGAAGATATTGGGCATGGATATCAAGGGGCTGACGGTCAAAAAAGTACTGGTCACGGTCGCAGAGGATATCCTCTCGGAGTCGTATGTCGGGATCATTCTTGACCGCGTCACCAAACGCCCGGTGATCATGGTCTCCGCGGCAGGTGGTGTAGATATTGAGGAAGTCGCGGCTAAAACCCCGGAGAAGATACACAAGCTGTATGTCGACCCGGTGCGCGGTCTGCAGGCGTTTGAAGCCCGCAATCTGGCATACAAACTGTATCGCGATATCAATCAAGTTCGTCAGGCGGCGGACATCATCCAGAAGCTTTACGGCCTGTTCTGGAAGTACGATGCCTCGCTCGTTGAGATAAATCCGCTCATCACGACCGCCGGTGGTAATGTTATCGCGCTCGACGCCAAGTTGAATGTTGATGACAACGGGCTTTTCCGCCAGAAGCGGATTGCCGAGATGCGCGATCTGGACGCCGAAGACTCGGCCGAAGTGAAAGCTCGCGAGGCTGACCTGTCGTTCGTTAAACTCGACGGCAACATCGGCTGTATTGTCAACGGCGCCGGACTGGCGATGGCGACCATGGATCTGGTGAAGCGATATGGCGGCGAGCCGGCCAACTTCCTCGATATCGGCGGATCATCCAATCCGCAAAAAGTAGTCACCGCCATGCAGATCATTCTGGGCGATCCGAATGTGAAAGCGATTCTCTTCAACATTTTTGGTGGGATTACCCGATGTGACGACGTGGCCAATGGGATCGTGGCCGCCCTGAATGAATTGAAGCCGCGCGTGCCGATCGTCATTCGTCTGACCGGTACCAATGAAAAGGAAGCACAGAAGATACTGGCCAGCTATAAACTCCCGACTGCGGATACGCTCGATGGAGTAGTGAAGAAAGCTATCAATCTGGCCGGAGTGGAGGCATAAGGAGTCAACCATGGCAATATTCATAGACAAAAAGACCAAAGTGGTGGTCCAGGGGATCACCGGCCGTGATGGTTCCTTCCACGCGGAGCAGATGAAGAAATACGGCACTGATGTGGTCGGCGGCGTGACTCCCGGCAAGGGAGGCACCAAGATCGGTTCCATTCCGGTGTTCAATACAATGGAAGAGGCGGTTAAGGCGACTGGAGCTAACTGTTCCGTGATCTATGTCCCGCCGGCGTTTTCAGTCGACGCGATCTTTGAGGCGGCCGATGCCGGAGTGAAACTGATCGTCTGCATCACCGAAGGTGTGCCGGCCAATGACATGATGAAGGTATTGCCGTATCTTCGCCAAAAAGGCGTTCGCCTCATTGGACCGAACTGCCCCGGTCTCATTTCGCCGGATCTCAGCAAGGTCGGGATCCTTCCGGGTAACATCGTGAAGAAAGGTCATGTCGGCGTCGTATCGCGCTCCGGGACCCTGACATATGAGGCGATCTGGGCACTAACCCAGGCTGGCATGGGACAGACGTCGTGTGTTGGTATTGGCGGCGACCAGGTCAACGGGACCAACTTCATTGATTGCCTTGAAGCCTTCCAAGCCGACCCGGAGACCAATGCTATTGTCATGCTTGGTGAAATTGGCGGCTCCGATGAAGAGATGGCTGCAGAGTACATCAAGAAGAAGGTAACGAAACCGGTCGTTTCGTTCATCGCCGGACAGACCGCGCCACCCGGAAAGCGGATGGGGCATGCAGGCGCGATCATCTCCGGAGGCAGCGGTACAGCCAAAGAAAAGATAGAGGCGCTGAACAAAGTGGGTATCCCCGTTGCGTTTTCGCCGACCGAAATTCCTATCCTACTTGCGGAATTGATGAAAAACCGTACTAAAAAGTCGGCGAAATCCTCTCCCAAAAAGGGAAAATCACCGGCAAAAAGTACTAAATCGTCGCCCAAGGTGAAAAAATCATCCGGGAAGTCGAAGATTGTGAAAAAAGGGACAAAAAGAGTTGCGCTTTCTCCGAAAAAGCGTAAATAATAGAGAAAAGAGTCGTACTTGTGCATCTGCACACTGAATTGATAGAGGTAACGCAATGGCTGATCAATCAACCGGGGCCGAGTCGACGACCGGAAAGAAGCCGATCAAGAATAAGTATGATTATTCGAACGGCCCAGCCCCGCTGAACATTAACCTGAGCTGGTGCAAGGCCTGTAATATCTGTATCGCCTTCTGCCCGACCCAGGTATTCGAACCCGACCGCGACGGCAAACCAGTGCTCGCCCGCCCGGCCGACTGTATTCAATGCGCGATCTGTTGGGAGCATTGCCCTGATTTCGCCATAACCTCGAATTACAAGTGAGGTGACGAGTGGCAGCTCATAAACGCAGATTAATGCAGGGGAATATCGCCTGTGTTCAGGGCGCGATCTACTCCGGGCTGAGTTTTTTCGCCGGATACCCGATCACGCCTTCGACGGAAGTCGCCGAAGGGAGCGCACGCGAACTGCCGAAGATAGGCGGTCGCTTCATCCAGATGGAAGATGAGATCGCGTCGATCGCCGCTGTCGTGGCGGCCTCCATCACGGGGCGAAAGGCGATGACCGCGACCTCCGGGCCGGGATTCTCGCTGATGCTCGAAAATATCGGCTATGCCTACATGACCGAAACGCCGTGCGTGATAGTCAATGTCCAGCGCGGCGGCCCATCGACCGGTCTTCCGACCAAAGTCAGTCAATCTGATACGATGCAGGCTCGCTGGGGGACACACGGAGACTACACCGCGATCGCGATAGCGCCGTCATCCGTTAATGATACTTTGACCGAGACGATCCGCGCGTTTAATCTGGCAGAGCGTTTCCGTACACCGGTGACGATCCTGCTTGACGAAGTACTCGGTCATATGCGCGAGATGGTGACCATTCCGGAACCAGGTGAATACGAGATCTTCAACCGTGTCAAACCGACGGTTCCGCCGGAGAAGTTCGAACCATTTGCCATGACCCCGAATCTCGTCTCGCCGATGCCGTCATACGGTGAAGGGTATCGGTACAACGTGACCGGTCTGACCCACGACACGATGGGATTCTCGACCAACCGGGCCGACGAGATCTGGCCGAAACTAGATAAGCTCAAAAACAAGATAGAGCATTATACGGATGAGATCACAAAGCTCCGCGTTGAGATGATGGATGACGCTGAGATAGCGTTCATCTCGTACGGTACGGTCGCGCGCACGTCGATGCAGGCCGCATCGATTGCGCGTAAGGCAGGGGCCAAGGTTGGCTCGATCCAGCTCTATACCATCTGGCCGTTCCCGGACAAACAGCTGATAGAACTCTGCGCCCGATGCCGCAAGGTGATCGTGGCTGAGTTGAATATGGGGCAGATAGTGCACGAGATCCGTCGCATTCTGCCGCGCGATATCGAGATCCACACCGTGCAACGCTACGATGGCGAGATCCTGACGCCGATGCAGTTGCTCGAGAAAGTGGAGGAGGTGATCTAATGGCGACTACTGTTGAGAAGCATAAATCCGACGTTATCCTGTCATACCTTCGCCCGCGGAAGAAATTCCCTTCAGTCTGGTGCGCGGGATGTGGTAATGGGATCGTCATGAGTGCCTTGATCCGCGCAATTGACAATCTGGGGCTTAACAAGGACGAGATCATCATGGTCTCCGGTATCGGCTGTACCAGCCGCATGCCGGTCTACCTTGATTTTAATTCGCTGCACACGACCCATGGCCGTGCGCTTGCGTTCGCGACCGGCGCCAAATTCGCCCAGCCGAAGATGAAAGTGATCGTGATCACCGGCGATGGCGACGCACTGGCTATCGGCGGCAACCACTTCATCCACGCGTGCCGTCGCAATATTGACATCACCTGCATCCTGATCAATAACTACATCTACGGCATGACGGGCGGTCAGGGCTCTCCGACCACACCAGCAGGCTCTTTCTCAACGACTACGCCGTACGGCAACGCTGAGAAAGCGTTCGATGCCTGTGCATTGGCCCAGGCCGCGGGTGCGTCGTTTGTGGGACGTCAGACGGTCCATCATGCTCCCCAGCTCGAAAAGTTGATCATGAAAGCGATCCAGCACAATGGTTTCTCGCTGGTCGAGGCGATGTCCAACTGCCATACCTACTATGGCCGTTTGAACAAACAGGGGGACGCGGTTGCGATGATCAAAATGTTCAAGGAGCTCGCGGTGCCGCTTTCCAAAGCGAAAACTATGTCGCCAGAAGAACTGCGCGGCAAGATCATCACCGGCGAGCTGCATGAAGATAACATCAAGACCGAATTCTGCGACGAATACCAGAAGATGGTCGATACGCTGGCGGCGAGGAAATAGCCATGGCCAAAATACTCGACAAAGTACAGATCCCGCAGGACCGATTCGAGGTTCGTCTCTCCGGTTCCGGCGGTCAGGGGATGATCCTTGCGGCCGTGATCCTCGGCGAAGCGATCGGCGGCGGCGACGGACGAAATGTCGTCCAGACCCAGTCGTACGGTCCGGAAGCCCGCGGTGGCGCGTCGAAATCGGATGTCGTGATCTCCTCCAACGAGATCTTCTATCCGAAGGCGATGAAACTCGATATGCTTCTCGCGATGACGCAGGAGGCGATGGACAAGTACTACGAAGACCTGAAAGAAGGTGGAACACTGGTTGTCGACACGACTCTGGTGACGCACGTTCCGACTGAGAATTACTACGGTCTGCCATTCACTCGTCTAGCTCGGGAAGAGGCCGGACATGTGATGGTGGCCAATGTTATCGCGCTGGCCGCGATCGGCGAACTGACCGGGTGTGTCTCCCGTGAAGCGCTGACCGAAGCAGTGCTGGCGCGCGCTCCGCGAGGGACCGAAGACAAAAATCGCAAGGCGATCGAGATCGGTTTCCGCGAAGCGGCCAAGATCAAGAAATAACGAACATTATATTCGAGGTGACCTGTTTGAAAACAAGAACTCTGCTGATGATCAAGCCGGACGCGACCGATCGTAACCTGATCGGCCACGTCATTAACCGTCTGGAAAAAGCCCGCTTCAAACTGGTGGCGCTCCGTATGCTCCGCCTGACCGAAGCTGACGCCCGACGCTTCTATGCGGTGCATGAAGGAAAGCCGTTCCTCAACGATCTGGTCGCCTTCATGACCTCCGGTCTGGTTGTTCCGATGGTGCTGGAGAAAGAGAACGCGGTCGAAGATACCCGAGCTCTTATCGGCGCCACGAATCCCGAGAAGGCGGCCTGTGGCACGCTGCGCTGGGAGATCGGCTTGAATATCGAGAAGAATTCCGTGCATGCGTCGGATTCGGATGACAACGCGAAGATCGAGATCGCGTTTTTCTTCCCGGAATTGAAGTAAGCACTCTGGTTTCGCCCGCACATAGAATGGGCACGACATAGGACTTTGGGTTGGCGTGGATCATGGAGATTCATTTGGCATATGGAGGGTCTGAACTGAAAGTCACACTCCCGGAATCGGTGGTGGTTGACCAGTTTGCGCCTATGCCGTTCGCCTCGCCTGTATCCTATGACGAATTTTGCCTGGAAGCTGATCAAAGCGGAGTGGAGCAATTCCTCTCCGCTTCTTCATTACTGTTTGTCGTCAACGACGGATACCGCCACACGCCGACAGCCCAGATCCTTGAGTGGACAGAGCGGCGCCATCCAGGCACTCTCGATCGTGCGCATTTCCTGATAGCCACCGGAACACACAAGAAACCGACCGAGGAGCACCTGAGGAGCATTTTTGGAACTCTGCTTGGCCAGGTACGCTCGCGTGTGCATTTTCATGTGGCGACCGATAATGACTCACTTGCGCAAGTCGGTACCGACTGGTTGGGCCAGCCAGTTTACCTGAATAGGATGCTCAGAGATTTCGCGGCGGTGATCGTCATTGGATCCGTCGAGCCGCACTATTTTGCGGGCTACACCGGTGGCCGCAAAGGAATTTTCCCCGGACTCTGCGACTTGGCAACCACCACTCGCAATCATAACATGGCGAATTCGCTCGAGGCGATGCCGCTTCGACTCAAGGGGAATCCCGTTGCCGATCACTTGCAGTCGCTTTTGGCGTTTGTGTCCGACCTGAATGTCCTTTCCATTCAGGTCGTGGCGGACATCTCACATCGCATCGGCTCCATTTGTATCGGCTCGCTTGAGAACAGTTTCACGAGGGCCGTGGAGATCGCTGCAAAAGCATATGCGAGCTTCGTGGCCGCGCCCTATGACGCCGTTCTCTGCGAAGTTCTCCCGCCGCTCGACAAGAACATGTACCAAGTGCAAAAGGCAGTTGAGAATTGCCAGGCGGCAGTCAAAGACGGTGGCGCGCTGGTCAATGTAGCCTCGTGCAGAGAGGGGATCGGCTCAGAACACTTTTTCGATGAAGCTGCACGATGGGATACCGTCAACAATCAGCCGGGCGATGGCGTCTACCGATTCGGTTCCCACAAGTTGACCCGTATGGTACTCCATCAACGCCGTATCAACGTCTGTCTCAAGTCTGAACTCCCGGATGCGGATGTCAGCGCCGTGTTTTATCATCCTGTCACAGATGTCGGGGCTCATCTCGCCAAGCTGCTGAGCCGTGATGCCCGTGTCGCGGTGGTCCGGGATGCCGCACATACCGTTCTGTCATTAGATCATTCAACATATACAACTAGTTCAACCCAAGAGAGGGTACTATGAATAAGAAGATCGCCGTTATCGGCGCTGGTAACGTGGGCGCGTCATGCGCGCTCTATCTGGCAGAAGCTAATTTTGCCGATGTCGTCCTGGTAGATATCGTCGAAGGGATTCCGCAGGGGAAAGCTCTCGACTTGACGCAGGCCGGTCCGGTGCGTGGCTACAATAGCCGTGTAACTGGATCGAATGACTACGCGGATATCAAGGGCGCGGATATCGTTGTCATGACCGCCGGTCTGGCTCGCAAGCCCGGCATGACTCGCGAAGATCTGCTCATCAAGAACGCCGAGATCGTCGGCATGGCCGCGGAGAATATCAAGAAGTACGCCCCGAACGCGTTTGTCCTGGTCGTCTCCAACCCGCTCGACTTGATGACGTTCCACATGTTCAAGGTCACCGGTTTCAAGACCAACAAGGTGTTCGGTCAGGCCGGCGTGCTCGATTCAATCCGGTTCCGCACGTTCATCGCGATGGAACTCGGTGTGGCGGTGACCGATGTCCAGGCGATGGTGCTCGGCGGCCACGGCGACACGATGGTCCCGCTTCCGCGCTACACCACCGTTGGCGGTGTGCCGATCTCTGAACTGCTCCCCAAAGAGAAGATCGATGCCATTTGCGCCCGCACGGCGGATGGCGGTGGCGAGATCGTCCGTCTGCTTAAGACCGGCTCCGCGTTTTATGCCCCGGCGGCGGCTTCGGTTGACATGGTCAAGTCAGTTTTCTCGGATGAGAAGCGTGTGTTGGCCGCGTCGGCTATGCTCACCGGTCAGTACGGCATCAAGGATATCTACATCGGTGTGCCGGTTGTATTGGGCGCCAACGGTATCGAGAAGATCCTCGAACTGAAGCTTGACAAAAACGAACTGGAAGCGCTGCAGAAATCTGCCGCTACTTACAAAGAACACCTTCAGGTGTTGAAGTACTAAGAGAGGAAGAGATGGCTTCAAAATACAAACATATCGTCGTGCCCAAAGGCTCCGCGATCACGGTCAAGAACAAGAAGATGGTGGTGCCGAACGACCCGATCATTCCGGTTATCGAGGGTGATGGAATTGGACGCGATATCATGAAGGCGACCCGCCGCGTGGTCGACGCCGCAGTGCAAAAGACCTATAACGGTAAACGGTCGATCAACTGGATGGATGTCTACGCCGGCGAAAAGGCGATTGAACTCTATGGCGAAGTGCTGCCGAAAGAGACGATCGACGCGATCAAGAAGTATTATGTCGCGCTGAAAGGGCCGCTGACGACCCCGGTCGGTGGTGGTTTCCGTTCCATAAATGTGACGCTTCGTCAGGTAATGAATCTTTATGCATGTGTCCGTCCGGTCCGCTATTTCCCCGGTGTCGGTTCGCCGGTCGTGCATCCGGAGAAAATGAACGTCGTCATCTTCCGCGAGAATACCGAAGACGTTTATGCTGGAATCGAGTGGAAAAAAGGCTCCAAGGATGTCGCCAAGGTGATTGGCTGGTTGAATAAGACCATGAAGACGAACATCCGTCCGGACTCCGGTATCGGTATCAAGCCGATCTCGGTGACCGGTTCGAAACGTCTCGTGAGAAAAGCGCTCAACTACGCGATAGATAACAAGCGCGCGTCGGTGACCCTGGTGCACAAGGGGAATATCATGAAATACACCGAAGGTGCGTTCCGTGATTGGGGATACGAAGTCGCCAAGAAGGAATTCGGTGACAAGTTCATTACTGAGGCCGACCAGTTCGACAAATTCGGCGGCAAAGTGCCGGATGGGAAGATCGTCATCAAGGATCGCATTGCCGATTCGATGTTCCAACAGGCGCTGTTGCGTCCGGAGGAATACGACGTCCTTGCCACACCGAACTTGAACGGTGACTATCTATCCGATGCCTGCGCGGCGCAGGTGGGCGGACTCGGCATGGCGCCGGGTGCCAATATCGGCGATTTCATCGGCCTGTTCGAAGCTACCCACGGTTCCGCTCCCAAGTACACCGACAAGGATATGGCGAACCCCGGATCGCTGTTGCTGTCGGCGGTGCTGATGCTCAGGTATATGGGCTGGGGCGAATCCGCGGACGCGATCGAGAAGGCGCTGGAGAAGACGATCGGTCAAAAGACCGTGACGTACGATCTGGAGCGCCAGATGAGCGGTGCGACGAAGGTCCCGACTTCGGGCTTCGCGAGCGCGATCATAAAGAATCTGTAGTTGCAGGATATTGACTCTGTTAGGCTGATCAACTAAATTGGGTTGTTGCTTGAACAAAGTGGCAACCCAATTCTTGCAGTACTGATTTTCAACAAACGGGAGGAACCCTATAATATGCCAGCGAGACAACCTTCGCAGAGAGGCATCTACTGGGCCACGATTGTCATGGCGGGATGTAATCTCATTCTGGTCATAATTACGGGGCTTGGACTCTATCTTACTCAACGTGATGTTAAGAAACAACTTGATCTGACGCGACGTTTTCAGGAGCTGCAATTCCGACCCTATGTACTAGTTGACCCAACTCAAGTGCTTTTCAGTTTTAACTACAGAGTTGGCAAATCAGACAAACAGGACTCTATTGTTGTTCCCATTGAGTCGGTTCAGATAAACAGCAACGAATACCTTTCAGTGCGAAACTTCTATTACTCGACTCAGGGATTGGCGAAATTGAAGAATTGTGGAACGACTCCGGCAAAGGTCAAGAGTGTCACTTTTTCATCAATTACATATAGAGAATGGAATGAGACTTATAAGAGATCATTTGTCGATCTTGTTAGTTCAATTAGGATGCTTGAAGACAGAGAGTCCATTCAGCCTGACGTAATAATCGTACAGAATGACAGCACAGACGCAAACCTTACAATTGGCTTTGGTCGAAGAGTGCCAATCAGCGAATTTGAGAAGTTGAAGTCTACTTCTGGTGCTCTTGATTTTCTGTTGTATGCGTTCGTAGAATACGAAGATCTGTCTGGTAACAAGTACAATACGATTCGGATGATTCCGCTGCAGTCGAAGATTAGCCAGGTTGCGGGGAGCGTATCGCTCTCGTTACCTGAGCCCTCTGGTCCAGAAAAGTATGAAATTGATGTAGGAGTTGAGAATTAGACAAGTGATTTTCGTGAGTGTTGTTATAGAATACCTTTATACTGTAGTTTAACGGGAGGCCTGATGGCGGAGATTAAAAGGTGTTTCGTAATTGCCCCAATAGGTGAGTTGGATTCAGCGACTCGTAAACGGTCGGACAAGATCCTCAAGCATGTCATTCGGCCCGCAACCGCTGAGTGTGGTTACCACACTACTAGAGCTGATGAGATTTCGGAACCGGGTCTGATCACTAGTCAGATAATCCAGCATATAGTTGATGACGCCCTTGTGATTGCAGATTTGACTGAATGGAATCCAAATGTCTTCTATGAACTTGCCGTCAGGCACGCGCTTCGAAAGCCGTTCATACAGATAATAGAAAAGGGTCAGAGGATTCCCTTCGATGTTGCGTCACTTAGGACTATTCAGTTGGACCACACAGATCTTGATTCGGTTGAAATCGCCAAGACGGAGATTATTGCACACATACGACACTTGGAATCCAGTGACACTCCGATTGAGTCGCCGATTTCAACCGCAATAGACCTGCAGAGCCTGCGCTCGAGCGGTCAGCCAGTAGAAAGGTCTCTTGCGGCTCTGCAAGAGGCCGTTTCGGAACTAGCAGCCAGAACCTCATCCATAATGGGTGCGATTTCGTCAATTAGCAGTACAATTGACCAAAGTGCATACCAATCTTTGATGTTCGGTCAGACTTCATTGAGAGGAGCTAACTGGGCCAATATGGGAAAACTTCATGTAGGGTCTGCTGAAGGCACTCCCTTCAGAGTGTATCCGCATTCCTCATCCTTTTTTATTACTTCTGATGGAACACTTCTGCCGATTGAGTCATCTGAGCCTGCCGGAAAAAACGAGAATACCAAAGCGTCAAAGGCAAAACCAAAAGGATCCGATACTGCCTCCAAAGAGCCGAATTCGGAGGGTTGAGTGTTTAAGCAATTGATTGATGCGCCATAGCAGTTCGTGGAAAGGGCATTTGCTTTATGTATTCTTCCATTGACCTTTCTGTTACCTACACCCCCGGTCGTAGGTGGTTCAATCTGATTCTCTTTGCGGCGGTCGTCGTCTATGGCGGAATGCGATTGGCCGATGGGATCAAGCTGAACCACACGCCATCGATGCTCACCGGCGGTGCTCTCATCGCGATGGCCATCTTTGGTTCTCTGCAGTTGCTTCTTTATCGCATTACTGTCACTGAGCAAGAGATCGAGCAAAAATCCCTCTTTCGAAGCGGGAAATTGCTGTTCACCGAAATTCTCCAGGCCAAAGAACGGAAGCGGATGTTGTTTCTGCATGGTCCAACTCAGAAGGTCCGCATTCGACCAGACATTGAGCGCTTTGATGAGGTGACTAGAAAGATCGCCGAGAAACTCAACGCGCTGCCGGTTCTTCGCACCGAAGGGGACCTGAGCAAGTGGGGGATAGCCGACCGCGATGACGAGGGAAGACTGATCAAGCGCTGAGTACTCTCAAATCCTGACCGACGTCCAAATGAAGAGGGCCTCAAACGAGGCCCTTGATGTATCGAAACCGTACCCCACCTTTTATTGGCGGGTGACAAACCTACTTCTTGAGCTTTTCCTCGACAATCCGCTGTGTATCCTGCGCGATCACCAGCTCTTCGTTGGTTGGGATCACCAGCACGCGCACTTTTGAATCGGGTGTCGAGATATCCATCTCTTTGCTGACCGCGGCGTTGTTTTTTGCCTCGTCGATCTTGATCCCCATCTTCTCCATACCGGCGCAGGAGAGCGCGCGGACCACCGCTGAGTTCTCCCCGACACCGGCGGTAAAGATGAGTGCGTCAAGATCGCCCAAGGCCGCCCAATACGACCCGATATACTTCTTGATGCGGTAGCAGAAGATATCCAGCGCCAGCTTGGCGTTGCTATTGCCGCCATTCGCGGCAGTGATTATCTCGCGCATGTCTGAGGAAACACCCGAGATGCCGACCAGACCGGAATGCTTGTTCAGCATCGTGTTTCCTTCGTGAAGCGAGAGCTCTTCTCGCGCCATGATATGCAGGATGATTGCCGGGTCAAGATCGCCGGAGCGAGTCCCCATCAGAAGACCCTCGAGGGGGGTGAACCCCATGGAGGTATCAATCGATACGCCGCCATTGACCGCCGCCATCGACGCCCCGTTCCCCAGATGCGCGGTGATCAGTTTCAGTTCTTCCTGTGGTCTCCCAAGCATGTGCGCCGCGCGAGTGCAAACATATTTGTGCGAGGTTCCGTGGAAGCCATACCGACGAATGGCGTAGCGCTTGTAGAAGACATACGGAATGCCATAGATATAAGCGTGCGGGGGCATCCGCCAGTGAAACGCCGTATCAAACACCGCCACCTGCGGAACTTTCGGCATAGTCTTAAGGCAGGCGTTGATACCGCGAATATTGTGCGGATTATGCAACGGCGCCAGTTCGATGAGCGAACGGAGAGTTGACATCAGATCCGGCGTAATAAGCACCGAATCGGTGAACTCCTCGCCGCCATGCACCACACGGTGACCTATCGCATCGATCTCGTTTTTGTCCTTGATCACCCCGTGATTGGGGGAGAGGAGCATCGAGACGACATACTCTACCGCCACGATATGGTCGAGGATCTCCGCGGAGACCTTGATCTCCGGACGATCCCACGGTTTGTGAGTTAGGACTGACTCGGACATTCCAATTCGGGAAACCAACCCCTTGGCCAGCGCGATCTGCGTATCGGTGTCGATTAACTGGTACTTGACCGATGATGAACCGCAATTGAGAATAAGTATTTTCACTTGGTTACCTCCGCCATTGTCTTGTGACCGTTGAGCCGATTCCCTTCAGCATCGTAGGTAAAGAAACCGCGTCCGGTCTTGACCCCCAAATGTCCCGCGCGGACCATCTTTCGAAGGATCGGGCACGGGTTGTATTTGTGGTCGGAGAGTTCATTCAGGAGATTCATTTCCCATGACATCACAACATCAAGCCCCATCATATCGGCGAGGGCAAGCGGGCCGACATTGAATCCGAATCCAAGTTTCATCGCTTCATCGATATCTTCCGCCGAGGCGACACCTTCCATGAGAACGTGCATTGCTTCGTTCAGTAACGGAACAATGATGCGGGTCGTCACATAACCGGGATATTCGTTGACCGTGATCCACTTCTTTTCCAGGCTGGTCGCGAACTCGACCGCTTTCTTGAACGTGGTTTCATCGGTTTTCAGGCCCTTGACTATCTCAACAAGCGGGATCTTGGTGACCGGATTGAGGAAGTGCATGCCTATCACTTTTTCCGGTCGTTCTGTCGCCGCAGCGATTTCCGAGACCGACAGGACGCCGGTATTGGTGATCATCACGGTATCGGGGCCGCAGATCGAATCAAGTTTCTCAAACAGAGCGCGTTTTTTCTCGCGATCCTCGTAGATTGCTTCCAGTACGATCTCCGCATCCTCGGCGACCGAAAGGTCGCTGGAAGGGGAGATGCGCGCCAGAATCGCTTTCTTGTCAGACTTGGTCAGCCCCCACCGCTTGATCTCACGATCGATCGATTCGCTGATTCCCTTGATCCCTTTTTCCGCCAGTTTGGTGGTCCGATCGACCAGGGTAACATCGTGGCCGGTGGTGGCGATAGCCTCAGCGAGACCTTGCCCCATCACTCCGGCTCCGATTACGACTATTTTTGACTTTGCCATAACTCAACTCGTAATTGTGAAATATGTAACAAACATTTTTTCGCCTTCCTTATATAGGCATTTCCTGTATCGGTGCAAGTCATATTTCTATAAAGAACTAAGCACATCTCGGGAAGGAAAAGTGGGCAAAATCAGTACTTTGGGGTACAAAGATATGGCTAACCTTAAACCGGACAGTGGTTGACAGGGAAGCCTCAACACCGTATACTGCGAAAGTCGCGTAACGCTTTGGGAGACAATATGTCCAGACTTCTGACCCTCGCCCTGTTGGCCACGCTGGTTTTGTCGGTGGCCGTCTCCGACGCCGGCGCATTCTCACGCGTTGGCCGTAGCCTTAATTTTATCGAAGTTTTTGGTGCTCGCTCCGCCCCGGTCGGAGAGCTCGAGTTCTTCAATCTGCCAGACTACAACGGCGAATTTGACGCTGACGATGTCTACGATCCGACCTTTTCACTCGGTGTCGGAATCGGCCAGGTCCGCTATGGCGCGGTCGCCTGGTCGTTGGACTTCCGCTATACGCATCATGATGTCGAGAGCCGGTTCGAGAATAATGAAGTAATTGTCACGGTCGAGGATGGCCTGAGCCTGAACTCGTACGATCTCGACCTGAACATGAATTACTACTTCACTGATATAGCCAACTCGGATTTTGCGCCGTACGTAGGTTTGGGCGTAACCGCCGGCCTGATGACGGCTGGATTCGATGATTCCAATATCGATGGCGAGACCGAAGCAAAGGCGCTGGCAGGCCTGAATTTTGGATTTGATCTGCGCCTGGCGCGCAATGCCGATGGCTCGCAGATAAGTCTCGTGTCTATGAACCGATACGACATGATCGCGACCTCGGAGCGGCCTCGATATTTGAACATTGGACTCGCCCTTCGTTTTTACGTGAGACCTTAACAAGGATTTTCGCTGGTGACACTTACGAGTATACTGCGTCTCAGAACAATCGCGCCTGCATTGTGCGCTTTATTTCTCCTGGTGGGTGGTTGCTCGTCGGACAAACCGACCAAACCGCCGACTATCACGCCGCCGGAGATTACTACCTTCACCGGCACCCCTGCTGACATTGTGCCCGGTGACTCTGTACTGCTAAGTTACGTCGCGGTACGGACTGATTCTCTCAAGCTGTTCCCGTCCGGTCAGTCGCTTTCGAATACCGGATCCGGGAGTCTGTATGTTAAACCGACCGGCGTTACCACGTATACTCTGCGGGCTTATAACCGGGGAGGTCAGGATTCCGCGTTCGTATCAGTAACCATGAACGCAGCGGTCCCATCCATCACCGCCATGACCGTCAGCGAAGATACCGTGGTAGTTGGAGATTCAACCCAGGTGACCTGGACCGCAATTCGAACCGATTCGATCAAACTGAATGGCGGCGCCAAACTGACTCCGGCAACGGGCGCGACAGTCTGGACTGTCCCACCGGTCAATGGTCAGCTAAACCTCATTGCTTACAATGCATACGGTACTGACACCGCACGAGTCCTTATGCGGGTCGAGGTGCCGGCGGCGGTACAGCACATAATCAATCGTCAGTTTTTCAAAGGCGCATTTGGCTCAAGCAATCAGGATCCGCTGATCCGATTGAAGGTTGTCGATGCCACGGCCAATATTCTGTACAAGGTATGGATTAAATTCAGTTTAGTGGAGGGGGATGGGCAATTGTCGGCTGAATCCTTGCAGACGGCTGCCGCGGGGAATGCGCTTCTCACTTACAATTTCTCCGGAACGGAGGGGCATGCGCTGATTCGCGCGATGGTCCCCGGAGTTGATACCCTTGACTTGACGGTGCGCGCCAGTACGATCGCCCCCGGAGTCGCTTTCCAGGGACAATACATCAAAAACGGGGATGATTTCGCATTGGTGAGACTGTTTAATGGTAGTGAACTCGCCAACACCCCCGACCCTACTTACTGGCTCAACTATGTTGATTATGAGTCACAGCTCGGCTTTGTGGGCATAGTTGCGGATACAAATCAAGATAGCACCGCGCAGGAATTTGAACCAATCTACGGCGTGATACTTAATACGGTCTATGCGGACACTTCACAAAGTGGCTGGGGGATAGGCTCGCCAATTCAGGATTTGTTGACCGAATATGGTGTGGTGATCCCTATCTATGACCCCACGCCGCCCGCCGCGTATCGCTATGAATGGCCTACCTACGGGCTTACTGCCTATTCAACGGACCAGGCTACCGAATCAGAGCGAACCGTTTTCGAAGTTCACGTAGTCGAAGCGCAACCGACCGTTGCAGCCAAGCTGCCACGATTGCAGCGCCAGCGATAGCCGCTTCGCTTGACCAGTGCAGACGGATTCCTATATATTGACCGGCAAATATGACAAGAAAACAATAGAGGAGACAATTTCGTGTTCAAAACCGTATTACTCGTAGCCGCAGCCGCCGTGCTGATTGAAACAGGAAGTGCCCAAGTGGACAAAACCGAAGCCCCCATCCGGAAAGAGACCAATCAATTCGTTACTCTTGAGACAACGCTTGGAAAAATGACTCTCGAACTGTATCGCGATGTCGCCCCGGCGCACGCTGATTCGTTCGCGTCATTGACCAAAAAAGGTTTCTACGATAACGTGATCTTCCATCGAATCATCGACGGTTTCATGATCCAGGGGGGCGACCCAACTGGCACAGGTACCGGCGACGCCGGCTACAGGCTCAAGGCCGAATTCAACGAGCTTCCCCATGTTGAGGGGACACTCTCTATGGCGCGGGCCGCGGATCCCAACTCCGCCTCTTGCCAATTCTTTGTCTGTTTGGGGAGAGCCAAGACCTTGGATAACCAGTACACGGTCTTCGGTCATCTTGTGAACGGCTATAAGACTCTGCGCGATCTTGGAAAGGTTCCGGTTGGTCCCCAGCCGTATGGCGGCGAAAAGTCCCGTCCGACCACAGAGGTGAAGATCGTTAAGGCATACATGTCCGATGCCCAGGGAAATCCGCTTGGCGAAAAGAAGGCGGAAAAGAAGGACGAGAAGAAGTAAGAGACTTGGTTTGAATAGGCTGGATCAGGCAGGGGTTCATCCCTCTGCCTGTTCTATTTCCGGGTGGATCTCCGACGGAACCCTAACAGCGAACGCTCGTTACAGAAGCAGACATGAAACCACGCAAGCTCTCGCTCCTTGGCTCGACTGGCTCGATCGGCAAATCCTGTCTGGATGTTATTTCCGCTCATCCCGGCGTGTTCAACATCAAGGCGCTAGCGGCGTACAGTAATGTTGATCTGCTCGTTCAACAGTTCCATCAATTCCGCCCCGAGTACCTCTGCATTGTCGATGAATCAAAGTCCAAACAGCTTGCCGCCGCGGTAGCAGGCGAGTCTGTGCGCGTGGTGGTTGGCGCCGACGCTATCATTAGTCTGGCCGGCCTTCCCGACGTTGACCTGGTAGTCAATGCCATAGTCGGCGCGGCCGGACTTAATGCATCGCTTGAAGCTGTGCGCCATAATATCACACTGGCTTTGGCTAACAAGGAGTCCCTGGTTACAGGTGGCCCGATCTTTCGACCGCTCATAGAATCGGGACAGGCCAGAGTTCTCCCGATCGATTCAGAGCATTCGGCCATCTGGCAGTCGCTTCTGGCAGGGAAGAAGGACGAGATTCGCAACCTGATATTGACGGCCTCGGGAGGTCCCTTTCGCGAACTCCCGTTGGAAAAGTTTCGGGAGGTCACGATTGAGCAAGCGCTCAATCACCCGACCTGGAACATGGGGGCAAAGATCACGATTGATTCGGCCACCATGGTCAATAAGGGACTAGAGATCATAGAAGCGACCACTCTTTTTGGCGTGCCAGCCGACAAAATTAAAGTTGTCATTCACCCACAGTCGGTGGTTCATTCGATGGTCGAGTTTGTCGACTCGTCGGTGATCGCTCAATTATCCAGGCCGGATATGCGGTTACCGATAACATACGCTTTGTTCTGGCCGGACCGGGTGAAATCGGAGTTTGGACGTCTTGATTGGACGCAGGCCGCCAATCTGACCTTTGAACGACCGGATTTCGACCGATTTCCATTATTGCGCTTGGCCTATGAAGTTGCGGGAACCGGATCCACCCTTCCTGCCGTATATAATGCAGCCAATGAGATCGCCGTTGAGGCGTTCCTGAATAGAGCTATCGGGTTTACCGACATATATGAGGTAGTCTCGGCGACCGTGGCCGCATTTGCCCCCGTCACCGAACCAACGATCGCCGACATCCAAGATGCCGACATTGAGGCAAGGAAGATCGCGCGTAAATCTCTGGAGAGCGTTCGATGCTGACAATTCTGTCATTCATCTTTGTTTTGGGCATTCTGATCTTCATCCATGAATTGGGCCATTTTCTGGTCGCCAAGAAAGTGGGGATAAAGGTCGAGAAGTTCTCGCTTGGTTTCCCGCCCAACATCTTCGCCAAGAAGTGGGGCGATACGACGTACTGCATCGGCATCATTCCGCTTGGCGGCTATGTCAAGATGATCGGCGAGAATCCGGATGATGAGACCACTGGTTCATCTGAGGAGTTCATGTCCAAGACGATCGGTCAGCGCGCGGCGGTTATTTTCGCCGGACCGTTCATGAACTACCTTTTGGCGATAGTCATCATGATCGGGATCTATCTCATCGGCGGCAAGCCGATCTTCGATACCACCAGGGTGCTGGTCGGCACCGTATCTGACGATGGTCCGGCGTACGCGGCCGGCATGCGCGAAGGGGATCAGATAATCGCTCTGGATGGCGTTCCGGTTGCTAGTTTCGACTCGCTTCGAGCCGGCATTAATCGCCACGTAGCCGAACCGTTGTCCTTGACCTGGTTACGCGGGAATGATACAACCACCGCGCAGATCGTCACGAAGGCTGAGCCGATTATGGATGAGGCGGGGAATGTAGATTCCATTGGCGTAATAGGTTTCGGACAGAAAGTCATTAGACGAGAGAGCTACGGGGTTATCGAGTCGGTCAAATCCGGCTTTGTTATGTCGCATGTCATCGTCTGGGAGACGGTAAAATTCGTTAAGCGATTTGTCACCGGACAGGTCTCGCCCAAGATGATCGGTGGCCCGCTGTTCATAGCCAAACAGTCCGGTAAAGAAGCAGAGAAAGGGCCCTCGAGCCTGTTCTTCTTTATGGCCCTGCTGTCAGTGAACCTGGCGGTGCTCAATGTTCTCCCGATTCCGATATTGGATGGCGGGCACTTGGTCTTTCTGGCGATTGAGAAGTTGCGGGGTGAGCCGCTGTCGGTCAGGGCCAGGGCAATCGCGCAGCAGGTCGGCATGGTCTTCCTGTTCGGCCTGATTATCCTCGTGACATACAACGACATAATGCGTATGTTCAAGGGCTTTTGATCGGGCACTATTATCCCGATTTAGCGTATAAAGCTACGGATGCACACTCGCCCTTTACAGGAGTCTGAATGGCTGAAATTCAGAAAATAACCCGCCCCTCCCAAGAGACGGCTCGCCGACATGGTCGAGGGGACGCGATATGGGACAATCTCAAGCAGTTTCTTATCGCCATCGTTCTAGCGTTGTTCATCAAGACGTCGGTCGTTGAAGCCTACAAGATCCCGACCTCTTCGATGGAGGACACTCTCCTCATCGGAGACTTTCTGCTAGCCAACAAATTTGTCTATGGCGCGAGGCTCCCTCTGGTGAACTGGCGGATGCCCGCTATCAGCGACCCGGAGCGGGGCGAAGTTGTCATCTTTGTCTGGCCGGGGGATCAACAGACCAAATATATTAAGCGATGTGTTGGGGTACCGGGAGACACAATTCTGGTCAAAGACAAGGTTCTCAGTGTTAACGGTCAGCCTTTCGTGAATCCGGAGTTTTCCAAGTTCATCGCCAGCGAAATTGAGCCACGTGGACCGGGTGGGCGTGACTCTCGCGACAATTTCGGCCCATACGTCGTTCCCAAAGACCACTATTTCATGATGGGGGACAATCGCGACAATTCATATGACTCACGCTTCTGGGGACCGGTCCACAAAGATCTCATCCTTGGCGAAGCAATGATGATCCATTGGTCGTGGGATGACTCGGAATACCCATCACCGCCGGTGACCCTGGACGATCCTTTATCGGTGCCACGAGTCTTTCTTTATAATGTTGGGCACTTCTTTGGGAAAGTTCGCTGGGACCGATTGTTTACCGTTATCAATTGAAGGTGAATGATGAAGTTCGCTAGCAGATATTTCTTCTGCCTTTTCGCATTTTTGATCGGCGGATCGGCCTTTGCCGAACTCCCTATAATCATGTCACCGGGGACGCATAATTTCGGCAAGATCCCGCAACATGCCGTCGCCAACAAGCGATTCTGGGTCAAGTCGACGGCCGACAAGCCGATCAAGATATCCCATATCATCCCTGATTGTGGCTGCACCGAAATATTCGCGGTCGATTCGACTATCGCGCCCGGGGACAGTATCGCCCTCGACCTGGTATTCCATTCCCGTGCTTTTGTCGGTTACATAGTGAAGAAACCGGCAATCAAGTTTGAAGGCTTCGAAGGCAATGCCATCCTGCAATTCTACGCCGAAGTCATGACCAAACCTGAAGCGGCACGTCCGCTGGTGATGGAGCCTGTGAAGGTCGATGTCTCTCAGTTTGGCGAAAAAGTCCGTCGCAAAGGGTCATTCAAGCTGACCAATTTCACAGCGCATGACCTTACTATTACGGTTATCGATTCAAACTTCAAATCGTTCGATATCAAGATCCCTGATCAGATCAAAGCCGGCCAGTCTATCGAGGGTCAGGTAACTGTCCGAAAGGATAGAATTGAGACTGAGTTCGAAGAAGCGTTCACCATTGAGTTGAACGATGACGGTCGGACGCGTTATGCTATCCCGGTTTTTCGTCTCTACAAACCAAAAGCCATGCTTGGCCAATTGGGCAATTAACCGAAAATAGCTTCAGATGTGAGCCTCGCAAAGCGGGGCTTTTTTTTGGTTGGCAAACCGGCATATGATAGGTTTATTGCCGCCCATGTATCGGCTTACCGCCACCAATCTGTATAAGCGTTTTGGCGACCGCAAGGTCATCAACGATATCAACTTCGATCTATCCACCGGCGACTCGATGGCGATCGTCGGCGCCAATGGTTCGGGCAAGTCGACTTTGCTGATGCTTCTCCTGGCGGCATTGCACCCGTCGAAAGGGAAAATCGCGTACTTTGAGAATGAGCGACAGCTTACTGACGCGGAGATTCGCGCCAGTACCTCGCTGGTCTCCCCATATCTCAATTTGTACGATGGTTTGACGGCGGAGGAGAATCTCATCTTCTTTTCCACCGTTTCAGGTGGCAATATCACCGGCAAGGAGATAAACTCTCTGCTGACCCGGGTAGGGCTGGAGGGGAGAGGGCCTGATGCGGTTGGTTCGTATTCTTCCGGTATGAAACAGCGCCTAAAGTATGCCGTCGCGCTTCTGAACGCGCCGGCGTTTCTCTTTCTGGATGAACCGACCTCGAATCTCGATGAAGCCGGCAAAAAGATAGTCTTTGAAATTGTCGAAGAATACCGCAAGAATACTATCATCCTGATAGCCACGAACGAGAAGGAGGAGCAGTCGCTTGCCCAAAAGCTCTGTCGGGTTAGTCAGTAAGGCGTTCGCCGTTTTCGCCAAAGACCTTCGGCTGGAGCTACGCTCCCGCTATGCTTTGAACGCGATCCTGATGTTCGGAGTTACCACCCTGGTGGTCGTTTCATTTTCATTGGGACAGGCTGGCCTTCCCCCAAAACTGCTCTCCGCTCTCTTCTGGATCATTATGTTTTTCTCCGCCATGTCCGGACTGGCGCATGTATTCATTCGCGAAGAAGAGTCCGGCACCGCGCTCGTTCTGAAACTTCGCGCCGAGCCGGACGCGATATATTGGGGGAAACTGATCTTCAACTTTACGCTCCTGTCGATCATGACCGTGATCATCACGCCGATGTTCTTTATCTTCACCGATGCACCGACAGGGAATATTGGAGCGTTCATTATTGTGCTGTTGCTAGGGGTGGTTGGATTGTGCGGAGCGACCACGGTGATCGCGGCGATAATCGCCAAGGTAGCGGTCAAAGGCGCGCTATTTGCGGTGCTTTCATTCCCCGTGCTGGTCGTGCTGCTTCTATTACTGGTAGGGGCGAGTACCAAAGTACTGGATGGCCGTCCACTGGGCGATATCTTCACTGAGATCCAGGGGCTGATCGCTTACTGCGTCGTGATGATCACTGCCTCGGTCCTGCTCTTCAAGTTCGTCTGGCTCGAGTAGTCTGCACGAACGAGTTTTTTTTATTCATATCTCAACGCATCGATAGGATTGATGATCGCCGCCTTGCGCGCGGGATAGAAGCCGAAAAACATTCCGACCGCCGCGGAAAACGCAAAGGCCAGGATAACGGAGTCTGCCGTTACCGCGACCGGCCACCCGGCGAATCGGGAAATGAGGGAGGAGATGAGTATCCCCAAACCGATCCCGATTATTCCTCCCAGGAGCGACAACAGCACCGCCTCCACCAGGAATTGCTGCAGGATGTCCCGCTTGCGTGCTCCCAGTGACCGTCGAACGCCGATCTCACGTGTCCGTTCAGTCACGGATACCAGCATGATATTCATGATCCCGATACCTCCCACCAAAAGCGATACCGAGGCGATCGCTCCAAGTAGAACTGACATTATTTTGGTCGTCTGACCCGCGGCTTGCGCGATCTCCGACTGCGTACGAATGGTAAAGTCATCCGACTGGCCCGCACCTATCTTATGCCTGATCCTGAACAGATCTGACACCTGCGCCTGTGCCTCCGATATTTGCTCCGGAGTGACTGCAGACAGGATGATCATCGAGACACGGTCTGTGCCTTGCAATTTCTTTTGCACGGTCGCGAACGGCGCGACAATGATATCATCCTGGTCCTGCCCCATGGCGTTCTGTCCCTTGGCCGACAACAGACCGATGACTTTGAATGGAAGTTTTCCAATGCGAATCGTCTGGCCAACCGGATCCTGGTCAGGATAGAGATTCTCCGCAATCGTTTGCCCTATCACGCAGACCTTGGTCGCGGCCCGTTCATCTTGGTCGGTATGGATCATCCCTGATTGAAGTGGCCAGTCGCGAATATCGAAGAAATCCGGCGTTCCACCCTGAATCTGCGTTGCCCAGTTCAGGTTTCCCGCAACCACCTGACGATTTGTTCGATTGGAGGGCGAAACATAGCCAACGGCCGGGCACTGCTCCTTAATTGCCGCCACATCCTCGAGCGTCAGATTTTGTGCCTGACCAGCCCCCATGCTGACCGGTCCTTGGAATCCAGCACCGGGGAAGACCATCAGGACATTTGTCCCGAGACTGGCTATCTGCGTTTCTACCGCGATCTGGGCGCCATTGCCGACCGCGACCATCGCCACTACCGCCGCCACGCCGATTACAATTCCCAGCATGGTGAGTAGAGCCCGGGTTTTGTGCCGTACCAGCGAGTCAACTGCCGCTCGAATAATCTCAACGAAATGCATACTTCGGCCTCAACGCCCTCTTCCGCCGCCGCCCGGCATACGCGGCATAAACGGGTTTGTTTGCGTCTGGGAGGCACCGCAGTTGTTGTTGCCCGAAGTCGTACCGATAAGGATGGTATCACCTTCTTTCAGCGGCGCTTCAATCAACTCCGCGTACCGTTGGTTCTGAATCCCGCGGAATACGGGCACGGCCTTCGGCGTACCATTTTCCATGATCCAGACAAACCCGCGCGAACCTTTCGGTCGCTCGCGACGCATCTCCTGACCCTCAGATACAGAATCGCCGGCTCCCTGCGCATCACGTCTGAATTTGCGCCGTTCACCGCCGTCCGCCCATTTCCTGTCCTGGCCGGGCTTTTGCAGGCTGTCAGCTGCCTGCAATCCACCCTGCGGCCGCGCCTCACTGCTGTCCCGCATTCCACCACGACGTCCCTGGCCAGCTGTCGGCGCCGTCATTCCGGGAGGCGTGAAACGGAGCGCCTGCAATGGCACACGCAGCGTATTGTCCCGACGGGCTACTTCTACAGAAACGGTCGCCGTCATTCCCGGCATCAACTTCAGGTCCGGATTGGCCACATCAATAATGACGGTGTAAGTAATCACATTCTGAGATTCCACCGGCGCCAGGCGGATCTGAGTGACCGAGCCTTCGAACTGTTCCTCGGGGTATGAGTCGACTGTGAACGTCACTCGCTGCCCCTGTTTCACTGAACCGATGTCCGCCTCGTCAATACTCGCTTCTACTTTCATGCGCGAGAGATCTTCCGCGATAGTGAAAAGGGTGGGAGCCTGCAGACTGGCCGCCACCGTCTGTCCGACATCAACATTCCGCGATATTACCACGCCATTGATTGGCGCGCGGATGGTGGCATACCGAAGATTGACCTGCGCACGGTCAAGCGATGCTTCGGCCTGCTGCAGCGAGGCTTTGCTGGCCTCTAGTGACGTTGTCGCGGCATCCAGTTCAGCTTGAGAGACCAGACCTCGACCAAACAGCTCCGTCGTGCGGTCGAAGTTTCTTTTTGCTTCGTTGTATTGCGCCTTGGCGCGATCTGTATTGGCCTTTTGTTCGTTCACGCTCGCTTGTAAGAAAGTCGGATCAAGCTGAGCCAGCAGTTGCCCTTCTGTGACGGGGCTGTTGAAATCCGCGTACAGCTTGGCTATTGTCCCGGACACTTGCGAACCGACAGTTACGGTGGTCAGCGCGTTGAGCGTGCCGGTCGCGCTTATCGCCACGACCAGGTCGCCGCGGTCGACCACATCCTTACGAAACGTGACCTTTGCTTCGGACTTTTTGCCCAGCCACCAATAGGCCCCTCCGCCTATAACTGCCAGTATGATTATGACGGTGATCAGTCTCTTCATCTCGCCGGTCTTTCTTCCGCGTTCCTTGGTTGTTACCTCTTTAGACCCAATAGAGTACGCAATAGATTAATCGCCCGCAAGGTGCTTGACAGCCACGTTTGAGAAATGCTAATTGGAGTAACATCGTTTCGGTGCCGTCCATCCGGACGGGTAATAGGGAAGACGGCGCGAATCCGTCGCAGCCCCGCTACTGTAACGGCTACTCATTGGGTAGGAAGCCACGCGACCTGGGGTCGTGGAAGGCGCTCGATGGGGTTTGAAGCCCAAGCCAGGAAACCTGCCGAAGCACTATCCACGACCAGGTGCCGCAGCGCAGGGCTGTCGGAAGTCTTCACGCGCCTTCGGTACCAAGGAGTACTGCCATGAGGCGCATCTTTTTAACCGCGGTTATGGCATGGCTGAGCGCGCTGGGATCTCAGACCATAGCCGATACCACCTCGACCCCGACCGAGCTTCCCGACACAATCGTTGTCACCGCCAACCGCTTTGGTCAATCTCCGAAACAAGCGGTCTGGCCAGCCACCTCTCTTTCACGTGAGGCACTATCCAGTGATATTTCGTTGCAGCAATCCCTGGATGGTCGCTTTGGTCTGGATCTCCGTCAGACTAGTGGAGTCGGATCGATCACCACACTGTCGAATTGGGGGACCTTCAACCGCCATATGCTGCTTCTGTATAACGGTCGGGTGGTCCGGGATTACTCGCTTGGCGGCTTCAACCTTTCGGATTTTAGTGCAGATGAGTTCGAACGGGTGGAACTGCTCAAAGGTCCGCAGTCTGCCTTTTATGGCGCAGACGCTATCGGCGGCGTAGTGAATCTGATAAGCAGAACCGCGCTGGTGGATCGGCTCGATATCGTCACGCGATACGGCGAAAGCGATCTCCGGCATTACCGTGTTGATGCCTCCAAGTTACTTGGGCGAGTCGGCGTCGGCGGATTTGCTGAGTTCGGCGAAGCGGGGAATGATCGACTGAATTCAGGTGCCGAGCGAAAACTGTTCGGCGTCCGCGGTGATTATCTTAGTGGCGATGGCCGCCACCGGCTGTCAGTTTCCGGAAGATATTTCGATGACTCATTGGGCGCGCCTGGTCCGGTGCCGGATCCGACAGCCATTCCTGTTTACGGTAGTCGTGACGCGACCAGCCTGAATGACCACCAGAAGGATGAGAACTATTCGGCCGACCTTACCTATCGGTATGCTCCTTCGCAATCGGGCGAACTGCAGTTCGATATTTTCTGGGAAAAGAAAAACCTCGACTACCACTCGCTCTACAACTACCAATTCTCCTACTACACGCCCGGCGGCGCCGACTCAGTGCTCAATATTGATTCAGTCGATGTCCGTTCGCGATCGATCTACAACAAGCGTTCGGCGGGAGTGAGCGGACGATACCAGCAACAATTCAACCAGGTGACCACTTCGATAGGGATTGACTACCTGTCAGGGTCGTTGCGCGCTACCTCAGATGACAAAAGCTCCGGCTTCAATACTGTCGGTCCATTCGCGCCTTACAGCTATGACTATGAGTCATACAACTTCTGGTCGCGTGGGCAGGACCAGTTTGATATTTGGGGCGCGACCACGGTTTCTGTGTCACGTCAGCTTCAGGTTGACCTCAGTGGTCGGGCGCAGTTCGTGCACAACCGTGAAGTGCAGCCTTCGCACAACATAGGGTTTTCCTTCGCGGCAACACCGGAGTTCAGGCTCAAGGCAGGCTACGGGTACGCCTTCCGACTGCCATCCATCGCCGATCAGTTTGCGGATGAGATCTATGTGCAGGGGAGAGCCGACCTCGAACCAGAGACCTCCCATTCTGGAGTGCTGACGGCGGAGTATGATAACCCGAAAGGCAGACTCTCCGTGCGGCTCAGCGGATTCGCTCAGCGGGTCAAATCACTCATTCAATATCAATACGACCCCAACATCTTCCGCTCGGTCCCGCACAATATCAACCGGTTCAAAAGTAATGGCGTTGACCTCTCGATTAATTATCGATTCTTCAATGATCACTATTTGAACTGGGGGATGGTTTATCAAGTCGCCAAACAGACCAAGTCCGGCGATGACTACAATCCGGCGTTTTATGTTCCAGAACTGAAGTGGCGGGCCGATTGGGGTGGCAAATTACTTCCCAGGCTCACATTGGGATTCAACCTGGCGTATACCGCAGCGAGGTCCATCATCCTTTACACGGGAGAGAGCAAGACCATCGCAAATGTATATGAAGTTGGAGCCACACTGACGTATAGCTTGAGCAAGATGGCGAACGTCAATCTGACTGCATATGATCTGACGGATCAACGGAGACCTGACCAGTTTGGATTTGTCGGTTCCGATGGTGACTATCCGACGCCCGGACGACGGCTGGTCGCACAATTGCACCTTAGTCTCCTGTGAGAGCGAAGCGGGACAAAAAATACTGGACAACTAAGGTATCTTGAACGTAGATTGCCAGTACCTACACTGATCGGGCGACCTGTGGGGTCGCTCGGTTTGTCGTGCGAAATGGACACTTCGCCAGTCAAATCCGGGGAAGTGTTCCATGTGCAAGACCATCACCAATTGAGAAGGATCATTCTTGTGGCCGGCTGGAGCCTAGAATACTCATTTGACCTGGATCAGAAGAACGCGGTGATCTATGTCAAGATACATGGTATATGGCGGCCCGCCACTGCCCAGAGCTATCACGACGATTTCAAAGAGGAAATCGCCCCGATTCTTGACCAACCCTGGGCCAAGTTGATCGATCTTTCCAACTGGAAGACCTCTTATCCGGGTGTGATCGAGGTGATAGGCAAACATATGGAGTGGTGCCGCAAGCACAATCTGGCGATGGCGCTGTATGTGCTAAACAACCCCAGTACGTTCCGTCAATTGCACGAGATGTTCACTGCCGGGGGACAGAAGGAACTATCGCAGACCTTTCGGACAATCGAGGAGGCAAACCTGTTCCTCAAGAGTCATTGGCTACTCAAACGCAATCACGTCGCGTAATCTAAGTAGCTCCTCAAATTGATACATAGATCACGGCAAATGTAGGACCACGCCATGATCTCCGACTGCCCACATTCTCCCGTCCGCATCTCCCCAGATCCCGTTGAGGTCGACGGTCACTCCGCTCGCCATCGAACTCCAGGTGCTTCCGTTGAAATGCAGGATTGTGCCGAAGTCGCCGACTGCGTAGATGTCTGTGACACTACGCCCGAACACCGCGTTTAGATCATTGGAAGTGCCACTTGTTAGAAAAGCCCAATCCCCGCCAGTCAATGTGACAATCACTCCGTCGTCTCCGACAATAAACGTTGGTCCTCCCGTGAATCCCCAGACTGACCTGAATTGTTCGAAGGGTGCCCCCGGTACCGCAGACCACTGAAAACCATCAAAGTGTATCACCACATTATCCCCAACCGCATATAGGTTGGTCGCGGATGTCCCCCAGATTGAACGCAGCGGCACGGCTGTCCCGCTCGCCATCGGCTCCCACACGCCGCCCGAATACTTGCGAATCACCCCACCACTTCCGACCACGTACAACTCTCCGGTCGGTAGGCCCCAGATGTCGGTAAGAGTGACCGAGTCAAATGTCCCTGTGAGTATTGGCGACCACCCGGAACCGGCATTCTCCCACACGGACCGGTACTCACCGGCGAGAAAGAGGCTCGAAGATGAACTTCCCCAAATACCGTAGAAGAACGCCGAATCATCCAATCCATCGTGAGTCACTTCCCAGGTCGCGCCATCAAAATGGCGGATAGCCTGATAATCTCCGACGGCCGTAATATCCGTCGCCGAGAGTCCCCAGATTGCATTGAGATTCTGCCACGCCCCCGGTACAGTCATGGGAACCCAGCCTGTTCCAACCTGCTCTATGATCAGGTGATGCATTCCGGCCAGATAAAGCTTCTCCGTGCCGAACCCAAATACTTCATGAAAGTATGTCGTGTAGCCGGTAGAGGAAGTCTCCCATTGAGTTCCGTTGAAGTGACTAATCCAGCCATCTCCGCTTGCCGCCCAAATGTTATCGGCGCCAGACCCCCATATCGAGGTCAACAGGGAAGTGGTGTGCGAGGTGGTCGTGTCCCACACCATGCCGTTGAAGTGTACGATCGTGCCCTGCGCTCCGACCGCCCAGATATTGCTTGCTGAAGTTCCCCAGATCGCACGAAGCGAATTTCCTGTCGGCGAAGTATGCGAAATCCAATCCGCGCCATTCCAGCGATAAATGGTACCATTCATGCCGACCGCATAGATGTTGTTGGCGGAACTCCCCCAAATGCCGTAGAGCATCACTCCGAGTCCAGAGGCGACAGTCGACCAGTCCTGGCCATCATACTTGAGGATTACTCCGTCACCGACCGCATAGACGTTGGTTGACGATGTTCCCCAGACGGCGCGAAGCGACTGCAGCGTGTTGCTCGTCATAATCGTCCAATTTGATCCGTCGTAATGCGCAATTGCGCCCCCCTCACCCACGACAAAAACATCGTTTGCGTTCGTTCCCCAGATCGAGTTGGCAGTGTATTCTAATCGAAGTCCTGTGTCATGCCAACCGGAGCCGTCGAAGCGCTGAACGGTACCGGTATGGTCGAGGGCGAAGAGTGTATCTGGTGACGACCCCCAGAGACCGCTGAATGTTGTCCCCGAGGTCTGCACGACCCATTGGCGCGCTGTCGAAATATTCGGTTGGACCGGAGAATCAGAGTCGCAAGACAGGCAGATAGCGCCAAGCGCCACCAGCCAGAACAGGATGCTACCACGCTGTCGCATACGCCTCCCATCCCCCCCGAACTGTATCATGTGCCGTCTACCTGCGACTCAGCGCAGGTAGCGGTTGAACCATTTCAGTATCCACTCAAGTCTTGCTTTGCGACGGTCCGGACGGCCATGTCGCGACAGCCCGTGCGGCTCGTCGGGGAAGCGAACGAACTCCACTGTCTTTCCAAGCACCTTCAATTTGACGAACATTTGCTCGGCCTGTTCAATATGGCACCGCAAGTCGCGTTCGTTATGCAATATTAATACGGGAGTCTTGACCTTTTCGAGGTAGTACATCGGAGAACAATTGCGATAATTCTCAAAATTCGTCCACGGATAACCATTGAATTCCCGGTTGAGCGCGTAGCCGATATCCGAGGATCCCGTCATCGCGATCAAGTCGGTCACCGAGCGTTGGGTCACCGCGGCTTTGAAGCGATGTGTATGTCCGATTATCCAGTTGGTCATCCACCCACCGTATGAGCCGCCGGTCACGCCGATCCGTTTTTTGTCGACAAACTTCAACTTCTCCAGATAGTCCGCGGCGGCCATACAGTCCTTATAATCAAGGTCACCCCAACCGCCGGCGATAGCATCCGCCCAGGTTTCGCCCCGCCCGGAGCCTCCGCGCGGGTTGGTATAGAAAACTACGTATCCGCTGGCCGCCAATAGCTGCATCTCGTGGAAAAACGTATATGCGTACTGGACGCGTGGCCCGCCATGGATCTCCAGGATCGCCGGATACTTGCGAGTCGATTTGAATCCGGGAGGGGTTACCAGGAAACCCTGAACTTCGGTTCCGTCAAACGACTTGAACATTACGTCACGCGTGTGCCCAAGTCGGATGGTTGTCTTAAGCAGCGGATTCAGATCGGTATGCCGTTTGGCCTTGGCTTCACCGCCATACTGAGTCGCGCATGTCATCAGCTCACCCGGATTCTCCAGATCAGCATAGGTAAACGCGGCAATCTTCCCAGAACCGTTCATGGAGAGCGACTTCACATGGCATTTTCCCTTGAAAACGCGCGTTGGCTTGCCGCCTGACAACGGCACATAGTAGATATTGGTCGCGCCGGTATCGGAAGAAAGGAAGAAGAGTCGTTTCCCGTCTCCCGACCAGAAGAGTAGCGCTCCGCCATGCACATCTTCCATATCCGCGATCGATTGGTCATAGGCCATCCGATCGAACTTAGGCATCAGATCGCGCGCTTTCGGCGCGCCGTTGACGCCAATCACCCAAACGTGATGATTGGTCACCCCCCAAGCATCGTTCGGATTGGCATGCCCGATATAGCCGATAAGCTTGCCGTTTGGAGAGAAGGTCAAGCCGGCTTTCGGGCCAGCTGGTGTTGCCAGCATTTTCTCCTTACCGCCCTTGAACGGAATGACGAAAATCTCATCTCGCAGGCTGTCAATATCCGGATCTTTCGCCCGGTTGGAGACAAATGCCACGGTTTGGCCGTCAGGGGAGAGAGCAGGGGAGTGATTGTCCCGCTTACCTGAGGTCAGTTTTCTCAGTAATCCTGTTTCGATATTCAGCGCGTAGATCTGCCACGGATCTTGCGGCAGGAATCCGAGACCGTCCAGCCGGTAAAACAGCCGTGTGATATGGCGATAGACCGGTGGCTCGTTTTTCTTCTTCTCGTCGGTGATAAAATGCGAATCCTTGTAGCGCAGGCAGATGAGAAGATGTTTTCCGTCCGGATGCCATATCAGATCGCCGATCATCGCTTCCGCCTCGAACACCTTTTTCTCCGCGCCACCGGTGGAAGGCAAGACATAAATGCCGGACTTCTTGTCTCGTGAGGAGGTAAAGGCCATGCGTGTGGAGTCTTTGGACCAGACCGGCCGACCATCGCCATTCTGTCCATACGTGAACTGGTCGGACTTGCCGGTTGCCAGATCCAGCAAATGGATATTGGTGAAATATTTGTTTGCGTCAGAGTCTACCTGTTCAACTGTATAGGCTACCTTCTTTTCGTCTGGCGCGATAGAGAGTCCGGTGAGCACTTTGAGTTTGAAGAGGTCGTCGGCGGTGATTGAGCGACGTACTGCTGCGGGGCGACGTTTCATGGAAGCCTGTTCCTTTCGGCTAACTAATTGTCTGCTATGAGGGAATCTATGTCCTCGCACGACCGCGGGAAAGGAAAAAAGCGACCCCCGCCTTGTGACAGATGGTACATTTCAAAAAAAACGCTAACTCCCTAAAAAAAGAGGAACTTAGCGGCCAAAAATGAGTTTGCCTTTTGAAACGGATGTACTATATCTTGGCGGAAGTTTTCGGGTCAGGTTCCTCGGAACATTTACATCAGAGGTCTACCAATCCCATATGCGCCTGATGCGAAAGTAAGACCAGACCTTTAAGGAGGTTTTCAGTTGGAAGTTCTTGCGCTGATAGACAAGATCAAAAATTACGACGGTAAGGTGCCCTCCAAGAAGCACCGCGATAATGAGCCGTTGGAAGCCTATTCCGGTAAGACCCCGGCCGAGTTGAGGCATATGCTTCGCTCTATGCTAACCGCTCGACGTGTCGAGCGCGAAGAGAAGCTGCTCTTGCGCAAAGGGTACAATCGCTTCTTCATCGGATGTGGCGGCAAGGAGTTGATGGATGTCGCCTTTGCCTCCAATCTGCGCCTCAATGACCCGTTCCTCGGCTACTACCGTAACAAAGCGTTTGATATACATCGCGGCTCCACTTTGTGGGACAAGATGCTTGAAGCGATCGGCGACTCCCGTGCCCGAAACAAGGGGCAGCAGATCCCCGCACACCCCGGCTACCCGGATATGGCGATCCTTCCGCAGGCCTCGCCGACCGGCTCGCACGCTATCGAGGCCGCCGGTCTCGCTGACGCCATCAGAAACCCGACGCCGATCACGCAGTTCGCCCCGATTCCGGGCGGCGCCTATCCCAAAGATGCCGTCACGCTCTGCTGTATTGGCGAAGGTTCGACCTCCGAAGCTGAGTTTGGTCGTGCGGTCTTCTATTCGGTTTTCTACAAGTCGAACATCATCTACGGTATCTACAACTGTGGCTGGGCGATATCGGTCTCGGTTGAAGAGCAGTTCCCCGAGGGTGATCCGACCACGCCGTACGAAGGTCTTCAACGTTTTGGCTTGAAGATCATGCACGTCGATGGGACCGACATCAAGACAGCGCTGGCTGGCGCGGCTGAAGCCGCCGAGTATGCCCGGACCAAGGGCCCGGTGTTGATGAATATCCGCGTCACCCGCGAAGGTTCGCACTCCGGTTCCGATGACCAGTCGTTCTACATGGATCCAGTCGAACAGGACTGGCATACCTACAACGATTGCATTCTCAAGACCTGTAATACCCTGATCGAGGATGGGATCATCTCCCCGAAGGAGATCGGCGAGATTTGGGATGAATTGGATCGCGAGATCTCCGAGACCTCGGCCAAGGCAGTCTCGACCTTCGTGCCCAAGACCCAGGAGTTCATCTCCGGACTGGTGCACAACTATGATTTCGATGTCGCCAAAGCGACCTGGAAGAAATATCGGGATGGCGCCAAGTATGATCGCGCCGCCAAGTTCAAAGAGTATCACGAGAAGGGATACTTCACGACTCCGGAACTCCCGGAAAACGTCGGTCCGATGACCATGCGGTTTGCCATCAACTATACGCTGTTCGACATCTTCACGTTGACCACCGATGTCTTGATGTTCGGTGAGGACGTCGCTGACTTCTCCGGTCATATGATCGAAGAGAAAGAAAAGCAGGCGAAGCTGAAAGGGAAAGGCGGCGTGTTCCTCGTCTCCAAGAACTTGCAGCGTGAGTTCGGCAACGACCGTTGCTTCAATTCGCCGCTTGACGAGGTCGGTATCCTCGGTCGCGCCGCCGGACACTGCTATCAGGGCCGTCGGCCGATGCCTGAGATCCAGTTCCTCGACTACATGTCTCCGGCATACCAGATGTTGAAGGATAAGATCGCCACGACATATCAGCGTTCGGGTGGCCTGTTCGGTATGCCGATGGTTATTCGAACCACGTATGGCGGTTACAAGCAGGGAGCCGGAGCCTTCTGGCACTCTGAAGGTAACCTTGGCACCTGGATGAATATCCCCGGCCTGATGATCGCCGTTCCTTCGAACGCCTATGATGCCGCCGGACTTCTCAAAACTGCCTGGGCGACCGATGCGCCGGTCCTCTTCTGCGAGTCGGTGGCGCTGTATAACCGCCGCGATTGGGAAGGGGTACCAATGGAGGCCACTCTCCCGGGAATCGACGAGTTGATTCCGTTTGGTGTGGCGAAGACCTACTACGAGGATGCAACCGATATTGGTATCATCACCTACGGTGCGACTTTCCAGATGTGCCGTAAGGCCGCAGAGATCCTTCGCGAGAAGGGCGTCCATGTCCGCCTGGTCGATCTCCGAACGGTGAAACCGATTGACGAAGAAGCGATCATCAAGACCGCCAAGGAGTGCGGCAAGGTGCTGGTGGTTACCGAGGACCGTTTCCATGGCGGTGCCGCGGCAACCATCTCTGCCATCATCACGCAAGGTGAGGGGCTCTTCTCGCTTGAGGCTCCGGTCAAGTTGCTGACGGCTATCGATGCCCGCGTGGCGTACGGCGTCGACGGTGACATGGCTTGCCTGCCGAATGTCGAGAAGATCGTTGCGGCTATCGAAGAGTTGCACGACAACTACTAGCGTGTACGCGGCAGACGTCCCCGTCTGCCCGTTTCATAGACAGAAAAAAACCGCCGGTTTCGAACCGGCGGTTTCTCTTTGGATCCTGTGGCAGTCGAATAGTATTAAGCGGGGAGGGGCAACCCTAATTGCTTCGCGATCGTCAGCGAATCCCGCACCGCCCAACGCCGCTTGATCTTCCCATTCTCGAACTCAAACCATTCCATAGCGGTGATCTCATATGTCCTGCCGGTAACCGGAAGTCCGCGAAAAGATCCTATCGACTTGCCACGTTCAATGAACTTCACCGCGACAGTGTCACCTTCAGCCACCATCGAGTCGATCGTCAATCGCATATCGTTAGCGTCCATCAACTCTTTCCAGATTACTCTTGTTATTTCAAGCGCGCCGTTGCCGAGTACACCGTATACTGAAGCATCGGGCCAAAAGGTCGCGCAGACCGCGTCCAGATCTCGGCGGTTGAATGCTTCCACGTAGTCTCTTACTACCTGCTTATTTAGTTCAGACATCTACTTTCTCCTTTAGAATGCCATATTCACCGGCCAAGCCGGCTTCTGATCGCGCCATAGAGCCGGCCCCGCTCTGTTGGTTCCACCACCAGAAACCAACCAATGATCAACGCAACTAACCCGATGACCAGAATATCAACCAAGAACGGCCCCCAGGCGACCGGTTCAATCAGAGCGCGCATTGTCAGGGCAGTAGTCCCCGTAACCAGTAATGCTAATCCGGCCGGACGTGTCGCGACACCCAGTATCTCGGAGACAGGTCTTCCCAGAACCTTCGACATGAAGTAAGGGTAGAGCGTCAGATAGAGAATGAATTGCGGCGCCGCCGCCGCAACCGCCATCCCCTTGGCCCCGAAAGCCGGGATCAGCACGAACGAGAGCCCGATCTTCATTGCCGCCTCGCACACCAACACATAGAAGAGATAACGGTGCTTTTCGATACCGAAGAGAATTGAATTGCCGATGATTTGGGGCAGGAATATTGCCGAACCAACCGCGAGGATGACCATTACTTCGCCGGTCTCCGCAAATTCGACAGGCAGCCATAGCGAAACGAATGGCCGGGCGAAGATTATCACACCCACCGACAGGAAGAAGGAGATGTACGAAACATACTTCAGTCCGGTCAAGTAGGTACGCACCACCCCTTCATCGCGCCCCCTTGCCTCCAGATGAGATATAGCCGGTGTGAGGGGGATACCGATAGCGTTCACTACATGCCGCATGTAGAGCATCAACTGCGCGGCCGGCGCATAGATTCCCGCGGCACTGGCCGAGGAGATCATACCGAGCAGGATTGAATCGGAATTGAAGATCACCAACCAGGCAAGCGTGATCCCAAACGACATTTTGGAATACCGGTACAGTTCTTTGAAGCGCTCTCGGTCGAATCTCCGCGGATCCCATCGTACCGAGGGTTCAACTTTTCGCAGCCAGAACCACCCCGCGGCCAGTCGAAGCAGATTCACCAGAAGTATGGCTACGGCAAGTTCGATCATTCCGTACCCAAGACTGAGCAGCAGCGCCATGGAGCCAAAGCGCAGTATCTCTTCGCCAATATCGATCGCGTTAAGAATATCGAATCGCTGAAGTCCCGCCAGGGCGTGGTTGATCGCCCCCAGCGCGAACCGGGTCGCCAATAGAACGCCAATGACTATCAGCGCGATGGTTGCTTCGGAGATGATCGACGGATCGCTTATCTTGAGCCAGTCGAAAAGGAACAATGATACTGCGACAACTGTCAGCAGAACAACCGGGGCCAGCAGAAGGAAGAGCCCCTGTGAAGTAGAAAGAGTGCGCCTTACCGCTTCCTCATCCCCTTGGGCCCAATATCGCGCGACAAAGCGGATTACCGCCCGTTCAAAGCCGAAATCAAACAGGGTAATGTAACTGATCGCCTGAAAAATGATGACCCAGACACCATATCGCTCGGTACCAAAAGTGGTCGCGATATAGGGGACGAAGACGAATCCCAGGGCCAGACGGATGACATAGGCCGCCCACGAGGTCAGGATATTCTTAAAGAACTGTCTGGCAATTGACACGCTGAAAAACCTTTGATTTCGTCTGCCGCGAGTATAATCTTTATGACGAACAACGGCAACGTTTAACCGTGAAGGGTTCACTCAGAACCGTGACCTCTCAATTTCGGTCTTTCCTGTCTCTCCTATCTGTCGTGTTGGTCATTTGTTCGGCCACTGTATTTGCACAGTCCGAACTAGGCATTGCGCTATCCTATCCGCTATCTGTTCCGCCTCCGTTGTCTATCGATTCACTCTTTTCGGGTGTCACCACGCCCGAGCATGAATTGACGCTGGAAGTGGATTCCCAGGGGAAAGTTACCACCGTACGGGCGGACAAGTTGCTCGCGGCGGCGTGGCAGAAGCGTCTCAACGATTATTTGCGGAGATTCAGCTTTAAGGCCGGTAAGATAAATGGTCAGAACTCCATCCCTCCGTTGCTCGTTAGATTGTCTGTCGATATGACAGACAGCCTTATTTGCCTCGAGTTTCCACTCGACACACTTGGTCGCGTTCGCGATCCACTCCTCTATGAGCGGAATCTACAATTGGCCGGAGTCACGCTTCCCTCGATATCCAAGTTCCCGTGGTATCATGCCGTTTTCAAGGATCCCGACTCGGTGCATGTGTTGCCGTATGTCCTGACATCGATCAAATTCGATCAGCGGGGGAGATGTACGTCTGCCAAAGTGGTCGGTTCGAACTATCCCGGGTTCAAGCAACAACTCGCGTCCGCGTCGTTGTATGGTGACTACCGGGCAGGCAAGACCCCTGGCGGCAAAGCTGTCAGGAAGTCGTTCCTGTTGACTACCTTCATTCCGACCTCTCACTATCCAACTAAATCGTGGACGGCAAAAAGTGTAGATAGCCTTGATCAGCATGACCGCCTGGCTCTCAGGCTCGTCCCCGATACTGTGGGCATTATGATTCCGCCGATGCCGGTCTCCCGAACCGCGCTCACCCTTAATTTCAGACCTCCAAATATCGAGCGGATGAAGGAACTGGCGCTGGCGGTCAGAATAGATGACGATGGTCGCGTTAGGACTGCTGTGTCGCCTGCCACAGGGTCAGGGCTTTATCCGTTAGCCATGGCAATTGAGAACCAGATCAAGTTTTATCCTGCGCTCGGGTTTGATGGGCGCACCCGCAATTTCGACTCGGTGGTATATATTCGGCCGGAAGGCGAGTCAAGCGTACGAATTTCGTTAGCGTGGCTTGCGCCGCTGGGTTTGAAGTAGGGCTAGTCACCTGCTGTCTTTCAACAACTTAACCGAATCCGGTCAATCCACTCCAAAATAGCTCGCAGATATTGCGTTGCAGGTTTCACGTCATTCTGGTTGATCCCGCCTAATTCTCGATATAATCAACTACAGCGTAATCACTTACAGCTCATGGCGAGTCATGGTGTCTGTTTTCGGCACCGCAGTTGACATACATAGTCGATGGTTGCGTGTGCTCATCTCTCACTCGCTGAAAGAATTGGACACCTCGACGGTATAAGTGAAAGGAAACGGAAGATGACTCGATTGGTCTGGTGGCTCGACACACTGTCGGCCGCGATGAACATCTTCACTGCCGGCTACTTGTACGTAACGTTCAGTGACCTGATCTCGCGTCTGATTCTGGTTCCGGTGGGCCTTGTGGTGATCATCATCCTCATGGTCCAGATTGAAATGCTCTTCAAGCGATTGAAGAGTCGCAATGCTAACACGTTAGGGTCAAGAGCCGGGGAATTTAGCTCTTGACAAGGTATGGCAGAACCATATTTTGGCCTATTCTTGAAAGAGATGTGCACATGAAGAAAATTCTTTCCCATTCCCTTCTTCGGACAACTCTGTTTGTCGTGCTTCTGGCTGCCGTTTTGGTCGGCTCGACCACTCAGGCTCAGGAGATCAAACAGTCAATCCGCGAGGCCCTCGATCGTGGCGACACGACCAATGCCATCGCCCAGTTGACGAAGGAGATCGAAGTCGACAAAACATACCACCTCAATTATAGTCTTCTTGGTCAGATCTATTTTCGTTTAGGTCAAACCGAACGCGCCAAGACCTTCCTGGAGCAGGCGTACGAAAAGAAGAAGAAAGACGTGGAAACGGTCTACTATTTAGGCCGCACTCTGGTTGAGCTGGGTGACTTGGATCGTGCGGAAAAGCTGTTGGACGAGGGCCGCAAGAAAGCCAAGGACAAAGAAAAGGGGATGCTAGAGGACGGCTACGGCATGGTCATGATGGCCAAGAAGAACTATCAGGAAGCTGACCGCGCGTTCCGCCAGGCGCTTATCGTTGACCCCGACAATCCGCTCTATCATATCCATCTCGGCAACGCCAATTTCCGTCAGGGGATTCCGTCTCTGGCAGTCTCCGAATACGAAAAGGCGCTGGAAAAAGACACTGCCGGCACTGAGGTCTACTACAATTGGGCCGAAGCCTGTTTGGAAATGAAGGATTATCCCTGCGCTATCGAGAAGCTGAAAGTCGTGTTGCAGAAAGATTCGCTCCACGCTTCCGCCTGGAACCGTGCCGGTGGCATCTATTTTAAGGCCGCTATGAGTCCGGGCGGTTCACGTGAAGACAAAGCGAGCCGTTTCAAGGACGCAATTGGCTCCTATAAGCGCTATCTCGATCTTTCCGGCGCCAAGGCTGACACCAGCACCGTCCGCCCGTTCTTCGAGTTGGCGATGTCTTACCTGAACCTGAGCGGTTTCGAAGAAGCCGTGAAGTATTTTGAGGAAGTGCTCGCCATTCCGTATGTCCCGAAAGATATCTACTTCAACTATGGCAAAGCGCTGTGGGGCGCCAAGCAGTTTGATAAGGGCGCCGAGATGCTGAAGAAGCATCAGGAGTGGGTGCTCCAGCAAGGTCCGGACTACAAGTCCCCGATCAGCCCGACCGAAATGTACTCCTTTATGGGGGACACCTACTATTACCAGAAGCCTCCGGACTATGCGCACGCGATCGACAATTATAAAGAAGTTCTCAAGATCGACTCGACTCAGAAGCGCGTGGTGCAGAACATCGCTTTTGCCTACCATATGTTGAAGAGCCTCCAGCCGGCGATGTTCTATTATCAGAAGCGTATCGCTATGGGTGTCGATTCCGCGGCTTCCAGCATTTATAAAAATGCCGGCCTGTGCGCGATGGCTCTCGCGGGGAATGCCAATGCCGATGAATCCGCGGCCCTGACCGACAGCGCCGCGTCTCCTCAGTATGCATCGACCGAAGTGATCAGTTTCGATCCCAGCATCAACTGGAATCAACTCGCGGCCGAGTACTTCGAAAACTATCTGAAGTACAATACGACCGATGCCAAGGTAGTGCAGATGCTCGGCACCACATATCTCTTCTCCTTGAAGAACTGCACCGACGGCATCAAGCAATTCGAACATCTCCTCCAGCTTGATCCGACCGATTGCGTGGCAAAACGCTCTTTGGGGTATGCTTATTTCGCCGGTGGCGAGGTTGGGTGCCCGAAGAATATTTCTAGAAGCCTTGACTACTTATTGGATGCGTACAACTGTGTTTCGAAATCCCAGGGAGGGTGCAAGGATCCCAGTCTGGTTCTCTGGATCGCTCAGGCTTACCACACTCGTGCGGCCGAGCGAGGCAAAGAGGACAAGGCAGCTTCCAAAGCAGATTTCGGTCAAGCATACGATTGGTATGGCAAGGTACTTCAGTGTCAACCTGGCAACAAGGACGCTAAAAAGGGCCAGGATGACACAGTGTACGAACGCTAATTTCCCTGCATAGGGAAGAAGACCGGTAAGGGGTTTGAATGGCTGACCAAGATAAACAACCCGCCGCTCAACGCAACATTAGTGTCGACGATCGCTTCCGTTATATCGGATTCGACGTCTTCCCGGGAAAACCGGGAGATCTGTTCAAATCGGACGCCGAAAAGGCCAAGCTGGTGGACAATATTGTCTCCCGGCGAAGCCGCGGCGAACGGTTGCGTGAACAATGCACACTGATGATCGAGCGTGTCTCCGGATACGAGCGATGGGTGTTGGTGCTGGCATCGGTAGTGATCCTACTCTCACTGTTCCTCCCATGGTTCACGGTGTACCAGGAAAGAGTGGTCGAATCCGCTCCTTCGGCTGCCGTGGCCAAGGCGGATGATGAGCGGGGCGAAGTGCTGCATGCCGCCCAGGCGCGCAAGAAGGTCGAGAGAATAACGGAGACGACCACGGGCGTCGGCTCGTTCGGCGCACTCGGCACCGTTTTTAGCGGTGGCTTCGGGTTGATGCTGACCGGCCTCCTCGGTCTCCTTTTTGTGATCTCTTCAATTGTCCTTCCCATTTACATGTTGATGAATCTCTTCAGAGCCAAGAAGCTGGATGACCAGTACGCGCTTCAGCTCAAAAAGCTGCTGCGCCTCAACTGGATACCTGTCATCCTGTTTTTCCTGGCCCTGCTCGTTTCATTTATGGGTGGGGATTATGGTTCGAGTGCGGCAAGCAGCTACGCTAATCTGGGTACCGGCTACGGCCCCGGGGTCTTTCTTTCGACTCTGAGCTACGGTCTGGTCATTACAGTTGGAGCGTTCTCTTTGCTAGCGCTCAAAGGAATTGAAATCTGAGTGTGTATTCATAACTGGAGGATGTGTTCTCGTGGTTAAACAGACAATGTTCGTGACGCTGAACTCGCTGGTGGCGTTGGCTATCGGCTTGGGGTTGTTTTATGGTGTATTCAAACCAGCGCCGGAAGGCACGATCATGCACTCCGTCTACAAAGGCGGACCGCTGGTCGTTATCCTTATCATGGTGCTCTGCATGTTGATCGTGTTCGTTATCGAACGCTATATGTCCCTGTACGGAAACGCCAAGGGCAAGAGCTCTGTCCAGGTCTTTTTCAAGAAGCTGATCACCCTGCTTCAAGCCGACGATTTTGACGGCGCTCTCGCGGCGTGCGACAAGCAGCGCGGCACCACCGCCAACGTCCTCCGCGCCGGCATCGAGCGGTATCGCGAGGTCCGCGCCGACAAGTCGCTAAGCGCGGAAAAGCGCATCCAGCTCACCCAGACGGCCATCGAAGAGGCCAACGCCCTCGAAGGACCACTGCTCGAACGTAACCTGATCGCCATGTCGACTATCGCTTCAATCGCCACGATGATCGGGCTACTCGGTACGACAATCGGTATGATCCGTGCGTTTGCCGCGACCGGTAACGTCGAAGGCGGCGTGATCGACGCTAACGCACTCGCCACCGGTATTTCCGAGGCTCTGGTCAATACGGCCGGCGGTCTTATTTCCGGTATTCTTGGAATCTTCTATTACAACTTCTTTGTTAATAAGGTAGACGCGTTTAACTACACCACCGACGAAGCGACCTTCGAAGTGATGCAGATCATCCGCGCTAAGGAAGGTGCCTGATAATGTCCAAGCGCAGAGTTGGCATACGAATCGACATGACCCCCATGGTCGATATCGCCTTCCTGTTGTTGATCTTCTATATGGCGACGACCCAGTTCAAACCACCGGAAGCCCGGGCGGTCGAACTCCCGTCGTCACACTCGCAGATCGAGCTGCCGGACAAAGACATTATTAATGTCACCGTCACCAAGTACGACTCGGTCTATGTCGATT
>CAYNIJ010000009.1:0-115688 GCA_964397415.1 uncultured Ignavibacteriales bacterium | reverse complement strand
TCCCAGAAGATTCCCCAAGAGAGGTCAAGAGCCTCTTCTACTTTAAGCTGGTTCTAGCCCCATAAAAACCCCCTGAAGCCCTCGAACCGGCGTTGTTCTGGCCATTCAGAGTCGGGCTGTCGCGGAGATTGTGCCCGAGCAATGTGACCTGCTGTACAACTAAGAAACACCGCGCCTAATGCAAGCAAGCGAATGAGCAATTTCCGATCCATAATTCCTCGCGTAGACACCGCTTGTTAAGGAACACTTTCTCACTATGAATGGTGGGCCACCCGGCAGTCAGTGGCCAGTCGCTTCTAACCTATTGGTGATTAGGTCCCACCGATTCAGATATGCATTCTTATCCCCAAGAGGTATCCAGAACATATATCGAGTGTGTTCGGGTTTTACAAAATCAGCAACAGCCTGCGATGGTACAATGAAGACATCGGGTGATTCCTCTCCTCCTTTCCATTTGAGGTCAACAAATGCATAAAAAATCGACTTACCCACGAGTTTCATGGCCTTTGCACCTACATCCCACTCCCAGTGACTACTAGATGGGTTACGTTTTCGCTCTCGATTTGCACCGGTTGAGGTCTTGACCTGGATAGAGATAACGTTTTCACCGCTAAGGTCTCCAACCATCAGGTCGACTGTCGGAGAACCGCCGCGTGTTAGCGCCACAGGAAATCCTAGAGCGGACAAGCGGAATGCAACGTAGTGCTCTCCCGCAGCTCCAGTCAGCGCTGTTGCCTTGTTTGCCATCAAATGATACCTCTCATTGTGTTAGCTACTTCTCTTCAGGATCGCGTTGTTTGGCTTTCCTTTCAATTAGATGCATACAAGCATGAATAGTGGCCAAATAGTAATAGAACATCCAGCTATGCCAAATCGCACGATCGTAGTTGTTCTTTTGGTCCTGGCGGTGATGTCGTAAACCAAAATTATTGGCTATGTTGAACAATTCAGATTCATCCTTCGATTCTAGCACTTCCTTTGCTTGTGGCCTTAAGAACTCCAATACCTCTATCAAGTCCTTGAGGGCATGTCGACGGTCTTCGAGGGAAGATTTATGCTTTCTGAATCGGTTTATTGCTGAATCCACGCGAGAAATGATGTCGGGTTCACTTGGCGGGAGTGGCGCACTCAATAAAGTCTCAATACCACGGTCGGGCAAACTGAGAATTTCTCCCTTTTCATTTAACTGCCATCCACCGCGATAGTCCGATAGAATATCATCCATCTGTTGTCGGAATTCAAGTTTCCCTGCTTCGACGTCGAATTCTGAGTAATGCCATCCGCAGCCACTGTATGAGTGATAATCGCCATGGTGCGGAATTGGCTTAGAGATATGATCGTAGAGGAATTCTATTATGTCAAATAAGTCATCCTCAGCGTAGAACTCTATTTGTTTAGCTATGGGCCAAAGGCCATCCCTGCGAAAGGTCGTCAGGAATACCCCTTTGATGTGCTTGCCCAACTTTCCTGGTACAAAGTCTAAATCAACGCAATCATATCCAAAGTGTTCTTGAAAATAACCTTCGTCATGGAACTTGCCGTATATTGAAAGGAACATCAGTCGGAGAGCCTTAAGATCGAGCTCGTAGTCTGGTTTGCGCGTCCCAGTGCGCTTGGAGTAATATGGTCGCTTGCTAGTCAAACTGAGTGGCTCCCCTGTCGGGTTCTTTGTGTCGCCGCGAAATACTAGTAATGGAGAATATAATATAGGTTTCTTCCTGCGGAATTGTATTTCGTATGGCTCTACGAAGTATTCAGGGAACAGGCCGGTCAACAGTACTACACAATCACGAATGCACCGCAACGTGTTGTCGTATAAGATATTACGGTAACTACTGAGTGAGTCTTTTTGTTGCTTTCACTCATTTAACCCCGTATCTTTCTGAGTCCTATAATTACGAAAAAAAGCATTCATTATAGAAGGGTAATTGCCCCAACATGGCATCACTAGAACGTCAAAAAATTGAGATCGTCTACCTCGAAGACGAAATGAAGTCGTCGTACCTCGACTACTCCATGTCCGTCATCACCAATCGCGCGCTCCCGGATATCCGCGACGGCATGAAACCATCAAACCGGCGCATCATGGTCGCCATGAACGACCTGTCGCTCTACCCTGGCAAGGCGCATCGTAAATGCGCCAAGATCTGCGGCGATACCTCCGGTAACTATCACCCGCACGGCGAGCAGGTGGTCTACCCGACGCTCGTCCGCATGGCGCAGGATTTCAACATGCGCTATCCGCTGGTGGATGGGCAGGGGAACTTTGGTTCCATTGACGGCGACGATGCCGCGGCGATGCGTTACACGGAAGCACGGTTGACGCCGATCGCGGTCGAAATGCTGGCCGACCTGGATAAAGAGACGGTCGATTTCATGCCGAACTACGACAGCACGCTCCAAGAGCCGAAAGTGCTGCCGGGGAAATTCCCGAACCTGATGTGCAATGGAACATCGGGTATCGCGGTCGGTATGGCGACCTCGATCCCGCCGCATAATCTTCGCGAGATCGCGCAGGCGATAGTCCGGGTGATCGACAAGCCGGAAACGACCAACGACGATCTGTTGTCGGTGGTGCCGGGTCCGGATTTTCCTACGGGCGGCATTATCACCGGTCGTGACGGGATACGTGACGCGTACCGCACAGGGCGCGGACATATCACGGTTCGCGCGAAAGCGCAAGTCGAGCATATGAAAAACGGCCGCGAGTCGATCGTGGTGACGGAACTTCCCTACCAGGTGAACAAAGCGAATCTGCTCGAAAAGATCGCGGATTTAGTACGCGATAAGCGGCTCGAAGGGATCTCGGACCTTCGGGATGAATCCGACCGCGACGGGATGCGGATCGTGATCGAGCTGAAGCGTGACGCGCAGACCGAAGTAGTGCTCAATCAGTTGTTCCAGCATACGACGATGCAGACGACGTTCTCGGTGATCATGCTCGGTCTGGATAAGGGTGTGCCGAAGATGCTGACGCTGCGTCAGTTGATCGACGCATTTATCGAGCACCGGAACGAAGTGGTGGTGCGTCGTACACAGTATGATCTTCGGAAAGCGGAAGAACGGGCGCATATCCTCGAGGGATACAAGATCGCGCTGGATAATATCGACGCGGTGATCACGTTGATCCGGAAGTCGAAAGATGTGCCGACGGCGCGCGAAGGGTTGATGGCGAAGTTCAAGCTGTCCGAGATCCAGGCGAACGCCATTCTCGAGATGCGCTTGCAGAGACTGACGGGGTTAGAGCGCCAGAAGATCGAAGAAGAATATCTTGAGTTGATCCGGAAGATCAGCGAGTTCAAGGCGATACTGGCATCGCCGGCCTTGCAGCGGAAGATCATTCGCGACGAGACGAAGGACCTGGAGAAGCGGTTCGGCGATGAACGTCGGACGGAGATCCAGGACGCGGTGGGTGAGTTCTCGGTTGAGGACCTGATCGCGGAAGAGGATATGGTGATCACGATCTCGCACCAGGGGTATGTGAAGCGGTTGTCGGTGTCGATGTACCGCAAGCAGCAGCGTGGCGGGAAGGGAGTGATCGGGATCGAGACGAAGGAAGATGATTTCGCGGAACATCTGTTCATCGCCTCGACGCATGATTATATCCTGTTCTTCAGTCAGCGCGGCAAGTGCTTCTGGGTGAAGGTGCATGAGATCCCGGTCGGCGGAAAGCTGGCGAAGGGGAAGCCGATCATCAATATGGTCGATATCGGCAAGGATGACGCGGTGGCGGCGTTTGTGCGGGTGCGTGAGTTCGCCGAGGACAAGTATGTCGTGCTGGCGACCAAGCAGGGGACGATCAAGAAGACATCGCTCGACGCGTTCTCTAATCCGCGCAAGGCGGGGGTGAACGCGATGAATATCGAAGGGAAAGATGACGGCCTGATCGGCGCGGCGATAACGGATGGGAATTTCGAGATCGTGCTGGCGACACGCCAGGGGATGGCGATCCGCTTCCCTGAAGAGAAAGTGCGCGCGATGGGACGTTCGGCGTACGGGGTGAAGGGGATCGAGCTGGAGGAAGGGGATTACTGTATCGGGATGGTGGCGGTGAAGCGGGATTCGACCCTGCTCGTGGTCACCGAGAATGGATACGGGAAGCGAACCAGCATCGAGGATTATCGCATGACGAACCGTGGCGGGAAGGGGGTCATCAATGTGAAGACGACCGACCGGAACGGCGAGGTAGTGGCGATCATGGAAGTGCTGGATGGGGATGAGTTGATATTGATCACGAAGCGCGGGATAGCGATCCGGAGCGCGGTGAAGGATATACATGTGATCGGGCGGAATACGCAGGGAGTGCGGTTGATGTCGCTGTCGGAAAACGATAGAGTGACGGATGTCGCGCGGGTGGTGGCGGAGGAATAGCCCACAACGTGGGCGGGTTGTCCGCTTCGCGCACTGCGAAGAGTAGAGATTGAGAATGAAGTAACCGCTGGTTCAGCGATGAGCCGGCGGTTTTTTTTGGGGGGAATGGAATGGGTTGCTTCGCTTCGCTAGCAATGACGGGGGGGAACGGCTGTGTCCGTATGAAAGCGTATGGATCGCAGCGAAGTAATCGAGCAAGTTAAAATCGCTAAGGTCGTGCGAGACAACGACAAAGAAAAGTCGTTGCACGACGCGTGGAAAGTGTTATCATGGGATATATTATCCATATCAAAAACGGGGAATGGTCTGATGAAATCTATCTTTCTCGGTCTGTGCGTACTCGCTCTCGTCTTTGCGTCTGCACCTGTAATCCACGCTCAGCAACCAATTGTCAATCTTGTTCAATGGACCGTAGAGCAAGGAGGGAACGGCCACTGGTATGGCGTGATAGCCACGAAACGTCCGTGGGTGAGTCAAGACAGCGTAGCTCGCACACTAGTGCAGGACGGCCAAGCTGGTTATCTGGCTACAGTAACATCGGCAGAGGAAAACCAGTTTATAGTAGACTATGTGATCAAGGACGTGCAATCTGACGGGATTTTGGACGAATACTATCTTGGATTGCACCGCACCAGTGGTGCTTTCCGCTGGATCACGGGCGAGTTCAGTCCATTCACGAATTGGGATTCTGGTGAGCCAAATGGAGACGGCACAGCAGCGTGCATGTGGGGTTGGGACTACGCGGCCAGACAGGATCCGGATCTACGAAGGCTGGGGAAGTGGAATGACGTTCCGGACGATACTCTGTACGCCGGGAGCATTCACCAACTCTGGGCTATCGTAGAATGGGGCGAGACAAATGTCAATCCATCGAATGATACGTTGATCAATCTCATGCAATGGTCGGCGTCGGCTGGCGGCAACGACCACTGGTATGCCCTGGTAGGGTTGCCTCTTTCCTGGTCAGCGCACGACAGTCTAGCGCGAACGCTGGTTCAAGACAGTCTCACGGGATATCTTGCGACCATAGGGTCATTGTCGGAGAATCAGTTCATTGTAAACGGCGTCATTCGTGGTATGCTGCCACCCACGACAGTAGATCATTATTTTGTTGGCGGGCACAACATGGGTAATGCCTTTCGTTGGATCACCGGCGAATGGATGATCTTTACGAACTGGTATACAGGTGAACCTAATGGGACCGGTCCAGCGATGGCGATTCGCGGTGCGTCGTTGAGTTCACCAGGGAGATGGGTGGACGCTGTGTCGGAGCCATCCTCCAGTCAGTCGTCCAATCGACTTTGGGCAGTGATCGAGTGGGGCGCGTTAGATTCAATCCCGGAGCCAGAAGAAGCGTTGATCAATGTGAAACACTGGCGTGAGGCGGATGGAGGGAATCATCATTGGTATGGTGTAATAGCCCGCAAGAGGCCGTGGGCTAATCAGAATGCGATCGCGCAGGTGACGGAGTTGAATGGACGGCCAGGGCATCTTGCGACCATCGCTACAACGAAAGAGAACCAGTATATCGTTGACTCGATCATTCGCGGAGTTCACTCCGATGGGATACTCGATGAATACTATTTGGGTTTCCTGAAGACGGCAGGTCAATTCAGGTGGATCACCGGTGAACCAGTTACATTTACCAATTGGGATGCCGGCGAGCCGAACGGCGACGGCAACGCGACGTGCATGTGGGGATGGGAGTACGCAAAGAAGATCGATGAGTATGCGCGACGATTAGGCAAGTGGAATGATGTCCCCCAGGACACAGTGTATGTAGCGAGTATTCACCAACTGTGGGCAATCATTGAGTGGGATGCGCCGCCACTTGTTTGTGGAGATGCGAACGACGATGGTGTTACTGCCTTTGATGATCTGACGTACATGATCGCATACTATTTCGGCTACGGTCCAATACCTCCTCGTCCGACGGCAGCGGACTTGAATAATAATGGCTTTCTAGAGCTTGGAGATCTATCTGCGCTTGCCGCATTGCTTGAAGACAGACCCACAGAAATCTGTGAACCAAGTGGGTCAACTGATCATCCGAAGGGCGACAGGAAGGATAATTCAGAAGGTAAGGGTCCACTGGATCAATAAGGGGCAATTGGAGGAAGAGCTTGTAAGGAAGCGGCTGTATCAATATGCCGCTTCCTTTTTTTTCAAGTCGTCTGTCTGATGAGAGTTCGAGGTGGAGGGGTTCCATCACGTGGCGACTGGGTTCAAGTCGTGTGAATAGGACCGCTGGTTCAGAGATGGGCCGGCGGTTTTTTTTGTGGGGGAAGAGCCGTCGGGTCACACTTCGAACCGGGGCGCGGATATCGGTGGATGTGGGAGAACGGGTGGAATTGGGATTCGAAGCAAGACCCGACGGAACGGCGGACAGACTCCTGTAGGGGGGAGAGGGGAAGGCGAAGCGCAGGTGGAGAGCAGGGGGAGAGATCGGCGCATTGACAAGGCTTATGAATCAGGTATATTGAAACAGAGACAACACAGTCTCTGTACGGGAGAGTCCATCATGCGTCATTACATTGTCATTGTTGGCCTACTGCTTCTCACCTTGCTGGTATCATCGAGTAAATCGTTCGCGGAAGAGCCCTCGGCTGATACGCTGATACATGTCATTCAATGGTCGTTGGCGGAAGGCGGGAATGGGCACTGGTATGGCGTGATTGACTCGAAACATCCATGGGTGGTCCAGCAGAGTCTGGCGACGACGTTTGTGCGCGATGGTCAGCTGGGATACCTGGCGACGATCACATCCTCACGCGAAAATGATTGGATAGCCCTGCATATGCTCCCCTATGGACAGCCAGCGGAATCGGACAGGTACTTTATCGGGGGGTATCGCGCCGCGGGAAATTATCACTGGTTGACGCATGAGAGTTGGATCTGGTCGAATTTCGCACCAGGTGAGCCGAATCACCATGGTACCGCATTGGCAATATATGGGCCGACCAGCGTGAAGCTGGGGAAATGGGACGATGTGCCGGATGATACATCCAAGTTCGACTGGGAATATTCCTATCGAGCATTGATCGAATGGGGGGATCCGGGTGTCGTACTTGGAGACACCCTGATGCGGTTATCACCGGAATCACAGGAGCTCCCCATCCCGGTCTGCTTCGCAGTAGGGATGGTCTCCCGATTCATGGTCTGGACGACGAATGATGTGATGATCCCGTGGTCGGTTGGGCATTGCCCGTCGTGGGTGGTTGTGTCGCCTTCGTCCGGCCTTACGCCGAGAGAGGTCGACGTTCATTGGGATGCAACCGGGCTCGAGCCGGGCGTTTTCCGGGACTCAATTGAGATTCTCGCGCCCGCGAGTTCCGTTCCTGTTAAGTATCATCAGCTCACACTGATCCTGCAAGCAAGCTCAAATCCGCTCATCATGGAACCTGCAGAATTGAATGCGGTAGCGGTTCCGGGAAGAGAAGACCCCGAGAAGCAGCATATACACGTGACCGATGTGAATGGCGGCGCGACGCCATTTTCAGTGTGGGAGGGTTGTCCATGGCTCGCGCTGGATAAAACTTCGGGCATTACGCCCGATTCGATCGAAGTGAGGGTCGATGCATCGAACTTAGTGCCCGGATATGATTTCGACTGCACGCTGGTATTCCAGCCACAGCCATTCGCAAATTGCAATAAGTATGCGTTGGTGAAGGTCAGGTCTCTGCGGTGTGGGGATATGAATGGCGATCGCGCGGTGGACGTAACCGATATGAACAGGCTGCTCAACTATTATTTCGGATTCGGCCCTGCGCCAATATCGATGCTTGCCGCGGATGTCAGCGGCGATGGAGTAGTCGATCTGAGCGATGTTATCTACCTCGCGGCCTATCTCGGCGGCCGTACGAGTTCTCCCTGCAGAACGGTCTCGGATCTCTCTGACGCAGTGGAGAATAGCTTCTGAACTGGATCGAGGCTAGAACTTGAGGTTGAGGGAGACTTCGAGCTGGCGGACTTCCTTCATGATGTTGTCGTAGCGGCTGGTTTTGGAGAGAGTGTTGATAAACGCCCAAACTCCCCCTGCCATAACTAGACCGCCAAACGCGGCAGTTCCACCACTGATTTCTCCGTTGAAGTCGGTATTCGCGAATAGACCAACAGAGGTGATGAAAAACAGCCCAACGGACATGTAGTCGATCGAGTTCGCTTTGGTGCGTCGTGCTTTCTCCAGTAACTGATTGTAACGAGCGACATCGGCGGAGGTCGTATCTATGTACTGCTGGAGCAAGAGGGCATCGGTGCGGTTCGGGGCGTAGGGCTTTTCAGTGGAGAATGTTTGATTAATCTTGGCGGGGAGTACCAGGTCGCTCAGTTGGTCGTCCTGGCTCGGCACAAAGTAATAGATCACCTGCGCTTTGGACTGGAGATTGGATTGCACCAGAAACGCGGTGTCAGTGGATTTACCTGGTGACTGCGGCACCAAGCGGATAGGCTGGAAATGTGTCGGGCAGTTCAGGTCGTACGGGTTGCCGCCGAGGCTGTCGAGCCAGAAGTAGATTTTGTACGGCTGTTTATCCAGAAACTTGGTAAAGCGGTCCGGATCGATCTGTGCATCGGCGGTCGAGGCGAATAAGCTGAGCGCAAGTAATAGGAGAGCCAGCCTTTTCATCTCAACGATCCTCCTGAAGTTGTGCCGTAACTTTGTCGACCACGTAGGTCTGGAAATCTTTTGTGATCGAGGCGGTGTGCTGGTCATCGAAGGTGCCGAATCGGCCTTCGACCAGCCAGCCATCGGTCGCGCGTGAGGCGACCACCTCGCCGTTGAAGCGCATTTTGTATTGGCGCTGCCAGAATTGTTGGCTCGCGGAGGGGATGGTCCAGGTGACGATATAGCGATATCCCGCGGTGTCGAGCGCCCGTTCATGGATCGTGAAGCCATTCTCGAGCAGAGTGGACTCGAGGAGAAAGAGGAAGCGGGCATCATCGGGCAGGTCGGTCACCTGCACTCGCACAGTCGAGTCGTGCCAGGCGATAGGGGCGCTACATGCGGACATGAATATGATGAGTAGCGCGACAGTAAATGCGGCGAGTTGACGGTTCATGCGTGGTACTTCTCCCAGCGGGCAGTATACAGGAAAGGGGATAGAGAAGTCAAGGATTGAGTGGGAGAGGAGCCGTCAGGTCTCGCGCTCGCGTGGTTGAGAAGTGAGATACTGGTTGAGAAGGTTGGCGAGCGCTAGGCCTGCCCTCGCGAAGGCGGGGGACCTGACGGAACATCTTAGGGACAAAACCAAGAATTACGGCGATCGTGAAGCCCACTATAAATGGTGGGGTACGGAGTTCCTGGGGGAAACGGTGTTGTCAACAAAGTTGACCCGCGCAGGAGAGAGCAGTAGTTTGCCGCTTATGGATAACGTTCAATTCAGGAAGATACCGGAGCCGGTGTTGGTTGGGGAGCGAGTGATACTTCGGTTACCGACTACACGCGATGCCGTTTCGATCGTTGAGTATCTGAAGCGCAACCGGGAGTTTCATCGGGCGACAGACCCGATTCGATCTGAAGAAAGTTATACTCCGGCCTACTGGAAGCGAACCGTTCGGGTGATCCATCGGGAGTTCCAGCTTGATGCCTCGGTACGAATGGTACTGTTCCATAACGATGAACCTTCGCGCGTGATAGGGGTGGTGAATTTCAATCAGATCGTGCGGGGCGTCTTTCAGGCGGCGTATCTTGGGTACGCGATCGATGAAGGTGAAGAGGGGAAAGGGCTGATGACAGAAGCGTTGCGGTTGGGGATCGAGTATACGTTCGTTGAGCGGAATCTCCATCGCATCATGGCGAACTACATACCGGAGAATGCCAAAAGCGCGCGGGTGTTGGAGAAACTCGGGTTCGTGATTGAGGGGAGAGCGAAAGAGTATCTCAAGATCAACGGGCGTTGGCAGGATCACGTATTGACGAGCCTGACCAATCCGGAGTGGCGGGAGCCGGGGGCCGCTACTTCACCGAGTTGACAACAGTCGGTTCCATTGCCCACTTCAGGGCATCGTCCTCGTTGTCGAACAACTTCACTTTAATGGTATCTTCGAACGCGTTGTGCAGAGCGATAAACATACGCGCGGTGGAGGTATCTTTCCCTTTAGGGAAAACCGCGGCCCATCGGGAGGGACCGGTCATATGTTTTATTTTTGAGACGAAGACGCGGAAGCGGTCAAGTTCGGCCAGCGACCAGGTCAGGGTAGCATCGGTGAAGTAGGAGACTGAGTTCATGCTCATCTCGTAGGCGGGGTCGGCGAGGACCTGGTTGATGACATTAACGCACTCATCGCCGGAGACCTTACCCGTGTAGGTAACGAAGATCAGTTTGCGGTCGGTGTCGATCTGGTAGGTGTGGCTCATATATTGTGTCCAACATTGACCGTCAAAGTCAATATTCCGCTTTCTTGAGGGAATAACAAGCGAAAAGGGTCCGGGTTTCCTGGTGGCAGGGCGTGGGCCGGGAGAAGAAGGGGGTCGGGCAATTGTGCGCTATCGTGCGGCGAGGTATGGGATTGGGCGGAATACGCAGACCGCTGCAGACTGAGAAAGGAGTTCCGTGGACCTCAAATTGCGCCAAAATGTTGAAATGATTATGGTTGACTTGGAGGCCCGGGTTAGGATATACTATCTGCAGATAACGTCCCGAGAAATCTTATCTTAGCGATTCTCTCTCTAGCTTTGCTTCGAAAGAATGAATCTCAGACAAGAGCTTTCCGGCGACGGCGCAATAGTGCGCGAATAACAGCTCCGTTAGTTTGACCGGTGTGATCCGGCGAACAGAGAAGCAAGCAGTGGAGAGTAGAATGAACATCTACGTAGGCAATCTGTCACACTCAGCATCGGAAGCCGACCTTCGGGCCGCTTTCGAGGCGTTCGGCGAAGTGTCGCGCGCCAATATCGTGACTGACCGTGATACCGGTCAGCCGCGCGGATTCGGCTTTGTTGAAATGCCGAACCAGGCTGAGGCACAGGCCGCGATGAACGGTTTGAACGGTCAGGAGATGATGGGTCGCACGTTGACCGTCAACGAAGCCCGTCCGAAGACCGACAATCGTGGTGGCGGTGGCGGCGGTCATCGTGGCGGCGGCGGCGGCGGTGGCCGTGATCGTCGTGGCGGTGGCGGCGGATACAACCGCGGCTGGTAAGCCAGAGACGCACTTTGAGAGCCCACTTCGGTGGGCTCTTTTTTTTGGGGTAGCCACGAAGTCGAATACTGTGTTGCAGTGTAACGAGTTATGAGGGTTTTGCACCTTTTCGGCGGACGGGGTAGAGAGACTGGGAAATCCACTTAAAGTTGGGAAACGGGTGCGGGGAATGGGTGGAATGAAAGGGCTAACCTGTTCCACGCCAAAGTAAATTGCAAAAAAAGGTATTGACGAAGGTCGAGTTTGCCGACATCTTATCATTGAAGGCAACTAAACGTCCCTAATTGGCTGTTTCTCAAGTGATTCTCTCGGAAGCGTGTCTCATAAGCTCAAATCCTTGACAAGAACGGTGATCGGGTGGCGGTCTGCGCAATGGTGCGCTTGAATCTGAAGTTCCGCTATGAAGCGGAATGAGATGGAGAGTCTAATGAATATCTACGTAGGTAACCTCTCGTACAAGACTGCGGAGGAAGAACTGCGAGCCGCGTTTGAGCGGTTTGGTGAAGTTTCGCGAGTTAACATTCTGACCGACCGGGACACCGGCCAGCCGCGCGGTTTTGGGTTTGTAGAAATGCCCAATGCCCAGCAGGCACAGGCGGCGATCGATGGTCTGAACGGCACCGAGTTGAACGGTCGCGCATTGACGGTGAACGAGGCACGTCCTCGGACCGAGAATCGCGCCGGCGGCGGCGGTGGCGGTAGTCGTGGGTTTGGCGGCGGCGGTGGTCGTGGCGGCGGTGGACGTCGTGGCGGCGGCGGCGGTGGCTACAACCGTTCTTGGTGATTTAACCGATTCGAGCAGAAGAGACACAGAATCGCCGGACCATTGGTCCGGCGGTTTTTTTTTATGCGGTACGGGCAGTCGGGGAGGTCTGCCAAGCAAAAAATGGCGGGTTCGAAGACGGACCCGCCCTACTTCCGTCAGAGATGAATAGGCGTCAGGTTGAGTGAAAGTTAGAGTTGCCAGCGGAGGCCAATAGAGGGGAGAATGCCGGCATCGTACACGTAGCCTGACGGCGATTTGATGATCGGATTATAGCGGTTAGTCGCGTTTGTGACCGCCACGTTGAGCGTGACATTCCCCAAAGAGAAATTTGCGTACAGGTTCAATGCGGCATTGGTGGGGAAGCTGAGTGAGTTCTCCTTGCCAAGCATGGTAGTGTAGTACTCTGCGTTATAGATCGAATTCTCGGAGTAGTACATCACTTGCCGCGTCGGGGAGTAGTGGTAGCCACTTCGAACGAATAACTCTGACCCCAATTTCACTTTTCTGCTCAACGCATATTCAAACTGAGTCTGCACCCGATGGGTCGCGTTTGCTTCATACGGGAACGATACACCATGTTCGGTGCGGTTCGCGTCGGTGTAGGCGTAGGAGCCGTAGAAGCTCAGTTTTGGGGAGAGGAACTTCGGTATATCAAGCGAGAGCGACCCCCCCTTGAAATCAAGGCGGCCACCGGAGCGCATGGCGAGGAAATCAGGATTCATCTGTCCCGGACCGATATAGGGTTGTTCGAAATCCGGGGAGATCTCGGGCAAATCCTCGATAGATTTATTGAAGAGACTCAGCTTCGTCGGGCCGAGCGTGTAATCCGCCGAGAGTAGCTGTGTAGAGATCGGATTCAGATCCGAAGCGTAGCTTCGGATGATCACTTGATATGGTTCAAGAACAGTGGTAACTGGGTCCTCAGCAAAACGGCCATAGAACAGCGTCAGGTTGCTCCGGTCACCTGTCTTGAGGGTCGCGGAGAAACGTGGGACGAGGGCATCGGAGGCGAGATGCGCAAATGTCTGGTGGCGTAGTCCACCGGTGAGTGAAAGCGGGCCGAGGGTTCGTCCGAGAGAAAAGTACGCGGCAGTCGAGCGCTGGTCGATAGTGCGTTCGGCAGAGCCGTACAGGCGATTGAGCGCGACCTGATAGATATACGGGTTGTCGCTCGTGTTGAACGGCGGGAGAAGATTCCAGTTATTCTGACTCAGCGACATGGTGCGGTTCGGCGAGGATTCAATCTGGCCGCCGGCGCGAAGCTGCCAGTTGTGCAGGTCGAGTTCGGCGGAAAGGTTGCCAAGATAGGTGGTGACATTTTCGCTCAAGTCGACCGTGACCGAGTGATTGGTTTTCTCTTCGTCGGGATCGGCCTGATAACTTCGCTTACCGGAGCGGACAGCCAGGGTCGTGGTGAAGAGCGCGGGGCCGTAGATGCCGTTCATCTTGAAGCCGACGTAACTTTCATTCGCGCGCTGATAGGTTTGGACCGCCGTTTCTGTCTCCGATGTGCTGGCAGTATTAAACGCGAGATAGTCGCGGACATGATACTGGTCGAGGCCAAGCTGCCAATGCGGGCTGACTTTCATCCCGGTCGAAAGGAAGATATCGGAAAAGCTGGTGGGTGGGATGGTCGCTTGCTGGCTGCTGATATCGAGACTGTTGACGATATGGTCGAGGATCGATTTGCGCGCGGCGCCGATAAGATATTTTGATTCGGAGCTTTTGCGGATGGTGCCGGTCAGTTCCATGGTCGAGAAATTGATCTCGGTAGAAGAACGATCCTCAAACGCGGAGATCGTCTTGAAATCGATAATGGAAGGGAGGCCGAAAGAGGCATCGGTCCCCTGCGGACGGAAATCTATTTGCTCGACGATAGTCGCCGGAACGACCGAGAACATGCCGAAGTGATTCGGGTCGGAACCGATCGAGATGCCGTTGAGATGGAAGATCGGGCTGGTGCCGTTAATACGGATCTGGGTCGAGTGGGCAGAGCCAATCCTGGCTATCTGCGGATATTGCAGCGCGGCGGTCGGGTTGGTGACGACCAGCGAGCGCGAGGAAAGTGAGATGATCTTCTTCGAGGGGACGGTCAACCGCATCAACGATGGTTCCGGCGCCGGGTGAACGGTGATAGATGAGAGTTCGACCGCGCTCGGTTTGCAACTGATGCTGAGAGAGCGTCCGATATCTGACGAACTGAGTGACTGGCGAAATTCTTCGAATCCGATGGATGAGACGCGGAGTTCAAGATCGCCGGACATGGAAGTAAGTGCGATCTTGAAACGTCCGTTTTCATCTGAGGCCGTGCCGCTGATCGGGCGACCATCAGAAAACAGAACGATGGAAGCACCGATGATCGGCTGGTTGGAATCATCGCGGATAATTCCCTGGACCGACGAAGGGGGAGAATCATAAATAGCGGTGGCAGAGAGAGAGACCGCCATCACTGAGAAAAGAATACCGATGAACCAGCCACGAAAACGCACGCGTAATACCTCCACCCAGTGGCTTGTACAAATGGTGTGCCGAGCGGCGGGGATGCCGAACTGGCGTCATCTTATTATAGCGCAAGGCGTTGCCCGATGCAACAAAATTGCACAGTCGTCTGCAGATGGTTGCTTCTATGCAAGAGGACGGCGAGGGTTGAAGGGGTGTGCAGATATTTTCTGTCAGGATTTGCCTCGGGTCAAAAAGCGGCATATCTTGCCCGGACTTTTTCAGGAAGGACCGACCGATGTTTTACCTGGGTGAATTGGCCGCGCTGACTACCGCTCTTTGCTGGTCATTTACCGCGGTCTTTTTTACCGAGGCGGGAAAACTGATCGGGTCGTTCCAAGTCAACAAGATCCGACTCGTTTTCGCAATTCTCATTTACGCGACGATACTCACGATCACCACGGGCTCACCGATCCCGAACGAAGTTAACAGCCAACAGGTTCTCTGGCTTGGGCTTTCCGGGTTTATTGGACTGGTGTTGGGGGATGGGTGCGGATTCAAGTCGCTGGTAATGATCGGGCCGCGTCTGGCGACACTGATCATGGCATCAACACCGATCATGACGACTCTTATCGCTTGGTTTTTTCTCGGCGAGAAACTCCGCTTGATAGAACTGGCGGGGATCGTGGTGACGATCTCCGGTATTGTCTGGGTAGTGTCGGAACGTCAGTTTAAGAATAATGGTCTCGAGAAGGATCATCCCGATGCCGGCACAATGGCGGTCGGGATACTGCTGGCACTGGGAGCATCGCTCGGACAGGCGGCGGGGTTAGTATTATCCAAGCAGGGGATGCTATACGCCGGGTCGGAGGTGTCGCCGCTGGAAGCATCGTACACGCGCATACTCGTAGCCGCGCCTATTATTTGGTTGCTGTCGTTGTTCCGAGGGAAACTTTTGGAGTCAAAAGAGGCGATCAAAAACAAGCGGGCGATGTCATTCGCGTTTCTGGGCGCGACCTTCGGGCCGTTTTTCGGAGTCTGGATGTCGCTGGTGGCGGTGTCAAAGATCGAGGCGGGGATCGCGGCGACAATCAGTTCGACCACGCCGGTGCTGATAATCCCGGTGGTGCATTTCTTCTACAAGGAAAAGATATCTATACGGGCGATACTTGGAGCGGTGATCGCGGTGATCGGGGTCGCGATGCTGTTTTTGTCATGAGTTATCTGGCATACGATAAATTGGCAGAGTTTGTGACGCGGGCGTATCCCGGGAAAGAAGCGCGCGCGAAGCGGATGGTGGGGAGCAAGCGTCAGTATGAGTCGGCGTATGTTGATATCGTCAGGTTTTTTGGTAGAGGGGGAATCTCGCCTGATGAGATTGCGATAGAATATCTTCCGACATGTTTTCAGTTCACCGATCGTCGAATCGCGGAGTACGCACGAGAAATCGCGGGGCAGATGCGGCGCGAGGGGCGGCTGTATGATGGGCCGTTGGCGACGCGGCTGGCCAGCCTTGATTTGAAGTCATCGCCGAAGAGGGCGGTTATTCAGGCGACGGATTACGCCGAGCAGGCGGGGAGTTCCTTTGCGCTTGATCTGGAACATGAACTGTTCGCGGAGTATGGGGGGACATTGCGGGAGTATTTGTATCGAGAGTATCGCGCGAAGGGGAAAGCGGAGAATCCACTGGCGGTGGGACTGGGCGTCTGCGCGATGGTGTTAGTTGAGGGAGCAGCGTCGCACTATGTGTTGATCGGCAAACGGGGGAAGCATCTGGCATCGCTTGAAGGATCGATTGGGCCATCGGTGGCGGGGTCGGTGGATATCAGGGGAGGGTACCGGGATCTCGACGATCTGCTTCGTCAAGCATTGGCGCAGGAAGTTGAAGAAGAGATCGGGTTACGCCGGGATGAATATTCGATCTGGTCATTGGCACTGGCGACCGAGGTGATGCGCGGGGAGAGACCACAATTGTTCGGTCTGGTGACGACTCAGTTGCCGCGCGAGGAAGTGCTGTCGAGGATCGCGGGAATGTCAGGGAAGCCAGAGATAGAGGATGCGCGACTGGTGAAGTTTGAAGAGGTGACCGGGCTAAATTATGAGGGGTGGATGAGTTACTGGTTGGCGGAGGAGTGGGTGGGGGAACAGGAGGAGTAACATGCTGATAACTGACCTAATGCTGAATTTCCAACAGGCGTTAATTGAACTGGCGCCTAGGTGGAGGAGAGTGACCCCTCAACTGAAGTGGCATTTTGATGACGCTTCATTTGAACGTCTATCCAATGCGGCTTTCCGAGCGTTGGTTTGCGATCCAATTCGTGAGAGTTTTCCGGAGGAACAACGGGATCTGGTAAAGATACCCAGTTATTCCAATCGAGGAGGAGACTTCACCGGCTGGCATTTCATCGAAGTCGTGACGGGGGAACAGCACTTTGCTGTTCGCATGTTTCAAGGATTCACATCCATCAGGGAGCCATTTGATACGGTGGAATGGAGGGGAGTGCTGAAGGCTGCGAGTGGGCCGGAGGCTTCTCAATCCTCAGGAGAATTGTGTCGACTTCTGTCCACGGAGTTTGCTCGCTCTAGTTATGGTCCGCTGGCGGGAGCAGGTTTTGCGTTGCGATCGCCAATGGGTGACCAGTGGGATGAAGGAGTTCTGAGTGTGGCGATTCCGACATACAATGTCGACGGTGACACTTTTTGATTAGGCCGGTCCGACAGTGCTGTGAGAGCGCTACGACCTGACGGAAGGTCATCGATCCGAAAGGTTGATAGCAGAGTCATTATTTGAAAAGAATGGGACCTGGGTTGCTTCGAAGTCGCGGAGGGGAGAGTTGTGATGCAACGAAATTGATGGCCGCGACTTCTCGCAATGACAGGACAGGTGCAGATGAATTGTAGGTAATCGGCACATCAAAAAAGCCGCCCGAGGGCGGCTTTTATTTTCATTCGAGAGAGTGTAAGGAGATGAACTCGGGTCAGACGTCGACGGCGTCATCGTCGGTTTTGGGGCGCGTGAGCGCTTCGTGAGTGCGAGTGATCTGCTCGGGCTCTTTCTCTTTAAGTTTCTCTTTGTGGCGCTTGAGCTGGATCTTCATTTTGTCCACCGCCAGCGACATCGACTTATACATCTCATCGCTCTCCCCTTCGGCGGCCAATGTATCGCGCGAAACCTTGACCTTCAACTCAGCCAACCGTCGATGGCGTTCGACATCCAAGATAAACTCGGCGGAGATAATATTGTCGAAGTACCGTTTAAGACCGTCCATTTCTTCATCGGCCCGTTCTCGAATTTCGGGAGTCAGATCAAAATGGCGGGCAGTGATCTTTTTTTGCATGGCGCATATCTCCTTTCCATGCTCCTACGATCTATATGTTCTATTCGCGTCAGGGCGCCGCGGCAAGGATCCATCCTGACAGCCAGAGATTTCAAACCGAACAGCCACGGTCGACGGCACGAGTCCGTCAGCCGTAACCAAATGGCTCTGGTCAATCCAGTCAATTATAACAATTGAGCTTCTTTTCGTGCAAAACGGGGGCGAGTACAGACGCATATCTATTATACGAGAGATACCGGTTTTCAGCAATGGGAGGTTTGGGGTGGGGTCTTAAATAGTGTTACGGGTTGCATAGTGTGGAGACCCTCACCCGCCCCCGCCTGCGCGGGGGCACCCTCTCCCAAGGGGAGAGGGAAAAATCAGAGCCGCAAGCGGAGTGTATGGATGGTGGCGTGTGCGAAGTCCATCATTGTAGCACTAACAGTTAGTGCGATACACGCTTGCGGAAGCGGGCCGGCTTGATCTTCAGCTCTTCGCGGTATTTAGTTACCGTGCGACGGGCCAGCTTGATCTTCTCGTTCTGCAGCATCTTGAAGATATCCTGATCCGAAAGCGGGTGTTCCGCGTCTTCGGCCCGGATAATCTCTTCGATGCGCTGTTTGACGCTTCGCTTGGAGAGATCGTCGCCATCCTCGTTGGCGATGCCGGCATTGAAGAAATACTTGATCTCAAAGACCCCCAGCGGCGTCTGGACGTACTTGCCCGAGGAGACGCGGCTGATGGTGGCGACATTCATGTTCACCTTCTGGGCGATGTCGTCCATAATGAGGGGCCGGAGAAAGGCGGGGCCTTTCTCGAAAAATTCGTGTTGCTCTTCGATGATCGCTTCCATCACGCGGATCATGGTGGATCGACGCTGGTTGATGGCGTTGAGGAGCCAGCGGGCCTGTTCCAGCTTTTGCTTGACGTAGTCTTTGGTATTTTTGTCGGTGCTATTGCCGCGCTTGATGAGATCCTTGTAGCCCGAGTTGATACGAAGGCGCGGGACATTCCGGTCGTTATGGAGGACGATATACTCCTCGCCAATGCGCTCAATGATCAGGTCGGGAACAACCGGGAGCGCGGCGGTATCAAAGCGGCCATGGGCCGGGGTCGGCGAAAGCGATTTGATGGTCTCCATCGCCTTCTGGATCTTCTCGAAAGGTACCGACAACATCTTGGCGAGTTGGAGCATTGATTTCTTCTCCAGGTCCCGCAGATGTTCGTCGACGATGCGGTAAGCGAGTGTGTTTTCCAGCGATTTCTCACGAAGCTGGATGAGGAGAGATTCACGAAGGTCGCGCGAGCCGACTCCGATAGGGTCGAAGCGCTGGATCAGGCTAAGGACCTCCATGATCTTATCCGGCGGGACCTTGAGTTCGTCGGCCATTTCCGGTACTGAGATGGCCAGGTAGCCATCGGGGCCGATATTCCCGATGATATATTCGCCAATGAGCTGTTGTTCTTCGGAGAGCTTGAGGAACGACAATTGTTCCTTCAAATGATCGTAGAGACTGTCGGTGGCTTTCGCCAGATCGCCAAAGCGGTCTTCATCGGGTTCGCGGGACTCGCGGACGCGGTAGCCTTCGTCATCTTCGCCGAGATAATTGTCCCAGTCGATCTTTTCCTGTTCGCCGGTGTCGGGGGTAGGTTCCGGGGCGACAACATCCGATTCAGAGGATTCGATATTCGGTTCTTCCTCGAGGACTTCGACTTCTTCGAGGAGGGGGTTGATAGCGAGTTCCTGGCGGAGGGTCTGCTCCAGCTTCAGGATCGGCATCTGCAGCATTTTGAGGGACTGAATGAGTTGCGGGGCAAGGATTTGATGCAGTCCGGGGACTTGTCTTATCTCAATTTTCATAGGTGAACCCTGGTCTGTTCAGTCGCTCCAAGTTGAAGTAGTATAGTGCTCCTGGTCTAGGTATCGGACGGGTACGGAGGGCGGTTTACCGCGAAGGGGAAAACCGTTCATTTATTCCACAGAACGATACCTAATTCAGCCGGAACTTCTCTCCCAAGTAGATCTTGCGCGCTTCCGGGTCATTGGCCAGATATTCGGCCGACCCGGCTTTGAGGATCTTGCCGTCGCACATAATGTACGCGCGGTGGCAGATCGATAATGTCTCTCGAACATTGTGGTCTGTGATGAGAACACCGAGACCCCGTTCCACGAGACGGTTGATGATCTTCTGAATATCTTCGACGGCGATCGGGTCGATACCGGCGAAGGGTTCATCCAGCAGGATGAACTTTGGTTCATTGACGAGCGTACGAGTTATCTCGACGCGGCGACGTTCTCCACCGGAGAGCGTGTACGCTTTGTTGTTGCGCAGGTGGGTGATGTCCAGTTCGTGGAGGAGCTGTTCGAGACGCTCTCTCCGCTGTTTGAAGCTCATGCTGCGAAACTGGAGTACTGCGCGGATATTGTCTTCGACCGACAATTTGCGGAAGACGGAAGCTTCCTGGGCGAGGTAGCCGATACCCATTTTGGCGCGGCGATACATGGGCATGCGACCGATATTCCGTTCGCCGAGGTAGACGGAGCCGCCATCGGGGCGGATGAAGCCGATGATCATGTAGAAGGTCGTGGTTTTACCGGCCCCGTTAGGACCAAGCAGTCCAACGACTTCGCCGGGATTAACGGCGATGGAGACATCGCTGACCACGGGCCGTTTCCGGTAATATTTGTATAATCCTCGTGATTCCAGAATAGCCATACAGTAATTATACCGATGTTTATGACTTGTTCCAAGAAAAATCATCATGTCAGCATGCCATTTGCTACAAAATCGCGCACCTCGTACTTTTTCATACCCAAAATTCCAAGGGGGATAGTATCTTAGACGATTGGCGGAAGCGCCGCACGGTGGCCGTACATGGCTGGCGTGACCTATCACAGATAATACGCTTCAAAGCTGTAAGGAATAGACCTGTATGTATCGACTGGCGTTAGTAGTGCTCCTCGCGATCGGATTGATCGGGTGTTCTGGCGGTGGCAACGGCAATGAGCCGACAGCTCGCGCGGCGAAAGCATCTGAGAATTATGATTTCCTCAAGGCGGATTCGCTCCTGAAGGCGCAGATCAAAACGGATAGTACAGCCAAGGCTCCGTATCTGGCGGGAGTGAACAAAGAGCGTCAATTGATGCTGTGGGACGCGCTGGAGTATTATCTCGAGGCGCTGACTCGTGACGTGAAGTATGCGCCAGGGTACGCCGGGATGTCGCGGGTCTTTTCGCTGTTAGGTTCTCCGATATTGGCGGCCGACGCCGCGCGCACCAACGCGGAGTTGTCGGGAACGGATCTGGATGCCTGGGTGATGAGCGCGAACGCGTATATCGATGCCGGGCAATTTGGCGAGGCACAACGCGCGCTGTCGCAGGCGCAAACCGCGGGATTAGCGTCCGACGCGGCAGCATTGATCAAAGCGCGGATGGAATTCCTGCGCCATGAGCATCAGACCGCGGAGACCGATGCCGCGACACCAGTGACGACGTTGGCGGGTCGTCAGGCATTGGCGCGCTATCTTGAGGTAAAGGGGTGGTCCGATTCCGCGACCGCGGTGTCGCGAGGGATATTCGAGGAGGAATCATCGCACGACGCGTTGATCGAATATTTCTTCCGTGCCCTGCGCACGGGTCGCTTGTTTGACGCCCGGAGCGCTATCGCGGAAATGCGCAAGCGGGACAAGTCAGATATTTTGCCGCGAACGGCGGAGGTATTCTATTACGATCATATCGGAGAGTACGCGATAGCGCGCGAGGCGTCGATGCGACTCGCCGACGTTCAGCCGGTCGCGCTGTCGACCTATGCATACATAAACCATGTCGGGAATCGGGCGGTCAATCTGTCACTCTCCGGAACGGCCGGGGATGAACTGATGGCGTACATCGCGGTAAACAAGGTCCACCCGATAGTGGCGCAATACGCGGTCTACCGTCGGATCGTGCCGCGCGTACGGATGATGGCATCGCCGGCGGCGGTGATCGCGCTGGATTCCGTATCGATGATCCCGATGCGGAGCGAGGTGGAGTGGCAGGCCTGGTACGCGTTCGCGCTGGAGACGGTGCGGAATTTCAATAATGTCGGCGACTCGCTCCCGACGTTCGCGCAGTTTACGACGGCGTGGAATGACCATCCGGCGCTCTGGACGGCGTTTGCCGCCACGAGGATGGGATTCAGTCCGTTGAAAGCGATCCAGGCGGAGTCGTTGCTGACGAAGATCCTGGCCAAGGACCAGTATTTTAAGCCGGCGTTTGACAGTCTGTGGGTGATGTATCGCTTTGTCGGTGAGTTCGGCAAGGCGGCGGAGATATTCGGGAAGTACCCGCATTTCGCCGAGATGTACCCCTGCGCGGGACTTCAGCAGGCAATAGCGCTAACCGAGTCCGGTCGTGTGGCCGAGGCGGTGACCGCCGCGGAGAAGGCGTTGCCAAGAGTTGGAGGCAATCAGCCGCTGATGGATCTTCTCGCGCGGGCTTTGGTGCGCGCGGGTGGCGGCACTGAGGCGGCATCATTGCTTGATAAAGCGCTCGCCGCCGATCCGAAGAACCCGGATCTGCTGGAAATAGCAGCGCGGGTCGCGTGTGATATCGGTGACTGCAAAAAGGCGCTAGAGTTCGCCGAACAGGGACTGAAGATGGAGCCGCAGAATCAGTGGCTGGTGACGGAGAAGGCGAGAGCGACTTTCGATTCGGGAGATCAGGAGGCGGGTCTCAAGGCGCTGAATGATGAGTTGATCGCCAGCCCGTTCAACGCGCAGGCGTTGATCTATCTTTCGCGCCGGATGGCTCAACTTAACCAGAACGCGGCCCAGGCCCAGGATCTGGGGAGACAGGCGATCATCGCGGCGCCGCTCCCCTTGCGAGCGACCATCAACATGGCGTATGTATACGAGTTAACGGGGCGGCATGATCTCGCGCGAGGCGCGGCAAACATGGCGCTGCAGGTTTATCCGAACGATGCCGAGGCGTATTATCTGCTTGGGCGCGCTATGTACAACGAAAAGAAGCCGGAAGCGAAAGAGAATCTGCAGAAAGCAGTGCAACTCGGCGTCAAAGGGGATGCCCTGAGAGACGCACAGGCAATGTTGCAGAGGATGTAATAAAGATGTCGCTGAAGGGTAAGCGAATACTGGTAACAGGGGCTGATGGGTTCATCGGCTCGCACCTCACCGAGGCGTTGGTGAGAGCGGGGGCCGAGGTGCGCGCGTTTGTTCTCTACAATTCACTGGGGCGAACCGGCTGGCTGGAGGATAGCCCGCACGAGATACAGCACGAGATAGAGATATTCGCGGGAGATATCCGGGACGCGCATCGCGTCAGCCAATCGATGGCCGGGATCGAGATAGTGTGCCACCTGGCATCGCTGATAGCGATACCGTATTCGTATCGTTCGCCGGACAGTTATGTCGAGACGAATATCCGCGGAACTCTGAATCTGTTGCAGTGCGCGATCGACGCGGAAGTGACGCGATTTATTCATACGTCGACCTCGGAGGTGTACGGCACGGCGAATTATGTGCCGATGGATGAGGCGCACCCGGTGATCGGGCAGTCACCCTACGCGGCGACCAAGATAGGCGCGGATCAGATGGCGGAGGCGTTTCATCGGTCGTATGGATTGCCGGTAGTGACCTTGCGGCCATTCAATACCTACGGGCCACGTCAGTCGGCGCGGGCGATAGTTCCGACGATCATGACACAGATACTCTCGGGTGCCGAGTCGCTACAACTCGGCTCGCGTGAACCGATCCGCGATTTCACGTACGTGGAGGACACCGTTCGCGCATTTGTCCTGGCGGCAGAGACAGAGGGTTTGGAGGGGACACTAACCAATGTCGGTTCGGGCACCGGAGTGACGATCGGCGAGCTGGCGGATATGATAATCGGAATGTCGGGGCGAGACGTTGAGATCGTCACAGATGAACAGCGGATACGCCCGTCGGGGAGTGAAGTGATGAAGTTGATCTGCAGTAATCAGGCGGCGCTGACGCGGTTAGGATGGAGCCCGCGGACGTCGCTGCAGGATGGCCTGAAGAAGACCTACCTCTGGTTGTCGCGACCGGAAAATCTCGCGCTGTACAAGCCCAATCAATACATGCTATGAACGATCTGCACGCGGTGATCCTGGCAGGGGGAAAGGGGACGAGGCTACATCCGTACACCAACGATGTCCCCAAACCTTTGGTGCCGCTGGGGGAGACGCCGATCATCGAAGTATTGCTGCGCCAGATGAAAAAGTCGGGCGTGGGTAAAGTCCATGTAGCGGTCAATCATCTCGCGCATCTGATAATGGCGGTGCTGGGAGATGGGAAGGCGCTGGGGATGGAGATATCCTATTCAGTCGAGGATAAGCCGCTCTCGACGGTCGCGCCGATCAAGTTGATAGCGGGGTTGCCGGAACATTTTATCGTGGCGAATGGGGATATCCTGACCGATCTGGATGTGCGGAAGTTGTACGAGCATCATCTGCAAAAGAAGGCGGCGATGACGATCGCTACCTATATCCGGACGGAGAAGATAGATTTCGGCGTGCTGGACTCGACGGCTGACGGGAGAGTGGTGCAGTTCGCAGAGAAACCGAACCTTCAGTTCGCGGTCTCGATGGGGGTGTATGTCTTTTCGAAGCGGGTACTGGAGTATGTGCCGGATGGCGAGCCGTTCGGCTTCGACGAGCTGGTGCTGAAATTGTTGGCTCACGATGAACCGATCATGCAGTATCCGTATGACGGTTTCTGGCTGGATATCGGACGGACGGATGACTATCAGCGGGCATTGACGGAACTCGACCGGATCAAGAGCTGGCTGCGATAGTTCACGGCAGGAACGCCTTTACTATTCCCTTCACAGAATAAACTTCGTTTGGATTGACGGTGCCGAGGATTATGCCGCGGCAGGCGTCCTGCAGGAATCTGCTTTTGCTCACGCGACGGGCGATGAGATCATTGATCCAGGGATAGGCGAGCCATCGCTCGGTGCGGCGGTAACCGGTGAACAGCGAAGTGAAATGATCTCGCATAAGAGGGACGATTCGCTCAAGGGGGGAGCGATTTCCCAACAACAAGACATCGAGTTGGTCGGCGGCCAATTGGGCTGAACGCATGGCGGTACCAATACCTTCTCCCGTAAAGGGGAGGGTAGTGCCGATCGTTTCGCCGATGGCGCAGACATTCCCACGCGCGATCCGCTCGGAGTCGCCAAATGAGGTGCGTATGCCTGCGCCGGTCAAATGGCTCACCAGCTTGCCGTGAGACAGCAGTTGCCGCATGGGAGGAAACTCGTGACAGAATGTCGCGAACATCTCTTTGAGAGTCCGGCTGATATTTGGGCGATCATCAATGAGCATGCCGCAGCCGACATTGTAGCGACGATCGCCAAGGGGGAATATCCAGGCGTAGCCGGGACGGAGCGCGCGGTCATACGAGAGAATACCATGCGGTATTTCGCAATCCGATTCCAGATAACAGCGCATGGCAAGGGCATCCGGATGCGGGTCGCTCACCAAGTTGAGATGGTGCGCGGTGTCGACTTGTGAGCCGGTGGCGAGGAGAGTGTACGTGGAGTGAATCGTATGGCCGGACGCAAGGTGCAGTAAGACGTTGTCGTGTTCCTGCACGACATTGGTGACAGCGGCGGTACTGATGGTGGCGCCGGACTCGTGCGCATAGTGCGCAAGGATAGCGTCGAGCCGCTTGCGCGGAATGGTGAGATAGGCGGCATCGATATCGAAGGTGAATCGTCCGGGGCTATAGACGCGCATTCTGTCGAGCGAATGCGCGGTTTCTTTAACACGATCGAGGACGCCGATATGAGAGAGCATTTCAATCGCGTCCGGGAGGAGAACATCGCCGCAGACCTTGTCACGCGGGAAGTGGTGTCGTTCGAGAAGTAGGACACTGTGGCCGCGCGAGGCGAGGAGCGACGCGGCGGCGGAGCCGGCGGGACCGGCACCGACGATGGCGACATCCCAAACACGTGCGGGGAGTTGGTCGGGAGTGGGTTGCCAATCCGGTTGCATACTCGAATAGTAGGGAGAGAGGTGATAGGGAGCAAGGGGGAAGTGGGGGACATTGGCCGGGCAGACGGGGACGTCTGCCCCGCAGAGCCAAAGGGATCGCGACGCCTTGCCGCGGAGTTTGGTTTTGAGATGTTTGGTCGGTGCAGAGCAAGGCTCGCGACGACAGCATACCATCTGCGGCCTGCAAGAAATCACACGGCATGGTGTCAATGCCATGCCGTGCATATATCGAAGTGCTAGCGGACGTCGTATCGCAGGAATGCGACAAACGCTCCCGCGAACGCAAGCAGGCTGAAAAAGATTAGCAGTCCTGAATCAACTACGATGCCTGACATGGTCGCGCCGAGTTGCTGAGTTGGCGGGACGAAGGCAGGCATGTCGGTAAGGTCAAGAGATGCCTGATCGCGCGGACTATCAAACGACATTCCCTTTTCCGAGTCGAATGATATCCGGATACCGGAGGGAACATCTTCGGTCTTGCTGTTCGCGTAATCTGTGAACTGTGTGCGGTAGGTCGCCATGGCGTCTTCGTACCGTTTCTTCAGTTCAAGGTCGGTGCCGGCCAGAGACATGGCGGCAAGTTGATACGCTGAGGCAGGGGAGACGCGCGAGAGAGTGAACGCGAGACGTTCCTGCACCGCGCGCCGTTGGGTCAGGTCGGCGTACAGTTTCAGTTCGTATTCATTGATTCGATCGTCCACTGCCTGACGAATGGAGTCCTGGGTCGCCAGTTGAGACCACATCTGTTCATCGGAGAGCGTATCCTCGAGTGAATTGCGCGTAGCCCTGAAGAGTGAATCGAGCGCATTGTGGAAGCCGGTCCATTGATCTTTGGCGTAAGTGTCGCGGATACCTTCGATCTCGGCAACAGTCGGGACAGAGACGATCTGACCGGCGGCCAGCACTCCGGCGCGCGGGATGATCAGGACGAAAAACGCCCAGACCACCAGTGATATGAGGAACGAGACAGAAGACCTGCGAGTCATCGCCGATATCAGCAAACCGACAACAATGAACACAGTGAAGAAGAGCAGCGAGACCAGCATGAGGAGTCCGGTCCGGATCCAGTGGTCAGCGGTCATCGGTACTCCGGCGACGAGGACCATCAGGATGGAAAGCAAGAGTGCGAGGAAGATCGGTGTGACCAGGCCGAGCCATGCGCCGATCCCTTTCGCGAGCAAGTACTGCGCGCGAGGGACGGCGTTGGAGAAGACCAGGAGCAATGTCCCGGATTCTCGTTCGCCGCAGATGGCATCGTAGGTGAAGAGCACCGCCAACAACGAGAGAACAACTGTCACGATAAACGCCAGGTCGACAAAGCGGAAGACGGCGAAGATCGGATCTTCGGAGTACGCGCTGTTGCGGAGGCGAGGAGCGTTGTCCTGTGTGATGCCTGCCCACCGGCCTATATCATAGGTCAATCCTGAGACAAAAATCTGCATCGGGTCAGGCGCGCGGAACGCCTTGGTCTGAACCTGCCGGAAGGATGTGGTTTCGCGCAGTTGCTGGTCGGCAAGAGCACGCGCTGACTCATATGATTTGACCGAAGAGTTGTATTCGGAGATGCCGATGAAAACCGACAGCAAGAGCAGGAGAGTACAGATGCCAAAGGTCACCGCGAATTTGGGACTCAGGAGAATCGACTTGAGTTCTTTTTGAATCAGTAGTGAAAACATCGGCTGCCTCCTAGCGCAGGTCGTAGCGCAAAAAGCCGACCACCGAGCCGGCGAAGAAGATGAGGTTAAAGATAGCGAGCAGTCCCATATCGAAGAGGGAGCGCCCGAACAGCTCGCCGAGAGTTGGTTGCTGGAAAGTGAAGGAGGGGAGTTCGGTTGGGTCGATCTCCTTTGGCTTCTCCTGGTTGTCATCGCGAATGACGACGACCATCCGGCCGCTGGGGTTGAAGCCCGTTTTCTCCTTCATGAATTTGGCGTAGTCGGACTGGTAAGACATCGCCTGCTGGTAATATTCGTCTTTAAGCGTCATATCCGTTCCTGCCAGCGCAGACGCGGCCAGCGTAAAGGAGGCGGAAGGAGAGAGGCGGGCAAAGGCGAAGGAGAGCTTCTGCTGAATCTGCTGGCGGTTGAAGCGATCCTCGTTGAGGCGACCGCCGAAGTCGGAGAGCTTTTTGTTGCGGGCATCGGCGAGCGAATCCATATATCGATTGAACTGGCTCATCATAGCCTGAGGGTCAAACTGGTCCCCCATTGCCGCGCCGGTCGGCTTGAACTGCGACATGGCGGTACGATCCTCGGCCTGCAATTGCATGGCGAGCCGTCCCTTCTGGGAGTTGATCTCGTCGACCGAGGGGACATCAACCATGCGACCGGCGATAAGAACCGACGCGCGCGGGATTATGAGTACTGATGCAATCCAGATGACGAGAAGCATCAGGAAGGAACTCGATGTCCGCTGAGTAAGGGCTGAGACCATCACGGAGAGGGTGAGGAACGCGCCGACAAAGAGCAGGCCGGTCAAGAAGATAAGCGCGAGGCGTGTCCAGTCGGCGCCGGACATCGGAATCCCCATGATCGGGTAAATGAGTGAACCGACCGCCAGCGCGAGCAGAAGTGGGATGGTCAGCGCGCAGAACGCGCCTATCAATTTGCCGAGGATATAGGTCGCGCGCGGGACACCGTTGCTGAACGAAAGGCGGAGAGTGCCGCGCTCTTTTTCGCCGGAGATGGCATCGTATCCCAATAGGATGGCCAGCAGTGAGAGGACAACCTGGAACAGGAACTCGAGGTCGAGAAAGCGGAAGACGGCAAAGACGGGGTCTTCGCCATAGCGGCTTCCCTGAGCATTCAGCTCTCCACGGCCACGGACCTCGGTAGTGCGCCCGATATCGTTTGACACTCCGCCAACCAGTGAGGCGAGAGGATGCGGCGGGAGGAAGATGCGGTGTTGCTGGACGGAGTACCAGTCGGTGAGGCCGTCCATCTGGCGAAGATTCTCCGCCTTGGCGGCTTCGTACTGAGCTTGGCTCGATTGAAAATTGAGAGCGCCGGTGATGAAGCTGAGGAGGATCAGGACGGCACAGGCGCCGAAGGAGATCGCGAACTTGCTGGAGCCGATGATATCGCGAATCTCTTTTTCGATAATGGTTCGCAACATGATGAACTCCTACGCGGCAACTTCGGCGTTATTGTGACCGGCCATGTACTGCATGTAGAGCCGTTCGAGATCCTGGCCGATGAGGCGGGAAGCAGGTTCCTGCATCACGATGCGGCCGTTGTTCATGATAGCGATGGTGTCAGCGATCTCCTTGGCGCGGAAAATGTCGTGGGTGGACATCAGGATCGCTTTGCCTTCACTCCGTAGGGCGGCGAGAAGCAACTGGAATTCGTAGCCGGCTTTGGGGTCGAGACCGGAGGTTGGTTCATCGAGCAGAATGGCGGGTGCGTCCTTTAATATCGCGATGGCAATGCCGCATTTCTGGCGCATCCCTTTGGAGAAGCCTTTGAGCCGTTTGTGGTGAGCCACCTCGGCCAGACCGACTCGGAGGAGCACCTGGCGATAGTCGTTCTCGGAGTAGGAAGTTTTGCCGCCGAGACGGGCGAAATAGTCAAGGTTTTGGACGGCCGTGAAATTGGGATATAGCATGACGTTTTCAGAGACGTAGGAAACATGCTGTTTGGCGAGGAGCGGTTCTTTGTGCGTCACAATACCGTTGATGCGGGCCTCGCCTTCGGTCGGTTCAATGAAATTGAGGAAGAGGTTAATAGTAGTCGTTTTGCCGGCGCCGTTGGCGCCGAGCATGGCTAAGATCTCACCGGGCCGGACCACGAAATTGCAGTGGTCGAGGGCAAGGACGCCATCCTCGTAGCGCTTTGTCAGGTTGACCGCTTCAAGGAGCGGGGCGGATATTTGTTCGTTTTGCATCATATTCCTCTCTATCCGTTACTTGCGTGATAAGCGAATGCCAAAGATGACGACCACAGCAACCAATCCAAGGATCAACAGCACCACGAGTGTGATACCGATAATATTGGAGGACGGGAGTATCTCTATTGTGACGGTCTTGTCTTCGCTGATGACCGGTTGTCCGGAGGACATGCCGGAACTACGGAGGCGGACTTCGTATTTGCCGGCGGCGATATCTTCAGGAGGAGTGAAAGTAAAGGTTATCCGGCCTTCCTGCCCGATATTCAGGGATTGAAGGACTGCCGGCTCGATCGTCTTGCTCCAGTTCAGCGGGACATCCGCTTTGATCTCGACGTTATCCAATCGATTGCTCCCCTCGTTGACGCAATCAACCGTGAAGGTGACCGATTCATCGGCATGGATAGCGTGGAAGAGTTGATTCGATCGAACCAGCAGTTTTCCTTTGCCGCGCGGGACCAGTTCGAGCCGGACATAGCCGACGCCGAGCGCCTCAACCTGGTCGGGTGTCATCTGTTTGTCCTGCAGGCCGGCCAATTCCACGGTGCGGTCATGCGGGATAACCACAACGTAGAACGGTATCGGCTGATCCATCAGGACATCGTCATTGGGGCGATCCGGCAGGGTTATCTCCAGGGCCGCGCGTTTGGTATGGGTGCTTTCAGTAAACTTGAGTTGGCTGAGCCGTGCCTGGCCGGTCGGGTCCTTAAAGTAGCGGCTGATTGCTTTGGGGAGGTTCACGACTTCCAGGCCAAAGGTATTTCCAACACCGCTGAAAAGTTCAAGCGTGAGGTCGAAGGTGGCGGACTTGCCGAGTTCTACTTCCTGCGAAAATTGCTCGGACTGGACATTGACCTTGTTTGAAGAAGCGTCTTTCTGCAGGAAGATCTTCATCGAGCGCGACGAGCCGTTGCCGTAGATGAGATAGACGGTGACGGCATCGAGATCCTGCAGGAGGGTGAAATCGACAGTCTGTGGCGAGCCGTGACGAAGCTCCGCAATTTTCGCCTCGTAAGGCTGGCTGATGATGGAACTCTGGTCGTTCAGAATGGAGACATAAACATTCGGGATAACATCCGGCTGCAGCGAACGAAAGAGTTCATCATCGATATTGAGCAGTTTCTGGAACTCCGCGTTGCCGCCGGAGGTGTTGTCGAGGGTGAGGCGGACATGGCGCGCTCCATCCTTGGCGTAATACTTGATGGCTGACTTGACCGATATGTACTGCTCCTCGAAAAGGACCGCCAGCAGCGACTGCTGGTAGTTGACCTCAGCATCGCTCAGGCGGCTCTTTATCTGATCGAGTTCGGAGCGTGAGATAAGCTGGCGATCAAAGAGATCTTTCTGTCGGTCGTATTCGGCTTTAAGCAGTTCGTAGGTTTCCTTGGCGCGCTTGAGTCCCAAGAGACGGTACTGGTCATCGCGCTGGTTAAAGGCAGTGGTCGCCTGGCCGAACGAGTCAGCCGTGGGCGACAGTAATATCAGGCAGAGTAGCGCGAGGATGAGGCGGACGCGGGTCATGGGTCGCTCAATTCTTCTTCATGATGGTTCGGATCTTGGAGTCCTTCTTGGTGAAGGAGGCCTTGAGTTCGGTGTCACCATGTTTCACGGTGATGGTGACCGGGTCGCCTACCTTGATAGCGTCGAACGCCTTTTCAAACTCGCTGACGCTGGTGACTGAGAGATCCTGCAGATTGAGGATAATGTCTCCCTTTTCGATGGCGGCATCACCGAGGACTTCGGCGGCCATCGGGAGTTTTTCGGCGACCACGACGTGCTTACCCTTGACGCCTATGATGATGCCGGCCCCGCCGATGACAGTGATCTCCTTAATTGAGGGATCGATATCCATCGAGCCTTGGCTGGTGAACTCCATCGCTTTACCCGGTTCGCCTTCGCGGATGACCATCTTCCGTTTGGGGAGCGATTCGGGGTCAGCCTTCCTGACGGTGACCATCAGCATCTGCTCGCCTCGTTTGATCCCCATTTTGAGATCATCGCCGATCTTGAGTGAGTCATACATATCAGAGATGAACTTGGCCGAGGTAACCTTTTTGCCATTGGCCATCATGATGATGTCGCCCTCTTTAAGGTCGATCGACTCGTATGCTTTTGGGCGGGCATGCGAGGGCGAGATGACGTCGATCTTGACCTTGCCGTCCTCTTCGGAGGCGATCGCGCCGACCTCGTTCAGCATCCACATTTTGCCGGGTTCACCGGTGATCATCATAGCGCGGCGGGGGCCTTCTTCAACTTTGGTCTGCGCGCCGGTTGTCAGCGCGGAGATGAGCATTCCGAAAAGCAGCCATCCAATTGTCTTGAGCATTGTCCTGTTCCTCCTGTTCTGCTTTGAACTACGGGTGAAGGTAGGGTGTCTGTTGCGGAGGGCGAAGTTAAGGTCTGTTAGGGGATGTTAAGAGATGTTAAGCCTGTGGATTTTGCCCGTTCGCCACGTATATTACAGCATGCAACTCTCGCGACATATCGTCAGCGCGATCATCGTGTTGATCATCCTTTCCCTGGCAGGGCTGGTGCTGGTGCAGTCATTTCTTATCAGCAACGCCCGCGAACTGGAAGAACAGGCATTTCAGCGGAATGTGCTGGCGGCGTTAAACGCCGCGACGCAGAAACTGGAGACCGGGGAGACTGCGCGGCGAATGATCGTGACCATGGGGGCGGAGTTCAGTACGACTGATTCGGCGGGGAAGGCTTTGCTGTCGATCCAGGAGTCTATGGTCGCGCATACATCAGTCGGCGTCTGGACATCGGATAGCGGAGACTGGCACACAAAAGTAGAGCACAACAGCCAGATAGAGCTCGGGAATCTTTCGCGGCCGGTACCGCCAGTAGAAATTGAGGAGGGGGCAATACGGTATCGCGTGCCGGAGAAGCAGCATGTCCGGATCATGGCGTTCTCAACGTCCAGTGGCCGCGACTCCGTGTTGGTCGATACTGTGAAATTGCCGGGGGATTATCGGATAGAGTTCGCGGATTCATCTTTCGCCGCGCGAAGCTACATCTTTAAGTTCGCGAATGATTCAGCGTCGATCCTGGTGAATGTCGACAGCAGTTTCAACACGAAAGTTCCGCCGACCAGATTGCAGCTCGATACCAAGCGGGATATGGTGAGCCGGGTGATGAATAATCTGGTCTTCGCGGAACTGGAGCCAATTGAGCGACGTGTCGATTGGATTAAACTTGATTCGGTGCTCGGGCTGACGTTGAAAGAGTCGGGGATAGACCTGACGTACGCGTTTGGAATCGCGGGGAGTAACGATTCGCTGAGGTTGGCGCGGCCGGCGGTATACAGAGAGCAGTTGCAACAGTCACCGCTCCGAGCGCGGCTTTTCCCGAATGATCTCTTCGCGGCCGCCAATGAGCTCGTGGTCTATTTCCCGGAAGAGCGGTCGTTTGTCTGGAAGCAGGTGACGCCGCTGCTGGTTGCGACGACAGTATTCATGCTGATCATCATCTTCTGCTTCGCGTATACGATCCGGACCATCATGCGCCAACGACGGTTCGCGAACCTGACAGTTGATTTCATCAACAATATGACGCATGAGTTCAAGACACCGATCTCGACAGTCAATCTGGCGGCGGAAGCTTTACTCAAGTCTGAGCCGGATGGTGAGAGTAAGACGACTCGCTATGGCAAAATGATACTGGATGAAAACCAGCGGATGCGGAATCAGGTCGACAAAATACTCCAGATGGCGGTACTGGAAGAGGGGGATTTCGAACTGAGTCTTTCGGATATCGATCTGCATCAGGTAATAAAGAGGGCGGCGGAGCACCTCAGTCTGCATGTGGAGCATAGAGAGGGAAAGGTTGAATGCAGGCTGGACGCGGCGCTATCAACGGTAAAGGCTGATCTGGTGCATGTGAGCAATATCATCAGCAATGTGCTGGATAACGCTAACAAATATTCGCCGGACCATCCGCAGATAACCATCAGCACGCGCAACGGGGATGGCGGGATATTTGTCCGGGTCGCGGATAACGGGATCGGGATACGGGAGAAAGATCTCAAACAGGTATTCGATAAATTCTATCGTGTACCATCGGGGAATGTGCATGACGTCAAAGGGTTCGGATTGGGGTTGGCATATGTGAAGCTGATGGTGGAGGCCCATGGCGGGCGAATCCGCATCGATAGTCAATTCGGCAGGGGGACCGAGGTCGAGATATATCTTCCGGTGGTTGAGTCAGTGGAGCATGACGGATGAACGAGCGGATATTACTGTTGGAAGATGACGCCAATCTCGGCTCGATCCTGCAGGAACATCTGCAGATGCAGGGGTATGTCGTAACGCTTCGCACGAATGGGGTGGAGGGGATCGCGGCATACAAAGGAGGGAAATTCGATCTCTGCCTTGTGGATGTCATGATGCCGAAGATGGATGGCTTTACATTTGCGCGGGAGATACGGGCGGTAGATGACCAAACGCCGCTGATATTCTTGACGGCGAAATCGCTCAAGGAAGATAAGATCGAAGGGTTCAAGATAGGGTGTGATGACTATCTGACCAAGCCGTTCAGTATTGAAGAACTTCTGCTGCGAATACAAGCGATCCTCAAGCGCGCGGGAGGGAAAAGCAAGGATGACTCCACCGTCTCGCAGTTTTCGATCGGCGGATACGAGTTTGACGCGACCCGGCAGTTGTTACGGTACAAAGACAAGCAGTACAAATTGACCCCCAAAGAGGCGGAGTTGCTGAAATTACTCTGTCTGCATATGAATGAGACCTTGGAGCGAGAAGTCGCGCTGAAAAAGGTGTGGGGGGATGACAATTACTTCAGCGGGCGGAGTATGGATGTCTTTGTGTCACGGCTCCGGAAGTATTTCAGGGATGATCCGCGGGTGGAGATCATGGGAATCCACGGAAAGGGATTCAGGCTGATAGTGAGCTAACAAGAAAAAGGCCGGCGGGTGCCGGCCTTTCTATTTTTGCGTCATGCGGCGAGGTCTATTCGCCGGAACGGAAGATGCCCACGACATTGCCGTCGGGATCGGCGAACCAGGCGAAGGCGCCCATGCCGGGGATCGGGGTCGGCGGGAGGATGGTTTTGCCTCCGAGAGATTCAGCTTTGTTAAGGCTCGCCTGGAGGTCATCGACCTGGATGTAGATCGTGACATACGGTTTGCCGCCTGGAGGGACAGACGAGACACCGCCGCCGATGGAGTTCGGACCGGCCGGGTTGACCATGCCGTAATCATTCCCTTCTCCCCAGAGCTGGTACTCCCAATTGAAAAGCTTGCCGTAGAAGTCACGGGTTTTGGCGCCGTTCATGCCGGCGATCTCGAAATGGACGACTGGTTGGGACATGAGATACTCCTTATATGATTCGTCTGGTTATGCGGTTCTGGGTGACACGCGACCATACCGCTGAGTGATATATCCGAGAATCAGCCCGACCAGTGATCCCGGGATCATTATTTCAAGCCAATAGTGTTCGCCATTCTCGCCGGGCATGGCGGCGATGATGAACGCGAGTATCAAGCCAACCGCGAATCCGACCGCCAGTCCAAGCGGCAGGGAATTGTACTTCTTCGCCACAAAGCCAATGATGATACCGGCGACGACTCCTTTGAGAGTGGAGCCCATAACGATACTGGCGATCATCGGCGCGACTTCCGGGGTGAAAAGCGCGGTGAGGCCGTCGATAGCTCCCAAGATCGCGCCAAAGATCAAGCCAAGTAACGGCTTAGACATGAGAATCCTCCTGTAGAGTGAAGTTACTTTTCTGTTTCTACTCTTCTATTACGCGTGGCGCGAATTTCCTTTAGATCTGCAGGAAGAAAAATATCAGGTACCGCACCAACATATAGCCAAAGAGAATAAACAAAATCACTTTGTTACGCCCGGCCCAGCGCGAAGCAATTTCCCAGATGGATTCCTGGTAGGCCGTGACCGGCTCGTTATCCAGGTAACGGGTGATATCGCGCGAGAGATGTTCAGCGGTCGGATAACGGGATGACCGGTCATTCGCCAAGCATGTGAGGCAGATCGCTTCGATTCGCTTGGGGATAGAACGATCAATCTCGCGTGGCGAGATGAGGCGACCGCTGGTATCGGCTGACGGGTGTTTCCCCGCCAGCAAAAAATAAAGGATCGCGCCAAGCGAATAGATGTCGGTGGTATGGTCGATCTGTGACGGGTCTCCCGCGGACTGCTCCGGCGACATATAGGCGGGAGTGCCCATGACTGAACCGGTCTTCGTAATAGAGGGAGACTCTTCCGGAGCCGCGCTTCCCTTGGCCGTTGCAGAAGGGTTTGAGTGAGTAATGCCGGATGTTGTGGCGAGTCCCCAGTCAAGGACGAGGATCTCGCCGAATGGCCCGACCATGATGTTGGCCGGTTTGAGGTCGCGGTGGATAATACCGCGAGAATGCGCAAACGCGACAGCATCGACTACTTTCTGCAACAGCCTCAGCAGATCGGGGATCGCGGTCACAGATTTTCGATAGTCCGCCAGAGTCTGCCCTTCGACAAACTTCATCACATAAAAGATGCGGCTATCGGGAAGGCGGCCGACATCGTGAATCGGGATGATACCGGGATGTTCCAGCTGGGCGACGATCTTTGCTTCGCGTAGCATCCGCTCGGCCATCTGCCCGGAATTGTCGGGTAGAGTAAGAATCTTGAGCGCAACACGACGGTCGAGTTCTATATCCTGAACAAGAAAGACCGTGCCCATACCGCCGGCGGCGACCCGCTCGATCATCCGGTACTTGGTGCCGGAAAGGTCGGGGAGTTCGACCAGCGAGCGCAAATGCTCCAGCTTTTTATTCGTGAGATCCGTCATGCGAGTTTTATCCCGAGGACGGCCATCACTTCCTCGCGGTACTCCTGTTCATTCGCGGTCAATTCGGCGATGGTTTCGAGCACAGTCTGGCGGAATTGTCGGCGTGCCCAGGAGAGATAGTTGGTGACCGTGGTTTCGGTCAGAGCATGGCGCGCGGCCAATTGCGCGTAGGAGAAGTCGCTCTGGTCGGACAGGTCGTAGGACTCAAATAGCTTGAAATGAATCTGCTTTTCGTCGGTCTCGCACTGCTGTCTGAACTTGAGGATTGAGAGCACGAGAATGGAGCGGACCCATTCCCGGTCGAAGAGCTGTTCGGGATTGTATTCCGGACCAGCGGCGAGAGTGGAGAGTTCCTTTTCGGCGGAGGCGAAATCGAGCGACGTATGCTCGGCGTCGCCACCGCGCTTCAGGCGGCCGGATGATTCCTTCTCTTTCATGACGAACCGGTCGAGACAGAGCCGGAGGTAGGTGCGGAAGCGCGCTTTGCCGGGATCGAATTCACCGAGATACTGCTTTTCGAACGCCGTCAGGAAAAACGATTGAATGATATCCTGCGCCGAATCGGGAGAGATATTCCAGCGCATCCGCAGGTGAGTATAGGCCGGTCGCCAGTAGACGGAGATGACGACATCCCAGGCGACACGGCGCCGCTCCGGGTCGGCGTCGCGGAGTCCTTTTATCGCGCTGAAGCGCGTTGTCGGAAACTGTGATGGGCCATCAAGTGTCATACAGCAACAGAGACCAGTCCCACGGTCAGGCGTGAGCGCATCAGGTTACGATTCGGTTAGCGAGGGTCGAGTCAGTATAACATCGGGAAGTGGGTTTGTCAAAGCGGGCGTGTTGCCGCGCAAATACTTGTGAAGGACGTCACGAGCCGTGGGCGCAAGGCCAAAGTGATTGCGGGTTTCGGAGAGGCATCGCTATAATGGAATGATTATGTCTATAATAGGGAACCAGAGCGCTGGTTTTGCCATTATGTTACGGAAACATATGAAGGAAGGTATCCGTATATGTTTCCTTTGGTTGGTCCCACCGGGAGGAGGCCAAACCGATGCGGAGAGCCGTCTGGCGTCGCTCACGACGAGATACATTCAAGCTACGAGGTATTCTGTGAATCGCTTCTCACTAGTTCTTTCTATGGTAAGTCTATCCTTACTCCTGATGCTGAGTATGGTTGGTTGTTCGCAGGAACAGCAGGCAGGCGCGTTTACTCCACCGCCAATGCCGGCCGAGACCGCAGTGGTCGAAGCGAAGACCGTGGTCGACCGCTTTGACGCGGTCGGGACGATCGAGGCGATCAACGCGGTGACGATCGTGTCGGAGATAGATGGCCTGGTGAAGTCGATCCCATTCGAAGAGGGCGCATCGATTCGCGAAGGAGAGTTGATAGTCCAGGTGGATGACGCGCAGCTCAAGGCCGATCTGGCGCGGACCGAAGCCATCAGGGACCAGCAGAAAGTGACCTTCGATCGAGTCAAAGAACTTTCGGATCGCGGCGCGGTGGCTCCTCAGGAGTATGATAACGCGCTGGCCAATCTGAAAGTGGCGCAGGCGAATGTCGATCTGGCGCAAGCCCGGCTGGCCAAGACCCGCATATTGGCGCCGTTTGATGGTATGATCGGCTCGCGCAAAGTGAGTCCGGGCGCGTTTCTACGGGCTGGTGACCCGATCGCGGATCTGGTGCAGTTGTCTCACCTAAAAGTAACCTTCTCCGCTCCGGAGCGATTTTACGCGCTGATGAAGCGGAAAGCGGAAGTGGCAGTTACGACCTCCGCGTATCGCGATCATTCGGTCAACGGCACGATCGAAGTTGTCGAGCCGATGATCGACCCGGTGACGCGTAGCGCCAAGATAGTCGCGCATGTGGATAATCCGGGTTTCCGGTTCCGTCCGGGGATGTCAGCAAATGTGGCGGCGGTATTAAGCTCGCGCGAAAACGCGATGCTGGTGCCGGACGAAGCGATCTTCGCCGAGGGCGACCAGATGCTTGTGTTCGTAGTGAAGCCGGACTCAACGGTGACTCGCACGCCGATCAAGGTCGGCAGCCGCCAGCCGGGAACGGTTGAGATACTCTCCGGGTTGGAAGTCGGCCAGTCGGTGGTGTCGGCCGGTCACCAGAAGTTGTATGAAGGGGCGAAAGTAATGCCGATTCCGCAGCAGCCCGTACAGGCGGTGGCGGCTCAGGGAGGCGTTCAGTGAAGTTATCAGAGATATCGATCCAGCGCCCGGTTCTGGCGTTGGTCTTCAGCTTAGTCATTATTCTACTTGGCGCGGTGGCGTTCAGTCGTTTGCCTGTGCGCGAGTATCCGGATATCGACCCGCCGATCGTTTCGATCACGACCTTCTATCGCGGCGCCAGCCCGAACGTGATCGAGACTGAGATCACCGATGTCCTCGAAGAACAGCTCTCGACGGTCGAAGGGGTCAAGACACTGACCTCGTCGTCGCAGGAGCAGGGGTCGGTCATCACTGTTGAGTTTGAATTGGGTCGCGATGTCAACGAGGCGGCCAATGATGTCCGCGACCGTGTGTCGCGCGTACGTGGTCTGCTGCCGCGCGAAGCGGATGACCCGGTGGTCGAAAAGGTCGACGTCAACGCGCAGCCAATCGTCTGGATCGCGTTAACCTCGGCGCGACACTCGAATCTGGAATTGACGGATGTCGCCGATCGAATTCTGAAAGAGCGAATTCAGCGGCTTCCGGGTGTGGCCGGAGTATTTCTCGGAGGTGAACGACGATACGCCATGCGTGTCTGGCTGGACGCACAGCGGATGGCGGCACGCGGCCTGACGGCCAATGATGTCGAAAACGCGATACGCCGAGAGAACGCCGAGATCCCCGCTGGACGAGTGGAGGGAGAGGGGCGAGAGTTCTCGGTCCGGACCCGTGGCGACCTAGTGACACCGGAAGAGTTCGCCGCGATCATTGTGCGGCAAACCGGCGATGAGACAGTTCGCCTTGGGGATGTTGCCCAGGTGGAACTTGGCGCCGAGGATGAGCGAACGGCCGTTCGGTACAACGGGCAGCCGACTATCGGTCTGGGTATCATCAAGCAGCAGAAGGCAAGTACGATCGATGTCGCTGAAGTGGTCGAGGCTGAACTTCCTGAGCTGGGGAAAGTCGTGCCTGAGGGGATGACGCTCGAAGTTGCCTACAACTCCGCGAATTTCATTCAGGATTCTATCGACGAAGTCGCGGAGACTCTGCTGATCGCATTCTTATTGGTAGTCGCAGTCATTTTGCTCTTCCTGAAAAGTTTCCGCGCGACGATCATCCCGACGTTCGCGATCCCGGCATCGATCATTGGCGCGTTCGCGTTGGCGTATTTCTTTGGGTTCACGATCAATATTCTCACGTTGCTGGCTCTGGTGCTGGCGATCGGATTGGTGGTGGACGACGCGATCGTAGTGCTCGAAAACGTATACCGTCATATGGAAATGGGGAAGAACCGTCGTCAGGCGGCAATCGATGGATCCAAAGAGATCGGGTTTGCGGTGATGGCGACGACTATCACACTAGTGGCGGTCTTTGTTCCGCTGGCGTTTCTTGAGGGAAATGTTGGGCGATTATTCAACGAGTTTGGTTTGACAGTGGCGGTGGCAGTTCTCATTTCCGGGTTTGTCGCGTTGACCCTTACGCCGATGCTCTGCTCGCGGATGCTTCAACCGCTACACTCCGGAAAGCAGAATTTCGCGTCGCGTTCATTCGACGCCTTCTTTGATTGGCTGGATCGGTTCTATCGCGGAACACTCAAGTGGGTCCTGAATCACCGGATGATGTCGGTCGGATTCGCTCTGGTCCTCATTGTGATCGGCGCGACGATGCTTCGCTTCATACCGTCGGAGCTTGTGCCGACCGAGGATCGCGGCGTGGCATTTGGCATTGTGCTCGCGCCGGAAGGGGCGACGCTCGAATATACCGACCGATACATGAGGCAAGTTGAAGCACAGTTGATGGCGTTGCCGGAGCGCGATGGACTCTTCACGGCGACCGGGCTTGGATTCGGCGGCCCCGGGCGAGTGACCAATGGATTTGTTTTCCTTGAATTGAAGCCGCGCGACCAGCGCAGCCGTTCGCAGCAGGAGATCGTGGCGGAGATGTTCCCGCGCCTGCTCGGAATACCAGGTGTGCTGGCGTTCATGATCAACCCGCCGTCGCTTGGACAGGGGTTTGAGTCGCCGGTGCAGTATGTACTACAGGGGGATACCTACGAAGAATTGCAGCAGGGTGTCGGGATCATGATGTCCAAAGCGCAACAGCTTGGATACCTGATCAATCTGGATACGGATCTTCGATTGAACAAACCGCAGTTGGATATCACCATCGATCGTGATCGAGCGTCGGGTCTGGGAGTATCGGTGACCGATATCGGCGCGACGCTGGAAACCTACCTTGGCGGGCGTGTAGTGACCAACTTCAAGCGCGCGGCTAAGCAGTACGATGTGATAACGCAGATGCGCCCCGAAGACCGCGCGACACCGCAGACGATCTCGGAGCTTTACGTCCGTGGCAAAGGTGGTCTGGTGCAGTTGGCGAATGTCGTGAATATTCGTGAGACGGTTGCACCGAAGGAGCTGAACCACTTCAACCGTGTCCGTTCAGCGACTATCAGCGCGAATATTGCGCCCGGGATGACCCTCGGCAAAGCGCTGGATGATCTGGATATGATCGCGGCGACCGACTTGCCGCCCACGATCAAGACCGCGTTGAATGGTCAGTCGCGTGAATATCGAGATTCGAGCTCGGCGCTCTACTTCCTGTTCCTGTTTGCGGTCGTGTTCATTTTCCTAGTGCTTGCGGCGCAGTTCGAGAGCTTTATCCATCCGCTGACGATCCTGTTGTCTGTGCCGTTGGCGGTGGTTGGAGCGCTGGTGTCGCTCTTCCTGTTCAAGCAGTCTATCAATATCTATTCCCAGATCGGGTTGATCATGTTGATAGGTCTGGTGACGAAGAACTCGATCCTGATCGTGGAATACGCGAACCAGTTGCGGGAGGCCGGACGTTCGCTGTATGACGCTATTCTGGAAGGCGCGGCGATACGACTTCGACCGATCCTGATGACCTCATTCGCGACGATCTTCGGCGTGTTGCCGATCGCGATAGGGTTGGGCGCGGGAGGAGAGGCCCGTCAGCCGCTCGGAATAGCCGTGGTAGGCGGGATGTTGTTCTCGACTTTCCTGACATTGGTGCTAGTGCCGGTAGTCTATGTGCTACTTGCTCGATTCACCAAAGAAGGAGCGGTCGCTCACGAACCGGTGAAAGAGAAGCCGGTCGAGAAGGCGATGCCTGGAGCGGCTGGATTGGTCGCGGAGTAACTGAACTTAGAGTAAACAATAAGGCCCGGTCATGTGACCGGGCCTTTTTCATTGGAGTAAGTTCGCTTAGTATTTCACACCGCAGCCGTAGGGAGCGGAAGATTTGACCGCGACGGCCTTGCCGGCCATGGCGGCATCCAGAGCGGCCGCAACATAGTTGGTCGAGGTCTTGATATCATCCGGGTTGGCGCTCGCCTTGTCATCGATAGCGCCGGCATAGATGAGTACGCCTTCAGGATTGATGACATACATATTCGGCGTGGTTTTGGCACCGTACATCTTGCCAACCTTGCCATCGGTATCGATCAAGTACGCAGTGGCGGCATGCCCCTCAGCGGCGATACGTTCGGTCAGTTCTTTCCCCTCAAAATACCCCTGCTTCCCCTTGTTGGAAGAGCAGATGGAGAGCCAGACGACTTCTTTCTTGGTATAGTTGGCCTGGAGGGTTTGCATATTCTTCGCGCCGTAATGCTTTTTCACGAACGGACAGTCAAAGTTGACCCATTCGAGGACGACGAATTTCCCTTTGAGATCCGCCAGCGAATGAGTCTTGCCGTTAACATCGGTCAGCGTGAAATTCGGCGCCGGCTGGTCGACGGTGGCGGTTGCCGCCGCGGTCTCAGACTTGGTGGCGTCTGACGCAACGATAGCGGCTGAAAGCGCCAGCAGTCCGAGCGCGATCGCGAGATACTTCTTCATGAATTCTCCTTCAGTGGTTGCACGCCATGTGAAGTTACCTGCCTGAGGGGCGAGCTGTTCTCAGACGGGTTCGTTATGTTGTTCAAAGCCTCAAGGACGATGCCCGGGGTCAGAATTTCGGGGAGGACGATCGGTTCGGTCGCGGACGAATGATAGAGCACATACAGCGGGACCGAGTTGCGCCCGAATTTGGCGAGCGTTTCGGCGATGATCTGGTCGCGCGAGGTCCAATCGGCTTTAAGGGCGACCACGCCAAGATCGGCGAACCGCTGCTGAACATCGGTAGAACTGAACGCGACCTTTTCATTCACCTGACAACTGAGACACCAGGCGGCGGTGAAGTCGATGAAAACCGGCGTGCCTGCGGTGCGGAGTTCCTCGACTCGCTGGGGAGAGAATGTCTCCCAGGCGATGGAGCCGCGGGCACCTGCGGTTGTCGTAGAGACAGTATTTTGGAACGATGCGCCACCTATACCGATGACCAACGCGGCCACCGCGAATACCAGCGCGGAGCCACGGGCCAGGAGTTTGGCTTTGGCGGAGGCGATAAGAGTGTCCCATCGGCCAATGATCCATGCGGCTATTCCAAGTAACAGTAATGCGGCAAGGACGACAATAAGTCCAGCAGTGCCGACCTGGATACTGAGCACCCAGAGGAGCCAAAGGACTGTTGCCAAGAGAATAAAGCCAAGGAACTGTTTGAAGGTCTCCATCCAGCGACCCGGTCTCGGGACAAACTTCAGCAGGCGCGGCGAGGCCGAGAGCGCGAGATATGGCGCGGCCATGCCAAGACCGATGGAAGAGAAAATGAGCATGGCTATCCATGCAGGTTGCGCGAGAGAGTAGCCCAGCGCCGAACCCATGAATGGCGCGGTGCAGGGAGTCGCCACTATCGTCGCGGTGACGCCATTCAGGAATGATCCGCCGAACCCGGTTTTGCCGGAAGCAACCGCTCCCGCGGAGGCGAGCGACGTGCCGAGTTCAAAGACACCGAGCAGATTCAGGCCGAACAGGAATATAAACGAAGTCACAAAGACCAGGAAGATAGGTGACTGGAGCTGGAAGCCCCAGCCGAGTTGTTCACCGCCGGCCTTGAGAATCAGGAGTGTGCCCGCGAGCAACCAGAAGGAGATAAGGACTCCCGCGGTGAAGACCAGGCCGTGATGAAGCGGCTTGGAGTGTGTCTCATTCGCTTGATTGACGAAGCCGAGGATCTTAAGTGACAATACCGGCAAAACGCACGGCATCAGGTTGAGAATGAGACCGCCGACAAAAGCGAAGAAGATCGCTTTCCAGAAAGTAGTCTCCTCGGTTGTCACGGCCGCGGTGGCGGGTTTGTCATAGCCAAGAATACTTGTGAACTCCAGATGAGATCTGCTGGAATCCGAATTTGTTATAACTAGCAGGCCGAAGAGAGAGTCCGGCTTGGTGAGAAGGTATTCGTTTTTGGGGACTGTCAGGGTTGCTGTGCCGTTCTCAATGGATAACGATTGTTCGGCGGCATGCTCAATGATCCCTTTTACGCCGGAATAGAATTCGGCGGAGATTGATCGATCGGTCGCTGGAAAACGAAGCTGGAACTTGCCGTTATCAAAGCTCGAAGAGACAGGGAAGGTGGCGGGCTCGGGATACTGAATCGACGCGAAACGCGGCGCCCAGTTCGGGTCGGCGATCGACTGGTCGGCGACCTGCAGAGTCAGCGAAACATCAGACTCACCGGGGACACACTCCTCTTTGCACACGAGCCAGCTTGCTTTGCCAGTCAGCGTAACGGTCGCGCCGGGGGGCAAAGAGTTTGGCGGAGTTATCTGGAGAGGGATGATGATCTCGTGGCTATAAGCGTACGACGCCAACGGTGGCGTGATAATCTTCTCGGGGATCGGCCAGTTGACCGGGCCGACCGTGAAGCCGTCGGGGAGCGACCATTTGACAGTTGGCGGAAGGCCCGCATCGCCGGGATTCTGCCAGTAGACATGCCAATGCTCATCCATCACCATATGGAGGCCGACCGTAAACGGTTGGCCGGGCTGGATCGACTGCACGGGTGAGACAAGGTCTACCACAACGGTGCCGACGCGGGTCGGTTCAGCGCCACTGTCAGCAGCGACAACCGCGATCATCCCCAACAGGCAGAGGAGACGTAGCAATGACTTTCGAAGGTCCATATACTCCATTGTAGACGCAGGGTGAAGCCTACGCGTGTAACAGCCAACTCTGGCCGAGGTTTCAGGCTGGGTGTCGGATAACCCAAGTGCCTGTCTGGTAATGTCCTTGGGGGGTGAGCCGACGCCGGTATTTCCCGGTGGGCGGAAGGGCTGTTCCCCGATAGCGGAATCCCGGTTCGGGCATGCCCCGACGAGATTCCCCCATTATACAGCGTGAGAGCCGTCGAGTTGACAGCGCACGGAATTATTGGCGGATCTGGATCTGTCTGGCCCGCTCTCTGGTCTCCGGCGAATACCAAATATCTATCCATTCTGTTATCGCACGGGGTTCGCGAATCCGCCACTGGTCGGCTATCGGCTGACGGGAGAGTCGTTTTAAGCTCGTGAAGTGCGGGCCGTGGTTCTTGCCTAGTTCGCGCGCAACATGAGAAGCTTCGAAAAGCAACTTGTCGTTGTCAGTGACCTCATTAACGAGCCCCAGTTCTTTAGCCTGTTCCGGGGTGAACATTTGGCCGGTGAGCAGGATCTGTTCCGCATTGCACGGACCGCATGCGAACTGGAGCATGGCGACCGCTCCGGCAAACAGCGACGCGCCGAAGGTCACTTCATTGAGAGCGATCTTGCCATTCCCGGCGGACATCAAGCGGCGGTCGCAGGCAGTGGCGAGGATACAACCGCCGGCGATCGCATGGCCGTTGATGGCGGCGACAATCGGCTTGGGAAAGAGAAAGAGACGGTAGTAGAGATCGCAGAATGTCTGGATGAATCGGGTCATGGCTTCCGCAGTAAGTTCGTATAGTTCGGGGATGTCGAGTCCGAAGGAGAAGAACTTGCCCTGTCCGGTCAATACGATCGCGCGAATATCGGGATGCTGTTCGATATCGTCGAGCAGGAGATTGAGCTCGCGTACAAAGTCAGGGTTGATCGCGTTGACCTTGCCGCGAGTCATGGTGATAACGGCCAACGAATCGACAAGTTTGAGTTCGAAATTGGGCATGGGTACCTTCCAGAGTTCTGCCGGACTTCGTCACTTATAAAGAAAAACCGTCAGAATCGCAAGTGGAGGATTGACGCGGAAATGACAACCGCCCGGAACTGCTGACTCTTCCGGGCGGTCGAGAAACGAAGGAGGTTTGATTCAAGACGGTCAGCTATTCATCGAGAAACGAAAGAGACACCTTGTCATCGACCCATTGGACCTTGCCCGCCACCACGCGACTTCGCTGTACCTTGAACTTCACATCGGAATTATTGAAGACCGAGCCGAGGATCGCCTGACTGACGCGGCCGGATTCACGCAATTCCATACGATTGCCGGGGATGAGGCCGCCTTCGGTGATCACCGCGAAGGCCAGAATGCCTGAACCGCTGCCGGTATATTCGTAGGTCCAGACGCGGACCTCCTGGCCGCAGGCTTCGATGCAGATCCGGTTGGGATGGTCGTAAAACGCGTCATAATACGCGAGGGTGCCGGTCGTATCGCGTAGATAAATGGCGAAATAGAGGCCGTTGTCGTTGGCCTTGGTGATATCCTCAGAGAGCAAAAGGTCCTCACGACCATCGAGGTTAAAATCTCCAATGACGCGCCATCGGCAGATGGGGACCCCGTTGCCGTCGAATTGAGGGCTCATGAGTGAATCTTCAATGGACTCTGCAGCCAGAGCGGTTGAGAGGCCTAGAAGAAGAAGGCCGGCTGCCATTACCGCAACATGGATGCGCTTCATACAATCTCCTTCGGAGTACGATGACTCCGCGTGTGTACAGATACTTCCTGGTGCGAAACATCACAACACGAGAGAGCGAATCAGCGGCCGCAATGGGTTTGTCGGAAGTGAGTGTTGCGGTCGTCGTCACTAATGAATCTATCGACAGTTTTACAATGAGCAAGCAAATAGTAGAATAAAATGTCCATTTCTTTTACAGCAACATGATGTGTTGAAGGCAAAGAGAAATGTGATCGCTAGTTCACTGTTGTGAGTCGAGCGCTACGGTGATCAGTTTCTGCAGATTTGTTTGCTGAGATCAGCGCCAAATGGTGTCACTAATGAGATTTTAAAAGGAGTGTTTAGGAGATGATCGATGGAGAAATCAGTACAAAAGAAAGAATGATTAATCGTATTTCCGCCTGTTTGATCATCCCTTGTAAACAGCGCCACCACGAAAAACGAAACGGATCGATCTCACGTTGAGGTCGATCCGTCGGCCAACATCTTTTCGCGCGGGAGAATTCTCTCGCGTGTTCGCCGTTAGTTATTGCAGCGGGCGGACAGTCGTGGTGCGTGTAACTTTCGAAATGCCACCGGCATTCCCGGCAACCGCCGCGGGCGGGTCAGTCATTTGCCAGTTGTTCGGATTAGATGGGTCACCTGAGCCAAAGGTGAGTCGCCAGTAAACTTCAAGCGGATAGTAACCGGACCAGTCGGGCGCCCAATAGTCAACGTAGGAATAGATATCCCACGTGGTCGAGGAGACTTGCAGAACTTCCATCTCTGAATTGGTCTGATAGAAAATGAAGCCACCATTGAGGCCGAGTTCTCCCGCGATGAACTCGTAGACCATCGGGTTGGTCTTGGCTTCCATGGCGGCGATCGCGAAGGTCACGTTCGGCGAGCATTGGTTGCGGACGATGGTATCATGCACGACCAGCGTGTCCCAATAGGTCTGGACAGTACGGATGGTGTCATGAACGACTGTCGTGATACGAACGGTGTCATGCACGGTGTTCGTTCGCACCACCGTGTCGACATCGGTGACGCGAATGGTGTCGGTGCGGAAAACGATTACCGAGTCATTGGAGAAAACTGTGTCGGGCGGGAGCTCGACATACTTGGTCTCGTAGATGTACTCTTTGGAGTTGACGATACGCTCTTTGTCGCAGCCAGCGATCCAGAGGAAGGCGGCCAGGGTGAGGAGAACCGTTCCGATGATGACGCGTCGAGTCATGCTAGTCTCCAGGTTAGGGGACAGAACTTCATTATAGGAGGGGGGACTGCAAGCGGTGGGCCAATCGACGAGGAAACCACATAGACGTGCTATATTATTGGCATACAGTACGTTATGTTTATGGATCGGTCGTGCGGCTGACCTGTTTTGCAGGACTGGTGGGCAGAGGATTGCAGGAGGGAACGGCCGCCAGGGCGGCCGGGCTCTCCCGGTCCGCCATGGAAATCATGAAATCAGAGACTCCGCTTATCTTGATTCCTGCGCCTGCAGTATTCGTTTGAGGACCGCGATCTGTCCGGCATGGTAGAGATTGTGCCAGAGGACGCCGTGCAGCATGGCAGCCACAGAGTACTTGCGGCCTTTCACAGGACCATTAAACGAGCGCGGCGTGAGCGAGCGAAGGCGGGCTTGCAGTTTCTTCTGGGTGGATTCGAATTTTCGGATAGTCGCTTTCCAGGCGGCTTCGGTCGGGTCCGGCGGCGAAGGGAAATCTCCTTCCAGCGGTTCAGGAGCATCCAGGCCATCCAGTCGAAGCAGCGCGACCTGCATCCAGCCATTCATATGGAGCAGAAGTTCCCAGATAGAGTGCGCGCCATCGACCTTGCGTGTGGCCATGACCGGCGTGACTTCGGAGAGGATCAGTTTCAGCGACGGCCCATGCCAGGGATGGCCGGAGTGGATGGCGGTGAACTGTTCGGATAAGGCGGTAGGTGACGACATGATTCCTCCATTAGCCTGCAATTTGATCAGTAAACTAACTAAGCATACGAGTTTTTTTTGAACGCGCCACCGGTCGCGCGCAAGATGTGATATCGCCCTTCCGCAGGTCGAGAGTCCACGCAGCTTTCCAGTACTCCAAAGTATGCTTTATCTAAGTAGAGTGGGATCTCGCGGTTGCCGGATAGTCACAATATAGTAATGTGGATTGCCTATTGCAAATACGCGTGATTGAATTCACATGACGGCAAAAGATAGCGCAATGCGCGCTCTGATCATGCCAGTGTTTGTCCACAAATGAATTGTATAAAGTGGCCTTCGTAGTTACGTATATACTTAAAACATAGTCACAGGAGTAGAGCGCAATGAAACGGATCCTCGTCGTACTTGTTGTCATGCTCACGTCCGCGCAGGCCCAAACACCCGAACATATTGTCATTGGATGGAATGATCTGGGAATGCATTGTAGTAACCAGGATTTCGCGACGCTGGTCGTCCTGCCGCCGTTCAACAACGTGCGTGCGCAAGTGATCCAGGTGGGAGATAGCACGCACCTGCCGGTCATCCTGACCACCGGATTCCGGGTCGCCTATGAGATACCGGGCAACACATTCTCAGTCGGAAAGACGAATTTCTGGGACTATGAGGATCAAATCTTTGGCGTGAATCTTCCGCCGAATGTCGGTCTCACCGGCAATCAATTAAGCGGCGAAATGAGCGTGGTCGAGAACTACTTTCATGTCACCGGGGTGCCGATCACGCCGTTCACCGATGCTGACCTGGTGCATGAGGATCCCTTCCAACTGGGACATCTCCGGCTCTATGATGGCTCAAACAATCTTCTCGCGAGCACCCAGCCGGTAGTGCCGGTGTCGAACGAGATAAACTGCGTGAGTGCGGGTTGTCACTCCAGCGAAATGGATATTCTCAATCATCATGAGCTTGAAGGGGGATTTGACCCAGCGAATACGCCGATCCTCTGCGCGAGCTGTCATTCATCCAACGCGTTGGGGACACCCGGGCATCAGGGAGTACCGTCCCTATCTGAGGCCATACATAAACAACATGGCGAGAGAACGAACGACTGCTACAAATGTCATCCGGGGCCGAATACGCAGTGTCTCCGCGATGTCATGAAAACCGAACATGGCTTCACGTGTCAAACCTGTCATGGTAGCGTTACAGAAGTCGGGGAGAGCATCAGCAGCGGGCGACGGCCGTGGTTGGATGAACCGCAGTGCGGCTCGTCGGCCTGTCATGGCGCGACCTATGCCGAAGAACCCGGCAAGCTGTTCCGTGAATCGCGAGGGCATGGTGGGCTGTTCTGCAGCGCCTGTCATGGCGAACCGCACGCGATCGTGCCGAGCGGTAACGCGCGGGACAATGTCCAGAATATCGCGTTGCAAGGATATGCCGGGACACTCAACAAGTGCGCGGTCTGTCATGGAGTGACGCCGACCGGGGCGGGACCGCATGGGATCTTTGCCTCCGCATGTTGTGTTGGGACCCGCGGAAATGTCAATGGCGCTGGGACGATCGACCTGACAGACCTGTCCATGCTCATTGCTTATTTGGTACAGACTCCTCGGCCGACATTGGGGTGCGTAGAAGCCGCCAACGTCAACGCGAGCGGCACGATAGACCTTTCTGATCTTTCGCTGCTGATCGGGTATCTGACAGTGACGCCGCGTCCAACTCTGCCCGCGTGTCCATGAGTTGCGTGAAGCCGGTCCAGATGATACCTTTGCGGAATGAAGCGATATGTAGCATTCCTGCGCGCGATAAATGTCGGGGGACATACTGTGACCAAGGATCGATTGATAGCAGTCTTTGAGTCGTTAGGTCTGAAAGATGTTGAGACCTTTATTGCCAGTGGGAACGTGATCTTCTCGGCCGGAAAGGTTGTCCGGGGAACTCTGGAGAAAAGAATCGCCAGCACGCTTGGGACGGAACTTGGGTACGAAGTAGCGACCTTCTTGCGAACAGAGGCAGAGGTCGCTGAGGTTCTGGCGTGCAGACCATTCCCGCAAAGGGAAATAGAGACGGCGTCAGCGTACAATATCGGATTCCTTTCCGTCGAGCTCAGTTCTGAGCAGCAGCGGCGGCTTTACATTTTCATGTCTGATATCGATTCCCTGGCTGTAGTTGGGCGAGAGGTCTACTGGCTCTGCCGTAAAAAACAGAGCGAATCTACATTTAATGGTGGGAAAATGGAGCGGGCCTTGGGCTTGAAAGTGACATTTCGTTCCCAGAGCAGCCTGACGAAGCTGGTGGAAAAGCTTGGGCGCTCATAACCCAGTAAAGTAAGTCGCCATGCAGGTCGATAATTTCCGTTATGGACCTAAGGGTGGAGACACGGCATTCCCAGCAGGGGATAGAGGGGTATATCCCGATATTCACCCATACTTTGACCGCCGACAGCATACTTGAATTCGACCTGTATGCGTTCGATGGCCGGGATATGGTTCTGTATCGATCATCCAAGTTTCCTCTGACCGCGGAGAAGCGTCAGGAGATGCTGAGCAAAAACATGCATCGACTGTATGTTTCGACCGCGCAACGAGCGGAATACCAAAAACATCTTCGGTCCCATATCAGCCAGATCATCGCCGATCCATCCATAGACGATTTCACCCGATCGACCATTGTGTATGACAGCGCGCGCGAGTTGATCAAGGATGTCTTCGCGGATCCGACCCGTGGAGAGCATATCCGCGAGAGTCAGGAATTCGTGGAGACGACCGTGCAGTTTGTGCTGGAAGGAAAGAACGCGTTTCATAATCTGCTCAAAGTGATGTCGTTCGACTACACGGTCTACAGTCATTCGGTGAATGTCTGCACTTTCGCGCTGGCCTTGGGGAAAGCCGCTGGCGTTGAGAGAACCAGTGATCTCGTGGCGTTGGCAACGGGAGCGCTGTTGCACGATGTCGGCAAAGCGCGAGTGCCGGACGAGATATTGCACAAGCCGGGGCCGCTCGATCAGGCGGAATGGCAGATGATTCGAAGACACCCGGAGTGGGGGGTCGAACTGATGACCGCTACTGACCTGATACCCCGCGAAGCATATATTCCGATCGCGCAGCACCATGAACGTCGAAGCGGCGGCGGCTATCCGAACCGACTCAGGGAAGATGAAATCCATCTGTTCGGAAAAGTGGTGGCGATCGCCGACGCGTTCGACGCGATGACCACCAATCGGGTCTACCGTGCGGCGGCTGGGACATACCAGACACTGGAGACCATGGCGGCATCATCGGATGAGTTTGACCGGCCATTACTCCGGACTTTTATCCAGATCATGGGACCTTATCGTCCCGACCTGAACCGCCATTAGCTCCTTCCATCGCACGGGCCGAGCGGCCCGACAGTCAATATCCCACTTCAAAGTGAACCTGACTAGTCACACGCCGTGGTGACGCCGAAAAGTCGACCCTCAATTCATCTTTAGAACTAATCCCCTTTTCAATCTTCCGGGCGATTGTCCGGCCGGCTCAAGTCAGTACATTGACTGCATATGAATACGGTGAATCTCAGCGTTGGCGTTTGGTCGACGAGGAGATGATTCACGTGTACCGTCCGTTTAAAGAATAGAGGAATCAATGACAACGTTACTGGTAGTGGTTCTTATCGTGTTGCTAATTGGTGGCGGTGGATGGGGATATTCGCGCTGGCGCCGATAGCATCCAACTCTAAGGTTTGACCGAGGGCGAATCCGTCGTGAGGGATTAGATCACGACGGACATTTGTCCCTTTTAACACATAGAGAAAGTAGGAAAAATGGTGATGAAAGCAGAATCGACATGGAGAGTCCTGTCAGCCAGCACGCTGAAGGGAGACGATGTCGTCAACTCGAAGAGCGAAAAGCTGGGGACAGTCGAAGAGTTGATGATCGATCTGGACAAGGGATGTATCGCTTATGCGGTTTTGTCCTTCGGTGGATTCATGGGAATGGGCGATAAGTTGTTTGCCATTCCGTGGGGAGCGCTCAAAGTGGACACTACCGAAAAGAGACTAGTCCTCGATGTGAAGAAAGAGATGTTGGAACGGGCGCCAGGGTTCGACAAGGATCATTGGCCAAACATGGCCGACCAGACGTGGGGTACCGGTATTTACAACTACTATGGTACGAAACCGTTCTGGCAGTAAAAAGCATCTTTCGGTTCGGCCGCCTGCTCGAACCGGAAGGTTATGTGCAATGCGTAAACGATGAGGGCGGGAAATTTCCGCCCTCGTCCGAACCTTCTAAGGAGGTAAAATGAATTTAGTTAGATTCGGTCCGCGAGTGATCGTTTTGTTGGCCTTGATCTTTGGTCTAGCGAGTTGCGGGACCAATCGTCGAAACGCACCGGCGGCTGAGAAGACGTACGCTCCAACACCAACGACAGCTGATCTGACCAAGGGCTGGTCGCTCCACTTCTGCACCAGTCAGACAGTGGATGACAATGTGTCCGTGGAGATAGGGCGAGCTGGTGACGAAGCCAGTCATCGTGTCTGGCGCGCTTTCAATCCCCGCACCGACCCGACTCTGCTTCTCCCCGATGATCTTCGATATGTGGACAATCTCTGGATAAAGTTCACTTCGGAGAACAACCGCAACGTTGAGGCGTGCATGAAGTACGACGGCAACTCAGCGAAGAAGTTCATTTTTGACGAATCGGTGGAAGATACTATCGACCGAACGAGACACGAAGATTGCGGCTGCTGAAGTCGCGCACGAATTACGATCACCCGGCCACGAGTTTGTCTGCCACAACTTGATGAGAGCGATGGATCGTTTCTGGCCGGGTGGCCTATTCTCAGCGGGTAAGCCGTGTCCGGAACCCGCGTGAGTACCCCGTTTCCAACCCAGCCTGGCTCTTTCCCTGTCCGATTCCGACCCCTATACGCGTAAGAACTCAAGCTTGCGTCATAGATTTATGCAATCTATGTTACGCCATGATTTTCCCGCGCGGGCGGTCTGTCCGCGGCAATCAACAGCTCAAGTGAGGAGGATAGGATATGGGATTCCTGGCTACATTGTGGTTGCCGATCCTGCTATCTGCGGTAGCGGTGTTTGTGATCAGTTCGCTGATCCACATGGTCCTGGGGTATCACGCGTCCGACTACAAGAAACTGCCGAATGAGGAGGGCGTGATGGAGGCGTTGCGGAAGTTCAATATCCCGCCGGGGGACTATCACATGCCGCATTGCGTCAGCTCGAAGGAGATGAAGGACCCGGCGTTCCTTGAAAAGTTGAAAACCGGGCCGGTGGGATTAATGACGTTTTTCCCGGCCGGGCAGATCAGCATGGGGAAGAGCCTGGCGCTCTGGTTCGTTTACTGTATCGTTGTCAGTCTGTTCGCGGCCTATATCGCGGATAGAGCGGTCGGACCGGGCGGGCATTATCTGCAGGTCTTCCGCTTTGTCGGGGCATCGGCATTCATGGCGTACGCATTCGCGCTGATGCAGGACTCGATCTGGCATGGGCGCAACTGGGGCGCGACTTTGCGCATGATGTTCGACGGCTTGGTGTTTGCGCTGGTATCGGCGGGGATATTTGGGTGGCTCTGGCCGAAGGGATAAGATCTAGTTTTTCAAATCTTGAGAATGACAGAAGCCCCGGTGAGAATCGGGGCTTCTTTTATGAACGGTAAACGTCGGTGCTCATGTACTTGAGACCGGTGTCGCACATGAGGGTGACGACTGTCGCGTCCGGTCCGAGCTTTTCAGCGACTTGAAGCGCCGCGACTACATTGGCACCCGATGAAGTTCCGGCGAAGATCCCTTCTTCTTTCGCCAAGCGGCGAGCCATTGCTTTGGCATCATCAGTTTTTACCGGAATGATCTCATCGACAAGTTTCGGTTCCCAGAGGGGAGGAGTATAGCCAATGCCAACCCCTTCAATCTTATGTGGGCCGGGCTGACCGCCTGAAAGCACTGCGGATTCGGCTGGCTCGACGATCACGGTTTTGATTCTTGGGTTGTGACGCTTCAACACTGTCGCAACACCGCGTGAAGACGCGGCAGTGCCGACGGAATGAACGAACGCGCTGACTGTGCCATTGGTTTGCGTCCAGATCTCCTCACCAAGACCATAGTAGCCGGCGATGCTGTCGCCGTTGGAGAGTTGATTGGTCCAATAGGTATTCGGTTGAGCGGCGAACTCCTTCGCCTTTGCGATCATATCGAGGATCAATTTCTTGGTGGTGAGGCCGCCTTCGCTGGGGACCAACGTCAGTTGCGCGCCGAGCGCGGCCATGTGACGAAGTTTGTCCTGACTGAACGCGTCGGATGAGACGATATGCAGTCTGTATCCTCTGGCGACACAGATAAGCGCGAGCGAAATGCCGGTAGAGCCACCGGTATACTCTATGATAGTATACCCGGGCTTGAGGCGGCCATCCTCTTCGGCGCGGGAGATCATCGCCTGGGCGGCGCGGTCTTTCATGCTGCCGGTCGGATTTTCCCACTCAAGCTTGACGAGGATCCTCGCACTGCCGGGTGGGACTATCTTGCGAAGTGGCACCAGCGAAGTATTGCCGATGGCATTGAGAATATTTGGCAGTTCAGACATGGCTTTCTCCCGCACGCCCCCTCAACTGTTCATTCCAGCGAACTTGATCTTCATGCAGACCGAAAGGTAGAAAATGTAGGCGAGATCCGCCAATCATATTCGAACAGGGGCCGAAGCTTTTCAAGAAATGGTGTCTGTCAAGACGAGGCAAGCTGAGCGGGGACTGAGTGATGCTTGTCTAATTCCGCACGTACAGCGCTCGCCAGGGAGAGTGAGGTGAGCGGCTTCTTTACGAACCTACCCGCGCCGGCCTCCTGGGCCATCAACACTCGTTCGCTATCGGAGTAGCCAGAGACAATGATCGCTTTCTGACCTGGATGTATGGAGGCGGCGGTGCGATAGGTATCGGCACCATCCATGCCGCCGGGCATGATCATGTCGAGGACCAGCAGGTCATACTGATTTTCGTAGAGCAATCGAACGGCATCCTCTCCGCTCTTTGCTACCGTCACCTGGTAGCCGAGTTTGGCGAGAAGGCTGGAGAGGACTTCTCGTTGAATCGAGTCATCGTCGACAATGAGAATGCGTTCGCTTCCTCGTGCCGGCGTAGGCGCGGTCTCACTCTGGGCCAATTCTCGAGAGGCAGGCAGGTAAATGTAAAACGTCGTCCCTTTACCAGCTTCGGTCCGCAGGTCGAGGAACCCGCCGTGATCCTTGAGCACGCTGTTGACGACGCTCAGTCCAAGGCCGGATCCATGCTTGCGGTCAGTCTTTTTGGTGGTGAAGAACGGGTCAAAGATCCGCTGGAGATCGTCATCAGCGATGCCGCACCCGGTGTCGGCCACGGTCAGCTTTATGTATTCGCCGCGTGGGACGCGCTGATAGGCGGCTGATACTTCTTCCGCGTAATAGTTTTCGGTCCTGACAGACAGTTCTCCCTTTCCGTCCATGGCATCAAGCGCGTTGTGCAAGAGGTTGGCGACTGCCCGATAGAGTTGGGCCGGGCCACCCTTGACGCAGAGCAGGTCGCTGGAAAGATCGACTCTGCAAGTGACGGCGCCCCGGCGCGGAGCCAGTTCATTGAGGGCGTGCATCACGATAGTGTTGAGATTCACCGGCTCCACGGCATAATGCCCGCGTCGTCCAAGCGTCAAAAGATCCTGGTTTATCGCGGCAATGCGTGCGGCGGAATTTTCGATGTCCGCAAGATACTTTCGCGCTTCACCGCCTTCCGGCAGTTCATCACGGATCAGGTCAGGGTAGGCCATGATAGGACCGAGAAGATTGTTGAAATCGTGTGCTACCTGGCCAGCGACTCGGCCGATGGTCTCCAGACGTTGTGCCCGCGCCTCCTGTTCTTTAAGGCGTTTGACTTCGGTCACATTTAAGAGATTGCAGAGTGTCGCCGGTTGGCCGTCCCAATCAATGGGAGACGCCAGGAGCTCAAAGTCAAGGCACTCGGAACGACGGTTGAAAAGTCTGACCGAGGTCTGATGCAGAGAACACTCCGCGACGGACGTTTCGCCAAAGATGTGAGACGCCGCCATGGTATCGTCGGGATGCACCAGGGAGAGTGGCGCTACCTCCAACAGCTCCGACGGGGCATAACCAAGTTGACGCGCAAGGATAGGGTTGGTGTAGCGGACCTTTCCCGCCTGAATGATCCAGATGCCGGTCAGCGCATGTTCACTTATCGCCTGGAAGCGCTCTCCGGAGCTCTTAATAATACATTCGCTTTCGCGCTGCCGCAGGATCTTGTTCAACTCTGTTGCGAGGAGCTGCAAATGAGTGACATCCAATTCGTCGTATGCTTCTGTCTTATTTCCGACACCGAATATGAGCTTGCACTTTCCGCCCTCAAAGACTGGAACGCTCAGGAATCGCTTAACTGGAGCATGGCCGTCGGGAAGGCCCTTTTGATTGGGAGAGTGAGGGAAATCGTTATAGACAACAGGCTGTCCATACCGCAGGCAATCGACCCAGTTGCCGGCCTTTTCGACCGGATAGTGAGTGTCGTAAGCCGCGGTGCACATTTTGAGGGCAGTGCCATTCCAGGCTGTCAGGAGGATCTCGCTCTGATCCTCGGAGATGCGATGGAAGAAGCCGATCTCACTGTGGGTCAGCTTGACAGCTTCATCGAGCGCATGCGTACAAAACTCTTTGTCAGGAAGTGAGACGGAGTCGCCGTATATCTTGAGCAGAACGCTGTCGAGACGGGCAGCCCGTCTTGCCCGTTCTTCCGCTATTTTTCTGGCGTGAACGTCCTGATGAGTTCCCTGCATCAGCAGCGGTTTCCCATCAGATGACCAGGCGGTGACCTTTCCACGGTTCAGAACCCAGATCCAGTGACCGTCCTTATGCCGCATACGCACTTCGTTTTCAGAGTAGGTCAGTTCGCCCCGGAAGTGCCTGGCAATGGCCTCATTGACGCTGTCGAAATCTTCAGGGTGACAAAGTTGCCGCCAGGTGTCGAGCGAGACTGGAGAGAGTTCAGCGGATGAATAGCCGAGAATCGCAGCCCACCGTTCATTGATCAGTATCTCGCCGGTTTGGATATTCCACTCCCAGGTGCCGGCATGGGTCCCTTCGATGATATTGGCCATACGCTGGCGCTCAGCCCGCAGCATTTCTTCAGAAAACCGATGCTGAGTGATCTCGACCCCGGACGATAGGGTTCCGATTGCCTGACCCGCCTCATCGTACTGTGCGGCGGAACGAAAGGCCAGGACCTTCCTTTCGCCCGAGCGGCTGACTATCACCTTCTCGTGTTCTTCAATACAGTTAGTGCGCCGCGCGGTCAGCCGCGCGTGCAAGTCTCGCTCTGCGTCGCGAAGTTCTATCGGCACACAGGTCTCACACCAATCACGTCCGATCAATTCTTCCTCGGAGTACCCCAGTACCTCACAGCCTTTACGATTGATACTCCTGATACGGCCGTCGAGCTCTAACTCTACAACCGTTGCGGCGGAAATATCCAACTGCAGACGCGCACGATCCCGTTCATCGCGAAGTAGTTGCTGGGCCGTCAGACGTCGCGACGATTCTCTTATGGCGGGTTGAACGACGAAAAAGTAAAGCCAGGGCAGGGAACACAATGTTGATAACACGGCGTCAATCAAGTCCTTCTCCCAGATAACTATTTGTGGAAAGAAGGAGAGCAGTACCATGACCGACAGCTCGGTGAGAAAAATGGTCAGCACGAGCGCAAGTATAAGTCTTTTGGTATAGCTCATGGCAAAAGCATCGATCCCGTCAATCCGGTGCCGTGCAACACTTGTTTTGTTTATGGGCAGACGAGTTGCATCTAGCGAGTTTGTTGCCCAGCTGTCGTGCGGTGATGCAACCCCTATGTCCCCATTTGGTTTATCGGTGAAACGTGGAAAAACTTAACTATGATGCGGAACGTCTCGTTTCGCGAGTACATGGACGCTGGAAATAGGGCAAAAATTAAGGGGACAAGCCACTGCTGGTTCAGTGCGTGTCCCCTCAGTGTTCAGAAGGGCTACTTCGCGGCGCGCTTGGGACCGCCCGGGAGAGCGCTGAATCCCTGGCGGGCATAGTCTATCGCTTCGGCGAGGATACGGGTAGCTTCCTGTGAAGCATGGAACCCCATCGAGTTTTCCGCGGCAATGAAATCAAGTCGCCATTGCGCCTTGCGATGGAAATCCCGCGCTGGAGCGAGTGACAGCGAATCGGCGCCGGCCAACCTGGCGGCATTGATAGCGGAAATAAGATCCAGAACGGACTCTTCAGCACGGATCATCACACCTTTGGTTTTATCCTGAATACGCTGTGCCCGAGCGAGAATCTCGGACTCCGGGTAGCGGTGGCAGTTCTGGCAGGCGCGCGCGATATTCAAAAGCGGGCTTCGCACATGGTGGTCGGAAATCTTGATAGCGCCTTCGCGATAGTACGGCATATGGCAGTCGGCACAGGCAACACCACTGCGGGCATGAATTCCCTGACTCCACATCTCGAACTCGGGATGTTGCGCCTTGAGCACCGGCGCCCCGGAAGTCGTGTGAGTCCAATCGATATGCTTCACAGAGTCATAATAGGATTCAATATTTTCGACCGCGACTCCATCATGCCAGGGGTAGGTGAGCAGTTTTTCTTTCCCCTTGAAGTAGTATTCGACATGGCATTGTCCGCAGACATATGAGCGCATCTCCTGGCGAGTCGCTTCTTTGTTGGGATTGTACCGCTCTGCTTTGGGGCCATTCTGCCAGCGGGTGAGGCTGGGGAGGTGCGGCATCGAGGTACCGCTTTCCGCCAGGCGCTGAATGCCATTGAGGAAGCCGGGGCGAGTGACACGGAGATTCATGGATTTTGGCTCGTGGCAATCGGCGCAGACGACCGGATGTTCGACCAGTTTGTTGGCGGAATCCCACGGCATGGCGCAGACGATCTCGAAGCCCTTCATGATCTGGGCGAGAGTATCGGAGTCCGGCACACCGGCCTCGCGCCCTTTCTGCTTGTAGGCAGGGATAACGGCGGCATGGCAATGGAGACAGGCGCCGGGCTGACGGAACTGCTTGGTACGCTCGGTCTCAAACTGGTCTGTCAGCATATACGCGTGGCCGCGCTCTTCGCGATAATCAACGCCGAACGCATATCCATTGAAGAGTTCGCGCCAGCGTGTATCATCATCGAGCTTTTGAAAGGCCTCGCTGCCGCCATGTTTGGTGCGGGCAGTATCGACAGTCCGCTTGTACGTATCGAACTGGCGTGGGAAATTCTGTCCCCAGACCTTGGGGTCGATCGTCTCCTCGCTGATATTCGCGACCTGGAAAACGACCTGTTTGGCCTCATCCTTGCGCTGCGAGATATTCTGGTACAGCATCATCACCGCGAAGGTGGCGATCGCCAACAGCACGACCAACGCGACAATGATCAGTTGCGCCCGGCGGTTGGAGGCTGTGCTTTTCTCTGCCATAGTCTATCCTTTCAATGCGCCGCGCCGTGCCCGACCTCGCGGTGGCAACGGACGCAGTTCTGATGTTCGTCGGCGTGGGTGAATGAACCGACCGATTCCGAGATCAATTGCGCGTGGCAGCGGAGGCAATTCCGCTGGACAACCTCTCGATTGTGCTCGCGGACGCGGATCGGTTCGTTGAAGTTCTGCATGGTGAATTTCTGCGAGTGATTCCAGCCATTCTCCATCTTGATGAGATATTTGCCGGGAAAGCTCTGCGGCAGATGGCAGTCGTTGCAGATGGCGACGCCATGATGGCTCCCTTTCTGCCAGGTATCAAAGTGCTCGCGCATGATATGGCAGTTGGTGCAGACCGTGGGGTCATCGGAGAGATACGACGCGCCATGCGCGTAATAGAAGGTGAAAAAGCCGAGGCCGATCAGGATGCCGGCGAGGACCGCGATCACCGCGATCCACTTCTGCAGCGGGGCAGAATTGGTCAGCTTAACCATCGACATCCTCCAGACTCAAGGTCAAACGTTGTCATAGCATGGTCGCTCAGACGTTTTCCGTCAAGGTTGAGTATCTCCAATGGTCCGAAAATAGCAGGCACCGGGTGGGATGTCCAGTCCGGAGATTGATTGATAACCTGGCCCGTACAGCGTGTCAAAAAGCGATTGTAAAATTAATGAACGGTTCATAGGTTGTGGGAAACGTTCATCTCAAAAAAGTGCAATAAAAGTCCTGAATTCAACCTGAGGACATTGTCAAAATGCAGATCTATCGTGACAGTCTGGCCAGGACCGTCGACTCGGTCAACGAGGCATACTTCTTCGGACTTCCGGTCACCCCGGCTATGCGTGATGAGATCGCGCTCTGGATAGCCAAACGACAGGGGGGAGAGGGTTCCTATGCCAACATGTTTGCGCCGACTTCGTCCGACAGCACAAACGGGATTCGGCTTTTTACCGGTGAAGCATTGGGGCCGAGCGCCTCACTGAGGCATGTCTCGGGCGAGGAAGCATGTCGCGCGCTGATACTACTGAAGTCCTCGTCCAAAGAAGTTGTGCATGCGCTCAAGCTGGCCACCGAGGGAATGCGGGGAGCGCTGGAACGTGCCCGCCAGGAAAAGCGCAAAAAGTTCTGTTGCGGCACCTGCGACCCGGCGCTCTGGCGACATATCACGGCGGGTGGATTGAAGGGTGAGGAAGAGTGGCTAGAGAACGGCATGAAAGTGCTCAAAGGATTCCGCGATGGCAAAGGTCGATGGCAGCGGTTTCCCTATTTCTGGACCATGCTAGCGTTGTCGGAAATGGATTTCCCCGCGGCCAAACAGGAGATGCGGTACGCGGCCGCGGTCGGTGAGCGTTATTTGAGTCGCAAGAAGCCGTCCGATCCCATCTCCCGCCGAAGAGTGATGGTGATCGAGAGAGTGTTGGCAAAATGCTGAAGCGTAACAGTCGAGATTCCGCAGGCTACAAGCCGCATGTTCGAATCTGCGGTGTGAGGATTGAAAGTCATGAAGTGATCGGCGGACTGACCAACCGCGCATTTGGAACTCTCTCCTCCCGGGCAGATTCTGCTGAGGCTGTCGACCAGCGATACCGCCTTATGGCCGACCAGATGAAAATAGATGTCAACCATCTCTTCTGCCTTCCCCAGACACACAGCAATAATGTCGTGATACTTCGAGATAAGGAGTTTCTTCAGCGTGCGGAAGGGCCGCGCAGGTACCAGTTTTCGGAGAAAGATATCTCGCGCGGCGATGTCTATTTGGACCCGGCTGATTTTGATATGGAATGGCAACGGGGGATCGATGGTGTGATTCTCTCAGTGCAGGATCTCTATCCGGTTATCCTGACCGCGGATTGCGCACCGGTGATGTTCTGGGCGCCCGAATCGCAGGTTTGCGGGATCGCGCATATCGGTCTGGTTGGCGCCGTCAACCAACTCGCGATCAGGATGGTGAGATTGATGCAGAGCGAGTTTGGTGTGGATCCCCGTCGTATTCAGGTGATGCTCTTTCCGTCCATCCGCGGCTGCCACTACAATCTGGAGAGGTCAGGAGTCTGGAAACGGTTGCAGCGCTCCATCAAGAAGCTGTATGGCGAGGAGAACCCGCATTATAGGGACGGGTTCTTTCACCTGCCGGAATTCATTATCGAGCAACTGGTGAGCGCGGGAGTGCGGCGAAAACATATCGACGATCTGGAGACCTGTACCGTCTGCAAAGCAGATGAGTTCTACTCCCATGTTCAAGCCGGCGTGACCGGAACTCAGGACAAAGAGGGGCGCTTTGGAAGCGTGATCGGAATGCGGCCGAGGTCAGACCGCGGTACGCAGGCTTAGGCGCCGTCGGGAATCTCGGCCTCGACCAATTTGCCCAACAGAATCAGTGATTCCTGCCAGCCGAGATAACAGGCTTCCGGCGGGATCATGTCGGGAATCCCTTCCTGGGTGATATTGACCTCGGTCCCACACGATACCTTCTTCAACACGACAGTTGTTATCATCTCGCCGGTTAGATTTGGATCATCAAAGATATCGGTGTTACGAATTCGTTCGTTGGGGACAAGTTCAAGATATTTGCCGCCAAACGAGTGGCTGCTTCCGGTGGAGAAATTCGTGAAAGACATTTTATAGATGCCGCCGACCCTGGCGTCAAGTTGGTGGACCTTGCCGGTGAAGCCGTTTGGCGGGAGCCACTTGACCATGGCATCGGGATCGAGAAACGCGCGGTAGACCCGTTCGGGGGTGGCGCGCAGGACGCGGTGAAGTTTGATGGTATTTGGCATGGTTGGCTATCCTTTCGTCAGGTATACACAGAAACCGGACAAAAGGAAGCCACTTTTGCAATGTTTGTCAAGTCTACGGAAGGTTACAGGCTGCCCGCGCTAAAGGTGTCACCCTGGCTGACATCTCCGGATTGGTAGCCTCTCAAGAACCAGCGCTTGCGCTGTTCCGACGTGCCATGCGTGAACGCATCCGGCACCACATAACCCTGCGTCTGCTTCATAATGCGGTCATCGCCAACCGCGGAGGCCGCGTTGATCCCCTCTTCGATATCCCCCTCTTCGAGCAGTCCGGCGGTTCGGGCGGCGTAGTGCGCCCAGATACCGGCGTAGAAGTCGGCCTGGAGTTCCAAACGAACTGAGAGCTGATTGTATTCGGTCTCGCTCGGACTTCCTCGTCGCGATTGGACCTGCTCCATGGTGCCGAGAAGATTCTGGATATGGTGGCCGACCTCATGTGCGATTACATAGGCGAGCGCGAAATCTCCCTGCGCGCCAAGTTGCCGCTGCATCTGCGCGAAGAATTCGAGATCGATATAAACGCGCTCATCGCTGGGGCAATAGAAGGGTCCGGCCGAGGCTCCGGCGTGGCCACATGCTGATGCTATCTGATTGGAAAACATTACGAGGCGGGGCTGGCGGTACGATTCGCCGTTCGCGGCAAATATCTGTCCCCAGACATCCTCGGTCTCAGCCAGGATCACGCCGACAAACTGACCTTCCTGCTCCTGTTCGGCGCTCAGTGGCTGCTCGACGCCGGTAGAGACATCGGAGCTTCCGGGCTGAAGTTGCTGCATGATCTGGTCAGGACTTCCGCCCATCAGCAGATACAGCACAACGATCACGATACCGCCGAGTCCGCCGCCCATGGCGATTCCCTTGCCGCCGAACCGTCGGCGATCCTCGACATTACCACTCACCCGTCGGCCTTGCCACTTCATGATCGCACTCGCTTTCTGAGGTTACTGTGTGTCAATGGTCGTAAAGAGCCCGCGTTGCTCCGCCAGCCGGCCTCCACCGGAACCATACGTGGAAGGGGAGGGAAAGTCAATCGCTGTGCCATGGCGGAGTCGGTCGAGTTCGATGAAAGGCGATTCACGACCAGGCTAGAAAAAGTCAGAAAATCCGCTTTCGCCCGCCTGGTTAATCCCATATCTTCCTACATAAGAACTATTACTAATAAGCGGCAAAGAGCATGGCGACCAGGAAGAACGGTGATACGGTAGCATCGATGATGGAGAAGTTCGAATCGCTCTGCAAGGTCAAGGGGCTGCGTATCACCCACCAGCGCACCGAGATATTCAGGGCGCTTCTAGAGCAGATGGATCATCCTACGGTCGAGGATGTCTACACCGCGGTGCGGAAACATCTGCGGACCATCTCGCTTGATACCGTCTATCGGACGATCGCGACCTTCGAGGAGTACGGTCTGGTCAAACGGGTGCACCATATCGACAACGCGTCGCGTCTTGATGTTAATCTTTCCGCCCATCACCATCTGGTCTGTTCCAAATGCAACGCGATCGAAGATTTCTACTGGCCGGATTTCGACAAGATGAAACCACCGAAATCAGTGGCGCATTGGGAGAAGATCGAATCAAAGCATGTGGTCATCAGTGGGCTCTGCTCAGCCTGCCAAAAGGCCAGGTAACTGGGTGATAAGTTCGGCGCGGAGAGAGCCGCGCTGTAATGAATGAGAAAATACTTTCAACATGAAATATACGTGTCAATGATCGTGGAAAATCAAAAGGAGAAGTTGTGAGTGACAAGAAGGAAGGGAAGTGCCCGGTGACGGGCGCCCACAGTTCGATGCGAGGGACCTCGAATCGCGACTGGTGGCCGAATCAGTTGAACCTGCATATCCTGCATCAGCATTCGCCGAAATCGAATCCGATGGGGGAGAAGTTCAACTATGCGGAGGAATTCAAGAGCCTTGACCTGAAGGCGGTCAAGAAAGACCTGTTTGAGTTGATGACGAAGTCACAGGATTGGTGGCCGGCGGATTACGGCCACTATGGCCCGTTCTTCATTCGTATGGCCTGGCACAGCGCCGGAACTTATCGTATCGGCGATGGCCGCGGTGGCGCGAGGAACGGCACCCAACGATTCGCGCCGCTCAATAGCTGGCCGGACAACTGTAATCTTGATAAGGCGCGTCGGTTGCTCTGGCCGATAAAACAAAAATATGGCCGCAAGATCTCATGGGCCGATCTGATGATCCTCGCGGGGAACTGCGCGCTGGAGTCGATGGGCTTCCAGACGTTTGGATTTGGGGGTGGACGCGAGGATGTTTGGAGCCCGGAGGAGGATATCTTCTGGGGAGCCGAAGCGGAATGGTTGGGCGACAAGCGTTACAAAGGTGAACGCGAGTTGGACAATCCGCTCGCCGCCGTGCAGATGGGATTGATCTATGTCAATCCGGAAGGCCCCAATGGCGAGCCGAACGCGGTAGCCTCGGGAAAGGATATCCGTGAGACATTTGGTCGCATGGCGATGAATGACGAAGAGACGGTCGCGCTCGTCGCCGGAGGTCACACGTTCGGCAAGTGCCATGGCGCGGGAAGCACGACTCACGTCGGGCCCGAGCCGGAAGCCGCTTCAATCGAAGAACTGGGGCTTGGCTGGAAGAACAGCTTTGGCACGGGCAAGGGCGGCGATACAATCACAAGTGGTATCGAAGGCGCCTGGACACCTACCCCAACCAAGTGGGATAACAGCTACTTTGAAGTTCTCTTCCGCTTTGACTGGAATCTGGAGAAGAGCCCTGCCGGCGCCTGGCAGTGGGTGCCGACCGATCCGGCGGCGAAGAACCTCGTGCCGCTCGCGCATGATGCATCCAAAAAGACCGCGCCGGTCATGACAACCGCGGATCTCGCGCTCCGCATGGATCCGATCTATGAGCCGATCTCCCGACGATTCCAGAGGAACCCCGAAGCGTTTGCGGATGCATTCGCCCGGGCGTGGTTTAAGCTGACGCATCGCGATATGGGGCCGCGTTCACGCTATCTCGGTCCCGAAGTTCCAAAAGAGGAGTTGATCTGGCAGGATCCGGTTCCCGCGGTCGATCATGAACTCATTAATGAGAGCGATATTGCCGCGCTGAAAGCCAAAGTACTGGCCTCGGGTCTGAACGTGACCGAACTGGTCTCGACTGCCTGGGCCTCGGCCTCGACCTTCCGTGGATCAGACCTTCGCGGTGGCGCGAACGGCGCGCGCATTCGTCTTGCGCCGCAGAAAGACTGGGAGGTCAACCAGCCGCAGCAGTTGGCGAAGGTATTGCAGACGCTTGAATCTATCCAGGCCGACTTCAACAAGTCGCAGTCTGGGAAAAAGAGAGTCTCGCTCGCCGACCTTATCGTTCTAGCCGGATGCGCCGGTGTTGAGAAAGCCGCCAAGGACGCCGGCCACGACGTCAAGGTGCCGTTCACGCCGGGACGGATGGATGCTTCGCAGGAACAGACCGATGCGGCATCGTTTGCGGTGCTGGAGCCCAAGGCTGATGGTTTCCGCAATTACCTGCGCGAGAGCCGTGGGTTCTCGCCCGAGGAACTGCTGATCGATCGCGCCAACCTGTTGACTCTGTCCGCGCCGGAGATGACTGTCCTGGTAGGCGGTCTGCGGGTGCTGAATGCCAATGCCGGAAAGACCGCGCACGGGGTATTCACTACCAAGCCCGGAGTGCTATCGAATGATTTCTTTGTTAATCTGATCGACATGAGCACTACGTGGAAGCAGTCAGGTACGTCTGAAAATCTTTTTGAAGGTCGTGATGCCGGCGGCAAGGTCAAATGGACCGCGACGCGGGTTGATCTGGTCTTTGGTTCGAACTCTCAGTTGCGGGCGATCGCCGAAGTGTACGCGTGCGACGACGCGAAGGGGAAATTCGTGGATGATTTCGTGGCGGCCTGGGTCAAGGTGATGAACCTCGACCGGTTCGACCTGAAGTAAACTGACTGGTTGTCTTTATTGTCCCGGAGGTCGCTTAATGCGGTCTCCGGGTTTTTTATCTGATGTTCGGGATGAACGGCGGAGCGGTGGTACTCAATTCTCTATGACCGCGGTACGAGCCTCGCGACCTGTCTTTGCTCACGCAGGTACTTTCCGATCCGTGTATCCTCGGCCAGAATGTGATCGACCAGCCAATGGCTGAGAAAATTGAGCAAGTTGGTGATGGTCACCGGTCTATCCTCTTTGAGATCGGAGAGTATCTGCACAACCTCGCTAACCAATCGTTTATGCTTCTCGATATGCTGCTCCAACTCAGGGTAGCCGATCTCGCGCATCAACTGTTCTTCAGTCTGGAAATGATACTTGGTGTAATCGACAAGTTCTTTGAGCACGGTGGCCATGCTGGCATTGGCGGTATCCTGACCGACCGAGGCGCCCAGCGCGTTGACCATCTCGACAAGTTTCTTATGTTGCAGGTCGACAACTTTGTGGCCGATCTCGAAATCCGTGCTCCACTGAATGCGTGACATTATGAAAACCTCCGTATGTACATTTGAATGCCCTCTCCTGAGTATTTCGGCAGGTTGGGAAGTTTACATGAGGTGCGGAAAGTTGGATGGGGGAAGGGGTAGTGGGGGGATTGACTCCAAGTGCCTTTGGCCTGGCAGCTGTTAATTACACTGAGATGGCGGTCTGTCAGTGGCCAGTATTTCCCGTATGAGCTGTGCATCGTTTGCGGGGAATCTCATGGCAACGCAGCCAGTCATCCAAACGAAGCGACTTAAGAACCTTTTCGACGGCGTTGTCCAACTCACGTGACCTCTCCGAAATGTGTAATGGATCTCCGCTGGGAGAACCATAGCACCAGTTGAGAGTCCAGGCCCGTTCGCTCTCGGCATTTCCAACTTCAGCCTTACCTATATCGCGGTCTCTTCTGGTCTGCTCCAGAATTCTGAACTCAAACCAGACGATGTGTTTTTTCCATCCGTGGGGTTCTTGTGTAGTGGTTGGTTCAATTGCCCAATGCATGGCTGGCTACCTACATGATTGTCGCACCGCCGGACAGTTCCACCTCCGCTTCTCGCGGTATGCGGACGATCGCCTCAACAGAGTACTACTTCCGACTCATGGCTGCCTCTTGCGATGATTCAGCCCGCTATACTATCTCTCAAACCAAAACGATATCCAGGGGGGCAGTCCAACGGCCGCTACATCTTACTACCTAGATCTCAAATCCATCTTTTGACCGATTGAGCGTTTGACGAAATGCGGCTAGGTTACATGCAGGCGAACTATCTCTGAGATACCAGAAGCATGGTAGTGTGATTATCACCACTGGCTCGCCGATGCGGTGCGCCGAGAATAATACGCAACTGAAGTCAGCAGTGGTTTCGACCACGTAGACTTCGAATTGGTCCAAACCTCAAACACGGAGTGTCCATCATGATGAACATCATCAAACGTTCAGGGAAAGAGGAAGAGTTCTCGAAGAACAAGATTGAAAAGTCAATCAGGAGTGCGGGTGGTGACGAGAAAACCGCTCGAGAGATCTCGGGAGGAGTTAAGCACAAAGAAGGGCTGAGAACTTCTGACGTTCGCAGGATGGTGAGTGAAAAGCTCACGCAACATGACGTCAAACTCGGCAAGGCCTATGAATTCTACAAGAAGCCAGTTCATGCCGAGAAGTAATGCTTAGCTGAATCGAATGGCCTGAAGGGAATCGGCAACTCCCTCAGGCCAACCCAATGTTGGACACCGTCGTGCCGCAAAGATCAAGCGCTTTCATTCGTCACTAGCCTGGCAACTGAAACAGAATTGCGTACGGCATGCGCAGATCGGCTCGTCTGTATGTGTTGGTGAAACGAAGAGAGTTTTGCTTTGTAACCAAGTTGAAATGTGGGCCGGAGAACCGGAGACATGTGGCACGTTCTGCGGAAGTTTGTCATCGGGCCGGAATTCATCGCATGGTGACTTTTGCGAGGTTGGCATCCGCGTTTCCCTGAGTGTACCGGCGATCTTATGAGGTAGGATTTCGACTGGCACTCGTCTTCAGGAAAGTGTCAATCGGTCTCTTTAGAAAGGCACATTTGTCCCTCCTGAATTGCGGAATGCAAAACGAGAATACTTGCTCCCCAAACTTATCGCACAAGTTGTGTGATTAAGGACCGATGGGATACCCTCGGCTAACCTGTATGGCCCAGTAGAGCGCAGTGGGTCGTCGGATACACTGTCGGCTGCTGAGATGAATGGAATTGCAAGAACCTGTAGCGCAATGATCGCAAATCCTATTATAGTGGGACGTGTGTAACGTCGTTACGTCTTACTTACTATACGTGGACAACTCATCATAACCAGTCTTTGACGTCGAGGAACTCAATTTAGGCCTGGTGATGTGTTTCTCCTTAGTCTTCGGGGAGTGTTGGTTCAACTGACGGCGGGTCAATAACGCGACGCTCATGGTCGCGAAGCCGCTCTACCGTACTTTCTATCAATTTGGTCAACTTATGCACAGCCCCGTCAACGACCTGGGTCAAGTTGGCGGCTTGGTGTGTGACGACGACAGGCTGACGCCCTTCGAGTCGGGCTTCCATCATGCAGCGCATGTCGTCCTCGCTGCTCCCGTGTCTACCTTCGTTACTGAGATGGACCTCCACCCTGGTGACGTGATCGCTGACTCGGCTCAGCGCACTTTCCACTACACTGCGGACCTGCGCGGCCATCGACTCGTGACCTTCTATATTGTGGTCAGTATTGATTTGGATCTGCATATCACTCTCCTTAAGAAATTGCAACTGCTTCAGTACCGGAAAACAGCAGCCGCTCCCGTTCGTCCCGGCATCCGTTCGGCTGGAATGACCAAAACCTGTCCACCCATTTTTGCGGCTAGTTCGCTCAGATCATCGAGCAGGTCGTCAATCTGCGGTTCGTTCAGATCAGCAGGGTCGATTTGACCGGTTACGCTGTTGAGTCGACCGGCGATCTGGCGATCAGACTCAATCAATAGCGTCGCAACTCTCCCCATGGCAGCCGCTTGAGCAATCTGAATCAGGTCGTCACTACCATGTTCAGTGGACTTCGCCACGGCGAATTCGTCGGTCAATGAGGCCAGCCGTGCATAATACTGTGGCTCGATGAGTTGCCATGCTCGTTTCCGAAGTTCGTCAATCGGCAACGTGTCGGGATTAAACGTCAGCCCTGTCTCCGTCAGATACGGATTTATGCTTATCTTCCGGAAAAGATGGTGATGTTCGGGCAACGCCGCCAGGATCAGAGGTAGGCCCGATGGCCGCGAATGGTGCTCGAGCACGGCGCGGTCGATAGCACGAAAGAATCGCTCCGCATCGATATCCGCCTCGTCCTTTTTCCCGCCTTGGCCATGGTGCATGGGCGTGCTCGCCTGACCGACGCCGCCATAGGAGGCGACTGTCGAATACGGTTCACTCAGTTCATCGCCCAGCGCCTCTGTGATCGTCCGCGGAACGCCCGGAGCTGGATCGATTTCGTCGAGAATATCGCGATTGCCTTCGAATAACTGGATCTTGCTGAGGCTCATTCCCAGGACCTGAAAGCGATCGACAGATTGAACAAACCGTCGCAAAGGCTTGGTGTGAAAGCTGTCTGCTACGATAGCTAATTCGGAGACCGGCCGCTGAAGCTGGAACACTCGAAACAAGTCGGAACCTCCAAGTACGGCCAGTCCATCCAGGGTATGACTCCAGAAATCATGATCTTGCGCGAGTTCTTCGAACGGTTCAAGGGCGCGGTGAGTGTCATCTGCCGAGTACTTTTTCCGGAGCGACGTCTCGAGCTCGCTGACCAAGTTGCGATACCGGATCTGGTCCTGCTGATTGTCAGGATGGTGCCGATGAGTCGGTTGGTAAAGCGAAAGACACGGCGGCTGTTGAACCGATGCCAACTCGGCCAATGATTCAGTGATGGGCAGTGTCTTCTTGTGTGTCATTTTCCTGTCCCTGCTCCAGGAGTCGAAGCCCTTCCAACTTTTCTCGCCTTGTCGGTTTGGTTTTTTTCGGAATTCGCACCTGTTTGAATCCTGCTATCGGATGAGCGAGCGCTTGATAGTTGGTGTTTGGCCCGCAGCCAATGTTCAAGGTCGTGTCCGTCTCGACTGCCTTCTGTCACGTAGAAATGATGAGCCAACAGAGCAATGTCTTCATTCCGGGGTTCTGTCTCATGCGAATTGCGTTCCTGCATATTCGGTCCTTTCAGTCACTACGTTCAGTTGGAGCGGTCCTTAGCGGAAACAACGCACATTCAGGCTGCTACCGCCATCCAGGGTCATCAAGGGCCGTTCCCACAGTTTGTAACATACGGTGCCACGAGACTGCCAGACAATCGCTCGAAGGATTGAAGAGGGGATTAGTCCTTCGAGAGACAATCGTTGAATTGGCTACTAATATCCTGTCACGTTGCTCCCTATGGCTCGGCGAATCGCACTGAACCTGGCCGAAATAGGGATCAAAAGCTCTCCAGGCTCCTCAGGGTGGGTTGTGAGCCTTGGAGAGTGTCGCCGCAGCTGCAAAAGAGAGTACGCCTCTGATTTGCGGCACGATTCTTCCTAACGCAATGTGGTAGTGTGAGCAGATCCTTCTGCGGGACGATCGACCGCTTGACCACACTGCCAGAACATTTCTTGGTGTAGATCAAAATATGCATGGCTGTTGTTCAGTTGAATGACAGTGAGCGAAATTCAGTTTGTCATCTTCTAAACTCCCTTCATTGCTATGATCGTCAAACTTGGGATTATCCCATGCGCGAAAATCCAAACAATGCGGCCAGTGGGTGATGTCGGCCTTCGATATTAGCTCTCAACAAACCCGCGCCAATCATGCTATAGCTGATGCCGTTACCGCCATACGCCATGGCGAACTGCACTCTCGGGCCATAGTTCGGATGCTCGCCAAAAAACGGCAGGCCGTCTTTGGTTTCAGCGAAGGTACCGCCCCAGGAAAACGCCGGACGCATCGGCAGATGAGGGAAGAGTTCATTGACTTTTTTGTACAAGCCTTTAGCCTTGCTTTCAACACGTTTATCACGACGCGCTGGTATATCTATTTCGTCGTCAGCCCCACCGATCAGCAACCTGCCATCGCCTGTCGCACGCATGTATAGGTATGGTCTTGCAGATTCCCATAGCATGGTCGATGCCAACAGACCCAGTTTTGACTTCGCTATAGGGTCGGTAATAAACGCATAGCTACTGCGGTTCATCGCCACCGACTGCTTCAGCCATTTCTGTGAGGCGTATCCCGCCGCCATTATCACGTGCCGGGCGACTATCTGGAGACCTTCCGGTGTACGCAGAGTCACGCTTTCGTCAGAAGGTTCAATGGTGTCGATTACCGTGCGATCGAATACTCTGCTGCCACGCTCTGCCAGCCGCAATAACAGCTTGGAAGCCATGCGGTAGGGGTCCACGCGCCCAGCCAGTTTAGTCAGTATCGCGCCCGGCGCCTTTATGCCGAAGCGCTCCTTCAAAATCTCCGCGTCCAGCCACTGCACATCGAAATCATGTTTGATCCGCAGTTCGTACTCCTCGCGCAGTGGGACCCTGTCACCGCGCTTGCTGGCGTAATAAAGGCTTTCCTGCATATCGAAATCCACGTCACCCAGCTCATTGGCAAGATCACGCAAATCAGTGATCGCATTCGCGCAGGCCTTGTAGGCCAGTACCGCATGACCAATACCATACATCTTAGCCAGGTCGACCATGTGAGTGTCGATCTCGTACTGCAACAATGCTGTGCTTGCGGCAGAACTGCCCCAGCCAATGTCCCGCTGTTCAACGACCACCACATCAAAACCGTTATTACCCAGCTCGTTAGCGATTAACGCACCACTAATACCGCCCCCCACTACCACCACATCACTGCGGATATCAGCCGTGAGTTGAGGAAATGTGCACATAAGGCCATTCTTGATTGCCCAAAACGGATACCCGCTTTTCAAGTCCATGTTTCATTCCTTTTGCGAGGGCAGTCGGAGATTGCGTGCCGCCTGACAGTCACTCTGCGCGCCTCTTCTCCGCCGAATCACGTTTCACAATCACGAAGTCCGCCGCCGTAATTCGCCGAATTTCATCGCGCAAGGCGCTCACCTCGTCACGGAGGGCGGCAAGTTGTTTCGCCCCCGCCAACTCCGCCTCGTCATTCTCCGCGTCGCGGCCGACGAAGAAGGTTGCCAGAGTCGCTGTCACGTAGCCGAAGACGCTGATGGCGTACAGGGCCAGAAAGACGCACAACACGCGCCCTTCGGCCGTCTGTGGCCAGTCCTGCGAGCCCATTGTCGTCATGATCATGGCGGTCCACCACAGCGTCTCGCCATAGCTATTCGGGCCATCGGGCGATTCGTTCTCGAAAGCGTACATCCCGGCAGCGCCAGCAAACGTGACCAGCACTGTCAGGACGATCACGTAGCCGAAGCCCCGGCGGCTCAGACTCGCGCCGAGCGCCTTCATGCTGCGGTTCAGCGAGCTGACGACGCGAATCAATCGGACACCTCGGCCCGCGCGTGCCAGTTGAAGCAGCCGAAACACGCGGAATATTCGGAAGAGGCGCAGTGCCGGGATCAGCAGCGAAATGGCGGTCAACCAGTTCCGCTTGAGATAGGCACCCTTGTGTGGGGCAAGGAGGAGTTCAACCGCAAAATCGAGGAGGAAGATCCCCCAGATAGTCGTACCGATGATCTCAAACCAAAGACTCTCACCCCAGATCAGCTCCACGACCAGTAGCGCCAGCCACACAAAGGCTAGCACAAGCATCGGGGTTTCCAGCCAGTCTTCGAACCGTTGCAGAAGCTCGTAGCGCTCCCGTTCCAGCGCCTCCACATCACTGGTCTTAGGGTCTGGATTCTCGTTTGTCTTCACTTCGCTCATCAGATATCCCCGCGTTCGAGATGATTTCCATGGCTCCCCGCAATCGTCGCCGTCAGCCTGATGCCAGCCGTTGCGGACAATCCCCTGACCTCATTTTCTCCACTGAGATTGACAATGGTTCCGGACTGGAGCGATCCAACACCGGCGAACAAGCTCTTCAGTACGTGAGTTAGGTCTCCGTCTGTGGCAAGCGCAAGACTCAGGCTGAGCACACTTGCCGTCATGCGCCGCTGCTCAGAAAGTCATTCCGTCGTCTTGCCGTCGAAGTGTTCGTTGTCCGTCTCTGCGTCAGCGCGGGTGTGATGAACTACTGCGTCACGATGATTGGGTGGAGCGTAGAGCGTATAAAGCTTAAGTGAGACTGTGCCGGTGTTGATAATATTGTGTTTCGTCCCGGCCGGAACAAGAACCGCGTAGCCGGCGGTGATCGCCGTCCGTACTCCATCAAGGACCGCTTCACCGGAGCCATCTTCGACGCGAAAGAACTGATCGAGTGTGTGAACTTCCGCTCCAATTTCTTCTTCAGGCTTTAGTGCCATGACGACGAGCTGGCAGTATTTTGCTGTGTACAGCACCTGCCGAAACTCGTTATTCTTGACAGTGACCCCTTCAATATCTTGTACATATCCTTTCACAATGGCTCCTCTCTAATCTGCCTCCGGGCTATTCTGCATTCTACTTACCGACAGATTAGCTGGAAAGACTGACGATATCCATGCGCAACGCCGTCGTAGATCGGCTCCGGGCATATCTTCCCGATGGGACGCGGTTATGAGTCCAAACTACCGGAGTGCCCAACCGCAGGTCAATCGACCTATGGATTGAAATCGGGGTTAATCCCCCAGGCTAATCGGCCATTGTCTAATGCCGCACCGCGCCGATTTGGTCATCTGGCAATTTCCTGCGATGCAGAGTCGCGGTTTACATTGGAATCGTGTAAGAAAAGACAGTAAGCTACTCGTTTTGTTAGCAAACTCTAAAGCTGTGGGTCTGAATAGTCTTTAATGTGGCTGTAATTGATTGTGGTGCAGTCGAAATTATGGCGGGGGCAGGATTTGAACCTGCGACCTTCGGGTTATGAGCCCGACGAGCTACCAGACTGCTCCACCCCGCGATCAGGATTGCCAATATACCGTTCCCGCCCCCCGTGTCAAGCGCTCACTTGCAAATGCCCCGCAATTCCCCAATAATTCGCTAAGCCCTTGTCCGATAGCGTAAAAGTGGCACGCGAGCACTCTAAAGTCGAACTGCCGTTCAGGTCACGATGACCGCTTCATCATCGACCACTTCAACAGCGGAGGCGTGACCAGCGTCGTAACTATCACCATGATCACAACCGCGGAATAGGTCGAAGGAGAGATCACCGCGTGACCATCGAGCACCAATTTCGCGCCGATTCCCGCGAAGATCAGCCCTACTTCGCCGCGCGGGATCATCCCCAGACCCACTGCAAATCGGTTCGTCCGTTTGTCCCACACTCCGAGTGAGCAGGCCTGCTTGCCGATGATCGCCGCGATCGTCATCACTGCCGCGAAGCCAAGGATCTCAACTTGGGCGAAAGTCGTCAGGTCGACCAGCATCCCCATTCGGACGAAGAAGATCGGGACGAGGAAAATGGCGATCGGGGCGATCAACTCCTCCATCGTATGCTTATCCCGCTCTTCGAACTCCTGGTACTCGATCCGGTCATAGATAAGGCCAGCCGCAAACGCGCCTACGATCGGCGCGAGACCTATTTTACCGGCAACGTACGCGAGCCCAAAACAGACCAGTAATGCGAAGGAGAGGAAGACCCCTTTGCCGCGGACTTTGAACGCGAATTGAAAATACTTCGGCAACAACCATTGGCCGATAACTATCGCGCCAACGATGAAGATCAGCGCTTTCCCGATTATCCAACTGACCTGACCGGCGGAAATCCCGTCCGCGCCAGTTCCGGCGGCGGAGATAATGCCTGAAACGATCGCGAGGATCACCAGGCCGAGGACATCATCGATAACCGCCGCGCCCAATATGATCTTGGATTCACGCGAACTGGTCTTGCCAATATCTTTCAAAACGCGCGCGGTGATGCCGACCGAGGTTGCGCACAAGGTCGCGCCGATGAACGCGTGCACCAGTTCGGATTCCTCTGGCAGGAAAATGATACTGACACCCCATCCCAGCAAGAACGGCGCGACCACGCCGAGAACCGCTACCAGTAGTGAAGTTGCGCCGACCTGCCGCATTTCGCGAACGGTCGATTCCAGGCCAACCTCGAACAGCAGAATGATGACGCCCAGTTCGGCCAAGATCTCCAGCGTTACGTTGGATCCGAAATTCTGGAATAGATCGATACCTATCAGATGCGCATTGCCAATGAGCATCCCGATAATCAGTTCACCAAGCACTGCCGGCTGACTGACCCGCTCGAATAGGTCGCCGCCGAGTTTGGCCGCGAGGAGAATGACTATCAGCTCAAGGAGGACATTGAGAACCGCGCCGCCATGCCCGGAATCACCGCCACCGGCGGCGAGGGCGATCTCATAGAGAGCAAGCCCCCCAAGCATGACCATCAGCAGTCGGGAACGTTTGTAGGTCAGCAATCGCGATAGGTTCATGATTGTCTCCTCTATCTATAAGAAATGCATGGAACTGAGCGCGGCCCATTATAGCCCATCCAATCGGGCGGAAGCCGATGGACACCTACAGTTTCGGGGCCGCCTGCCGATAATTATATGCAAACAGGTCGGTCCAGGACAAGTAAACAACTGGGGCTCTAAGGCATACTATGTTCATATTCATTGGCGCGTTTGTCGTTGTCGGCGGCGTACTGGGTGGATTCATGCTTGAGGGTGGGCAGGCTCTCGCGCTGTATCAGCCGCTCGAAGTGATGATCATCGGTGGCGCGGCACTCGGGTCATTGCTCATCGCGACTCCATTGACCGTGATCAAAGGGATTTTCGCCCAACTCAAAGGGGTTCTCGGCGCCGGACTGGGCAAGAAAGATTATCTCGAATTGCTCGTTATGATGTACGAGATATTCAATGTCGCCCGTCGCGATGGTCTGGTCGGCCTGGAGAATCATATCGAACATCCGAAAGAGTCCGAGATATTCAAACGCTATCCCAAATTCCTCGCGAATCATCACGCGGTCGAATTCTTCTGTGACACCATGCGCGTCATCATCTCCGGTTCGGTCCAGCCGCATGACCTCGCTGATCTGATGGATGAAGATATCGAGACCCTGCATACGGAAGAACTCCGTCCTCCGCAGGCGCTCAGTGCCGTCGCGGATTCTCTGCCCGGCCTCGGTATTGTCGCCGCGGTGTTGGGCGTCGTACTCACCATGGCCGCGATCAATGGTCCGCCCGAAGAGATCGGTCACAAAGTGGCCGCGGCTCTGGTCGGAACATTCCTTGGTATCTTGGGATGTTACGGTTTCGTTGGGCCGATCGCCGCGAGCATGACCCACCGTATCAACGACAACAAGCAGTATCTCGGGTGCATGAAGCACGCGCTCCTCTCGTTCCATAAGGGAGTGGCGGGCGTCATCGCGGTCGAGTTCGCCCGTCGTACTTTGTTTGCCGAGGTTCGCCCCGGATTCACGGAACTGGAAAAAGCCTGTAACGAGTCGAAGAAGAAGTAAGCTGTGGCCGAAGAAACCCAACCGATCATTATTAAGAGGAAAAAACATGGTGGCCACGGTCACCATGGCGGAGCGTGGAAAGTCGCGTTTGCGGATTTCATGACCGCAATGATGTGCTTCTTCCTCGTGATGTGGCTGGTGGGACAGAAAGATGACGTCAAAGAGGCCGTCGCCGGCTATTTCCGCGATCCAGGGAAGTTCAATCATGAAGGCCGGTCCGGCGTTCTCAAAGGAACCGCTCAGGTGATCGATGCTGATGATCCCACGATCGGGCTGGTGAACAACTCGATCAAGAATGAGAATATCCCGACGGATACTGAGAAAGAACAGCTCTCCGCCGCCGCCAAAAATATCCTTGCCGAACTCGAGAAGCAGGAAGCATTCGAGCGACTCAAAAAGAACATTCGTATCCAGATGACCGCGGAAGGACTGCGGATCATCCTGAATGAATCTGAAGATGCCGCCGCTTTTTTTGAACCCGGCTCCGACAAACTGTTGCAGAAGAGCGCGGTCATCCTGATGATCATCGCCCAGGAACTAGGTAAGCTGAAGAACCATCTGGTGCTCGAGGGCCACACCGACAATACCTTCGGCGGCGAGGCTGGCTACACCAACTGGGAACTCTCCGCGGATCGCGCCAATTCGGCGCGCGAACTGATGGAAGTTTCCGGGTTGTATGGCGGCCAGGTGCGCGAAGTGCGCGGCTATGCCGACAAGTTTCCGATGATTGCGGAGAATCCTTCCGATGCCCGCAACCGACGGGTGACCATCCTGGTGCTGTACGAAGCGAAAGATAAGTCGTACGACCAGGTGGAGGTCGATGGCGACCTGTACGGCACGAACAGCTGAGCCGGTCTTTGACCGATTTCTTACCTGACATTTGAACTTCCGTCCGATATATTGGGCGAACTTTAGATACCCCCGGTCCCGGCGTGATCGGGGCTTTTGTGTTGTCTGCTGAGCCGCTGAGGACCGGTAGACTCGAACCAGACATATACACTCCTACCCCACCCGTGCTGGTGGGTTTTGGCGTATCGGAAAGAATGAAAATAGCGACTCATCACAACTCGCCGCACCCACCGACCCGGTTCCATTCGCTTCTGTCGCTCTGGCAGAACTACGCGCCTGTCAAGGAACTCCAAACCAGACTACTGGGCGACAGTCGCCGGATCGAGATCGCCGGGCTGGCCGGCTCCGCCGAAGCGTTTCTCATACACGCACTGGAACAGCGGATAGACCGCCCGATCGTCGTGGTGACACGTTCCACCGATGAAGCCGCGGAACTTCACGAAGACCTGCTCTTCCTTATGAACAACGAGCGGTTGGCGTTCTATCCGTCGCGCCAGATCCTCCCGTATGATTTCAAGGCGCCGGTCGGCGAGATCATGGGGCAGCGCATTAGTGCGCTTGCGGGACTGATAGATAATAGGCTGTCGGTCGTGGTCTGTCCGTTGCGCGCCCTGATGGAACCGACTATCCCCGCGCAGACCCTTGATTCGAGCCGGGTCGATATCGAGGTCGGCAAAGAGATCGATATCGATGAAATAGTTGAACGACTGGTACAGCTAGGATTTAAGCGTGTCCCGCTGGTCGAGGAGGTCGGCGACTTCGCCCGACGCGGTGGCCTGATCGACCTGTTCACCCCCGGTTCCGAATATCCTGTCCGTGTTGAGTTGTTTGGCGACGAGGTTGAGACGATCCGCTATTTCGATGTCGGCAATCAACGAACGGTCGGTCAGGTGGAGCGCGTAACGGTACTCCCCAAGCGGGAGATCCCGATCACGCAGGAAACCCTTGAGGAGGAACTGGCGAAACTCCCCGAGGAAGATGCTGACTATATCCGGCACCGCTATCTCAATGACCCTGAACTGCCGGGTCTGGAGTGGCTGTCGGTTCTTTTCGGCCTGAAGCAAGGCTCTTTGCTCGACTACCTCCCGGATAACGCGGTGATCCTTCTTGAGAACGAAGAATCGCTCAAGGAAGAAGCCGACGCGGTCATTCTTGAAGCGGAGTCACTCCACGCGCGACTTCGCGAGCGACTGAGCAGACTCCCGGAACCGACCGAGTACTATTTGTCGCCGGAGGTCGTCTTCGAGCGACTCGAGGCCAAAACCTACATCAATCATCTGCCGTTCCGTGGCGCCAAAGCTGATCTGATCGCATTTAGTTGCCAGCCGCATCCATCGTTTAATGCCAGACTTGATCTGCTCGGAATTGCCATCAGGGACTATCGTAATATGGGGGTCGAATACGTCATCACGACGGACAACGAAGGGCAGGCGGCACGTCTTGATGAACTGATCCAGCAGAAGGCGGCGCTGCCGGAGTTGCCGCACGTCGAAGTTGTATCCATTCGCGCGGGATTCGCCTGCCCCGACGCGAAGTTTGTCGTCCTGACCGACCACGAGATCTTCAGCCGCCACCATCGCAGGATACATCGCAAGAAATTCCGCGAGGGTGTGGCGATATCAGACTACTCCGCGCTGACCAAAGGGGATTTCGTCGTCCATACGGAGTATGGTATCGCGCGGTACCTTGGACTCCAGACCTTGACTGTCGATAAACGGAATCGCGATTGCTTGCTACTTCAGTATGCCGGGACAGACAAGCTGTATGTCCCGATCGAAGAGTTCAACCGTGTCTCAAAGTATTCGGGGAAAGACTCCGCGCCTCAACTGACCGCCCTCGGTGGGCCCGGATGGGAGAAGCTCAAGGCGCGCACCAAAAAGGCGATAGCCGACATGGCGGAAGGCTTGATAAGGTTGTATGCGGCGCGCAAGACGCGCTCGGGGCATGCCTTCGGCGAGGACACTGTCTGGCTCAAGCAACTCGAAGCATCCTTCCCGTACGACGAAACGCCGGATCAGCAGAAAGCTATCGATGATGTCAAGCGGGATCTCTCGATCGAGAATCCGATGGATCGTCTCGTCTGCGGCGATGTCGGCTATGGCAAGACCGAGGTCGCTATTCGCGCGGCGTTTAAGGCGATGGACGGCGGGAAACAGGTCGCGTTGTTGGTGCCGACCACCATTCTCGCGCAGCAGCACCACACTACATTCACTGAGCGATTGCGTGACTATCCGTTCAAAATTGAACTACTCTCGCGGTTCCGCAGTCGTGCGGAGCAGTTAGAAACGGTCAAGCAAGTGGTGGCCGGCAGAGTTGACCTGGTCATTGGAACTCATCGTTTGCTTTCCAAGGATGTAAAATTCTCCAATCTGGGGCTGTTGATAATCGATGAAGAGCACCGCTTTGGAGTGAAGCATAAAGAGAAGTTGCGCGAAATCGCCGCGACTGTCGACACATTGGCGATGACCGCCACCCCGATTCCGCGCACGCTGCAGATGTCGCTGATGGGCGCGCGCGACATGAGCCTGATAAACACTTCGCCGAAAGACCGCCTGCCGATCATTACCGAGATCGCCGAATTTGACCCCGCGGTGATCAGCACGACTATCCTGCGCGAACTGGAGCGTGGCGGCCAAGTCTTTTTTGTGCACAACCGGGTGCAGACGATCGAGGCGATGCATGAGTATTTGAAGAAACTGCTTCCCAAGATCGAGATCGCGGTGGCGCACGGCCAAATGCATGAACGGACGCTGGAAGGGATAATGCTGGCTTTCATGGCGAAGCGTTTCGATGTACTGCTTTGTACCTCCATCATCGAATCCGGCCTGGATATTCCGAACGCCAACACGATCATCATCAATCGCGCCGACCGATTCGGGCTGGCGCAGTTGTACCAGTTGCGGGGGAGAGTGGGCAGATCAGACCGTCGAGCCTATTCATATCTGCTCACTCCGCCCATGCGGATGCTCAACCGCGACGCTATCAAGCGGCTTCGCGCGCTCGAAGCCCACTCCGACCTCGGCTCCGGCTTTGCGCTAGCGATGCGGGATCTGGAGATTCGCGGGGCCGGGACTATCCTCGGCCCGAAGCAGTCAGGCTTTATCGAAGAGATCGGGTACGACCTATATAATCGCCTGCTCGAAGAAGCAGTCGCCGAATTACGCGGCGAAGAGATACAGCGACTCCCGGATACCAAACTGGAGATCGATATCGAAACCTATTTGTCCGATGAGTATATCAACGACCGTCAGCATAAAGTCGATGTTTACCGTCGTTTGGCCGATGCCCGCAATCTTGATGAAGTCGAGAAGATTCGCGAGGAGGTGACCGACCGCTTTGGTCGCATGCCGCAGTCGGCGATCAATCTGGTCGAGGCAACCGCGGTCAAGATCGCGGCATCAATGCTTGAGGTCGAGAAAGTGAAGATACGCGCCGGGCGGGTCAATCTGTTCTTCGGCGAGAACCGCCGACTGACCAGACCAGAGGTTGAAGCGTTGCGCCAGGGGACAGACCGTCCGATGGAATTCTCGCTCTTAGGCTCTCCGCGAATCGATATCGATCTGAGTTCATTGAGTGAGGCGGATCGCCTGCCGCATCTTCGGGGAGTATTGGGAAAAGTAGGATAGAGGGTCAGCGTCGAGTAGAGGCGGCTTCGAGGACCAACGACGCAAACCTCGCGGCAAGCGGCCCCGACGCGTAGGTCGCATGCGCTTTGGCATGTCCCGCTTCCGCAAGCGCCATTCGCTTGGATGGGTTCTTCAAGAGATCGAGTAGCGTATCTGCGAGCCGCGAGCTGTTATCCCGATCGACCAATCGCCCTGTCTGGTTATCCTCGATAATATCAACAATCCCACCGGAGCGTGTTCCGACCGCGCACGCGCCACACATCATCGCTTCAGACAGCGCCAATCCGAATCCTTCGCGATACGAATTGAGCACCGATATGGCCGCGCGGTTGTAGACTCTCCGCAGTTCTTCCTGCGGTATAGGCGGGTTGATACTTACAGACGATTGGAGTCCGAAGTGTGTTATCAATTCCTCGATCTGCTGTTGCAGCGGGCCACTGCCATAGAGTTCCAAACGGGCGGCTGGATGTTTCTCCGTTACCATCGCAAATGCCTTGATGAGGAAATCGACCCGCTTCTGGTCGGTGAAGCGGGTGACGGCGACAACCAAGTTGCCATCGCGTTGTATGGCAGGGTCCAGATAAAAGACTGTCTCGTCATGCGGGACCGGCAGTACCTCAAGCAGATTTTTCACCGATGGCTCCATCGCGGCTATCTCATCCCTGAGATATGAGGAAACGACCGTCCATCGGTGTAACCGCTTGGTCAGTCCGCCAAAATAGTGACGCGAGAGTTTTGCATATTTCGACATCAGACGGATGTCGGTTCCGTGAGAAGAGAGAAGCATCGGGAGATCGGTTTTCGCGGCGATTGTTTTCATCACGATTCCCGAAGGCACCAGCCAGTTGCCGGAGATAACCTGAGTCTGCTGCTCTCTGATGATCTTGAGCGCGGCTGTGCGGAAGGAATCCAGAAATCGCTTGAACTGGAATATCCCGCTGACTGACCCGAGCACCAGTTGGTGCATGGCGCCACGATAGGCGATAATCTCCTCAGCATCGGTCGCGGCATAGCGGAAGCGGTAGACCGGGACAGCATCCATCACCTCATATTCCGGCAGTCCCGCGTCATGGGGAGCGAGAATAATGGGGGAGATGTTGTGCTCACTTAGCTTGCGAGCAAGCAAAGAGATGAAAACACCGGCAAAATCGCCCCGAAATCGGGGATAATTGTGGGTGAGTATCAGCAGTCTAACCGGTTTGCTCATGGTCCTTTAAGTGTATACAATCCAAACCGCCCATGAAATTAAAAATGTCGGCGGGCGAAGGCTCTTTGTATATTCCCTGACACCTATGAGAGAGATTTCGACACGGCTTGATTTCGCCACCCATCTCGATTTCAGCGCCATCCTGACCAACCCGATCCTGGATATCGCGGCGCGGGTCTGGGACGAAGATCGCTATGCGGCGTTTCGAACCTGCTATCGGTCGATGCGCATTATCGATGACCTGGTGGATCACCGCAGGGCCCAGCAGACTCCGATCACGAAGGACGAAGTAAAATCAATCGAGGCCAGCATCAATCAATGGGTCGTAGATGCCCTGACCGGCAAGTCATCCGACGAATTCACCGCTCAGTTTCTAGCAACAGTCGAAGAGTACCGCCTGCCGTTCTGGCCGTGGGAACGGCTTTGCCGAGCGATGATCTACGACCTGACACATAACGGCTTTTCGTCATTCCATAACTTCCTAAGATATAGCGAGGGCGCCGCTATTTCTCCCGCCGCGGTCTTCATGCATCTGTGCGGCGTGAGAGGAGAGGGAGGGAATCGTCAGGCTCCACTCTATGACATTCGCCTCGCCGCCAGACCATTGGCCATTTTTTCCTATCTCGTCCATTTGATGAGAGATTTCGAAAAGGATCAGCGCGAAGGGCTAAATTACTTTTCTGATGACATATTGCGCCGACATGGGTTGACGAAAGACCGGCTTCGCGAGTTGGCTATCACGCAAAAGGCGACACCGGAACTCCGAGGTTTAATGTCTACTTACCATCGTATTGCGGGTGAATATCAGCAACGGGCCAGAAAAACGGTCGACCGGACTCTGCCAATGCTGGCTCCTCGCTATCAGCTGAGTCTGGAACTGATCTACTCATTATATAGCCAGATCTACGCGCAGATCGACCCAGTGGCTGGTAGTTTCACCACGGCCGCGACACATCCTGCCCCGGAAGCGGTCGAGTCTCGTATCCATTTGACTATCAATAAGTTTCGCGAAGTATCCTGAAACTTAGGGAAGATTCCGGGGTTCCACAGGTATAGACTACAACTAAACAGTGAAATGGAATGAACAGTCTTATGCGTGACGACTTTGCGGGTATAAAGGGAGTAGGAAAAGCTATGAAGAAGATTTTGTTTCTCGGAATGTTTGCGCTGGTGATTTCGGTCGCTCAGGCGGCAGACATAGCGGTGACAGTCTACAACAACAATCTGGGGGTGATCAGCGAGACTCGCTCGCTGGACATCAAGAAGGGGACCAATCGCATTGCGTTCACCGATGTCCCGGCTCTCATCGATGCCGCGTCAGTGCGGGTCGAATTGCCCGGCGGCAACAACAAGCTGACAATTCTCGAACAGAATTATGCCTACGATCTGGTCAGCCCGGAGCAGATGTACCAGAAGTATATCGATGAACAGATCGAACTGGTTGACGAGGACGGAAAGCTCTACAGTGGGAAACTTCTCGCATACAGTGGCGGCGCGATCACGCTGATGGATTCATCCGGCAAGGTGAAGATCGTTACCTCCGCCAAGGTGACCGAGGTCAATTTCCCGGCGCTTCCAGAAGGGCTGATCACTCGCCCAACTCTCAATTGGTTGTACAACTCCAACGTCGATGGCAAGGTTGACCTTCGAGTCGGCTACCAAACCAGCGGGATGAGCTGGAACGCCGAGTATGTTGGCGTGCTGAATGAGACTGAGACCTCGCTCGGACTCTCCGGATGGTCCTCCATCAACAATTTCTCCGGCAAAAGTTACAAAGATGCCTCGCTCAAATTGATCGCTGGCGATATTGCGCGCGCCAGTCAGCCACCGCAGCCGATGTACAAGGGGCGGATGGAACTTTCGGCGGCTGCCGATGCGGCCGGTTTTGAAGAGAAGCAGTTCTTCGAATACCATATGTATACATTGCCGCGCAAGGCGACAGTCCTGGACAAAGAGATCAAGCAAATCTCGCTTTTCGACCCGGCGACCGCCTCGGTAAGAAAGGCGTATGTCTACAAGCCGGAAGAGAACCAGAAGCAGGTCGCGGTAGCCGTGAAGTTTAAGAACTCACAGCAGACCGGGCTCGGGATGCCACTCCCGGCGGGACGTGTCAGGATATTCAAGGCCGACACTGATGGTTCCATGATCCTTCTTGGTGAGGACCTGATCGACCATACGCCCAAAGATGAAGAGGTTGACCTGCGCGTCGGCTTCGCGTTCGATATCGCCGCCGAAGAGCGTATGATGACCCAGACCCGTATTTCTGACCGCGTCGAAGAACGCGAGTATGAGATCGAGTTCCGCAACCATAAGAAAGAGGCGGTGACGATTTCAGTGGAAAAGAAGTTGTACGGAACATTCGAAGTGCTGTCATCGAGCTTCGAGTACAAGCGGAAAGACGCCATGACGCTGACTTTTGACATCCCGGTGGCGGCAGATCAGACGGTGATTGCCAAGTACAAGGTCCGGTTTACGTACTAGCCGGCAAGGTTGACAAGGCTTGTGATAAATGTTACATTTGGCCGAAATTGTACGATAGTATCGACTATTAGGAGGTCTAAGTTGAAGACAGTCATGCGGTTGTTGATATTCGCCCTGGCTCTGGGGATGGTCGCCGGAACGGCGGATGCCCAGCGCAAAGGGAGAAAGCTCCCGGAAAAGGCGTATATCGAATCTTCGCAGATCGCCATCGTGTCGGGCGACACCACGCGCTATCGCGAGGCGATGGCCATGCTGGATTCGCTTTTCATGAACTACGGACCGCATCCGGAAGGATATCTCTGGATGAACCAGATCGCCGTAGACTTCATCGAAAAGTCAGCCAAGATGTCCGACAAAGAGTTGTGGGTCAAACATCTGGCCCTCTACAAAGACTCCCTTCACTACGCCTGCAACAATCCGGGCGTAAAGGACAAATACAAAAAGGACTGCGCCAAGTTCATTGAAAAGGCCGATTCAACTCAGGTCAAGTATTGGCGCGTCTTCTATAACAAGGGGATCGAGCAGCTCGGCACTATCGAGGAATCGCTGAAAGAGATCAAGCCGGAGACAGATTCATCCGGTCGCGCGTATTACATGAAGAAAGTCCAGGCGGCGGGTGATTCCGCTCTCGCCAATGTCGCGCTCTGTTTGATCCTCGACTCCACCGACAACAAGGCATATATGCTCGCCGGTTCGGTCGCCGAAAAGCAGGGTAACCTGGCTGCCTCCAACGAGTGGCTGCAGCGCGGTCTGAAATATACCGCCGACTCAACGCAGATCCTCCTCCAGATCGCCTACAATATCCTTGGCGAAAACAAGTATTGCGAAGCGATCCCGTTCCTCAAAGAGTACGGCAAACACCAGCCGTCGGATACCGGCAATCTCCTGAACCTGACCATCTGCTACAACAATTGCAAGATGTTTGACTCAGCCGCGGCGGTACACCGTCAGATCCTCGGGATGAACCCGAATCATTCCGATGCACTGCTCGGACTGGGCCAGTATTTCAACCAGCTTGGTATCTGGGCGAATGATTCAACCACCGCGGCGCGTGACCGCAAAGATGACGCTGCCGTGAAGAAATGGACCGACCAGCGTGCGGAGCTGTTTGATTCTTCCAAGGTCTATTTCAAGCGGGCGTTTGAGAATGACGCGACTAATGCCGTTGCGGCCGAAGAATACGGCGTCGTCGCTTTTGTGACCAACGACTTTACCGGGGCTGTGGCGGCCTTCGCAAAACTGACCGAACTCGAACCAAACAAGGCCTCGCACTGGATCTCGCTTGGCGATGCCCAGTTGAACTTGAAGAAGTTCAAAGATTCGATCGTGGCGTACGAAAAAGCGGTCGAACTTGAGCCGGACAACCGCCAGGTCTGGGAACGTCTTGCCGACCTGTACTCCGAGGAAGGCCAGACCGCCAAAGCGGCTAAAGCCAAAGAGCACCTTAAGTAAGCCGCAATATCACGTTTTGAAAATAAAGGCAGGACTGATGGTCCTGCCTTTTCTATATTCAGACTATGTCCTCCCAGTCCCTTATCACAGTAGCTATTGCCGGTCCGATGCGCCGCGCGTTTACCTACGCGCTCCCGTTCGAACTTGGTGCGCTGACCAAAGGCCAGCGTCTACTGGTACCGTTCGGGAAAGGGAGAAAGCTTGGATACTATCTTGGTCCTGCGGAAAAACCGCCAGAGGGCGTGACCATCAAGCAGGTCATCAAAACGCTCGATGAAGAATCGTTCTTTTCGCCGGAGCTGTTTTCATTCTGCCACTGGATGGCGGATTACTATTTCGCCAATCCCGCCGATGTCCTCGCGTGCGCTTTGCCTTCGATGCTCAAGTCCGCAGTTGAGGTGAAATACCGCTGGGCAGAGCAGACAATGTCGCTTCCCGGCTCACTTACTTCGCTCTACAAACCTGGCAAAAAGATATCGGCGGCCACGCTGAAAGCGATCCATCAGACCGGTAAAACCGCCTTTCGAAAGCTACTCAAGGATGGGATAGTCGAAGAGATCTGGGAGGGGGATGCGTCCGAGGATACGCGACGGGTGGTCGGTTACCGGATGAGTGAAGATGCGGATATCTCCGTTCTGTTCGCTAAAGGGAAAACTCCACCACTACTTTTCGGCGGTGAGAAGACGCGCCTCGAACTAAAGGAACTCGGCTGGAGCGAACATTATCTCGGCAAGGCGATCAAGCTTGGTTTGGTCGTACCGGTTCAGGCGAAAGAGATTCATCCGCTCGATTTCATCAAAGGGCGTGAAGAGGTTCGGCAGATACGATTGACCGATGAACAGCGTAAGGTCGCCGATACGGTCAGACCTGCATTGACCGCCGGATTCAAAACTTTTCTCCTGCACGGTATTACCGGATCCGGGAAAACGATCGTTTACTGTCATCTCGCGCAGACTGTGGTAGACAGCCAGAAGACAGTGCTGGTCCTCACGCCCGAGATCGCGTTGAGTGGCGCGACACTCGCCTATTTCCGCGGCTTTTTCGGCGACCGAGTGACGGTCATCCACTCTGCCATGACCGACCGCGAGCGGCTCGAAAGCTGGCGCGGCATTCGCGGCGGGAAGTACCGTATTGTGGTCGGACCGCGCTCCGCTATCTTCGCGCCGCTTCCGGATATCGGACTCATCATTGTCGATGAAGAGCATGACGGCTCATACAAGCAGGATGAACCCTCGCCGCGTTTTCACGGCCGCGACTCCGCTATCATGCGCGCCAAACAAAATGACATCCCGGTCCTGCTCGGGTCAGCCTCTCCATCCGTGGAATCATATTACCATGCGCAACTGGGGCGCTACCAACTTCTGGAATTGACCCAACGCCCCGGCGACGCGGTCCTCCCTGAGGTCAGAATAATAGATATGCGAACGGAAGGAGCGAAGGGGGAAGCCAGCTTTGTGTCACTTCCGCTGAAGAAAGAGGTCGAAAAACGGATCGCGGCCGATCATCAGGTGATTCTCTTTTTAAACCGTCGCGGATACTCGCCGATGCTCCGATGCGGCGACTGCGGCCATATCCCGCACTGCCCGCACTGCAATATCCGGATGACCTACCATAAGGTAGGCCACCGCCTCACCTGCCATTACTGCGGACATATCCGCTCGAATTACGATACGTGTGACCAATGTGGCGGGGCACGTATACTCTATATGGGTGCGGGAACGCAAAAGGTGGAAGAGACCATCCCGAAGTTATTTGAAGGAGCCAAAACGATCCGCCTTGATTCTGATTCCGCAGGCGGACGAATCTCCGCGCACCGCATCCTCAATTCTTTCGCGCAGCGCGAATTCAATCTCCTGCTCGGAACCCAGATGGTAACCAAGGGGCTGGATATGCCCAATGTCTCGCTGGTTGGTGTCCTCAGCGCGGACAGCGGGGCAGACCTTCCGGATTTCCGGTCATCGGAAAAGACCTTCGCGCGACTGCTTCAGGTGGCGGGGAGATCCGGTCGCGCCGGGATTCGAGGAGAAGTTATCTTCCAGACCTACGCGCCGGAGTCGCCGCTCATCGGCGATGCCTCCCGCCAGGATTACAGATCGTTTTTCACGCGCGAACTTCAGTCACGTAAAGAGTGCGACTATCCCCCCTTTGTGCGGTTGACCAATATCATCTTTTCATCTGAGGAAGAATCAACGCTTGAATCGGTCGCGCTTGATTTTCACGCCAGCCTCAAGGCTCGACTGGCTCAGGCCGGAATTGCCGCGCAGTTGCTCGGCCCGCACCCCTGTCCGCTCTATTTTCTGCGGAAACAGTTCCGCCGGCATCTGATCATCAAAACCAATCAGCAAGTGCAACTGGGGCGGATGTTGACCAAGTGGGAATCTGAAGAAACCCGTTTCAAATTACCGAACAGTGTCAAGATAGTGATCGATATCGACCCGGATGATATGATGTAGTGTCTCCGCGTATTTAACTCTCTATCTTATGAACGTGAACCAGACAAAAGCAGACAGGCGGTCCGTCGTCGTTGGTGGCGGAGCGGCGGGTTACTTTGCCGCGATTCGCGCCGCCGAGTGCTTTCCTGATCTCAACGTCATACTGCTCGAAGCGACGCATCGTCCTCTGCTCAAAGTACTCCTCTCCGGGGGCGAACGGTGCAATGTCACCCATCACTGTTTTGATCCGAAAGAGATGATCAAAGGCTACCCGCGAGGGAGTCAGGAATTGCGCGGGCCATTCAGCCGCTTCCAGCCAAAGGATACGGTCACCTGGTTCGCCGAGCGGGGCGTAGAGCTAAAGGCCGAAGAAGACGGCCGCATGTTCCCGGTCACCGATAGCTCCGCCACCATCGCCAACTGTCTCAAGACTTCCGCAGAAAAGGCCGGAGTTGAATTGCGGCTTGCCTCCCGGGTGAAAGAAATACTGAGGCGCGACGGATCACCGCGTTTTGAACTTCATCTCAAAGAAGGGGAGCCGATCCTCGCCGACTCTGTTCTCCTGGCGACTGGAAGCACGCCCTCTGGCTACAAGATCGCGGCTTCGCTCGGGCACACTATCACGCCGCTAGCCCCGTCGCTCTTTACCTTCAATATCACGGATAGGCGCATCGAAGGCATTGCCGGGATCTCAGTGCCCAAGGCTACCCTCACGCTGACCACCCCTGACCAGAAGAGATTCGAACAGACCGGGCCGCTCCTCATCACCCACTGGGGAATCAGTGGTCCGGCGGTGCTCAAACTATCCGCCTGGGCCGCGCGCGAGCTTCACCGCTCCGACTACCACGCGACCCTTCATATCAATTGGATCATCAATCATACGCAGGAATCAGCGCGGGTCTCATTGGACGCGTATCGCGCGAAACATCCGACCAGACAGATTCAAACCGAGGGACCGTTTTTTCTTCCGCGACGTCTCTGGATCCGTTTAACCGAGCATGCAGAAATCGAACTCGACCGCACGTGGAGTAATCTCACTCGCGCGCGGGCGCTCGCGCTCTGCGACGAATTGCTGCGCGGGCAGTTTGCGGTGATCGGGAAAGGCGAGTTCAAAGATGAGTTTGTCACCTGCGGCGGTGTATCTCTTAAGGAAGTTGATTTCCGCACCATGCAGAGCAAAATCTCACCGGGTCTCTTTTTTGCCGGGGAGTTGCTGGATATTGACGGCATCACCGGCGGGTATAATTTCCAGGCCGCTTGGACCACCGGCTGGATCGCCGGAACGCATCTCGGCGAGTAGTTTTATCTCGACTAACGTAGCACCTTCTCTGTACGATTTCATCGTCAGGTTTTCTCTGTCCTCGGTACGCGGAGACTATTTTCGCCATTAACGGGAAAGGATCGAACAATGAAGAAGAATATCGGAAATGTTGAACGAGTCATTCGGATCGTCGCCGGGCTGGTGATCATCTCCTTGGCATTCTGGGGTCCGAAATCCCCCTGGGCGTATCTTGGAGTCGTGCCGCTGCTCACCGGGCTGGTCGGCTGGTGCCCTCCGTATGCGCTCCTGGGGATTTCGACTTGCAAAACGAGCGCCAGTTAAGCTTCGAGTCAGCAACTCCGACCAGCTGTAAGGTATCTCCCGTTTGCTGCCGATAATTCGAACGATATAGTTGCAATCGTTCGAAGGACATCAGGAATGGCACAGCAAACTCGCGCGATCATTGGGGCGATAGCCAATTCGGACACTCTGGCTACCACACTCTCCCGTACGCTCACCGGAGCCGGCTACGAGGTGAGGTTCTACAACAATATCCGGCAGGCGGAGGCGAAGCTCGGGCTCGATAAAGATATCGACCTGCTCATTCTTCCACTCGGCGATAAGAATGGCGCCGACCTGGCATTCCTGCGACAGCTTCGCAGAAATCCCCGCTTCCAGTACCTTCCGGTCATCATGTTGTGTGAGGTCTGCGAGATCGGGCGGGTCAAGGAGGCACAGGGGCAGGGAGCCAGTGCCATTGTCACGCTTCCGCTCGCCGAAATGATCCTCCTCTCGCGTGTCGAGACTTGTCTCAAGTCTGGACGTCGCGCCGTCTTGCTGGTCGATGATGAACCGACTATCCTCGATATCCTGAGATTATCGCTTGAACTGGAGCGATTCAAAGTTCTCACCGCGCTCGATGCCGAGTCGGCGCTCAGACTGCTTGACGAAAATACCGTCCATGCGGTCGTTTCAGATATTCAGCTTCCCGGTATGAATGGACTTGAGTTTTTGGTGAAATGTAAGGACAAGTGGCCGGGTCTTCCGGTGATTCTGATGACCGGGCATGCCGGACGGTTCGTCGCTTCTGATGCCGTGGCGGCAGGGGCCGATGGCTACTTCACCAAGCCGTTCAAAAATGTGGAGATCATCAAAACCTTGCGCCAGGTTATCGCGCAAGCCCCGGCTTCCGCGAACACGAAGTCACCGGGCGAACGGACCGTGGTCAAGCAGCCGGGATGATCTGATTCTCCACGCTGCTACTGGTCGTCGGCTGAGAGGTCCATCGGATGGTCGGGATCCGAACTCTCCATCTCAGAGAGTATTTCGCTCGCGGCTTCGGCATCATCCGGATGCACCTGGATCTCTATCGGTCCTGCCACCGGATTAAACCCGACCTGCCCCATTGCCAGCAATCCGATCACCCCTTCATTCTTGGCGAAATACTGAATATCCGCATCCTCGAGCAGTGACTTGGCTACCGCCAGTTGCGGGGCGTTGGTGAATCTCCCGACCGTCACCAGCTCGACATAATCCATCTCATCTTCGGGCGTCAGCTCCGCGACGAGGGCAATATCACAATCCGCGCAGCGAGTTATCCCCGCGGTATATTCGGCGCGACAATTTGGACAAAACATACCCACCTCTTTTTCTGCCGGTTAAACGGCCTGTCGACAAGCTTCGACGGCGTCACATCCCTTTCCCATGTAAGCGGATTGACATCGTCGCCCCTGTCGCATAGAATACTACGTACAAGGAACGGTATTCGACCACTGAAAACTGCATGAATCTGACCCCTATCACGATTAGAGCGCTAACACCAGAGGACTCCCTTGAGGAGCTGACTGCGCTCCTGCACCGCGCCTATAAACAGCTTGCGGACATGGGGCTACGCTACCTGGCGACCCACCAGGATGTCGCCACGACCCGCCGACGGGTCGCCAACGGCCACTGCTTTGTGGCAGTGAAGGATGGCCGCATGGTCGGGACTATTACCTATAATCCGCCGGGTGTGGCGAAAGGATCGCCTTATATCGAGAAAGAGGGTGTCGGACATCTCCAGCAGATGGGGGTCGAGCCGGAGCTTCAGCGGCAGGGGATCGCCAAGGCCCTCATGTCGCATGCGGAGAACTTCGCGCGCGAAAACGGTGTCTTTGAGATATCTATCGATACCGCCGAAACCGCGACTCACTTGATATCCTGGTACGAGCGGATCGGCTACGAATTCAAAGAACATATCCAATGGGATGTCACCAACTACCGGTCGGTGGTGATGGGGAAGAAGCTCTAGTCGGACCGGCCTACTGCGGCCGGTCAACTTTGGTGAGCGGGAGGGGGAGCGTGCCATCGAACTTATCCGCAAATGAGAACAACCATTCTTCAATCCTTCCGTCTACTTCATACCGCCATTCAAAAGCAATCAACCCTATCTCCTTGGCGAAGTAGAAATCCCATCTCCAATGAAGGAAATCCGGATAGTGTCTGCTTTCCGCGAGCATAGAATCGAATCGGACATGAATGAGGTCGGAATAACTCGTGTCACCTATTACCAGGTCAATACCAACTTCGATGTGTCGCAGGAATGCGCAATCCGTGCAACCACCGCTCGTTATCCTTATTGTGTCCTCTTCAATCGGCTCGATAACCACAGTGTCAAATATGGGGAATGGTATAGATGACTGCGTTATTGTCCACGAGTAGTTCGTGCGAGTCATCCGAATCCCCGGACCGATGAAGACCGGGTCGAACCAGTACTCCTTGCCGGAATCCGAAACGAAGTGATATACTGAATCCAGTTGCCAATACAGCGCGGCTCTCCAAGCGTACAGATCTTCCTCGACGGACCATTTCACCAGCTTCGTTCCTTCCTGAGATGCCGTGTCCCATGCTCCGTTTCCGTTCCAGTCGACAAAGGGTGCATAGGCGCAGTCGGGAGTAGGGTTGGCGAAGTTCCTACAGCGACACACACCGTTGCCATCAAGGTCATCGAATGGGATTGCTGATTCCCAAGCACACGACGACATGTTCTCGGGACCATCATGCTTGCCGTTATAATTGAGATCCTGGTTGATTGAAGGATCAGAGGATCTACGAAAAATGTCAATGCCGTTATCGTACACACCATTGCCGTTAACATCGGTGTACGGTTCACCAATGATGGCTTCCTCCAATAGAAATGGCTCGAACCAGCCGTGGTTCCAGTAGGTGCGGAGCATTACAATGTTACTTGTGTCACGAACAAAGAAATAGTCCGACGCAAGTATCGTCTCCTTCGGTGGAGGCGCAGTCGGTTTATCCTTGCCGCAACCAGCGAGAATTGATGCCAAAACTAGAGCTTGGTATATACGTGCCTTCACAGGGGATTCCTCCTTGTTTCAAAGATACATCTGTCCACTCTTTTTCAAAGCACTTTATGCACGGCTGTACCTTGCGGGAGTCGAATTAGTGCGTATCTATTTGTGGTTCAAGCAAGAAGGGAGAAACAATCTCTACTTGTCATGGTCCATGACGCACACTATACTCCCACCGTTCGATCTGTCGACACACGGATGTTCCGCCTGACAGGTCTGCATATAACGTAATCGTCCATACTCAATCATAATTTGGAGGAGCCCTTGAAAGCTTTGCGGATAGTCTTTGCGATGTTACTCGTACTGAGCCTCGTCTCATGCGGCGAAAAGAAATCAGACAGCGGATCCGGTGGATTCACCGCCGACACCAATGTCAAACTCGATGGTCAGCCGGTCACGGTTGCCGGTGTCACCTTCACGCCACCGTCGAACTGGCAGAATTTCGGCGCATCCGGTATGCGTCAGGCCGTTTTCGCCTACGGCCCGACCAATGGCGAAAGTGATTCCGCCACGATGATCGTTTTTTATTTTGGACCGACCGGCGGTGGCGGCGTGCAGGACAATATCGCGCGCTGGATCGGCCAGATGTCGACTGCCGACGGCGGCGATGTCTCCGGGCAGGCCAAGCAGTCATCGTTCGAGGCTGGCGGCATGAAGATCCATTGGATGGAAGTCTCCGGCTCGTACAACGCCTCGATGGGTGGCGGCGGAATGCCGGGTGGCGCGACCGAACCAAAAAGCAACTACACCATGGCGGCGGCAGTGCTCGAAGGACCGGAAGGAAATCTATTCTTCAAATTGACCGGCCCGACTAAGACCGCGGCCGAAATGATCACCGGGTTCAAAGCCGTGCTGGCCGGAGTGAAAAAAGCAGCCTAATAAACTCATCCGGGATAATATTACGAACAGAGGAGAGAGTATGAAAAAGTTGAAACTGATGTTGGCCTGCTGTGCGCTGATGCTCTGCGCGGCAGTGGCTATCGCCGAAGATCCGGCCGCTCCGGCCGGCATGCCCGAAATGGGTCCGCCCAAAGAGATGCAACAGCTCGCCACGCTTGTTGGCACCTGGGATGTTGCCTCGAAATTCAACATGAGCCAGGATCCGGCAGTCCCCCAGTGGATGGAATCCAAAGCGGTCGCCACCTACAGCTACTCCGCGGATGGCGCCGTCATGCTCTGCGACTATTCCGGCGATCCAATGATGACCGGCATGCCACCGTTCAAGGGATTGATGCTACAGGCGTGGGATCGAGAACTCAAGCAGTGGCAGGCGACTTGGGTCGACAATATGTCCGGCCGCATCTCCATCTACACTGGGACCGACGACGGCAAGCAGCTGGTCATGGTCGGCGAAGATCGGATGATGGGAATGGTGTTCCTTTCCAGAATGACCGTCTTCAATCGGACGGATACCTCGTACGAGTGGAAGATGGAAGCCTCGATGGACGGTGGCAAGACCTGGATCGATTCCGGCGTCGCCAAGTATACCAAGAGAAAATAGCGCAATGCGTTGAGAACAAAGGCAGGGCCGGCCGCCCTGCCTTTTTCTTTGCGAAACTGTCGATGCCAGTCACTGTTATAGTTCTACCATGACCGACCTGAACAAACTTCGCTCGTACGCGGACATTCGGAAATTCGCCGATCCGTCCGCTTTCTCCCGCGCCATGAGTTTCATCGCATGGCATAACCGCCTCACGTTTACGCCGATGCTGGAACCGACCGAAGCGCTGGTCGTGACACTCATGTTCGAACAAAAAGAACTGGATGGGATGTTTTTTACAGCGCTGAAAACGATGCTGGAAGAGGTTCGCTCGGAACCGATCCTCAATTTCGAACAAGCGAAAGCGCGGGCGGGAGAATTATTGACTCGGCTGAATGGCTGAAAAATCAAAAGGACCATTCGAGGGGAGAATGGCCCTTTAACAGGTAAGGTAGGTACAAGATAGCAGGTACCTAAATCTTGCTTCTACTCTAGTTGCGACTCGTTTTCGCCAGTTCTTCTAAGAACAGTTTCACCGACTTCGCGCCTGCGGCATCGGGATATGACGCGGTCTCCATCGGCACGGCGTCTTCCACATTCTGCCCCAGCATCTCCGAAAGCGTCCGTCGAACCATATCGGCGATCCGTCGACCGGCGATCATGGCATTCTGGCGAGGCGTTTCGGGGAACAACAGGGCGATATGGGAATCGTCGAGAAGAGTGACCGTATCTGTGCAGCGAATCCGTTTGTTGGCCGCGTCCATTATCTGGGCGACGGTCTTCGCGGCGTCGTTCGGCAAATGCTTGGTGACCACCGAAAGATCCAGCACGATGAGCGATACAAAAATGCGGTATCGTTCAGCACGCTTTAGTTCGAGGTCGGCCTGAACTATGAAGGTGTTATAATCTGACGGCGGCAGGTGGCGAGTCTCTGTCTGGTCCATATGCACTCTGTTTATCTCTCTCTGTTCAGGTTCTACACAGCAAGAACCGTTCCATTTCCCAGAGAACGGGAGTTATCAACAATGAGGCCGCGGCGGTAGGATTCGAGCAGGATTGCAGCACAACTATATTGTTGTGATGCATTGGGATATGGGGTATCTGCGACATCAGCCCCGCAAAGAGATTTCCGGAAAGGATTGTACTGGCCTGCAGACCACTGCATAGCCAGATGCCCTTGCCCTGCAATAAGTAGCCGGAATGGACCAGCCTACTTCGCGTTCAAATCGTAATCTTTGATCTTGTACAGGAGCGAGCGATAGCTTATTTGTAGAATATCCGCCGCTTTGCGGCGGTTCCAATTGGTCTTGTTCAGGACCTCGGCGATCAGCTTCTTTTCTTCGTTCGCGATGGTCTTACCCAGCCGGTTTTTCAGCGACAAGTCGCCGCCCGGCTCACCAGACGGGACATGATCCGGCTCATCCTCGGTCATCCCAAACCCACGGTGTCCGACTGCCGCGGCAACCGGTTCATGCACCGGCGCGGGCATGGCGGAAGAAGCGATCAACTCGGCGATGATCGTCTCATCCCCACGGACCACCACCTGTTTGACCATATTCTCAAGCTGTCGGACATTCCCCGGCCAGTGATACGCCACCAACTGGTTGATGATCTCCGGCGACAGTTGGTAGAAATCCCGTTTGTAGAGCTTATTGTATTTTTCGAGGAAGTGGTTCACCAGGAGCGGAATATCTTCTTTCCGCTGACGGAGCGACGGCAGATATAGCGTTATCTCATTCAGACGATAGAAGAGGTCGTCGCGGAAGCCATGCTCGGCGATCGCGGTCTCCAGATTCCGGTTTGTCGCGCAGATGATCCGGACGTCGACATGGATATTCTGTATCCCGCCGACCCGGACGAACTCCTGCTGTTCCAATACCTGCAGCAGTTTTGACTGCAGCTCCAGAGGCATATCGCCGATTTCGTCGAGGAAGATCGTCCCTCGATTAGCCAGCTCGAAGCGCCCCTGCTTGGTTTTGTGCGCGCCGGTGAACGCCCCCTTCTCATAGCCGAAAAGCTCGGCCTCGAGAAGATCGCGCGGGATAGCCGCGCAGTTGACCTTCACAAATGCCGCGTCGCGACGAGCCGACAACTGGTGCAGCGATCGCGCCACGATCTCTTTACCCGTCCCGGATTCTCCGCGGATAAGCACGGTCAACTCAGAATCGGCGACCTGCTCTATCAGCGCTTTCACTTTATTCATTGCGGCGGAATCGCCGATGAAATTCGAGTAGTTTGACTTGGTTTGAAGCTCCCGCTTCAGGTCGCTCACTTCGCGGCGAAGTTTCACCCGCTCCAGCACGGCGTTGATGCGGGTCTCAACCTCGCGGACATCAAACGGCTTATCGATAAACTCGGCCGCACCCAGTTTGACCGCTTCGACCACATTCTTGGTCTCGCCATGGCCGGAGATCATGATGACCTCGGGCCGCCCTTCGACCTTGTTCAGCTTTTCGAGCACCTCAAGACCGGTCATGCCGGGCATCTTGATATCCAAAAGGATCAGGTCGGGACGCTCGGTGGAGACCATTTGGATCCCCTCGATACCGTCTCGTCCGGAAACAAACTCGAAACTCGATGATAAGCCCTCGGATAGGATCCACGAAACCTTTGGGTCGTCGTCAATTACCAGAATCTTTGTTTTGGTGCGTGCCATATTTTTCCAGTGTGCAAATGGAATCAGATAGTGAGAATATCGGCAGGCTAGTTGAAGAATCAAGCCTAAACTTACAGGGATTGCTACTTTTTCGCAAGAAAATGCACTAGGCGGGCTGAACTGGGAGGTAAACCGTGAAGGTTGTGCCCTGACCCTCGACCGATTCAACCTTGAGTGTGCCGCCGTGGGCCGAAATGATCCGCTCCACCACGGAAAGCCCCAACCCCGTCCCGGTCTCTTTGGTGGTGTAGTAGCGGTCGAAAATGCGGGCGAGACTCTCTTTTTTTATCCCATACCCGGTATCGATCACCCGAATCGCCAAATAGTCGTGCTTTTTGTGGCCGGGCCGCTCGACCAGCCCCTGAACTGTCAGGGTGCCACCGTTGGGCATGGCATCGATGGCGTTGATAAACAGGTTTAGGAACATCTCGAGTATCTGGTTGCGATTGACGAAGACATCCCACTGCCTATCCGCGAACTTGGCGGAGAAGGTCACCTTGTTTTTCCGCATATCCGGGCCGACCAGTTCGGCGGCGCGCTGGATAGTCTGCCGTAAATCGACCTGGTTGGTTTCGTACTTGTTCGGATTGGAGAAATCGATCAACTCATGCACCAGTTCATCCATCCGCGATATCTCTGAACCCATCAGATCGAAAACATCGGCGTTCTTATCCGTATCCACGCGTTGCCGAAGAATCTGCACGCCGCCGGAGATATTTGTCAGCGGCTTGCGCAGGTCATGGGAAATCTCCGAGATCATGTTCCCCATGGTCAGCAAGCGCGTTCCATTGAGGATCGCTTTTTCCCGCTCGAACAACAGCGCCGACTGCGAAACCACCAACTTGGCGAGCGAGATATCATCCTCGGTGTAATCCTTATCCGATTTCGAGCCAAAGCAGAAGAGATGCGCGAATTCGTCATTCCGCATGATCGGGATCGCCATGAAAGCGCGCCCCGGATCCGGGTAATGCGTGAACGCGGTGAGTCGCTCCGAGACCATGTCCGAAATCAGCCTGATATCGTCCATGTCAAACGCGGTCAGGTCTGCCCCCTGCACAATGATAGTATCCCGGTCGATCGTCCGCAGATCAATACGGCCTGATTCGGTCAGCGGGATATTGGCATCGCCGATTGCGGCATCGGGGATAAGCGCTTTGTTGCTCGGCTCCCAGTTGAACCAGATGGCGTAGTCAATAGGGAAGATGCGCGCCAGTTTCTTCACCAGCAACGCGCGGAATTGATAGAATGACTGTATCGAAGACAACTCGTTGGTTACTTCGTGCAATATCTCAAACTCGATAAGTCTCCGGCGGCTCCGCTCGAACTGGTAGGCGTCATCGACCGCCACCGCCGCTTGCGAGGCAAAGGTGGTCAGCAAGCGAAGGTCATCCTGCGTGAATGACTTCTCGCCTTCCTTGTTCGCCATATTAATGACGCCCAGGATACTGTTTTTTATCCGAAGCGGCACCGAGAGGAGAGAGGCCGAGCCGTAGCGTTCTTTGTTTATCCGCTTGAAGCGAGCATCATGCTCAACATCGGCAATCATGATCGGCTCGCCGGTTTCGGCGACATGGCCAGCTATCGACTCGCCGATGGGAAGCCTTGTATTTTCGACGATTTCTTCCGCCAATCCTATCGCTGCCTCGATCGTGAGACACTCGCGACGTTCATCAAACAGCATGATCGACCCGACTTGCGCCTCGGTCACCGTTGCCGCGAGAGCGACGATCTGCCGCAACAGTTCCTGCAGATTGGCGGTTGAGCCGATTGATTTCCCCGCCTCATACAGCGCGTTCAATTCACCGATACGACGCTCAAGGATCAGGTTTGAGAGCTTTAATTCTTCGAGCAGGCGAAGTCTTGCTATCTCCGACCGGCGTTTGTCGAGAGCGCGGCGAACCGCCAGTTCCAAATAAGCGAACTCAACCGGTTTGAGGAGGTAATCGTATGCCCCTTGCGCGATAGCGTCGAGCGCGGTCTGTAATGAGGCATACCCCGTCATTAATATGACCGGGATTCCCTCATCGATGCTCTTGACCGCCTTCAGTATCTCAAGGCCGTCAAGATCCGGCATCTTGATGTCGGTGATAACCAGGTCAACCTTTTCGCCGCGGATAGATTCCACCGCCTCCGGCGAACGCTGAAAACTGGAGACGCGATAGCCGTTCCCTTCCAGCAGGGCCGTCAATGACTCGCACATCCGTTTTTCGTCGTCGATAATGACGATCTTTTCAGCCAGTGGTGTCACCGATTTAGTCCTCTTTGGCGGCGGGGAGCGTTATCTCGAAGCAGCTCCCGGGGTTGAGATTCCTAAATGTTATCGACCCATTATGGCTTTTGATTATGCCATAGCAGACAGAAAGTCCCAGCCCCGTCCCCTTGCCAACCTCTTTGGTCGTGAAGAATGGCTCGAAGATATGCGCGGCAACCTCGGCGGGTATACCCGCGCCGGTATCACACACTTCTACTACTACCTGGCTGTCAGTGCGGTGACCCTGAATGATCACTTTGCCGCCATCCGGCATCGCGTCGCGCGCGTTTATCAGCAGATTCAGAAAGACCTGTTTTAGATTGTCCGCCGACCCCATGACAACATACGGCCCGTGGGGGAGACGTTGCTCTATCTCCACTCCCGCGGACTCGAGCAAGCGACCGGTAAACGACAGCACATCATCGATCACCCCATTCAGGTTGACCCGCATCATCTCCATCGGTTGCGGCCGGTTGAAATCGAGCAGTTGCCGTACGATCGATGCTATCCGGTCGATCTCTCCCTCGACCACACTCAAGTGCCCCGACGAAGCAGGATTCTCAGCCATCGACCGACGGATCAGCAGCAGGTAATTCTTGATGATACCAAGCGGGTTATTCACTTCATGCGCGATCGAGGCCGACATCTGCCCCAAGGCCGCCAATCGCTCTGTCTGCAGCAACTGCTGTTGCGCCTCGCGCAACGCCGTGGTCGCCATCTTTTCCGCTTCATACAAGCGGGCATTCTCGATCGCCACCGCTATCTGGTTGCCGAGGATCGATAGAAACTCCAGATCATCGAGCTGAAACTCCCGTCCGCTGATCTTGTCGGACATTAGGAAAAGCCCGATCAGACGCGTCTGGTAAATGAGCGGTACAGCTATTCCCGAATGGAAATGCTGAAGTATCTCGAGGTCATGCTCTTCGGCGACCTCGTTCACCAGATCCTGCACCAGCACCGGGCGATTCAGGCGCGTGATATAATCAATCAGCTTGCTCTGCTCACGAAACGCCTGTCCCTGGGTGGGGAAGGAGCCCGACCCTTTGCTTTTCACCAGGCAGAATGCGTGGCGGCACTCTTCGCCTTTGAGGAATATCCCCCCCTTGAGGGCGCCAACCTGCCCGAGGCAGGTAAAGATGAATGTATCCAGCAGTGATTGGTATTTGAGTACGGCGTTGAAATTCCGGCTTATCTCGAAAATGGTATAAAGGTCGAAAATCTTCCGCTTGAGCTGACGGTTGCTCTCCGTCAGTTCGCCGACTTTTTCTTCAAGTTGTGAGCGAAGTTGAATGATGGCGTCCGACTCGGCCGATGCGGCAGTCTTGCGTGGCGCGCGCGCTTGGGCCGGCGTGCGACGGGCTACTGACTTCTTCGGCTTTTCGGTCTTGTCGGTCATCGCTTTCCGTATTTTTGCAGGAACTCTCCCACCAAATAGTGGGATCCGATCACGGCGACAATATCGTCATTATCAATATCCGGCAGCAACTGCTTTATGGCTGTCTCCATATCCCTGCATTTCCAGACCGGGAGTCCCTTGAAATCGATCGTCTCAACCATCTCTTTCGGGCTGACCGAGCGATGCGTCTTCATATTGACCAGCATGTACCGACGGCCTATCTGCCAGAAGGTATCGAACATCGTCTGGTGGTCTTTCCGCTTCACCAGACCAATGATGATCGGCGGCCGGTGCTTTGGGAATCTTCTCTTGTATGACGCCACAAACGCTTCCGCGCCGCCGGCGTTGTGGCAGACATCCAGCACGAAGGTCGGCATCCCCTTTGGTTTGATAACCTGGAACCGTCCGGCCCAATCAACCTTCCGCATTCCGTTCATCACCGCTTTTTTCTGCAGTTTAAGCCCTTGGGCTTTGAGCAATGAAAGGGCTTTGAGGGCGAGCGCCGCGTTGGTCAATTGGTGCGTCCCGATAAGCACCGGTTTAAGTCGCTTGAATGAGAACTGCGGCGACTTGAAATCGAGCGAAAACCTTTCGGGGTGGCTGGTGAAGTCGTTGGGCGTCAGCTTTTGTATCGTCGTGCCGACCTTCTTGCAGCGTTCGCGCATCACCTTCTCGGCATCACGCGGGAGCATCCCGATCAGGTGGGGCACCCCCTTCTTGATGATACCCGCCTTCTCGCCGGCGATCTTCTTGATACTCCGTCCGAGGATCTCCACATGGTCGAACGAGATATCCGTGCAGACCGTCAGGTCCGGATGCAGCACATTGGTCGCGTCGAGACGCCCGCCGAGGCCGACTTCGATAACGGCGATATCAATTTTCTGGTCGTGGAAATATTGGAAAGCGAGAGCGGTGACTACTTCAAAGAACGAGAGTTTTTTTTTACCAGTACCGAGCGGTACCGGTCGACAAACGATTGGATCGCCCGTTTACTTATCAACTCCCCGTTGACGCGTATCCGTTCGCGGAAATCCACGAGGTGCGGCGATGTGTACAATCCCACTTTGTATCCCTGCGCCTGCAGGACCGACGCGATCATGGCGCAGGTCGAACCTTTGCCGTTGGTCCCGGCGACATGGATCGTGCGATACCCATTCTGCGGATTGCCCAGCATTTCCATGAACTGGGAAATATTCTCAAGCCCCAGCTTCATGCCGAAGAACTCCCGCGAGAGCAGGAATTTCTCGGCCTGGGGATAACTGTGCGTTCTCACGATGGATTACCTCCAAAATAACGTAACAGACGAATAGTGGTCTCGCGGAGATCTTTCCGCTCGACGATCTTGTCGAGAAAGCCCTTATCCATGAAGAACTCGGATGACTGGAATCCTTCCGGTAGATCCTGACCGATTGTCTGCTGGATAACTCGCGGTCCGGCGAATCCGAGCAATGCCTTCGGCTCTGCGATGATCACATCCCCGAGTGAGGCATACGAGGCCATCACACCTGCCGTGGTCGGGTTGGTCAGAATGGAGATATACGGCTGATGTTTCTGCGCGAGCACCGCAAGCAATGCCGATGTCTTCGCCATTTGCATCAGCGAGAGAATCCCTTCCTGCATACGCGCGCCGCCTGAACAGGAGACGATAATGAGCGGCATATTCCCATCGATCGCGCGCTCGATCGAGCGGGCGATCTTCTCGCCGACCACCGATCCCATCGAACCGCCGATGAACGAAAAATCCATGATGGCGAACGATATCGGGATCCCGCCCATCTCCGCGGGGCCGGAGATCACTCCCTCGACCGATTCCGCTTTGGCGGACGCGTCACGGAGTCTATCCGGATACCGCTTTGAATCTTTGAAGTGCAGCGGATCGCCGGAGACCAGGTTGTTATCCATCTCATCGAGCCGCCCACCATCCAGCAGCAACTGGATATACTTGCGCGACGGAATGCGGAAATGGAAATTGCAGGCCGGGCAGACCCACAACAACTGTTCCATCTTCTTGCTGTAGACTATCTCACCGCACGAAGTGCACTTGGTCCAGAGACCCTCTGGAATATTGCGCTTCTCTTGCGGGACGATGCCTGAGCGGGCTTTACGGAACCATTCCATAGTTAATTCATGTCCTTGTCATCAGTCAAATGGCGGACCATTACCAGCGCATCCTCGATCGGGCGACGATAATAATTCGGTCGCCGGTAGAGCAGCTCGAAGTTGTACTTTTCATAGAAGCGAATCGCTTCCGTATTCGATGGTCTCACTTCGAGCAGGATGAGGGTGCAGTCGAACTCCGCAACGACCTGTAAGATACGTTCCAGAAGCAGCTTAGCAATAGATTTTCTGCGCCAGGCCGGGTCGACCGCGATGTTGGTCAGGTGAGATTCATCCGCTACAATAAGATAGCAGGCATAGCCGACAATGTTTCCCTCCACCTCGGCGACCAATCCCCCCCAGTACGGCCCCTTCAGCTGTTCGACAAACGCCGTGCGTGGCCACGGGTCGGAGAAGATGATCTTCTCCATCGACGTGATCAGGTCGATGTCCTTTTCGACCATCGGTCGAATGAGCGGGTTACTGACCGGCTTGTCCGTGTCGCTGCTCAAAGCGAATCTCCGCCTGTGATTTTCCGTAATACAACGGCTCGAGTTTGCCAATATCCGCAAACTCACCGATCCGCAGTTTATGCTGGCCGATATAGTGAAGGTCGGATGGCGAGAAATTGATCCGCGGCACTACTACGTTGGCCCCCTGAATAAGCCGGTTGAGGTCAAGCCCGATCCCCGCCACCGGTCGATCGTTCAGGTAATCTTTCAGCAGATTCTCCGGCACGGCATCAACCGCATGCAGATCGACCTTACCCTCTAAAACAGTTGCCACCAGATATTCGCCGCGCCGCACTTGTATCATCACCAGCACCGGCTCCGGGTGATTCCTCAGTAGAAACGCCGCTATCTCATACAGCGAGACCGACGCGATCGGTATATCCAGTGCCGACGCCATCCCTTTGGCGATGGCCAGCCCGATGCGTAACCCGGTAAATGACCCCGGCCCCGATGATACGACTATACCATGCAACTGCTCGACTCTCGCGCCGGCCGAGTTGAACAGGTCGGTCATCTTGCGCACGATCACTTGTCCGTGCGAACGATCCACCTGGTCAGTCGCGGTGACAATCCGGTCCTGACCGAAACTGAGCGCAAGTTTCAGCTCGGGAGTCGAGGTCTCGATCGCCAATACGTTGTCGAATTGTGCTTCTGTCATACCTGCACCAGCGCTATCTCAACCGCCCGTTCGGTTTCACTCACGATGCTGAAATCTATTTTGTAATATCGATTCGGCAATAACCCGGCGGCGCGCTCTCCCCATTCGACAACCACGATCCCGTCGCGCAGAAGATAATCATCCCAACCAATCTCATACAGCTCCGCTGGGTTCTTGATGCGGTAGAGGTCGAAATGATAGAGCGGTAATTCACCCGGGTACTCGTTCACCATGCCGAACGAGGGGGAGGAGACCATCGATTCCTGCAACCCACGTCCTTGTACCAATCCCCGGACAAAAACCGTCTTGCCGGAACCGAGCGGCCCGGATAGGACAATAACGTCGCCGGAGACAAACGATGCCGCCAACTTTGTGGCCAGCGCCAGTGTTTCCGCTTCCGAATGCGAAACTACAGACAGAACCCGCGGCACCATTACCTCGGCTCGAGCGTCGCCACGGGCACGACCAGTTCTTCCAACGAAATGCCGCCATGCTGGAACGAGTTCTGGAACTGGCGGACCATTTCGTTATAGTTGTTCGGATAAACGAAATAGAAATCTTCTTTCGCTATGATATATGTCGTCGCGAGTGACTGCATCGGCAACCGCCACTGATCCGGCTTCTTGACGATGATCGACTCTTTCGGGTTCGAGTTCAGATTGTCTCCGTATTTGTAGCGAAGATTCGTCGACGTCGCTCTCCGCCCGTGTGCCATTGTTCCGCGTTTGCAGAGCACCGAGCCATGATCGGAGGTGATGACGACCGTAAATCCTTTTTTGGCAAATGTTCGCAGGATCGCGTACAGCGGCGAATGGACGAACCAGCTTCGCATCAGCGAACGGAAAGCGGCTTCCGTACCGGCAATCTCTTTCAAAATGACATTGTTCGAGCGGCCATGCGCGAGAATGTCCAGGAAATTAAACACAAACGTCACAAGTTGCAGGTCGAAGAAATCCGATGACCGCTTGGCGTACTCTTCACCCTCGGTGTTGTTGTACACCTTCATGTACTTCATCTTGTTTTCGAGGCGAACTCCCTGACGGACGAGATTGTCCGCAAGGAACTTGTCTTCGAACCGATTGAGCGAGCCTTCATCCTGCACCTTGTAGGTCTCAGGATACATGCGGTCGATCTCATCAGGGAAGACTCCCGCGAAGAGCGCGTTGCGCGCGAACGGGGTCGCGCTCGGCAGAATGGAGAAGTATGAATCGAGCTGAATATTGTAGATATCCGTCAACAATGGTTCAACCAGCATCCACTGGTCGAGACGCATACAGTCGACGACGATAAAAAGCACTTTCTTCTTCAGCTTCAGATGCGGCGTGACATATTTCGCGACAATATCCGGCGATAATGTGGGGCGGGAGTCGGACTTCAGCCAGCGAAGATACTGGCTTTCCATATACTTGGTGAACTCCGTGTTCCAGTCTTTGCGGGTTCCTTCATGGGTCTCGCGAAGACCGGGATCATTGGAGACATCGAGATCAAGATCCCACTGAGCGATCAATCGACCCGCTTCCAGCCAGTCAGCCGGCTCCATCTGACCGTACAATTTCTGATTGAAGCGATTGATCTCCTGAATATACCTCTTCATCGCCGAGGTCCCGATTATCTTCTTGGCATCAAGGATCCGCTTGATAACGGACAGGATTTGCGACGGGATCACCGGCTTGACCAGATAATCATCTATCTTCTGCCCGATCGCCTCTTCCATCAGCGTCTCTTCTTCGGATTTGGTCACCATCACCACCGGAAGATGCGGGCGGATATCTTTGATCTCCTCGAGCGTCGTCAGGCCGTCTTTCCCCGGCATCATCTCATCGAGCAGGACCAGATCGTACGTATTGTCACGCACCAGCGAGATAGCGTCATCGCCGGACATCGCTGTGCTCATCTCAAAACCTTTCTTCTCGAGAAAGAGAATATGCGGCTTGAGCGAGTCGATCTCGTCATCAACCCAGAGAATGCGTTTGCTGTCGGTAGTACCGGCCATGCGGAGTCCTTCTATTTTTGGGCGGTGGTCGGGAGGATCAGGTGAAAAACCGTCTCACCCGGTTTGGATCGATGCAGGTAGACCTGCCCGCCATGGTAATCTTCGACTATACGCTTCACCAGGGTCAACCCGAGACCCCAGCCACGTTTTTTGGTAGTGAATCCGGGACGGAAAATCTTTCGGGCGGCCGCCGCCGTGATCCCCTTGCCGTTATCTCTTACTTCGATCAAGACCATTTTGTTGTCCGCCTGCAGTGTGGTCACCAGGTCGATCCGCCCGGTTTTCGGATCAACCGCCTGGATGGCGTTCTTCAGCAGATTCTCAAATGCCCAGGTCAACAATTCGGGATTGAGCGGTATCTCCGGAATCTCACCATGTCTTGCGACAAGCTTGATCCCTTCCCCATGGAAGGGGAGACGTCGGCGATAATACTCCACCACCTCATCCAGCAGTTCATTCAGGCTCGATGGCTTCAGGTCCGGGATCGAACCGATCAATCCAAATCGATTGGCCACTCGCTGCAGACGGTCGACATCGACCCGCATATTCGAAACCGTATCATCCAGCAATTCGTTCTGCTGAGAGCATTCAGGGCTGGTCGGTCGCTCCGTCCCAAGCACTTCGATCCAACCCATCAATGACGAGATCGGCGTCCCTAATTGATGCGCCGCTTCCTTCGCCATCCCCACCCAGATATGCCGTTCTTCGGAGCGACGGATATTCTGAAATCCAATTATCCCGACCAGCATGAATGCCAGCACGATCCCTATTTGCACAAACGGCATCAGCTTGAGCTGCTTGATCACTTCGGTGTCGCCGTAGAGCAGATAGTTGTGATGCGTCTCGTCGATATTGAGCTGGAATTTCCCATTGGCGGCCAGCATCTCATCCGCCACCTTGCGGATCTTTGTCTTGGCGACAGTGGTGGTATCCATCTCTTCGACACCTTCGATATTCCGCCAGTACAGCGGTTCCTCGGTGTCATCGAGCACGATCAGTGGGAAGTTCGCTTTGACGATTATCTCGTTGAAGATGAACTGAAGTTCCGAGCCGGAGGTCGGCGAATTGGCCGCTTCCTGCCAGAGCTGGACGTACTTTTTGACCTGCTCGCGGGTATCTTCCTGAAGTGTCTCGATCAACTGCAGTGTGTACAGGATGAAAAAAGCGGAAATGATCGCCACCCCGCCCAATAAGAATATCTTGAGCAAGGTCGATTTGCCGACATAAAGATCCGATGTTCCGCCTAAGAGACGCATCCGGGCTGCCATTACTTGATGAGTGACTCCCCTCCCATATACGGGCGAAGGACTTCAGGTATAGTGATTGTACCATCCGCGTTCTGGTAATTCTCCAGAATCGCTGGAATTAAGCGCGCGAGCGCCGTGCCGGAGCCATTCAGCGTATGAACAAACTTGATGGTCTTGTCTTTTTCCCGGAGCCGCGTATTCATCCGCCGCGCCTGGAAATCCTCAAAATTCGAGCAGGACGATATCTCCAGATACTTCTCTATCCCCATCGCCCAGAGCTCGATATCGTAGGTTTTGGCCGAGGCAAACGACAGGTCGCCCGAAGCGAGCGTGACTATCCGATACGGTATCTTCAATCCCTGAAGCACCTTCTCCGCCTGGCGCAGCAGCGATTCAAGCTCGTCGTACGAATTATCCGGATGGACTATCTTCACCAACTCGCATTTGTCGAACTGGTGCACGCGGATCATCCCGCGCGTATCTTTGCCTGCCGCGCCTGCCTCGCGACGGAAACAGGGAGTATACGCGACCATGTAGATCGGCAGTTTCTCCGCCGGAAGGATCTCTTGCTTCACGAGATTGGTGACCGGAACTTCGGCCGTCGGGATCAACCAGAGATCATCCTCCGGAAGTCCATACATATCGGCCGCGAGTTTCGGCAATTGCCCCGTACCGTACATGGAGTCAGAATTCACCAGATCCGGGACGCGAACCTCCAGAAATCCATCTTTGGTATGCAGGTCGAGCATATAGTTCACCAGCGCGCGCTCGAGTCGTGCGCCCTGACCCTTGAGGACATAAAATCCCGAGCCGGAAAGCTTGGCGGCCGCTTCCAGATCAAGAATCCCCAGTTTGGTTCCGATCTCCCAATGCGGGAGAACCTTGAATGATGGTTTGGTTATCTCGCCCCACTCGCGTACGACCGTGTTATGCGACTCATCCCCGACCGGCACCGATTCGTGCGGGATATTCGGTATCCATTTCAGCGCCGAGGTCATCTCGTCTTCGACTGTCCGAAGTTCAGCGTCCTTGGCGGCGATATCATCGCCGACCTTGCGCATCGCGGCGATCGCGTCATCGGCCGGTTGCCCGGCCTTTTTCATCTTTGCGATCTCTTCCGATGCTTTGTTGCGCATCGCCTTGAGCGCGTCCACCTCGCGGATGATATCCCGGCGGCGGGCATCGATCGATAGGATCTGGTCGATATTGACGTTGGTATTTTTCTTGGCAATTCCGGCTTTGACGAACTCGGGGTTGTCCCGGAGCAATTTCAGGTCGAGCATCTCTAGCCTATATGGTTCATCGGTTTTGGGGATAGCGGGTTGACAACATCTCGATAGTATAGCGGATGCCCGCATGGGAGTCAACGCCAGTTGAGGCAGGGAAGAGTGGAGCGCCCGAGCCGCCCATGTCTATCCATAACGCTTTGTCCCACAATTTATTGAGTCGACTATCCGACCGCCTATTGGGTCAATTTTGCGGCAGGGTGAAGAATTTCCTCTTGCCTTTTCCGGCCAGACCGGTAAATTACCAGACTGTTGCGGTTAAGGAGTAGTATTACCAATGGCAAAAATCTGTGAAGTCTGCGGCAAGACCCCGGTGTATGGTAACCAGGTGTCGCATGCCCATAATATCAGCTCACGGCGCTGGAACCCGAATCTCCAGACTGTCCGTGCGATCGTCAACGGCGTCCCGAAGAAGGTGACTGCCTGCACCTCCTGCATTAAAGCGGGGAAGGTTCAGAAGAACAGCCGTGGCCGGAAATCCGCCGCGACCGCCTGATCGACCTGATATTCGCAAATGTCAAAGGCAGCCTCTCGGCTGCCTTTTTTGTTTGAGCGAATCATCCCTGAGTCTGCGCGGCAGACGTCCCCGTCTGCCCGCCAATCCTACAACTTCCTACTTCTTCTCCCCACCAATAAACCTGTATATCCCCGCCCCGATCACGCCACCGACTATCGGCGCGACCCAGAACAGCCACAACTGCGAGATCGCCCATCCACCGACAAAAACCGCCACACCGGTCGACCGCGCCGGGTTGACCGACGTATTTGTCACCGGTATCGAAATCAAATGGATCAGCGTCAGGCAGAGGCCGATCGCGATCGGCGCCAACCCGGCCGGCGCGCGCTTATCGGTCGAACCAAGTATCACCACCAGGAAGAGCGCGGTCATCACAACTTCACACACCAGCGCAGCGACCATCGAATATTGCCCCGGCGAATGTTCAGCATACCCGTTCGAGGCAAACCCAGCAGCAACATCAAATCCGGCTTGTCCCGACGCGATGACATACAGCACTCCGCCCGCCACGATCCCGCCCAATACCTGCGCGACGATATAGGGGAGAAGTTCCTTCGCGGGGAACCGTCCACCCGCCCACAATCCGATCGACACTGCCGGATTGAGGTGACACCCCGAGATATGGCCGATCGCAAACGCCATCGTCAGCACGGTCAATCCAAACGCGAGTGACACACCCAGCAAACCGATCCCGACATTGGGGAACGCGGCGGCCAGCACAGCCGACCCGCATCCGCCGAGCACCAGCCAGAATGTCCCCACGAATTCCGCGGCATACTGTTTCATCTGTCTATCTCCTTATTATCAGGTGACGCGATGATCTAACGGTCTTCGATTTGATTAGTGTACGAGATATTCGTCTGGCGCAAGGAAGCCGATGTTGAAACGAGGGGCAAGATTAAAGTGGGGGAGAGGAGATTGTGGCATGCGAGAGATACGAGGAACAGCCGCGAGCGAATCCTACCCCTTCCCCGCCAGCCTCTTTATCACCACCATCGTCAGATCGTCAAAGACATGTCGCGAGGACGCGAATCCTGTCACCGCCTGATAGACCAGATCCTCTATCTCCGCGGCTGTTTTCTTCCGGTTCGCCTTCACCAGTTCGATCAATCGGTCCAGCCCGAACTCTTCGCCGGACTCAGCGAATGTCTCGGTGACACCATCGGTATAGAGGACCATCAGATCACCCGGAGCGACCACAATAGCCCGTTCTTCGTAGACGCCGTCCTGCGCTACGCCAAGCACCGGGCCGCCTTCGCGCAGATACTCGACTGTGCCATCCGCACGCAGAATGAATGGCAGATTATGCCCGCAGTTCGAGAACGTGAAGATATGATTTTTCGTATCCAGCACGCCGTAGACCGCCGTGACATAATTCCCCGGCTCCAGCGATTCAAACAGAAGCGAGTTGACTTTCTGACAGATGGTTCGGATCGAGTAGTTGTTCCGAATCTCCGCAATGAGCGAAGCGCGGAATGACGCCATGATCAACGCCGCGGGGATTCCCTTACCGGAAACATCGCCGATAGCCACTCCCAAATGCGAATCAACTATCCTGATGAAATCATAATAGTCGCCGCCGACTTCGCCCGATGAGATATTCGTGCCGGCCATGTCGTAGCCGAATATCTCCGGATTCCTTGCCGGCAGAAATGTCCGCTGAATTTCGCGCGCGATATTGAGTTGCTCTTCGAACTTGCGATTTTTGAGCGAATCCTCATGCAATCTTGCGCGCTCCAGCGATATTGCCGCCTGGCTCGCAAAGGCTGAGATCAGCGCCAGTGACTTTGGCTCAAAGGCGTTGATTTGTGTTGATTCCAGATTTACCACGCCAACCAACCGGTCATCCAGCTTGATCGGCACAACAATCTCGCTTCGCGTCTCCGGATTGGCATCGATATAGCGCGAGTCTTTGGTGACATCATTGACTATTACCGGCTCGCCGGTCGAGGCGACATGCCCAAGCAACCCCTGCCCGATCTTCATCTCAAGCTGAGAATCAAACTTTGCGTCGTAGCCGACCGTGTACAACCCGTATATCTGGTTCGCCTCGGATTCGACCAGGAACACGCCGCCGACATCGTAGCTGACCACCTGCTTGAGCGAATCCATGATCTCCTTCATGACTTCGCTCACTTCAAGTTTTCCGGAGAGCTTTTTGCCGAGCCGATAGAGCAGATCTTTTTCGAGCGCCTCGCGTTTTATCTCGCGATACAGATGTGCATTGTCGATCGCCACCGCGATCTGGTGGTTGAGGCCGGTCAAAATATCCAGGTCAGCATCGGTGAACGCGCCATCGATTTTGTTGATCGCTTCCACGACACCGATCATATGTCCTTTGCCGACCAATGGGACTGTCAGCACCGAGCGGAACTTCATTTCAGAAAGCGCCTCGAGTCGCGAGTCAACTCGGGAATCGGCCGCCACATCGTTGACGATCACCGGCTCTTTGTAGCGAGCCACCCACCCGACCACCCCCTGCCCCAGGTCGAGATAGAAAACCCGCATACAGCAATCCGAGGCTTTCATGAAACGGACCTTCATATCCGTCCGGTCATGATCGACGCGGAAAACCAGCGCGGCTTCACAATTGACCGCGGTTAGGGTCAGTTTGAGAACTTCCTGGATGAGGTCTTCGTATTCGACAGCGTTGTTAAAGACACGGGCAGCTTCAAGGAGCAGTTTTTCGGTACGTGTATGCGTATTTGATCTGGGCATGTTGCGGAAAGTACGCTCTTGGGGGATTTTGTCAATCGTTTAGCTTGGTATCACCTTTGCATCCGCATCTCATTTTGTCATTGTCCCACCCCTTGCCGCCCAATATCTTACCCCCATGGACCTGTTCAACAAAGAGATGGACGATTCGCCGCCTCCGGAGGATTCAAAACATCGTCCTCTGGCCGACCGGATGCGCCCGCGCTCGCTCGATGAATTTGTTGGACAGGAGAAGATCGTCGGTCAGGGGACCCCACTTCGTAAAGCGATAGAAACCGATAAGGTCGGCTCCATCATCTTCTGGGGACCACCCGGCACCGGCAAAACGACATTGGCGGAACTTATCGCCCGCGCGACCCACGGCCAGTTCGTCCCGTTCTCCGCCGTCTCTACCGGTATCAAAGAGGTCAAAGAGATCCTCAGCAAAGCGGGGGAGTACTACAAGGTTTCTGGTCGACGGACCTACGTCTTCATCGACGAGATCCATCGCTTCAACAAAGCCCAGCAGGATGCCTTTTTGCCCTATGTCGAGAAGGGGGATATCATCCTGATTGGCGCGACCACCGAGAATCCATCCTTCGAGGTCAACTCCGCGCTTCTCTCGAGAATGCGCGTTTATGTGTTGAGTCGCCTCAGCGAGCAGAATCTCGCCGCCATCATCTCTCGCGCACTTGCAGACAGCGACCGCGGCCTCGGCACGCTCAATCTTTCTATCGATGATGACGCCCTCGCGTTTGCCGCCACCGCCGCCGATGGCGATGCCCGCCGCGCGCTGACTTTGCTCGAACTGACCGCGGAATATGTTCTTCCGCGCACGCAGATCACGACCAAGGATATAGAGCAGGTCAATCAGAAGACCGTGTTGGTCTACGACAAAGCCGGCGATGAACACTTTAATCTCATCTCCGCTTTCCATAAATCAATTCGTGGCGGGGACCCCGATGGTTCACTCTACTGGTTGGCCCGCATGCTTGATTCCGGCGAGGATCCGCTCTATATCACGCGGCGCATGATCCGCTTTGCCGCCGAAGATATCGGCCTGGCCGACCCGTACGCGTTGACACTCTGTATCAATGCCCGCGATACCTATCATATGCTCGGCACGCCCGAGGGAGAACTGGCGATCGCCCAAGCGGTGATCTACATGGCCTGCGCGCCAAAATCAAACGCTATCTATATCGCCTATGAACAGGCGCGCAAAGATGCCGCCGAGCATGGCTCACTCCCCGTGCCGCTCTGGATACGGAACGCTCCAACCAAACTGATGAAGGCGCTCGACTACGGCAAAAATTACGCCTACGCCCACGACTTTGATGACGCCATCACCGACCAGGAGTACTTCCCTGAACAATTGGCCGGAACCAGCTACTACCACCCGACCGACCGGGGGAGAGAGGCGAAGCTGAAAGAGTATCTCGATCGGTACAACGCCAAACGGAAAGAGCTTCGGGCAAAGAAAACCGACTCGACCAAGTCAGCACCCGCCGCCAAGAAGAAATCGAACCAATGACCGCCTCCGACGTTTAACCCTCAGAGACCATGAAGAAACTCATATCCGTCATATTGCTCGCTTTACTTCTGCCGATCGCCGGTTTCGCCAATTCACTCCTGATCCCGATGGATGACTCCCAGTCCGACCACCTCAAGGCGTACGGAGTCGTCTTCAAAGTGTTGAGCAAAGGGGAGAAGGCGGAGTGGTTGCTGAACTACCGCGCTGGTTCGTTTTTGTTGGGCTACTCACAGGCGTCACTCGATCTCTGCTTGATGGCCGGTGTCTCTTACGAGCAGGTCACCTCCGGACAGGTCGCCGATATCTACCGACAGATCGAAGTCGAGAACATGGAACGGGTCGAGCTGGAAAAAGCCCCCCGCATCGCGGTATATTCTCCCCCCTCACTGCAACCGTGGGATGATGCTGTCACGCTCGCGCTCAGTTATGCCGAGATTCCCTATGATGTCATTTGGGATGAGGAAGTCCTCAGCGGCGTACTCGATGAATACGACTGGTTGCATTGTCATCACGAGGATTTCACCGGCCAGTACGGCAAGTTCTACTCGGCCTTCCGCACCGAACCATGGTATCAGGCCGATGTTCGCACCAACGAAGAGATGGCCAAGAAACTTGGCTACAACAAGGTTTCTCTGCTCAAGCTCGATGTCTCCAAAACCATTTACGACTATGTCCGCCGCGGCGGATTCTTATTCTCCATGTGCTCCGCGCCGGAGACCTTTGATATCGCCCTCGCCGCCGAGGGTGTCGATATCGTGCCGCGCGAATTCGATGGCGACCCGGTTGACCCCGATGCCCAGTCGCGGCTCGATTTCTCCAAGACATTCTGTTTCGAGAATTTCCAGATAACGACCGACCCGCTCCTCTACCGCCGGTCGAATATCGACACCTATCCGGACAGACTGGTCCGTTTCGGCCAACCCGCCGAGGATTACTTTTTCCTTTTTGAGTTCTCCGCCAAACTCGACCCCGTTCCGACCATGTTGGTGCAGGATCATACCGCCACGGTCAACGGCTTCATGGGACAGGTGACCGGATTCCGGAAATCGCTCCTCAAAAAATCGGTCGTGGTGCTCGCCCAGCCGGAAGGGTTCGACGAGGTCCGCTATCTGCACACCAATCTCGGGCGTGGCACAGTCACCTACTATGCCGGCCATGACCCCGAAGATTACCAACATATGGTGAACGATCCCCCAACCGATCTCAAACTCTACAAGAATTCTCCCGGTTACCGGCTGATCCTGAACAACGTTCTTTTCCCCGCCGCCAAACGCAAAGAGCGCAAAACCTGATTCGCAAATCGGACCCTCACCCGCCCCTTCGGGGCACCCTCTCCCAAAGGGAGAGGAGAATCCATGTCCTAGAACAAATACTTCTCATCTAGCTAAGGCATTAACATTTTCCCTTCTCCCCTTGGGAGAAGGTGGCGCGGAGCGCCGGATGAGGGTTCTTCTGCGCGGCAGAC